>PHBP01000005.1 GCA_002842035.1 Candidatus Cloacimonetes bacterium HGW-Cloacimonetes-2 | reverse complement strand
GTCTGCCATTGGTAATGGATGTACCCCAAAATCACACGAATCTCAGCCCGAGCGCAGCAAATCACTCATTAACTCATTAACTGATTAACTATTAACTGCAAAGCAAACCCACTCCCCCAATCTCACTCTCTTTTTCAGATAGTCTCCCATCCGGGGAGCCTGCTCCGCGATGCGGCTGATCCCGCGGCGGATACTCTTTAGGATTGCCTCCTTGCGCCTGGTACTCTCTCCCTCCAATACAGGGCTGTGGCGTGGATTGAGCAGCGGTGCCAGGTACTCGATCAGGCGTTCCCGCTCCTCGCTCACCTCTTCCAGCGCGGCATAATCGTGCCATTCCATTAGCTGCGCGTACTTCTCATTTAGTGCCACTAATCTTTGTTTGATTTCTTTAATCCCCTGCTCGTCCATACAGGGATCCTTGTCGCGCCTGGATTGGACATAGAGACCCTGGGCAGCCAGCTCTGCATTGCTACTGTGGTAAAGGCTTTGGCAGGTAATATCCGGGGGATTGACCAGGGCATCCAGATCCAATGCCCGGATCGGTTTATTGGGATGGATCAATAGTTCGTAAAGGTACATTGCGGTGGCGGATTTCTTGATCACAGCCTCTTCCGCGCCCATCCTAAGCTGCAGTGCTCCATCGCGATTCCGTATTATCAGCGCCTCTTCTCTGCCAGCCCAAATCTCGTTACTGCTTTCCATATAAGCTCCTCAAATTCATTCTGGCTACACTCTGCATTAGTCGGGATAAATGTCAAGCAGATTCTGTTAGTATTGCTAACTTATTATGGCAGAGAATTTACATAGAGCCAAGCGCAGCAAACCACTTATTCACTCATTAACTTGTTAACTTATTCACTGCAAGGACGCAGTCCTTGCTCCCCCTTTGAGTACACCTGCAATTCCCTCGCACTGCTCTGGAGATCCCCTTGTCGCCACTAGGGAATCACTAGGGGATCACTAGGGGATCTCCAGAGAATTCAAGGAGCAAGAATGTCTTTCGCTCTCCAGAAATAGGTATTTACTGATCAAGTAGTTCTAATGCTAAATGTAAACCCCCGGGATCACTTACACCCAAGGCAATTAAATGTGATAACGGTCCCGAGTTTACCAGCAAAGTTATGCTCAAATGGGCAGACGAGGCTGGAGTTCAGCTGGGTTTCATAGCTAAAGGAAAGCCAACGCAGAATGGCTTTATCGAGAGTTTCAATGGTAAAATGAGGAAGGAATGTCTTGACAGGCATATCTTCCGCAATTTGGTTGAAGCAAGAGAACTTATTATGAATTGGGTAAGTCACTACAATGAAGAACGACCTCATCGGTCTCTGAATTACATGGCTCCCTACGAGTTTATTAATGCCTATAACGTTAAAGCGAATTCACCATTACAAACTGGTCTATAAAATGGGGTATGATCAGGACATAGATAGGGAATTCGTGCATAACTAATGAATATGCACTTTAATATCATTCTATGATATGCTCTAAAAATTTCAATGTACAGTCATCTCACAAATCACAATTCACTTAGGATTTCAGTAATCATCTCCTCAATCGGCTGATAGGATTGATTACCTGATGTATCAATAGACTTAACTAATTCTGTTAGCAGGGTCTCTCGGGATACACAAAATCGCTCAGATAAAAAACGAAGTTCATTGTGTTTAGTTTGATTCAGAGCTTGAGAGAGATTATCGGAAACTATCCCAGGTTCTGTTCTTAGACGTTGCTCAAGAGTTTGAATAGCCCCTTCGTTACTTTGCACATTTATAAGTAGTTCACGCTCTGGCCAAGAATCTCCGGGTAGGTATTTAACTCTGGGAACTATGTCTCTCTTAACATCGATGAATGTGGGAATGTTGCTGGCAAACAATGATTTTATAGTAGATTCGAGGCCTGCATGTTCATTCCTTTTATCGCCATCTAACAAAGCCATACAATTTGGTCTGTTCTCACGAAACCGAGAGATGAGTTGTGACAGTACTGCTTGGCTAGAACCAATAACCACTACTCTAACCCTTGATCTTAAATTGCAACTTAGTGAGTTTGTCACAATTGCTAAGGCTACCTCGTCCTCAACAAATGCCGTTAACTCTTCCTGGGACTCATCCGAAAGCCTTGCTAGAGTAAACTCACTACTAACACCTTTCTGAACTCGAGTAGAATCGTTCACATTCTCGACATAAAATCTCGCGTCTAAAGGTAGAGAATCTATAATAACTGGTGAATGTGTTGTGCATATTATCTGGCATTTATGATCGAAACAGAGTTGCTTGAGTTCTGCAATCAGTTTACGTTGGGCACTAGGATGTAACCCTAATTCAATCTCATCAATTACTAGGAGTAATCCTTTCTCACTCAAGAAAATAGCTTGCAAAATCCTGAGTACTGAAGCCTCACCAGAGCCCATATTGAAACTGGAATATGAAAACTGAGAAGTTGTAACAGAAGGTATTGAGAATTTTCCATGCTTGTATTCCTCATAACCTGAGTATTCCTTGTCGAAGATCCTTGCAGCGATCTCACAAATCTTGTCTGATATGCTAGGTTCGGTAGAGCATGGAATGAATCTTTTGGAGTATGCTTTTAGAGCAGAGATCTCGTGAGATGAAGCAACACGAAGAGTGCCCAGGAAGAGAGTGTTTCGCTTAAACCTTTTTTCATAATTGTTCCACCGTCCGTTTACGGGTTTTCGCCTTGTCTGGTATCCAACAAAACTTTGCCCATTTCTATTAGCCCAATTGTTGGAGAATATGCCGTATTGAATTCTTATACCTTTAGGTGGTTTTTCATTTTTTGTTTGGATGAAAAAATCGCTAAAAGTATAGTAGGGTGCTATGCTACCACCATATTTCTTGGCGGATTCCCTGCTGTGATACGCACAAGCAGAAATTGCTAGCATAGTACTTTTACCGGAACCGTTTTTCCCAGCTATAGCTGATATTGGATAGCTAAACTGCATCGAAAAAGGATTAAGACCACGTAGATGGCCTTCCATTAAGGAAACACTAAATAGGCTACCAATGCTCGGGTTGCTGGTAAACCATTCTCGGTTTCTCTTATCTAGCGCTGATTCTGAGTATCCCATTAACTCCTCTCATTACAATATTTATGATAAACAAAACACTAGTTCTAACTCTGAACGATCTGATTTGATTTTTGTACATCCTCATGTGGATTGTATTCCTTGAGGCTTCGCTATACATACAGATCATTGATCTTATCCATTATTCCCTTCCTACATCGAGCGATCTTCTTCATGCAATAATCAATTTCTCTCTCATAGGATTCAAGTTCCTCAACTATCTCTTCCTGGACTGAGAGAGGAGGGAGGGGGATGCGGATGCTCTCAAAATCTCCCTTAGTGATATGCACCAAACCAACTCCACCGTGTAACTTACTCTCAACCTCAGCAACTGTCTTTTTTAGCACGTAGTATAGATATTTACGTAAGTATCTATCGTCGTGGTGCACAAGAAATATGTGCTGATTAAGTACACCTCTTTCCCGATCCCAAATGTGTGGTCCAAATGACGTCCCCCTGGAGCCTGACCATGAAAATAGCAGACTACCAGAATCAACAATGTATCGTTCTTCAATATCACCAGTGTAGTAGTTCAATGTAGCATCTGGATTATTTAAGTTTTGGATTCTAATGATTGGGAGACCACCACATTCCTTTGGACTCCATTCTTCAGGTTTAAATGCTTTACCATTTACCAGCCTAAGGCACTCACCTATCCGAACTAATGGATAATCACACTTTAGTGCTGAAGCGTCTAAGAACTTTCCAGGTAAAAGCACGTAGTCCCCAGTCTCCGCCAGCTTTGCTTTTTCCACCAGAATCAGGTCTTTCTCCGGGATCTGGAACCCTTTGCCTGTGAGCACAGCCTCTTTATAAGCCATGGCCTGGGCATAGGCAGTGGGGAGATCGTTCCTGTCGATGGGACGGCGTTGAGCGCCGAGATCGTAGCCATCGGAGTTGACTTTGAGGAAGATGATCTGATCAGTCTTTTTGGCGAGGGATTTATCCAGCCAGAGGATGGAGGTTTTCACCCCGCTATAGGGGTTGAAAACACCTGCCGGGAGGGAGATCACGCCCACGAGGTAGTTATTTTCCACCAGGGTCTTGCGCAGTTGCTTGTAGGCATTGCCGCTTTGGAAGATGATGCCTTCGGGCACGATGATCCCGGCTCTGCCGCCAGCGGTGAGATGCTCCATGATATAATCCACAAAGAGCACTTCGCTGCGTTTGGCTTGAATGGAAAAGCGGGTGTGGGGTTTGATTCCTCCTTTGGGAGTCATAAAGGGAGGATTGGCCAGGATCACGTTGGCATGCTCTCCCCAGCGGGTCTCGCTGGTAAGAGTATCATATTCATGGATCTGAGGGGTGTTGAAGCCGTGCAGATACATATTGACCAGGGAGAGGCGCACCATATCAAAAGAGATGTCGTAGCCCTGGATGCTCTTGTGCAGATATTCCTTTTGAGCGGGGCTGAGCTTATCGCCCCGGTATTTCTTGCCGTTGACGATCAGTTCGTTGAGGGGGATGCCTGTATCTTCAAAAGTGTGGCGATCGGTGGCGGGATCGTAGTTTGAGCTGTTGTTTTTCAGGATGTGCTTGTAGGCAGAGATCAGAAATCCGGCGGTTCCGCAGGCGGGATCCAGCACCACGTCCTCTTTTTGGGGATCGATGAGCGCCACGATGAAATCTATGATGTGCCGGGGGGTTCTGAACTGACCCGCATCGCCCTGGGAGCCCAGGATGGCCAGCAGATACTCAAAGGCATCGCCCAGCCTTTCGCTGTGGTCGTAGGTAAATTCATCGATGCACTTCAGGAAGAGATTGAGGGTTTCGGGATCTCTGTAGGGCAGGAAGGCATTTTTGAAGATATCCCGAAAGAGCCGGGGGATGGAGGCGTTTTGGGGGATTTCGGTGAGGGCATTCTGATAGAGCAGCACTCTGCCATCGCCGCTGAGCTTCTTATCCAAAAGCTTGTTCCAGGCATATTGGGCATAGTCTCCGGTGAAGTATTTGGGATTGCCGCCCAGTTCGATGGCTTCCACGTCCATATCGTACATAAATTTATAGATCAGGGCAATGGTGATCTGTTCCACCTGGGCTTGAGGCACAGGAACTTTGCCCACCAGAATGTCCCGGGCATCGTCTATCTTCTTTTTGGTGAGTGAATCCAGCATTGGGGGCTCCTACATGTATCGGTTCAGGACTACGTAGTCCTTGATGTATTCTGGGATGGCGGTGCGCCAGGTGTCTTTGAGGGCGAGGAAATCCTGCATGGCAAAGCTGGGATAGGTGTTGAGCTCGGCAAAATCCCTTTTGTCGATGATATCCCTCAGCTTGCCATCGGTTACATAGGCTTTGAAATAGTATTTCAGAGCCGGGATATTATCTTCGGCCTGGGGACGGCGGATGGAGATGAATTTGTCAAATTCGCTATTGAGCAACTCGTCCTTGCTCTTAAAGCGGGGGATCAGGCCAAAGGCTTTTTCCACCACTTCCCTGAGGCTGAGCCGGCGATCCAGGCTGATGGATTGGCGCAGCTTTTCCAGAGTGAAGAATTCTTCGGGCTGGTTGATATGCTCCTGATTGATGTAATCCAATACGAAGTCCCATTTGCCATCCTGAACGGCTGCTTTGACCGTGCTGTCGTTCTTGATGGTTTCCTCAAACTTCTGGAAAAACATCCGATCCACCTTCATGCCTTCGGTGGGGAGCTCTTTGACCTCGATCTGAGCCAGGGGATCGGGGCTGAAGATCTCTGCAATGTCTGCGGGATCACCCGGTGGTGGTTCAGTTCCCGGTTTAGGCTCTTTGGAGCGGATGATCAGGGGCAGGCTGAGAACCTGATCGTAATTGAACTTCTCTTCAAAGTACTCGCAGACAGCAAAGAAATCGAAGAGCAGGAAGCTGGTCTTGACCTTATCCTGGTGCATCGCACTGAGCTGAGGATCGATACTGAGCTCGGTAAAGCTGTGTTTGCGGGTGCCTCTGCCTTTGATCTGGATAAAATCCGATGGTGAATAGATGGGACGCATCAGAGCGATATTGAGGATGTCTGTGCAATCGTAGCCGGTGGTCATCATCCCTACGGTTACGCAGACGCGGGTCTTGGACGTGCGATAGTCCGGCAGGAAGTTTCCCCTGCCGGAGAGGTTGTTGTTGGCAAAATTGATGCTCATCTGCTGGGCAGTGGGAATCTGGGAAGTAACCTGCATAGCAAAATCGGAATTGTATTTGCCGGGGAACATCCTATCGGCTATCTGGTTTAAGATTTGAGTGATCTTGGTGGCGTGTTTCTGGCTCACGCAGAAGACGATGGATTTACCGATCTCGCCGCTGATGGGGTCGGTCATGGCGTTTTCCATAAAGGCGCGGCAGATGGTTTTGTTGGTATTTTCAGAGAAGAACTTCCTTTCAAAGTGATGCTCTTCAAAATAGGTGACGTTATCGTCTCCGGGCTGGCTCTTATCGGTGTAAGCATAGCCCAGATCTGAAAGAAGCTGAGTGGTTACGTTGGTGCGGGCATCGATCACGGTGGGATTGATCAGATAGCCATCCTGAACCCCATCCAGCAGGGAGTAGCGAAAGGTGGGAGCTCCGCTTTTGCAACCGAAGGTTTCATAAGTATCGAGGAGAAGCCTACGTTCATATTCGCGGGGGCTATTGCCATCGGGAGAGGCATTTTTGATATAGTCTTTGGGCGTGGCGGTGAGCCCAAGTTTGTAGCCCACAAAGTATTCAAAGACCGCTCTGGCATTTCCTCCGATGGAGCGGTGTGCCTCGTCCGAGATCACCAGATCAAAATCTGTGGGGCTGAAGAGGCTGCGGTATTTATCCCCGGAAAGGAGGGATTGGACGGTGGAGATCACTATCTCGGCTTTGCGCCAATCATCCCTGTTTTCTTTGTAGATCAGGGAGATAAAGTCCTTTTGCAGGTACTTCACCATATTCTTTTGTGCCTGATCCTCAAGCTCCAGACGATCCACCAAAAAGAGTACCCTGTGGGCATTGCCGGTCTTGAGAAAGAGCTTCATCACTGCTGCAGAGATCAGGGTCTTGCCTGTGCCGGTAGCCATCTCAAAGAGGAAGCGACTATGGCCTCTGCGAACAGCTTCCTGGATGGATTCCACAGCACGTACCTGATAAGGACGCAGGAGGGCAAGATTGTGCTTTTTGAGGTAATCTGCCCGGCTTTCTTCGTTTTGAAAATCCGGATCGTGGTCGTAGGCATGTTTTTGAGTGGAGGCAATGTAGCCTGTGGTGATGATTTCTGTGGTGAGGGCGGAGGGATTGGGTCGGTAATCCTTGTAGCCTTTCATGGATTCGGGAGAAGGGAACTTTGTGATGATGAAGGGGTTGCCCTGCTCGGTATCCCAGAAATAGTGCAGATTGCCATTGGAGAGCAGGATAAAGCGGCAGTTCTGGCCTCTGGCATAGGCTCGGGCTTGCTCCTTGCCAATCAGTGGATCATATTTTTCAGATTTGGCTTCCAGGACAATCAGAGGGTGAGACTGCTCGTCCAGGAGCAGAAAGTCTATAAAGCCCTTGGATGAGGATTCAAAATCGTTGCCAAGCTCATCAATGGTCTGCTTGGTAATCCGGGTCTGATTTTCCAGAATGATATTGGCTACACCTGACTCATCATCAAAAAATCTCCAGCCGGATTCTTTGAGGAGCTCGTTTATTTTTATTCTGGCACTTGCTTCTTTCTTCATAGAGCCCCATAATCTATGGACTGCGGACGGATTTGTACTGTGATAAAATGGCACTCATTTGCTATAGTGCCGTAGTAGATATCCAGTTCCCGGTCGTAGTTACAGCCGAACCAATACAACATCTCGATGGTATCCCTCGTTGTCTTGATACTATTTTTGCTAAGGCTTTAAATTGCTGGAATTTTGTCAATAAGAATTTAGCGCTTGGAGCGATTATTTAGAATTGATTCTTGCCTCCACGACTGCCTCCACTCTATCACTCCTGATAATCCTTCAATCCTGAAATCCTCGTATCGACCAGAGCGGACAAAACTTTTTTTGGTCTTTTAAAAGATTTTTGCCCGGATCTGTCCGGAAATCCCAAATCTGTCCCCCATAGAGTAGTGAGAGCTGAAATTCCGGAATGCAGAATCTCGAAAAAAAATTAGGAGAACCAAAATGAAAGTAACACTGAAGTACAACCTGAGCTCTTACTCGGGAACCCTGAACGATATGACCTACGGCAGCTACAAGGATGGCGCCGTCTGTATCGGAAGAAAGTGGGTACAGCCCGCTACCACACCCCAGCAAGGCGAACTCGGCAAGATTGCCATCAATCTTAGCGATATCTACAGCGAAGCCAGCGCCGAATGGAAAGCCGATCTCAAGATCTATGCCCGCAAGTATGGAATGGAGATCACCCCAAAAAACCAGCTCGGACCCAGCGGCTATGCCCTCTACGTAAAGATGATGTATGCCTGGGCTGCCAGCGATCCGGAGCACGTCACCCTGGATAGCCTCTCCCTCACAGATATCCAGACCCTGGAAGCTCCGGTGCTCTCAATCGCCGATGCGGTCGCCGAAGAGCTCTTGCCCCGCACCTCAAATTGCGACGCCCTGATCGCCGAAATGTAAAAAGGAGCGCCAAGATGAGCAGCAAAAACCTGGAACTGATGACCAAAGAACTGGCGGCCTTCATCAATAAGATCGTCAATATCCCTTACCTCAGCGAGCAGGAGGAACAGCTCCTCTATGAACTGATCCTGCTCAAAGCGCTGCAACTCGTCCTGGGCGAACTGGAAGCCTAAGCCCCAATCTCTCAATGCCTGCGGAGGGTGCACACTTCGCAGGCATTTTCCCTTTTTGGCTGGTAAATGTGGCTGATGCGGGTTATAATATACAAAAGTTGTTGACCAAATTACAGGAGTTTTAAGATGTGGAATAGAGATCGATCCTTAGAAACACAGGCGATCCCCGTGGAGCGTAATATGAAAGCAATGCTCTTGCCTCTTTTTATTTTCACCGTCCTGCTGGCGTGGCTGCCTCTGAAAGCTCAGTCCGGCGAAGAATACCAATATCTCACCAAATACAGTTTGCCGGATACGGCTGTGGCTCTCAGCGAGACTCAATTGGTAGCCGGACAGCGAATTTATAGAGGAGAACCCTTTAGCGGACTGGCGTATGAACGCTATCCCAATCGCAAGCTGGCAAGGGTGCAGAGCTTCAAAGCGGGGCTTGCCGACGGACCAAACTACGTATGGTATCCCGGCGGCGAACCGCAGATGTATGTAAATTACAAAGCCGGCAGGCTAAACGGACGATTTTTGGGCTGGTATATGCACGGCGGGATCATCTATGATATGGTGATCAATGATAATGGCTATGCCGGAGATTATATCGATCAGGACGGGCAAGGCTATGATGCGGGTGTAGAGGATACAGAACGGGAAGGAACAGACAATGACTAAGAAGGCAAAGGCAAGCTCGCTGAATATCGGCAGCTTTGCGGCAATGAAGGCAGCGGGTGAAAAGATCTCGATGATCACCGCTTATGATTATGCGATGGGAAAATGCGCGGTGCAAGCCGGCATCGATCTCATCCTGATCGGAGACAGCCTGGGAATGGTGGTGCTGGGTTATGATAATACCCTGCAAGTCTCCATAGAGGATATGATTCATCACAGCGCGGCAGTGCGCCGGGGTGCCCCGGAAGCCTTTATCATTATCGATATGCCTTTTATGTCTTATCATCTTAGCAGTATCCAAGCCAAAGAAAATGCAGCCAGGCTATTGATCGGTGGCGGAGCAAACGCGGTAAAGCTGGAAGGCGGCAGTGCTTCCCGGGTGGAAGCGATCAAAGCAATCGTGGATTGCGAGATACCGGTCTGCGCACATCTGGGCCTCACCCCCCAATCCGTCTATAAGATGGGCGGTTACAAGGTGCAAGGCAAGAGCGTGGCGGATTATGAGATCATTATGGCAGAAGCCCTCGCCGTGGAAGCCGCGGGTGCCTTTATGCTGGTATTGGAAGGAATTCCGGAGCTATTGGGCAGAGATATCAGCCAATCTGTCAAGATCCCTACGATCGGCATCGGCGCGGGCAGATACACGGATGGACAGGTATTGGTAATCAACGACTTGCTGGGACAGACGGATCTCAGACCCAAATTTGTAAAGACCTATAGCGAGCTCAATAGCGAGATTATCAGGGCACTTGGCGAATACAATGCCGAGATCAAAGCCGGCACTTTCCCGGCTGAAGAACACGTATATTACCCCATTACAAATATAAAGGATTTTGAAAAATGACAGAGAAGTATGAACGCAAGGAAACGCAGAGCCCGGACGAAAAGTTCAAGGCGATATCCAATCTGAAAGATCAACTGGAAGAGAACTTTATCACCCTGGGTCAGCTTCTCTCCGAGATCAAGCGCGCCAAGCTATACCGCTTTAAGGGATACGAAAAGTTCAAAGATTTTATCGAAGCGGAATACGCCCTGAGCGGCTCCCTCGCCGCCAAGCTGGTGCAGAGCTTTGATCTCTTTATCGAAGAAATGGATATGGATGAGGCATCCGTAAAAGAAATCGGCTTTGACCGCCTGCAGATGATCAGACCCCTGATGCAAAAAGCAGAGTGGAAAGAGCGCGAAGAATGGGTCCAAAAAGCGGGCGAACTGCCCACCAAGGATCTCCGCGATCATATCAAGGAAATCAAAAAACAAAATCAAGAAGAAGATATAGACCTCAAGAAAGTCTATATAGAACAGTATATGGAGAAAATGCTTACATGGTTCAATTGTTCAGGCAAGGAGCTTCAGTTTAAGCTCGCTCTTTTCTTCCAGGATGCCGATCTCGAGCAGGTGAAAAAGATAGTGAAAGAACGCCAGCGCGAATTCGAGCTCGAGCAGCAGAAAGTCAAGGAGGAATAATGAAGCAAATGAGAATATTATGGGTGGATGACGAGGTCGAACTCCTGAAGCCCTTTGTGATGTTCCTGGAGGAACGCAATTACTTGGTCGATACCTGCAACAACGGCAGCGACGCGATTGAGCAGGTCTTGGAACAAAAATACGACCTGGTGATAATGGATGAGATGATGCCGGGAATGGATGGGCTTACCGCTCTGCAAGAGATGAAGCGCACCAATCCCTCGCTCCCGATCGTAATGGTGACCAAGAGCGAAGAAGAAGGTCTGATGAACAAGGCAATCGCTTCGCAGATCTCGGATTACCTGATCAAGCCGATCAATCCCAGCCAGATCATTATGGCTATCAAAAAGATTTTCCAGGCGGATGAGATCCGGGCAAATCAGATTGGAGAGCAGTATTCACGCTATGTGGCTCAGCTCAATCAGAAGCTCTTTACCACTCCCACTTGGGATGAATGGGCAGAAATCTATCGCGAAATGGCGATCTGGGATCTGAGGATCGATGAGGTCAATGATGAAGGCCTGAGGCAGACGCACTTTTTGGAAAAGCGTAATTGCAATACGGAATTTACGAACTATGTGGAGCGCAATTACAAGGAATGGCTGCGCTCGGACGAGCGTCCAAACCTATCCTTTGATGTGATCTCGCAGTATGTGGCGCCCAATTTCGAAGAGAAAGTGCCGATCTATTTCATCATCATAGATTGTATGAGGCTGGATCAGTATCTGGCGATTCAACCCTTTATCCAGGAGCTCTTTGACGAACAGCTCGATCTCTATTATTCGATCTTGCCGACCGCTACGCCATACTCCAGAAATTCCATCTTTAGCGGGTTGTTGCCGATCGATATCGCAAAGCGTTTTCCCGAGTATTGGGTAAGCTCAAACGAGATGGATAACAGCCGCAATCGAAACGAGCATCAGCTATTGGACGAACACGTTACAGAGCTGGGCTACAAGCTTGATCCGGCATCCAAGTATGTAAAGATCTTCAATATGGAAGAAGGCAATTTCGTATTGCGCAAGATCGAGACCTGGAACAAGGAAAATCTGATCGTATTGGTCTATAACTTCCTGGATCTTTTGGCGCATCACCGCTCCCGGGATCAGATCCTGCAGGAGACGATACCGCACGAGGAAGGCCTGAGGGCATTTACCAAGCATTGGTTCTTGCATTCTTCCCTCTATGAGGCTTTGAAGCAGATTGCCAAGCAGGATGCGATCGTGGTGATTACCACAGATCACGGCTCGATCAAGGTAAATCGCGCTACTCAGGTGATCGGAGATCGGGATACCAGCGTAACCGTGCGTTACAAAGAAGGCAAAAACCTTACTGCCAACGAACGTCATGCCCTATTCGTCAAGAAGCCGCTGGATTACGGGCTCCCGACCAAGAGCATCGTGGATAACTTCATCTTTGCCAAGGATGATTACTACTTTGTCTATCCCAATAGCTATCACCAGTATCAGAGGCAATACAACGGCACCTTCCAGCACGGAGGAGTCTCTATGGAAGAGATGATCCTGCCGGTGGCGACCTGCCGTTCCAAAAGCCCCAAATAAACTTTGCGGGAATAGCTGCCTTGGCTTAGTATATAATCATAGGACTGTGAACACTCCCTAAGTGAAAGGTCCCAAGTGTAGCTCAGAGCTCCCCCAGGGGTAGCTGAGCAGCTCTTGGGACTCTTTTTTCGGAGATCACAAGGCAAAACGAGGTAATAATGAGAAATATAGAACTCAAGACAGAACAAGATACGATCGATCTGGCTGCGTATATCGCTCCCCTGCTCAAGCCGGGAGATATCGTGTGTCTTTATGGAGATCTGGGCAGCGGCAAGACCTTTTTTACCAAGGCTTTGGGCAAGCAGCTCTTTATCGAGGACGAGATCGACAGCCCTTCCTTTGTGCTCTTCAAGGAGTATCATACGGGTAAGTTTCCGCTCTATCATCTGGATCTTTACCGGCTGAAAAATGAGGGTGAACTGCTGGATCTGGGCATCTTTGATATGCTGGAGACCGGGATCACGGTGATCGAATGGCCTGCTCTGGCAGAGCGGCTTTTGCCCTATAGGACCCTGGATCTGCATTTCTGTTTCAATGGCAGATTGCGCAAGGTAGAAGTCTGTGCGCATGGTGAGATAGAGCAATTTTTCTTAGCTGAGGAGTAAAAATATGTTTACAGTGGTACTTATCGCCGCAGCAGCGCTTGTGATCCTGGCATTGGCTACGGTCCATTTTGGCAAAGTGATCAATCGCAACTGGGTGATTGCAGGGCTTAGCTTCATTTTGGGGCTGGCTGTTTTAGGAGTAATGATCGTGCAGAGCAGGGATCAGGACAAGACCCTGCGCGTCGTGGGCTATGCCACCAAGCCTTTTGAATCGGACCTGGTAAAGTGGAATATTGCAATCAGCCGGGATGCTGCTCCGGGTGCCCAGAGAGAGGCATCGGGCTTGCTGCAGGGGGATGTGGACAAGTTTCGCAATCACCTTACTCAGCAAGGCTTTGAAGCCAAAGAGATTCAGCTAAATCCAGCCTCTACCAATGCGATTACCGATAATTATGGCAATGTGGTCTCTTACAAGGTGCAGCAGAGCCTGGTGATCACCAGCAACAAGCTGGACAAGGTGGAGCAGATAGCGCTCAATCCGCAGGTCTTTAATCAGCTTGGGATTACTTATGATAATAGCTATCTGGGCTATTTCTATACGAAGCTGCCCGATCTGAAGAAGGCGCTACTATCCGAGGCAACTCAGGATGCGGTGGCACGAGCCAAAGAGATCAGCAGCGCCGCCAAGACACGCCTCGGCAAGATGTATTTTGCCCGGGCGGGGGTATTCCAGATTACAGAGCCCTATTCCACGGAAGTATCGGATTATGGTATCTACAGCACCGCAACCCGTAGCAAACACATATCAGTAACCCTTACGGCGGAGTTTACCTTAAGATAATTTGCAGGATTAGCATCAGGCAGTAGTAAGTATATACGGACCGCGGCTTTTGCCGCTGATATAAAGCATCAGGCAGCGAGAGGGTGAGCGCTCACCCTTTTGCGCCGCTCACCACAAGGGAGGTGTAAATGAAACGCTTTATCACTATTCTGTCCATCGTGCTGCTGCTGGGAATGCTGCTGGCACAAACAGGTCTCAAGACAAATAGCATCATCGGCAAGGTCACGGATAATGCCGGAAGAGCTTTGGCAAGAGTGAGCGTTCAGGCACATTATCTGGGCGCGGCAAGGGCAAGTTTTCAGACTCAATCAAACAACCGCGGTAACTACCGTTTTGACAATATGCAGCAGGGTTATTACCGGCTGGTATTTACGCATCCGGGATTTGAAACCGTTACCAGAGATAGCGTTATGCTATTGGAAGGCGCACCCGAGGTGGTGGACGTCCGTTTGAGCCCGGTTAGGGCAATCGAGACCACTCCGGTGACGGCTCCCCGAGAAAGCGTTGATATTTCAGAATCCCTCTCGCTGCAAGGCGGAGCCGGGGTCTATAAGATGCCGATGGCTTCGTTAGGAGATTTTGCGGTACATAACACGGAAGAATATAGTGCGATCAATCCCAATATCTTCCACAGTCCGCTTACGGAGCCGCTTTCGACCTTTTCCATCGATGTGGATACGGCGACCTATAGCAACGTTCGCAGGATGCTCAATAACGGACAATTGCCGGATGCCTCGATGATCCGGATCGAAGAGCTGGTAAATTACTTTAGCTACGATTATCCGGAGCCCAGAGGCGAACATCCCTTTTCCATCTATACAGAATATGGCGAGTGCCCCTGGAATACGCAGCATCAGCTCGTGCATATCGGACTCAAAGGCAGAAGCATAGATCTGGCAGAAGCAGCACCTTCCAATCTGGTCTTCCTGATCGATGTATCGGGCTCGATGATGCCGGAAAACAAGCTGCCTTTGGTGCAGAGATCGCTTACGATGCTGGTGGATAACCTCAGGGCGCAGGATAGGATCGGAATCGTGGTCTATGCCTCCGGAACCAGGGTGGTCTTGCCCTCTACACCAGGAGATCAAAAGCTCAGGATCAAGGAAGCGATCAATACTCTTACTGCAGGTGGATCAACCGCCGGAGCAGCAGGGATACAGCTTGCTTATGATACCGCAGCTTCCAGTATGATCCGGGGTGGAAACAACCGGGTGATCCTCTGCACAGATGGTGATTTTAACGTGGGACTCTCCTCGATGACAGCCCTGGAAGAGCTGGTCGTGAACAATCGCAACCGGGGCATCTTCCTTACTGTATTGGGCTATGGAATGGGCAACTACAAAGACAACAAGATAGAGCTGCTGGCAAATCGCGGCAATGGCAACTATGCCTATATCGATACGATTATGGAAGCCAAGAAGGTGCTGGTCAATGAGATCGGCTCTACTTTGTACACGATTGCCAAGGACGTCAAGATTCAGGCAGAATTCAATCCGGCACACGTGCGTGGATACCGGCTGATCGGCTATGAAAACAGGCTCTTGCGTCCGGAAGAATTTCGCGATGATACGGTCGATGCGGGAGAGCTGGGTGCCGGACATACGGTGACAGCTATCTACGAGATCATCCCCTCAAGCTCCCGAGAACCCGTCGCAGAGCTGGATTCATTGAGATACCAGAGTATTCAGATCAGCCCGGAAGCCAGGCAATCAGCAGAAATGATGACCGTCAAGCTGCGTTACAAAGAACCCGACGGCGAGACCAGTATTCCGCTGGATCAGCAGGTCTTGAACAGGCCTGTACGTCTCCGGGAGACCAGCGAACGTTATCGCTTCTCCGCGGCAGTGGTGGGATATGGCTTGATGCTGCAGAATTCCAGATTCAAGGGAAATCTGCATTGGGAGATGGTAAAAGAATTGGCTGCCAATAGTATGAGCAGCGATCCTCACGGATACAAAGCAGAATTTATGGAGCTGATCCAGAAAGCCATCAGGCTGGGATCAGGAGACTAATCTATGGGATCGGGTGCCCCTTCTCCAGGCGGGAGGGGGCAGCGGTTCCGGGGCAAAAGGGTAAATCAGCCTCCACTGATCAGGTGGATCACGTGGACTTCGGCACCATCGGCAACGGTGAAAGTATCGTAATCCGTCTTTGGAACGAGCTTGCCATCAACTTTGATCACCAGCATCCGGAAGGTGTAGCGCATTACATTTAAGATATCGCGGATGGTCATACCTTCCTGCCAGTCTATATTGTGTCCATTGACATTTATCATTGAGATTCCTTTAAGAGTAGTTCCAGGCAGAGATTGGCCTGCATTGCGGCGACGATTGCCACTCGGGCGGAGACGGGGCTGATTCCGGGGCTAAGCTCGCTGATGCCATCGCCGATGATATGGAGCTTGCCATAGTGTTCGATCTTGATGTTTTCTCCGGAGCCTACGCCTGCCAGGCCGGATGCGGCAATCAGGTGACGCTCGGGATATTTGGCAGTCCAGGCTTCCAGGAGCATTGCCTTCTGATCTGCCAGGTCAAAAGCCTCCAGCATAATCTGTGCATCGCTATAGATCAGAGAGAGATTGGATGGATCGATCTTATCCTGATAGATGTCGATCCGGGTATAGGGGCTGATACGCTCCAGATTGTGCCTTAGAGCTTCTACTTTGGGCTCTCCGATCTGATCCATAAAGTATTGCTGACGGTTGAGATTGCTGGGGCTTACGAGATCAAAATCGGCAATAATCAGGCGGCCTATTCCGGCACGGGTAAGCGCAATAGCGATATTGGAGCCCAAGCCACCTGCTCCTGCGATGCCGATCGTAGCCTTTTGCCAGATCTCAAGCTGCCGGGGATCATGAGCGCCAAAGAACTCATTGCGCGTCATAACAAGTATATCTCTCTATCAGAAGGGTAGATAAGGGAAGTCTTTGTGATAGCCCAGAACAGCGTCTATCTGGTCGTTTAGATCCTGGGGATCACCTATGACGAATTTCTCCTTGCTGCCGGTTCTAAAAGTGCTGTAGTCGCTCATGTCGAGATCGAGCCACTGGAGCCAGTCGGTATCGCCATAAATAGGCTTGCCTTCGCGCATCAGAAGCCGGATATTGGAGGCATCGCAAGCCAGCAGATTGGCAAAGGGATCACGATCGATAATGTCCATCAGGAGCAGATTGCGGGTCTGGTCCGGTTGCAGCTTGGCAAAGCGTTCGGGCAGCATCAGAGCATAGACGGCATTTTCAGTGGCCATTTTGTATAGAGTGGAAAGAGGCAGATTGGGGAAGTGCTGGTGAACTGTGGCGAATTCATCGAAGAGGTTGATCCCGCCGGACATGGTGGAATCCGTTCCGATGGTGACATTTGCACCACACGCCAGGGCAGCTTCGACCTTGAGGGTCTCACCGATCAGATAGTAATTTGAGGTGGGACACCAGCAGACGGAGGCTTTGGCGGCTGCTATCTTCTTGAGATCAGCTTCGGAGAAAGCGATGCCATGGATCATCAGGGTGTTGCGCCTGAGCAATTTGCGCTTTACTACTTCGCTAAATTCGGCTTTGGTGATGGTATCGATACCCTCACCCAAGTGAATGATATAAGGGATCTTACCATCAGTGAGCCGCATCTCTTCATCGGCGGATTCACCGCCCCACCAGTTTTCCAGGGTGATGGAATGGCACTGGCGATATGCCCGGATGACCTCTATCGGCATTGCATCGTAATAGACGTCCTGCTGAACGGGAGCGTGGTCGTGAACGGTGGCGCAGCCGCAGAAGAGGTTTTTATAAGCACCAAGCTGTGCAAGGATCAGAGACGCAGGCTCGTGGAGCCGGAAAGAGCCGTCGTTCATCCAGAACTTGTTGCGTTCCAGAAAGCTGAAAGAGCTCTTCATATCCTCCACCCAGATATGAGAATTGTGGTAAGGACGCTTGTCCCCGGCACGGGGAAACCAGTTGCCGATCAAATGGTCATGAGAATTGATCATGGGGCTGTAGGCGACGGCATTGTCGATACTTACGGCATCCGGTGCGTCCACAGTGAAACGGCTCTGAAGATCCAGCTCAATTCTTGATTCCACCCGATCAGAGCTGATGACACTGATCGAAGGCTTGATTATCATCGTCTGATTTCTTTTATCCTTTTTATTACTTGTGGTAGTACTTCAAAGAGATCTCCAACGATGCCGAGATCGGCTACCTTGAAGATTGGTGCATCGGGATCTTTGTTGATTGCAATGATGTAATCCGCGGAGGACATCCCTGCCAGATGTTGAATCGCCCCGCTGATGCCAACTGCTATATATATGTTTGGTTTAACTGTCTTTCCGGTTTGTCCCACCTGGTGGGAATATGGAATCCATTCGGCGTCCACAGCAGCACGGGAAGCTCCCACAGCTCCATCCAGAGCCTCGGCAAGTTCCTCGATCATTGCGAAATTCCTGGCATCCTTAATACCGCGTCCGCCTGCCACGATGATATTGGCTTCGGTGATATTGACCAGATTGGTCTTTTCCTTTTCAAAGCCAAGGAAGACAGTCTTCTCTTCATCGAGCTCGAGATTTACCGATTCCTGGATCACGACACCATTGCGGCTCTCATCAGGCATCAGGGGATCCATCACTTTGTGACGGACGGTTGCCATCTGGGGACGGTGATTAGCCGTAACGATTGTGGCCATTATATTACCGCCAAAGGCAGGGCGTGTCTGCATCAGATTGCCGGTTTCAGGATCGTATTCAAGGCCTGTGCAATCCGCCGTAAGCCCGGTATGAAGCTGCACAGCGACCCTGGGAATAAAGGATCTGCCGGTCACAGTGGCGCCGGCAAGGATAACTGAAGGCTTGTACTTGTCTGCCAGCACAGAGAGCGCTTTGGCATAACTCTCATCGCGGAAATTAGCAAGCGTGGGATCATCCAGTTCGATCACCTGATCCGCTCCATAGGAGATCAGGATGGAGCTCATCCCTTCAAGACCGCTTCCCAAAAGGACAGCAGTAAGATCTTCACCCATCTGATCTGCCAATTCGCGTCCCTTTCCAAGGAGCTCATAAACCACCGGAGCGATCACACCACGATGTTGCTCTGCAAAAACCCAAATGCCCTTATAGGCGGACTTGTCCACCTGATGTGAGGATTTCTTTCTGATCAGGATGGCATCAAAAGCGCAGGCTTGCACGCAAGCACCGCATAGCACACATTTATCTACATCAATTACAGCCAGTTTGTCTTCCAGAGTGATGGCGTCGTAAGCGCAAGCTCTCAGGCAAGCACCGCATCCGATACATTTTTCAGTCAATACTTCGATCATACAGTTTTATACTCCTTTGGCAATTGCAATACAACGGCAGTTTCTTGTCAATAGAAAATCTTTGGGCTTCACGAGAAGCCATCATCTGCGAGGAGATTCCAGCGGGATAACAAGGCTGCCATTGGCGGTAGTGTGGATACTTGCACCGCTGTTGTGATAACGCTGCAAGACCTCAGTGTGGGGAAAGCCATAGCGATTTCTGCGAGCCGCAGTAATCAGAGCATATTGAGGTTTTACTGCATCGATAAAAGCCTGGGTGGATGAGCTCCGGCTGCCGTGATGAGGCACCTTGAGGTAATCAGATTTCAGGAGCTTACCATAATGCCGCACCAGATAATTCTCCGCTTCCGCTTCGATATCTGAGGTAAAGAGATAGCTTCCAGCCAGATGCTCCACTTTCAAGACCAAAGAGCGGTTGTTTTCATCACTGGCGATATAGTCCCTGTCCGGATGCAGAAAGATCAGCCTGGCATCGGCAATATCCATACTCAAGGTATCTGTTACTATGTGGATCTTGCTGCGCGAGAACAGCTTCAAGCTGTCAAGATGCTGCCATACCGGGTTGAAGTAGCTCTCGTCGCTGATCAGGATATTGGAGACTTTTACTGCTCTGCACAGCGATGCCAATCCTCCATAATGATCATTGTGCATATGAGTAATCACCAGCCAATCCAGCTCTTTGATGCCCTGCTTTGCGAGGAAGCGCAGCAGCCTGTTCTGCATCCAGTTGTTTTCAAATAGCTGCTCCTCGTTAAGCTCTTGCGCATCGTTGTAACTACCATATATCCCAGCCGTATCTATCATCAGCTCGGTATCATTGTCAAATCGAAACAGAGCGCAATCCGAAGATCCACTCGAAAAGATATAAAGCATTGGCTTTGGAGGCAGCACCCAGGCAGGGATCACCAAGAGCAGGGCTATCCCTATGATAACCGGTACTCCCAGATACTTCAAGGCTTGCCACTGCTTCCTGATCAGCAGGAAGAAGAGCAATAGTCCCAGGCAAGCTGCCAGACACTGGCTCAGGCTTAGGTAGTTTGAGCCCAACCACAGAGGCAAGCCAGCCACCCATTCTGCCCAGTTTAAGAACAACTCGCAGAGATACTTGTATGCCAGTCCCAACAGAGTCGTAATGCCCCATCCAGAGGGAATCAACATCAGAATAAACGCTACAGGCAGGATGAGCCCGATCAAGGGCACTCCCACCAAATTGCCGATCACTCCGTTCATCGAGCCTGTCCCAAAGTAATACAAGCTCACCGGCAGGATCGCCAGACCCACCAGAAACGACATCAGCAGGTACTGGAGCTGTCCCTGGAGCAATGTCCTGATAAAACTATGCTCAAAGCTTGGTTTAAAGAGCCTCGGCACCCCCAGCGAGATCACCGCAACACTCAAATACGATAGCTGCAGACTGATCGAGAATAGCTGCGCAGGATCGATCAATGTGATGATCCACAGGCTCAAAGACAGCACCTGCAGCATCGCCACAGGCCTCGATGACCACTTTGAGAGAATTAGGATTATGATCATCAGCGCTGCCCTCAAAACAGGCGCAGACCACGCATTCAGAGCCGCAAATCCCAGGATCAGAAGGATCGCAATAAACTCTGAAAACCGCTTTGGCAGAAACAGCCTGAGTACCACCATCAAGGCAGCATAGATGAACCACACATGCAAGCCGCTCACTACGATCAGATGGATCAGCCCGCCCCTGGTAAGCCGCTCCCTATACTGCTGCTTTGAGCTGATATCAGATAGCAACAGGGCTTTCGCAAAACCCGAATGAGCCCCGGTAGTCCGATCCAGATTGTCCAGTAAGCTCGCCCTGATCTTATTGACTGATAGTTGTTTAGTTTCTTTATTGAGATGCTTCAGATGCAGTAGTGGTATAGCCAGTCCGCTATAGCGACTGGGATAGATATCCAGCAGGGAATCCTGCTTCAGAGCCCTCAGTTCTGCCACACAGCTATAAATCCCGCCTATCACCAAGCGCTCATCAGTCCTGAAAAGCAAGTCTGCCTCGCTATCAACTCCCGCCAGTTTGCGTAGCCTGATCTGATAGCTTCCGTTTGGGCTGGAGATCAGATTGACGCACTCAAACTCTATCTCTTGCCTAAAGGTCTCTCTGGTGCTGAGAAGTGCAGCCAGATGATCCTGCTTTGCCTGTCTGATTTCCTGCCTGATGCCTCCGCAGATCAGGATTGATACAAGCAACAAACCCAGCCTTATCTGCTTGATGAATATAGCTGCTAAGAGCAGCACAGCCGCAACTGCCACCGGTATCCAAACCTGCGGTAGCTCCTGATAGCGTGCCAGCACAATGCCGGCAGACCACGCTACCAGCGGTAAAAAAAGAGGCGCCGGGAGAGGACGCCGGTTGATCATCCCTTTTTACTTGCGGTTAAAGAAACCCAGGATCAACCCAAGGAAGACCGACCACAACGCAGCCAGTCCAATCCGATACTCAGGAGCCAGCGTAAAGGTAATTGTATGAGCCGGAATCCAGAACCACAACAGCGAGTAGAATCCCTTGTCCAAGTTCTTCCAGTTCTTCACCTTAAGCGGAAGATTGTCCAAGACCCTATGCATCAGCACCAAGAGCACTCCAAATTGCAGATTCATCAGAGCAGATAGGACAAAAGCATAGCCAAATCCCGATACTTGAGGCAGATAGCCTTCCTCGATCAGATGATCGGTAAAGCCGATATAGCCCTTGAAGGCATACTTGATACCTATCGCCAGAGTAGCCCAAACAAGCATTTTCCAGAGCGTCTCAGCCCAGTTAAAAGGATAGCGCATACTCTTGCGAACTATCCACTTCGAGACGATCTCGCCAAAGGTGCCCAGGATAGCAAATTGCAGCATTGCCATCAAGATCGGATGATCTGTCGAGAGCTGAACATAACTGATTGCTGTAGTGATCATTGGGTTGCTCCACTCAGACGTTCTACTAACTCTCTGTGCAAAGCTTCAATCTGTTCTTGAGGGATCACGCTATCTTCCCCGCCTTCCTCTTCGCTTTCCATTGAGAGTGCTCGTTCCAAGTTTTCCAGAGCACTTGAATACTCCCCTAACTCATTGAGAGCAAATGCCATCCAGAGATATGCGTCCTGATGATTCTCGTTTGTGTTGATAGCTTCTTGCAAAGCTCCCGCTGCTGCTTCGTATTCGCCCAGTTTGTAATAGGCTTCGCCCTTGTGACGCCAGGGACAGCTCCAGGTGGGATAAGCCTCGTTCAAACCTTCATACAGCACAACTGCCTGATCCAGCATCTCCATACCCATCAGCACATTAGCCAGAGAAAAGCGCTCTCCTGCCGGCAGTGAATCGGCTGTCGCCATCAGTTCATCTACCAGCCTCTGAATCTCTACATTCATCAGATACAAGCTGTATATTTTGCTTCTGGTTAGGTTCTCTCCAGCAGTGATGCTCTGATACAAGGAACTGATTGCCGGACTGAATGCGGTAGGATTGGGTGAATCCAGGTAAGTATTTACCGGATCATTCTCCTGCGCAAACACAGTGCCGCACAGCAAGATAGCAAGCGTCAACAAGACGATTTTCTTCATTGGATACTCCTAGGATTATAAAGTATTGCTCGGTATAATAGCCAAAACCCAGCATTTTGTTCAGCCTTTCGCTTGTCAAGCAGTTCCTCCCTGTGCTTCGGCAAGGACTGTGGAATCAAACAGACTATCTAATTGATAGATAAATAACTAACGGGAGCATTGAGGGTTGGTGCAGCGCATAGGGAACTATAGCTATCCGCCGCTCCTCAATGCTCCCGTTAGGGAGGTTGAGCAGCTTGTTAATCAGTTGTTGCGTCCGCGACGCCTGAGAACCAGCCTTACCCGGTCTTCCCGGGGGCTAACGATCTCTGTGGCAGTGCGATAACCGCGTTTCTCGGCTCTGATTACGAATCTTCTGGGTTCACCGGGGCGCACTTTCGGGTCAACCGTAAGAGGAGATCGTCCAACGTATTGATCATTAACGTAGATAAGTGCGCCACGTGGCTGAGTCGTAATCGTAAGCCTTCGTTCATTCTGGGGTCCGTGATGACCCGGGTTGTTGGGGTGGTTCGGATGATTGTGATGATTGGGGTTATTGGGATGATATGGAGGATTAGGATGATTCTGTTCGCTCTGCATATCGTCGCGTCTCAGGCTAAATGAGAAGACACTGGGATTGCGCAGAGCATCCTGTTGATGTGCTTTGTTAAATGGCACAAATACTTGTTGCCGTAGTGTTTTGTAACCTTCTTTGTTAATCTCGAGTGTGATACGCCGCCCGGGTGTGCCATTGTTATAAGTCAGATTATGATCCATCAGGATAGCTACAGCCTGGGTGGGGGTTTGTCCTATGTATTGGTTACTGCCGGAATAGTTTACGCTTGCCCCGCTGGGCTCTGTCCGCACCACGAAGGCACCGAACATATTTTGAGCGTTTAGGCTTCCTGCCAACAGAACCAATGCTATGATCGCTAATACTTTGTATCTCATAAGTTCCTCCCGGAGCTTTTTGTCTATACCCTCTTTACGCATCCGGGATGGCTTTCCTGCATAAAAATCCGATTGATTGTTAAATCTCGGTGCTTCCTGCTTGAATGCACAGGTGATCCCCTAGTGATTCCCTAGTGATCCCCTTGTGGCGACTAGGGAATCTCCAGAGCAGCACCCAAGAGTTGTCAGAGGACTCAATAGGAGGCTAAGCTCTAGGGATTGAATTTGTTGCGCAATTGGATAAAAACCTGGCGCAAAGGCACAGAACGCTGCTCCACGACCAGCATCAGGGGAATGATGGTGAGCCAGCGCAAGACTCCTCCAATCCCAAAGATGATCTGCTCCGGCTCCAGATGCAGGCTGCCGATACTCAATTCTCCGGGGAAAAAGATCCCGGAAAGCATCGTTGAAGCCATCATACTGATCCCTGCGATGGCGTTGTAGAGCCCGGAATATGCCTGTTCGCTGCCCTTTTTGGCGATAGAAAGCACAAAATTGGTCGTCACGATGCTCACACCTGCCCACATTGTGCCGGAGATCAGGGCTTCCAGCCAGAGCACAAGGTGATTTTCAGGCGTCATAAAGAGCCAGAACATCGGATTCAATCCGCCCAGGAAGACGCAAATCTTCATCGCTGTCTTGTTGCCGAAACTATCGATGAATCTACCCCAGTAGTTATATGCCACGAGCGATGCGATGGCGTGCAGAGAGCCATAAAGCTGCACCTCAAAGAGTCCCATCTGCAGCTTTTTGAGCATAAAGGGTCCCCAAAAAGCAGAGCCCACTCCGATCGCCAGCATCCACCAGATCCCAAAGACCATCAGGAGGCGGAAGTTCTTGTCTCTGAATGGTTCACGATACATACTCAGCAGCTTGCGAGGCTTGCCAAAGCTGCGTCTGCGCTCCGGTTGATGCGCCAGAATCACCAGTCCGATCAGAGAAATCAAAGTCGCAAAGACAAAAATTCCTGCCAAAAACCAGCCTTGATTGGCAGTTTGAAATAGCTCTCCAAGACCGAGGAATTTGATGTAGGTGTTCTTGATTCCGCTTGCCTTGTTCTCAAACAGATCCACGTGAAAACTAAGTAGATAGCTTACTATCAATCCTGCCAGAAGGAGGATTTGATTGCGCCGGGAAAAGAAGCGTCCGCGCAGTTGTAGAGGGATCAGATCGCTCAGCCAGGCAATCCAGATATTAGCTCCGGTGGCTTGCAATCCTGCACTCAGGAAGAGCAATCCCAGGACAAACCAGATACCGTCTCGGCTATTGGTAAAGAGCAGCGCCAGTCCCAGGAAAAAGGTCAGAAAGCGTCCTGCTGCAGTGATCCAGACGCATGCCCATTTGCGTCTTTTCAGACCATTTGTGATCGCCAATCCCAAAGGCTGGAAGATTGCGGAGACCTGCCCCAAAGAGCTTAGCAGACTGTAATGCAGAGGCGATGCGCCCAGAATGACCAGTAGTTTGGTGATAAAACTGCTGCCGATCATTGCGAGAGAGCCGTAGATCTGGGCAAAAATCCCTTCTGTAATCGAGATACGGTAGGTGCGTCTCAGGATGCCCTCAGGACTCCTGATAGCGCGGATTTTGGCAGTTGGGATGGCTTTTTTATCTCTCAATCCAAGCTCACAGTAGTTTATAGCTCCATCTTTACAGTATCGCTGGAGGGTCAAGGAAAATCCTTTATGCTTTGGGTAAAAACAAAACCCGAACCAACGAGGGCTCGGGTTTGATTATGTCTTGATCTAGTTGTTTACTTTACAAGGACTGCCTTGCGGGTATAGCTGGCTTCTCCAACGTTTAAGCGGAAGAGATAGATGCCGGTGGAGCAATCCATACCCGTATTGTCGCGACCATCCCAGGAAAGGCTGTGTTCGCCGGCATTGCGGGTACCTTCTCTGAAAGTGCGAACGACTTGACCGCGGGCGTTGATCACAGAGATCTGAACGTCTGCAGCTTCTGCCAGAGTGTAGCTCAGGAAGGCTGTGGGGTTAAAGGGATTGGGATAGACAGCGTTGAAACCGGTGCGGACTATGCCGGGAGTCTCGGGATCATCATCCTGGATCATTACGTTGTATGTAATGGGACCATGCACGCCGTCTGTGCCATTGTAATCGACATTCTGCAACCAGTAGTAATAAGTGCCTTCGCTTACTTCGCTATCGATGAAGTTATAGTGAGTGGTGCCGGCTTGGTTTTGGGCTTCGATCAGACCGCTTACGCGAGTTGCTGTGGCAAAGCTGCTGGTCTCATTACGATAGATGTAATAGCCCATCACGTCGGTCTCAGACTGGGTGATCCAGGTAAGACGAACAAAGTTCTCTGCTGTGCCGGTTGCCATAAAGGTAGTCAGTTCCACAGGCAATGTAACATCGCTTGTAGTGAATACAGGGGCAGGATTGGCAGTAAAGCCGTTTTGAGCTGTAGCATTGGCAGCAGGAGTGGTAAGATCGTAGATGGTGGAAGCGTTGGATGAATCCAGCGGGAAATAGGCAATCAGATTGGCAGGATAAGGACTGATCACTGTGTTCATACTGGCTTGAATCTCGCTCTGAGTGCGGATGGTATTCCATACGCGGACTTCGTCAATATAACCGTGGAAGGCAAATTCTGACAAAGCACCTTCACGCAGGTTACCCAGAGTAAAGGTGGTGCCAAAGTCATTTAAGTTGTAGCTGGCCTGGTCTATCATCAGCACGCCATTCAGATAGAGCTTGGTGCGATTGGCTGCACCACGTTGAGCGGTCACGGCTACGTGATACCACTGTCCAACCTGCAGATTGGCACCGCTGGTCTGGAAATACAGAGCGTTGTTCTCACTGCCAAAAGCCCAAAGCCTCAGCTCGCTGCCATACTGGGTAAGCCAGAGAGTCTTAAGATTGGAGGGATTGGCGGCAAAGATTGTGCTACCCAGGGTTCCCAGCTTCAAAGTGCTGGGCTTGAACCATGCTTCCATAGAAACGATATTGGTGGCTCCCGGATTGGGGAACTTCACAACGTCGTCAACTCCGTCGAAATATAGGGCATTATTGGCGAACATAAAGCCAATCGCCGCAATCATAATAGCCATTAAAATAAACTGTTTGTGTGTCATAAGTACCTCCTTGACACTCTATCACTTATGTTAATAATCTCATATTGCCACCTAAGGCACAGACACAAGCTAATCAGAATCGGGACTTTGTCAAGTTGTTTTACCCTCAAAAGCCACTTCTGGAAAACATTCTACAGCTCGTGGAAATGAATCAACCCAAGATTTGATGCTGCTTGATGGTCGATTGAGTTCAAGGCAGAAACCAATCAAAGCAGCAGCATTAAGGCTATACAGCGGAGCCGTAACTAACTGCCATCAAAGAAGACACGCTATGATAAACTACGCTTAACCCCTCTTGCAATCAGGTTTTTTGACAGCTCCAATGTTGCCGCAAGAATTATCAAGCCAGC
The DNA here is from genome assembly GCA_002842035.1 of Candidatus Cloacimonetes bacterium HGW-Cloacimonetes-2. Classification (GTDB taxonomy): domain Bacteria; phylum Cloacimonadota; class Cloacimonadia; order Cloacimonadales; family Cloacimonadaceae; genus PHBP01. The sequence continues at coordinate 174,173 of PHBP01000005.1, read as the reverse complement.
CTGTATCCATATTTCCACAGACATTCTCATCCACACCCGGAGCTGGCGACCTGAATTCGCGCCACAAAACAAAAGCAGGTGGCTTTCAACCACCTGCTCTGTAACAAGTCTATTTTACCTGGATGCTGCGATACTGATCATCTTCCCGGGAATCACGATGACCTTTCGTATCGTCAAGCCTTCCAGAGCTTTCTGCACATTCTCGATCGACAAAGCTGCCTCTTTCAAAGCCTCCTCAGCCGTATTGGGAGCCAGCTCCAGCTTGCCTCTCAGCTTGCCATTGACTTGCACAACCCAGGTAACTGTATCCTGCACAAGGTATTTCTCCTCATAACCGGGCAATCCACCCTCATGCAACAAGCCTTCAAAGCCCAGCATCTGCCAAAGTTCTTCTGCAATATGCGGTGCAAAGGGATAGAGCATCTGCGGAATAATACCGCAAGCTTCGGCATAGACAGCCAGATCAGCATCGCTCAAGCTCTCTGGATGCTTCACCGCAACGCAGTGGTTAAGATGTTCCATAATCGCCGCAATCGCTGTATTGAACTGCATTCTATGCAGATTGTCATCCAGCCATTTCTTGACCGTCTGATGCGAACTGTAAAGCAATGGCTTCATCTCGGGGCTGATCTCTTCCAGCTCTGCAGAGAGAGTCATACCGCGCTTTAGCACCTCGAGATTAGTCTCGATCAAGCGCCATACCCGGTTCAGGAAGCGGAAAGCACCCATCACGCCGTCGTCACTCCATTCCACATCCTTTTCCGGAGGTGATGAAAAGAGCATAAAAGTCCTGAGCGTATCCGCACCAAAACGATCTATAATGTATTGAGGATCAACCATATTGCCCTTGGACTTGCTCATCTTGGCACCATCTTTGAGCACCATTCCCTGGGTCAAAAGACGCAGGAACGGCTCGTCACTCTTGACCCAGCCCAAATCCCGCATAAACTTATGGAAAAACCGCGCATATAGCAGGTGCATACAGGCGTGCTCGATCCCGCCGATGTACTGATCGACAGGCAACCAATAAGCCGCTTTCTCGGGATCAAAAGGCAGATCTTCGTTTTTGGGATCAGCATAACGCGCAAAATACCAGCTACTATCAACGAAAGTATCCATCGTATCGGTCTCGCGACGCGCAGCTTTGCCGCATTTGGGACACTCGGTATTCACCCATTCAGGCACCGAAAGCAGCGGATTGCTGGTAGTTCTGCCAACCTGCACCTGTTCAGGCAAAAGCACTGGCAGATCTTCATCCGGCACCAAGACGATGCCGCAATCCGGGCAATGAATCACCGGGATCGGATTGCCCCAATAACGCTGGCGTGAAATACCCCAATCTCTCAGGCGGTAGGTCACCGTACGTTTACCCAGAGCAGATTCCTCTATCCACAAGGAGATAGCTTCCTTGGCATCAGTGCTTGCCATCCCGTCAAACTTGGTGGAATTGACCATAAAACCCGGCTCGGTATAAGCAGCAGTAAGCTCTTCCAATACAAGATCATGAGCAGGATTCTGGATCACCAGCTTCATTGGGATATCATACTTCTTGGCAAAATCAAAATCACGCTGATCATGCGCCGGCACCGCCATCACAGCTCCCGTGCCATAATCCATTAAGACATAATTGGTTATCCATATCTGCACCTTGTCACCATTGACCGGATTGATGCAGAACCTACCGCTGAAGATACCCTCTTTGGTGGTCTCTGCGCTGGAACGACTGATCTTGTCTTCGTTGATCACCTTATGGCAAAATTCCCGCATCGGGCTGTCTGCCGGCTCAGCTTCGAGCCAGCGGATGACCAGGGGATGTTCAGGCGGCAGAGCCATAAAAGTAACGCCAAAGATGGTATCAGGACGCGTCGTAAAGACCGGTATAATCTCCTGCGATTCAGGCATTTGAAAGTGTATCTCGGTGCCGGTGCTCTTGCCGATCCAGTTCTTCTGCATCGTCACAACCCGCTCCGGCCAATCGATCACACCGCCAAAATCCAGCAGCTCTTCGGCATAATCCGTGATGCGGAAGTACCACTGCTCCAAGTCTTTCTGCGTAACATCGTGTCCGCAGCGCCAGCAACGTCCATCCTCGACCTGCTCGTTGGCAAGCACGGTCTGGCAATCGTCACACCAATTTTGAAAGCTCTTCTTGCGATAAACTAAGCCCTTCTCATACAGCTTCTTAAAGATGTATTGACCCCAGTGGTAATACTGCGGACGGCAGGTGCTGACCTCGCGCTCCCAGTCAAAGCCAAAACCGAGGCTGTTGAACTGACGGCGCATGATCGCGATATTGTCTTCGGTCGTAAAACGAGGATGGCTATTGTGTTGAATGGCAAAGTTTTCCGCCGGCATACCGAAGGCATCATAGCCCATCGGCTGCATCACATTATATCCTTCCATTAGCTTGAGTCGGGCGATCGCGTCTCCAATCGAATAGTTCGAAGCGTGTCCGCAATGCAGAGCACCGCTGGGATAGGGAAACATCGACAGCACATAGTACTTGGGCTTCGCGTCAAAATCCGTGGCATTCGCCAATCTGGCGCTTTTCCATTTCTCCTGCCACTTGCGCTCGATCTCAATGAAAGGGTATTCCATAAATTCTCCAACAGGATCAGGCTATAGCTAATCCTTTAAATTTCATCAGCTTGCACAATTCTTGAGTCCAGAGCTTTTGTCAAGAGTCATTTTTGATGGCACTTTCACCTATCCCTCTCCTTGGGCTCCTTTTGGATAAAGCCAAATTCATCGGAAAAATGGTGATTTCGCTCTTTTGCTCCGCTTGATTCCTCTGGAGATCCCCTAGTGATCCCCTAGTGATCCCCTAGTGACGACCAGGGGATCACCAAAGAATTACTAGCCGTTTACCGGACTATTCAAAAGGGAAGAATGCTATGAGCTATAGCTATTTGGGAGGCATCAGGGTCAGAAGCGCTTGCTTTCATTAGTTCTTCACACTAGTATTTGTTTGCAAGCAGCTTCAGCAGCACAAAGCTTGTGTCAATATAATAATCAGTGCCCCGATACTCGTCCGCTCGTTGTATAAAAGATACCGGGATTGTTGATAAAACAGACCGCACTATTGCCAACCATCACAAACTCATCGGAAGGATCAACCGAATCAAAGGCTTGCACTCTGTGCAACTCTGTGGTGACACCTAAAGGACTGCGGTAGAACAACCTGATCGATTCTCCCGGAACATAATCCGGCACCGGGATATAGATGAATGGCCAGCGAGCCAACTCCGGATGCGAATAGAAAGCGGGGGTCAGCGGGGTGAGCTGTGGCCCTCGCATCAGGACTTGATACACACTGCGAGCTACCACTCCCGTGGGGGGATCGCTCAGTTTGCGCAAGGTAAGATGCGAGCCTGCCGGGATGAGATTACCTATATGTTCCTGTGGCATAACCATTTGAGCCTGATAAAGAGACACGTGTTTATCCTGCGCTCCAAAGGCAAGCACATCAATTTCTGTGTGCGGATTCTGGTCTGAAATTACGGCATATTGGGCGTCGTGCGCCAAATAGAAAGCTATGTGACCATCCGCGATACTGAAGGACCAGCCATCAGCTGTCCCAGCCTGAGGGTAAGTGTATATCCTGTAATAATCTCCATCTGAGATTGAGAAGAGCAAATTCTCCCGCCTATCGGTCTGCTTTATCCTGATGAGGGGGCTGAAAGATTGGTAGAAACCAGGATTATTGAGCATCCTAATGCTGTATGCGGCTGAGAGATAGGCAAGGCTATACTGGCTGGCCAGGACGCCAAAGCGATCAGTAAGCGTGGGGCTGTCATAGATCTCCAAAGTGCTGGCTGGCATTGGAGTAGCGCTATCCAGATAGAGTTCCAGGTCATAATCGTCAAAGATCATCCGGGAGAACAGCGCAAGTTGACGCGATATCCTTGTCTTTCTGATACTTGAGGAATCGATTAGCCAGCCGCTTACGGCAGGTGAAATCTTCAGTATCTTGCCTTCCATCAGGTATGTGTTGTGATCAAAGCTTTGAGCTCTGCGATAGCGGTAAAATTTGGGATAGTCGGCACGGGCAGAGAAGTTTATGATAGATTCCGGGCTATTTGCCAAGGAGCTTTCCAGATACAGCCCATCAGGCAGTTCGTCTGCCTCGCGCCCTCTTAGATTAGTACTTATCTTCATCAGGGCCTGACTTCCAATGTAATTGTAAGGCAGACCGTTGAGCCAGGGATGAGTGGTCTCGAGGCTGGGATTGAATTCAAGGCTCAGTGTAGAAAAAGCCAGGCTGTTATCGCTCCAGGAGAGATTGGTGTGAGCGGTTTGAAGGCTTAGATTTGCCTTGTAACGGGGGATATCAAGCCGGGTAGCAGGCTCGTTGATCAAGCCGTAAAGATAAGTTCCGGAGGAGTTTATCCCACTGTAAACAAAGCCGTTTGAGATAGTGTAGTGTCCATCGTCGTATGCACTTGCCCAGCTCTTGTAATCCAGATGATCGACAGATGCGTCGCGGTAGATGCGCATCAGGCGATTGGCAGATCGGCGGCTCTCGTCTGTCCTGAATCCAAACTCGATCCAGGCATCTCCCGGTAGGGTCTCGATCAGGTTGTTGCCTTTGTAAAAACTAATACCATAAGCCTTTGCCGGACTACAGAGGGTGTAAGGATTGGCTTTGAAGTAGGCATTATAGAGCTCGCCCAAGGGTGGCTGGGTATCGAGCCGGAGCTTTATTCCGCTGAGATTGGTATCTTTGAGATCGAGCCAGATATCTTCGAGATAGATTTGGCGATAGGAGCTGTCCAGAGCGAGTTCCAGGCTGTTTTGCCCTCCTACAGGATTGAGCAGGAAGTAAGTACCGGCGCCATTCACGAAAGTAATCAGTTTATCGCCTTCGATCTTCCAGGTATTATCGCCTTGAGGCCAGGCACTGATGCCGCTATCTGCCAGCTTTATCCATTGTGTCCCAAAGGTTTTACTCTGTAGCATACGGTAGTGCAGGATAGGAACACTACTGCTCGAACCGGGGCGCTCTGTATTGATTGTTATTACTTTACTGAGCACAGCAAACCCGGGAAAAAGCTGCTGGGCTGTCTGCGCCATAGTGGAGCCAAGTGATTCTTCTACAGTAATCTGAATGGAGCCAAGTTGCTCGGTAAAGGCAGATGGAATCCAGGCTTGCAGATAAAGATCCTCGTCAAAAAGCAGGGCTTGAACGTCCTTACCGCTCTCTGGGAAGCTAAGGCTTGGGCTCTCCTGAGCTGCGGAACTGAGAGTAAACTCACCACTTCCATCAAGATCAAAGAAGCAGCGGGAAGAGGCATAGCTGTACTGCTCAAGTCTCTGCGCCTGAGGTATATACTGCAAGGATAAAAGGTAGGATTGCGCTCCCGGATTGCCGGCGATACGATCAGTGTAGAGCGTGGCAAAACCGGGGATGGAATCGAGGATGATAGGGTTGCCTTCGCGGATTACTGAAAGCTTGTAAGTATTTGTAAGCATTGTAAGTGAGCTATCAAAGGCGAGGCTGTCGCGCTCTGTAAGTTCATCTACTTTTTCCAGGACTATGCGGTCGTTGTACCAGAGCAGGCTGTCGGAGATGCTTTCTTTGGGGATATAGATGTAAGTATCATCGTTTGAGCTCTTTATGAGGTGGTCGGAATAGACTCGGATGGTGCTTTCGATGATGTATTCTTTGGGGTCAAGATTGGGAGGCAAGAGGCTGTTTTCCCTGATATTGCAGGAGAAGAGCACCAGTCCAAAGAGGATCAGGCTACAAAGTGTAAGTAAACGATAGGCTGGAGAAATGCCTGTATTCTTCATCTAAAAGTCCAATTTGATGGTATAACAATAATCCCAGGTGCTTTCCAAAGGGAGCCCAAAGGGAGAGAGCAAGGGATTCGTCCACAGAATTGAAGTCGTCCGTGATTGCTCCGTAAGGATTGACCCACCAGGCTTGATCGCCTTGTGTGTAGTATGCGGAAACGACGTATCTGCCTGCGATCTTGAGGCTTGTAACCAGGCTGAGGATATCCCAAGAGCGGTCTGAATCGATCGGGTCGCTATCCTGATAGAGCTTGGAATAGCTAATGCCTGCAGAGACCGGTGAATAGCGCAAACTGAGGCTCAAATCGCCCTGGTAAGTATCGAAACGTTCAAAATTGCCCAGATGAGCACTGATCTTTGGCACAAGCGAGAGATATTTGATATAGACAGGAGCTTCCTGGGAGAGCGAGTAATGAGATGCGGGATAGACTCTTGCGTCTTCGCCATCCAGGTAAGTGTAAGCAAAGCTGGTTTGCCCGAATGGGTTTGAAACATCCAGTCCCAGTCCGGCGGAATAGCGGAAGTGTTCACCCGAGATCAGTAGTTCATCAGCCTCGAGGCTAAGGCGATACAATCCGCTCTGAATTGAGCTTTGCAGCCCCAGGGATTGCATATCTGCATTGGAAAGGTTGTAGTTCAAAGTGATAGCGAGCTTGGGCTTGCGGAAAGCTGTCCTAAAGTCTGTATCATCTTTTAAGGAATAGCGCAGAGCTTTATAGCGGTCTCCCAAGGCGAGATAATCCCAAGCCAAGCCTTCCCTGGCTATTGCCGAGCTTTGTTGATCACGGGAGAATCGGTGAGCTTGGGCATAGTAGTAACGGGACTGCTGATGCAATCCCACCTGCGATAAAGCATAAGCCCGGTGATTGGAGATGGGTGCGTGCCCGGTGAAAGCTGTGGCCAAAGGCTGTGATTCAGAGATGGTGCGCCGGAACAAGCCCTGGGCATTGAGAGCCCAAAGCTTACCAGAAGCAGCATCAACGCTGAGGCTATCTTGTCTGAAGACAGTGTCATACTGATTGTAAGCTCCCGGGTAGTCCTCGGAAAGCATCAGTAAATAGCCCAGTGACATCCGGCTGGCGGTATCAACCGGATTCTGAGCAATAGTCAGGCGCAATTCCCTGATCTGCTGGTCGTAGATCCCTGCCTGAGCAGAGAGAGCGGAAACCAGCAGGATAAAGAGAATTAGCGCGGTGTATCTCAAGAGTTTAGTCCAGTAAATCCCGGTAGTCTATAACGATCTGGCTTTGTGGATAGTATTTCTTCAGCGCTTGATAAGCAGCACGGGCATCTTCGACTCTGCCTGCCAGATAGAGGTTGTTTACCAGGTAGCCGAGGTTTTCAAAGTCCCAGGGATAGATGCTGATGATTCGCTCAAAGTAGCTTGCTGCTCCTGCATAGTCACGCTTCATATAAAGGGCGTAAGCGGCTTTGGAGAGCAGAGTCGGGTTTTGGGCGTGAACCTGGAGCAACCGATCTGCAACAACCTTGGCTTGATCCCAGTTTCCCAGTGCAAGATAGCAATTGATCTCTCCCAAGTGGGCATCGAGGTGGTTTAGTTTGTTGGCTGCCGCCTGATAGTCTGCCAAGGCTTCCTGATAGGAGCCCAGCAGGTAGTTCAGCCATGCCTTGCGCATCTGGTAAAAGGTGTCGTTTGGTTCCCCGGAAGAGAGGCTTTGCATAATACGCAGAGCGTTTTGATAGTCGCCTCGTGCTTCAGCCAGATAGGATTCCTGGATGCTGGCGGTCTGAGCTGCCAAGTTACACATTAGTAGGCTTATTACGAGCATCAGTAGATACTTAGGCATTGTTTTCCTCCTTGGCTTCGATGTGTTCTGCTTTGATCAGGAGTTTTGCTCCTTGAGACAGGCTGAAGGAACGTATTCCGTGTTTGCGATCCAGAACAAGGCTGGATTCATAGCTGTAAACCTGCATCCCCAGAGCTTTGAGCCTGGTGATTGTAGTAACGGTTATAGTGCTCTTATCGGGGCTCATCCGGGAACTGGAACTCACCCTGATTGGCTTGAAGAAAGGTATCAGGAATAAAGTCAGATTCTTCCAGAAGGGATTCATCACGACCGAAAGACTCGGTTCATCCTGCCAGACCAGCCCCTGATTCTCGATCCAGGGCAGACGTGAGGCAGCATAAGCAAAAGCAGCCAAAGCAGTCCTGCGTCTTCCGTGCAGGCTGAGGGAATTGTAGATTCCGTTGTAGATCGAAAACTCCAGATTACTGCCCTGATCCGAGATGATACTATGTGTACCTGCCAGGTCAAGATCGACCTTCCAGTGCTCAATATAACTTTTACCCCCCTGCTGCACGCTGAAGCTCTGTTTCTGTCCATAACCAAGCTGGAGTATGGGTGCCAGATCCTTCTCCGCTACCAAAGGAGAGATCAATTCGCCTTCTAAAGGCACTCCACTGGAGACAAAGCTCTGATAGCCGTCCTGATCTGCCTTTTTGTAATTTATGATGTGGCTATAGACGGTCTTGGAGCCTGCATCAATGCCGAGCTGTGCCTGAAAGTGAAGATGCGGAACCGGTGAACGTCCTGAATTACCCACCTGACCAATCTTCTCGCCTTGTTTGATGTAATCTCCCTCAGCCAGTTTGACAGAGCCTTCCTTGAGATGCGCATATAGCGTATAAAAACCGTAACCGTGGGATATTGTAACGTAATTGCCCCAGTTGTCCTGAGTATTGATCCCGCTAATCGGATTGTCCGGGATGCTGTTTACAACCTTGGCAATATAGCCTGCAGCAGCTGCATAGACGGTCTTACCATAGCAGTAGTAATCCCGCAGTTCTGTTTCTTTGTCCGAGTACTTCTTACCCGCTGCATCGACTATCTCAAAGTCCCAAGCCATCGCCCAATCTTTCTTGTGCGTATGCTCGCCGTTATGTCCCTGCGTTACAATCCATTCACCATTCACGGGTAGATGGATCTGCGGTATTCCGGCACTGGAAAATCTGCGATAGCGCGAGAGATATGCTTCCAAAGCCTTTTCCGGATGCAGGATGCCATAGTCGTTTATAATGGGTGACTTCTGATGAACCCGCAGTCTGAGCGCATAGATCAGCCCGATCACCACGATATTAACCGGGAAAGCAAAGATCGGCAGATAGAGAAAGGAGGGTCTGCCGCCCATCAGATCGGAATAGTAGTACTTACCGGAGAGGGCGTAAGCAAGCAGGAAACCAGCCAGAGTGGCAAAAGCCGCCAAGAGATAGGAGCTCTTACCGGGAATTAGAAAGACCGAGCCCACTGCCAGACTGATCAGAATCAGATTGAAGCCCGGGAAAAACATCCCGTAGGTGCTGCCGATACTGCTGAAATGCAGGAGGATATAGCATATCGTCCAACCCACCAGCGAAAGCATAAAACCAATCCTGGTGATCATAAAGAGCACAATCGCCAAGAGTATCCCTGCGATCAGATCCGGCACAAAGACGATGCTGCCCAGGCTCAGGAAGTAATCCTGCCAAAACCAATTCAGCTTGAGCGAGTGCGACCAGATAAGAGGCTTTTGAAAGTCCAATCCAGTGAACAAGCCACTCCGCACCATATAGTACCAAAAGAAGAGTGCAGCAATCGAAAAAGCCAGGCTCATCGAGGGCATCTTAAAGAGCGACTGAGTAAGGTAATTCACTCCGGCATAGAGAAATACTGTTATCAATGAAGCTGTCAGAATCAGCCCAAAGAAGGGAAGGGACAGCGTGCCGATCCCGCTATATGGATAGTAATATCCAATCGCCAGAGAGATCAGCAGGCTATTAAAAGCCATAATCCCGCCCTGAGATTCCCAGCCTTCAAAGCCCAAAAGTCTCGAGAAGACCAGCGCAAACAGCAAGCCTGCCAAGCCTCCCAAACCGACGATTGGCGAGATGAAGGTAAGTCCCATCAAAGCCAATCCCACCAGCAGGTTATCTGAAAACAGAATAGTGGAATAGCTGTGCGGAACTGCCTTTAGAAGAGACCAAAGCGCTTGCGCTATCTTCATCAGATCTTTCTGAGATGCTCCGGTATTAGTTCCCGGGAGATCACGTCTTCCAGCTCTTCCCGCTCCCTGAGGAGCTCCACTTTGCCCGTCTCGGTGATCAAGACGATCCGCGGACGATACTCGATAAACTGCATCCATTGTGTGTTGTTATAAGCACCCACCGGCGTGATCAACACCTTGTCGCCCGTATGCAGATCCGGGAAAGGCAGGGCATAACGCATCACGTCGATATTCATACAGAGCGGACCGTAAAAGACAGTATTCTGATAAGCACCGGGGAAGCTGCGGGTGGGTGTAACCTTGAGCTTGTACCACCAGGCTGTGATAGTCGTATTGACACCTGCATCGAGGATCACAGCACGTTCTCCGGTAGGCAGATTCTTCTTGCCCAGGACACTGGAGATCAGATAACCTGCCTCATCAACCATTGCACGTCCTGTTTCCAGAATCAAAAGCGGCAGATACTGGCTTACAAAGTGCGATTCGTTAAAAGCTGCTCCGATTGCGGCAGCGTATTGATCAAAGGATGGCGAGGCAAATTCCCCGGGTGTGTACTGAGCGTGCAGAGTGTTCTGCGAGGCAAAACCACCGCCCAAATCAATGTACTCCAATACTATCCCGTGTTCCGCCTCGATCTTGGTCGCCAGATCCAGGAGAGATCTGGCAGCCCAATAATATGCATTGGCATCCAGAATAAAGGTGCCGATATGTGTATGCAAGCCCTTGAGATTCATCGCCTTGCCAGCCAATAGACGCTGTATTGCCCGCATAGCTTCGCCATTCTCATAGTTAAAGCCAAATCGGCTCCACTGCGGACTAATCCCCGTATCCATATTAACACGGATCGCGACGTTGGGACGGCTATCCAATTCTTTGGCAAGCTTCTCAAGCAGATAAAGCTCATCAAGATGATCTATGTGGATCAGTGCGTTATCCAGGATGGCTGCTTTAAGCTCGTCCGGACGCTTACCAGGTCCATTAAAGATAATATCTTTGCCAGCGATGCCCAATCTGCGAGCCATCTGATACTCCATTCCGGAGACCACTTCCGCCCTGGCACCTTCCTGATGAAAGATGCTGCAGACTGCGCCAAGATAGTTTGTCTTGTAGCTCCAGGCTTGTTCCACCTTGGGATAGTGCATTTGCATCACGTCCTGGAGACGGCGGTATCTCTTTCGCATCTGGCTTTCGGAGAGCACGATCAGAGGCGAGCCGAATTTGCTCACCAAATCGTTGATTGCTACTCCCTCGATCTGATCCTGGTGTCTTACGACGCTCTTTGCGCCGTATTTATTCATATTACCTGCGCTATTGCGCTCGATGTTTGGTGCTACATAAGTCTTCTTCATATTACCTTCTGATCAATTCACTTTTTGCCGAGATCTCTCCCATCACCGAGATATCCGTGATGATATCCTCTGCGTGACGGATAAACAACGTGCCGGATTTGCATTGGGGCAAAGGATCCACATCCATCCCCAAAGCTTTGAGTACCACTGCTGCAGGCTGATTTTGGCCAGAACCTTCCGCCAAACGCACCCAGGCAGGGAAGCGCGGATTGATCTCGATCAGATAATATACTCCGTCGAAACCGCGCATTACTTCCAGTTCGCAGGGACCGCGCCACTTGAGGATACTGATGACTTTGGCGGCAAAATCGTCCAGCTCGGGGTTCTTTACCACTACTCCGCCAAAGCCTTTGCCTTTATCGGTAATTACCAGCTTTTTCTGCGGCACCATTCCCAGCATTCCGCCTTCGCCATCTCCAACGATGACAATATTATACTCATCACCTGGCACCAGTTTTTGCAGGATGATCGGCAGTCCCCAGCGTTCCTGTATCTCATAAAAATACTTAAAGGCCTCTTCCGGACTATTTGCCTTGTAAGCCTCGTAATACTTTCCTTTGATCATCATCGGAAACTGATCTTTGACGGACAAAATCTGCGACGCATCGCTGATCAGAGATGTCTCCGGCACAGAAACTCCCTTGGGCGGGAAGAATGTGCCGAGCTTGGTCTTGTCTCTCAATAGAAAGCACGACTCGGTGGGGAGAAAGGTGTGGATTCCCAAGCGTTCAAGCTCGTCCTGCAGCCTGATATAGAGGATTACTTCGGCGTCCAGAGTGGGGATCACTACATCGATTGGGCATTTTCCGTTAATATACTCCATCCGGGCAAGAAAAGCTTCTGCTCCGGCGGAGGGATAGGGCATCTGATAAACTTCATCCACGAGACCATCCAAATAGATGCCGGATTCCAGGGAATCATAGACCAGGCCGATGATCTTCCCGCCAAATCCCGCCGCACGGATGCTGCGGATTACCGGTACGCCCGGCTGGGGGTTATCGCCTGTTTTGAGCCCTGTAACGGCTATGGTGATCGCCAGTTTACTAAGATCAGGATTTGCCATCAGAGTTCCACCAAGTCCAGAGCTTCCAGCATCAGGAGATAGTGGTCAAAATCGCTGCTGAAGTGATCTTCGGAAATCTCATATTCGTTTTGGATAGCCTCAAGGATCTGTACCTTGTCCTTGCCCTGAGCCAGCAGCTTCATAATGAAGATGCCTGTTTCATTACTTGTATAGCTGTAACCCGAATTGGGGTCAAATACAAAGCCATTGTCATTCATTGCAAGGTTTTGCAGCTTGCTTGTTTCCATCTTTCCTCCCGGAATCATCACGGATAATATAAGCCGTATTTTACTCTATTCCAAACGAATAGCAGAGTAAAATTGGATGCAATTGCCGTGCCAATTGCTGTAATTATCTATATCATGACAATATTCTTTTCCTGCAAACTTTTTTGTGCTGCGCTGTGTGCTTCGCACAGTAAGTGGTTAGTAGTTGGGCAGTTAGAGCTGCGCAGAACGCAGAGCGCAGTTAATAGTTAATCAGTTAGTAAGTTAGTAGTGATTAGCTGCGCATTGTGCATAGAAATAGCCAAGTCCTGAACTTCTCTGTCATTCCTGTGGATTGGTTTGAACTGGATAGGTTTTTTTTCAACCCCATGCCATGATTCCTGCCATCCTACCTCATAGCCCGACCCCTCTCCGTCATTCCTGCGAACGAATCAGCAAAGCGCATGCTTTGGTGATTCGTGTAGGCAGGAATCCATTTTACTGCAACGCTCAAGACAGCTCCGCTTTCTTTGGAAAAGATGACGTCTTCAATCTTATCCCCCCCCTTGAGCCTTTGGGCATAAGCCTCATATTCGTCTGGAGATTCCCGGTGCCTTAGCTGAGCTGCCAGAGCTTTCCGAGGCTTGGTAATCGAACGTATCGGAGCTTTCCGAAGCTCCGCAATTGGTTTGATCAGCCATTATACGCTCCTTATGCTTGATACAATCCTATGTGCCTGTTTTTCAGTTGTTTGATGCATCTCCATGCAGGATTCAAGCAGGCTACAAGCAGGCAGCAGGCAGGATACCAAGCGGAGCCAAGGGTCATACTCTTCAAGAATGTGTTACAGAACAGATAGGATCGGAGTGGGGCGCAGAGCGCAGTGAACAGTAATCAGTGAATAGTGATCAGATTATATGGAATACGCTTCGCGCAGTTGATAGATGGATTCCTGCCTATACGACTCATCAAAGCTGGCGCTTTGTCGATTCGTTCGCAGGAATGACGGAGGGGGACAGTTTACGTAGGAGCGACATCTTGTCGCTCAGATAGCTTGCGACAGGATGACGCACCTACAATAAGCGCTTTGCTGAGTCGTTCGCAGGAATGACGGAGGGGGACAGTTTACGTAGGAGCGACATCTTGTCGCTCAGATAGCTGTGCGTCAGGATGACGCACCTACAATCATCGCTTTGTCGATTCGGTCGCAGGAATGACGGTGGGGGTACAGGTTGGGTGACAGGTTCGAACAATGCGCAGCTCTAACTGTCTAACTGCTAACTTCTAACTGTGCGAAGCACACAGCGCAGCTAATCACTCACTAACTTATTAACTCACTAACTATTAACTGCGCGCAGCGCACAAGTCCCGTAGGGACGACATCCGATAGCGAGGGGTGGAGCGAAGCGGAACCCCTCGTATGGATGCCTTGTACAAATCAATCCAATTACCTCTACCCCCCAGATAGAGCACTCCTGTGCTCTATCTGGGGGGTAGAGGTCTTTTCTTAAAAGGGGTCGGGATGCCATTTACGAGGGGCTTCACCCCTCGCTATCGGATGTCGCCCTTATAGGGCTTGAGGCGCAAAGCGCTGGGAGATTCCTGCCTACACGACTCCCCAAAGCATGCGCTTTGCTGATTCGTTCGCAGGAATGACGGAGGGGGTCAGGCTGGGTGATATGTTCGAACAATGCGCAGCTCTAACTGTCTAACTGCTAACTTCTAACTGTGCGAAGCACGCAGCGCAGCCTATCACTATTAACTCATTAACTTATTAACTATTAACTGCTCGAAGCGCCCCCCGATTCCCGCTCCTGAAAAAAAGACTTTACTAAATTGCGCGCTTGTAGAAATGGTCTATCCAGCTTAAATGGAGGAAATATGCGCCCATATATAAAGCGAATCTTGCTGAGCTTTGTGCTCCTGATTACTCTCGGCAGCCTGTTTGCCGCCGGAGAGACCATCTACCAGATCAGGGTCGAAGGCAGCCAAAACATAGATCCAAGCCTCATCACCACCGCCATCAGTTTGCGGGTGGGAGATGCGCTTGATCCGGAAAAAGTAGCCTCATCGATCAAAACCCTATATCGAATGGGAGTGTTTTCCGATATCCAGGTGCATTCCGAGCCTTATCGTACCGGCATCAACCTGGTGATCCGCACCGTGGAAAATCCCATCGTTGCAGGCATCTCCTATATCGGTCTAAAGGCCGTAAATCGCGATCGGGTCGATGAATTAGTCACTTTGCGCCAAGGATCATATTGGTCGGATCAGCTCAAAAGCCAACTGCTCCGCAAGCTCAAAGCCGAATACTCCGGCAAGGGCTTTGCCAATGTCGCCATCGAGGTGAATGAACGCCCGATGGAAGGCAATAAGGTAGCCCTGACCGTTTTCATCGACGAGGGACGCCGAGTAGCCGTGCAGCGCATCATCATCGAGGGTAATACAGCCTTTGAAGACAAGGTGATAGCCCGCAGAATGAAGACCAAAGCCGCAGGATTCTTCCGTTCAGGCCGCTTTGACCAGGAGAAATTTGATCAAGACCTTGTGAATATCGCCAATTTCTACAAGAAAAACGGCTATATCGACGTAAGAGTCGGACCCTATGAACTGGTGCAGATCAACGAGCGTGATCTGGAACTCCTGATCAATATCCGCGAGGGTTCGCGCTATCTCTATGGCAGCACAGAAATTACCGGCAATGAATACTTTACCTCAGAACGTCTGGAATCCGTCTTCACGATGGAAGCAGGCGATGTCTTCGATCAGGAAAAGTATGAGAAACAGCTTTCACAGCTATATTCACTCTATTTTGACGAAGGTTTTATCTATGTAAATGTCGAGCCTGCTTACGATAAGGCCGATGGAACCGTGACAGCCCGCCTTGCGATTACCGAGGGTGTGCGCGCACAAATCCGCCAGATTCACTTCTCCGGCAATCTGCGTACCAAGGAAAAGGTCTTGAGACGTCAGCTCGAAGTAGCTCCCGGAGATTACTTCCGCCAGAGCCAAGTGGTTCGCAGCCAGCAAAATATCTACAACCTGGGCTTCTTTGAACCGGACATCAAGCTGGATTATACCCGGATCAACAACGAAGGGGATATCGATCTCTTTATCGACGTGATGGACAAATCCTCCGGCGTGGCGAATGGTGGAGTTGGCTATAACAGCCAGGACAAGTTTGTGGGGCAACTCTCTGTCTCGCAGAACAATCTATTTGGCAACAACTGGTCCAGCAGCCTCTCCTGGGAGTTTGGTGGCAGCACTCAAAACTTTGAATTCAGCTTTACCAATCCCAATCTTTATGATACCGACGTGCTTTTAGGCTCCAGCCTTTACTATACAAAGAAGAACTGGAGCTCATTCTACTATGAGATCTACACTCGCGGCGCCAGTATCCGGGCAGGTCAACCGATTCCCTGGATCAACCGATCCCGCTGGGTGGCAGGATATTCTTTCTATTCAAAACGTTATGATATTACCAATATGAGCCAGATCCTGCTCGATCCGGTCGCCAATGCGACACTGATAGAGCTCGACAGCCTCTCCTGGCGCTACACATCCAGCGTTAATCTCACCCTCAGCCGGGATACCCGCGATAACATATTCTTCCCCACCAGAGGCTCGCAAGTGACTCTATTCTCAGAGCTTGCAGGCGGCGCTTTGGGTGGTGACTTTGACTATTTCAAGCAGATTGCCCAGGTCAACTGGTATATGCAGGCTTGGAAAAAGCTAACCTTGCGCAGTAAATGGCGTTTCTGCTATGTGACGCCATTTGGCAGCTCCGCGGATGCACCTCCGGACGAGAAATTCTATCTGGGAGGTACAGGCGCAGATGGTATCCGAGGCTATCCTGATCGCTCCATTGGGCCAGTCGGTGGTGGTACCCGGGCAATCATCTTCTCCACCGAATTGGGTTACCCGATTGGTGGCGACCAGATCATCGGCGTGCTCTTCTTTGATGCCGGTAACAGCTATAACCACTTGAGAGAATTCAACTTCCTGAAGCTCAAGAAAGGCGTTGGAGCAGGCGTGCGCATCCAGAGTCCCTTTGGCCTGATCGGTTTTGATTATGCCTACAACCCGGAAGATCGCACCTGGGAGCCGCATCTGCAATTTGGCACGACCTTCTAAGCGATGAAATACTCCCATCTCTTTGGACCGGTTATCTCGCGGCGCTTAGGGATATCACTGGGCGTGGATCTTGTGCCGTACAAATACTGTCCGCTCAATTGCGTCTATTGCGAGGTGCAGCGTACGACTCATCTCGAGACCGAGCGCAGGGAGTTCTTTCCGCTTCTCACTATTATCAGAGAGCTTAGGAGCTATCTACAGACTGCTCCAAAGCTCGATTATATCACGTTTTCCGGGGCTGGTGAGCCTACTCTGTACAGCCGGATCGGGGAGATCATCAGCTTTGTAAAGAGCGAGTTTCCGGATTATAAACTGGCTCTGCTCACTAACGGGGTGCTCCTGAATGATCCTGATCTCAGGCGAGACATCCTCCCCTGCGATCTGATCCTGCCTTCTCTGGATGCAGTTTCACAGAGCGTTTATGAGAAGCTGAACCGTCCCAAACCGGGCTTGCAATCTGCCGAACTGATCAACAATCTGATCTCGTTGAGGCAGGAATATACCGGCAATATCTGGTTGGAAGTCTTTATCCTGCCGGGGCTTAATGATACAGACGAAGAGATCTATCTCCTAAGGGATGCCATCGCTATGATATCTCCTGATATTGTCCAACTCAATAGTCTGGATCGTCCGGGAGCGGAAGATTGGGTCGGTGCAGCCGATTCGGCAACTCTATCACGGATCAGCGATATCTTTGCGGAGACACTGCCAATGCCTGTGGAAATCATTGCCAAAGTGGAGTATTCCAAGCCGGATCATACTGTCGATGCCCAGGCACGCGACTTGATCCGCTCGCTATTGATCAGGCGTCCTTGCACTGCCGAGGAAATGGCATCCATCCTCAATCTGCATATCAATGAAATCTCCAAGATCCTGCGTCAGTTTGGCGCTGAGGGTCTGATCATATCACAACGTGAACAGAGAGGTATCTTTTACCAATGGAAGATATAAGCCAAAGCACCGCAATCATCACCGCAGCCGGAAGCGGCACCAGGATGGGTGGAACAGTCAAGAAGCAATTCCGCTCCCTGGGTGGAATCCCTGTCTTTATCCGCAGTCTGTCTGTCTTTCTGAATTGCCCGCTGATCTCTAATATCCTGATTACAGCGCCAGAGGATGATATTGCCCTCTGCGAGAGCCTGATCAACGACTTCCTGGATCAGCCCGAGAAGCCTCTGAAGGTCATCCCCGGAGGCGCAGAGCGTCAGGATAGTATCTTTGGAGCGTTGCAGGCATGTCCCCCTGATACGGATTACGTCTTTATCCACGATGGAGTGCGTCCCTTTATCACCGTCAGCTTTCTGGAAGAGCTGTATCGCCGGGTGATCATCCATCAGGCAGTGGTGCCGGCTGCTCCGCTCAAGCATACTGTAAAACAGGTTTCCGGCAATCTGATCCAGCAGACTCTGAACCGTTCACACCTGGTGCAGGTCTATACACCGCAGGTTTTTAACTATCATCTAATCCATACATGCTATCAAAAGGCTTATGAGGATGGATTCTTTAGCACAGACGATGCTTCCATCCTTGAATATTGTGGGGAGAAGGTCTATATCCTGCCTTCCAGCGAACTCAATCTTAAAATTACCGACGAGACAGATTGGTTTCTAGCTAATCTAATCGTGGACAAGAACTTCTGATGAGGATTCCTATGCGAGACAACAAGCTGCAGAACACCGGGCATAATTCAGGCTACCAACGGGCGATGATCAGGCTAATCAGCAAGCTGCAAAAGCTCTCTTTCAGCTTCAGGATACCCATCCCGGGGCTGGGATGCGGAGTCTTGGGACTGGCTTTACCCAGGGTAAGCATCAATTTGGGACAATATGCCTCAATTCTGCTCAGAGCTCTTGAATACAGGGGTTACGATTCTACGGGGGCTGCTTTTCAGGATGATAACAAGAAGATCACACTGCTCAAGGACGTTGGAGCACCCAGCACGCTCGTCAAGACCTTGGGTATCGAGAAGCAGGCCGGTAAGATCTTCTGCGGACAAGTTCGCTGGGCTACCTTTGGCTTTGTCAACAAGACCAATGCCCAACCTCACGAAGTGAAGTGCAAGCGCCACATCTACGGAGCTCACAACGGCAATATCACCAATACCCGCGAGCTCAAGATCTTCCTCACCCAGGAAGGACATACAGTGCTTTCCGATAACGACGGAGAGATGCTTGTGCATAGCGTTGAGCACTATTTTGACATTGAGATGACCAAAGCCGGCAATCCTACTATCCATGAAGAACGCAAGGCGTGTATGCGCCGTGCTATTATACAGACTGCAGCCAAGATGATCGGCTCCTATGCAGCGGTGATCGTGGATCCCGAGACCGAAACCTCCTGGGCAATCAAAGCCGGCAGCAGCCTTTACTTTGGCATCGGCGAGCTCGATGAAGGCAAGTTTTGTCTTGCTTCCAGCGATCTCACAGCAGTCTTGCGTTTTACCAAACTCCTGGTCAATCTGCGTGAAGGCGAATTTGTCGAATACACAGCTGATGCTTACCAGATCTATGCGCAGCGCGATCTGGTCTTCCGTCGCAGAGGTTTCAAGGATGAGCTGTACAAGACCGGTGAACGCATCCTTACTCAGCCCGTTTATTCCAAGCTAAGAGCCGAAGACGTAGAACTACTCCCCGAATTTGAATACTTTATGGAGCAGGAGATCTATGCCCAGGCAGAATCTTCCGGCAAACTGATCAAGCTCTTCCAGGGCGGATCCAATACCGGACGCAGGATGCTCGAATTACTGACCAAAGAGGGTCTTAGGGATCACTTCAGCGGAATAATGCTGACAATTTTGGGGACAGCGGAGCGCAACGAACGCCTGGCTGTCTTTAATGAACTCTGCGCTTCCAATACCTATAAGCATTTCTACCAAAAAGCCGAGACCGAATGGCGAGCTCTCTTCGACGTCGCAGTAAAAGAAGACTTTGACAAGAAGTACTTCTTTTCCAATGAAAAGAACGTCTTTATAGATTTGATCGGCGAAGAATACGAGCTCTCCCGCTTCTTCCTCGCCAAAGCGCTGGATTCTTTGGCAGAACAGGTGGACGTAGTGGATTTCGAAGCCAGCGTCAAAGGCTTCCTCGAGCAAGTAAAGATCACTCTGGAAGCAAACCGTAATGCTTACACAATCGCATGCGGCACTTCTTTTAACGCTACCAAGGTCGCAGCTCTTTTCTTCAATGAAATAGCCAAGGTCGAGATCATCCCGATTCTTCCCGGAGACTTCCGTGGAGAATACTCGAACTGCATCAAAGACAACGACTTGATCATTGGTGTTTCCCAATCCGGCGAGACCAAAGACCTGATCGATATCTTCAATGACATCGACGAGAAACGCCTCAATGTGCACAAAGTTGTGCTGGTCAACAATATGAATTCCACTTTGGGACAGGAAAAGAGCGATGTTGCCATCCCCATCCTTTGCGGACCGGAGATTGCAGTGCCCGCCACAAAGAGCTTTATGAACCAGATGACGCTCTTTTACTACCTGGCGATCCGAACTGCCGAGATGAAGCTCTCGCTCTTACCTTCTGACGACCCCTCGCTGCCCGAACTTAAAGCCCAGATCGAGCGCCGCTATCAATCTCTCTGGAACATTCCCTCACTGCTCAAGGAAACCATTGATAATACGGCAGAAACGATTGATTACACGGCTGCCAAAATCTATATGGAGCCATCGCTGCACATCCTCGCCACCAAGATCACCGGCGTGGCTATGGAAGGTGCTCTGAAGATCCGCGAGACCGTGCTAAACCACGCGGAAGGTCGTGAAGCATCAGAGTTTAAGCACGGACCCAATACCATCCTCGGCAAAAATACCGTCTTTGGACTGAAACACGTGCGTAACTTCGTGCGTTCCTATGGCGATATGATCGACAAGGTGGATGACCTGGCGACCGAAGCAGGTATCGCTCATAACGAGACAAAAGAGCTCTTTAAAGCTATGAGCACCTATATGTTTACACGTAATATGCCATTCAATCTTTCTCCAGCCGGAAACAAGATCTTCGGCGAGGTCGTGGCAAAACACGATTTCTTTGAGCCTATGTACCGCAATTATCCCCTGATCTACGTGACCGGGCCGGATGAGCGCGACGTTAACCTCACTATTTCCCAGATAAATACCCATAAGATCCGGGGTGCAGATACCTATGTGATTGCCGAGGAAAATGCCAAGCTCCTGAAGAATGCCAGCGTCAATCCCAACGAAGGCTCCTACTACGGCTGGGGCTACATCAATCTGCCCAAGACAGGTGACAGCTTGATGACCTGCTTCTCGGCAACTATCGTCTTGCAACTGCTTGCACTTAGGATGAGTATCCGCAAGCTCAAGAAGCTTGATCGCCTCAGCGTCCTGGATCACGGTGTGCATCCCGACGTTCCAAAGAACGTCTCAAAGTCGATCACAGTGGACTAACGCTATGTACCGCATAGGTTTTGGCTACGATGTTCACAGGCTGGAAAGCGGACGTAAACTGATCCTCGGAGGCGTGGAGATCCCTTTTGAGAAGGGACTCCTGGGGCACTCCGACGCAGACGTACTGATCCACGCCATCATAGATGCACTTCTGGGTGCGCTGGCTCTGGGTGATATCGGCAAGCTCTTTCCTGATAATGATATGTCCTACAAAGATATAGACAGCCGTATCCTCTTGCGCCAAGCCTATGCTAAGATCCGTTCAGAGGGCTACATCCTGCTTAATCTGGATAGCACCATCTGCGCTCAGGAGCCCAAGCTCGCACCGTATATTATGCAGATGCGCAGTAACTTAGCCGATGATATGGAAACGGAGACAAGCTCTGTCAGCGTGAAAGCCACCACAGAAGAGGGACTCGGGATCAGCGGAAGCAAGCAAGGCATCTGCGCTTATGCCACGCTAATGCTTGTAAGGGTAAACGAATGAAAGCTTTAGCCGTGATAGGCTATCACCATACCGGCAAGACTACTCTAGCCACCGCCCTGATCCGCGAGCTCACCGCAAGAGGCTATAAAGTATCCTCTATCAAAGATATACACAGTGAAGAATACCGCGCAGACAAGCCCGGATCCAATTCTGCCAAGCACGCAGATGCCGGTGCAGTTCGCGTCTTTGCACGAGGACTTTTTGACAACTCCCTGATTATTCCGGGTAAGATGCAACTTGCTGATATACTCCCGCTTATCACCTCAGACTTCCTCATTATTGAGGGGATGAAAGATGCCCCGGTGCCAAAGCTGGTCTGCGCCAAAGATACGACGCAACTTGATGAACTGCTGGACGATACAGCCATTGGTGTCTCCGGAATCATCGCATCTGAACTCGAGACTTACCGAGGCTTAGCTGTTTACTGCCTTGAGAAGAGCCTGCAAAGCCTTGTAGATGAAGTCATTAAGAAGAGTTTTCCGATCCTGCCTTGTTCGGATCCTGATTGCTGCAGCGCTTGCGGAAAGACTTGCTATCAAATGGCTTGCGATATTGTGCAGGGACGTGCCAGCCGCAATGACTGCGTGCAGGACACTGCCCTGGAGCTTGAACTTCTAGTCAATGGCGAAGCTCTCACGATAGTTCCATTTGTGCAAAAACTTTTAAAAGACAGCGTATTGAGCTTCGTACACAACCTCAAAGGTGTCGATAAAGATGCCTCAATCGAGCTCAGGATCAAGCCCTGATGGTTACACTCGAGATTTGCGAGATCTTCTACAGCCTGCAAGGCGAATCAACTTATGCCGGATATCCCTGCATTTTCATCAGGTTAGCCGATTGCAATCTCGATTGTCTCTATTGTGATACGCGCTATTCGCATGCCCCCGGCAAGCGGATGACCATCCCCGAGATTATCTCCGAGGTGCAGAAGTATCCTGCTAAGCTGGTTGAACTTACGGGCGGCGAACCGGTCTTGCAGGATGAGATTACAGAGCTGATCTCTGCTCTTAATGAGCTAGACTACAAGATCCTTCTTGAGACCAATGGCTCGCTCTATCTCGGAGAGATCCAGGACTATGTGATTAAGATAGTTGACGTTAAATGCCCGGGCAGCGGTGAGGGCGAGTCTTTTATGAAGTGGAACATGAAGTTTCTGAAAGAGCACGATGAACTGAAGTTTGTCTTATCGACATTCTACGACTATCAATTTGCGCTGAAGTTCATTGAGGATAACGCCTTGTGGGGCAAAACTATCCACTTCTCACCCGTGAGCAGATTCCTAAAGGCTGAAGATCTGGCACTCTGGATCCTCCGTGACGGGCTTAATGTTCGCTTGCAGCTTCAGCTTCATAAGCTGTTGAATATACAGTAGTTCCCCGCCAATTTTTAATAATAGCCCACCAAAAAACCAATTTAACTGATTTGATATCATAACGAATCGTCACTTGTTGAGTGGTACTTCCCTGAATGCAATGCCTTAGCTTCCCTATAGGATACTCAGCCAATCAATTGGTACTGCTCTGGAGATTCCCTTGTCGTCACCAGAGGATCACTAGGGGATCACTAGGGGATCACCTAAGAATTCAAGCAGGAAGAAAGAGGATGCCAGTATAATTGAGATTGCTTTCAAGGGGCAAACAAATGGATATGACCGCCTCGCCATTTTCAAGCGTAATATGCAGTTAGATATAGGATAGTATCTCTATTCCTGTGGCACTCGTTCCCAGAAACCTTCATAGGATTGCCAGGTCTCTCCGTCGCGGATCAAAGTGATGGTGCGCTGGGAGTTCCAGTAGTCGGCTTTGACCAGATCCCGCCAGGCAGGCGCAATGCGATGCGTCTCAGTTGCTTGGATATACTCGGAGTAGTCTAAAAAGAGGACTCTACGATTGCCTAGTTTTTCCAGGATACGGATACTGTTTTCTTGGGTTTCGTGACCCAACAAGATTGTATCAAAGCCCTGTGTATCAACCCCTTCCAGTAACGCCAGGGTAGCATCTTCGGCAGGTAACCAGCTACGCGGGTATTGTTCCAAACTAAAGCTGGTGGTTTCTTCCGTGGGACGCAGCCAGCCCAGGGCATAGATAGTGCGGGAATCAGAAACGCGATAGCCAATCTGCAGATAAATCCCGGCAGGAGAGACGGATGCTTCGTAAAAGCCATTGCCAAGGTAATTTAACTCACGATTGACGGGATAGAGTTGCTGTCCGGATACGATGGAAAGTTTCATCTGATCAGGGGAAAGTTGTAGCGGTAAACCTTCCGCATCACCGATCCAGATTCTCTTCGTAATGCTCTCTTCCTGAGTGTCTTGCGAAGGATCGTAGATACTATTGGTCTTGACATTATAATACTGCCACTCATCATCGAGGAGCACTTCGATAGCGTCCGGAATGCGGCTGAACTGAGCAGGAATGCCATTTGCTCTCAAGGCAGAAACGGCAAGGATGCGGAATTGATATCCGGAAAGGTAGTCCTGCTTGACCGCAATGTCCAGCGGAATCAAGCCGGAAAGAGCCTTGGAGGCATCTATCTCAAAGCGGCGGGAGAGCTTGTCGATCACCCGCTGAGTCTTTTGTAAGTCACTGTTACCTCTCACCCTAAAGAACTTTGGGTAGAGCGTCGGATTGCGGGAAAAGGGTCTCTGAGGGGTGGGTAATTCCTCGAAATAGACGGTGGGATCAAAGAGGATTTGGCGGTCTTCCGCAGAAAGCGCTGCAAAGGTCTGTTGGTGTTCAAGATAGAAATTGTAAAGTGCTTCAAAGAGCCAGCTCTGAGCTTGCCAGAGCAGTTTGGGATCTCCATTTGCCAGCAGTTCAATAAACGGCTGGGGGAGTGGACGATGCCGGGAAATGAAATTAAAGAAAGCAGTCCAATTGCCCCGAGTCTCGCGATAGACCTGAGTATAAAGGCTATCCACAGGCTCAAACCAAGATGGAAGTGTTCTGTTTTCAAAGGCTTGCAGGTTTTCTGCGATCTCGGCTTTTGCTTGGTTTGCCGCGGTGTTCCAGCTTTCCGGAGCCTGTTGCCAGATCATCTCGTTGCCGGGATAATCCATCACCAGATACTGATCGGGCAGTCTGTCACGACTCAAGCGAGCAATAGTAGATCCTGCTGGAGCGTCTTCTGGCTGGTAATTGCCTACAACTGCAATAATATCCAGATTTCCGGGATCTGACGCAATCGGCACCAAAGCACGCTCTTCACCTCGGGAAAGCATCAGGAAAAAGGCTCCTCTGCCCACGCTGAGAGTCCTGCTTCCTGTGGAATCTGCCTGGATACTGGTGATAGCACGCAGGCTGCCCCAATTATACACCAGGGGTGTGATCAAAAGATCTGCAATGCCGGTGCCATCGGCGTTTTTTGAGGAGATTCTGATGGTGCGGGTGCGCTCTTTGGCATAGTTTCTAGTGGAATTGATCAAGGTATCATAACGCCCGCGTCCCAGCACTTCCTCGCCTTCGGTTGCCATCGATCCATCCGCCAGAATCAGGACTGTCTTGTCGATCATACCGCTAAACCAGGTCTGATCAGGAAAATGAGCTGCATCCATATCGCCGGTGTAATGCCAGGCATCTTGGATAAAGATCTCTGCCCAGGCGTGGTTGTTATCGATATGAGCCCACCAGGGAGTGGAAGCCGGACGGGACGGAATGCCCACAGTGCGGGCTGCTGCCACAAAGAGAATCTGCATCTCTTCGCAGCGTCCGGTGAGCGAATAATAAGCAATATCGATGGGATTTTGATCCCTACCGGAAGTAGGCTGAAAGCGCAGCTTCTTCACGCACCAGAGAGCCACCTGGCGATAACGCTCGGTCTCATCGGGATAGTTGTGCAGAATCTCGCGCAGTCCGCTATCCAGGAAGTTCTTGCGATAGAGGGAGATAGTCTCGTCCGAGACGGTAATCTTTGCCACATAGGAGAGATAGAATTCAGGAGAATAGTTCAAGCCAGTGTATTCCAGGACTTCGAGGCTTGCCTGGTAATTGCTGAGGATGTTCCCGGGATTGCTCATTGCCAGGTTGCTATCCGGCTCATAAGCTATCAGATAAGCCATCAAAGCATCGGGATAGCTATCCAGCAGGCGGGTATAATCTCTCTGTTGTTGACGTGAAAGCAGGTTGAGATTGCCTAATGCCTTGGTCCTGAGGCTATTGTAAAGCTCGGGATTGCCCTGGGCAGTGAGTTCAGCCGGGAGTGCTGCGACAAGGATGCCGCATAATGACAATATGACTATTATGACAAAGAGCCTAAAAAGAGACATTGATCTACCTCTATATCAGATATGATTTACAGATATTTGAGCATCTCACGCTCGGGCACTCCAGCGTAGAGCTCGATGTAGGGCTTGACGGGGCTGATGTTGATCTTGGGGAAGAAGACTTCCTCGATCTGGAAGAAGCCGACCGATGCACTCATCTCAACCGTAATATTGATGGGCTTTTCCGTTCCCTTGGTGATCTTCACCTTTTGGATGGCACTGGCAGAGGTGCGGTGAATATCGCCGACCCGGGGCACTCCGGAGAGCATACTGGGTATGCGGGCGCGTCCCTTCTCCATATCGCAACCGTCTCCGATCAGCACAAGTCCTGCTTCCAGAGAGTGAATCTTGCGATTTGCCATATGTCCAAAGATGCCTTCAATGGCGAGTGACTTCAGGGCTGTCTTGAGAATCAGGGGGCCCTCAGGATAGACTTGGTTGATTACTTTCTCGATATAGGGAGTGGCAAGCTGGATGCTGAGCATCTCGTGAGAATCACGGGCAATGGACATCCCCAGATCGTGCAACAGAGAGGCAAAAAGCACTGCTACGAGCGAATCCTCGGCAGTACCCAGTCCTTCCTTCTCGAGATTCATCTGAATCCCTGCATCGGTAAGCAAGCTGAATAGCTTGATCGTATAGTAAGTCGCCTTGCGCATATGGACAGGACCGTGGTCGTTGTAGCCCAGGCGCTTGATGGACACTATGTTTGCGTATTCCTGCAGAGCTTGCAGTTCTTCATCCGCAAACAGTAGTTCGGCTGCCTGAAGAGGTTTCCCTGATAGTCTCTTGAGGATACGCTCCTCCATCTGGCTCTGTTTAACTGATTTATACATATATAATTATCTCCTATAACTTATTCATTACCCGGTGGATAAGATTGGTGACCGAAGAGACTATGGCGATTCCGATGGAGATTGTGCCTGCGATCATCAAGGTCTGCAACATCCTGGAGGAAGCTTCTGTCATATTTTGATCCAGATATGCCCGCATCGTGTAATAAAGCCCGCTTCCGGGCACCAGTGGTATGATCGCGCAGATCACAAATACCGAGACCGGCGTCTTGAATCTGGGAGCCACCAATTCCGAGTAGCTACAAACCAATATAGTCGAAATCAGCACAGAAAGCAACGGCGACTTGGTATAGTACAGGCTAATCAGGTAAAAAGCCCAGGACAGTCCCCCACCCAGCGCTGTAAGCAGGATGCTAAAGCCTTTGAGATTGGTGCGGATAGCAAAACCAAAGATGGAGAGCGCAGCCCATAGAAACTGCATAAGTGTAAGTGAATCAAATGGCCGCATTTTTAGTACCCCACCAGCGACCAAATCTTTAGCATCGAGCCGGATCCTGCCGCAATTGCCACCGAGATCAGGAAAGCTTCGATCGCCCTGGCTGTTCCCGAGACCAAATCACCGCTCATCATATCGCGCATCGCATTGGTAATCGCCAGCCCCGGCACCAGGAGCATTATTCCCCCGATGATGATCGTATCCAGCTTGATCCCAATGATATAAAGATCCAAAGTCTTGGCAAAGAGCACTATCAAAGCTGCTCCCAAGGCATTGGTGAGGAAGCTATTGACCTGCAGGATGGCGATATAGCGCAGCGAGATACTCACCATTAGACCCACCAGATACGCCACTCCCGTCTCCAGCCAGCTACCGCCAAAAAGCAGACAGAAACAGGCAGAGGTTAGCCCGCCCAAAAGCAGCTTCAACCACTCCGGATAAGGACTGAAGGCATCGATCTCTTTCAAGCGCCGCATCACCTCGGAGTAATCCGGACAATTGCCTTTCTTGCCGCATTGGGAAAGCTCGTTTATATACCTGGTCAATTGACTGATCTTGCCCAGATCGATCCGTCTGGTTTCAATGCGCATAAGCTGCGTATTGGCTGTGTGATCCTTGTCCATCACTGTGATGAAGAGTCCGGTAGGCGTCACGAAGGACTCCGTCTTGTGATAGCCGAAGACAGCGCAAACCCGGCTCATAATCTTCTCGCAGCGATTTGTGGTACCTCCGCTCTGCAAGATGATCCTGGCGCTTTCCAGTGCCAGCTCTGTAACCTCTTTGATACTAATCATTAATACCTTCCAAAATATCCAATATCTCCTTGGGGAGTCCTAAAGCCCGGGCAATCCGGATGGCCGCCATTGGAGGAGCCTGATTCTTTTTGAGCCGGATCAATCGGTAATCCATTGCCTCGGATAAAAGCTTCAAACGCTGCGCTAAGTCACTGTGTTCTGCGAGCTTTGCCAAGGAGTCTTCCTTTAGTCCCGCCATCACGTACTGGGCAATATCCTTTAGCATAGCCGGAGCTGTAAAGTGCGTGGCAGCAACGCAATAATGATCCGTTCCGAGCAGATGCAGCAGCACTGCAGAGCTCAATGCTTCGCCTTCGGTGGGATTGGTACCCTTGGCAAATTCATCGAGCAGGATGAGACTACGCTGCCCTGCGGAAAGCGCTTGTTTGAGCCCGATGATCTCCCTGCCAAAACTGCTGAGATTTTCCTGATGCGGATTGTAATTGTATGATACGTGGTCAAATACTGGTAGTTCCGCTGCCTTTGATGCCAAGGGGATCGCCAGTCGAGCCATCTGGGCGTGCTGTCCCAAAGTGACCAAAATATTGGTCTTCCCGCCCATATTGGGTCCGGTGATCAGGCTTACCCGGCTGCCAAAATCCAGATCCTGCGCCTGATATTGCCTGTCTTGCTGCTCCAGACAGAGCTGAGTTGCCAGATTTCGCGCGGCTTTGAGCCGGATCGCGCCAGCCTCGTTGAGCTTGGGAATACAGCAGTGGTATCTGATTCCAAATTCTGCTCTCAAGAAATCCCAAGAGAAGCGAGATACCGATTCTATTGCAACCTTTAGCTGCTCTTTGGCGAGTAGTATGTTATCTGTAAGGCTCTGCAGTACTTTCTCTTCCGCGGCTTTCACCGCCTTTAGCAGGCTAGCAAGTTGCTGCGTAATTTGCGCTGACTCCTCGCTTTCTGCCAGACGGAAACGCAGATTGGCAATATCCTCTGAGGCAAGGTGGTAGAGCCCGCTTGCGATTAGTTTATCCGCCAGATCTTTACGAGCGCGGGAGATCACAAATTCTTCTTTGAGATGCGGAAGCTCAAGGCTCTTAGCTGCTGCTTTCAAGTCTTTGGCAGTCTGAGTTTTAAGCTTTAGCTGCAGCTCGTCTCGATTGCCGTAGAGCTTTGCCAGTTCTGCGGAAAATGCCGGGCATAGCCGGAAACTCGGCAGATTCAGCCCCTCCGGATCGAGCTTTTTGTAGAGCGCTTCAAGCTCCGGAAAATCGTAGTTCTTATTTAGTTTATGCTCACGGCAAAATGCCACAAGTTGACGATAGTGATAGATAAAGCTTTTGATTTCAAAGAGTTCACCCATCCCAAGAAGATCTCCGGGCTGAGGAATAGCAGGCACACCGAAATGAGGCAGGAGCGATTCCAATTTGCGTAGCCTGGCGTTATCAGTGGCAAGACGCATCAAATCCCCGATCCGGGCATAATCTGCCCGCAACCGGTTTATATCGCCAGTTTCAGCTTTCAGACCGGCGTGACGCGCCTGAGAGAGCATTTCACCCTCTAGTGTGATCAGTTCAAAAATCTGATCCAGTGCCAATGCCTTGCGCAATTCCTTGTTCATAGCAACCATCTATCTATTTGTAGTAATATAATTTATCCGCTCTTTGCCAGAATATCTTCAGGGTAAAAGACAAGATAAGCTGTCCGCACTATTAATCCCAAAGCTGATTGTCTGTCAATCATTTTATCCACGCCGGTGTTCCAATTGATCCGCCACTTAGCTTTTCCTGCTGCTTGATATATCCGGTCATCCCCTCGCATTTGTCTGGTGATCCCCTTGTCGCCACTAGGGGATCACTAGGGAATCACCAGAGGATCACCTCAGAATCCAAAGAGCAAGAATGAGATAGCCGGTCTCTAGCATTAAAGCATTGACAAGCCGGGCAGGATGGTAATTTTGGGAATTAATACAGGGGTGCTGAAGGAAACTTCGGCTGAGATAATACCCTTCGAACCTGATCCGGATAATACCGGCGATAGGGAGAATGACGCATCACACCGATGCCGCTCGAAGGCGCTAACTCACTTACCCCCAATAAAATAAAGGGGAAATAGTATGGAGTACACAATCTCCAAAGCCATCTGCGAGAGATGGTTTGACAAACTGCAAGCAAATTTGCGGACCGACGTAATAATTGTGGGAGGCGGTCCCAGCGGCTTGATTTGTGCTGCTGAACTCGCCCGGGAAGGGATCAAAACCTGCCTGATCGAAGGCAAGCTCGCTCCCGGAGGCGGGATGTGGGGCGGTGCTATGCTCTTCAATTCAATCGTTGTCCAAGCCGAAGTACTGCCAATCCTGGATCGCTATGGGATCAAGTATCTGCAAGCAGAACAAGGGCTTTACACGGTTGATGCCGTAGAAGCCACCTCCGCGCTGATCTATCAGGCTGCACACCGCGGTGCTGCCATCTTTAGCGGAATATCGATGGAGGACGTCCTGCACAAGGACGAGCGCGTCAGCGGAGTAGTCATCAACTGGACTCCGGTAAGCAAGCTCGGGATGCACGTGGATCCGCTATCGCTATGCTCTTCAATCGTTTTGGATGCAACAGGCCACCCCAGCGAAGTGGTCAGCGTACTCACACGTAAGAATCCGGTTAAGCTGAATCTCCCGGGCGATACGATGTCTTATGAGCGCTCGATGAATGCCGAAGCAGGGGAAAAAGCCTGCGTCGAATACACCGGTGAGATTTATCCCGGGCTATTTGTATCCGGGATGGCAGCCTGCGGTGTAAGCGGTAGCAACAGAATGGGTCCGATCTTCGGCGGAATGCTGCTCTCGGGAGTAAAAGCCGCAATGATGATCAGCGCCAGCCTCTCCGGGAGCCTGAAGTGACAGACTTTGGGCTCTATATAGTGATGACCAGACCACGACTGGGTTATCGGGAATTTACCAAAATCTGCGTAGAGGAAGAGGTTCCGATGCTGCAACTGCGTGATAAAACGATCTGCGACCGGGATTACCTGCTTTTGGCGAAACTCCTGAAGGATCTCTGCAGGAATAGCAAGACCCGCTTTATGATCAATGACAGGCTCGATCTCTGCCTTTTGGCGGATGCCGACGGCCTGCATCTGGGTCCGCAGGATATCCATTGGACTGATGCACGCAAATTGATGCCGGATAAACTGATAGGCGTATCGACTCACTCGCTCGAGCAGTTCTATAGCCTATACGATGAAATCGAGACCGGCTGTGAAAATCCGGATTATATAAGCTTCGGGCCGGTCTATCCGACGGTTGCCAAGGCAATCCCCGATCCTCCGGTGGGCACCGCTCAGTTAGCACAAGTAATTGCAATGGCGCAGCATCCGATCGTGGCGATTGGGGGAATCTTTCCCGATAAGTTCGATGAAGTACTGGCTGCCGGAGCCAAAAATATCTGTATGATCCGCTATTTTGGTGAATGCCAGGACAGCCAGAGTCTGAGAGACAAGATACGCATTATGAGAAACTTATGGAGTAATCAATGACACAATACAGCGAAGCAAAAATCGGAAATCTGAGCCCGCAGATGATGCAGGTGGCTCAGCGTGAAGGAATTGCAGAAGATATACTGGTAAAGAAAATTGCTGCCGGCGAGGTCGTAATACCGGCAAACCGCAACCGTAAAAGCAGACCGGTCGGAATCGGGAGCTCGATGAGCGTAAAAATCAACGCTAATATCGGTAGCTCAAATCTCGATTGCGATCCTGAGGCAGAGCTTGATAAGCTGCAGCTCTGTGCCCATTACGGAGCGCACGCGGTGATGGATCTCTCCACCGGAGGCGATCTCGACGCCATCCGCAAGAGGATGCTCGCCAATACCGAGCTGATTTTGGGCACGGTGCCAATCTATGCGGTGGCATCAAAACTGGAGCAGCAGGGCAAAGACATCCTGGCATTTGAAGCAGATCTGCTCTTTGACGAAATAGAGCTGCAAGCACAGCAGGGAGTGGATTTTATGACGGTGCACGCAGGGATAAACCGTTGGAGCCTGGCAGCTCATCAGCGTGACACCAGACTGCTCGGGATCGTAAGCCGGGGTGGTTCACTGCTCAAACGCTGGATGCTGCACAGAAATCAAGAGAATCCCCTCTATGAGCAGTTTGACCGTCTGCTCAGGATTTGCCAAGAGCACGACGTAACGCTTAGCCTGGGCGATGGCTTTCGTCCCGGAGCAATCAGCGATGCAAGTGACGCGACTCAGATAGCGGAATTGATAGTTCTGGGTGAATTGGTAAGCCGATGTCGCGATGCAGGTGTTCAGGTAATGGTCGAGGGTCCGGGACACGTTCCCTTCCGCGATATCGATGCCAATATGCGGCTTCAGAAGAGGCTGTGCGACAACGCTCCTTTTTATGTATTGGGACCGCTGCCTACTGACTTTGCCAGTGGATACGACCACATCACAGCCGCAATCGGAGGTGCTTTGGCAGCTTCCGCTGGTGCTGATTTCCTCTGCTATGTTACACCGGCAGAGCATCTTTGCCTACCTACCTTGGATGATGTAAAGCAGGGCATTATCGCATCCCGTATTGCTGCGCATATTGGCGATCTGGCGAGAGGATGCCCCGGGGCTGCCGGGATCGACGATGCAATCTCCCATGCCAGGCGCAAGATGGATTGGGAAACGATCTACAGCCTGAGCGTCGATCCGGAACTCGCTAGAAGACGCAAGAGCGAGACCTCCGGAGAGCTAAGCGATCAATGCAGTATGTGCGGAAAACTCTGTGCCATCAAGAATGATCTGAAAAATGCTTGAGACACCTATTGCAGTTATCGGCACCATCGATAGCAGCGGTGGAGCCGGAATCAATCAGGATATCAGAGTGGCAGCGCTGTTTGGATACAGTCCCCTGGTCTGTGTTGCCAATCTCAGCCTGCAAAGCAGTAGAGGGGTGGAATATATCCACCCCCTCGAGGAGGATGTTTTTGAGGCTAACTTGAGAGCTGTACTTCATAGTAATGATCTGCGCTATGTAAAGATAGGCGCACTGAATACTGTAGAGCAGATCCGGCTCCTAACTAAGTATCTGGCAAGAACAAGAGCCTACAAGGTGATTCTCGATCCTGTGATCAGAGCCAGCCATGGCAAGGCTTTTTTGGATGAAGCCGGGATATCTGAACTGAAGAAACTGATCCGCCAGGTGGACTACCTCAGCCCCAATCTGCCAGAGCTGGAGATGCTCTGCGGCAAGCAGGCAAGGGACTTTCGCGTAGCAAAGGAACTGGCTCGGAGCTATGCCGGAGAGCTGGGTTTGTCCATCTTGCTAAAAGGCGGGCATATTGATGCTGAGGATATCGAGGAAGCATTTGTAAGTCCTGATGCGATCCTGAGCTTTGGCCATCCGCGCAGGAACTGGCAGTATTCCCACGGCACGGGCTGTGCTTTGGCAATGGCTTTTTGCTGCTATCTGCAACAGGGAATAGCAGATACGGAGGCTTTCCAAAAGGCATCGCGGTGGGTACTTGGCTTTTATGACAAATTGAATGGTATAGCCGAATCTTGTTGTTGACAGTCAAGGCTAAGTGGCTTGATTGGAATTATGGATATTTTTAAGCGATACAATGGTGTAAACTACTGCACGCGATGCGCTAATCCTCTGGAGATCAAGGCAGATCGCGAGAACAAAATCAGGCCGCAATGCCCTGCTTGTGGCTGGACTTATTATAAGAATCCGGTGCCGGCAGTGGCTATTGTGATGTTAAACAGCGCTAGTGAACTGCTCCTGGTAAAAAGGAAATTCGAGCCTGCTGCAGGAGCCTGGGCGCTTCCCAGCGGGTATATGGAAGTGGATTTGAGCCCGGAGGAAAATGCACTGGAAGAGCTGATGGAAGAAACAGGGCTGCTGGGCGATATCAGACACTGTGTCGGCTGGTTTTACGGAAATAGCCCCATCTATGAAAAGGTCTTGAGTATTGGCTTTAGGATAGATATACGGGGTGGCTCGCTACAAGCGGGTGACGATGCGGAGGATGCAGCTTTTGTGCCTTTGGATGCGCTTCCCCCGATAGCCTTTGCCTCGCACAGGGATTTTATCTTTAGGGAGACCGGAATCCGTCCCATAGCCGCAAGATAGAGCCACGATCCGCTGATAAATAAGGGTATAATAGTGGCAGAATCTACAGCGAAACAGGTATTTTTCGTCTTACCAAAGATTTCTGATTGACAAAAAAAGGCTGCTCTGGGATTTTGCTCTCAATGTGTTCCGGAATAGCTCAGCGGTAGAGCGGGTGGCTGTTAACCACTAGGTCGGGGGTTCGAATCCCTCTTCCGGAGCCATTTTTTTTGCCCGGAAAATTCTTCTTCAATTTGGTGTATTACTCTATCAGTCAGGCTGTTTTACTCGCTTTCTCACAGATATCTACTTGTAAGTAACAATCTTATCCATCGGCAGACGATCTTTGCTTTTAGCAAGGGCGCTGAGAGCCTTGGAGTAGAGGCTTTTCTTTTCTGCGGGATAGCCAAAGGGCGAGATAGCCACAATGCGCCAACTGGGAGGTAGTTGCAGGTATTTACTGAGGGTCTTTTCGCTAAAGGCAGCCATCCAGCAAGTCCCCAGGCCGTGCGCAGTGGCAGTTAAGATCATCTGTTGGAAAGAGATGGCAGTATCGACCAGATAGTAGTCCTGATTGTTTATTCTTACGTTTGATTTGGTCTCAGCACAGGCAATAATCACCAGCGGAGCTTCTTTGATAAAGAAATTGGAAAGCCCGATCAAACCGCAGTTCTTGGCAAGCTCGCGGATCTTGCGGTTGTCATTGAAGACCAGATAGCGCCAGGGTTGGCGGTTTTGAGCAGAGGGAGCAAGGCGGCCTGCCTCCAGAATCTCCTCCAGAATCTCTTGCGGAACCGGATCCGGCAGGAAGTTTCGAGTGCTCTTACGCACGTTGATGATTTCTTTGATATTCATATGGTAAAAGGAGATAGAGAGCCGGAATCTGTCAATAGTCTTTTTCACTAAAAGGGGCTTGACATCCCCGGGGGATCGTCTCTTGTGACGTTCAGGAGAGAATTATGAAGAATCTTAAGTTACTCATTGTAGCTGTAATTGCCTTAATGGCAGCAGCTTGCTCACAGAATATATCAATAAAACCCAGTATCAACGACAACGTCCTGATGGGCATCACAACCTCCAGTCATCGCGGGCTAAACTTCACTTATTCCAGTCTTTTGCCAGATAACAAGATTCCGATCTACAGACAGAACAAATCCGCCCTCACGAATAACAGAAATTACACCTGCGATCAGAGCGGTACATTGCAGCGTATGCTTAATCAGTATCTTTCAAACAAGTATCACGAGCTAAGCACGGATGCCGATCTCAAGATGCAGGTAACACTTACAGACTTTTATATGGAGCATTATACCACCAGCAGTGCCGGTATCCAGGCTATATCCATCCTGGTGGATGATGATAGCATCGTAAACTATATGGTCTCAGCATTTGTAACGGTGGAAGTAAGCCTTGAGCAGGATGGTGTAAAGGTGCAACGCAGCTTTAGCGCCAGCGCCGACGCGAGTACAGATTACGACCACGAAGTGGCAGCTTTCTCGGATGCCATCAATCAGGCAAACAACCGCATATTGATGCTGCTCAATGCCTTCCTTACAGAGAACGACTTTTAGATAGATGCGAAAACTGATCCTGTCCTTCTTCCTGTTTTATATCTGCCTGGCGGCTATGGCAAATAGTCTGCATCCCGATGAGAAGACTTTACTACTCAGGATGCTGGAATCTGCAGAGCTGGATTCGGCTTCTCTGGCCTTTGAGAAGGACTGGGATCTATCGACCAAGTACAAGCTGCCTGATCAACTGACTGAGCTTCAGAATCCCTGGCTGGCATTTGACAAGCTGGATGGCATCAGAGGTTTACTGGGCCGGGGGCAGCGTGACTGCACTTGGTGGCAGGATTTTAGCCTCTATGCCCAGGGCAAGGCGCTACACCGAGAGCAGGATAGGGTTGACAATAACGAGCTGTTCGAGACTGAATTGAGACGCCTTTGGTCAGCATCCGTACGCAGTCCGCGTGATATCGTGGATTTTGCACAGAGAGTTCTGGCTGATTTCCGTGATGACTTATCTGAGCTACTACCTTATGAGCCTGCTACTGCTGATAGCCTTTCCAGCTTTTATTTCCAAGCCTTTAGCGAGGCAGAAGATTCGCTGGCTTTGAAGCAGTTCCTGCAAAAAGAAAAGCTCCCGGTCAGGATCAACACAAGTCCCCTGGACTGGTCTCAGAGACTGGATAGCATTCATATGGGTGGACTTTACAGCGCTTTCGGCAGGTATAGGATCTTCTTTGAACTCCTGAAAGAGGAAGCTCCCAAGCTACAATATCGCAACAGCCGCCCTCAGCGTTACAATACCCCCTTTGGCGAGATCGTAATAGGCACCCTCGGAGACGATCATTACGATTCTTTTGACATAAACAGGCTCTGCCTGCTGATTGAACCTGGTGGTAACGACATCTATGCTCAAAAGATTGCCACCAGCGCTGATAAGCCGTTTTATATCATGCTCGATCTTGCCGGTGATGACATCTATCAAAACCGCAACTGGGGCGAGCAGTTTACAGTCTGCCAGGGCTTTGGCATCTCTGCTGACATAAGCGGAAACGACGTCTACAGAGGTGGTGACTATGCCTTTAGCGCCGGTATAGGTATT
The DNA here is from genome assembly GCA_002842035.1 of Candidatus Cloacimonetes bacterium HGW-Cloacimonetes-2. Taxonomy (GTDB): domain Bacteria; phylum Cloacimonadota; class Cloacimonadia; order Cloacimonadales; family Cloacimonadaceae; genus PHBP01. Next base: position 137,713 of record PHBP01000005.1, on the reverse strand, counting down.
CAACTGCACGAAGACCTACAGGGCGAAGATATCTACGATAGCGGCATCTTTAGCCAGGGAGCAGCTTTCTTTGGAGCTTCACTCCTCATTGATGAGGCAGGTGATGATCTTTATTCTGCAACCACTATGGCGCAGGGTATGGGCTCTACCTGTGGTATGGGAGCCATCCTGGATCTGGGCGGCAGTGACCGCTATCTACTTGGCAGAAAATACACTCACGCTCCCCTGATGCCAAATGATTACCGCAGTATGGGACAGGGTATGGGCTTTGGTTTTCGTCCTGATTTTGCCGGAGGAACGGGTATGATCTACGATCGCACCGGAAACGACAAGTACCTTGGCGGTATCTACGCACAAGGCGTCGGTTATTGGTACGCCACCGGCATCCTGATCGATGAAGAAGGTAACGACGTCTATAATGCGGTCTATTATCCTCAAGGCTCCGGCATTCATCTTGCCAATGGCTATCTCTATGATGGTGCAGGAGATGATGCTTATTACACACGAAATGGACCGGGACAGGGAGCCGGACACGACTGGGCTCTGGGTATCCTGCTCGACAAGAGCGGAGACGATGCCTATTCCATCCCGGGAGGTAACGGACTGGGGCTCAACAACTCCGTCGGCATCTTCATAGATAGCAGGGGTAACGACCGTTATGAACGCAAGGTCTCAAATGCTTACGGCTTTGGCAGTTTCAGCCGCAGTGCCGGTGCTATAGGTCTGTTCCTGGATACCGCCGGTACTGATTCCTATCCCGATACGCTGTTTACAGATAACCAAACCTGGATCAGAGGTAAATACGGTATTGGCTGGGATTTGGAGCACTTTGCCGCTGATGAGGTTGATGCTGCTCCCTTTGTGGCGGATGCGCTGGTCGATAGTCTTGCCTCCATAGATATCATCTTTGCCGCAGCCTCTGAATGGGAAGTTGGATCGGCAGTAAAGAGAGTCCGTAATGCCCGCAGACTGCTCGCTAACCGCGCCGAAGAAGCCATCCCCTACATTTTGGAAAACAAGCTAGATTCCAAGAGCGGCCTGGAATACCGGGCTCTGGAAGAGTTTCTGGATAGCTCAGATAGATTTAAACAAGAGCTTTACAGCTATCTGGACGATGCAGACAGCCTCAAGGCAAAGAATGCCCTCTCCCTAATCGCCGGCACGGGTGACAGCCTCCTGATCGAGCCGATCAAGCGCTTTCTTACTACAGGAAAATACCGGATAGCTTGTCTGGGCGCTCTGGGCGCAGTCAAGACAGCGGAAAGCATTGCAATACTTAATACTTGGTGCCATAGTGAAGTGGAGCGTTACCGCTATATCGCTGCACGCAGTCTTCTGGCTATCGGCAGTCCCGAAGCCAAAGCCATCCTGCGTAGCCTGGCAGGTGATCCATCCTTCCTTATACGCTCAATGGTACGCAATCTCCCGGAGGACAATTGAATCCCGATAACAAGACCATTTTTTACCACTATTTACAGCAAATCAGGCCTCTGGAAGCTGATCAACGGATGCCTCAGTTTCAGAGCTATCTTGATATCCTGCTGGAGATTAACCAAGGGATAAACCTGATCTCGCGCAAAACCCCGGCTGAGCTCTATTGGACTCAGCATTTCCTTGACAGCATCAGCCTGCTGGAATGTTTGGATTTAGCTGGGAAGAAGGTTTTGGATTTTGGCAGCGGTGGCGGTTTGCCCGGAATACCTCTCAAACTGCTGGAGCCAAGCTGCTCTATTGTGCTGCTGGATTCGGTTGCCAAGAAGGTGAACGCTCTAAAGCAAATGATACAGCATCTTGAGCTTACAGATATCTCTGCGGTATGGAGCCGGCTGGAAGATTATGCTGTGCTCAAAGACAGACCGGCTTTTGATCTGATCGTCTGCCGGGCTGTTGCTCTGGAAGACAGATACCTTGGTCCGCTGCGCCTTTTGCTGGCTCCCGGCGGCAAACTTGCCATCTACAAATCGCACAATATCAGCGATTTGGACGGCATCAAGACAGAGCTCTTAATGCAAAAAGAAGACGAGATTTTGGGTCTCAGACGCTTCTACGCCATAGAGCGTAAAGATCTTATAAGACAGAGCTAAGTGCTTAAGGAATATATGGGAAGAATTATAACTATAGTAAATCAGAAAGGCGGAGTCGGCAAGACAACCACCGCCGTGAACCTTGCTGCTGCCCTGGCAGTGCTGGAGAAGAAGACTTTATTGGTCGATCTGGATCCGCAAGGTAATGCCACCAGCGGTGTCGGACTGGACAAAGAGAAGCTGGAACTGCAAATCTATGATGCACTTATCCAACGCGTGCCGATCAAGGATACCATCGTAAGCACCAACACCACCAACCTCTGGTGCATCCCCGGCAATATCAATCTGACCGGCGCAGAGATCGAACTGGTGCACGAATTTGCCCGGGAACAAAAGCTCAAAGAAGCCCTCGCACCTATCGCAGGGAACTACGACTATATTTTGATTGATTGCCCGCCCTCGCTGGGTCTTTTGACAGTTAATGCGATGACTGCGAGCACGGATGTTCTGGTACCTATCCAATGCGAATATTATGCCCTGGAAGGAGTTAGCCAGCTACTTACCACAATCCGCCTGATCCAAAAGAACCTCAATCCCGCCCTCAACATCGTAGGGGTACTACTCACGATGTACGACAAGCGAGTCAATCTATCCCTCCAGGTCGCCAAAGAGGTTCACCGCTACTTCAAAGAGAAAGTCTTCCGCTCCATCATCCCGCGCAATATCAAGCTCACCGAAGCCCCCAGCTTTGGCAAGCCAATCTTCCTCTATGACATCCGTTCTCCGGGTGCAATGAGTTATCTCAATCTCGCCACCGAATTGATCCAAAGATGCAGCAAGTGAGGAACTTATGAACGAACGACTGGGACGTGGACTGGGTGCTTTGATCCCCGAATCCGCCGATAATGATAAGGTAAGTGCCGGACTCAGCACGCTGCCCGTAAGCTCAATAGTGCCAAATCGCTATCAACCGCGTAAGGTCTTTGATCAGCAAAAGCTGTCAGAACTGGCAGAATCCATCCGCTCCAACGGCATCATTCAGCCCATAATTGTAACCAAGACAGCCAATTCCGGCTATGAACTGATCGCCGGAGAACGTCGCTTGGAAGCAGCTAAACTTGCCGGAATGGACAGCGTCCCGGTGATCATCCGCTCGGTAGGGCGTAAGGAACAGCTCCAGCTTGCCATCATCGAAAATGTGCAAAGAGAAAATCTCAATCCGATCGAGGAAGCCCTCGCCTATAGTATGCTGATTGAGGATTTTGAGCTCACACACGCGGATGTCGCCAAAGCGATGGGCAAAGATCGCGCTACCATCTCAAACACCTTGCGTCTCTTGAACCTGGCGGAAGAACTGCAGGAAAAGGTAAGCAGTGGAGAACTCAGTGCCGGACACGCCCGGGCCGTGCTTAGCCTCGAGCCTGAATACCAGATAGAATTTGCACAATTTATTATCAAATACAAGCTTACAGTGCGTCAGGCAGAAGAAAAAGCCAAGACTTGGAGCGAGAGCCGCAACAATCCTGCTCCCAAACCAGCCAAGACCAGCCTGATCAGAAGTATCGAGCAAGAGCTTTCCCAAATCTTCCACGTAAAGACCAAAATCAAAGATAACAAAGGAAAAGGAAAAATCACACTCGAATATTCCAGCCCTGAAGAACTCCAAAAGCTAAAGGAAAAGCTCTTATCCATTCGCTGAGAGACTCTTTTAAATGATTTTATATCAGCCACCTATGCAACTTGGTAACTGCCGGGGAAAAACTTCAACAACAAGGAAAAGCAAAAATCCCAAAAAAAGAATTTGCTTTTCTTGCAAAGTCATTATATTATGTCATTAGCCTACAGACCCTACATAGAATGCCCTCCGAGTCGTGGGGACACCGCCCGGTGTTCCCCACGGTTTTTTTATCCCCAAAATAATCCTGAGATTTAGGGAGTAAGATTATGGATATCATCAATTCGCTGCAAAGCAAAGCCATTATCGGGATGGTTCACGTCAAAGCCCTGCCCGGAACTCCCCGCCACCAAGCCCCAATCAGCGAGATCATTTTCGATGCCTGTGCAGAAGCTAAGCTCTACCAAGACTATGGTTTAGACGCAATTATCCTGGAAAATATGCACGATTTGCCCTATCTGAACCGCCGGGTCGGAGAAGAAATTACTGCAACGATGACTGCTGTGGCTTTCGCGGTACGCCAGGTCTTTACCAGACCGATCGGAATCCAGATCCTTGCCGGTGCCAATCGAGCCGCCCTGGCGGCTGCCAATGCTGCCCGGCTGGATTTCATTCGCGCGGAAGGCTTTGTCTTTGGTCATCTAGCCGATGAAGGCTATATGGATAGCGACGCCGGTGAACTCCTGCGTTATCGCAAACTGATCGGAGCAGAGAGAATCAGAATCTTCACCGATATCCGCAAAAAACACAGCTCTCACGCTATCACCGGCGATCTCAGCCTATCAGAGATTGCCAAAGCCGCTGAATTCTTCTCTGCCGATGGTATGATCATCACAGGCAGCAGCACCGGGACAGAAGCCGCAGTGGATGATCTTGTCGAGACCAGAGGAGCCACCGGACTGCCCATCCTGATCGGCAGCGGTATCACAGCAGAGAATATAGAGAAGTACTGGCATCTTGCAGATGGCTTTATCATCGGCTCTCATTTCAAAGAGCAGGGCAACTGGGCAAACAATATCTCTACCCAAAGACTTGAGGATTTTGTAGGTAAAGTGAAGAAACTTAGAAACAGCTAAACCTCGGTGTTTCAGGGCTAATCCACTCAATAAACGCATTAACCGCCACTTGGGCACCCATTCATTTGTACATTGCTAAAACCTTGCAGGACAGCTATATGATGGATGTTCATGCAGGATTCAAGCAGGATAGAAGCAGGCAACAAGCAGGATATGAAGCAGAGGGCAGGGAGGAGCAGGGAGTCGGCAATGCGCTGTTGACACTGCTAAAACATTGGCATTTATAAGGGTAATCGATCACCATTGTCAGGAGTTAATGCTAAAATTTAGAACCATAAATAATGCAACTACCCTGACAACAATTCCAAAAAACAATCTGGTAACCTATAACTTTGGAAAAAACTATAAAAATCAGTTGACAATCCTAAAGTAGTACAAGCTGATGTACTTGGATGGAAATATCTTGCAGAACATCCAAAGAATAAATAGTATAAAGGTTTTTGTATATGAGACTTAAAGGCGGCAGTTCCTGTTTTTTGTTAAAATTTTTAATGCCCTTTTATCCCCCTTTCAGGCTCATTCCCACTAGCTCTACAAGCACCTGCGCGCAATCTGAATATAAGTATCCGATAAATAATAACTCATAAGGAGTATCTATGAGAAAACACCTACTCTTTATCATGTTCCTGGTCGCGCTACTGGGGACGTTCACAACCGCTTTAGCGGACATAACGATTGGATCAGGCACAGCGACAGTTAATACCGTGCCGTTATCGACTAACTGGGGTTACAACTACACCCAACAGATTGTTACGCAAGCTCAACTGGGCGCAGCTAATACTCTTGTCGGTATTAAGTTCTACTTTGTTTCCGGTTCTACTGCCAGCAGTAACAACTGGACAATCTATCTTGGCAATACGACAAAAACGGCATTCAGTACTACTACTGACTGGGTACCCTTGAGTGGTTTGACCCAAGTTTATAGTGGTAATCTGGTTATGCCAACTGCACCCGGTTGGTGGGAGATCACATTTAACACACCTTTTTCCTATGATGGTACCAGCAACCTTGTGATCGCAATTGACGAAAACTCACCTAATTATGGAACAACCAATGCGTTGTGGTATGCTTATACTTCAGGAACAAACACGGCAATGTGGTATAGAAGCGATTCTACAAACCCAAATCCGGCTTCACCACCTACTGCCACCAGCAGAGGTAACTCGCCAAATCAAGTCATACTGATGACTCCCAGCGCAAATCCCCCCAATCCCGCAACTAATCCAAATCCTGCAGATTTAGCAACAAATATTGGATTAAGCACCCCACTTTCCTGGTCTAACGGTGGCGGCGCACCTACCGGTTATGACGTGTATTTTGGCACGACCCTACCGGCTGAAGGTAATCCAAATATTGGGCACGAAAGCCAAACAAGCACCTCCTTCAATCCGGGAGTTTTACAGTACTCCACGACTTACTATTGGAAAGTGGTTCCCTGGAATGCTAATGGATCCACAGGATATGCCAACTGCCCCACATGGTCTTTTACGACCATGGCAGATCCCACCATCACCAGCTTCCCCTATACAGAGGGTTTCAACAATACCACCTTCCCTCCCGTGGGCTGGGTAAACTACCAAGTTACCAAGAGTAATGGTGCTGCAAACTACGCCCAGGGTACCTGGACCAGAGCGACATCAGGTACTTACAACAGCACTGCCGGAGCAGCCCGTGTAACCTACAATTATTCCGCTCTTTATTGGGCTTGCTTACAGCTTCCGCCCGTAAACATCCCTGCTAATCATGCATTGTCCTTCTTCTGGAAAGATGCAGATAGTAAAGTTGCAGGCCAAGATACGACTTATTGCGAGATTTCGACTGATAACGGCGCAAGCTGGACAGTTCTTGCCTATCTCTCCGCCGCCTCATCTCAATCAGCATATCAGATGGCGGATGTTTCATTGGCAGCTTATGTCGGTGATGGCAGACTGATCAGATTCAGAGATGGCACCAATGCCACTTATTCAGCTTATGGAGCCTCTGTTGACGAGATCAAGATCGCAGCAGCCAATAATCCTCCCAATCCTGCTGCTTCACCCAGCCCCTCAAACAGCGCCACCAGCGTGGCAATCAACGCTAACCTGAGCTGGACTTCCGGCGGTGGCTCGCCCACGGGTTACAAGCTCTTCCTGGGAACCGATCCGGAAGCCCTGGAAGTCGCCTACGATGGTGAGGCAAACACATTCGATCCAGAGACGAATTTCCAATTTGGCAAGACCTATTATTGGAAAGTCGATCCCTACAATGAATTCGGCAATGCCTCCGATGGCGCTGAACTTCCTGTTTGGAGCTTCACAACTGCTGCCGGAACTCCTTCCGTCACAACTCCTTCGAATAACTCTATCGCCAATGCATTGAATGTTATCCTCAATTGGGGAGATGTTGCCGGTGCTACAGGCTACAAAGTAAGTGTCGGCACTGAGACCGGTAATTACAACCTGATCGATGGTGCGGTCGTGACTGAAAGCCAGTACACTCACAGCAGCAATTGGCTCTTTAATACAGCCTATTTCTGGAGAGTGACCACTCTCAACGGTGATCAGGAAGTGCAAGGCACTGAGTGGAAATTCACTACCCTTACAGGTGTTCCTTCCGTTACAGCACCAACAAACAACGCCACTAACCAAGCGAATACCGTTATGCTCAATTGGGCTGATGTAGCAGGTGCTACCGGATTCAAAGTCCAGGTTGGCTTAGCCGCTGGTAACTATAACATCGTCGATGGTGCTATCGTAACTCAAAGCCAATATACGCATAGCTCTTCTTGGCCCTACAGCACCCAGATCTTCTGGAGAGTGACCACTCTCAATGGCGAACAGGAAGTTCAGGGCTCAGAATGGAACTTTACCACCAAGGCTGATCCCACACGTCCTATGCCCTACACCGAGACCTTTGATGCCGGCGTTTCACTGCCTGCCAATTGGACCAGTGATATGACTATTCTACCGAGTCACGGTCAAAGCGGCAATGGCTTGTACAAAAACCTGTGGTCATCAGCAAGCAGCTGCTACGTCACAACTCCTCCCGTAGGACCCATCACAGCCAATACAAGGCTGGATTTTGACTATCGCTATGTGGAATATACAGGTTATCCCAGCACTGCCTACGTTCTGGCTACTGGCGACAAGCTCGATGTGATGCTTTCCACCGATAGCGGACTCACCTTTGAGACCCTCTACACTATCGATAGCAGCAATCACAACACCAGCAACGCTTTTGCTACGTGCAGCGTCTTCCTGAGCCAAGCCAAGCTTGCCAATGCCGACGATATAGTCGTAGTCAAATTGCAGGCTACCAGAGCGGCGGGAGATTACTATCTGGATATCGACAATATCAGCTTCAAGCATATCGCAGCAGAAGCCCTCTTTAGCATTAACCCCTCCAGCAAGAGCTTTGGCACGGTGAATGCGGGAGCAAGCACCAGCCAGGTTTTCACTGTTTCAAACGATGGTCTGAGCCCGCTCACCATTAGCGAAGTCAGCCTGGCAGGCAGCGAGATGTTCAGCTTGCTCGATCCCAATAGCTATCCTGTGGTGCTTAGCCCCAGCCAAAGCTATAATTTCACCGCCAGATTCTCACCTACTGCCGTTGGCGAATTCACTGCTACTTTGAAAGTTACTGATACACTGGCCAAAGTCTTGCACGAGATTCCCCTCAGCGGAACCGGAACCGATGCCGGTAATGCCGGTGGTGGTGATACAGCTTCCACAGCGGGTGGATACTACTTTGCCAATAACCTCTCGGTTGCTGCCCCCACGACTCCTTCCTATTACTGGCTCAACCTGCAGACAGCAGAAGTAAGCTCCACTCCCACCAGCGGTTCACTCGATGATGGATACTGGGGACCGATTGATCTGGGCTTCGAATTTAACTATTATGGCAGCCCTTACACCAATTGCTACATCTCTACAAACGGTTTTGTAAGCTTTGGAACAGGTGCTACCGCCTATACAAATGCCACAATACCGATCAATAGTACGCCTAATAATCTGATTGCCCTGTTCTGGGATGACCTTGAGTATTATGAAGGATTCTCTCATATCTACTACGGAAACTACCAGGATCGCTTTGTAATTACATACAAGAATGTCGGTAGAACCGGATCAGCTTATGATCCTCAGCAATCTGTTACAGCACAGCTTGTGCTCTATGCAGATGGCAGGATTGCAATGAACTTCAATGATATCACCGGAACTGCCCATACCCCCACGATCGGTATCGAGAATGCCGATGGAACCAAGGGTATCCAGTACCACAACAATGGTGTTGGCGGTCCTTATTCCACCGATGCCAAGGCTGGTGGTGTGACCATTATGTTCGGTGAAAACCCGCAGACTCTTCCGGTAGAATTGACCAGTTTCACAGCCACTGCGATGGCAAATTCCTTCGTTACAATCTCCTGGATGGTGGCTTCCGAGACTGATCATCTGGGCTATAATATCCTCCGCAACACTGCAAATGATCTCTCCAACGCAATTCAGATCAATGCCGAAGCCATCAGCACAGGCGATCAAATTGGTTCTCAGATCAATTACAGCTACCCGGATTATGAAGTAGAAGCCGGAAACAACTACTATTACTGGCTGCAGAGCCTTGATATGAGCGGCATTTCCACCTTCTTCGGTCCCTTGATGGTCTCTATGACCACCGGCCCGCAAGATCCCGGAACTCCCGCTATCCCCGTTGTTACCAGCCTCAACAACGCCTACCCCAATCCTTTCAATCCCAATACCACCATCTCTTACTCGATGGCGGATGCCGGAAATGCCAGGATCGATATCTACAATCTGCGTGGACAAATCATGCGCAGCTTTGATCGCGATCACGCAAGTGCCGGTAACTACAGTGTGAACTGGGATGGCAAGGATGCCTCAGGAAACTTCGTGGGCAGCGGTATCTACCTCTATCGTATGACCAGCGGTAACTACAGCGCCACCAAGAAGCTCATCCTCAGTAAATAAGACAATCCAATTAAAGATAAGGGACGGTTTTAAACCGTCCCTTTTTCTATACTTACCAGACTTGGGTCAAGTCTTGGATTCATCTCTCAGAAGCTTGGATCATTCAATCAGCATCATCTTACGCCGGAGGTTAATGCCCGGGCAGCGAAGCTGGTAAAAGTACAAGCCCGAGCTTACCTTGCGGTTTTGGCTGTCCCTGCCGTCCCAGACAAAGCGATAATTCCCTGCATCCAGCATATCATGAAAGATAGTGCGGATCAGTTGACCCCTGAGATTGAAGATCCTCAGCTCCACTACGGCAGATTCCGCCAGATCAAAGCTGATATAGGTACGCGGATTGAAGGGATTGGGATAGTTTGCATAGAGCTTGGTCTGTTCGGGTACCGGCGGAGTATCGGGATCAATCGTAAAGGGGTAAATGAAGCTTTGCAGAGGGCCGGGAAGGCTCGATCCCTCTTGATAGAGAGCGATTACTTGATACTTGTATGTCCCGGGACATACCAGATTCTCGGCGTACAGAGTATCTGTGATCACTGCCTGCTCTTCAAAGCCGCCAGCATTGAGCTTTCTCAAGATCTGATAGCCCATCAGGGTGTAATAAGGCTGCTCGGGAGGATTCCAGACCAGGCTGATCTGATCCTCGGTATGGCTAAAGCTGATGTTTGTGACCGGCTTTAGCTCCCACAGAGTGAAATCCAGGCTTTGAACAGGGTTGTCGGGGCTGATCTGAGGAGATATTGCTCCAATTGCCGCATAGCCGGGCGCAGTGGCTGTAACATTGTGAACTCCTCTCGGCAGATAGAGCTCATAGTATCCGGTGGAATCAGCTCTGGCAAGGTAGCTTCCGGTGCGCAACCAGATGTCTGAACTGTGCGTCTGATCTCCCAAGAGGCTAACCTGTCCCGTGAGCTTACCCAGATAGCTGCCATAGGATATTGTGGAGACATCATCTATAAACCAGCCTTGTCCGCTAACCTGAGCATTCGAGGCAAAAGTCCATTGCAAGCGCACGGTCTGCCCAGCATAAGGGCTGAGATCAAATCTCGCTCTGCTCCAGCCTGCTGATCCCGAGAATCCGGGCTCTCCAAGAGCAGTGACCTCCTCATAAGGATATCCCCCCACAGGAGTGATCAATACAGGGTTGTAACCGCTTCTGTAGAGCTTTACATTGCCGCCATCGACTCCGGCTTCCATATCGCAATAATGCCAGAAATCCAAGATTGTATCGCTGCCCAGATAGGTCAATTGCGAGCGTAGAATCAATTGCCCGTTATCCGGATATGCCTGATTGAGTCCGGTGCCCCAGAGCTTGGTTCCCGAATGAGCCGGAACTGCCCCAGACACACCCCATTCCCAGCCACCTTGTGCAGGAGTGGCCAAATAATTGCAGTTACTTGCCTCAAAGTTGTCCCTCAGACCGGTGCTTCCTACTCTCAGCAAAACCTCCAGATTCTGGGGACTTATCTGCTCACAATCAAAAACCACATTGAACGTAGCACTGGAGCCAATCAGAGCAGTTTCCGCCAGCCTGAAGGGGAAGCTGACCTGGGAGACGGACATTGCCGGTATCTCAGCGATCATGATGGAATCGTCCAACAGGCTTACCTGATCTCCGGCCACTGTGACCGTGCAGACTATATTTTGAGCTGAGACCTGTGAGTTATTTTCTATGTTCACCACCAAATCTGCCGTTTCCCCGGGATCGAGAATTCCATCCGCATTTGCATTAGTATCATTGAGATAAATACTCTCGAATCTGAGGTTGGTCTTGCGGACAAACATTGAACATGGTATTTCCCGGCTTGATCCAGCGTAATCAAGCAGACACTGCAGGTTGATTCTGGTATCTGCCGGGCAGCTATCGGATATGGCAATTTCAAAGGGAGTAAGATTGACGGCAGAGGATGCTCCCGCGATATCCGGATAGTAGCTCTGTCCCTGTATTACAGTGGCATAAGGGCTTAGACTGCTGAGGCTAATATGAGCATCCTCAGCAGTGGCAGCGCCCAGATTCTTTAGCTTGATGCCGAGTGTAGCTGTTTCTCCCGGACCCAGCAGACCGTCTCCGCTAAGATCGGTAACGACCAGATCATTTGCCACCAGATAAGGCTGCTGATGATATGCCGGGATAGTGGTGATAAGGATGGCAGTTCCATTGCCAAGCGGTGCTGCCGCAGGCGCATAGCTATTATTGAAGGAGTATTCCAAACCTCTGGTATTGGTATGATCCTTGATCCCAATCGTGCAGAAATTCCCCTGCACCGGCGGCATGCCGGAGCCACCCACATCGATATTGTTGAAGGTCTTATACTGGATCTTGATCATACCATCGCCCAGGCCCGTCGGGTAGTATAGAGGATCATAAAAGATCACCTGGAAAGTCTCCCTGGTTTCTCCGTCATAGCCATTTCTCATCTCGTGATACTGCACGATATAGCGGTGATTTGCTATGTCATAATAGTTGTAAATCCCGTCCGTGCCCTGCATACAGAGATCATCCCAAAAGGGAGCAATCATCGGGCTGGGACCCTGTCCACCCGGCAGCCGGGCATTGCGAAAATCTCCATTCTTGGTGATTCCCATAGCGATAAAACCATTTACACAGACTGTAATCTGATCGTACATAATACCATAGAAGGGGAAAGTAAAGGGCAAATCCAAGGTTTTAAGCGCTCTGGCGTTGTAGTATTCCCCCTCAGCGCTCCACGATCCATTATCAAAGAGATCAGGCACCAGCGTCCCCGGCCCGCCCAGCATCGGAGCAATCTCAAACCAATCATACCCGGGACAATCCGGAAATGCCGTATCTGTCATATCATAGATCAGATATCCGTATTCATCGGGACCCAGCGGAGTGTTTTGGCTCACCGTGCCCACCGGGATGTTGAAGACGCAAATCTGCTCAAAACCTGTATCGTTGTAAAGCCTGAGCTGTAGCGGAATCTGCATCCCCGGGATCAGACCATTCTGTCCAGAAATACCAAATCCATTCTGCGAGAGAGCTTGCGCCCCGGAAGCTATATCCCCAAAGAAGGAGAGCGAATCAGTAATACTGACCAAGCTGTTATAAGACCGCAATTCCCCAGTGAGACCCAATGCATGATAAATGCCGTCGTTTGATATCCTAAGGTTTAGCCCGCAGCTCTCACCGGGATCCAGGACTCCGTTGCCGGAGGCATCCAGGCTGTAATTGGCGAGACTCAAGCCGGCATTGTAAGCATCCAGATAAAAGACCATCTCAAGGTGCTGACTACCCGCTCCCACCGGCTTGAGAGTGAATCTTACCCTCTCATGAGGCTGTATGGCAGGTGATAGGATGAACCTGAATGGCTGGATCGGGCTTTGCTCCGCTCCCGGTGCAAAGGAGGGATAGGCTGATTTGGATTGAGTGATCTGAACATTGGGATTGTCCGTACTGAGGATGGCATTGAATCCTCCATGCTCTACCAAGCTGCTATTTTTCAGATAAACTTCCAGAGCTATCTGTTCCAGAGGATTGGCAAAACCATCGGAATTACCGGTGGAACCACCGCTGCCATCATCCATAATGCCGTGGCTTAAATAGACCAACGAGCCTTCTGCATCCAAACTTATGCTCTTCTGGAGCGGTTTGCAATCGTGCTTGGCAGCCGTAATAATCAGATCTGTCGTGATGGGTTCTGCAAAGTTTAGAAATGCCAGCCCGGCAGAATTGGTGAGTGCTTTGCCCACTACTCTATCCAGACTGGGACTAAAGGCAGTGATCAGGACTCCCTCCAGCCCTGCTCCGTCCGCACCAATGATCCCGATTTCCAGGCTGTTTGTACCCAGAACTATACTATCCGGAGCATTCATCTCAAGCGCATCCGGTATCCCCACCCAAGCTTCCAGCGAGGGATCGCCCATCAGATTGCACCAATGGGCAAAAGTTCTCACATAGTGCGGCTGTGTTGCTCCATAGAGACTATGCAGATAGATCCTGCCTCCCAACAGCGCTTCGCCCATCGTGCGCATACCATACACATAGATCCCGCCCATAATGCCCGATATCAAGGCATTGTTAAAGGCAGTATGAGTGCCTCCTGTTGCCATACTGATGCAGGTGACTGCGCCTCTGGGGCTGGCCTCCGTACCCATCCGGGTAAAGGTCTCAGAGAGCGATGTCACCGCAAAATCACCGGTTAAGCAGGTTAGAACCACCGCATGTGGCAGTCTTGTCCCGTTCATCAGGCTGTTTGAGGGCGACCACCCGCTGGTGCCATAGTTTCCGCGGTAGGTAAAGAAGCTTACTCCCTGATTGATAGCGCTGTTGATGGTGGCCTCAAAGCCGTATTCGTAATTTGCGATAATCTCGTAATCCGGATAGGCTTCTTCCGCCATTTCCTGAATATAGTGTCCTGTATAAGCGCAGGAGATGCCGGATTCAGTGGGATCTCCTATGATCAGGATCCTATCCAGCCAGGCAGAGGAAGGCTGATCGATCACCACATTCTTTTCATAGGCATAGATTTTATTGAGCATCGTGCCCAATTGCGAGATATCTTCCGCTGAAATCCTGCCGATAAAGGCATCCCCCAGCATATCATCGCCGCTGAGATAGGTATAGGGGTAATCTCCTTCGCCATTATAGCCCGATTCCGTCTCAAACCAGGTGGGAACGGGGAAATTTCCGCCGATATCGCCAATCAGGATGATATAGTCCGGGCGAGTCTGGGGATTGTTGTAGCGCAGCTTTATACTGTCCTGGATGGCGATATTGCTTAGCCCCGCGATCGAGCCCATAATATCGACTTCAAAGCCCTTTTGCCTTTTCCATCTGGCAAAATCAGCAATCTTGGCATTATACAAGGGAGAGGCGTTGTCCCCCTTGATGATCAGGATACGCGGATTAAGCGCATCAACTTGCAGATAGCGGTAAGACCCAAAATTCAGGATCTGAGACTCATAGATACGCTCAAATGACTTGCTGTAGTCACCGTATTGAGCCGCTGCACCATCGGGATAGTCAAGCTCCACCGTGATACGGATATTGCCGGCTTGAGATAGCGTTTGCGACTGCGTATCCCAAGTGACGGGGCTGGCCTGTATGCTCAAGACCCTAAAATCCCTCAGCCAGGCATCAGCGCCTGCCTTCACCTGAGGATTCCCTTCCCCACGGTAATCCGGCTCAAGCCCTGCAAAGTCATTTTCCGTCACTGCCTTGGGTGCCAGATTTCCGATCGTCCTGACGTCGAGGCTTTCATAACTGAGCCGATACCGGGCATTGGCGGGAATCGCCAGGAGTGCTCCATACAGCGGAAGCTCCAGGCTGCCGGATTGTGCCGAAAGTTCTGCGCCATCAATAGTTACACGGCTATATCGCGAGCCATTTATCTGCTCTTCAGTTACCTGTGCCGGGGGAGAGTGTAGCTCGAGGACTATCCTCTCTTGATTGCTTTCCAACAGGTTAAAGACTTGTTGATGATCGTTTTCCACAGCAGTAAGCGGTAAGACACCGTAAAATATGAGCGCAACTGCCATGATCCATGCAAACTTGAGCTTTCCGAGACCGATCCCTACGCCCCCGAAAATCGGACTTATACTGACCTTTGACACATTTTCCTCCCCAATCAGTATTCAGCATCCGGTTATGCCGACGACTCATCGGAGCTATCTGTCCTCTCTATTATCACAAACTCCTACATAAAGATAGCTCAATTACCAACACAACCAGAGCTAATTGTGATCAGGTTTTATCAATATCCAAGGCAGTCAAGAAAAATATCTGATTTATCTACTTTTCAAAGCAGTTTCACCTGGACTTGCTTTTTCTTTGTAAGAGAATTGGTGGAGACAATGGTGTTCCGAGGATACGCTGGTTGGATCGCTCCGTAGCCATCTGTTAACCTCCCTTTGACTTATGCCATCATCCTGCCACTCTCCTGCCGTGCTCCTGCCGCGTTCGCGGCATGATCGCGGCAGGAGCGCGGCAGCATCGCGGCTAGAGCGCGGCAGCAGCTAATAGGGAAGCAAGGGAAAACAGGAGGCTATGACCCCGCAGCTATTTCAGGAACAAGACAGAATACAAGATATAGATGATCAATAAGATAGCGCCTTCCCAGCGGTCCAGTCGATGCCTTTTGGGATTGAACATCATAATGAAGAGCAGGAGGGTGGAGCCGATCATCACAAATTGACCCGGATTGAAGATACGGTCGTAGGGCATCGGGCTCACCAGCGAAGTAATCCCCATGACGAACAATAGATTGAAGATATTGCTGCCTATGACGTTACCTACGGCAATATCGGGTTTCTTCCTGATTGCCGCGACTAGAGAAGTACTGAGTTCCGGCAGAGATGTCCCGATTGCCACGATGGTGAGCCCGATTACCGATTCGCTCATTCCAAAGAGTCTTGCCAGTTTCACGGCAAAAGTCACCACCAGATTGCCGCCCAGAATCAAGCCAATCAAACCACCTGCGATGAATGCCAGGCTGATCGGCAGAGAGTAGCGCCGGCTGCTGGATTCGCTTTCCGCACCCTGTTTGCTGAGGTTGTGGGTATAGACCAGAAAGATTGCAAAAAAGCCCAGCAATACCAGTCCGTCGCCCCAGGTAAGGATGTCTTTGGCTCCACTGACAAAATGAGAGTCGTTGACCAGGATCAGCAGGATAAATGAGGTCATCAGGGCAAATGGAATCTCCCGCCAAGTCGTATTGGTCTTTACCTGCAGGGGCATCACCAGTGAGCAGATACCCAGGATTCCCAGGATATTGAAGAGATTGCTGCCTATCACGTTACCAAAGGCAATACCCGCAGTGCCTTTGAAGGCAGAGACCAGGTTGACCACCAGTTCGGGGGTCGAAGTTCCAAAGGCAACCACGGTCAGACCGATTACCAGATCAGGCACTTTGAGCCTGAGAGCCAGAGAGCTGGCGCCTCTTACCAGGATGTCCGCACCCCCGATCAAAAGGGCAAAGCCCAGCGCGATAAGCAGTATAAACAAGATCATAACACCTCAGTATTCCGGCATTCTTTTGGGACGATCCCAGGGAGCCGGTAATGGAATCAAGGAGATAGGTTTTTTGCGTGGCTTTAATATGTCAATCAAAAGCTTTAAGCAGCTTTATCCTTTTGATAAATGCGAATAAGTCCTTATCTTGTGGGGATAGATACCGGATATTACCTGAAGGTGATGGTGCATACCCGGTACATCCTGAATAGGTCAAAAGCGGGAAAACTCTTGACAACAAAGATCAGGCTAATCCTATTGCAGAATAGGGAATTGGGTTTCAATAGCGAAAATAATAGAGGACAGAAAGAGGTTTACCGATGAGCGCAGAAGAGACCAGGCAAAGCCTGGATATAGACTCAATCAAAGAACTGTGGTCAAAGACTTATAACAGAGAGGGGAAGCCGGATTGGTCTCATATCTTTAAGTACTACCACCAGGATATCGTATTTCAGGATACAATACAGCGGATAGACGGCATCGACGATTTCATCGCGATGTGCAACAGACTTACCAAACGCACCAAGCAGCTCAAGATGGAAATCCTGCATATAGCCCAAAACGATAATGTGATTATGTTTGATTGGATTATGACGATGATGTTCAAGAAATACCCCAGCACTCCGCTGTATGGCTCTACCAGACTGGTGCTTGGGGAAAACGGGCAGATCATAGAACATCGGGATTACTACGATCTTTGGGGTGATATCTTTAATAATATCCCTCACTTTGGCAGGATCTACCGCAAGTTTTTGGTCAAGAAATTCGGCTGAGCCAAGTAAATGGGAAAGACAACCGCACAGTACATCCGCGAATACAAGTGGTCCAATATATTCGCTATGATCCGCAACAACGCCAAAGCTCCCAAACGCTGCACCGACAGATTCGACGGTAAATGCGTACTGATCACCGGTGCCAGCTCCGGGATTGGCTATGTAACTGCCCGGAAATACGCTGCTCAAGGGGCAAATCTCATCTGCGTAAACCGGAATCGGGACAAATCCGAAAAACTCAAGCTCGAACTTGAGGGAGAATTTGGGATAAGCTGCAGCTACTTTATAGCTGATTTGAGCTGCCTGGCTGAGGTGGTAAGCTTATCAAATGAGCTGGCAAAACTGAGCTATCCAATAGACCTGATCATCCATAACGCGGGGGTGTATCTTACCCGGCGGGAATTGACTCCCGAGGGCTTTGAAAAGGTCTTTGCGGTGCATTATCTTTCATCGTTTATAATGAATTACATCTTGATGGACAAGCTGATGAAGCAGGACAGAGCAAGGATCATTATGGTGGGCTCCGAGGGGCATCGTTTTGCGGCCTGGGGACTGAGGCTGGACGATCTGAATTGGGATAAGCGCAGATATTCCGGATTAAAAAGCTACGGTTCTGCCAAACTCGCTCAGCTTCTATCGATGATCATATTCAAAGAGCGGTTCCAAGGCTCGGGGCTTACCATCAATACTATGCATCCCGGAGCGGTGAAAACCAATACCGGGCAAGAGAATGGCAGATTCTACCGGTGGTTCAAAAGAACCTGCTTTGATAGAGCCCTGAAGTCGTCCGAGCTTTCCGCAGAAGCGCTCTACTACCTGGGAGTTTCCAGGGAAATGGAAGGTGTGAGCGGAGCATTTTATAATCTTACCACCCGGGAAGAGCCTGCTCCTCCGGCTCTGGATAGGGAACTTGCTGGCGAGCTTTGGAAGCATACCCTAAAGATTACCGGTCTGGCATAAGAATCAGGTTTTGTGAATGAAGTATGGAGAACAGGCAGTGACCGAGAATAGTTACGATAGCATAGTTGTAGGCGGTGGAATAGCAGGATTGACCTCTACCGTATATTTGGCTTTAGCCGGGCAGAAAGTCTTGCTCCTGGAAAAGAACAATGAACTGGGCGGGCTGGTAAATACCTTTGAGCGGGATGGCTTTCACTTTGATGCAGGGCTCAGGGCTTTGGAAGACGCGGGGATTATCCTTCCCTTGCTCCAGGAGCTGAAGATCGATCTCAAGGTAGTCAAAAGCCCTGTGTCGATAGGAATTGAAAAGGACATACTTCATATTGAGGGAATCGAAAGCCTTGGCAAGTATTGCGAGCTCTTGAAGAAGCACTACCCGGAAAGTGGAGAGGATATTGAGAGGCTAAAGAAGATCATCCTACGCGTGATGAAGCTGATGGATGTGCTTTATGGTGTAGAGAATCCGCTGTTTAAAGACCTCAAGAATGATACCCGCTTCCTCTTTAAGAAGTTGCTGCCCTGGCTACCCAGGTTCCTGATTACTGTTGGCAAGATAAACCGTATGCAGATGCCTGTGGAGGAGTATCTTAAGGGGGTGATCAAGGATAGTTCCCTGCGCGACATCATCTCACAGCACTTTTTCGCTAAGACCCCGGCATTCTTTGCTCTCAGCTATTTCTCGCTCTATCTGGACTATTTCTATCCCAAGGGCGGAGTAGGAAAACTGGCAGAAGCCATCCGGGATAAGATCCTCAAGCAGGGCGGGCAGATCAAGACCGGTACACTCATCACATCCGTCGTGCCCGATGAGCACGTCATCATCGATAGCCGGCAGAACAGCTATACTTACAAAAACCTGGTCTGGGCAGCAGACCTGAAGACACTTTACAAAATTGCCAAAGCGCCAGATCTGCCGGAGAAAGCTAAGGCCGTGTTTGACGAGACCAAGGCAAGCATCCTGAAACATAAGGGAGGCGAATCAGTGGTTTCGCTCTTTCTGGAAATCGATCAGCCACTCGAAAGCTTTGGCAGTATCTCCAGCGGTCATTTCTTTTATACTCCCTCCCGACAAGGGCTTGGTGATACGCACCACAAGGAACTGCAAGAGCTCTTGCGAGACTTTGATCAGCTCAGCAAGCAGGATGTCCTGGCTTGGCTGGATAGATTCATCTCACTTAATACCTTTGAGATATCCATACCCGGACTCAAGGACAGGGATTTGGTGCCACCCGGGAAAACCGGCTTGATTATCAGTCTGCTTACCAGATACGAACTCTTTGAGAAAGTGCAGGAGGCAGCTTGGCTGGATGAGTTTGAATCGGAGTTTCAGCAACGTATGATCAGGGTGATATCAGATAGTGTGTATCCACAGCTCAAAGACAATGTGTTGAAAGCCATTATGTTTACACCCTTGAGTATTCAGAGCCGGATTGGCAGCTCCGAGGGTGCGATTGTGGGCTGGGAGTTTTGTAACGAGATGCCGGTGATCAATAAGATACAGATTGCTGACCGCGCTGTCCTGACGCCTCTGCCATCAATATATCAGGCAGGACAGTGGGCATATAGCCCGGCGGGTGTGCCGATGTCCATACTTACCGGTAAACTTGCTGCCAATAAGGTGATTGCCAGTCTCTCTCCCGGTATTCTCCAGCGTTTAAGGAGCAGAATCTTCAAAGCCCGATAGGGATCCGCTACACGTACCTTCAGCCCTTTTTCCTGTTCATAATCACTACGCTGAGTCCGATGAAGATGAATCCGGATACTAATAGAATACCTGCCATCAGTAGTCGTGATACCTGATAATCTCCCCAAAAGACCCGGGAGCCGAAGTACTCTTCAAAACCAATGATAGCACTGGAGGGTGCTCCGGCAAACATTATGGCTATAGGCTCTCGCATAAAGACCTCTCGGCTCAGGCTTACGCCATAGGTGATGGGAATGAATTTGGTAAAGGTCTGGATCGGCTGGGATAGTAATCCTATTGGGACATAGATGCCTGCTACAAAGCCTATTATAGTGCCCAAAACAGCAGTAAAGGTCTGAAAGGCGGCTGCACTATTCATCATCGTAACAAAGGAGAAGACTATGCTGGTGCTGGAAAATACGTTCAAGATGATCAGTCCCGTCACTTCCAGGATCGCCATAGCAGAGAGCAATTCACCACCATTTATCTTGATATAGACTTCGCCCAGGATGAAGGTGAGAGTAGTAAGAGCCGAGCCTATTAGCCAGGCTGCTATTATATAAGCAGAAACGATTGTGCTGCGTTTGATCGGAGCTATGAGGAAGCTTCTGAGCCGGTTTGTGGTATGATCGGTAACCATCAGGCCCAATACACCCAGAGACACAGTAACCGAATTGACCACGATCAGTCCTGCCATCAGCCAGCTATCCACCAGCCAGGAGACATATTTCGCACTTCCCGCGACTGATCTTACCCCGTCCATAAGGTTTGCTCTCAAAAACAGGCCATACAGCAGTATAATGATGAAGGTGGATATCAATGAAAAGAAAACGCTAAGCGGGTCACGCAGATAGAGTTTGATGTTCCGTATTACCAATATTCTTAGAGTATTCACAGTTTAGCTCCTTCACTAGGCATCGCGTATTGCATGACCGGTAACATTTAAGAAAAGGGTGTCCATACTGCTGCGGATTACCTCAAAAGCTCTGTATTGCCCTTCGATTTGCTTCAATAGCTGCCAGGCTTCAGAGCTGTCCTTTACTCCTATCTGCAGCATATCGGTCTTTTTTAAAGGAGTATAGCCTTTCTCTTGCAGAAACTTCTCCATATAGTCCAGATCGAGGGGCAGGATATTCATAATATCGGTAGTGTACTGCGCTTTCAATTGGTTTGGGCTGCCATAGGCTACAATCTTGCCAAAATCAATGATTCCCAACATATCAGCCTTGGCAGCTTCTTCCATATAATGAGTGGTGAGAAACACCGTCATATTGAGCTCTCGCTGCAGTTTTTCGATTGCTTCCCAGACGCTGATACGGGTTTGAGGATCCAAGCCGGTGGTGGGTTCATCCAAGATCAGGATCTGAGGATCGCTCATCAGAGCCCGGGCTATTTCCACACGGCGCTTTTGCCCGCCTGAGAGTTTGCCGAAACGACGGCTAAGTATGTCTTTGATACTCATCAAATCTGATACTTGCGCCAATCTGGCTTGCGCCTGAGCTCTGTTTTTCCCATACAAGCCCGCCCTCAGGAGCAGGTTCTCTCTCACGCTCAAGAGATCATCCAACACGTTCTCTTGAAAAACACTGCAAATCCGTGAGCGAATCTCTTTGTCCTGTTTCCCCAGTTCAAAGCCATCGATGGTCACCTCGCCACAGTCTTTTGCCAGCAGGGTACTGATAATATTGATAGTGGTGGATTTACCGGCACCATTGGGCCCAAGAAAAGCAAAGAGACTGCCCTTTTCGACCGTGAAACTGATCCCATCCACGGCTGTGAAATTGCCATAGCTTTTCTTGAGGTTTTTAACTTCGATGATGGGCTTCAACTGTCCCTCTCCGGCTGGCTGGTATTCAATACAATCGCTGTACTGACAGCGGAGTAGCAAGGCTGCAGATGCTCTATTGGCAGGTACATTCAATCTCCTTGGGCAATTCTCATGGCTTATCAGAACTGCGTTCACACAAACCAGCGCCATCATCCTGCAGTGCTTAGTTCCAAGTCAAGAGCTTTTTACTGAAAATGTTCTTGACACCAGAATTAGCATCAAAATACTGATACCAATATTCCTTTGTTCAGGAGGTAACTTACAATGAGACATATCAATAGCTCTTTCACGCCGCAGCCTTATAGTGTGATCAATCTGCCTCCCAAGGGATATTTCCTCCGCCGGTTCAAGTAATAAATCCCCTTCCGAGGCTTCACAGCCGTTTTTTATCGTCCCATGGCACTGTTGTGCCCGGACCAGTAATCCAGCTTTCAAAACCAATCAAACAGACCCGTTATAGTGAACAATACCAGTGGAGAACCAATGTCTGCCATCAGATTTGTTTTGACCTTTATGTACAAGCTCAAGCTGAAGTATATCTCTGCCGCTCTATGTATTATACTGGCGGCGGTATTCAGTTTTTTTACACCGCTTATTATCAGATTTACCGTTGATTCCATCATTGGCGGTAAACCTGCCGCATTGCCTTTTGGCTTGGATAGCATCCTGCCTCAGGCCTTTCGTGATTTACCCACAGCTCTCAGCCTGGTCTGGGGAGCTCTTGCCATCGTAATCTTTAGTCTTTTGGGACATAGCTGCACTTTCCTGAGGGGAAAGCTCAGCGCGGAAGTTTCCGAAGAACTGGCGCGCCGGATGCGCAACCGGCTCTACGATCATATCCAAAAGCTGCCCTACAGTTGGCACAGCAAAGTGCAGACCGGAGATATCATCCAGCGTTGCACCTCGGATGTCGATACTGTGCGGCGCTTTATAGGGCTGCAACTGATCCAGCTTGGCAGAGGCATCTTTATGGCACTCTTGATTTTGCCGGTGATGCTGGCAATGAATGTCAAGATGACATTGATCTCGACCGTGGTCGTGCCGGTGATCTTTATCTATGCCTTCATCTTCTTCAAGCAGGTGCGCAAGCGCTTTCAGGCAGCGGATGAATCCGAGGGATATCTGACTACTGTGCTGGAGGAATCGCTCAATGGCATCCGCGTAGTGAGGGCTTTTGCCCGGGAAGATTACGAAGTGGCACGCTTTGAACGTGCTGCGGATGATTATCGCGCCAAGTGCCGCAAGCTGATCACCGTGCTCGCCTACTATTGGGCTTCATCCGATCTGCTCTGCCTTACCCAGATGGCAATCGTCTTTATCTTTGGCATAGGCTGGACCATCCGGGGCGAGATCAGTCTCGGGACACTGCTGGCATTCAGCACCTATATCAATATGCTGCTCTGGCCTATCCGCGAGATGGGACGCATCCTTACCGATATGGGCAAAGCCCTGGTCTCGGTGGGGCGCCTGCGCGAGATCCTCGATACCCCGATAGAGGTGATGGAAGCCGAAACCAATATCCCCAAAGGCAGTCGCCTCAAGGGAGAGATTGAGTTCCGCGGGCTCAGTTTTGCCTACACAGAAGACAATCCTATCCTCAGGGGTATAGATCTCAAGATCTCCGCTGGAGAGACGATCGCTATTCTGGGAGCAACCGGCAGCGGCAAATCTACACTTACAAACCTGATTCCGAGGCTCTTTGACGGCTATCGCGGAGCCATCTTTGTCGATGGTATCGAGCTCTCAAAGTACCATCGCCAGGATTTGCGCCGGCAGATAGGGATCGTGCTGCAAGAGCCGTTCCTATACTCACGCTCAATCGCAGATAATATAGGCATAGCCCTGGAAGACAAGGATATGCGCCGGATCGAAGCCGCTTCCCGCGAGGCAGCCTTGCACGATGCGATCAGTGATTTTGAACAGGCTTATGAGACCGTGATCGGCGAGCGCGGAGTTACTCTCTCCGGCGGACAACGCCAACGCACCGCCATTGCCCGTGCCTTGGTCAAAGATCCCGCCATCCTGATTCTGGATGACGCCCTCAGTGCAGTGGATTCCGAGACGGAGCAAATCATTCAGCGCAACCTGCTGCTGCGCAAAGGCAAAGCTACCACGATCATCATCACCCACCGTCTTACAGGTGTCTCGATGGCAGATCGCATAGTTGTGCTGGAGCACGGACGTATCGCGCAGATTGGTTCGCACAAGGAGCTGATCGAGCAGCCGGGTGTGTACAAACGCATCTGGCAGATTCAGCATCAGCTCGAACAGGAAGCAATATAAGGATTTACAATGGATACATATAAAGAAAAGGAATTTGACAAGAAGTTTGATTACCGCCTCTGGGTCGCTATCCTGAAGCAAGCTTTGCCACATCGCAAGCTGATCTTCATTTTGACGGCTGTGATGGTGGTAAATGCCCTGATTGATGCCATCCTGCCGCTGATCACGCGATATGGCATCGACAAGATGATTATCCCGCGCACTTATGACAATCTTGTGCCCTTTATCGCCATCTATATCGGTGCGATTCTGGTGCAGTTTGTGATGGTCTTTCTGCTGATCGATCTTGCCGGAAGGGTCGAGACCGGGATGAACTATGACCTGAGGCGCAATTGCTATCGCAAGCTGCAAAGTATGAGCTTCAGCTATTACGACCGGACTCCCACCGGCTGGATCGTTGCCCGGCTCACCTCGGATATTTCCCGTCTGGGCGATATCGTGGCCTGGGGAATAGTCGATCTGGTCTGGGGTCTGGCGATGATTGCCTTTGTGCTCTCCGTGATCTTTGTCTTGTCCTGGCAATTGGCTCTGATTCTGGTCGCGATGCTGCCTCTGATCGGCTTTATCAGTGTAAAATTCCAGATCAGGCTGTTCAAGTCATACCGTCAGGTACGCCGGCTCAATTCTATGATCACCAATAGCTTTGGCGAAGGAATCCACGGTGCCAAAACCACCAAGACCCTGGTGCGTGAAGAGGCAAATCTGGCTGAGTTTATGGAGACCAACCACAAGATGTATCGCAGCAGCGTCAAAGCAGCCGTGACTTCCGCGCTCTTTATGCCGCTGATCCTGCTGATCTCGTCGATTGGCACGGCTCTGGTGCTGACCCGGGGCGGCAGCCTCGTGATTGCCGGAGTGATCGGCTTTGGTACGCTGGTCGCCTTCATCAACTACACGATGCATCTCTTTGAGCCGATTTCAAACGTAGCCCGCCTTTTTGCCGAAATGCAGAATGCCCAGGCTGCGGCAGAACGTGTCTTTTCGCTACTCGAACTTGAGCCGGAGATCATCAGCACGGTTCCCTTCACCGATGAGTGGAAAGCCCGTAAGATGAACGGCGCCATCAGCATCCGCAATCTGGATTTTGCTTACAAGGAAGGCAGAGATGTCTTCCGCAATTTCAATCTGGAGATTGCCCCCGGCGAATCGATCGCACTGGTGGGAGAAACCGGTACCGGAAAGACCACCCTGGTCAACCTGATCTGCAGGTTTTACGAGCCGGTCTCGGGCTCAATTCTGATCGATGGTATCGACTACCGCGAGCTGCCTTTGCCCTGGATTCACAGCCAGCTTGGCTACGTTCAGCAGGTGCCGCATCTCTTTCAGGGCAGCATCCGCGAAAACATCCGCTATGGCAGGCTGGATGCCACCAATGAAGAAGTTGAGGAAGCCGCACGCCTGGTGAGAGCCGATGAGTTCATCCAAAACTTGCCTGAGACTTATGACTACAAGGTTGGCGAAGCCGGAAACCTGCTTTCCACGGGACAGAAGCAACTGATCGCTTTTGCCCGTGTGGTATTGGCAAATCCGCGTCTGCTGATCCTCGATGAAGCCACTGCTTCGATCGATACCGAGACCGAGCAATTGGTGCAGGACGCTATGCACAAAGTACTTTCAGGGCGCACCGGCATCATCGTTGCGCACCGTTTGTCCACCATCCGCAGCGTTGATCGAATCCTGCTCTTGCATCACGGCGAGATAGTCGAAATGGGCAATCATCACGACCTGATGAAACGCCAGGGTCGCTACCACCAGCTCTATATGAATCAATTTATGAAAGAGATTACAGAGCAGGAGCTGGCTGAAGGACTGAGACCCTGTAGCTAGGGGCGCTTTGCGCAGTTAATAGTTAGTGAGTTAATAAGTTAATAGTGATTAGCTGCGCATAGTGTATTGCGCAGCTCTTTTCTTAGTTGTGAATCCACATCGTTTATCGCTCCCTTTCGATGGAAGTGTATTAAATATATGTTTATCAGTCGTTTGATGCATCACTATGCAGGATTCAAGCAGGATACAAGCAGGGAGCATCCAGCAATCCTATGGGAGGTCTAAAGCAGATCAAGAGCAAATCAAGAGCAAATCAAGTCGAACGTGGTTCGAGGTGAATTGCTCTTGATCTGCTGGTGATATCGGGAAGTCTGATGTGTAGGACACAGGGAATTGAAAAGTGAACAAGGATATTCGGAATGCGCTTCGCACTGTGGTGGAGTGGGGTGCTGCGCATAGTTTGTAGAAACGATCTGCGAGCCGAGCGCAACACTAAAATCTAACTGCCTAAGTATTAACAGCGAGGACGCAGTCCGAGCAATTCGCAGCGCTAAGTACTAACAGCGAGGACATCGTCCGAGCAAAGCCCTGGAAGGGCGAAATTCTATAGCCTGGGGTGAAGCGTAGCGAAACCCCAGGGTAATGCACATCTCTTGTGAGTTTTCCCGTATTACCCCCACCCCCTGCCACAATGAAACGATAGTTTCATTGTGGCAGGGGGTGGGGGTCCGGTAGGGTGTTGAAGCATAGGTTTTGCGTACCTGGGGTTCCGCTACGCTTCACCCCAGGCTATGGAATGATGTCCCTCCGGGACTCAGGAATGCGCTCAGCACTGGGGGGAGTGGTGGAGTGCGGTGCTGCGAATAGTTTGTAGAATCGACCTGAGTGGGAGCGACATCCTGTCGCTCAGTTAGGCAAAGCTGGAATCGCTAGTAATCTCGTATCAGCCTGACGCGGTACCTGAGTGGGAGTGACATCCTGTCGCTCAGTTAGGCTGTGCGTCAAGATGACGCACCCACATGAAGGCAAATAAATGAAGGTCACTTGGAGTCTGGGTGGATGTACGAATACGTGCAAATCCCCACTCCAACACTTCAACATTCCAACACAGTGCGAAGCGCTCTGCTGATCTGCGCTTTTCTCTGCCTTCTCTGTGGTAAGAAAATCTCCTTACTTCTTGCCAGATAAAGGATTATGCTACGAACGCAGCTCCTGCAGTATCGCTATAGCGTGGGCTTTGGCTCCTTCTCCGCTGGAGGCGACAGGGCCGGTGCAACTGGGACAACCATCCGTGCAGGGGCAGGCTTCCGCCAGGCGCAGAGCTTCGCCGAGGACTTTCTCTCCCAATTCGTAAAGCCTCCTGGACAGCCCCACACCCCCGGGAATCCGGTCGTAGATCACGACCACGGGATTCGAATCTCCCAGGATGCTCTTATCTTCAAAAAAGACGTCGATATCCTTGCGATCGCAGGAGACAAAGAAGGGTGCGATATTGACCAGAAGGTAGCCCAAACCGCTGAGTCCGCTTTGGATATGCACGGCTGCTTCGGCAAGCTTGTGGCATCTGGGGCAGAGACTTACGAGATTATTCGGGCTATTGGCTGCAGCAGGATCATCAAAACTGCGGAAGGGAATCTTGTGATGCACATCGAAGGCTCGCTCCGTCTCGGGGGCACCACAATTGACACAACGATGGCCGTCACGATCCCGGATTTGGCGGCAGAGAGCAGGCCAATCCTTGCCATAATTGTTGCTCTCGTTGCGCCAGAGCCCTTGCTCGCGCACTTTTGCAACCGTTTCGTTATTGAGGCTGATCCACCAGGCAATGGTATCGAGCGTGCCTGGAGGCAGATTAAGATCTTCATAGCCAAGGATTTCCTGCGTGAGAAAGCGAAGCTTCTTAAAACCCGTGATGGTGGAGGTGACTTTGACGCGTCCCAGGTACTTGCGTCCACCAGCTATTTCTTTGTTGATAAAGAGCTTGAGCAGCTCGAGCTCTACCTTGCGGCTGGGCTGGGTATAATAATTTGTGACGATCGGCTCAAGTTCTACCCGGTCTTCCTCGAGATCAAGCTTGGTAACCTTCCAGGTATCGCCCTGATCCAGATAAATCGCATTGGGATGGGTCATCCAGTAGGAGCTTTCCTTATCTACATAACCGATCAATTCGCTACCATGCATCAGACGCATCTGGCTGGAGGCGTTGCGGATAGAGACCTCTGCCGCAGGATAGGCTTCGAGGGGTTTGGTATAGCGATCCGCTACTTTGCTGATTTTACCGTCTTCAAGCAGGATCTGCAGATGCGGAAAGAGCTGAGTAGGGCTCAGATCACCGAAGCTCTCATCTTCCCGCAGCGCAAGATCGGCAATGGCACAGAGCAGATGCCTTTGCAGGATTTCCGGATTGTCAGGGTCGATCAGAGCTTGCTCGGGATTGTTTTCAAAGATATATTCGGGATGCAGACAGATGTACTGATCGAGCGGATTGGCACCTGCAACCATTATGGTGAGCGCACAATTGCCCTTGCGTCCGGCACGTCCGGCTTGCTGACGGGTGGCAGAAATGCTGCCGGGATAGCCATTTAAGATTACAGCATCGAGCCCGCCGATATCGATGCCCAGCTCCAGTGCATTGGTCGAGACCACCAGCTTGATCAAGCCATCACGCAGCTCAGTCTCGATTTTGCGTCTGTTTTCGGCAAGGTAACCGCTACGGTAAGCGCGGATCAGAGCTGCATCGCGGGATTTATTGAGCAGGTAAAGATAGAGGATTTCCACGCTGCGACGGGGACCGGTAAAGAGAATTGCCTGGGCATCTGTCTGAAGAAAATGGCGCGAGATCGAGGTGGTCTCCATCAAAGCGCTGCGCCTGATGCCAAGCTCCGGCGAGACCATCGGCGGATTCATCAGCATAAAGATGCGTCTGCCGTGCGGTGAACCATCCTGATCTATCATCGTAACAGGCGATTCCAGCATTTCTTCGGCAAGTTCGCGGGCATTGGAGAGAGTCGCAGAGGTGCAGATAAATTGCAGTTCTCTGCCGTAGAGCCTGGCGATGCGTTTGAGCCGGCGGATTACATTGGCAAAGTGCGAGCCGAAGACACCGCGGTAGATATGGACTTCATCGATCACGATGTAGTGCAGGCGGGCAAAGAAATCACGCCATAGAGAGTGGTTTGGCAGAATGCCCATATGCAACATATCGGGATTGGTAAAGAGTATCTGGGCTTCCCGGCGGATCTTTTGGCGGAGATCGGAGGGGCTATCGCCATCGTAGATGCCGCAGTGCAATTTGGCTATTTTGGGCAGATCAGGATTGAGTAAATCGAGCATTTGCTTGAATTTACCGGCTTGATCCTGCCCCAGGGCTTTGGTCGGGAAAAGCAGGATAGCGCGGCTCTGCGGCGAGACCAGCAGTTCATTGAGAATAGGAAGTTGATAACACAGGCTTTTACCGCTGGCAACTCCGGTGCTGATCACGACATTCTGCCCGGCTTGGATGGCATCCAGAGCCTCTCTCTGATGGCTGTAGAGACGGCTGAGCCCCAGGGTGGAGAGTGCTTTGACAAGAGCCGGCGAGAGATGCGTGGGAAGTTCCTGCCAGGATGCCTCCTGCGCCTCGGTCGTATGGGTCGCTACTATTGACTCCCTAAAACGGGGCTCGCTTTGAATGAACTCGATGAATTCGTCCAGATTGCGGACTTGTATCATTTGAGGATAATCAGCTTGCTGCTGGTGGAATTGCCGAGTTCATCCCTGACTCTCAGGAGATAAAGGCCGTTAGCCAGCCTGAGATCGCTTTGGCGGCTATCAAACCGATCAAGGCGGTCTCGACTAAGGATCAGGCGTCCGCGCACGTCAAAGAGCTCTAAATCGAATTTGGAGCGATTGGGGCTTTGGACAATGAAATCTCCCCGGCTGGGATTGGGATAGACAAGGTAATCCGCTGCGGGAACAAGGGCATCATCTGTAGTGCTGCCGCCCTGGCTACGGATCTCGATCAGGTCAAGGTACAGAGCAAAGGCATCCCAGGAGACGGCATTGAAAGCGAGCCTTACAACGCTGTTTTGATATGCGCTGAGGTCGTAGGAATAGCCGGTCCAGATAGCCGGTATCTGCAGGTATGGTGCGGGACTGAGCAGGCTGAAATCTGCGGGATCGGTGGAGCCGGTGGAGATCAATACACGCAGTCGCTCCAGACCGTAAGCTATGGTATGGGATCGTGCCTTGAAGCTGAGGACAGGATTGGAGCCCAGATAGATAGGCTTGGAAATCAGCAGGTCGTTGGAAGGCGGTGCTGTGCTACTGATCGAGCAGAGCATTGAGCTGCCATCGTAAGGACTAACCGAGCTGAGGGGCGGAAGGACTTGTTCCGGAGCAAAGGTGATCCAGCCCAGGGCAGTGCCTTCACCGGGGAAATTGTAGCTATCCCAGCTCCAGGTAAGCGCATAGTCAAGATCGTGATTGAGCCAGTCGCCAATCTCCTGAGAGAAAGCCGGATAGCTTTCAAAGTCTTCGCGAAGAGTGAGATCGGTCTCTACAGTGCCGACATTTACCAGGCAGGGAGCGGTGAAGGGAGAGTATTCCTGGTCTGCAGAGACTGCCCGGACGCTATAGCTGTAGGTGGTATTCGATGTAAGTGCGTAATCCCTGTAGGATCTGTTTACTCGATCTGCCAGGAAGCTGCCATCACGATAGATCTCATAGCCTGCAGCATTTCCTGTGGGAGGGGCTTCCCAGGTGAGCAGGACGGAATTGCCGGTGAATTGTCCTGTTAGATTACGGGGAGCGCTAAGGCTGCCTCCGGCTGTAAAAAAGCTCCAGACAGGGCTGGCATAGTCATTGCCTTCACGATGCGCCACCACCTGCCAATAGTACTGGGTGCCTGCTTCCAGGGGATTGCTAACAGTCCACTGATGCTGCGTGATGCTCTGTGCGACAGGAGAGAGTGAAGCAGGGCTTGTACCCAAAAGGAGGTCAAAGACCTGTGCATCGCTATCCCAGGAAAAGCTGGGACTGAGCTCTATCCCTTCTGCCAGATCAACCGGTAGAGGATTATGAGGCTGGTAAAACTCACCCGAGATATCCAGCCTCAGATTGGCAAGATAAGCAATATTATTGAGGTTGGTGGTGGGAGGTGAGGCAGGATCGGGATTGATACTCATAGAGTTATAGCGCAGTGCCCGGTTCATTGTAACCGGAGTGCAAAAGAAATCATCCGCTGTATTGCCATAACCGGAGCTGTTTTCATCTATGGC
The DNA here is from genome assembly GCA_002842035.1 of Candidatus Cloacimonetes bacterium HGW-Cloacimonetes-2. Lineage (GTDB taxonomy): Bacteria > Cloacimonadota > Cloacimonadia > Cloacimonadales > Cloacimonadaceae > PHBP01. Next base: position 106,454 of record PHBP01000005.1, on the reverse strand, counting down.
AATGACCAGGTTGTGATTCAGATCATAATAAAAGGGCTCAGGGAGATTTAAAGTAAACCAGCCTTGTCCCGGGATGCCTACGGAAAAATCCTCTATTGAGATATCTCCACTAAAGACCTCAGTAAGCTCCGAGACAGGTATCCAATCGGTGAGAGCTTCCTGATCGGTATGCCCCATATAGACCGTCAGGGAGCGGTTGCCATCAAAGAAGACATTACTCACAAGGTTGTACTGGAATGCTATGCTACTGATCGAGCCACCTACGCCGATGGAGCCGGAGGGATAAATCTGCTGGACATAGCTGTAGCGAGCTGTTACGTTCCAGGGTAAGCCCTGATTCTCGAACTGGTCATCGCCTATCTGGATTATTACTGCATTGATCAGGCTGACCCAGGCGATTATTAGCAAGAACCAGAGTGCTTTGCGCATTAGCTCAGCTTCCAGATGCTTAGTTGCTGCATACCGAGGAGATATTTCCGGGCTGCCAGAGGCTGGAGCTTGGCAATGTCAAGAGGACTGCCCAGAAGCTCAAAGCGTCCTGAGAGCAGCTCAGTAAGACCTTCCAGACTGCTGAACGGCTCGCCATCCTTGCGGATACCACCCAGCCAGTTTTCCTTGATAGTGCTGTCTTCCTGCCAGTCCCAGTCATCGGAAATCACCAAGTAAGCACCGGGATTCATCCTCTGGTGGATCATCTTGAGGAAAGCAGCGGGATTGGTAGTACGGGAAAGGACTCCATCCACCAGGATAAGATCATAGCCGGTGAATTTTGGCACCAGATTGGAGGCATCCGCTTGCCAGAATTCGCACCTCTTGGCAAGCTCTTCCAAATCGTAATCAGCCAGCCGGGCTTCCACAAAGCTCTGAATCTCGCCTTCCTCATCACGCAGATAGCGGATATAGCCCTGCTCTTTCATCTCTGTCGCCAGGCGGATCATCCGGGCAGTAAAATCCACTCCGGTAACGTGTTCATAAAACCTGGCAAGTTCAAAGCTGGTTCTGCCTGTCTTGCAGCCGATGTGCAGGACTTTCCCCTGATTCCCGGGCTCGATGATCCCGGCAATCGCCAGTATCAGAGAGGCTGGATACTCGTTTTCAGGCTTGCGGTCGATACCCCAATCCATATCCGCAGCACGGCAGACTTCCTTATCGCTCTCGTAGTAAACATCGTGATTGACAGGCTCTGCCTCGCTCTCGACATAGCGGAAGCCTGCATGCTGGTAGAAGTGGCGCCTGAAGGCATAGCGTGAATCCCTCAGAGCTTCATTGCCTGTGGAGATCCAGCTGCCGCCTTTGATCAGATTGTGTTTGCCATCAAAGGTAGGTGTGCTAAAGTCATCATAAACAGGATGTATCTTAAAGCCCGGCAGCCCGTAGATAGGTGTCTCTGTCCACTGCCAGACGTTACCTATGAGATCGTAGATATCTCCAAAAGCAAAGTGATCCACCGGACAGGGCGAAGCCCAATACTCCAGATTGATATTTCCCGGAGCTTTTGCCCAGGTGCTTTGCTCCTCGTGAACCAATCCATCCCGCAAGAGATACCACTCCTCTTCCATAGGAAGTCGGATCGGCTTGCCCATTAGCTCTGCTTTCCAGTTGCAAAAAGCCTTGGCTTCCAGATAGTTGATCTCGACCGGCCAATTCCGGGGCAGCTCAATCAGAGACGCCATAGTACGCAGGAGATACTTATCCCCCTCTTTTTGCCAAAAACGAGGCATCTCCGCCTGCTGATAGCTCTTCCAAGCCCAGCCTTCCGGAGTCCACCAGCGCTCCTCGTGATAGCCGCCTGCCTCGATAAAGCCCAGAAACTCCTGATTGGAACAGAGGTATTTGCTTGCCTTGAAGTCTTTTACCTGATAGCGAGCACGTCCGTATTCGTTGTCCCAGCCATAGTGTGTGTCGTCATCACCTTTACCTATAGTGACCTCTCCCCCGGGCACATTGACCAGGCTATTGAGCGGTGCATCACCGCTTTGGGGACAGATGGTAAAGAAATCCAGCTCTTTCACCTTGTCCAAAGGCAGGTGCCTGATCAGCACCGAAGAGGTCTCCAAGTGTATGCGCTGATGCTCGATACCCATCATTATCGCCCACCAGGGACTCTCCCAGGTGATCGGCATCTCCAGCGGCATTTGCGTGATCAGATCGTCCACCAATGCTCTCACCTGGTCCCGATACGCTCTCACCTCAGGAATACCGGGCCAGTCGTAATGTGCTTCGTTGAGATCGTCCCAACTCATCTCATCCACACCCACTGCAAAGATTGACTCAAAGCGTGGATTGATCCGCCGGCTCAGTATTCTGGCGATATTGAGCTTGTTGACGTAAAAGACTGCGGTATGTCCCAAATAAAAGACCAGGGGATGCCTCAGCGGATCTGCCCTGAGATAAAAGACCTCATCACCGGCTAAACTCTCGTAGAGCTTTTCATCTATGCTAAAAGTTGCGTGGAAATACTCTCTGATCCGCTGCCGCACTTCGTCCGCAGAGCCCTGATTGAGTATTATTGTGCGTAGTCCTTTCATCTATATATCCTTTTATCAATTACTTATTGTATCAGCAAGGCAGGCCTGAGCTACCCGCAAATATCCATTTATCAGCCTCTCTCTGTACGCTTTGTGAGTCAAGAGATTTTTGGTGTTTAGTATCCCCATACAAAAAAAGCCAGCCCCCGGCAAAGGAGGCTGGTCCACAGAACCCACAAGCCGATACGTGTGGGATGGTTAGGCTATTGGGTTAAAAAATACATATTCTTTTACTAATGGCAGGGCGTCCCTTGCTCCAGACTCTGATCAGATAGATCCCGGAGCCCAGTTTGTTGCCTGAGGCATCCTTGCCATCCCAGTCATAGACGAGTGCACCGCTTTCGCTCAAAGTGCCGTCTTGAATCCGCATAAGTCTCTGCCCACGCAGATTAAAGATCTCCACCCGGGCGTCCTGATCCGTGCCCATTAGCTCGATCTTGAGCTCTCCCTTGCTGGGATTGGGATAGGCATTGATAGCCATTGGTTTCAGAGCGGGCGCTACAGGATCGTCACTGGCAACGATAGGTATTATGGATCTCGCATACCAGATCTGCCCGTTGGGATAATCGCCGTATTGCCCTTCATTACTGATCCAGAGATAGACATCGAGTTGGTTATAGCTATCCGGCACCGGCACCAAAGCCAGCCGGCTATTCATCAGGTTTGTCCCCAAAGGCAGTGTACTAAGATCCCAGCTATCTACCAATACAGTCTGATAATCCGGCAGCATCTCCCAGACCTTGATCTGCATCTGCGAATCCATATAGGCAAAGATCCAGCGGTCATTGGGCAGCACCGCAACATTGTAAAGCCTGGAAGCAAGATCACTGAACCCCCATGGCTCCGTGTACTCACCGGTATTTGCATTGAGCAGACTCAACCTAAAGGTCTCATCTCCACCTTCTCCGGTTTGCTCCAGCGATTTCGCGATCAAAGCCATATTGTAGGAATTCAATGCGATGCCCATAATATTACCGCCATATCCATCCTCGGTGCCAAATTCCTCGATCTGATCGCCGCTGATCTTGAATAGACGGTTGTTCATACTAAACAGAGCTAATCCATTGCCCTGGGCAAATTGTTGGTCGCACCAGATGCCCTGTACATAGCTCTTCCCTGCAATCAAGCTCTCTTCAAGATCCCCTTCGGGACTGGTACTGAGGCTATATATTTCCGGACCCAGATGCCAGCGTAAGCCACTACCATCAAAGCCCTGCCTGGGATCATAACGAAAATCCTTCTTATAGCCGATTCCGCTACCCGTCGCACCGGGATAATTCACTGTGCTCAGGTTGATGCCCAAGACCGGATCGTTGTAATTCACTGCGCTGGTTCCGCCGCAATAATCCATCGCAATGTCCCAGATCCCGTTTGAGGGCCACTCGGTATCGTACAAAGCTCTATGCATAAAGCCTTTATTAACCTGAACCGTGCTACCCCAAAGCTGGATAGTACCGCGCTCCAGATAAGGATGAGCTTCCGGCCAGAGCGGATTGTACCAAGGATAATCTATATTGGCAGGCCAGGGCTGATCAACTGTCTGCGGGAACTTCCTGCGATGCAGATCGATCTTATCCCACAGGGTGTCCCCTAACATTACTGCCGGCACAGAGGGATGCGGATGTTGGTATTCAAAGCTGAAAACACCGCTGTTTCTGGGATTGGCTTGATTATCCGCCAGGGCGTAGATATTGGCATAGATCTTGATAGGATTGCTATCCGCTCTTGCCAGATGTACGCGCTCTGAGCTAAGATGATCCTTGTAACCGTATTTGATCAGGACAGATTTTTCCGAGATCAGATTGACCTTATCGACCATATTCAGGGGTGAAGTCGGTGAATTCCCCGGTATGGTATGCGTAAGCGTGATATCCCCTATGATGTAGATATTGCTCCCTGATGCCCAGGTCTGCCTGCCGCTGAAGTCGCCCTTGATCCACAGCTCATTTGGAGTGAACAAGTTGCGTCCTGCGCATGTACCGCCTGCCAATGCAGTCCACATGGTGTCCACCCTCGCAACCGTATTGGTATATAAAGGCTCTCCCAGCGGATCTATCGGATAGACAGGGAAAACATCATACTGGATATCTTGATGAACTGTCTTTACTCCGAGCCAGGCTTGGTAGTTCATTCCGGTGACTTCTACTCTTACGATGTAGCTGGGATTGTAGGAAGCAGGACCCACAAACACCCCGTTTTGCATTGTGTAATTATCCGGCATTTCGATCAAAGGCGCATATTCGATCAAGCCGCCCTGAAAGATCTGCTCCAAAGGATAGTATCCGGAGTTAGAGATCACTGAGCCACCGCAGATCACCAGATCTGTAAAGGTAGGCCAGCCGTTGTTGGTACCGCCTCCAGCCTGTTTGATATACAAATCGCCATTGGTGCGATAAGGCCCATTGATCACGTCCATCCCCATAAAGTAGAGCGGAGTGCCATTTATCGAGAGCTCGTTATCAGTAGTTCCCTGGGGTATCTTGTAGCCACTCATATAGCTCTCGGAGACAAATTCATCCATTCGCCACTGCGGATAGGGCAGATCAAGAGAGTATAACTTGTAAACTCCGTTGTCAGTGTAAACCTGCGGACTGATTTCAAAAGTCCTGCCTGCGGCTTGACAGGTCCATTCTTGGGTTGATATGTCGTAAGTAGCAATAAAGCGCTGGTAATTATGGGTATAGCTGACTACAAAGTTGTCACCATCACGGATTAACCTGGGGATGGTAATGCCTTCGCCTATCATCGGTCTGGTGTGAGTTGTCCAGTCCTGACCGGCATTATTGCTGTATTTGAGCACCAGCCTACCCACCGGACTTGGTGTACCATCAGTGACATAATAATAGACCACAGCTATGGTATCACCGGATGCATAAGAGGCGTATTTGCCTGCAAAAAGCCCGGAGCCCAATTGCTCGAAGGGGGCGATATCCGCGATTGCCAAAGCGCATATCACTAGCAAACCTATTGTAAAAGCAAGAACTTTCATTAGTTCCTCCTTGGCCATATTCCCACATTCATATCTTCCAAGTGAGAATACCTGAGTGCAAAGATTGTTCCAAATCATTTTTATTTTCAGAAGATGATGATTGCGTTGTGTCAGTAGCTGTTTTGACTTAAATAAATGCCTGTGCTATCCAGCTCCGACCAACCAGTTTAACCGGCATTTGTTTGAGTGAAAACGAAAGCCCGGCGCGTAGTACCCGGCTACATCGGCTTGCGTAACGCCCCCCCCCCTTCATTCGGAGCAATAAATGTGGGTGCGTCATCCTGACGCACAGTTTATCCGAGCAACAGGATGTCGCTCCCACACTCCATCACTTCCCCACTACGCGTAGCGCCCAGCGCTTTCTCTGTGATAACCCACCCCTCCTTTACTCCTTGTTAAATCCTTCCCTTTTGAAACCACTGGTAAAACTCTGCCACTGCTCTGGAGATCCCCTTGTCGCCACAAGGGAATCACTAGGGGATCACTAGAGGATCACATAAGAATTCAAGCAGAGCGCATTAGATTGTTAGTGACTACAATAATACGGAATGCGCTACGCGCAGTTGTTTTAGTGGATTCCCGCCTTCTCGTCACTCGTTACTCGTCCCCAAAAGAAAAGCCCCGCATCTGCAGGGCTTTTCACACTTATGGGGTATTATACTATTCGACCAGGAGCATCTTCTTGGTATTGGTAAAGCTCGTGGCCTGCATTCTGTAGTAATAGACACCGCTGCCAACGCTGCGGCCCTGATCGTCCTTGCCGTTCCAGACGATATTGTAGTTACCGCTGGCTTGCTGGGCATTGACGAGAGTTCTGACAATCTGTCCTTTCAAATTATAAATATCAATCCGTACAGGTCCGGCATCCTTGATGCTGTAGCTGATGGTGGTACTGGGATTGAAAGGATTGGGATAGTTGCCGTTGAGGGCTGTGGCTGCCACGGGAGCGATATCCTCGCTGCCATCGGAACCGGGAGTCAGGTTAAAGTTCACGGTAGTGGTAAGATCTTGATTTACCACGACGTTTTGAACTGTCTGGCTCTGGTAGAGATTGGCAGAGGCGGTCACGCTGTAAGTTCCGGTCGGCACGATCATCGTGTAGGCGCCGGAGTTGTTGGTCGTAGCAGTGAAAGTGCCGGCAGTAACGGTTGCGCCGGGGATGGGTTGATTGGTCTGAGTGCGAACCACACCGCTGATCATACCGGTAACAGTCTCCTTGTGCATTGTGTTTGAGAAGGCTGGGTTGGACATCACATCAGAGGTGTAGATAGCACGGACAGCCCAACGATAGTCGCCATCGACGAGAGTCGCCCAGGCGCTGTCTGTAGAATTGAGGGCTGTAATGGCATCGGGTGTTACAAGAATCCAGTTTTCGGGGCTGGTTTCCTGCCCGGCTGCGAGACGCCAGACCTTGTATCCTGTCAACACGCGGGTGCTGGTGGTTTCGTTGGCAGGCATCGGTAGTGAGCTTTCGCTGCGCACCAGGCCGGTCTGAAGAGCTCTGGAGATCTGTGTAGCTGGAGCAGAGGCAAAGCCGGAGCCGGCTCTCTTGCTCATCGTTACGAGATCGTTTCCTGTGAAGCTGATGCGATCTGTAGCATTGGTAATCAGGATGTCATCGATAAACCAGACATACCAGAGACCGTCGTTTGACGGAGGATCTACGGCGTGGAAGGCGAGCTTGACATCGCTTCCGGTATAAGCGGAGAGATCGACAGTGATCGGGGAGGCATAATAATTCCATCCACCGGTCTGAGCGCTGGCATCCCAGAGGATATCCCAGGTGTTGCCATTGTCTGTAGAGGCTTTCACATAGTAGTGATCGCCGGCAGTTGAGCCGAGATAGACATAGGAATCAAAGCTCAGAACTGTGTTTGAAGGGCAGTAGAAGCTGGGGGTAATCAGCCATTCATCCTGGTGTTCATAAGCCCACCAGAGACCTGTCTGGCTGGTGCCTTCGGTCGGACTAACGGTAGCTGTTCCGATCGTTACATCACCAAATCTGCACCAGGTAGGATAAACACCGCTGGCATTGACCGGACCGCTGTTTGTGATACTTTGAGTCCAGTTCATAGGCGGGAAGGTGGTGTTTTCGAAGCCTTCAGTCAGCTCGAATGAATTTGGATCAGGAGCTGTCCAGCTTAGATCTATGGCGTTGACATTCAGGACTGCCTGTACGTTGCCCGGGGCAAAGGCAAGCTCGGCAAGGGTGATATTGCCCATTGCATGGTTTGTAGCTGCGACGTTGATCGCACCGGTTGCGGAAGTATAACCAACAGCGCTGATTTGGTAAGTATAAGTCTGATTGGCATAGACTCCGGGAATGGTGAAATTACCCTGGGCATTGGTGGTGCCTGTGTAGTTTGCATAACCGCTGATATTGATGGAAGCACCGTTTATGCCTGTTCCGGTATCGGAAGCAAGGACGGTTCCGCTTACATTGACAGTAGCCATCGGTTGCAGAGTGGCATTGACGGTGAGTTCCTGATCTTCTGCCAGGGTAATGGCTTGGGTATAAGTCACATAGCCATACTTGGAGAAGGAGATTGTATAGTTAGCAGGCAAGACGTTCAGCAGGCTGTATTGTCCCTGAGCGTTTGTGGTGGTATTGTATCCGGCATCGACCAGCTCTACGCTGACGCCTTCCAATAGGGTTCCACCGGCAGCAGTCACTGTGCCAATAATATCACCCACTCCACCGGGTATCACTGTGAAGGTGGTCTTGGGAAACTGACCTGTGGTTGATCCGCCAGTAGGAGCGGCAGGATCAAGCACTGTGGTGTCATTGTACACGTTACGTGCACGGTTTGTACCAACGGTCTGAACCTTGAATTGGTCGCTGGAGCTATAGTAATCGGTATCCATCGGACGGTTGAACATCACGACCAGATTCTCCCCGTTCAGATAGAGGTAAGGAGTGCTGAAGGGAAGCATTACGGTCTGTTCACCGGCAGGGAAATCGAGTGTGCCGTCAAAGACCAAAGTCAACTCGGTGGAAGGAATCCAGGCAGCACTGAGATCAGCCTGAGTGGTGGTTCCCATCCAGACCTTGAACGGAAGAGCAGCCGGTATATCTGTGGAGACTATATTGGCATAAAGCCTCAGACCTGTGATCTGACCCATAAAGTTACCCATCTCTGCAGGATAATAGAGAGTCTGATAGAGGCTGTTCTTGTAGAAGAGATCAAAGGGAATACGTGCGCTTTGGCTGCCGTCACCGACTGTGATGGTCACCAAACCGGCAGGATTGACCAGGAGGTTCATCGGAGCTGTCTGGTCGTTTGCAGGATTGACGTCACCTGCGAGAATCACTTTACCATAGATGCTTTGTGCACCTTCAGTAGTAGGAACCCAGGGGATTGTCACTGCAATGGTCTGTCCGGGGTTGATGGCAGTACCTGCGACAGAAGCAAGCTCGGTATTGTCTGAGTTATAGAGCTTCACTGTGTAGGTGCTTTGAGCGCTGGTGCCCCAGTTTTGCACGTTCACGACATAATCGGAGCTCATACCCACTGTAGGTGTGGCGTTCCCGCTGATGCTGACGGCACCGAGGTCGTTCGGAGCGACAGGCTCGAAACTTACGGTGTCGATATAGATCAGACGGCTGGTTCCACCCAGGCCGTGCTTAAAGGATATGAACTTGCCGGTTCCGGTATATCCGGTCAGAGAAACGATATACTCTGTCCAGGTTGTAGTAAGTGCAATACTCTGAATCTCCGTGTAAGATGCTGCATCGGTGGGATTGGACATCACACCTACGGAGACCAGGTATCCGGCGCTGGAGGATCTGCCCCAGAACTTCACTCTCACTGTATTGGTAGGAATTTCTGAGGAGAGCGGAGGAGCGATCAGAATAGCTGTAGCATTGGCATCGGAGCTATTAGTCATACCGGCAGTATTGGGAGTGCTCTGCGGGGTGGTAGTATAGGTCTGCACCACAGCAGTGGCGGTGGATTGGATCAGCTTGCTCCACTGTAGAGGCAGCGCAGGCGGCGTCACATCGTCAAAGCCGTAGCTATAAGGCAGGGTATAGATGGTCGCATCGATCGCACTACCGGTAAGAGTAGCAGTATGCACAGTGCCACCACCGATATTATCGGTCACGCTGAGCGTAGCTTCGTGAGTACCGGCAGCAGTCGGAGCATAGACCACCTGCAGGCTCAGGCTCTGTCCCAGGCCAAGGCTGGCAGGCAGAGTGGGCATATTGCTGATGGTGTACATCGGGGAACCGCCCAAACTGATATTGGTGATACCCAGGGTACCGCCACCAACGTTTGTGATATTCACGGTTCTGGTGGCAGTGGCACCCATCAGGATCTGCCCAAAGTTTGCATTGGCGGGATTCATCGAGAAGATGGGATCCGGGCTGAGCGGGCTCATCATCAGGCTCATCTTGGGGAAGGTACCGGAGACTGTTCCGGCAGCAGGAGCCATCGGATCATAAGTGGTGCTGTCGCTAACCAGCTTACGGGCACGGTTTGTGCCGACCGTCTGGGCAGCGAAGTTATCCGAAGAGCTGAAATAGTCAGTATCCATCGGACGGTGTGCATAGAGCACCAAAGTTCCGCCTGTATAGGTGAATGGAGTCTGCAAAGGCACTGTAATCGTATTTACTCCGCTGGGAAAGTCAACGGTGCCATCATAGACCAAAGTAAGGCTGGCGGGATCGACCCAACCGGCACTCAGATCTGTCATTGCAGTAGTTCCCAGCCACAGTTTCACAGGCTTACCGGGCAGGTTGGTCACAAAGTTGTTGTAGAACTGAATGCTGCTGATATTGCCAAAGAAACCGATCTCATCCTGATAAATCAAGGTCTGGTAGAGACTGTTTTTAAAATAGAATTCCCAGGGCACACCCTCTTGCAGATCGCCTGTACCGATGGTCACAACAGTGATTCCGGCAGGCTGAACGCTGATGTTCATCGGAGAAGTGTGATCGTTTACGGGATTCTCATCACCGGCAAGCACGACTTTTCCACGAATGGCTACAGGACCTTCGGTGGCGGGAGTCCAGGGGACTGTCACCTGAAGAGTCTGGGCAGGATTGATCGCAGGGCCGGCAACCGTTGCCAGCTCTACGTTGCCGGCATCTATCAGCTTGACGCTGTAGTTGCTCTGAGCTACGAGTCCGCGGTTAAATACGGTTACAGTATAGTTATAGCTGGTTCCGACCGAAGGTATGGTATTGCCGGCAATGGCTGTCGCGGCAAGGTCGTTGTTCATCGGAACCGGAGGATTAAAAGTGTACATCGTGCCGGTAAAGAAAGGCACGTGAGTAGCATTGATGCTATTGAAAGATGTGGTAGAAGAATATGTGGCAGTGGGGCTTGCCGGGGTAATACTCAGGAAGTTGCCCAGCACGGCACCGGAGAGACCGATAGAAGCGCTGGCATTGGTTCCGGGGGCGGCACCAACTGTTCCATAAACGATTTCGATCTTGTTGCTGCCTTCGTACAGCTTGATCTGGTAATTTGCCAGATTGACAGGATTGGCGCTGTAATACCACTTCAGGTTCTTGTATTGAACCGTCAAAACACGGTTTGGAGCAGTTCCGCTGAGGTAATAAGACACTCCGGCATCGCTGTCATCTGTCTTCAGATCATCCCAAATACCTGCAATAATCAGGGTCTGGGCGGAGAGGTTGTTTGAAAGGCTCGCGCTCGAAGCGGTATTCAGGGTGATAAAACCATTTGAATTCGCTTTGAACTGGGTATAAGAATTCTCGTCATAGACAAAGGTAAAACCGATATCTAAGGCTGCAGACATAGCATCATCTATACCGGTACTGTGAATCACGGTGGATTCTGTCAGTTCCGTATAGGTAGCCGGGCTCTGCTGAAATGTGTAATCCGAAAGCGCTGCAAAACTCAGAGAGCTGATCAGCACCAGGACTAACAAAACTAATGTTTTCCGCATGTTAACTCCTATAGGTAATAATTAATTTCTCAAAACTGTGTCGGCTTTCTATAGGCAAAAAATACCTATCAAATCAAGCCTGACAGGATTAAAAGACAGTCACACTCTGGTGTATATGCAAGAAACGTGGCAAAACAGGGATTATCTTGATTGATTGGGGCTGTTTCGGGGGATTTTAGGACACAAGCGCTGCTTTTCCCCTTTCATCCGGGAGGTCTAAAGCAGATCAAGAGCAAATCAAAAGCAAATCAAGTCGAACGCGGTTCGAGGTGATTTCGGCTTGATCTGCTGGTGAACTGCTCCGGCTAAGCAAAATGCTATCGGTAACCGGAAGCGATCTCCCATCCACTCTGGCAATACCGTCCATAGAGTCCATTCACTACTTCAGAAAGTTCTTGCTTGACATACATAGCCCCTTCCCGTTTTTGCTCATAACTTGAGAGATAACTGCCATTTGGGCAGAAATACAACGACAAAAAGAGAGGAAAAACAATGGAAATCAACAAAACCTATGAACCACAGCAGATCGAACGCAAGTGGTACAAATTCTGGGAAGATGGCGGCTACTTTACGCCCACCAAAGATCCCGGAAAGAAACCCTTCACCATCCTGATCCCACCTCCAAACGTGACCGGTATCCTGCATATGGGACACGTCCTCAATAACACTCTCCAAGATGTCGTTGTACGTTATCACCGCATGCTCGGCGAGCCTACTCTCTGGCTCCCCGGTGTCGATCATGCGGGTATCGCCACCCAAAATATGGTGGAAAAGCAGATCGCCAAACAGGGTCTCACGCGCCATAAAATCGGCAGGGAGAAACTGATCGAGCTGATCTGGCAATGGAAACAAGAAAAAGGCAATATCATCATAGAACAGCTCAAACTGCTGGGTGCCTCCTGCGATTGGAGCCGTCAGCGCTTTACTATGGACGAAATGCTCTCCAGAGCGGTCAAAGAAGTCTTTGTGAGCCTCTATGAAGATGGCTTGATTTATAAAGGCAAGTACATCATAAACTGGTGTCCACGCTGCGTTACAGCTCTCGCCAACGACGAGGTCGAACACGCGGATGAGGAAGGTGCACTGTGGCATATCCGCTATCCTTATGCAGATGGAGATGGCTTTGTGACAGTGGCAACCACGCGTCCGGAAACGATGCTGGGAGACGTCGCTGTGGCGGTCAATCCCAAAGACGAGCGTTACAAGCACCTGATCGGAAAAGAGCTGATCCTGCCCCTTACCGGCAGGAAGATTCCCGTGATCGCAGATGATTACGTGGATGCTTCCTTTGGAACGGGCTGCGTCAAGGTGACCCCGGCTCACGATCCAAACGACTTTGAGATCGGACTCAGGCACAATCTCGAGCAGCTTTTGGTGCTGGATGAACACGGCATTATGAACGAGGCTGCCGGAGCGGAATTTACCGGGATGGATCGTTATCAATGCCGCAAGAAGATCCTAGACCTGCTGGAAGAACAGGGCTTGCTCGAAAAGACCGAGAAACACCAGCATGCCGTGGGACATTGCTACCGCTGTGACACAGTGATCGAGCCTTATCTTTCGGATCAGTGGTTCGTGAAGATGAAACCGCTGGCAGAGCGTGCCATAGCTGTGGTGGAAAGCGGTGAAGTGAAGTTTCAGCCGGAGCGCTGGACCAAGGTCTATATGCACTGGATGAATAATATCCGGGATTGGTGTATCTCCCGCCAGATCTGGTGGGGACACCGCATACCCGCTTATTATTGTAACGATTGCGCCGAGATGGTGGTGGCAAAGGAAGAGCCGGCAAGCTGTCCCAAATGCGGCGGTACCAGCTTCCGTCAGGATGAAGACGTGCTCGATACCTGGTTTTCCAGTTGGCTCTGGCCCTTCAGCACAATGGGCTGGCCGGACGAGACCGAAGATCTGAATTATTTCCTGCCCACAAACGTCCTGATCACCGCTCCGGAGATCATCTATCTCTGGGTGGCAAGGATGATTATGAGCACCCTGCATTTCAAGGATAAGATACCCTTTGATACTGTCCTGCTGCATGGCACAGTGCGTGATGAAAAGGGACGCAAGATGAGCAAATCGCTGGGGAATTCACCCGATCCGATCGATATTATCGGACAGGTCGGTGCGGATGCTCTGCGCTTTTCTATGATCTTTAATACGCCCAAAGGCGCAGATGTCTTCTACTCCGATACGATGCTGGAGACCGGACGTAACTTTGCCAATAAGATATGGAATGCCTACCGCTTCATTATGATGAATGCGGAGACTATCCCGGGACTGCCAAAGCAGGATGAGTTGGAACTCGAGCTCGCAGATCGCTGGATCTATTCCAGGCTAAACCAGGTGATCATTCAGACGCGTGAATACTACGAGAACTTAAGGCTCAATGATGCCGCACAGTGCCTTTTCCAGTTTATCTGGGATGAGTTTTGCAGCTGGTATATCGAGCTCGCCAAAGATAGATTGTATCGTGATGTAGCTGAGGGACAACAGGATCCTCGCCTTACAGCGAAGTATATCCTGCTCGATGTGATGCAGGCTTCCATGCGGCTCCTGCACCCGATAATGCCTTATATTACAGAGGAAATCTGGCAAAGCATCAGACAGATCTTCCCGATGCGCGAAGATGCCTTGATCACGGCAGAATATCCCATCGCGGATACCTCCAGAATCGATGATGCCATTGCCGACGAGATGAGCTTTATCCAGGAAAGCATCTCGGCAATTCGTAACCTGCGCAAGCAGATCAATTTGCCTCCATCCACGGGGATCAAGGTGGTGATCAGAATCGCCGAAGAAAAGCAGGAAGCTCTCTTTGTGAATTACGAGTCTTATCTCAGTAAACTTGCCCGCGTGGAAGATGCCATAATCGGGCTTGGGATCGACAAGCCGGCACCCGCGATCGCAGCAGTCGTACGTAATATCGAAATCTTCCTTCCGCTCAGCGGACTGGTCGACCTGGATGCCGAAAAAGCCAGACTTTCCAAAGCTCTGGACAAGCTGCAGCAAGAGCTGGCGATCATAGCCAAAAAGCTTGATAATCAGAACTTTGTGGCAAATGCCAAGCCTGAGGTCGTGGAGAAAGAACGCGAGAAATACCGCGAAGTCGAAACAAAGATGTCCTTGACAAAAGAACTGCTTTTGGATTTGGGTGTCTAAACAACTGGTGACTCATATCACTTGTAACTCGACACTTGTTACTGATCTTGGGGCTATAGCTCAGATGGGAGAGCGATTGGTTCGCAATCAATAGGTCAGGGGTTCGATCCCCCTTAGCTCCACCAAATATAGGGAAGCTCGTCAGCGGGCTTCCTTTCTTTTTTTAAGAGGTATTATGCACAAAGCGATCGATACTTATCTGGCAGAATTGATACCGCTTGTCCATACCAGAGGCTTGCATCTTCTGGCTAGTCAGGAGCTACCCTATGGTATCCAATTAACACTGGGGCGAGATTCTAAGCAATTGAAGCTCAATATCTACTACTCTGATAAGAGGGGTCTTAGCACTGTGATAAATCCCAGTAAAGAGAAAGCCTTGGTAGAACTGATGCAGCATATCCTGAATCTTGCGCCAAAGGATCAGACAACGCCGGAGCGTCTGCACCATTGGAATGCCTGGATCGGCTCAGATGAGTGCGGTAAAGGTGACTACTTTGGTGCTCTTGTAGTGACAGCTTTCTATGCGGATAAGACAAGCGAAGTAGAGCTTAGACGGCTGGGTGTCTGCGACAGTAAGAAACTTACAGATAGTCAGATAGAGAAGATAGCCAAGACTATCTATAGTCAATTTAAAGGATGTTTTGAGACAATTCTGCTCAAGCCGGAAGCCTACAATAAGCTTTATGGTGATATGAGCCGGCAAGGCAAGAATCTGAACGATCTATTGGCTTGGCTTCATAGCAAGGCAATTGAGGCAGTAAATGCGCGTCAGTCAGTTGTTGATGGTGCCTTGATCGACCAGTTCAGCAAGTCACGCAAGGTTGAATTAAGCCTGAAAGGCAAGCTCCCTCTACTCAACGTGATTGAGCGAACCGGAGCTGAGCAGGATATTGCCGTCGCTACTGCCTCAATACTATCCAGATATCAGTTTTTACAGCATCACAAGGAGATGAGCGAGCATTATGACATAGCTTTCCCAAAAGGTGCAACCAGTGTGATCAAGACAGGCAGGGAATTCATCAAAACATACAGTTATAAACGCTTGTATGAAGTAGCCAAGCTACACTTTAAGACCACGGCGCAATTGACACAGCAGGATTTACTTGTAGATTTGTGAGATAGTTGGGTGATAGTAACTGGTTATTTGATAGCTACATAGACGGGGAAGTCGCGTACTGCCATCCTGTGGATAGCCTCAGTTCCGAGATCAGCCCAGGCGAATGTTTCACATGAAACAATACACTTACTCAGCAGGGCAGCAACACCTCCCAAAGCAGTGAAATACACAGCTCCTTGTGCTTTGATTTTCTGGGTTACTTCCACTGACCTCTCACCCTTGCCAATCATTACCTTCAGTCCCTTATCCAGCAGGATCAGGCTGGCCTTATCCATCCTGGAACTGGTGGTTGGTCCTACAGCGCCGCAGATCTTACCGGGTCTGGCTGGAGAAGGTCCACAGTAAAAGATCGCAGCATCCCGCAAGTCAAAAGGTAGCTCTTTACCTTCAGATATTAGTTCCAGCAACCGCTGGTGCGCTGAATCTCTGGCGGTGAAGAGCACCCCCGTGAGCAAAACTCTCTCCCCTATCCTCAGATCGGCAATATCAGTTTCGTTCAGAGGTAAGTTCAGATGCTTGGTCACAATTCTATCCTGATATGTCTGTGTGCGTGGCATTGGATATTGATCGCCAACGGTAGTGAGGCAATATGGCAGGGAGCTTGTTCAATATGAACAGCCAATGCTGTGGTACTACCGCCCAATCCCTGGGCTCCGATACCGCTCTCATTGAGTCTTACCAGGATCTGCTTTTCCAAAGCCGCATACCTGGCATTATCATTTGGTGTTCCCAGTTCTCTCAATAAGGCATGTTTTGCAATTTGAGGAGCAGATTCGAAGTTCCCGCCAATCCCTATGCCCAATATCAGAGGAGGACAGGCTTTGGCCCCGGCTTCCAGAACGGTCTTGACTACAGTCTCTATGATATCTTGCTCGACTGAGGAAGGTGACATCATATAAAGACGGCTCATATTCTCGGCTCCGCCGCCTTTTTGGGCTATGGTGACAGTGAGCTTCTTGCCTTCAACAAGTTTCACGTGAAACACCACCGGTGTATTATCCCGGGTATTGGTCCTGTCATATAGGGGATCCTTCACGATCGATGCCCTTAGGTAGTTATCCCTGCTCGCTATCGATACCGCTTCGTTAATCGCAGCTTCGAGAGTCTTGCCTGTGACCAGGACTTCCTGTCCCAGTTCTACAAAGAAGACCTGAGTCCCGGTATCCTGACAAGGCGGGATCAATTTAGCCCGGGCAATCTCCGCATTGTCGAGGATGTCTTGCAAGACCAATTGGGCTGCCTCTTCCCTCTCTCGCTGCTTGGCCTCCTTTAGGGATTCCAGCAAACGCCCGTCCAGTTCAAAGCTCAGCTTCCGGTATGCTTCTACTACACGATCCCTGATAACACTGCTATCAATTGTCCGCATCAACCCGCCCTCTGCCTGCTGATCAGGTACTTTAATAGCAGATCATTGAAAGGAGTGGAGGTATTGACGGGATTGTACTCTATCCCTGCCTGATGGCAACCAGTCTTAAGAAAACTCACGTGTTGGTTGTAGTTATCCAGATATTCCTTGCGGATTTGCCAGGGATTGACCCTGATCTTCTCCCCTGTTTCGCTATCCAGAAATTCTGTCTCGTGCTTGAACTTAAACGCCTCTTCCTGTTCATCAGTAATATGAAAGACCAGTACTTCGTTCTTACGGTTTCGGAAGTGCTTCAGGGAGCTTAGCACCGCTTCCGGAGCTTCCAGAAAGTCCGAGATGATGATGATCATGCTACGCTTGCGGATAGATTCTGCTATAGCTTCCAGCCTGAGCAGCGCACCGGTTCCCCCCTCTGGCTTGAGTTCGGTGAGAGCAGCCATCAGACGTGCCAGATAGGCACGATAGGCTCTGGGAGCAAACTGACCGGTGACTTGATCGTTGAAAGTTATCAACCCCACAGCATCCTTTTGCGAGAGCATCAGCCATGCCAGAGCTGCCGCGAGTTGGGTGGCATATTCGATCTTGGATCCCTTGCCTGAATCATAGAACATCGACTTTGAATGATCCAGGATTATATAGCTGCGAAGGTTTGTTTCTTCTTCGTAACGCTTTACATAGTAACGCTCTGTACGAGCAGCAAGTTTCCAATCCACGTCCTTGAGCGATTCTCCCGGGTTATACTGACGATGATCCGAAAACTCCACGCTAAAGCCGTGGTAGGGTGACTTGTGGAGACCAACCAGGAAGCCCTCGACGATCGAACGCGTCGCCAGTTGAAACTTCTTTAATTTCGCAATGGTCTCATCTTGTAAAAGGGTCATTCTTTCTCTTTGGGACGGTAGAGCAGTGCCAGCGGTATGATAGCTACATATACGACAGCCAGTATGATTGGAGAGATGCTTATCTCATTCATACTCATAATGATGTATCCTAGCACCATTAGCACCGCTGCCAGAGCCAGGATCAGGAAATTGATCTTGCCCAAGCCCAGCCGGTCTTTCGTTTGCTTTGCCATTCTTACTCCTTTGTTCTTCTATTTCTTGTTAATTAATCACGATTTTTGTATTAGCTTCAGCTCTCGCGATGATAGCATTCGCTCAACAGCCCATACGCGCGATCTGAGAGCTCTTGCCTTTTTGTGCGTGTACTACACGTTATAGGCTCAAGGATCGTTACCACAGCTTCAATAGGGACACCCAATAAACTCCAAAAATGAGGCGCAAACGTCATATCACCATACCAACATATCAGGTCGCGGTTCGCCTCACTACGTGGCTCTCCGTTGATTTTAACGTAATTTATACAGATAGGTAGGATGTCCAGATCAGCTTTCAGGGCGATTTCAAAGAGGGAGCTGCGGAAGGGACGCAGATTCGTACCGTCGGTGCTGGTGCCTTCCGGGAAGAGCACGATGCTAAATCCCTCTTTGGCGGTTTCCGAAAATCTCTCAATTTCCTTGGGCAGCGAGACGAATCTCTTGCGATCCGTGAACAGACTTCCCCCCAGCCTGGTGACTGTCCCCAGGAAGGGAGCGTTACTCATCTCAACCGAGGTGATAAAGACCAGGGGGCTGAGCGCGCTGAGCACCATAATATCCGTATAAGAGACGTGATTTCCGACTACCAGGTAGTTCTTGTCCTTGAGTAGCTCCAGTTTATCGGGATTCTCGATCCGGCATTTGATCTGGAAAGCTTTTAGATACTGCTTTGCCACACGGTGGTTATTCTCTATGAATCTTCTTCTCAGCTTGATTTGATCTTTGGTAAAGAGTTTGATCAGCCAGGCACGGACAAAGAAATCGACTGTGATCGAGAGATGCCAGATGAGGTAACGCAGCTTGGTCGGCACTGATCAATCGTCCTTTTTCATCGCCCGCTTGGCGCTGCCTTTGAGGTCGCGGACATCCAGCAGAGTAAGGAAATCAATACATTTGAAACTCTTGTCCAGAGCAGGCCTGCCACAAACTACCGCACCCGATTTGAGATAGGAATTGAGCAGAGAGGGAATCATCTCTTTGTGATGCCTGCCATCATCGAGTGAGTAATGCGGCTGTATTTTGAGGCGACGTTTCAGCCCCGGAACTCTGAACTTTGTACGGGGACGGACTTTCACATTGTCCATCAGATGACCGTTTTGCCTCAGGTACTGATAGATCTCGTGAATCTCGTTTTTATCCATAGTTTTTATACTGGAACAACCGAAGAGATAGCTGCTTTGGCTGGCTTCGATATAGGCATTGATGCCTTCCCAGAGTAAGGCGATGGTGACTCCATTGCGATAATCCGGATGCACGCAGGCACGTCCCAGCTCCAGTTTATTGCCGGGCAAATGCTTGATATGCTTCATCCGAAATTCTGTCGCGCTGTAAAAGCGCTTGGTATGGAGCGAGGATTGGAGCCTGTAAGTCCCGATCAGCAGGTTGTTTCGCTTGTCTATGATCATCAGATGGTCGCATTGCTTGTCAAAACGATCTGTATCTTTGCCACTGCGTTTCTTTTTGTGGAGCAGTTCTTCCAAAAAGACCTGATGCCTCAGGCGAAGAGCCATTTCGAGCTCTTCGGTGCTATCGGCTGTCTTGATGATAAAGTTTTTGTGCTCCAATAGGATCGGAATGTTGGCGTAGAAATCCTTCAGCCGGTTTTTGGCTTTTGCTATCTTTGGCAGTTTTAGCTTCGGAACGAGTTTCGGCATTCTACTTCCAATCCAGATTTCTGTAGTTTTTCATTCTCTTGATGCTCCTCTGTTTTGTCAAGAGAAAGTGAAAAGGCTATATGATTCTCTGATCTTCATAGCTCATCCTGCCTTGCCTTACTGCCCGCAAGATCAGCTTATGGGCAAGCATCACAAAAACGAGTCCCTGCCTTATCTTGTTATCTATTAGTATATTAGTTTTGTTATCGGGAATAGAAATTGCTTGTCTTAAGCAGCGTGATTTATCCATATTGCGAGGTACGGATTATGAAGAATGTATTTTTGATTCTTATGTTTACCTACACACTGGCTATACTGATAGCGCAACCGGCCAACTGGCATACCTATCGCTCTGCAGATTACGCTATGGATATTGCCTACAGGAATGGAGAGCTGTGGATCTCCTCGTGGGCGGGAGTATTACGCTGGAACCCAGATACCGGAGAAAAAACCCAACTGGATATCACTCAAGCTCCCCTCTCCGGTAACGATGTAAACAGCATCTTTGTGAGCTCCAACAACGATGTCTGGATGGCAGGCAGACATGCTTTGCTGCATTATAACGGCGAGATCTGGACCAGATTTGACTCCGGCAATTCCATCCTGGACGGATCTGTCGTAAAGGATGTCGTAGAGGATACAAATCACGCAATCTGGGTAGCCACCAATGCCGCAATCTACAAAATCGATCAGGGCAATTGGACTGTCTTCAACAGCACCAACAGCGCCCTCACGCAATCCATCCTACCCAGAGGATTGGTGGTTAATCCCCAAAACAACGATATCTGGTTTTACGGTTATGGTGGTGTTTGGCGCTACAACGGCAATATCTGGCATCGTTATACCTCCACGAACTCCACCATTCCAAACAGCTATATCGATTGTATAGCTTTTGAAGCTGATGGTACAGGCTGGTTTGGACATTCCGATGGAGTAGCAAAATTTGTTAATAATCTATGGACGAACTACAACGTATTGGCCGGAGTAGATCTTTACTCTGTTCAAAATATCTATGTCGATTCCTGGCAACGGGTTTGGATCGTCAGTTACACCGATTTGATCTGTAAAGACCAGGACCTCTTTCAATGCTACCCCAGAAGCTACTTCGCAGATTACAGCGTCTCCTTTGACAAGCTTATCCTTGATCCCCAGCAGAGGATCTGGATCGTTTTCTATGATACTTATTCTCCAAATTCGCTGGTGCAGTTCGATGGCGTAAATTTCAGCAAACACCCCATTAGCGAGATGCCCCTGCCCAGCAGCTATATCCAGGATATTTTCAAGGGCTACGACGACAAGCTCTGGATTGGCACTGCTGATGGTGAGGGAATTGGCGGATTTATGAGTATCGACGGCGAGGTAATTGAGAATTTTGGTATGTATAACACCGGGATGATCTGCGATCACGTCTGGGCGCTTGCCCAAGACAGCCAGCTCAATACCTGGGTAGGCACTTGTCTGGACCTGCTCCGCATCGGCACGGGAGAGTCGCAGCATTATAACCAAAGCCAGGTTGGCATTCCCTGTTACCACATTAAAACTATTTGCCCTATTGGTGATGGAGTCTGGATCGGTGGAGATGGAGGTGTATCGCGCTATCAGAACGGAACTTGGTCTGTATTGACCAATGCCGAGGCAGGTATGAATCTCGCAGAGACGAAAATCATAGAACAAGATCCTGAGGGCGGGATCTGGATCGGCGGTTATGCCGGTGTTTGCCACTATTTTGATGGAGTTTTCACCAGTTATCCCGAGCTTGCCGGAGCTTATGACTTTGCCTTTGCTCCGGATGGATCTGTCTGGATCGCCCACGGTGAGTTATCACAGCTTTATAGTGACATCCTGACGCAATTTGATAATACAAATTCGGCTCTGCAAAACAATAACGCCGCTTCTGTGACAATTGACAATAACCAAGCTGTCTGGATCGGGACAAGCGGCCCCAGCGCAGAGCTTTTTAAGCTATACGATGATATGTGGTTCACCTATAACTCCAGCAATTCCCCCTTGAGCGGACGCAATATCAACACCATCTATGTCGATGCCAACAACACCAAGTGGATTGGAGAACAAAACCTGCTCTTGTTTAACGAATCCGGGATTCCGACTTCGGCCGAAGAGCTACTGATACCTCCTGCCAGAACCGTAGCCAACTACCCCAATCCGTTCCTATCCTCCACCACGATCCGCTTTATCAAAGACAGCCCGTCTCCCCTTGCGATCAATATCTTCAATCTGAGAGGGCAAAAACTGCGGACATACACGGTATCCTCCGCGATTCGAGGGGAACAGGAGATCATCTGGGACGGCAGAGATTCCCGGGGCCTTAGCTGCGCTGCCGGAATATATCTGATCCAAGTGCAGGATGGTGCCGGGAGCCGCGTGCTCAAAACCGTAAAACTGGCCAGATAAACCAGTCAGCAGCATAACCCGCTGGATTGGTTTATCTAAATTCTCGCTTCCATCGTAATAGAGCTTTCCAAAGCTCAACAATCGAACGTATCGGAGCTTTCCGAAGCTCCGCAATAGGTTTGATTAGCCTTTTTACGCTCCTTATGCATGATACAATCCTATGTGCCAGTTTCTCAGTTGCTTGATGCATCTCCATGCAGGATTCAAGCAGGCTACAAGCAGGCAGCAGGCAGGATGCCAAGCGGAGCCAAAGGTCATACTCTTCAAGAGTGTGTTGAAGCCCAGATAGGATCGTAGTGGTGGTCTTTTCTAGAAAGGAATAGGTAGGTGGGGCTCCGCGCCAGTGGATTTCTGCCTTCGCAGGAATGACTGGCGCGCGAAGTACAAAGCTCGAACCATGCGCAGCTCTAACTGCCTAACTGCTAACCTCTAACTGCGCGTAGCACTCCGCACTCGCCTCACTTCAGTAATATAAGCTTCCTGCTTTGCATTCCCTGCTTGCTTTGCAGCCTGATGAAGTAGATTCCTGAGGGCAGGTTGCTGCCGTTCTGGTCTTGTCCACGGAAGGCAATGCTGTGAGTTCCGGCAGGCAGATTGGGCTCATTGATGCTATAGACTTGCTGTCCGCGCAGGTTGTAGATCCCGATAGTGACAGGAGATTCTCCTGCCAGATCAAAGCTGATGGTAGTGCTGGGATTAAAGGGATTGGGCCAAATCTTCAGGCTTTGCGGCTGTTGCACGAGGTCGTTCGTGCTCACTGCTCCGCCAAAGAGCAGGTAATCAACGATGAGTTCGACCATTTGCTGGTAAGTGCTACTGCCATCTTCGACATTGGCAAGGCGGAAGAGGCTGCCGATGGTGCGGATATCACCGGTGGTTGAAGGTGTATAGACCCCGATCTGCCAGGGGGTTTCACCTGTGGTCATAAAGAGCGGAGTGCCTCCGGGAAGGGCTATAAAGGGAGATACCAGCTCTTCACCGGTGTAGCTCCAGTTGGGATTGCCGGTTACTTCAGCGTTGATGCCCTCGATCGGGACGATCGTATTGAGCGGCTGATGCATCCGGAATCGGCTAAAGAAGCCATCCAGCGCACCCCAATCTCCGGGACCTTCCAAATAAAGCTTGCCGCCACCCGCAAGGTAGCTATCAAGCTGGTTGTATTCATCCGTGAAGGGGATGATAAAATGTGGCTCTGAGGGCTCTGCAAAGAGGCAGAAAATGGCATCGAACTGATCCAGATAACTCTCCGGATTGTAAGCTCCCACCGGGATCAGGACGTCTGTAATTACTACGTTTATATCGTTTAAACTCTCGTGAGCAGTCTCCATTGCGTGGAGCGCGCTTTGCAGGCGGTAAGCACTGTCGCCAGTGGGTTCGTAGATCAGGAAGCTATGTTCAGGCATAGATGCACTGCCGCTATAGCCTATAGCAGGATCGCCAAAAAGCATATAAGTATAGATGTTTTGCAGCTCCGGATAGATGATGCCATCGGAATCGACCGGATCGCCAAAGAGGTAGATCTGGGTGTGCAGAAGATTTGTAAAGCCGTGCGCTGCACCAACGCTAAAGCCATTTGCAGCATAGTTTTCCAGCCAGTGGTAATTGTATGAAGAGAGTCCGCCCCAGCCGGCATTGCGCCAGCCGATCTTGTACCATCCGGTACGGGTCGCAGCGAGAGAGGCAACCGTCTTTTTGATCAGGCTGTATTCACCCAGCGAGACATCTTGTCCATCCAGCATACCGTTGTTGCAAGATGCGGCAAAAAGCACTGTGCCATCGGTGTTTGAGAGGTTGTTGAAGCTCTGGCGGTTTACCATACTCATCCATTCCATCTCCCAGCTATCGGGCAGATTATTGCCGTCGATGTCATTTACCCACACCCTGCGTGAACTGGAGGTGGCGCTACCGTGAGCACTCCAATTCAAGATGCCCCAGCTTTCGGTACTGAGCTTGTTTTTGAGGGCATCATAATTGAGGGGCAGATCTCCGGGATAGGAGGGGATAAAGCCTTCCTGCTCGTACATTGAGAAGGTCTGATAGTCTTGCAATACAGTAGCTTTGAGATACTCCACAAAGCCTGCGCCATCGGTCTGCAAAAAGCCCAGTTCGGGCTCGTCGTGATAGTTCAGATAAGCCGCCGGAAGCAGGGCTTTGCGCTTCCAGGGAGCATTGGTCTGTTCAAAAGCCACGATGCGATCACAGATAGCGGAGATTTCAGCGCTGTTATTGCTTGATATGCGCCCCACAAAGCACTCTGGAGTGTAATCAACCAGCCAGTCCTCCTCCCCCATTTGGGAGTAATACTCGCCCAGGCGTCCGTCGTTGTCGGTATCCCAGACCGAGCTGAGATCACTGTAATAAAAGTCAGAAGGCACGGTCTCGCCGCCATTGGGCTGGGGATTGAGATATGCGGTGGGCACGACGTCCACGTCTCCGATTAAAAGCAGGTATTTGAATGGAAAGAGGCTGTTTTGCTCTATCAGGTAGTTGCGCACTTTCTCAGCCGGATTTGCCCCGGGATACTGTACCAGGATTTCTGCGATGTCTTTTGTGAAGACATCAAACTGACTGTCGCGGTAAGTGAGGAGGCTCTGCGCGGCAGTAAGCGACGCTGCATTGGAGATGATCAGGTAGTTTTCCAGGCGTGGTCTTGAGCTGTCATACCAGCGGGATAGCGCTTCCGGATTGGCGAAGAAAGCTCGGTCGGAAAAAGTTGGCGGAAGCTTGGCAGGAGCTTTTGCAGGATCGCTGTAGTCGATATTGACGGATAGCTGAGTTTGCCAGTTCCAGGCACCATCCCGAAAGTCTGCAGGGATCACGCGGTAGCTGAGATAGCTTAGCTCTCCCCAACGCTTCATCCCGAGGCATACGACTCTTTCCTGAGGTTGATAGCTACCCTCGCGGGATAGTATCTGGTCACCGGAACTAAAGGCTTGATTGATCTGGGGAGCATCTCCGGCAAGCCTGGTATGGCTGCTTAATGCTGCTGATTGAGAGATAATTTCAGAACCACCGGGCAGCAGGATATTGACTGTTTTATAGGGTAGCCGGGGATAGCCGGGAGCGCTCAGGAAGCCATATCCGTTCTCTTGTAGCTGTTCTTCGTCCAAAGTGCGAGGTGCCTCGAGGCGGAGATTGAGGCTCAGATTAGCTGCCGCAAGCAGTAGAGGTATGAGTAAAAGTGTGGTGAGTATTAGCTTCTTCATTGATCCCTCTGTGAATTGGGTTTGGGTCGTGGTTTGCCTGTTTTATTGGGATGGTTTGGCTTTTTCGAATTGTCAGGTTTATTGGGATTACTGGGTTTGGGGCGAGACTGGTGGCTTCTATTGGGATTATCCGGTCTGGCGTGTCCCTCTGCAGTGTTGCCGTGGTTATCCCGGCGATGCTTGTAGCCTTGATTGTCTTTGGGTGGGTTGTTTCGATTCTTTTGATGAGCTGGTTTGTTCCTTTGTTGCGGACGAGCCTGGTTTGCTGGACCTTTTGGACGGTTGACGTGCTCTTTGATAAAGCGTTTCTTCTTTTCCTTGCTCATCTTTTCGGTGGCGTGCTGGATAATCAGGCGGGGAGCAGTCTGGCTAAAGCGTTCCAGGAATTCTTCCACTTCTTCGGGATGTATGCTCCAGAGCTTGCGCAAGAACCAGCCCAGTCCTTGCTGCACGACCTTTTCCTGATCCTGCATCATCGGCTCTATAAAGTCCAGGAGTTCCTTGGGATCAGCAGTTTCGCGCAGCCAGATCATCGTTACCGGTACTGCTCTGCGGGTCCACTTGCTGGAAGACAATCGCCAATCTGCAAAGGCATCCAGTTCTACCAGCTTGAGCTCCAGAAATACAGGTGTCAGCTTTGTGCTGATAACGTCCGTATGAGCCCAGTTTTCCACTCCATTATCCAGCCATTCTTTGATCAGGGGAAAGAGTTCCGCACAAAAGCGGGGACGGAATTTCTTCAGGAGCAAAATGGCAAGAGAGCCAAATTCGTATTTTCCGGTGCGGAAGAAGGGAGCGCCCAGCTCTCCGATTTCTATGATGGTGGGCTCAAATTTATCCAGGACATTGTATTTCAGGGTGCGCAATTGCTCTTCATCCAGCCCGTAGGCGTCGTAGCCCTCGGTAAAGTAACGTGCATTGCGTATTGCCAGATCGGGATTCTCGTATTCAAAGAAATAGTGTTCGCAATACTTGTATATCTCTTTGTAGCGGTTCTCTTCCATGGCGAACTCCTCTATTTAGTGGAGATCAGGAGGCTTGCTCAGTCGTATCCCTTGCCTTTGCCTTTGACCAAGACGTGAAACCGGTTGAACATCTGCCGAAACCGGTATAGCATTTCTGCTGATGGATTCAATTGGCTCAGCATCCGGGAAAGAAAGTGCTCCCAATTGGTGCTTTCATACGAGCGAAAGAACCCGATCTCCTGCATTACATCCAGCATATATGCCTTGATCTTGTCAAGCTCAATTCCGGGAACTGCTGCTTCGATCTGTCTGGCAGGGACTCCGGCGCTATAGATTTCCCAAGAGGCAATCGCTACAGCCTGAGCCAGATTAAACGAAGGAAAGGCAGGATTGGCGGGGATATGACACCTCAGAGGACAGAGATCTGCCTCGTCGTCGGTAAGCCCATAAGTCTCTCTGCCAAAGACAAGCCCTGTCTTCAGATGAGGGATCTCGGCAACATAGCTGCCCATTTCGCGAGGACTATAATCAATCGGCTTGGTCTTGCCAACCCGGCGGGAAAACGCTATGACCCTGTCCAGATCAGCCACCGCGGAAGCGAGATCAGGAAAAGTCTGCGCCTCGGTGAGTATATCTTCTGAATGCACTGCCAGATAAAAGTCGTTCTTTTGCGGGATGCTGCCTACGATCCGCATATTCTTCAGGGAAAAGTTGTTCATCAAGCGGGCAACGGAGCCCACGTTTCCGGCGTAAACCGGCTCCACCATGATGATAAAGATATTATCGAGACGCTCTTGCATCGGGCTTGGCACTCTTTCCGACGATCTGATGCAGCCTGTGCCCCATCTGCTGGACCTTGGGATTGGAATCCTGGCGCCAGTCGGCAATGGTCTTTTGGGTGATATTGATAAAGTCGTTTGATTTGTCGCGCTTGGAACGCTGACTAAGGATATTGGCGAGTTTCTTCATAGTCTGCCAGATGGTGCGAACCCGCTGTTCATCGGCATCAACCAGCCAGCGGCGTACATTTGTATAGCATTGGAGGGGGCGGGTGCGTGCCACTTGGGTCAGGATGTGGCTGATCTTCTTTTGCACTTCTTCCCCATCGTCATCCAGCAGCCTTGAAACAAAGGTCAGGACGTATTGGGGATTCTTGCTGGCGATGTTTTCCATTCCGTGCATAGACATTGCCCGTTTTTTCTCGTTATCCGATTCAGCCCAATAAGGCATATATTCTTTCATTACTTCGGGAGCTCGTTTCCACATTTCAAAGCAGATAGTTTCAGATTCCCAGGGCACTGTCTCATAGGTCTTTTCCAAAGTCTTGATGATCACTTCCGGGGTGTCCTGACGTTTGTAATAGATATAAAACAGAGCAGTCGCTCTGACTCCGTAAAAGTGATCTTCCAGCATCTCCGAGATGATCAGATCCAATTCGCCTTCGCCGTTGTATGGCGCCAGACGCTTGCCGAGCTCTTCTCTCACGAAATAATTGGGTGTGTTTCCCAGCTCGAGGATCTGCTTCTTTGCCAGTGCTGTCTTGCCTTTGTCCAGATTCTTGAAGATCTTCTCAACATGCGCATCCATCAGTTTGTAGTCGTCTATGTTGAGACGTCCCATAGATTTGATCATAAGTACTGCTCCCAGTGATTTATTACATTGTGTAATATGGGTTTACCAATAGTATGGTAAGGGTATTTGAGCCAAAGCTTCCTGTGGGGAAGATCAGTTGGATTGTTATTTGCCATCAATGTATGAATCCAAGCTCTCGCCCGGGCTGATTCTGTCAAGGACTTTCTAGCCCCGTCCCGGCGGAGTCTTTCCACTGGAAGCCGGATTACAGGGCTTTCTTTAGTTTAATATCAGGCTCTCTGTCCCTGAAACTCTGTACTGGGCTCTGAGGTGGAAGACCTCCTTCCTCATATAATCATTGTCATTCTCTTCCCCTTTGAAATCTATGGTAATTCATCGGCACTGATCTGGAGATCCCCTTGTCGCCACTAGGGGATCACTAGGGGATCTCCAGTGGATTCAAGCAGGGAGAAAGCGCTAAGAGCAATGACGAGTAACAAGAGGTGGTGAGATCTGCTCTTCGAGCCAGGCGCAAAGCGCCGTGAACAGTGAACAGAAACCAGTGAACAGAAGGATTAGCTCTCCTACTCACTGATATCAGATATTCGGAGAATACGCTCGATCAGGCTGGTCTTGATGGAGCCTCTGCCCAGCTCGAGATCGCTGACCACTGTCCTATTGATGCTATGCACATAGTTCATATTGTCCGGTGCCGGACTGCGGAATCCCGAGGTATTGTGAAACGCGTAAGGAATGCCATTCACTTCGCCCAGATAGAGCATAATATGTCCCTTCATCTGGAGCATACTGACCCCTCCGGTGGCTTTGGAAAGCAGGGTGGCGTACTTGGTGGAATCTGCCTCGGTGCCGCGGAACTCGTGCTTAAGTTTGCCTGCCACTGCCTGACTCAAACCATTGCGGGGCAGACGTATCCCAAAACAGGAATAGATATGGATCAGCATACTGGAGCAATCCCAATCACCTCGCATATCTCCCCAGCCGTAGCTGTGATTGAGCATCTTGAAAGCCTGAGTATAGACATTGCGGACCGTATAGGGCAGAAAGCCGCGTCTGGCATCGCTCTTGGCGATATAGGCGTTTTGCAGTCCTGATGCGCCATCTGATGTCCTGACCGGCATCTTTACGATATAGTAGCTATCTGTCTCACCCTGATAAGGGAAGCTCATCCCCATCCGGACACTGCCGAGAAAGCGGGTCGCAGCCTCATCCAGCCAGATATCACTCTTTGCAGAAAGGCAGACTACCCGGTCGGTAGAGCGCTGGAAATTGCGCCAGTCCTCGCGGCTGACGATACTGAGATCCTGCAGGCGAAACCAGCCGCTGGTGGTGGAAGTGGCTCCAAAAGCCCAGTTGCCATCCCGGGAATTGTGATAGAGCACGATGGGTGAACCGATGTCATAGCCGGAGTTTTGCAGCTCGTCAAAATCTGTATCAAGCGGTGTGATATTGAGATTGGCAAGGCTGGGGGCGAGGCGTTGATGTGCAAATGCAGAGGCCAGGGCAAAACGCACCCGGATGGATGAGGGGATAGCGGCGGGGTTTTCCAGTCGGAAAAGTTCCTGCCAATATTCCGGGGTGACGCGGTTACCTTCTGCATCGTGCAAACGCATACCCTTTACATAGTTATGAAGATTATTGATCTGGGTGCGGATAGTGCGTCCGCTGATCGCGGTGGAGTGTTCCCAGATAGCGGTGACAGTGCCGCGTTCACGCCTGATACGGCTATTGAAGCGCTCTATCGCCTGGGCATCCATCACCAGCCGGTCAGGAGTGGGATGGCGGCTGATCCAATAGCCAGGAGAACGCATTTCGGGGCTTACATTGGGTAGAATTACCGGTGCGGCGCGGTTTGGTTTGACATCGGTTTGCTGTGCCTGGAGGGTGATTGCGATCAGTATGATCAGCAGGCTCAGCCAGCGCTTCATTGATCTACAATCCTATCCAGCACAGGCAGTTGCTCTGCCAAAAAGTCGTCGTAGCGATCTTCCAGAATAGCAGCTCGCGCCATCTGCATCAATTCTTGGTAAAACCAGAGGCTGTGGATAGTGGTAAGGCGCATCCCGAGAATCTCGTTCATCGTGATCAGATGGCGGATATAGGCGCGGCTAAAGTGGGTGCAGGTGTAGCAGCCGCAGTGTTCGTCAATGGGGCGTAAATCTTCTTTGTAACGGGCAGCTTTGATGATCATCTTGCCATAACGGGTGAAGATGCTGCCTTTGCGGGCGTTGCGGGTGGGCATCACGCAGTCAAACATATCGACACCGCGGGCGATATTATTCAGGAGATCGCTGGGGGTGCCGACGCCCATCAAGTAGCGAGGTTTATCCTTTGGCAGGATGTCGTTTAGGAAGCTTGTAACCTTGAACATCTCGTCCTTGGATTCACCAACTGCCAGGCCTCCGATCGAGTAGCCGGGAAAATCCATCTGCATCAGCTCTTCGGCACACTTTTGGCGCAGATCTTCATAGGTGCCGCCCTGCACAATGCCAAAGAGAGCTTGATTGGCTTCGTTTGTAAAGGCTGCTTTGCCCCTCGCTGCCCAGTCCAGAGTGAGCTTCAGGGATTTCTCCAGATAGTGGCGGGTGGAGGGCAGTGGCGGGCATTCGTCAAAACTCATAATAATATCAGCGCCAATGGCTTCCTGGATCTCGATCACACGTTCGGGAGTGAACATATGCAAGGAGCCGTCTATATGGCTGCGGA
The DNA here is from genome assembly GCA_002842035.1 of Candidatus Cloacimonetes bacterium HGW-Cloacimonetes-2. Lineage (GTDB taxonomy): Bacteria > Cloacimonadota > Cloacimonadia > Cloacimonadales > Cloacimonadaceae > PHBP01. The sequence goes on along the minus strand of PHBP01000005.1, from coordinate 75,752 downwards.
ACTTTACGCCTTCCGGAGTGATCTTGCGCAGAGCTGCCAGACTCATTACCTGGAAACCTCCGCTATCAGTGAGCATCGGGCGGTTCCAACTGATGAATTTGTGCAAGCCGCCTGCATTGCGGATCAGTTCGTGCCCGGGCTTGAGATAGAGATGGTAGGTATTGCCCAGGATGATCTGCGCCTGGACCTCCTCCAGTTCGTGGGGAGACATAGCTTTGACTGAGCCGACAGTGCCGACAGGCATAAAGACAGGTGTGAGGATCTCGCCGTGATTGGTGGAGATCCTTCCGGCACGGGCTTTGGAACTGGTGCTTTCCAGGGTGAAACTGAACATAGCTTTCCTTATCCGCTGATCAAACGCAGCAGCAGCTTTTGAATATCGGTATAAAAGGCGAAAACCATCAGCATCACAAGCAAGGCAAAGCCTATCTGCTGGGTGATTTCGCGGATTTTAAGCGGAACCGGGCGCCCAATTACAGCTTCTATCAAACAAAACATTATGTGTCCGCCATCCAGGATGGGAATGGGCAAGAGGTTCATTATCATCAGGATAATACTGATCCCGGCAAAGAAGAGCAAGAGGGCTACAATGCCTTTGGCACCTATGCTTTGAGACATCGAGACGATCATCACCGGCCCGCCGATATTGCTCCTGAGGGATTGGGGATTCTGGAAAAGACGGTAGAGGCCGTAGTAGTTCATAGCGACCATATTGACGGTCGTGGAGAAGCCGTTTGTAAGGGCTTGTGAAGGCGGATAGCGATAGCTAAGTTGCACCGGTTGGTATTGCATTATCCCGATCATCGGAGTCTTGCCGTCATCCAGGATATTGGTTTCGAGCGGGATATTACGCTCCAGGATGCTGTCTCCACGTGCTATTTGCAGCTTTACTGAGCCCTTTTTGGAGATGATGGCCTCGCGCATCAGATACCAATCAGAGACGGCAAGGGTATCTACTTTGAGCACGCGATCTCCGGTACGCAAGCCTGCCGACCAGGCAGGGTATCCGGGAGTAAGCTCTCCGATAATGGGCTCCGCGATGGGGCGGAGGCTCATAATCAGGGAATCGCGGTCGCTTGCGGCTATATCGAGCTCGATAGGAGCATTGTTTCTATAAAGAGTGATCTTATTCGACCCGGTATTTCTAAGCTCACTGAGGGCTTCGCTGAAGCCTCTGATGGCTTTTCCGTTTACCATTGCCAGGCTGTCTCCCGGCTGGAAGACGGTCTCCCATTTACCAAAGGCTGTCTGGATTACCGGCCTCTGATCCTCCAGCTTGTGCGGCAAGAGGAAGGAGACACAGAAGAGCAGAAAAGCAAGCAGCAGGTTGGCAAATGGTCCGGCAAAGGCAATCAAGGCACGTTGCCACCATTTCTTGGCAGCAAAGGAATCAGGCAGATCCTGATCCGGATCATCGGGGTTCTCGCCGTGCATCCTGACGTAACCACCAAAGGGCAGCCAGTTGATGCGATAGTCTATACCGCCGCGTTTAACACTGTAGATTGGCTTCCCAAAGCCCAGAGAGAAGGTCTCGATGCCTACTCCAAAGGCACGCGCCACCAGGAAGTGACCCAACTCGTGGATAAAGATCATCAGCCCAAAGGCGATGATAGTGAGGATCAGGCTCAATGCCTTGCCTTTCTATCAGCGAGGCTGATAGCGATGAAGCTGGCTACATCCGTGGAATAGCTCCCGGTGCCAAAGCCGGCGTCATAACCCAGCTCTATCGCCAGTTCGTGGGAAATCCTTGGTCCACCGCAGATAAAGAGCATCTTGTCACGCAGGTTCTCTGCTTCGGCAAGCTCGATCAGGCGGGTTAAATTCTTGATATGGATGTTCTTTTGCGTTACTATCTGAGATACCAGAATAGCATCGGCTTTCTCTTCGCGGGCTACCCGGAGCAGTTCCTCGGAAGGCACCTGCGCTCCCAGATTGATCGCGTTGATATATTGGTAACGCTCCAGTCCGTAACGGTGGTTGTAACCTTTCATATTCATAATGGCATCAATACCGACCGTATGAGCGTCACTCTCGATGCAAGCACCCACGACGGTGATTTCTCTGCCAATATGCTCCGAGATATACTCGTCTGTGGTGTCCATATCCATCACAGGTGTATCGACTGTTTTGACCTTGATCTGGGAAGGATCGACTGCTGCTCCGCAGACGGCATAGGCGATAAACTGGGTAAAGCCTTCGCGCAGGTCTCGCATCCCACATATCTCGATGTCTTCAAAGCCCATCTGCTTGAGGACGAGGCGGGCAGCTTCCTTGCCTGCTTCGGTGGGAGGCATCGGCAAGCTAAAGGAAATCTGCATCTTGCCATCGTTTAAGGTATCCCCGTAAGGGCGGATTAGTTCCTTTTTCATCATAACTCCAATTCCGCTTTCATCTTGTCCAGGAAGGGATTGTAATAGTCATCTGCCTTGCGGAAGACTCCCGACAAGCCCTTACCTCCGTTTTCCGGACGCTTGATATCGGCAAATTCACCCTTTGCCATAGCTGAGAAGAGGCCTTCGCGCTCCACTCTCTCGAGGAATTCCGCTGCTTCTTGCAGGACTGTATTGGCGCGGGTATTGATGAAGCTGTTTTCCGCCAGACAGAGCTCTTCGCCCAGATTTTTGACCGCTGTAAAGATGTATTGGGCATTCTCGATAGCCAGTGAACGATCGGCAATGTGCGGAGTGTGGATCGCTTCCGTCATCATACCCAGCAGTTGCACTCCCTGTCCGGTAAGCTGTCCGATGAAATTGAACATCGCATCCATCAGGTGAGTTTTGAAGATATTACCGCTGGCAAACTTGGTAGGCGGCATATACTTCACAGGAGAGGCGGGGAAGAGGGTCTTAGTTAGCAGAGCGTGTGCCAGTTCATAAGAAAAGCTGTTCTCGATCTCCGGATTGATCTCGTAAGCGTGTCCGAGCCCCATCTTATCGGGCTTGATCCCTGATAAGAGGGCAAACTGCTCGTTGAGAAGCTGGGAAGCTGTCACTGTATAAGCCTTCTCGATGGCATCGCTGGTAGTGAGATAATTATCTTCTCCGGTCTGAATCTCGATCCCGGCAAAAGCATTGATCATCCTGGCAAAGTACTGATCCAGCAGGGTGCGTTTGGGATTGATATCACGGAAGAGTATGCCGTACATAGCGTCATTGAGCATCAGATCGAGGCGTTCGAGAGCTCCCATCGCGGCAATCTCCGGCATACAGAGTCCGCTGGCATAATTTGTAAGGCTGATATAGCGCTTTTCTTCGGCACTTACTTCATCTAGAGCAGCCCGCATAATACGGAAGTTTTCCTGAGTGGCAAATGTGCCGCCAAAGCCCTCTGTAGTAGCACCATAAGGCACATAATCGAGCAGACTCTGGGCAGTGGAACGGATCACAGCGATGATATCGGCACCTTCACGTGCAGCAGCCCGGGCTTGCTTGACATCTTCGTAGATGTTTCCCGTTGCGACGATTACATAGATCGCAGGCTGACGTCTGGGGCCATAAGCGGCAAACTTGTCTTCGCGATGAGCCTTCTGACTGCGGATATGCTGCAAGGTGGCATCGGAAAGTACACTCAAAAGAGCAAAGACCCTGTCATTATCCTGAGCCGGAACTGCCCCCAAGTCGAGCTCACCGGCAGCTACTGCATCGGCAACCTGCTGAGCGGTAAGATCTTTGGCAAGCATTGCATTGACTATCCAATAAGCTGCTCCCCTGGAGATCAGATTCTGGGATTGCAGATGCTCCACCAAAAGATTTGGCAGAGGCTTGCCATCTTCTGTGGCACCATCGATGCCCAGGAACCGTACTACGGTTCTTTCAATCGTGAGGGTGCTATAATCGTTAAAGAGCCAGCTAAACCCGCTGCAGATCGTGGCGGCTGCCTTGCGGGCACGCTCTACCGTCTGCGCGTGGAGATTGAGCTTTAGCATAAATTCTCCTGTATTTCTATTCTTCAATTAGTGGGGCAAACACCGTAAAACAGGTGGTCTTGCCTTTTTTGTGATCCGTGATCAGGCTACTGAAACGTGCGTCAATCTCTTCTCTGGGAGAGTGTTCTGCGATCACGATGCCATCCGGACGCAGGACAGAAGAGCCAAAAATGGTCTCCAGGCATTTGTCCACCAAGCCCTTGTTGTAGGGAGGATCGAGGAAGATCACGTCGTAGCTTTCTTCTGTCTGTTTGAGGTATAGCTCCGCACGGCGGCGATGAATATGACAATCATCTCCACAGCGTAGCTTTTCGATATTTTGCAGCAGTGTCCCGATCGCCGGATTGGCAAATTCCACAAAGTCCACCCAAACTGCACCCCGGGAGAGCGTTTCCAAGCCAAAAGAACCTGTTCCGGCAAACAGATCCAGGACTCTTAATCCTTTGTAATCAGGATACATAGAGAAGATGATCTCGCGGTTGAAATCGGTGGTCGGACGGGTGCTGATTCCCGGCACGGTGTAGAGCTTTACCCCTTTGAAGCGTCCTGTAATGATGCGCATTGCGCTGCCTTACTTGCTTTTTGGGGTTTTAGGGAAGACGAATTTGATCTCCATTTGCACCGGCTTTGGGATATAGCGGGGACAGCTGAGGATATGCACTTCCTTGCGTTGTTTACACTTGCGTGTGCATTTCAGACAGATGCGGTTGTAATCCTGGATGATCTTGCGTTTCACATCAGTCCTTGGTTTTAAGGCTTTGCATCTCCAAAAACAGCGCCAAAAAGTCCGAAAGCTTTACTTCGCTAAGTGTCTGATCTTTGTCATACTTGCTCAAAAGCACGGTCAGCAAATCCTTGACGGTATATTGCTCGATCTCGGGCAGATCGTCGATAAAGGTCTGCTGGGCATTCTGTTCGATCTCATTGAGGATGTCCTGGATATCCCCGCCATCATCCGGCTCTACGAGGTCAAGCTCATCCAATTCGATATAGAGATCACTGCCGGCAAGCCCTTCACTGAGCTTATCGACAGCCCTGGACATATTATCAAAACCTTGATGGTTCAATATTTTAAGATAGGCGAGTTCTTCCGGACTAAAGAGCTTTTCAATCCGGGGATCATAGGAGCTGTTGGGATCGCTGAGGATGCGGAACTGCAGTGATTCGATCTTCTCGCGGATACCCGGAGAGCTGTCGTTTTGACTGATCAGCTCATAAGCGGCGAGAGCATCAAAGAACTGGTTTTGCTCTTCAAAGAGCTTGGCAAGCGTCAAAGTCGGTTGCCAACTGCGTCCGTTGTTGCTGGATTTCATAGCTTCTCCCTTTTGATATTTTGTGACGAAGCTATTTTATGGCAGTTTATTGTCAATAGGAAAAAGGGGGAGCTGTGCCCGGACTGCGTCCTCGCAGTGAATGAGCTAACAAATGAAGCTGTGCACGGCGCGGAATGTGTCCCTGCGGTTTGATTCAGGTGGTTAGTAGTTCGTGCTGCCATCTTGTGGATGCGTCATCCTGACGCACAGTTTTCAGAGCGACAGGATGTCGCTCCCACACTCCATCACTTCCCCACTACGAGTAGCGCTGTTCTCCGCTTTCTCGTGGCAAAGAAAACCCCTCCTTTCTCCTTTACTCCTTGTTAATCCTTCCTTTTGAAACCACTGGCAAAACTCTGGCACTGCACTGGTGATTCCCTTGTCACCACAAGGGGATCACTAGGGGATCACTAGGGGATCTCCAGAGGATTCAAGCAGGAGGAAAGCACTGTCACCAAACCGCAGCCTCTGCGAGAAGCTCTAAAGACTTGCAAATTAAGATTATAAAGAAAGGCCGGATTCCATAAAAGAAACCGGCCATCGACATATAAGTTTACCTGTAAGTTTATTCTATTACGCTCTTTACGATGTAGAAAGCCTTGTCTGCGAGATTGATCTGGTAGCTGGTACCGGAGCTTTGCCCCAGATAGTTCCACTCGGCAAAAGGCAGATATGGATCTTCAGAAGAGTATATCCTATAGAGATTTACATCATCCACTGCCGACCATTGCAAGATCAATTGATCGCCCACAGAGACAATCTGTAGATTTTGCACAGCGTCCGGAATGGGAAGTCCCTGCCAGGCGAGGTAAGGATAGCCGCTATTTTGTCCGATATTATCGTGACGCCAGGTATTCGTGAAATCCCAGCCAGAGAAATAGCTTTGCGAGGCAGGCCAGGTCATCTGCTGGGTCGTAAGACCTGTCGCGCCTGTTCCTCCCGGGCTGGTGCTGATCCCGGTTGTGTTGATATCCCAATAGGATCCCGAAATTGAGCCGTAATAGAGCTGGCCTGCCACTCCACCTGCATCGTATCCACCCGGATTGATCGTGATAGCGCCGGTGGCATAGCAATTCAGGATATGCCCGGCATTTCCCCAGCCCAGTCTTCCGGCGATTCCGCCCAAGAGCTGGGTGGCTTGCACAGCTGCGTGGCTATAGCTGTCGGAGACAGTTCCGTGATTCAAATCTCCTACAATGCCGCCTACCAGGGTATATCCTTTTACAGAGCCCGTTGTAGAGCACAGAGAGACCTGGGCATTGTCCTGCATATAGCCCAAGAGTCCACCAATATGGTAGTTACGAGCCAATAGACTTGCCTTGGCAGAGCTGGATTCGAGGGTTCCGCCGGTCATTAAACCAACCAAACCTCCCACAAATCCTGCTCCCGTATGCTCTACATCTACCTCTGCTCCAATGGTGGTGCAGTAATTCAGGACTCCTGCCAAAGCACCAGAGTAGTCTTCTGCAACAATGCTGACGCCCGTAAGCTTCAGATCGCTGATTGTGGCATTTTGAGCGAGCCCGATAAAGCCGATATTGGAGCTCAGCGGTGCCATAATGCTAAGCCCGTGGATGATCTTGCCATCGCCATCGATAGAGCCGGTAAAGGGCTCAGCAGGGCTTCCCAAGGGCAGCCAACCTCTACCGCCATTCCAGATCAGCGTAGCAGAAAGATCCAAATCGGTATGAATCCGGTAATGCGCAGAGAGATTTTGCCTGATGATATTTAGCTGATCGCTGCTCATAATCAGGTAAGGATCCTCCGGGGTGCCGGAGCCAATCAGTTCTGCTGTGGCTAGGTTACCCGGATCCTGATAAGCTGAAAGATCTCTCAGGTAGGGATACTCAGCTCCCTCGGTGATATCCCAGAGGCTGTCAAAATTCCAGTTCTGATAGCTTGCACTTTGCTTCATAGCCATTGTGGAAAGGCCGGTGAGATACGAGTGACCGCCCAAGGTCAGTCCGGAGCTCTGGCTATCCCAGTAGCAGTCGTAAACCTGTCCGCTCTGCATACGTCCTACAAAGCCAAATACTCCAAATCCACTGATTTCAGATACGACAGTCCCTGTGGAATAGCTGCGCACAATTGCTCCCTGCTCGCTCCAGCCGCAGGTGCCAACGGCGCCACCGAGATAGTTATGTCCGCTTACGGCAGCGTGGGAAGAGCTATTGATAACAGAGCCGTAGCTGAGGAAACCGACCAATCCGCCAACGTTGTCTACTCCCCTTACAGCGCCTCTGCTTTCGCAGGTGCTGATAGTGCTGATGAAGCTGGCGTCGCTGCTAACGCTACCGGCTATTAAACCGGAGTAATAGCCTTGAGCCCAGAGAGTCATATCCACTGTGCTACGCTGGATTGTGCCACGATGCATTGTACCGGCAATACCACCAACATAGTCATTTCCGGTGATATAGCCATCTGCCTCGATCATATCGATACGACTGTCCACGGCATATCCCGCGACACTGCCCAGATAGTTCCTGGCAAGCAGATTGACCCCGCTAAAGATTATACTTGTGATTTTTCCGCCTGATACGTAGCCAAAGAGACCGCTGTAATCCGTATCAGGTCTCTCTATTGAGAGGTTTGCCAGAAGGTGACCGGCACCATTTAGCGAACCGGTGAAAGGAGCAGAACTCGTACCAATCGGTTCCCAAGCTCTTCCTCCGTTCCAGACGCAAGTAGCGCTCAGATCAAGATCCTCTGCAAGTGCGTAATGCGCACCCGGAGCCTCCCGGATGATGTTTAACTGGTCGGCATTCACGATCAGGTAAGGATCGCTCTCTGTACCAGAACCCAATAGCTGTCCGATCTCAAGTGCCTGTGGCAATCCATACAGGGAGAGATCCTGATGCGTGGGGTATTCCCCTGTCTCAATCTGCCAGATTGTGCCAAAGTTCCAGCGTGCAAAGGTGGATTCCTGCTGCATTTCGGCAGTGGTTTTGGGCACAGCACCAGAGCCAGAGTTGCTTGACAAACCAGAGCTTTGGCTGTCCCAATAGCTTTCGCGGATAGCTCCTGCCATAAATCTGCCCAATAAACCTCCGTTGCTGTTGCCACCTGCATTCAGACTTACCAATCCGGTGGAGAAACAGCGGGAGATATAGCCGGGATTGCTCCAGCCCAATGTTCCGACCAAGCCGCCGATATTGTAAGTGCCATTGACCAGACAGTGGCTGTAGCTATTCAGGATATAACCCCAGGAGATCATTCCCACAGCACCGCCAACATTGTAAACACCCTCAATGTTACCACTGCTGCCTGAATTACTCAAGCTGCCACCAATAGTGCCGGTGCTGGTGATATAGCCTGCCAATCCTCCGGCATAATCGCTAAAACTCTTTAGATCGATCTGGGCATAGGAACGCTGCAGCGTTGCATTGTCCAATACTCCGGCGATTCCTCCGGAAGCGCTGAAGGCAAGCATTGTACCATCGAATTGTATCTCGTCCAAACTGCTACTTTTGGCATAGCCAACTGCTCCGCCTATATTGCTTTTTCCCAGGATATGGCAGTTTATCAGGTCAAAATCTCCTATTGTAGCTCCCAAGGTATAGCCAAAGAGCCCTTGATTATCATCTCTGGGACGGCAGATTGTGAGCCCGCTGATTGTGAAGCCATTACCTGATAAAGTACCGGTAAAAGGTGTGCTTGGGTTGCCGATCGGTTCCCAGCCCGTACCCTGATTCCAGCCTACTGAGGCTTCCAGATCGATATTTGCCCAGAGGATAAAGTGAGCATCTGGGGCTTGGCGGATCACATTAAGTTGATCTGCGCTCAAGATCACATAAGGATCAGTTTCTGTACCTGAGCCCATCAGGTCGTCGGTCGTCAGCACGGCCGGAAGGGCGTAGTAGAGCAAATTATCCAGATTGGGATAAGCTACGCCTTCCTGAATGCTCCATTGGTGATGAAAATTCCAGCGAAAAAATGTGTATTGGCTTTTCATCTGGGCAGTGTTTTTGCCTGTAGCCACCGGGTCGGTAGCGATTCCGGAGCTCTGGGTATCCCAATAGCAATCCCGGGCTGTATTACTACCGCTTCTACCCATAAAACCATTTTTGTAGCTTGTGCCGGGGGCGGTTACTGTGCCCGTGCTATAGCAGAAATTGTAATAACTGGGATTGTTCCAGCCGGAAAGACCGACAAATCCACCGACCTGATCGCTGGAGCAGTAAACACTGGCGTGGGAATAGCTGTTTGTGGCTCCTGAGTTATCGCAATAACCGAGAATTCCGCCAACGTTTACAGTTCCGTTCACTGCACCCGTTACGGAGCAGCTATTGACCACGGAATTGCTATTGGCAACGCCCGCCAGTCCGCCGGTGTACTGGGCTCCGGTGATGGAAAGATTACGCAGATTGATGCGGGAAATCCTGGCTCCGATCATATAGCCAAAAAGGCCGGCATAATTCTGGGATGGACGGTGCATATAGAGATTGTGGATCTGATAGCCCTGACCGTCGTAAGTACCTGTAAAGTAAGGGCTGGTGCATCCTATAGGAATCCATCCTGAAGTGTTTGGAGCAGGATCAGATATTTCATCTGAATCAGCAGCATCGATATTCGCTGTCTGAATAAAGTGTTGATTCCAGACTCCCGGGGTCTGGGTAAGCCAATAGAGATTGGGAAAATTGGCGATTCGGAAGGGGTTGTCGGGACTGCCATTTCCCACAGCGGGTGCTTCAGGGATTACAGCGAAAAGAGAAAAACACAAAGCTAACGCAAGGATACAAAACAAGGCTTTCATATTCACTTCCTTTGTTCAAATGGTGCTGGGACATCTCGGATAAGGACGTATTGATTAGTTCAATCCGCGGTGACCAGAGGCTCTGGTGCCGGACCGGGCATCAAGCTCCCAAAGGACTTGAAACGCTTAGGCAACTATTACTGATGCAAGCTGATAGCTGTCAAGATAAAAAACCGGGTGAGATTGGTTTGTCAGATGAAAGTAGCAGGGGCATTTGTTAAAGTCAAAACAGGGGAGCGATCTGCGATAGCTGTGGCAAATCAGTGAAAAGAAAGCAGTGATCAGAAGCAATTGGTATGCGCTTCGCGCAGTGATAAGTGACGTGAGACAAGTGACGAGGGGCGTAGAAACGCTCTTCGAGCCTGGCGCAGAAAGTCACTCTTTCACTTATTAACTTGTTAACTCTTTCACTGCAAAGACACAGTCCTTGCCCACCTATATCTTCAAGACCTTGCGTGCTTCTGTCCTTTCGCCATCTGAAACCCTCAGAAAGTAGATGCCGGCAGGGCAGACTCTGCCTTGTGAATCCAAGCCGTCCCAAGAGCTATAATCACCGGGATCGAGGCTGCGCACCAAAGCGCCACGCTGATTGAAGATTCGGATATATCTTACTGATTTGCCGTCACTTAGGGCGATGTTTAGCCTGTTTGAGAATGGATTGGGGTAAAGGGAGCCCAAAAGGGAAGCACCCGGGGAGGCGGAGGGATCATCGTTGGGGACCCCGCTGGTGGCAATACTGACGTATTTGACGCTATTTGCGCTGAGATTGACTCTTACATAGCAGACGTTGTGGCTGCCGCTGCGATCAACTTGCTCCAGGACACCGCCGGTCACAGAATAAGCCTGGTTACCGGAAGGCATCAGGAATTTCACCAGGGCGTTTTCAAAGGCGAAGGACTGGCTATTGGTCACGATTGCCATAATGCTATCAGAAACCGCCGTATTGGAAGGATAATAGTTTATATAGAGATTATCCGCCATACTCAGGCTGGTGGCGTAGATCGTGGTCTGAGGCGCTACAGTGGCGTTGTTTACACGCACCATCCTGTAGGAACGATTTCCATCGGTAACGCTGCGGGTGGATAGGTCGTAAGGAAATGTGCTGATCGAGCCCTGATTGCGGTGGATATGCCCCCAGAGAGAGAGGCTGATTCCGAGATTATTCAGATTGAGCTGATCGGAAAAGTCATAGTGATGAAATAGCACTTTGGTCTTATCCGGATAGAGCGATAGAGTCTGATTGAGCCAGTTTAGTTGTGAGTAGATAAAGCTCTGTCCGCCATATATATTGGAGCGCCAATTGTCATAGTTGTCATAGGCTTCGAGGCCTACGTAGAGCAGATCACCATAAGTAAAAGAGTAGTTTTGGGTGTGGGTATGCCAGTTGGAATCGGCATTGTCCAGCCACTTCCAGCCGAAATAGCGCCACCAATTGCGCCGGGCAGATCCCGCGGGAGGCGGAGTGTTTGTCCAGCCACCAATATCGTGATTTCCTGCGGTAATATACACTGGTACTTCGAGTTCTGCAATTGCACGCTGTGCCCAGCCAAAGGAATACATCCCGGCAAAGCCTTCCAGTTCGCCTTCGTTGATGACGTCTCCCGTAAAGAGCACAAACTCAGGGCGGATGATATTGATATCCTTCACTACTTCGCGGAAATCCACGACCGAGGTGGAATCGCTGGCAAAGCCATTATCCGGGTAGAAGGTGCGTCCCGGCATATGCGCATCGGTAATATGGGCAAAGTAATAGCTGGTTTTGCGGCTGGGGATCACCTGGACAGCATTCCAGGCAGTATCATCCAGATCTCCGGAAGCGCTGACCCTGAGATCATAGAGCTCAAAGACCGGTACCTGGGGAATGATTGTATTGAGCTGCCAGCGAGGTGGGTTCTCAAGCTGGAGCGTGGATGTAATCTGCAGGGGAATGGATTTGGAGCCGTGAAGCAGCCAGGCTTGCCAATTTGTGGTAGAGGCGGGGGCAGTGCAGATAATCGGCATCTGTTCGCCTGGAATGTGGATGGCAGGTATATTCAGGATAGGCTGCTGAATCACGGTGAGTGTATCACCAAGGGCGTTGTAAGGCGAGCTCTGGGCGCAAATTGGCAAGGCAAGCGCGATCAGCAGCAAAAAAAGAGCTGTATATGATCTACGCATCAGATACCAAGAAACTCTTTTACAGTATTGATTGGGAGGGCAAACCCGATGCCGACGTTACCGCCGTTTTCGCTAAAGATAAAGGTATTGATGCCAATCACTTTGCCATTGATATCAACCAGCGGACCGCCGGAATTGCCGGGATTGATGGCGGCATCTGTCTGGATCATATTGCGGTATGAACGGTTGTCTTCGCGCATCGAAAAGTTGCGGTTGAGAGCGGAAATCACTCCGACCGAGACGCTGGGTTTGTAGTCGTTCATCATATAGGCATAAGGATTTCCAAAGGCGATCACCCACTCGCCGGTGAGTAAAGCGGTGGAATCACCCAAAGGAGCTTCAGGCAGATTGGATGCTGTAACTTTAAGCTGGGCAATATCATGAACATCGTCGATCTTGACGATGCGGGCATCCAGTTCCCTGCGATCGGGCAGGACGACCTTGATCTCCTCCGCGCCTTTTACGACGTGGGCATTGGTGATTACAAAGCCGTTTTTGGCATCATAGATCACACCGGAGCCAAAGCCCTGGACTTGGCGACGGGTGGGAATATCAAAGAAATCAAAGAAGAAACCGCCAAATGGAAAGCCGCTGCGCACGATCTGGGTCTGAGTAACTATGATATTGACCACAGCAGGCTCGACGGACTCCACGACGCGGGTAATATCTGTCTCCTGGGCCAGACGATTGGCCCGTCCGGGCATAGCGTTTACGCTATTATCGTTACCGCCTGAAAAGCGGTTGATGAGGACCAAGCTGATCCCGGCATTGATCAGGATCACGATGATCATCAGGATAATGACATTGGATTTATGCATAGCTAAGTGCCTTTATTTAAATCTGTTGATAGCAAATTCAATGGCCTTGAGCGAGACGGTGGTCTCAAAGCAAGGGCCCTTGGGACGTTCATTGAGAATGGAATAGACGGGGAATTGCCAGGCATCGCGGACGCCTTCGGTGAGATCGCGGTGGCAGGCAACTGCGATGATCAGATCGGGACGGTTGTCCGCGATCAGTTTGCGGGCAAGGGAGCCTCCGGAAGCCACTGCCACTTTGACGGGCTGGTTGGAGAGAGCGTTTTTGACTGTGCATATATCGCAGGCTCCGCAATCTGCACAGTCGTTGATATCATTGGTAATACGGATCTTGCACTCGGAGCCTTGCAGGCAATGAGGTAGCAGCACCAGCATTTTGGGATTCTCCAGGCGCATATAGTTGCTCATCACAATCTCGTTGTTGAAATTGAGAAAGGACTCCTGGAGGGTGTGGGTCTTTTGTAGAGTGATAAAATTGAGAGCTTTGGCCATCGGGTAATAGATATGGGATAGCATCCAATGGGAAAAGCGCTGAACAAAAGGAGGTTTGATCACGCTGTGGGTTGACATCAGGACCAGGATCCAATTGCTTACCAGGAAGACCAACGAGATGAAAACCAGGGTGTAGATGATGGTCTCGTTGCCGGAGATGCCTGTGCGGGAATTACTTCCCAGAGCCAGTAGGAAAAACAATCCTACAAGGATAATCAACACGGTGCTTACTAAAACGGGGAATTTAATTACTGCGAAATAGTATTCTTTCATAGTTCACTTCCAGAGTTTTGTGCCGGTTGAGATGCGGGAACCGAGGCTGAAAGCCCAGCTATCCATTATCTTTTTGCCGGCAGGTTGGACCTGTCTGATCAAGACCTGTTGATCCCCCGTATTGACTGTAAAGCCAATATTGCGAATCATTTGAGCAATCGTTCCAGGAGCGCCGGAGGAGGGCTCAGGGGATAGCTCGGCAGCCAGGAACTTGATCTGGAGATCATCCAGATACTGATAAGCTCCGGGGCTGAAAGACAGGCTGCGGATATGGCAGAGAATATTATAGGCAGAATCTTGCCAGTTGATCAGCTGATCCTGCTTTTCGATCTTGTGGGTGTATGAGGCAAGTGAATCATCCTGTTCCTGGGGGGTGATCTTGCCTGAACTGAGGTCATTTAGAAAATCAATCAGGTAATCTGCGCTGAGGACTGCCAAGCGGTCGTGAAGACTGCTATAGTTTTCGCCGGGGAGAATAGGAACGGTATCCTGACGCAGAATGGGACCGGCATCCATACGGGGGCTGAGGCGGAAAATGGTGATTCCGGTAAGCTCATCGCCTGCTCTGAGAGCGCTCTGGATGGGAGTCGCACCTCTATGGCGCGGAAGGAGTGAGGGATGAAGATTGATAGCTCCCAAGGGAGCGAGGTTGCGGACGGATTTGCCCAGTATCTCGCCATAGGAAGCTGTGATCAGAAGCTCAGGGGAATAGGTGGCAAGTTCTGCTACAAAAGCTGGCTCCGAGATGCGTTCCGGCTTGAGCATAGGTAAACCGAGCTCTTCTGCCAGTAGCGAGATGGGTGAGGGGCTGAGCTTGAGCTTGCGTCCGGCTGGACGATCTGGTTGGGAGATCACGAGAACAGGCTTGTAGAGCGGGTCTTTTGCCAGGGATACAAGTGCCGGGCAACCGTATTCCGAACTACTGATAAAGACTATTCTCATGATCCACCGGCTCAATCGGGATCGTATGCCCGGATATTGATACCATCGACGGTCGTTGCAGCGAGCTCACGCAGTTTGCGCTTTAGCTTCAGCTTGGTGAGATCGCTTACTTTGTCTGTAAAGAGAATACCATCGAGATGGTCAAACTCGTGTTGAAAGACTATTGCAGGATAGTCGGTGGCGGTTTCACGATGGAGCACGCCATCCAAATCCTGATAGGTGTAGGTGATAGTGGAAGCCCTGGGAACCTTGGCGTAAATCTCCGGAATGCTGATACAGCCTTCCTCGCCAACTGATTCCCCTGCCATACTTTCGATCACCGGGTTGATCACAAAGACAGGGGATTTGGAATGGCCTTCGCGAGTCCACTGGTGATCAAAGACAAACATTCTAATGGAGCGGCCTACCTGAGGAGCAGCCAGGCCTACGCCATCGCGTTCATACATCGTATATGCCAGTTTCCTGGCAAATTCACGAAGTTCAGAATCAAAGACGGTGACTTCCACGGCCTTCTGCCTCAGAACTTCGTCTCCATAGATGCGGATCGGAAGCAGCAGGTCTGGATTCTTCATGCCTTGTTTTCTGTATTGAGATTGAGAATAGCTACGATGGCAGAGCGTTGGAAATCGACACGGACTTTGTTGGTATCGTCGATCTCAACCACTACAATGTCCTTATCCGGCTTGATCGATATGACGCGGCCGTAGATTCCGCTGGAGGTAAGGACTTTGTCATTAACCTGCAGACTGTCCAGCATCCGCTGAGTTTCCTTTTGACGCTTTTGCTGAGGCCTGATCATCAGGAAGTACATTATGGCAAAGAGAGCGCCAAAGAAGAGTACCTGGGACAGCACAGGGCTGATCCCGCCTGGCATGGTGGCGGTACTGTCGGCTGTTGCTTGAAGCAGTATATAGTGCATTTGTTCTCCTTAGATTCCAAAAAACTTTGGATAGATATTGTTTATTATCAGAAGCAGGATGATAGCGTAAACGCCTGCAAGCAGATCGTCTATTACTACTCCCCAGCCTCCTTTGATGCTTTGTGAACGGCTGATCGGAAAGGGCTTTGCGATATCGAAAACACGGAACAGGACAAAGGCATAAAGCCCGACCAGCCAGGTTTTGGGTAAAAAGGCAACACTCAGGAAATAGCCGGCTACTTCATCGATAACGATAGCGCCTGCATCGTGACCCAGAACTCGCTCGGAACGATCCGAGATCAGGACGGCTATCAGCGAGAAAGCTGCCAAAGCCAGTAAATACCAGAGCCTGTACATTGGCTCAAAGCAAACCGCCGGCAATAGCAGATAGATCCCATAAGCTGCCAGACTTCCAAAGGTACCCGGAGCTTTTGGTATAAAACCCACTCCGAAGAAGCTGCCCAGGAAAGTCCAAATGTTTAGCTTTTTGGTCATTATGGCGTGATCTGGACGTAAGCCTCGTTCATTAGCTGCTCAATCCAGACTCCATAGGCTTCGATCTGTTTCTGGTTAAAAAGATAATCGTAAACCTGCTGGCGCACCTCTTCAAATTCAAAGAGGCGTTGCGGAACTTCTTCCAAGCGGGCAAAGAGATAGAGCATTCCTTCGTTTTCGAGGACTTCGCTGATCTGCCCCACAGGCTGGAGCATTATAGTATTGGCAAAGAGTTCGGGGAGTTCTTCGGCACTAAATTCTCCAATCACTCCACCCAGAGCCTTGGATTCTTCTTCTTGGGAATAGAGTTCTGCAAGTTCGGCAAAGGTCTTGCTGCCATTGACATACTGCATCCGCGCCATCTCCATCATCCGGCGGGCTGCTCCGGAATCTGCTGCTGTGGGCGAGACCAATTTCAGGATATGTCTGGCACGGATCTCATCTCCCCGGATTTCCTCGACCTTGATGATATGATAACCGTATTGAGTGCGGATAATATCACTGATCTGCCCCACTCCCAGGCTAAAAGCTGCTTGTTCAAAAGGCTGTACCATTACACCACGCCCAAAGAAACCCAAGTCTCCGCCTCGGGCGGCACTGGGACATTCACTGGTGGCTGTGGCGACAGCGGCAAAATCCTCGCCATTATCGAGGCGGGCTTTGATCTCGCGCATTGCGGTAAGCTGTTGATTGTCCGAATCATCGCTGGCTGCTATCTCACGCATAATCATACCAACCTTCCACGTCACCGGCTTAACAGCCAGAGTATCCTTGGAAGCTTCGTAAAAACTGCGCAATTCATCATCTTCGACTCGCACCTTGGATGAGATATAGCGCTCTATCAGCATCTCCGTAAGGGCGTTGTTTGTAATCTGCTCGATATAGTAATCCAGCAGCTCCTGCTGTGTAACCTGCATTCTTGCAAGGTCAGCATTAAAGGCAGCTTCGGAGGGATAGCCTGCTTTGGTCTGCTGGAGATAACGCTCGGCGTAGCTGCGGATACGGGCTGCATCCACTTGAAGATTGAGTTCCTGAGCTTTTTGGATCAGCAACTTCTCCTCCACCATATCCCTGAGGACATTGATGGGCTCAACCGTGCTGATATCCACTCCGGCACTGCGCATCTGCAGAATCTGCTTTTCCAGATCGCTTTGCAGGATGATATCTGTGCCTACTTTGGCGATGATTTTGTCCAGGAGCTCTGCCTTGAGCAGAGTTATGGAGATGATCACGATGATGATCAGGGCGAGTTTTTTCATTATCAAAATCCTAATAGTAATAAATCTTGTCGTTTTGACGCTTGAGTTCGCGCACCAAGTCCAGATAGACTGCTTCTTCCTTTTCGGATATTATGCGGCGGCGAATCTCATCCTTGAAATCTTCAAAATTAGCTTCCTGAGTGCCGGAGCGTTCTTCCACCACCCTAAATACATACCAGTTTGCATCCCGGTTCAAAATAGCGGCTTCATTTGGATTTAGCCCCACTGCGGCATTCCAAAAGCTGGAATCAGCACCGGCTTTGGTAACAAAGCCCATCATCCCGCCTCCGGTTTGCAGAGGCTCGATGGAATAGCTGCGCACAGCCTCATCAAAGCTCATTCCGCCTGCCAGTTTTCCCAGGAGCAGATCAGCGGCAGCTTTGTCTCTTACTTGTATCCGTTGGATATTGAATTCCTGCAGATTAGATCCAAAATCCCCGCGATGCACCCTAAAATAGTTAAACAGCTCATCCTCGGAGACCTTGATATTGGCGAGCCTCTGAGCTATCATCGCATTGGCTTTGACCTTCTTTTGGGCAAAATCCAGCCTGGCGCGCAGCGCAGTGGATTTGCTCAGTTCCTGCTCATCCGCAGCCTGAGCCAAAAGTGTCAGCGAGACCCAATCTTCCACATACTTGCGCTTGGTGCCTGCCGAAAGTGTATCCCACTCAGCATCCGAAAAGAGCGATCTGAAAGCAGCTTCGGTAAGCACTTCATCATTGACCTGTGCCATTATCGGAGAAGCAGCTTCCTTTTTCTTACAGGCAAAGCTGAAGAGCATCAAGAGGGCTAATAGCGCTATTATCTTGTACTTCATCAAAGGTAAGGAGCTGTATAACGCACTCGGATATAAGGTTTCTTACCGGCAGGAGCATCGAGGAAATGCCAGAGCTCCAGCTCTCCAAAATTCTGCATCTCTTGCAGAGAGCGGATCATAATGCCCAAATTCTCCAAATCCCCGGAGACATAGCCCTGCACCATAGGGGTGATATTGACCACTATCGAATCTGCAGTGATGCGCCCGCTCGAGATGGACGACAACGACAAAAGCTGGTAATCTGATGCAGCCAGATACTGAGCCGTGTTGATGGAATCCCGGCTTACATTGAAAGCACGCATACTGTAATTGGTGTTATTCGAGTAATAGGGATTGTTTTTGACATAAAGAATCAGCTCCGCCCGATTGATCGTGACCCGCTTCAGAGCCACCGAATCCAGAGCCACGCCTTGCATATTGCGAAACTTGGAGTTGTTGATGGCAAATTTGGCAAAGACACGACTGGGGCTGATATTACGGAAGATCCAGCGATTTGCTTCCACAGGGGATATCGTGGTATTTACCCGATAGCTATCCGAGATCGCATAACTTTCAAAAGTTCTCATTGTGGCTGTGGCGCTATCGGTAGTCAGCCTGTACTTAAAGGTGAGCTTGGGACCCTGAGTGCCACTATCGATAGAATAAAACTCCGCATATCCACCCTCATCTGTCTTGATTGCCAGATTGAGCCCAGTCGTACCCGTATGCTTCCAGTTTTGAATCAGAGCGTTAGGAACAGTAATGGTCAAAGTGCTATCCGTTCCGACCGGTACATTGGGCACTATGAAGGGTTCTATTCCCGAAGAAATCATCGAGCTATCGGCAATCACAAAGGTCGAATCTGCCGTCCAGGGCCAGAGCAGCTTCTTGAATTCCAGAGTCAGCGGATTTCTCGGCTCTGCGGAACGCCGCTTCAAAGTAAGCGTCAGCTTGGCTTCTGTTACAGCCGACAGCGTACTGGTCTCCGGCAGTCCGGTAAAACGCATCATTGTGACAGCCTCTGCCCCGCCAAAATTGCCAGCCAGCAGACTGCCTTCAAATCCCGAGACCTTCACCGTATCGCCATAACTAAAGCCCAGGGTAAAGAGACTGTCTGTAAAGACCTGAGGCCTGATGTCCGACCAATTGTCTCCGGTCAGATTGTTCTTTCTGGTACAGCCTGAGATCAAGACGATCAGCAGTGCCAAGAGTACCGTGTATCTGAAGAATGAATTCATATTAATTAAACCTTTAAATAATTAGATTTATCAGAATAGATCCAGTAGTAGGCATTGTGGATAAGAGGATAAACGGTCAACCTTTTTTTTAAGTGCAAGCTTACAAAGCTCTTCCAAAGAGCAGATACTTGTGGATAACTTGTGGATAAAACAGGATTAGTTATCGACTTATCCACAAAGCTTTTCGCACTGCCGGGATTGTAAGACTTATCCACACTTATCCACATCAACTTATCCTATCCTGTGAATTACTGGGAACGAATGTTCTTCATCAGGATCTCGATCTGAGCCCTGAATTCATTATCGGTTCTAAATTGATTTTCCATCATCCGCTTGGCATAGAGCACCGTGGTGTGATCCTTGCGGTTGTAATACTCTGCTATCTCTTTGAGCGAAAGCTGCGGAATCAGCAGATTTGCCAGATACATCGCCACCTGGCGAGGGAAAGCTACATTGGGTTTGCGGCTCTTATCGATGATCTGGGACATCGTAATCGAGTAGAAATTGCAGACCTCTCGGGTGATCAGATCGAGACTGATTTCTTTGCGAACCTCAGAGATCATATCGGAGAGGATATTGTGGCAGGTCTCCGTGTCGATATCCTCGGAATTGAGCTTGTTATATGAAGCAAAGGCGAGGATGCGGATCAGGGAGCCTTCCAGGGCTCTCACACTGGAAGTGATATTCTCCGCGATAAAACTAAAGACTTCATCCTTGAGGACGATATTATCGGGCTCGGCTTTCTTGCGCAGGATCGCCACACGTGTCTCAAAATCTGGATTCTTCAGGTCGCAGAGCAAGCCGCTTTCAAAGCGCGTCACCAGTCTGTTTTCCAGATCCGGGATGTCCTTGGGGGGACGGTCTGAGGTGAGAACTATCTGTTTACGATTGTCAAAGAGGGCGTTGAAGGTATGAAAAAACTCCTCTTGAGTGCCTTCCTTGCGGGAAAGGAAATGGATGTCATCGACCAGGAGCAGATCAACTTTGCGAAATTTGGCACGGAATTCCGGCATCTTGTTACCGCGGATGCTCTCGATCATTTCGTTTGTAAAAGCTTCTGAGGTAGTGTAATAGATATTGCAATTGCGTCCTTCTTTGAGCACGTAATTGCCCACTGCCTGCATCAGGTGAGTCTTTCCCATTCCGCTTTCGCCATAGATAAAGAGCGGATTGTAGGTATAACCGGGCGATTCCGCCACTGCACGGGCTGCGGAATAAGCAAAATTGTTGTTCTTTCCCACCACAAACTGCTCGAAGCTAAAGCGATCGTTGAGCTTGGTATTGAGCGCGACCTTGTTTTGGTTGTAGCCGGGCTGAGTATCCGGATCGGGATCCGGACGGTGATGATTGCTCACAAAGCTGATCTTGTACCGCCTATTGTATAGTGCGTGAGAAATTTCCGCTATCGTATCCGCATAATTCTGATTCATATAATTAGCGGTAAAGGGAGTAGGCACCCTGATCATCATCTCGGTCTCACTCATATCGACCAGGCTGGTATTGTAAAACCAGGTTCTGAAGCTCTGGGGGCTGATATTGAGCTCCAGCTTATCCAAAATATTCTGCCAAATGTCTTGATCCATCATAAATCGTTCCCGTAAAACTATATTTATCCACAGCTTATAACGCAGGTGCCTGTTGTGACGCCATTTGCGCTTAAGCCATTGCTATTTAAGGTAATTAGTAATTATTAAGCCACTCAAGGCTGCCGGCCGGCTCCGGACTTATCCACAAGTTATCCACATCAACCGGTGATCACATTATATACATCTGAAATCTATAGACTTGTGCAAGTCAGCCAAGGGCGGAGAGGCACAGGATACTTAGGAAATTGGATAGCCATATTTTGTCAAGACCGGAAAATCCAGAGGCACATAAGCTTAGCTTGAGTAACAGATTAACAATGGTGTTTTTTTTCAGGTGCTTATGTAGGATATGTAAAGATCTTTCAATTCTGCTGATAGTCTTGTAAGAATATGTATAGTATAAAGATGCTGTTTTCTTAGAATGATCTGTATTGTGGTGATAATCTCCAGATGTACCTCAACGATCCCAAATTGCTACCTGTTTTGACTAAACAGATGTCTCGGCGATTGCAGAAATCTACCTGTTTTGACTTAAACAAATGCCTCCTTCATCTATTTCTGGTAATCATCCCTCACCGGCATTTGTTTGAGTTAAAACAAAAGCCCGGAGCAACATACCCTGCAAGACCGCTTGCATTGTTTTAGCTCATTATTCTGCCGTAATAGATTTGCGTTAAGAGGAGGATACCAAGGCAGAATTATAAGTCAAAACAATAGCGTGCTGGTCATTGCTGCCCACTTGTGGGTGCGTCATCCTGACGCACAGTTTTTCTGAGCGACAGGATGTCGCTCCCACACTCCACAACTGCGCGTAGCGCCCAGCGCTTTCTCTGTGGTTAAACCCCCTCCTTTCTCCTCTCCTCCTTGTTAATCCTTCCCTTTTGAAACCACTGGCAAAACTCTGGCACTGCTCTGGAGATCCCCTTGTCGCCACAAGGGGATCACTAGGGGATCACAAGAGGATCTCCAGAGGATTCAAGCAGGGACGATATCCGCAGACGCTGATATACTACTGACCCAAATAAAAGCTATGTACCCGATAAAAGATATTGTGGTCGAGCAGGGGGGTGATCCAGGAAGTGTCGTTTATGACTGCTTCTAGTTCCCATTCCACTCCGTAAGGATCATCGGTGGAATAGATATGATAAGATTCTGCATTAGCAGAGGCATCCCATTGAAAGATCAAACTATCAATAGTTTGCGTTATGCTTAGATTGCTTATGGGAGCTGGCATCAGGGAAGGGAGATTGGGTGAAAAAGCAAAGATTTGGCCATCAATTGGGACGGTGCCCTCTCTGAATCTGATAGTTGCTGTGGGCACAAGACCGCTGGTGGTATTGAGCCATGCGAGGTCGCTGCCTGAGATACTCTCTCTTAGCTGGTAATTGCTTGCAGTAGTTGAAGGTGCAGCTCTGAGACCGACCTGTACCAGGCGGTTGTTGCCTGTGAAGGCAAAGCTGCCATAAGCGATCCTGATCTGGTTTGTACCTTCGTAAAGACGGATCTGGAAATTGAAGTCGCTGCCGTTGGTATTGGCTATCCTATACTTTTTCCACTGGATTACCGTGATCCTGTTTGGTGATGTTCCCAGGGTCTCCATTCGTAGAGATGCTCCGGTCTGAGCTTGGAGATTTTGGGCAAATCCTGCGATTCTGGCAACAAAATCACCGATATCAGGTACAGATGACAATGGGTTGAAGTAATCGTTGGAACTCATATTGACGGAAGGGCTTGCACTAGATTTACCCAGTGAAATCCAGCCATTGGCATTGATCCCCAGGCGATCGAAAGTGGTGCCTGCAAAGATAAAATCAAAGCCTATGGGAATACCTTCGCCGGTAAGAGCGGTTCCACCCAAAGGGTTGGAGAGGCTCAAGAACCTCTGTTCATCAGTCGTAGTGTTGCCCAAAAGCGTTCCTCCGCTGATTTCCTGATAGGGACGGATGGTTTGGTCGTAGTAGTAATCCGCAAGGTTAGCTGTTGCGCTCAAGTAAGTTACTAGGCTTAGGAAGCTCCAGGCAATGATGATAACCGATAGTTTAGGCAAATCAAAAAACCAAGTGATATCTGTAGATATCCGCATTTCGCGGGCTGTAGAATCTATATTGTTCATTATGTATAACCTTCCTGTGTAATTTATTTCGGATATAAGATAGAATAATTGGAGTTGACGCATCGGGCAAGAGCTTTGGATATAGTCATATAGAGCAGTATGCTCGCACTATCGGCTAGAGTAGCGACTCAAGACTGTAATATCCGGTGCTTATTGGGTAACGCTGAGGAGTTGTTAAGAATATTCCACTCAAGATAAGCTTCTGATAAAAAACAAAATCTTGACAGTTATTGCTCTATCGCATCAGATGTTGTTGCTTTGGGGTCAATATTCCCCTAATTGCCTCAAAAACAGCGTTATAGCGAGGTTCATTATGAAGTGTATACAGCTATTGGTTCTTGTGTTTTTGATTTCAAGTCTTTCTGCAGCACGATTTGATATGTTATCGATTGATTTCGCTCAGCCTGATGGCAGTTCACTGGCACTTTATGTGAGCGGAGATGAATACACTCATAGGATGCACGATGCCGAGGGATATACTGTGCTGACAGATCCCAATACAGGGTATGCAGTCTATGCGCTTGAGCAAGGCAACCGGGCTGTTCCCTCGCAGTATCGGGTGGGATCTGGCAATCCTGCGGCTTTGGGGATAAAAAAGCACTTGCTGCCGGAGCCTGACCTGGGCGAAAGGCTGGCACGCCTTAAAGCCGAAGCTCCGGAAAACTCCTTTAGAGCCTCCACGACCGGGACAATCAACAACATCGTAATCTTCATCCGGTTTCTTGAGCAATCTGAATACACGACACCCGTTTCGGTGTATGATACAATGTGCAATTCGACCAGCCAGGAATCTATGCGTGGCTACTTTCTGGAAGACAGCAATAACCAGTTGACTGTGAATGCGGGCTTTTGTCCCGCTCCGGTGGGTGGGATAGTTCGCAGCTTTCAGGATGGGCACAACCGGGCATACTTTTCGCCTTACAATGCAATTACCAATCCCATAGGTTATGATGGATTGGCAGAGGGACGAGCAAGGATGCATTCGATGTTTCGCACTGCGGTCAATACAGTGGGATCATCCGGAACAGCCGGGATCAATGTAGATGGCGATAATGATGGTTTTGTGGATAATGTGATCTTTGTAATGCAGGGAGATCCCGATCCTCAATGGGCGAGTATGTTATGGCCTCAACAGTGGTATCTGGAGTATCTGCCAGGGATTTATGAGACCGTTTATATCAACAACAAGATTGTCTCAACTTACAATATACAGCTTTCCAATTCGCTGGTGGATCCGATCAGCTTGACTCCACAGGGGATGGGAGTTTTGTGTCATGAGTTCTCTCATTCCATAGGTTTTCCTGATCTGTACCATTACAGCCAGGATGATCTGGATCCGGTGGGGCCTTGGGAACTGATGGGCAGCCAGGGTGTGATTCCTCAGCCTCATTTTGCCTTTCAAAAGCAAAAGTATGGCGGTTGGACCGGATCAATCACCACGATTACACCCGGCGCAAATCCCACCTCCTATACACTGCAATCTATCAACGACAATCCTTTTGCCGCCTACAGGATATCTTCCAATCTGCCAAATCAGTTCTATATCCTGGAGTATAGGCAGCAAAGCGGAGCATACGGCAGCAGTATGCCAGGCTCCGGGCTGATTGTTTATAGAGTTACCCAGTATTATCAGATGGGGACATTGCAGTTTCCAATTGAGGGCAATAGCGATGGTCCACCGGATGAGATATATGTTTACAGACCCTATGGAGCCTTGGATGTGGATGGTTATCTTGGGCTTGCGGGGCTTTCTCAAGCCCAGGGCAGAGGCTCTATCCACAACTATTCTCCTGCCACACCCTGGCTTTATTCGATTAGTGGGCAGAGCTTTCAGGAAGGTAATCTGAAGATTACCGATATCACCGAGAATGGCGATGGGACTATCTCCTTTGTTGTGCATGGATCAGGACTGAATGTCTGGACAGGTAATACCGACAACAACTGGAATATATCCTCCAATTGGAGCCTCGGGACTGTTCCCACAGCCAATGAATGGGTAGATATTGCCCCTACTGGACATAACTATTACCCTGTGGTGCATCAGGATGCTTATGCTTCTCATATTACCGTGCATAATGGCACAGGGCTCTCTGTGGGTCCGGCTGAGCTCCACATCACGAATGATCTGGTTTCTTATGGTATGCTTGGCACTGCCTCTCAGGATGCTGTGTGTTTTATAGATGGAGATCTGGATTTTGGAGCCGGATCATCAAGTTCCTTCGCTTGGGGAGGTCATATCTATCTAAAGGGCGATCTCAGCTTTTTGGGCGGATCAGCAGTAGATATGGACGATGGCATAATAGAGTTTTACTCAACCGGGAACTCCCTGATTACCGTGAAGAGCCCGGCTGTGATCCATCACTTGCGCTCAAGCAAGCCCTTTCCCAATGGTGTGGCATACAGCAACCAATCTACCGCAGATCTTTCCGTCGGGGGAAATCTCTATGTGGATGACAACAGCTCCTTTACGCAAGTTTATCCAGGTGATCTAAAGCTCTACGGCAGCCTGCTGGCTTATGGAACAGGTCTGTTTACAATGACTCAGGGAACTCTGCGTTTGATGGGTAATCAAGCCTCCAATATCAGTATCCCCAGCGGTAGCGCTTACCTGAATAATCTGGTGATGAGCAAGACTAATCCCGGTGCTGTTACGCTGCTTTCCAATCTCAAAGTAAACGGCAATCTGCAGTTGCTGGGCGGAGTCTTTCATAATCAACAATACAACCTGAAGCTTGCAGGCAACTATCTGAATAGCTTGGGTGAAGCAGGCTTTGATCCTGGTATCGGCACCTTTACCCTGATTGGGAATGCGATCCAAACCCTGGATTCGGAGCACTTTTATCGCCTGGAACTCAATAAGAGCGGCTCTTACTGGAGCGTTCCTGCCGGAAAAATGATTGTCGCGGATTACTACAACTGGACAGCCGGTGCTTACAGAGTATCCGGAGGTAGCTTTAGCTGCTCATTCCTGGACGATCCTGGTATCTTTGGCAATATCACCCTCTCCTCCGGATTGATCGATTATCACCAGTCCAGCTCAGCTTTTGTTGATTTGAGAGGCAATCTTACCATTAGTGGCGGTGTGTTCAATATCAGCGGTGGCAGCGGGATAGTCTATCTGGCATACATCGACGCAGCCAGCCTGACAATGAGTGGTGGAATCCTCGACGTAAAGAGCCAGGGCATCCTGGTGCCCGATATGTTCAATTTTACAGAAAACATCACCGGCGGGACTATTCGCACGGTCGGCAGCCTGATCGTGGAGAGGATTGATTTTGTACCCACAGGCAATACCTTAGAGTTCTACGGCAGTGCGGACAGCGTCCTGGATCTAATGCCCGGCAGCAGCTTGCATCACGTGATCTGCAACAAAACAAGCTCCAGGGATACAGATGCTCCCGAGTTCGAAAGAGACCGGGATGGCAATCAGACGCGCATTACCCGCTCAAACACCCTTAGTTGTGCCAGAGATCTCGAGATAAACGGGCATCTAACCATCAACAACGGTATCTTTGATGTCAATGGAAAGAACATTAATATAGCGGGAAACTTCAATGTTCCATCCTCATTGAAAATGACAGCCGGTGGCAGCCTCAATATCGGGAACAATGTAAGCTGGAACGGCAGCGCAAACGTGAATTCCGGCAGCATCTCCTGCGGTGGGAGCTGGAGCTTTGGCCCATCATCCACAGCAGTGCTTACCGGATCTTCCACTCTCCTGTATGCCCCGCAGGGATCTACAATTACCAATTCCTCCCAGCAGGCCGCATTTGGTGATCTCAGCATCAACGGACTGGGTGAAGGCCCTGTTTTTAACTATAATACCACCACAGGGTCTATTCTCAGGGTGAATGGAGCATTAAGAGTCTATGGCGACAACACCCTGAATCTGGGCGCAAATTCATCCAATACAGCCAGTTGCATAATCTATTCGCAGGGCAGGATCAATCAGCAGCAAGGCTCTACACTGGAGATAGCCGGCTATCTGGATCTATCGGGCTGTCTCGACATAGGGGCAGGATATCTGGCTTCGCACGGTATATTCAGCTTCCCTGCCGGCGGTATGCTAATCATAAACGGTGGTTACTTTTACAATGATTCACCCTGGATCGAGCGAGGTAATTACCACTTGAGAGGCGGGATGGATATAGTGGATGGCAATTTCGAGATCACCGGAAACAGTGTCTATATCTACAATCACCCTACTCGCTTCTTCAATAATGCCTATCTGAAGTTCGGACGCTCTTTCAACGCTCTGGAAGCCGGAGCTTTCCAGCCTCTCAGCGGAACGGTCTATCTGAGCGGTCAGTATGCTTGCAGTCTGGGCATTACAGGTGGTAACTACCTTCGCGATCTGGTGATAAACAAAGACGATCCTTATACCCAGATTGATCTGTCTTATCCCACTGAGATCAAGGGAAGTCTGTCTTTGATGAGCGGATACCTCGAAGGCGGAGCACAAAGCCATACCATCATAGGAGGAGCCTCAATCTCCTCGCTCTTCCATCTGGGCGCTGGCTCCATCCTGAGTATGGGAGCCGCCTCAACCTTAAACGTAAACAACGGCGGTTATTTATATCTGGATGGCAGTGCAATGGCTCCGCTTGTGGTGACACGAGCCGGATCAAGCGGATATTATGCCTTTGGAGTATCCTCAGGCGGCACTCTTGCCGCAGAATACACCAGCTTTGAGTATTTGAACAGCAGCGGACTCTACCTGCGTCCCGGCTCTGTCTTGTATCCCGGACACAGCCTTACAAACTGCAGCTTTGCCAATGGAATACCCGGAGGAGTGCTGCTATTGGTCGATAACAGCCAGACGATCACCATATCCGGAGCAGCATTCCCTGCCAATAGCTGGGGAAGTGCTTACAACGTAGGCAAAATGGCAAATACCGGCTCCCTGAATTTCATTGGCTACAGCGGTGCTTACGCCGGATCTGCCTATGAGCTTGACAGTTACAACCGGATTACCTGGGATCTAAATGGTATATATCCGATAACCTTCCTCTCCCTCTATCAAAGCAGCGATACCGGAGAGCTGATCTTGCTCTGGGAATACGCCGGGGAATACGATAACTTCAAGGTATATGTCTCTGATAGTCCAGAGGGAAGCTACTCCCTTCTGGGCACAACCACCGATAATCAGTATGTGGTACCGGCGAATCTTACCAAAGCCTTTTTCAAAGTTGTGGTGATGGATGATTAGGCAGGACTGAGTCCTTGCAGTTAGAAGTTAGACAGTTAGAAGTTGTAGCTGCGCTATGCACTTAATGGGGTGGCAAAGTCCTGATTTGCCACAGCGATCGCAGGTCTCTACCTGTTTTGACTCATAATCCTGCCGCTCAAGATCAGCTTGTCAATCCAAGCATACTAAGGCAGAATTATAAGTCAAAACAATAGCTTGCTGGTCATTGCTGCCCTCTTGTAGGTGCGTCATCCTGACGCACAGTTTTTCTGAGCGACAGGATGTCGCTCCCACACTAACACACTCCATCACCTCCACCACTGCGCGTAGCGCCTAGCGCTTTCTCTGTGGTAAAGAAACCCCCTCCTTTCTCCTCTCCTCCTTGTTAATCCTTCCCTTTTGAAACCACTGGCAAAACTCTCGCACTGCTCTGGAGATCCCCTTGTCGCCACTAGGGAATCACTAGGGGATCACTAGGGGATCTCCAGTGGATTCAAGCTGGAAGCTACAGGATAAACAGCTTGATTTCTTCTGTCTTGCCTTTGAGCAACTCGCTGTGATGGAAGACAAACTCTTTGTACAAGTCCTCTGAGAGCCTGGCGAGAGTAGCTTCCGAGATCATCAGACGGTTTGGAATGGAGCTTTTTTCCACCCGGGCGGCGATATTGACCGAATCGCCGATCACGGTGAGGTCTTTGCGCTCTGAAGTGCCGATATCGCCTTGCAATACCAGTCCGCTGTTGATACCAATCCTTACCGCAATCTCCTGCTCCTCGTTTTCCCTTCTGATGCGGTTCATCTCCGGCAGGGCTTGCTTCAGGATTTTAATGGCTGAGCGAACCGCGTCGTTGGCATCGTCAAAGACTGCCATCACGGCATCTCCGATGAATTTGTCAATATCGCCAAAGTTTTCGCGGATCACGACTTCGCAGATGCCAAAGAGATCGTTTAGCATCTTCACAACATCTTGGGGGCTATTAGCTTCGGAAAAGGTGGTAAAACTTACGACATCCAGATAGAAGACGCTTTGATCGATGATGCGCGTGCTGCCCTGATCCCGGTTCTGGCTCAATTGCTCTTGAATAGTGCTGTAAGTTGCTGTGGAGACGTATTTGCTAATCATCGCATTGAACTTTTCCAGCAAGATGCGGTGATCTTCCTGATGCGTGATATCGCGGAAGACCTCGATTGCGCCGATGATCGTGCCATCATCATCGTAGAGAGCGGAGACGTGGGTCTCGACCGGGAAGCGCTTGCCGTCCTTGCGTTTGGGATAGACCTTGGCGCTGCTGCGGCAACCGCTGCGCATACACTGCAGGATCGGGCACTCCCCGCGACAGAGCAAAATCCCGTTTTCATCGATGTGATTAAGGATATTGTCGGAACAGCTTTTGCCCAAAACTTCATCTTCGGTGTATCCGGTCATCTCCTCGGCGGCTTTGTTCCAATAGAGGATAATGCGCTCGGGATCAACGATATAGACTCCATCGTAGAGGCTTTCCAAAAGGATGGCAGTGTGGGAGCTACGGTCTTTGAGTGCTTCCAAAATGTTCATTGTGCGTTGTCCTTTGGCTCATCGCCGATATAATCGTAAAGCAGGCGCAAAAAAGCTTCGCTGTGTTGCAGACGGTTGCGCTGAAGCATCTTTGAGCCCGGATGGATTACGGATCTGCCCTCTTGGTTGATTCCGCCCACCTCGACCAGAAAAGCAAGAGTGGAATGGCGGTGAAAGAAGTAGTTGCGAGCATTGCCGACCCGGGAGGAGGGACCCTTTGCGACCTCGTAGTTGCCACGTTTGTAGTCCTTGGTCACCATCGCGGCATAGAGCTCTGCTTTTTCTGTGAGTCTTTCCATCAAAGCAGTCTGGCGCGGATTGATTCTATCATAGGCAGGCAGGTAGATCTTTTCGCTATATGCTCCGGAGGCAGAGCTGTGGTAATAGATAGCTAGCTCAAAGTCCTGGGCTGAGGCAAGAGCAATAATTGCCTGAACCTCTGTCTCACTGGCGGGGGAGATGCCCTTGTAATAGGGATCGGATACCGCCACGAGCTTGTCATGTTGCCAATAGATGGGGTAATTGCGGTTTAGATCGACTCCGTCATCCCGTAAATCCAGGATGCCATTGGCATTGGTATCGCGGTTGTTTTTGCGTTTCCACTGATAGTCGCCGGAACGTACCAGACGCCAGCCTTCGGGATTGATGGTGGGAACTATCCAGATGCTGTATTCACTTAGCAGACGTCGGCTGCGTTCGCTGCCATCCAATAGCTTTCTGGCGATCTGCATCGAGATCTCGATACCCATTACTTCATCTCCGTGATGCTGGCCTATTACCAGTATCTTTCGCAGAGCAGAGGCTGAGCCAATTTCCAGAGCCTGGATCGGGATTCCTTCGGTGGAGGAAAAACCTATGATGTGGAGCTTGCATAGTTCCGGAGATCTGCGCAAGAGGTCTCCCATCTCGGCAGATAATGCAGGCGGGCTGGTATAAACCGGCTCCAGTGGATATATATTTGCGCTGTTTTGGGCACAGGAACCCAAAAGCAGGAATATCGATAACAAAGAGATCATTGGTAGTATGTAGTTCATATTACCCAAGCTGGCAGAGTCTGCAATTTTAGTCAATAGCTTTATCAGCCAAAGCTCAAAAAAACTGGGGGCAATTCCAAATTCCTGCTTGACACAATATCCCGATCTAAATATATGGTAAGTAATAGAGGATATATAAGATATATGTGTTACAAGAAGAAGCTGATAAGTATTAAGAATCAAGATAAATTGCCTGAAGAGCATTTGCTAAAAGCAGATGCTCTTTTTTTATGGAAAAAAGCAGTATGAGAATCGACGAAATCATAAAAGAAGCCCTCTCCGAAGATATCGGAACCGGTGATATCAGCACCCAAAGCCTCGATCTGGACGCAGTTTACAGCACTGCCTATATGATTGCCAAAGCAGAAGGTATTGTAGCCGGGACAGATATTGCCCGTCGGGTCTTCCGCGCGGTCGATCCCGAGCTCAAGATTACCCTCTATCGCAAGGATGGAGATAGCGTAGCCCCCAAAGACGAAATTATGCGGATCGAAGGGCGTGCTTCCTCCATTTTGATGGGTGAACGCACAGCTCTGAACTTTATCCAGAGGATGAGCGGTATTGCCACCAAAACCAATCAGATCGTGAAGGCTGTCGAAGGCAGCAAGATCCGCATTTTGGATACACGCAAGACTACTCCGCTATTGCGCGAGCTGGAAAAGTATGCTGTCAGAACCGGTGGCGGCTTTAATCACCGCTTTGGTTTGTACGATATGATCCTGCTCAAAGAAAATCATATTCGTGCCGCCGGAGGTATTACCGAGGCAGTAAAACGCGTAAAACTACATAATACGACTTATAAAATTGAGTGTGAAGTGACCAATCTGACCGAACTCGCGGAGGCCGTTGAAGCCGGCGTTGACCGTGTTATGCTGGACAATATGAAACTCAGCGAGGTCAGAGCTGCCGTAAAGAAATTCGGCAAGAAGGTGGAGCTGGAAGTCTCCGGCGGGATCGATGAAATCTCCGCGGTGACCTATGCCAGGATCGGCGTCCACTACATCTCCTCCGGTGCTTTGACACATTCATTCAAGTCTCTGGACATCAGTTTATTATTCAAGGAGTGACGATGGAAGAACAACTTAGAACTCTGGCAAAGATGCAGGTTCTGGACGATAAGATAGGCCAATACAGAGCGTTGCAGCAGGAATTGCCGAAGCAGCTCAACGAGATTTTGGAGCAGGTGGAAATTGCCACAGCCAATCTACTCACGACCGAGACAGCTCGTGCCGAGCTTGGTAAGAAACTGCGTGCCATCGAGATGGATATCAAGAGCAATCAGGAACAAGCAAAGAAATATGCCACCCAGCTCACCGATATCAAAAACAACAAAGAATATAAAGCCCTCAATAGCGAGATCTCTTTTTTGCACGACAAGATTGGCGATCTGGAATCCACAGAACTCGAACTGATGGAAGAAGATAACGCCTTCAAAGCTCAGATCGAAGAGGATAAAAAAGCTCTCGCCAAGGCGGAACAACTCAAGCGCGAAAAAGAAGGCGACTTGCGAGCCCAGATCGATGCTATCGAAGGCAAGATCGAAGAGACCCGCGCCGCTCGTAACGAACTCGCCATCAACCTGCCCAAATCAGTAATCAAGCATTATGGCAATATGATCAAAACCCGCAATAACAAAGCTGTTGCCTACAATCGTGAAGGTTCCTGTGATGCCTGCGGTTTTAATATCCGTCCCCAAATCAAGATAGAGTTGCAACTGCGCCGTAAGATGATCACCTGCGAAAGCTGCGGCCGTATCCTGATGGAGCACTTCGAAGAGCTCTGATCCGGCAGCCTTGCCATTTATTTTTGAATGCTTTTACCGGTTAACCCGGTATAATATATATTAGCCCTCTTCGGGAAGACGAAGATGTCTGCTATCCGGCTTTTGCCGGGTAGAGGA
This sequence comes from Candidatus Cloacimonetes bacterium HGW-Cloacimonetes-2, assembly GCA_002842035.1. Taxonomy (GTDB): domain Bacteria; phylum Cloacimonadota; class Cloacimonadia; order Cloacimonadales; family Cloacimonadaceae; genus PHBP01. The sequence goes on along the minus strand of PHBP01000005.1, from coordinate 42,999 downwards.
AAGTCCGGACACCACAGGGCGGGATACTTCCTAACGGGAAGCTGCAGCAATGCAGAGCCAGCTCCACAGAAACAAACCGCGAGGCGTTTCCATACGCTTCGCAAGGGTGAAATGGCGGTGTAAGAGACCACCGGTGGCGGCAGTGACGCCTCCAGCCAGGAAAGCCTTATCCGGTGCAATGCCAAATAGGGAAGCTTGCGTGGCCCGCGCATTTAGCTTCCGGGTAGGCAGCTTGAACCCTTCCCCGGAAACGGGGACCCGGGTCGCGAGACAGGGTCCAGATGAATAGACATCAGCCCGCGCAAGCGGGTGAACAGAATCCGGCTTAACGATCATCCCGGGAGGGACTTTTTCTTAGTTAATAGTTAGTGAGTTAATGAGTTAATAGTGATTAGCTGAGCGCTTTGCGCAGTTAGAAGTTAGAAGTTAGATAGTTAGAGCTGCGCATAGTTCGAACCTATCACCAAACTACCCCCCCCCTCCGTCATTCCTGCGAACGAATCGGCAAAGCGCCAGCTTTGATGAGTCGTGTAGGCAGGAATCCACTCCATCACTCCACCACTATCCCACTGCTCGAAGCGCTTTCTTTCCCCAATCTCTCAAGCCATCACCAAACAAAAGATTGACAGCATATCAGCTACTCATATTTTGCTTTTACCTGTACAATTGTGCAGTTGTGGCTTGAACTTTGGTACGTATGTGCCGGCTTTGGAGTACCCACAATGTCTTTGTTGATAGGGCTTTGAGAGTAGTACGCTACAGAGCCGCCGGGGATAGAAACGAGTATATATGAATAACCTTTTGAGGATAGATAAGTAATGGAAAAGAAAGAGTTTGACCTCTTTGAGCTGATCGGGATCCTGCTGAAGCACCGGATCTTTATCATTGCCTTTGTGGGAATCGTGGGTGTGGCAGCAGTTATCTATAGCCTGGTCACCCCTCAGATCTGGAGATCATCCGCCAGCTTTTACGCGGTGGGGGAAAGCACCAGTTCGTTGCCCTTTAACCTGCCGGGGTTATCTGGGCTGACCTCCTCGTTTTTCAGCAGCGCCGGAGGAGAGGATTCCAAGAATTTCGTTACCGTGATGCAATCCCGTGGTTTTTCCGAGGATGTGATCCGTAAATTCAGGCTAATCGAGTATTTCAAACTGACCCAGCCGGATAGCCTGGCCCGGATGGATAAAGCCCTGGAAGCATTGCAGGAAAAGATGTTTAGGGCTGGGATCGACGACGAGACCGGTCTTGTGAAGATCAGTGTGGAATCCAAGAGCAAGACACTCTCCCGCGATATGGTGAAGTATTACCTGGAAAAACTGGAAACGTACAACCGCGATCAGAAGCTTACCAAAGGCAAGATGAATCGGGAGTTTCTCGAAGGCAGAGTGGGCGAGACCCGTGCCAATATCGACTCTCTGATCATTGCAATGCGCGATTTTCAGAGCCGTAACAAAGCGGTCGATCTGGAAGCGCAGAGCACAGCCCTGATCGATTCTTATTCCAAGATTATCGCGGAGAAGATGGGACTCGATGTGGAGTATCAACTGGCAAGGCAATCGATGTCGCCGGATTCACCTGTCTTGCAGGAAATTGAGACCAAGCGAAACGAATTGAACCGCCAGATCAGAGAGCTGGAAAGCTCCGGCAGCAGTATCAAGCCGCGTTATCTGATTGATATCTCCAAGCTGCCCGATCTGGGATCGCAGTATGCCCAGCTCAAGCTCAATCTGGAGATTCAGACCAAGGTCTTTGAATTTCTCTATCCCCAATACGAAGCTGCGCGTCTGGAAGAGCTGAGAGATATGCCCACTCTGGAGCTGCTGGACAGTCCGCGCGAAGCTGGTGTCCGGGTAAGGCCGCGCCGTGCTTTGATCTGCATCTTTGCGGCTATTATGGCCTTCATCTTCGCCTGCGTAATCGTTATCATCAAACACGTGATAGACAGCAATAAAGACCGCATCCGGGAGATCAGAAGCTCCCTTTGAAGCGATGGATAAAGCCGAACTAGCTGCAGGGAACCTCTTAGCCGGAGACGGACATGGGAGTTTACCGCGCAAGGTATTGGGATACCTCGCTCTGGCTCTGCTTGCCGGGCTGAGTATCTTTGCCGGTGTGCAGGCGCAAGCTTTGCCTGCTCTCTATGCAGGGCTTCTGGCTGTGGCAGTACTCTTTTGGTTGGGCTACAGCCTGCTGGCGGGATTCAATTTTCGAGCCGGATACCTTTGGGTAGTACTCTTTTTGGTCAAACCCCTTCCGCTAACCTTTTATCCGCTACTACTCACTCTGATCCTCTATCTGATCATCTCCTATTCTTACCGGGAAGGTCAATTGAAGCTGGTTTTGCCATATCCTTTTGCCCTCAGTATGCTCTTGGCATCGGGACTACAGGGCTTGGCAAGGGCGCGGGATTTTGAGATGGCTACTTTGGTCTTTTGTTCTACCATTATGGTTCCGCTGATTACGATGAGTTATTTTGCCAATTCCAGGATAGAAAAGCGTGATTACTTGCTGTGGCTCAAAGCTGTTGTAGCCTTGGGAGCCTTATTGGGTTTGATCGGGATGATTATGGGTATCCTCAATCCGGGTAAACGCCTGGGTTCGCTATGGGTTACCGCGATGACGATCAATGGTTTTTACACAATAGCTTTTTTCTTTGGGATCGGATTGGCGCTCGAGGCAAAGGAACAGCTTCACAAGCTGTATTGGGCCCTCGCCTCGCTCTTTATCTTCCTGGGGATGATGTACACCTACACCCGGGTGGCGCTGGTGGCGGTGATCATCGGCGGGGGCATCATCATGTGGCGGGTAAAGCGGCTCAGGCTGGCAGGACTGGTCATGCTGGCTTTTATCCCCTTGGTAATCCCATCCTCGATGCTTGCAAGGATTCAGATGGGGCTGGCTCTTGATGAATCGCTCTTTATCCGGTTTTTGGCGTGGTACTACGCAATCCGGCAGATTATCCGCTATCCGCTCTTTGGGATGGGTATCTATGTCTGGAAAGATTGGTATGCCAATGTAGTGCCAATGAGATTTCTCTATGCGGAGCATCCGCACAATCTCTATTTGAAGGTACTGGTGGAGCTGGGAATATTCGGCTTTATCCCCTATTTTTGGATCATCGGAAGCATCCTCAGACGCTTTTATCTATCCTGCGTCAAAGGCAAGCCGGGTAATCTGGATTTTATGGTGCTGTTGTCGCTTTTGATGATCCTGTTGAGCTGTATGACGGATGTATTTGTACAGGTCTATTCTGTGAGTATGGTCTTTTGGTTTAGTTTGGGTTTTATGTGGTGGCGCGGCAAAATGAAAGGTGAAAATGAAGGAATTTGACAGACTGGTAGAAATCGTAAGACAGCTCAGAGATCCGGTCTCCGGCTGTCCCTGGGATATAAAACAGACTCCGGCATCGCTGGTGCCAAACTTTATCGAAGAGCTCTATGAGGTGGTGGAAGCCATTGAAGATAAGGATGATATAGCGCTCAAAGAAGAGCTGGGAGATCTGATGCTGCACGTAGTGTTTCAGGCGCAGATCGCATCCGAAGAAAAGACTTTTGATATGGCGGAGGTCTTGCAAAAGATTACGGATAAGCTGGTGCGCAGGCATCCGCACGTCTTTGGCGATCTGGACGTCAACGATGCGGATACCGTCAAGATGAACTGGGAACGCATCAAGAAACAGGAAAAGAAAGAGCGCAAGAGTGTTTTGGAAGGAATTCCCCGCGCTTTGCCTGCACTGATTCACGCTCAACGCACTCAGGAAAAAGCAGCTTCGGTGGGTTTTGACTGGCCGGATACCGAGCCCATAATGGAGAAGCTTGCAGAGGAAACCGCGGAGTTGGAAGAGGCTCTGGAATCTGGCGATGGTGCAAAGATTCGCGAGGAACTGGGGGATATGATTTTTACTTTGGTAAATCTGGCGCGCAAGCTGCATATCGACGCCGAGGCTGCACTCAAAGAATGCAGCCGCAAGTTTGTCCGCAGATTCAATTACATCGAAGAGCATTACGAGAAAAATGGCGAGGATATTCATGAAGCGAGTCTCGAAGAACTCGACAGAATCTGGAATCAGGCAAAAGAGACCTAATCGTTTTCATATGCTGAGGGCATATTTGATCTTCAGCAGCGTGATCATCTTTATCTTTTTTGCGATCTGGACCCAGATCCTGATCCAAAATGCCAAGCGCGAGCAGGAGTATCTGCCCAGGGTCTTTGCGCAATACATCGCTTATACCGAGACCTATATGAAGAATTCGGAAAAGTATGCCGAGCTCCTTACTGAAGTCTTTGGGCGATATCTGCAAATCAGCACGCACGACAGCTTTGCCGAGGATATGTGGGACTATGTAAGCCGGGAATTTACCCAAAAGATACCGCTTTCCGTGATCATCGCAGGGCCGGATTCAATTCCCACGATTTGGACCAGAGTCAAGGTAGCTTCGGATAGCAGCTTTGCGGATCTGAGTCCGCAATCGCAAGAGCATCTGCTCAAGCAGATGCAAACTATGATGATGACACCGCTTTATGATATGGGTCAGCTTACGGGTTATGCTTTTTATAGTAAACCGGTCTCTTTTGAGGAATTTATCACTCGTATCGATCAGGCAGTCGTAGTGGCGGATCGCAATAAAAAGCCTCTCTTTTGGCACAACCTGGAAAATGTGGAGCGGGGTAGCTTTGATGGTTTCAATGCTCAGCAAAGAGAGAATCTGCTTTCTCAGATGGAAAATATGCGCGAGGTACCCCTCAGCAATGAGGCCGATAGCCTTGGCTATATCTATTTTACTGCACCAAAGTCGCTTACATATATCAGATCCTTCGTTTTTCTGGAGCTCTTTATTGCGGTTTTCCTGATCCTATTGGGTTCCTACGGATTACTGCTGCTGCGCAGAACCGAGAAAGATACCCTCTGGATAGGGCTTGCCAAGGAAACCGCGCATCAATTTGGCACACCGATTACTTCACTGATGGGCTGGATCGACTACCTGAGAGAAAAGGATAGCCTGAACAAAGAGGAACTCGGCAAGATAATCGATTATATGACAACGGATTTGAACCATCTGCGAAATGTAGCCTCGCGCTTTGGCAAAGTGGGCTCTCAGAATGCTCCGGTGCCAACTGATATGCACAGCATTCTGAAGGATATGGTAGCATATTTTAGCGATAGGATGCCCCATCTGGGTGCCAGGATAGACATCCATCTGATCAGCAAGATCGAGGGTCTAATGATAATGGTTGATCCGGAATTGATCAAATGGACTCTGGAAAATCTGATCAAGAACTGCGTAGATGCGATGACCGGAAAGGGCGGGAATATCATCATCACTGCCTCCCAAAAAGATCCATGGGTCTTTCTGCATATACGGGACGAGGGCAAAGGCTTGCCGCGTTCGCAATGGAAAAAGATCTTTGAGCCGGGTGTTACCACCAAGAAGCGTGGCTGGGGCTTGGGGCTCAGCCTTGCCAAGAGAATCATAGAGGAATATCACCACGGGCATATCAGAGTCTTGGAAAGTACTGTAAATGAAGGTACTACGTTTGAGATCAGGTTGCCTCTGCATCACGATAAGGGGAAGAGATGAATTGGGTTCTAAGCGCAAAGCAAATGCAGGCAGTGGACCATAGAACAATCGAAGAGATGGGGCTGCCTTCCAGACTGCTGATGGAAAATGCAGGTAAAGCCTGTGCAGAGCTGATCTTGGAGCGTTTCTCAGCCCTGATGTTTGGCAAGATTGCCGTCTTGTGCGGTTATGGCAACAACGGCGGAGACGGCCTGGTGATCGCCCGCTATCTGAATAACCGTGGTTATGAGCCGCAGGTGGTGATGGTAGGGCAGGGACATCAAACTGAGGACAACCGGATCAACTATGATCTCTGTAAGTATTTGGATATTGAGATTATAGAGCATCAAAGTCCGGAGCAAAGCTGGGAACCGGGAGGCTACTCACTCATCATTGATGCAATCTTTGGCATTGGCTTCAAGGGTGAACCGGATAAGCTGCATCAGGATCTCTTCCACAAGATCAATCGATCCGACGCCTTTGTAATCAGTATCGATATTCCCTCGGGTATGCCGGCTGATGGTGGGGATAGCCCGAGCTGTGTTGTGTCGGATGCCTGTATCGCAATCGAGGCTTACAAATACGCTCATATGACCAATAGAATTGCCGATCTCTCTCTCGTAAGAATTGGCATACCAGTGTTTTACATAACAGAACACAATCCTGCTGTTCTGATCGAAAGGGATAATCATCAGTATCCGGTACGGCATTGGGATGCCCACAAAGGCAGCTATGGCAGAGTCGTGATTATTGCCGGTTCCCCGGGGTTATCCGGTGCGGCAATCCTTTGCACACGCTCTGCGCTAAAGAGCGGAGCGGGCTATGTTTATCTGTTTCATCATCCGGATTTGGCAGATATCTACGGACAGATTTCTCCGGAAGTGCTAATAAGTGCTTATGACCCACAGGATGGCTATGCCAGGCTTGCGGAAGCCATAAAGCAGGCTAGCTCGGTATTGATAGGGCCCGGGCTGGGCAAATCTGCGCAAGCACGTGACGTGCTGCGCTATGTCCTTGAGAATTGCCGCAAACCTATGGTTATAGATGCTGATGCGCTCAATCTGCTGGCAGATAATCCGGAATGGATGGAGCAATTGGCAGATAGAGAACTGGTACTGACGCCGCATTGGGGAGAATTCTGCAGGTTGGCAGGCATCTCATTGCAGGAGCTAAAGACTGATCCTATCAATTACTTACAGACATTCTCCACTGAGAATAAACTGGCGGTGCTACTGAAAAGCCATTATACTGTATTTTGTGATTCCACAGTAGTGGCTTTCAATCTGAATGGGAATGACGGATTGGCAACAGGTGGGAGTGGCGATGTCCTGGCAGGTATCATTGCATCATTTGAGGCGCAAGGTATGCCTTTGGGACAGGCAGCGATCAACGCATCATATCTCTTGGGAGATACTGCTCAAGCACTTGTAATGCGTATGGATACAGCTGCCATCACGCCTACTGATATCGTCGAGAATCTCTTTGCCTGTCCAATTGACTACGATTAAGGAGTTTTTATATGCCATATTTAACTGATTTTGACACACCGATCTTCTGGGCAGAAGGGCATCCGGGATCCCTGGAGCGCGATAGCTGGCAGCTCGAGATCATTGGAGCTTGCGAGCGTCCGCAGTCCTTTACCTGGACACAACTTATGCTCTTGCCCAAGACCACGGTAGAAGGCAGGCTTACCAGCGTTACGCGGTGGTCGGTCAATGGACTCTGGGGAGGTGTCTCGCTTAAGACGCTGCTCGATACCGTAGGTGCAATGGAAAGTGTACGATACGTAAGGTTTTGGTCTCATGGATTGATCTATGATACCTCGATTCCGATAGATATTGCTATGATGGACAAGTCATTAGCAGCGTGGGAATTCAATGGATATCCACTCACTGAAGACTACGGCGGTCCTATCCGTGCCTTTATCCCTTATCTATGGGGCTACAAATCTGCTAAAAGCATTGTTAAGATAGAGCTTATGACGCATTACGTACCGGGATTCTGGGAAAAACGGGGTTATACAGACAGTGCAGAGATCGAGCCTGGTCCGTGCCGCGATATGAACGATGGTGGAGCAATCAAAAGCATTACTGGAGGGGAAGTATTGGGCTTTGAGGAGTGGAATCCGAATGCTGATTAACGGCAAGGAATACCGCAGCGTCTGGTTTGAAGAAGGACGGCTGCACCTGATTGACCAGAATCTCTTACCTTTTGATTTCAAGACAGTTAGCTGTCAGACTCATCAGGAAGTAGCAGATCATATTAGCCGGATGACAGTGCGCGGAGCACCTGCCATAGGTGCCGCCGGAGCTTATGGAATGGCTTTGGCAGCACATAACGCTCCCAATAACCAATTCCGTGCCAGCTTGAGAGAGGCACGAAGCTTGCTCCTGGAGAGCCGTCCTACCGCGATCGATCTGCATAATGCCCTGGATTTCGTTTATGAGCAGACTCTCAAATTTATCCCGGATTACGATCATGCCCGAAATGTAGCTCTCCTGGCAGCAAATGAATTTGCCAATATCAGCGCTGAAGATTGCCGCAAGATCGGGATTATCGGTGCGGAACTTATCCCGGACGGAGCGCGTATCCTTACTCACTGCAATGCGGGTGCTTTAGCAACAGTCGATTGGGGCACTGCCCTGGCAGCCATCAGAATGGCTCACCGCAAAGGGAAAAACATCTTCGTCTATGTCGATGAGACTCGTCCACGCTTGCAGGGCTCGCGTCTGACTGCCTTTGAACTGGAGCAGGAAGGCATCCCTCACGCTATCATAACTGATGCAGCGGCTGGTTTTTACTTTTGGAAAAAGGAGATTGACCTGGTGATCACAGGCGCTGATCGCATCTGCCTGAATGGTGACATTGCCAATAAGATAGGCACATTTGAGAAGGCTGTACTCGCCAGCGAATTCAAGATTCCTTTCTATATTGCTGCGCCTCTTTCCACTTTCGATCTCAGTTGCCGCGAAGGCAGGCAGATACCGATCGAGATCCGAGACGAAGCGGAGATCAAGCTCTTTGGTGGCGAGTACCTCTCCAATCCCAATTCTCCTGCTTTGAATCCTTCATTTGATATCACTCCAGCCAAGTATATCACCGGTATCATTACGCCAAAAGGCGTCTTCAAGGCGAAAGAAGCCTCCCAGAAGGTGCAGATATGAGCATCAAGTGTGATCTGATTATCCAGGGCGGTAGCATCCTGACAATGGATAACTGGATGAGTATCCTGGAGAATCAGTCTATTGCGATTGCCGGCGGACGCATCCTGGATATTTATCCACAGAATCAGGATATCTATGAGGCAGAAGAACTTATTGATGCCACCGGCTGCCTCGTGATACCAGGCTTGATCAATACTCATTCTCATATTCCGATGACCTATTTCCGGGGACTGGCAGATGATCTGCCCCTTGATATCTGGCTCAATAAGTATATCTGGCCTCTGGAAGCGAAACTGATCAATCACGACTTTGTCTATGATGCCAGCCTCCACGGTGCGGCAGAGATGATCAAGCATGGGATCGTTCTCACCAATGATATGTATTTTCAAATGCGTGCAATTGCAGATGCTTGCAGTAGTTTAGGACTGCGCGTGATCGTCTCCGAAGCTATGATCGATGCCAAGGATACTGCTGCAAAACATCCTATTGGCACCAAACTGCTCGAGCTCAAAGAGGAGTTTAGGGACAACGAACTGGTATCCTTCAGCCTTGCTCCACACGCTATCTACACCTGTGGCACGCAGACTCTGGCTCGCGTGGCGGAACTTGCCCAGGAGCATAACTTGCTGATCCACAGCCATCTCTCCGAGGCTGAAGCGGAGCCATATAACTGTCTCAAGGAACACGGAATGCGTCCGGTTCACTATCTCAAGTCATTGGGTATCCTTGAGAGCAAGGCGGTCTTTGCTCACGGCATCTGGGTGGACAATGCTGAGATGGAACTGCTTGCAGAATCAGAGGCTTCCATCGCTCTTTGCACAGATAGCAACCTCAAACTATCCTCGGGAATTGCTCCGATCAAGGCATATCGCGATGCAGGAGTCAATCTGGCGCTTGCCACGGATGGAGTAGCTTCCAACAACAATCTTGATCTCTTTGCGGAGATGGATTTTACAGCCAAACTGCACAAGGCGATAAACCGTGATCCATCTTTCCTCAGAGCGGAAGAAATGCTCAGGATGGTAACCATCGATGCTGCCCGAGCGCTTGGTTTGGAAGATCAGACCGGCTCCCTGGAGCAAGGAAAAGCTGCAGATCTGATCATCATCGATACTGAAAATCTTGAGTCTCAACCTCTCTACAACCCTTACTCACACTTAGTCTATGCCATTGGAGCGCATAGCGTTCGCGATACCGTTATCAATGGACGCGTCGTAATGCGGGATCGTAAACTCACCAAAGTCTCGGAGCAGGATCTGATTGCTCGCGCCAAAGACTACAAAGCCAAACTCATCAAGGAATTATGAAGAGCTTTAAGAACCGCAAAGCCAGCCACGACTATTTCATCGTTCAAAAGATCGAAGCCGGAATCGTGCTCAAAGGCACCGAAATCAAATCCATCCGCGCCGGAAAACTCAATTTCAAAGATAGTTATGCCAAGATTGAGCACGGTGAATGCTGGCTCTTCAATTTCCATATCAGCCCCTGGGAAAACGCAGCCTTCTTCAATCATCAGGCAGAGCGCAAGCGTAAGTTGCTGCTGCATTCAAACGAGATAAAACGCCTCAAGACCAAGGTCGATGAGCAAGGTATGACCTTGGTACCCTTGGAGATATACATCAACGATGCCGGTCTCTGCAAGCTCAGCCTGGCTCTGGCCAAAGGCAAAAAACTGCACGACAAACGCGATAGCATCCAACAGCGTGATCTGGATCGTGAAAAAGATCGTAACTCATAGGAGGATTAGTGGATTACACCTTCACAAAGATAGATTTTTGGCTCAATGGAACACGCATTCAGGACGAAATCCCGCCCGGTCAAAGTACTTTCGATTACCTCCATCGCAAGCTGCAGCTTCACGGCACCAAGTGCAGTTGCAACGAAGGTGATTGCGGAGCCTGCACCGTCGCCATTGGCTCTGCCCGCGAAGGCGCAATCGTATATGAGGCAGTCAATAGCTGTCTCTTTCCGGCTGCTCGTTTGCACCGCAAGCATCTGATAACAATCGAATCACTGGGCACGCCCGATGCACTGCATCCTATCCAGGAAGCGATGCTAAATCACCACGCCACCCAATGCGGCTATTGCAGCCCCGGCTTCGTGATGAGTGCTTTTGCCCTGCTGGCGATGAAGCCAAAGCCCAGTCGGGATGAGTTCCTTGCAGCGCTGGAGGGTAATCTCTGCCGCTGCACCGGCTATGATTCTATCCTCAAAGCAATGCTGGAGCTGGGTGCCAAGGGCATCGATCCCGTCCCTGCCTGGGCTCGCAAGATTGAGCCAGAGCTCTTTTCCATCAAGACCGAGCCACAATACTTACAGCAGAAGAGCGATGCTATCTATCCTGCCTGCAAGTACTTGCTGCCGCAGTCACTGGAACAGCTCTTCGCCTTCTGGAGCGACCATCCAGCTGCCGTCCCCATCTGCGGCGGAACCGATATTATGGTCCAAGTGAATATTTCGCGGCGCAAATTCCCGGCTCTGCTGGATCTCACCCAAATCCCGGAGCTACGCTCCATCAAGCTGCAAAGAGACGGCTTGCATATAGGCGCAACAGCTACTTATAGCGATGTTTACAATTCCGGTATCGTCAAAACAGACTACCCCTGCTTTGCCTCACTGATCCGCCTGATAGCCTCGGAACAGATCCGCAATAGCGGCAGCATAGTGGGCAATATCGCCAATGCCTCCCCGATCGGAGACAGCCTTCCCTTGTTACTGGTATTAGAAGCTTCCCTCGTCTTGCAAAGTACTGATTCACAGCGCACTATCCCTTTAAAAGACTTTTTCCTAAGCTACCGGAAAACAGCTCTTCAACCCTTCGAAATCATCCGCGAGATCATCATCCCGCCCCTTCCAATTGACGCCTTTGTGCGCATCAGTAAAGCCGCCAAACGCAAATCTGTGGATATCTCCACTATTGCCTCCGCCATCCGCATCGAGCTCGATTCTGCCGGGCAAATCACAAAAAGCCTGCTTGCATACGGTGGTGCTGCGGCAGTACCTATGCTCTCCTTTTCGGCTCCTTCTGATATGACCGGGAAACGCCCATCTGATATCGATTTCCCCAAGCTCGCCTCGCAGATTGCCGCGGAATTTACCCCCATCTCGGATGTTCGCGGTTCGGCTGATTATCGCAAGCAACTCATTGCCAACCAAGTAATAGGCTATCTGACAGAGCTCTCTGGGAGGAACAAATGAAGAAAGAACCTTTCCACATCTCCGGAAAACTCCACCTCACGGGCTCCAGCCGCTTTATCGGCGATGAAGCACCCCTTGCCGGGATGCTCTACGCATCCTTCCTCTATTCTCCCGTTGCCCACGCCCGCATCATTTCCATCGATAGTTCCCCTGCCTTGCAAATCCCTGGAGTAAAACACGTTATTACTGCCAAAGACATCCCCGGCGAGAATATGATCGGTCACGTGATCAAAGACGAGCCTCTCTTCCCGGAGCATGAGATTATGTTTCTGGGCCAACCTTTGGTGATGATCCTGGCAACTGATCCCTCAATCGCGGAAGAGGCGTCTTCACGTATCCAGCTGCAATATGAAGAGCTTAAACCTATCCTGGAGATTGAAGAAGCCGACCTGAAAGAAGAGTGGTACATCCCGGAGCGTCGTATTGTTCGCAGGAATCCCCAGCCTGATTCTCTGCTCAAACTGAACGGAAGGACACGTAGCGAAGCGCAGGAACACTTCTATATGGAGACTCAGCGGTCTCGTGCTATTCCCTTGGAAGGCAAGCAGATAATCGTGCATACCGCAACTCAGAGTACGATGGAATGCCAGGAGGTGATTGCGCACGTCCTGGGCATCCCTGCTCACAACATCATCATCGAAGTACCCCGTTTGGGCGGTGCATTCGGTGGTAAAGAACGAAACGCTACCATTTGGGCTACTATGGCAGCCCTCGGTGCCTATGTCTCGAAGCGTCCGGTGGAGGTCCTGCTCCCCCGCGATCACGATATGAAAGTCACCGGCAAGCGCCATCCCTTCCTCTCTAACTGGAACCTTGCCTATAGCCCAGATGGACGGGTAAAGTCTTATGATATAGAGCTTTTATCCAATGGTGGAGCCTATGCCGATCTCTCGATTGCTATTCTGGAGCGAGCTCTATTTCACGCCGAAAATATCTACAATATCCCTGATATTCGTATCCGTGGACGTGCCTGCCGCACCAACCTGCCTCCCAACACTGCTTTTCGCGGTTTTGGAGCACCTCAGGGAATCTTTGTGATCGAGAACATTATGGAAAGTCTCGCTGAAAAAACCGGGCTGGATCCTTTTGTGATAAGGCTTCTAAACGCCTATCAGCCAGCAGATAAGACTCCCTATGGCCAAGAGATCAGACAAGCTCCAATGCCCCAGATTTTCACCCGTCTGCGCCAGCTCTCCTCTTATGAAAGCTTAAAGCAAGAGGTGCAGGACTTTAACGCCTCTCACACACACAGGAAACAGGGCTTGGGACTGGTACCCGTAAAGTTTGGCATCTCATTTACCACCGCTTTGCTCAATCAAGGCTCTGCCCTTGTCTGGGTCTATATCGATGGCAGCGTTTCAGTTACGACAGGTGGTATCGAGATGGGACAGGAGCTTAGCACCAAGGTTGCGATTGTTGTATCCCGCGTATTGGGTCTCCCGCTTGAGCAGATCCACGTGGAAAGTTCCAACAGCCAGCGTATCGGAAACGCTTCTCCAACAGCCGCTTCCACTGGCAGTGATATCAATGGCAATGCCGCACGTATCGCAGCAGAGAAGATCAGGCGTAATCTGCGAGAGGCAGCCAGTCACTACTTCCGCGAGCAGTTTGGCCTTGATTTGCCCGAGGAGGAGTTCCAATTCCAATCCGCAGAGATTGGTCATCCTGTTACGGAACAGCGTGTTAGCTTCTCTGAGCTGGTGCGTTATGCCTACAATCAACGTATTGCATTGGGCGCTTATGGTTATTATAAGACTCCCGATCTGCATTTTGATCGCGAACTTGGGCAAGGAAAGCCTTTCCATTATTACGTTTGGGGCGCAGCTTTGTCACGCATTGAGCTGGATCTCTTGAGTGGAGACCACCATCTTTTGGGCACTTGGATCGTTCACGAAAACGGCAGCAGTTTGCATCCGGAGATCGATCGCGGGCAGGTGATCGGCGCTTTCATTCAGAGTATGGGCTGGTGCACAATGGAAGAGCTCCCGGTTGACGACAAAGGTAGATATCTTGCAGTTAATCCTTCTACTTACAAGATACCAGGTATCCGTGATATCCCGGAGGTTTTGGAACTGGAACTACTTACATCGGGTTCCGGGGAAGCCAGTGTGATGGGCTCCAAAGCCACCGGAGAGCCGCCCTTTATCTACGGTTTTTCAGTCTTTTTTGCTATCCAGAATGCTATCCGCAGTGTCAACCCTGAGGCAGATCTCAGCTTCCCGGCCACTCCTGAGGCAGCGCTAAAGGCTTTGAAATTGTAGTTAGCACATAGACAGTTAGAACTTAGCGCTGCGCTCTGTCCGAAGAGCGTTGCTACGTATTTATCTCTTCTGTTCACTGTTTTCTGATCCCTGTTCACTGATATGCCACAGCGCGCTACCTGTTTTGACTTAAACAAATGCCCCTGCAATCTATCAGAGATACCTGAATACCACCGGCATTTGTTTGAGTTAAAACGAAAGCGCGTCACATCATACCCGGCATAAACTGATTGCATTGTTTTAACTCATAATTCTGCCGTAAAAGATTTGAGTAAAGCGGAGCATACCAAGGCAGAATTATAAGTCAAAACAACCTGACGCACAGTTTTTCTGAGCGACAGGATGTCGCTCCCACACTAACACACTCCCACGCTCCATCACTTTCCCACTACGCCTAGCGCTGTTCTCCGCTGTTCTCCGCTTTCTCGTGGTAAAGAAAACCCCTCCTTACTATTTTACTCCTTGTTAATCCTTCCCTTTTGAAACCACTGGCAAAACTCTGGCACTGCTCTGGAGATCCCCTTGTCGTCACTAGGGGATCACTAGGGGATCACTAGGGGATCACATAAGAATTGAAGCAGGGAAAAAGCAGAGTTCTGAGAGATCGTCAGCTCTGTTGCATAGTAAATCTCTGCCAAAGAAGCGATGCGCTAAATTCTGTCTGCAAGGACTCAGTCCTGCAAAGCGCAGCACTTATTCACGCTCAAGAGCCTTGTCCCAGGCATCGCGGATCAGGTCCATTTCCCAACCCTTTCGATACAGGGTCGTAAAGACCTTTTCCTTTCGTTTGATAAATGGCAAGTTACTGCAGCGCAGCAGGATGTTCTTTACCTCGGTTTCGAGTCGCGCGAGGCTGTCGTCTCTTTGCAGATAGTCCAGCAGGTAGGGCTCGTAGAGAGTGGAGGGGATACGCTGAACTTGCAGTTTGGAAATGATATAGCGTCGGCTTTTGCCCATTTCAGCCAGGCTGCGGATCAGGATCTCGGCATAGCGGTCGTTTGAGAGGAAATTCTTGTCTTTTGCCTCGTCAATCAGCCTGTCGATCAGATAGCGATGCAGAAGCTTACGCCTTAGAAAGAGCTTGCACTGCCACTCGCTGTGTTCAGACTTTGCCAGGTAGTCAAAAAGACCTGCGCGATGATGTTCAAAGACAAGCTCGAGCAGTTCCTCACGCCTGTCATCAGAGATTTCACCGCTTTGCTCGCAGCCTAAAAAAGGAAGGAGAACCCGCATCGGCAGGGTTCCCCAAACTTCCTTATCAAGCTCTATGATCGCAGTGCGAGGGGCTTCAGTCCTGGTCGAGATCCTCAGCAGGCTCATTCTCGGCGATCTTGTCTATCACTTCGGGGCTGACCTGTTTGATCAGCGTATCTCTGATCTCTGTAAGGAGATCCTGATTTTCTTTGAGATAGATTTTGGTCTTGTCTGCGCCTTGGCCCAATCTGGTCTCACCATAGGAGAACCAGGAGCCGCTTTTCTTGATTATATCAAGGTTTACAGCCATATCGAGAATGATATCGAGCTGTGAGATACCTTCGCCAAAGATGATGGGGAATTCGACTGTCTTGAAAGGCGGTGCGAACTTGTTTTTGACGATCTTGACTTTGGTTTTGGCACCCAGAACGCCTTCTTTGGAGGGGTCTTTGATGGCCCCGGCAAAGCGGACTTCCATACGCAGCGAGGAGTAGAATTTCAGCGCCATACCACCGGTCGTGGTCTCCGGATTGACAAAGGCGGGGACGCCGATCTTCATACGTGTCTGATTGATGAAAAGGACTGCGGTATTTGACTTTGAGACGATTGCGGTGAGTTTGCGCAAAGCTTGGGACATCAGGCGGGCGTGCAGACCTACGTGGCTATCGCCCATACTGCCTTCGATTTCGGCTTTGGGAACCAGCGCTGCCACAGAATCTATGATGATCAGATCGACCGCGGAGCTGCGGACGAGAGTCTCTGTGATCTCCAGAGCTTGCTCTCCGCCATCCGGTTGAGACAAAAAGAGGTCTTCGGTCTTTACTCCCAAGCGCTTTGCATAATGTGTGTCCAGAGCGTGTTCGGCATCGATAAAGGCAACCGTTCCGCCCAGCTTTTGGCATTCTGCGGCGATGTGCAGGGCAAGCGTGGTCTTACCGGAAGCTTCTGCTCCGTAAACTTCGATGATACGACCCTTGGGGATTCCGCCGATGCCGAGGGCGATATCCAGATTGAAGGCGCCGGTCGGTATGACATCAGTCTCGGCTTTGGGTTTGTCTCCCAAGCGCATTACTGTGCCTGTCCCGAACTTCTTCTCGAGCTGGCTGATAGCGCTGGTCAGAGCTGCGTTCTTGGCTTTGTCCATATTTTTCTCCATTTATAATTTAATCTGTTCGAGCAGTGTATATTGTGGTCCCTGAGGCTGTAAAACGCTCTTATAGAGGCTCAGAGTGTCAAAAGGCAGCAGGTCGGTATGCAGGGACGTCTCGAGGATGGATCGCTGCATAGCGGAGCTCTGAGGGGTTTTTATGCGTCCCATGGTGATATGCAGTCTCAGTTCCTTGGGATCGGGATTGAGGCCGAGGTTGATCGTTTCAAAGAGCAGTCTGCGGTTAAACTTTGCCAGCTCGCTGGTCTCGGCTCTCAGTTGCGCCCAGATCATCCTGATCTGTTTGGGTGGGAAGAGCTCAAAGCCGTTCATACCCAGCATAAAGGGCCGGATATTGCGGCATTGGAGCTTGAGGGCATCGCGCAGTTCGGGGATGATCACCTCTTCCACATCGCCCAGAAAGAGCACCGTGAGATGCAGGTTTTCCGGTCTGACCCAGTTGATGCCGTCCGGGTAGCTCTGTTTCCATTCAGAGAGCTGTGTGTTCAGGCTCTCATAGAGGCTGGGAGCTAGTTCCAGAGCAATAAAGGCACGCACTGACATCAGCGTTTGTATCCGATATCCCTGAGGAATTTCTTGCGGTGACTGATATCGGTATCAAGCTCTATGCCTTTAGGGCCGTTGCCATCGATCACACCCAGGATGCCGGCTCCCTGCTCGCTTTTAGCAAGGATGACTTGCACTGGATTGGCGGTGGCGCAGAAGATGTTTACGACTTCCCGGCAGGCTTTGATCGCAGGGAGGAAGTTGATCGGGAAGGCTCCGCGCATGATGATCAGGAAGCTGTGTCCTGCCCCCAGTCGCAGCATATTCTCGACAGCAATCTCGATCAGATCGTTCTCTGTGCCGTCTTTGCGCACCAGGCAGGGCCCGGATGCCTCGCAGAATGCCAGTCCAAACTTTACGCCGGGGACGCTGTTGACCATAATCTCGTAGAGATCTTCGACTGTTTTGATGAAGTGACTTTGACCTAAAATCACGTTACAGTCTGCCGGAAAGCTTAGTTGTTCAAGGATGATATCCATCGAACTTCACCTCATTTTTGATAATCACTATCTTTTGCACCGTGCTTATTTTGTAAAGCTTTTCTTTGAGGATCGGGCAAGCTGGCAGTAAGAGCTCATCCCGCCTACAGAAAGCCTCTGTCTAAAAGCGAAAGCTCCCGGTGAAGGGAGCTTTACATAGCTATCAGGATAGTTACTTGAGAATGATGAATTCGATACGACGGTTGTTGGCACGTCCCTCGGGAGTGTCGTTGGTATCGATCGGGCGTCTGAAGCCCCAGCCACTGGTTCTGAGGCGGTTTGCCTCGATGCCTGCTGCAACCAGATAGCTCTTTACGCTATTGGCTCTCTCCAGAGACAGCCTGTTATTGAGCTCTTCTGTTCCGGTGTTGTCTGTGTGTCCCTGAATCTCGATCTTGACATTGGGATTGGCTTTGAGCTCCGCCACCACGTCGTTCAGGAGCACCTTGGCATTGGGAGTAAGCTCGGCACTGCCGCTTTCAAACTGCACTCCTCTAAGGGTGAAGTTTTGGGTCATACTGATCCGGTCACGCAGCAGCGTAGAGAAAGGATCTCCGGTGCTTTCTTCTGCTTTCTTGGGGAAGGTAAAACCTATTCCCAGGTAAGGCATCAGATAATGATCGTTAAAGTCGTTTGCTTCAAAGTTATCAAGCTTGTCATCCAGGACGTGCACCCACTTGACGCCCAGATCAAAGTTGATATTGCTTCTAGTCTGGATGGATGCGCCAAGCCCGGCACTGGGAGCGGAGATATTGATCTTTCCGTCGCCTGCAGCGTTGTCATAATGGCTGATGCCGAGTCCCAGATTGACAAAGGGAGAGATTCTCTTTACCCAGGAATCACGGAAGTTCAAGCTCAGAGTCGGTGATATGGGACGATACTTCACGTTCAGATCGCCACCAATCACGGTCTTGTCGTATTCAACGTTGCTGCCTTCTCCGGAAAGCTTTGTATAGTAAGGGTCGATGCCCAGGCTCAGATAGTCTTTGAGCCATGCTTCATAGGTGAGCCCGCCCATTAGATTCAAATTGTTCTCATCGTCTCTATCTGCGAAAGGATAGCTGGCGCCGCCTCTGAGACCGATCGTATGCTGAATGGCGTTCAGTCCGCCCCAGCCCAGAATCAACACAATAACGGCAATAAGGGTGATCTGTTTCATTGTTATTACTCCTTAGATTTATCATTCTGCAGTAAAGCATAATTGATTCAGTCCAATAAGCAAAACATTTATTTGTTTATATGAATATTCTTACACTAATAGTCAAGGTATAAGGTAGAGTAAACCTACTACTGATAGTGCATTACGCTTGCTTGGGAATAATCCTCTGGCGTACAGAAAATAGAAACCGCGAAGCCGAAACTTCGCGGTTTCGATCTATTGGTTTTCAGGAATGGATCAATACATTCCGCCCATACCGGGATTGGGCATGGGAGCGGGAGCTTCGGGTTCCTTGATATCGGTCACGATGCATTCGGTGGTCAGGAACAAGCCTGCGATCGAAGTAGCGTTTTGGACGGCACTGCGAACCACCTTGGCAGGATCGATAACGCCGGCCTTGAACAGATCTTCATAGATGTTCTTGGCAGCGTTGTAACCCATATGAACGTCTTTGTAAGCCTTGAGCTTTTCGACTACGACAGCGCCTTCTTCTCCGGCGTTGAAAGCGATCTGATAAGCAGGTTTCTCGAGGGCTTTGCTCATAATCTCTACAGCCATCTTCTCTTCGTGCGTAAGATCTTTCATCTTCTTGAGAGCTTTGGCAGCGTGGATCAAAGTAACTCCACCACCGGGAACGATACCTTCTTCGACTGCGGCGCGAGTGGCATGCAGAGCATCATCGACGCGGGCTTTCTTTTCCTTGAGCTCGGTCTCTGTGGCAGCACCGATACGGATCACGGCAACACCGCTGGAGAGCTTGGCAAGGCGTTCCTGCAGCTTTTCTTTGTCATAATCGGAAGTAGTTTCTTCGATCTGAGCTTTGATCTGCTTGACTCTGCCATCGATGGCTTCCTGAGCACCGGCACCTTCACGGATCACGGTATTCTCTTTTTCCACAATGACTTTCTTGGCACGGCCAAGATCGCTCATAGTGCAGCTATCAAGCTTGCGACCCATCTCTTCGGAAATCAGGGTAGCACCGGTCAGGACAGCGATGTCTTCGAGCATTGCCTTTCTGCGATCGCCAAAACCGGGGGCTTTGACTGCGACGACATTGAGGATGCCGCGAAGCTTGTTAACTACCAATGTGGCAAGGGCTTCGCCTTCGATATCTTCGGAGATGATCAGGAGGGGACGACCGTGTTGGGCAATCTCCTGCAGGATCGGAAGCAGGTCTTTCATTACGCTGATCTTCTTGTCATACAGCAGAATAAAAGGTTCTTCCATCTCGGCGATCATCTTCTCGGGATTGGAAACAAAATAAGGGGAAAGATAGCCGCGATCAAACTGCATACCCTCGACCTTCTCCAGACCGGTATCGATACTCTTGGCTTCTTCGATATTGATGATACCTTCGTTTCCGACCGTTGCCATGGCTTCGGCGATCAAACGTCCGATCTCAGGATCGTTGTTAGCGGAAATCGTGGCTATCTGGGCAATCTCGTCGTTGCTGACGATTGATTTGCTAAAATCGTGGATCTGTTGAACCACTACTTTCATTGCCTTTTCCAGTCCACGCTTCAGATACATCGGATTGACGCCTGCGGTTACGTGCTTCAGGCCTTCTTCGATGATTGCCTGGGCGAGGATTGTGGCTGTGGTGGTACCGTCTCCGGCTACATCGTGGGTCTTTTCTGCAACTTCTTTGCAGAGCTGAGCGCCCATATTTTCAAATTCGTCTTCCAGCTCGATTTCCTTGGCGATGGTGACACCGTCATTGGTGATCGTGGGTGAGCCGAACTTCTTGTCCAACACTACATTTCTGCCCTTGGGTCCAAGGGTGACCTTTACGGCGTTTGCCAGCTTGTCCACACCAGCTTTGAGGGACGTCCGGGCTTCATGCGAATACTGCATTTGTTTTGCCATAATTATCTACCTCCAGTTTCATAATTTTAGTTTTTCAATAATTAGTAATTAGCAGTCATAGGTTTTGAGTGCTAATATCAAGATAGCCGATTTTCTGTCAAGTGCAAAGTGATTTTTTTCAATCGCAAGTCCTTTTCCGGCCAAAAAACAGCTCTTATGCACTCTTTATCCAGGCTTTTCCCAAAGGAAGCACTGTTTTTCCCGCCTGGTCATTGATGATAATGGCAAACATCATATACATCGCACAACCTGCGCAAAGCATCAGCTCGTATCCGGCTACAATATTCCAGACAGGATGGACGAAATGCCCCAAAACGAGCAGGAAGAAACCGATCAAGAGCGTGAGAAAAGTGATCGACATCATCGTATGAATGCGCATTGAGGCTATCCACATCCCGAGCGTATAGATCATCCAGGCAAAGAGATACCAGCCTACGTCGGTAGCGCTCGAGGGGAAGACTTTGAAATGATTAAAGAGCATTATGATCGCCAGTCCGATCCAAAAACTGCCGTATGACACAAAGGCGCAATAACCAAAGTTGTTTCCCATCTTCTGCTCTTGAAAGCCAGCGATCAACTGCGCCAAACCGCCAAAGATCAATCCCAGGGCGATTACAGGACCCAATCCGCACCATCCGACATTGTGAAATTGCAGCACCAGGGTAGTAAGCGAAAATCCGGCAAGTCCCACAACTGCGGGATTAGCGTTCTTCTGAGTATTCATTTTCCGTTCTCCATTTATCAGATTCAAGACTAAGAGCCATAATAGTTTCAACGCCCGAGCTTGCTCCAAGCCATTTGGAGCGGGAATTTTGTCAATATGCATTTCGAGTATGGGTCGCGGGGGAGTTGTGATAAGGAAAGACCGGCTTATTCGGCAGAGCAAACAAAGCAGCTTTACCGGGCAAGCCGGTCAGAAAAAAATGGTACTAAACCGACGGGATCAATCTTCGCCGGGTAGTTGTGGTCCCTTTCCGAAGGATATCTTGCCCGTGAAATAGCGCAGCTTGATCTGGGGCAGATGCTCGATCCAGGCTTTCACACCGTACCGCTTGATATAGCACTGGGAATACATCTTCATATTATGAGGCAGGGAGTTTGCCCGATCCGCCGCAGGATGCAGCTTTTCGCAGGGGAATTCACCGCATTCAAAACACATCTGAACCTCGTGATTGGTGGCGCAGATAAAGTTTTCGCACCTTCCCTCCAGATGGGGGCACATACCTTCCACAGCACGGCAGCCGGGGCAGGGGAATTGGTCTTCGGTAAGCCCATTGGACAGCAGTGCAGGAATCAATGCGGGATTGTCCTTGACCCTGTAAACAGCACAATCTCCGCAGTAGATACCACAGGGTGAAACGAGCTTAATATCTTCATTAGTAGTCATTTCCATATCTCCTAATAGTTCCTGATATCTCTCTATCAGGCGGGATAATTCAGTCAAGATACTTTTCTGTGAAAGAGCTCGCCTTTTCGCTCCTGCTTGGATCCTTTGGTGATCCCCTAGTGATCCCCTAGTGATCCCCTAGTGGCGACTAGGGGATCTCCAGAGCAGTGCGAGTGATTTGCCGGTGGTTTCAAAAGGGGAGGATTTAATAAGTAGTAAAGGAGGGGTATTTACCACAGAGAAAGCGCTTGGCGCTACGCGCAGTTTGATTTAATGGATTCCTGCCTACACGACTCATCAAAGCTGGCGCTTTGTCGATTCGTTCGCAGGAATGACGGAGGGGGGGGAGTTTGGTGAAAGGTTCGAACTATGCGCAGCTCCAACTATCTAACTGCTAACTTCTAACTCAAAGGGACGCAGTCCCGGCTATCCTGTCAATCTACTTTGCAGTCCAGATCTTTCCATCCTCGCGGATGTGGTAGGAGGGCAGCTCCGGTGCTACCGGGCTGGTGATCAGATAGCCTGCACTGGTTCTTTCATAGCGCAGACGGAGCTTTTTGCCCTGCCAATAAATCGGCTTTGCTCCCAAACTACGCAGGCTGCGGGCATAGCGTCCATTATCCATAAAGTATTGTTTCTGTAGATAATAGATCTGGCGTAGAGCTTCCCGCACTCCCTCCCGGGCAGGAATCTGGAAAGAGACGGGATAGCTACCCACCGGACGATCCGAAAAGAAGAGGTAAGCCCAGCGCTCCGGATAGTGCATCGCGATCAAACCCTGAGGGCTCCAGACCCAGTTATACTCAGGCTTGCCGGGAATCTTCCGATATTCACCATCCACGATATCGGTATCCCACTGCACACGTGAGAAATTCAGGCGCCAAAAGTCTCCATCCCTTGGTGGTACAGGCATATTGGCAAGTTCGGAGATTACTGATAGAGGGAGCTTTAGTTCTACGCACCAGAGGCTGTCCGTATCGGATGGATCATTGAGGCTTCCCTCGATACCGATGGCATAGTCTATCGATCTGATATCCCATGCATTTACTGCCACCTGCCCACGATCCCTGTAGGGCTTGATAAGGAGCAGATCCCAGAGCGTGCCCAGAGCGTTGAGCTCCAGTTCGTAATAGTCGTGAGTGTCACCATCAGGATCGAGAAAGATCTCAAAATCGTTGTCGTGGAAGATAACGGCATCGCGCTCGGTGAGCTTTGCCCAGATATGAGGCTCCTGCATTACCGCGCCAAAATAGAGGTAGGAAGAATCCCAGAGCATCTTGACTCTGGTGCGGTGAAAGGGCTGTGGCTTCAGATCGCCTTCGATATCCACAAAGTCCTCAGTCCAGGCGGCTGCTTGCCAGCTCGACTCAGTCAGGTTGCCATCGATCACGATCTCATCAATGGGACGCATTGCGGTGTAGTTGCGAGGAGCAAAATCGCCCCTGGGCACGGGAAAAGTCTCGGCGGAGAGTGTAAAGCCGAGTATTAAGAGGGTGATTACCAGGCTGATAAGTCTAATTTGCATAAGCTGCCTCCAGTAGTTCTTCCAGTGTGAATTGTGCCAGGGCTACAGATGTATCTGCAGCGCCGTAATATACGTTCACTTTGGCCCCCGGCAGGAGGAAGCCCTCGGAATCGTAGTCCCGGCTTAAAGCGGCAGAAGGGAAGACCACTCCGGGCACCTGTCCCACAAGTTCGTAGTATTCCCTTGGCTCCAGGATATTGTACTTTCCGCGGGAACGGGTGATCCAGGGACGCTGCAAATCCTGCAACGAAATGCCCATCTGATAAAGATTTGCAGAAGCGAAGTGAGTGGCGACTCCGTGATAGATATGCAGCCAGCCGGCTCTTGTTTTGAGCGGTGTGGGGCCGGAGCCGATCAGTTCATCCCAATAGTGTGCTCTGCCCGTGAACACTGCCGCAAGCTGTTCCCAATGTAGCAGATCGAGAGATTGATACGCCACAATCTGTTTGCCGGACTTTACGCCGTCGGAGCCGGCAAAGTCGTTGGGACGGGCGAACATAATGTACTTTCCGTCGATCTGCTCCGGGAAGATGACGCCATTTCTCAGCTCCTGATCCAGCGGCATACCCAGATAGCGGAGCCGGTTGCTATCCTCCTGCTCAAACAAAGCCAATCGGCAGCCGGAATCAGTATCTATAGCGCAGACAACTACTAAGCGCTGTCCCAGCATTACCGGACGGGGATCGTAGATATGGTAGATAGTGTAGGAAAAGTCTTCCATTGAGCAGAAATCCAAGGGCGTCTCTGATATCTCAAAAGTGATGCCATCGATGGACTTGGCAGGCAGCAGAAAGGTCTCACGAGCACGGTTTTGCACCCGGAGGATCAGCTTATAGTATCCTTCCTGCAGGTAGCCTCCGGGATTGAAGACGGAGCTGGGGTCAAAAATACGCTTGTCGGTCTGAGGGACCAAGCCTCTGTGGATGATGGGATTATCGGGGTAACGCATAGGAAATGTAATCCTCCCAAAGCTGTGCTCTGGCTTCAAAATCAGGGTAATCAGACTGCTTGCCCCATGCCAGTTCGGAGAGGGCATAGACTCTGGGAATCAGCATCTCCCAGGCACGCTGGGTAGTGGAAATCTGCTCCGTCCAGAGATTGGCCTGCACGCCCAGAAGCAAATCTGGACGCTGAATGAAATACTCATCAATTGGAAACTGCCAGACCTTTTGCAGGGTGGTCACTCCAAAGGCACCGGGGCTATCATCGGATGCCTTCCAGTCGAAGTATAAATAGTGATTGGGCACCAGGATAGCTCTGTAGCCACGATTCTCGGATTGCAGGGCGGCAGCTTTGGCATCCCCTCTCCAGAGCATAGCGATGGTCTCGCGGCTGGGATTTCCTTCCAGAATCTCGTCCCAACCGATTACAGTCTTGCCCCTCAATGCCAGATGCGCAGTGACTGTGTCAAAGAGCCAGCTTTGCAGGTCTTCTTCGTCTTTCAGACCCAGTTCCCGTATGCGCTTTTGGCAGTATGGACAGGCTTTCCATCTATCCTTGGGAGCTTCATCACCACCCAGGTGGAAATAGGCTCCGGGAAAGAGCTCCGCCACTTCGTCAACGAGATCCAGGATGAAATCCCTTGTGGAGTCTTTTCCGGCACAGAGGATGTCCTCGGAGATACCCCAAACGTTCATTGTATCAAAGGCTTGGGGATTGCAGGCAAACTGGGGATAGGCGGATAGTACTGCCATCATATGTCCCGGGAGATCAAGCTCCGGGATCACCTCGATGCCAAGCTCTGTGGCATAAGCCACGACTTCGCGGATCTCCCCCTGGGTGTAGTAGCCTCCGTATCTTTCGCCATCGGCTTCTTTGCGCCAGGCGCTGATCTCCTGCAGGAGCGGGTATCTTTTACTCTCGATGCGCCAGCCTTGATCGTCTGTGAGATGCCAGTGGAACTTGTTTAGTTTGAGCTCGCTCATCAGCTTGAGATACTGCTTGATGAAGGCGGGCTCAAAGATGTGACGGCTTACGTCCAGATGCAGGCCTCTCCAGCGATAGCGGGGGTAGTCGCGAATTAGTTGTTTGTGGATAAGGCCGTCTGTTTTGTGAGCAGAGAATAAGAGCTGTTTCAGGGTGCTGAGGGCATAGCGCAGGGCTTGGGGATCGGCTGCGGAAAGCAGAATCCTGCCCTGATCAATCTCCAGCTGGTAGGTTTCGGGATGCTCATAAGCTGCTCCTGTATGAAGTTCCAGACGCCAGGCTTTACCTGATTCATCCGGTGTAGTCTGGCTCTGCAAGCCATTGAGGAAGTGGTTCAGTTCCTCTGCTATAGTGGTAAGTCCCTCTCCCGCAGAAAACTGACGGGGAGCCGGGAAGCTCTCTGTATAGATAGTTTGCGCTACCGGTTTGGGGATCATTGGGGTTCCTTGGTAAAGAGCATGGTGATGATCTGGTGAGCCTCGAACTGCAGCGTGAGAGCATCAGTGAAATCCACTGGCTCCAGGATCTCCTCTGTCATCATACAACGGTAGGCGTGTTTGTATTCCTGGGGCAGAGTAAGCTGGGCTTTGGCAGAACCTCCGCGGTATTCATAAAGCCTTAGCACGATGCCATCGCGACCGTAAGCCGGTTTGATGGTATCGAGTTTGACCGCTGTAGCTTCGAGCTTGATACCAATTTGCTCCAGGCTTGGTGCGGTCTTTCCTCCTAGCATTACTTCAAGGGGGTATGCATAGCAATGTGCCATTTGCAGTACCCGGGAATCCTCAAATGAGCCGCGATGCGGGTAGAAAGCGTATTCATAAGTATGTTGATGCTGGTCGGCAGTGGGATCAACGTCGGCCGGGCTACGTAGCAGGTTGAGTTCCATCTCGTCTTCCACAATGCGATAGCCGTATTTGGCTTTGGAAAGCAGTGCACAGCCGTAGTCGCTCTGGGAATAATCAGCAAATCTATGGGCAGGAACCTCAAATTGAGCCAGTTCCCAGGCGTTTTTAGGACGGGTACTGCGCTTGATTGTTCCCATAGCTATCTCGTAAGTAGCTTGATTTGCTTTGATTTTGGGGTAGAAATGGGTGCGCAGCATCCGGTGGGTGGTCTGCCAATTGATCTCGTGTTTGATTCTGAGGAACTGGTCTTGGGCACCCAGCTCAATAGTCTGCCTGAGCATCAGATCACCTATTGGGATGTCTTGCACCAGTCTTTGCAGCTTGCCTGGGCGGTTGATACAGAGCTCTGTAATCAGCTTGCCATCTATAGCCTCTTGGGGCACAGTATCGTGATAGAAGTGGTTGATATCCCAGGCACCCCAGTTATTGGGTTTATCCTCCCAGAGCTTTTGCAGATTGGATTCTTTCAGGAGCATCTCGCGGTCTTCAGGCTTGATGATCAGGCTCAGGATGCTGCCGCGGGGGCTGATCTCTGCCCTGAGGAAGCTGTTTTCTGTGATGAGGGAAGGAGTATCTGCGGCAGGACTCTGTTCTGCATCTCTTAGTGGAAGACTGAGCCGGGAGAAGGGTGGTAATTGCAGCTTGATCATCTCCTTGTTATTCTCTATTCTATCGGATATATATTGGTTGTCAGCGGCAGATAGTCCAGCATCCAGCTCTATCCACTCGGTTCTGTCCCACTGACTATCGTTTATCACCGTGATAGCTCTATTCGTCTCGTGTTCTAGCAATTGCTGCGCCAGAGCCAGGAGCTTTGTGTGGTTCTCTGCGGAGATACGGTGGGCATCTTCATAGACCATTGTGATGGAAGAACCGGGGATGATATCGTGAAACTGCAGCAGCAAGGTGTCTTCCCAGATGGGATGCAGTTCCTCGGGGTAGGGCAGAGAGCCGGCAGCAGCCAGGAATTCTGCCAGGCTTAGCAGCCTTTGGCTGGTGAAGTTGTTCAGCTTCATCAGGGCTTGAGAGGTGTAGGTGCCGCGGTGAAACTCCAGATATAGCTCGCCATAGGCCTTGGGCAAGAGCCGAGAATCCAGGCTCTTGTAATAGTCGAAAAACTCGTCACTGCGGGCAAAGCGGAAGCGGCTTACACCCTCCAGATTCTGCTGACGGAGACCGTACTCGATATGATTCAGAGTGGGTCCACCGCCACCATCACCGATGCCATAAAGATTAAGATAGGCATCGCTGATCTCTGCCTGGGCATAGCGTTCTTCTGTTTGCAGGAAGGCAGAGGGGTTGTTTGAGAAGTTGTAGTCGTTGGTAGGAAGCTGATGTGCCGGAAGCTCGGTACCATCTATACCTTGCCAGATGAAGAGATGGTGAGGGAAAGTGTTACTCTCGTTCCAACTCAGCTTCTGAGTCATAAAATAGTCCACACCACAGCCTTTCATCAGTTGAGGCAGGTTGCCATTGAAGCCAAAGCAATCCGGTAGCCAGAGCGTTTTGGGCACAAAACCAAACTCTCTGGAAAAGAACTTCTTGCCATAGTAAAACTGCCTGATGATAGACTCTCCGGAGGGCAGGTTGGTGTCAAATTCCACCCATGAAGCACCCTGAATCTCCCATCTGCCTGTCTTGACTGCTGCCTTCACCTCTTCATAGAGCCCGGGATATATGTCCTTTATCCATAGGTATAGCTGAGCCTGTGAAGCTCCAAAGACGTAATCCTGATACTGCTCAAGGAGGCGCAAGGCATTGGCAAAGGTTCTGCCGCCCTTACGTTTGGATTCTCTCAGGGGCCAGAGCCACGCCAGATCCAGATGCGCGTGACCGACACTATAGGCAGTAAGCGCACTGGCATTAGCAGGCTTTGAGAGCAGTTCCTGCAGGATCTGCCGGGCTTGAGCTCTATCTGAATGCCAGTAATTACAAGCTTCATTGAGCCCCCAGAGGATCTTCTTGCGCCGTGCCTGCCCTGCCGGCAGAGCAGTGGCGAGATTTAGCAGCAGTTCCAGATCCAGCAAATCACTGCGTAGCTGCGTATCAAGGCTCACCAGAGCGCATTCCTTTAAGGCATATTCCTCCTTACCGGCTCCAAACAGATCATTGGCAGAGGCTTCAATGAGTATATGATATTCCTCGCCGGATCTGGCTTCATCAGAGAGCGGAACATAGTATTTAGCAGCGTTGTGATACCAATCAACCTTGGGTGTGAGTCCCTGGTAGGGCGTTCCATCCTTCATCACGCAGGCTTCACCATCACAATCAAACCACAAGCCAGCCTTCAGCCCGGCAAAGCTTTCGGGAATTGTGACTTTCACTTCAAAGTGAGCACTTCCCCATTTCTTGCCCCAGACTTCTCCTTTAATGATCTCTTTTAGAGCATTACAGCCCTCGTGATGAGGGTGAGACAGAGGACTCTCGCAGTTCACCAGATAAGCCGGTATGTCGCTCTTTAGCGTGTGAATCAGAGGTTTTTGTCTTTCGATCAAGCGCTTGATACGCTCTATGTGAATCTTCTCATTGTGCATTTATTTCTCCATAGGGACGACAATCCCCTTGATAATGATATTCTGGAAGAAGACAAAGATCAGCAGTGTGGGAATCGCGGCAATCACCAGAGCGGCATAGCCCACTCCCGTGCTGGCTCTTTGCATCAAGGTATAAATGTGCACCATCAGAGTCCACATCGATTGATCCTGACATACTATAAAGGCAAACAGGAAGTTCCTGTAAGCAGCATTGAAGGCACCCAGGGCAATTACCGCCAGGATGGGCTTACTGAGCCAGAGGGTGAACTGCCAGAAGAGGCGAAATTCACCTGCTCCATCGATGCTGGCGCTTTCATAAATTTCCTTGGGCAGGCTATCAAAAAAGCCCTTGAGCAGGAAGATAAAGTATCCATCTGCTGCTGCAGGCAAGACCAATGCCCAGAAGGTATTGAGCAGATTCAAGCGCTTCAGCATCAGGAAGTTTGGGATGCCCATCACCATTGCCGGGAAAGCCATCGTGAGCATAAAGAGCATAATGAGTTGGTAGCTGAAGCGTGGCTTAAACCTGCTAAGCGCATAAGCTGCCAAGGGATTGACCGTGATTGCCAGCAGGATCGAGAGCAGCACATAGATGCCTGTATTACGCAAAGATCTGGCATCAGAAAGCATCTGATCCAGTGCCATCGCATAATTGCGCCAGAGAAACTCCCGCCTGATCTCTCCCTTCCGAGCCTCAAAGGCATAGTAATCCTGTTCCAGGCTGGGAAAAGGTATCTGGCTCAGCTCTGTATAATCGGTCTTGAGGAAAGTGTTGATTGTCTCCAGAGAACCCATCCGAGCATAGATATAGCTGCGGAAATCCTCCGCCAGGCTATTGATGCGCAGATGCTCAGGTCTTGCCAGACTCTGGATATAAAACGCCAGATCATCAGCTTCCGCACCGCTTTCGGGCATACGAGCGGGGATTTGCACCTCACCAAAGCTATCAAAACCAGTCTTCCACGCCTGATTCAGGAGCAGAATGCTACCATACTTCCCCCGCAGATAGCCCCGATAATCCTCCCCAGCTTCCTCCGCCAGCTTGAGATGCTGCAGATTCAAGCCAGAGCGCACATAATGCAGCCAAATCTCACGCAGGGAATCACCGGGAGCCGGCACTGAGACCGGCAGCCGGATCTGATTCCAGGCACTATAGCTGGTCTGATGAGCCCGGTTAAAGAGCTCCAGCTTACCGCCATAGGCCGGGATAAGCTCGTTATTCACAAAGCTACCGTCTAGATTAACGTAATACCTCATCCACAAGGGAGTGGTCTCCTTAAAGCGTCGGAAGCGTCCCAGATAACCCTCGTCACTGCTTACGAAATTGCGGGAATAGATATCCTTTTCTTCCACTACAATCTCTTCCCAGGTCACGGCTCCCGTGCCATAGCGGTTGTTAAACTCCACAAGGCTGTTCTGGTTTTCTTCCCTGAGCTGTGCCCGGAACAATCGCTGCGCCAGAGGATAGATACCTCGTCCATAGTGCTCTGCCACATAGTAGTGAAAGACGCTGATCTGTTCTTGCTTATCCCTCAAAAAGTCCTTCCAGAGTTCATAGAGGGCAGGATTGGCTTTATCTTCCTCTAGCTCCACCTCGGCAAAGGAAATCCAGCTACCCGGATAGTTATCCATCAAGCGGCTGCTTTCCTCGTTGTACCGGCTTTCCAGATACTTCTGATACAAGGCTTCATCACTGTGCAGATAGGGCGGAATCAAGGTGATCCGGACTCCATCCACATTGCTCTTGAGCGAAGAAGAGATCATCAATACAAAGGGATAGATCATCGTAAGAGAGCCCAGGATCAGGATCAGATGCAGAGCCAGATTGAGGATGCGCACCTTGGGAGATTTACGTCCGACCTTGCCGATGATGCTCATTCCTGCTCTCCTTTGGCGGTCTTGAATTCCATTCTGGAGAGATACTTGATCTGCAGCACGGTAAAGCCCATCAGAAAGAGGCTCAGGAGCCACGCCATAGTGGTCGCAAGCCCAAATTTGAGATACAAGTATGCCTTCTCAAAGATGAGCAGATCTGCCACCCGGGTAGCTTCTCCCGGACCGCCAAAGGTCATCACCAGGATGAAATCGCTGGATTGAGCAGCCACAATGAAGGCGGCGATAAACTGAATAATGATCAGCCCCTTGAGGCTGGGGAAAACTATATATCTGAGCTTGGCAAAGAACCCCGCTCCATCTATATCAGATGCTTCGTAGAGCTCATTTGGGATATTCTTTAGAGCTGCCAGGTAGATCAGGCTGCCCGGTCCCATTCCTGCCCAGATCCCCGGAATAACCACACAGAGCATCGCCAGATGCTCATCCCGTATCCACATACTCTTGGGCAAGCCGATACTCATAATCAACTGATTCAAAGCACCGCTCTCATTCGGGCTATAAAGCAGCTTCCAGAGATAGATCACGATCACCCCGCTGATCACCGCCGGAAGGTAGTAGATCACCCTATAGAGCATCTTGCCATGGGAGACTTCCTGCAGCATTATTGCCAGGATTATAGGAGGGAAAAAGCCCAGCCCCAGGCTGAGCAGCATATAATAAAGCGTTCGCAGTACTGATGCCCACCAGGTGGCGTCAAATAGCACCTCTGCCAGATTACCCACGCCCACAAAAGGACTCTCACCCACCAGCCGGAAATCCCTTACTGCCATCAGGCTACCCGTGATCATCGGCACGTATTTCCATACAAAGATGCTGATCACCGCCGGAGCCAAGAGCAGTACAAGCAGCGGAATCCTGCTCTTTTTCCCGGAATCCGATGCGATTGTATTGGGCGCCAATATCTTCCAGACTCGCCAAATTGTAAAGCCAAAGCCAAAGACGATCAGAGCTGCTATCACAGAAGCTAAGCGTTCTCGAAGAGCCTGCTGCCGGGGCGCAACGATTCCGATCATTTCCTGATTGGTTCTGGACTGCGCCGCACTGAGGATAGAGCCGATCTTGCTCCGACGCTCTGCTGCGGTCTTCCCCAGCTTGCCTGCCAGATCCAGCTTGATCAGCTCATCCAAGGGATAGGTCATAAATTCATAAACCTTCTGGCAGTTGTCGCCATAGGGCTCCGGCTTGCCTTCCCGCATTGCAGTCTCAAAGGTCTCCAACCACCCCGCAGGCGCAAAGCGCAGATAGTCTTCATAGCCATAGCGCTTTAGGAAGACGGGATTCTGCATCTTGCCAAAACCGCTCTCGATCATTACCTTGAGGCGAATCTTGCGAGCTTCTTCGCTATCGTAAAACTGTATGTACTGCCAGGCAGCTTCACGCACCAAGGCAGGATCACGGCTTCCCAAGCCTGCATTGTTACTTATTCCTGCTCCGCTAAAGATGCCCATCATTCGGCAATTGATCTCGCTGCCACCGCGTCCGGAAGGTCCGGCTGGCGAAGGCGCAAAGCCATACAGATTGGGATCGTATCTCCCGCCCATATTCTGCTGGGAGAGATAGTCCATCTTCATACCGATCTTGCCTTCCATCCAGAGATAGCCCCAATCGCCTTCCCGGATGGCAAAGCCACGTTGGGAACGGCTGGCAGAGTCCTTCCACTCGCTGGTGAGAAGGCTCAGGTAATACTCCACAGCAGTGATCCCGGCATCAGAGGCAAAGCTGGCGTTCCACTGCCGGTTTACAGAGTCGTAGCTAACTGCATCACCGCCAGCAGCCCAGAGGAAGGGTAGCCAGTCGTAAGCAGCCTGAGAACCACCAGCCAGAACCGTGCCGTAATTGGAATTGGCAGGATCGCTGAGGATGCGGGCATAGTTTCGGAATTCCTCCCAAGTTCGCGGGGGACGGTTGGGGTCCAAACCTGCTCTGCGAAAGACGTCCTTGCGATAGAGCAAGACCCTTACCAGAGTCTCGTAGGGCAAGGCCCAGGTATGTTCTTTATCGTCTCCTTTGCGAATGCGTCGGATCACCTGCCAGACAGGTGCTTCCACCCTTAGCGCCATATCTTCAGGATTTTCCCGGGCGATGAATTCATCCAGTGGATAGAGGAAGTTGTTTTGTATATAAGTATCACTCTGGCGGAAGTTTACGTAGAGAATATCCGGTGCCACTCCTCCGGCGATAGCCATCAGAGGCCCACTATCCAGATCCATCCCTTCGATCTTGATACCGGAAAAAGCTCGCAGCTCGATGTGGGGATACTTGGAGCGAAAAGCTTGCACAACCGCCAGATTGGCCTTGGAATAAGCATCTGTGGCGCGGGGATCGGGAAGCTCAAAGACTTTCAAGACTACCGGGGCTGGCACGGCATACAGGCAAATTACCAGCAGAAATGACAGGATGATCAGGATTCGTCTGATCATAGGCAAGCTGTTTTTAGCCTCTTGCCAGCCTGATTGCACCCAAGACTCCGGCTTTATTGCCTTGTTTGGCAAGATCGATGCTGATATCTGTGAGCTCAGGAGGCAGCAGGGATTGGATTTTGTCGATCAGTTCCTGAACCGGGTAAAGCGGAATTTCAGAGGCTCCACCCCCTATTACCAAATGATCCGGCTCCAGTATGATCATCAGATTTGCCAGAGCCAGGCTAAAGAGCTCTATCCCTTTGTCCAGTATGGCTTTGACCTCTTTATCAAGTTCTGCTGCTTGCAAGAGCTGGACGAAATTCCAGTCATTGGCTTTATACCCGATCTCGCAGAGGCGATTGCGCATCCCATTCAGCGAGGAATATGCTTCCAAACAGCCGTATCTGCCGCAATTGCAAGCTGCGCCATCGATAATACTCGTGATGTGTCCCAATTCCATCGCATAACCCCGGCTACCGCCAAATACCTTGCCTCCAATGCAAAATCCACAGCCGATTCCACTGCCGATGGTGACTCCCAGGACGTTGTGCCCTGCAGGATAATGGCTGGCTTCGCCCAGAGCCATCAGATTGGCATCATTATCAAAAACGACCTTCAGATCGAGATCTTCCGGCATTATTGCAGTGGGCGAGATCATCGTCCAAAAGGGAAGATTGGGATTGTTGCCGATGATTATTCCGCGTCGATGATCGATCTGGCCCGGACTGCCGATCCCAATGGCGGCGATTGCGCCATCAAGGGTGTAGCTTTGGCATATATGCAAGATATCGCGGGTGATAGCCCGGAATTCTGCCAGACTTCGCTCTCTGAGGGGGATGGAACTGAAGAGGATTAGCTGGCCTTCTGCATCCTCCAAGCCATATTTGATGCTGCTTCCGCCTATATCCAAGCCAAGATAATAATCCATTTCTGCTCCTTATTTTTGGGGCTGCAGCAAGCTTGGTAAAGTTCATTAACTTGTCAAGCGCTACGCTATGATGCTCCCTGCTTGAATTCTTATGTGATCCCCTAGTGATCCCCTAGTGATTCCCTAGTGGCGACAAGGGGATCTCCAGAGCAGTGTCAGAGTTTTGCCAGTGGTTTCAAAAGGGAAGGATTAACAAGGAGTAAAAGAAGCGTGGGAGTGTGTTAGTGTGGGAGCGACATCCTGTCGCTCAGAAAAACTGTGCGTCAGGATGACGCACCCACAAGAGGGCAGCAATGACCAGCACGCTATTGTTTTGACGGGCTTTTGTTTTAACTCAAACAAATGCCGGTGATATTCCGGTATCTCTGTTAGATTGCAGGGGCATTTGTTTAAGTCAAAACAGGTAGCGATCTGCAATCGCTGTGGCTTATCAGTGAACAGGGATCAGAAAACAGTGAACAGAAGAGATAAATACGTAGCAACGCTCTTCGAGCCAAGCGCAGCCACCACTCCACCACTTAGCATATTCCTATCAATCCTCAAATCCTCATTTAATGCGTAGCAACGCTCTTCGAACAGAGCGCAGCACTAACTTCTAACTTAAAGTGACGCAGTTCTGGCACTCTCGTCACTTGTTACTCATCACTAAAAGAAAAACCCCGCCATTTCAGCGG
The DNA here is from genome assembly GCA_002842035.1 of Candidatus Cloacimonetes bacterium HGW-Cloacimonetes-2. Taxonomy (GTDB): domain Bacteria; phylum Cloacimonadota; class Cloacimonadia; order Cloacimonadales; family Cloacimonadaceae; genus PHBP01. Next base: position 8,229 of record PHBP01000005.1, on the reverse strand, counting down.
GGTCTTTCGTTATGATTTAGCGCGCGAGGCGTTATTTCATCAGGATCATCTTGCGTGTGCTGCTGTATTTGCCGGCGTACATCTTGTAGTAGTAGATACCGCTGGAAACACTGGAGCCGTTGTTGTCACGGCCATCCCAGACGACGCTGTGGTTTCCGGCAGCCTTGCTGTCGTTAACCAAGGTCTTCACGAGCTGACCACGGCTGTTGAACACGTCGATGGTGACGGGACCGTCTTCGGCGACACTGTAACGGATGGTAGTTTCCGGATTGAAGGGGTTAGGATAGTTACCATACAGGTTGGTGACGACTGAAGGTACGGTCGGGTCGGTAGCATCTGTGCCACCCATGATTTCGACATCGTCAACGAGGAAGATGAAGGCGTCATTGGAGAGGCATTGGATACCGATGCGGATTTGCTGACCGGCGTAGGCTGCGAGATCGTATTCGAACTGAGTCCAATCGACAGGAGCCTGGACGTAGTTAGCGCCGCTGATGATGGTGAAGTCGTTCGGGTTTGTGCTGCCGCTGGAGACACCGACCTTGAATCTCTCAAGACCGTAGGTATCGACATAGGAGCGAGCCCAGAACTTAATGTTTCCGCCGCCGGCGACCAGAGGAGTGATCATCCAGTCGTTGTTGGGAGGAGTTGTGGAAGCGAAGGAAGCAGCCATCTTGGCTCCACCGTGAGGTGCAAGATCGGTGACTGCGGGCACTGTGGCGCTCGGATTGAAGATCATATAAGCCATTGCAGCATAGGCATTTTCCCAGGTGATACCGGTCATACCATAGGTTGTGCTCATATCGACGTCAACCAAAGTCCAGGGTGCGAAATCGAGCGTGAAGTTGGTATAGCTTTCAAAGCCATCTTGCAACGCGATTTGTGAAACGGGAAGGGTGAAGTTCACGGTGGTGGTCTGTCCGGTGACAACTACGATACCGGTCTGAGTCACGGCATTGTAGCCGGGAGCAGAGGCGGTAACGTTGACTGTGCCGGCGCCGACTGTCATCACGTATGCGCCGGAGGCGTTGGTGGTGGCAGTGACGGTTCCGCAAACAACTGTGGCACCAGCGATGCCTTGGTTTTGAGGATTACGTACCAGACCGGCAATGGTGCCAACCTGGGTGAGCTTGGTCTGAGGATTGGAGAAGGCGGGCATGGACATTACGTTGCCGGTATAGACGGCTTTGACAGCCCATTTATAAGTTCCGTCAGGAACGCCAGCCCAACCGGTATCCTGATGACCGGTAGCTGTGATGGAATTGGGGGTGAGGGAAGTCCAGACAGCTTCGTTGGTTTCCTGTCCTTGCAGCAGACGCCAGACTTTGTAGCCGACGAGGGAGCGAGGAGGATTGTAGCTGTAGTTGGATTCGATCACGGGCTCGACGACAGCTTCGGCACCCTTGGTAAGGGCAGCACGGCTGGCGACGGCGGGGATATTGGTCACGTTTTCGTATTTGATCATGTTGCCGGCAGAGACGGAAGTCAACTGGCTGGCAGGGAATCTGAGGGTTGTATCGGCATTGCCGACTGTCAGGTCGTCGATGAACCAGACATACCAGAGACCATCGTTTGACGGAGGATCATCGGCATGGAAGGCCAATTTGATCTGCTGACCGGCATAGGCGCCAAGATCTACGGTGATCGGAGTGGCATAGTAGTTCCAGCCGCCGGTAAGGGTGCTGGCATCCCACAGTGTGGTCCAATCGGTTCCACCATTGGTGGAGACTTTGACATAGTAGTGGTCGTCATTGGTGCTGCCATAATAGACATAGCTCCAGACGTTCAGAGAGGCAGTGGGAGGGCAGGAGAATTCAGGAGTAATGAGCCATTCATCCTGATGGTTATAGCTCCACCACAAACCAACCTGAGCAGCTCCACCATGAGGCGGAACGGGAGGAGTGAGGGCAACTTCGCCGACCTGGCACCAGGTAGGCAGCACACCGGTGGTTCCGGCAGCGCTGGTATCGGTGATGATCTGTGTCCAGTCTTCGGGAGGGAAGGTGCCTTCGAAGTCTTCTGTCATATCCACGGCATTGGGATCCGGTGGCATCCAGGAGACGTTGACGACGGTATTATTCTGAACTTGCTCGGAAACGACCTGAGTCGGGGCAAGAGCAATTTCAGCAAGCTGGAAGTTTACAGTTGTGGTCTGCAGACCGGCGATATTGACTGCGGGTTGAGAAGCAGCCTGATAGCCGGGAGCAGCGCAGTTTACAGTGTAAATGCCTTGGTAAACGCCAAAGCTATAGACACCGCTTGCGTTGGTGGTTCCGCTGTAATCACCGGCGACAACGGTAGCGCCTGCAATCGGGGTGCCGCTGCCAAGATCGGTAACGGTTCCGGTCAGGGTGCCCATCATACCTTTGTGAATCTCATTTGAGAAGGCGGCAGCAGCCATCACATTGTTGGTGTAGATGGATTTGACTGCATACTTGTAAACGCCGCTGGGCAGAGGCTGCCAGGCATTGTCAACATAGGTAAGTGCAGTGATGGTGTTGGGGGTGAGGAGAGTCCAGTTGGCTTCGTTGGCCTGATCGGCAGCAAGCAGACGCCAGACTTTGTAACCGGTCATTACACGGTCGTTGTTCTCGGGTCTGGAAGCGCTAACGCTGGCATTTCTGATGCCACTGGTGGCAAGAGTGCCGGTGTTGTGACGGTCGGCGTTGAAAGCAAGAGGTCTGAGCTCAAGCTCGCGGGTGGGACCGCTGAATCCAACGTAACCCATGATGTTCCAGTTGTAGGTAAGGGTGGGTGCAAGAGCAGAAAGCGTAGTCCACGCACCCTGCCAGTACATCATATTACCAAAACCTTCCACTTGGGGACCGGCATCGCAACCTGCGGGATAACCGGCAGTCACGTTGCAGCGATAACCAAACCAGAGCTCTTCAGCACCGGTGATCGGAACGGGGGTATTGAGGGTGATTTCGTTGTATTCGCCAAGAACGGCTGTGAAGGGCTGGTCAACAACCATCTGGGCAGGAGCAGTGGCAGTGCCGCCGGTCCAAACACGGATGGAGAAGGTTCCAGCCTGAGCAGGCCAGACTTTGACTGTGTGCAGGCTCATTCCGGCATAGTCGGTCAGAGCTGATGCGGGGTAACGGATGGCAACGTCGAAATCAGCGACGCCGCCGGTTCCGATACTGTCATCGTTGTCACCGCAATAGGAGAGCCATTCGCCACCGGCTGTTCCGGGCTCGGCCCAGGTAACTGTCACGTTGCTGAAGTTTGCGGCTTCAGTAGCAACAACCTGAGTAGCGGGGAAGGCAATCTCGTTGACGGTGATGGTGCCCATATTGAGGTTTGTGGTTCCGACGACTGCCTGACCGGTGGCATTCTGATAACCGGTGTAGCTAACAGTGTATTCATAGGTCTGGCTGGCAAAGACGTTCGGAATTGTAAAGGTACCGCCGGCTACTGTGGTGGCAGTGTAAGGCTCGTAACCTGTAAGGGTAACAGTGGCACCGACCAAGCCGACTGTGGGCTGGTCACTACCGACTACCATACCGGTAACGGTTACCTGCGGTAGCAGGGCGACGGTGAAGTTTTGGGTAGTGGTCTGATTTTCCACGATGGTCACGGTCTGGGTATCAACGGTATAACCGTGCTTGGTGGCGGATACTTGGTGTGTTCCCTCAGCAATGTAAGGGAAGCTGTAAGTTCCGGTGGCACCTGTGGTATAAGTCAGAGTGGAGTTTGCGACGGTAACGGTGGCACCTGCCAGAGGTGTTGCGCCGGGTCCGTAAACGGTTCCGCTAAGAGCACCCATTCCATCGGTGATGAACATAAGGGTAGTCTTGGGGAAGATCGCGCTGCCGGTGGCGGCAGGAGGAGCGGCAGGATCGTAATCCGTGGTGTCGCTATAGACATTCAGGGTGCGATTGGCAACGGTACCCGTCTGGGTAACGAAGAGATCGCTGGAGGAGTAGTACTGAGTATCCATCGGACGCTCGACCATCACGACCAGATTGCCACCACCATAAGGATAGGGAGTGGTAAGGGTGATCAGGATGTTATTTGCGCCTGCAGGATAGTTCACGTTGCCACTATAGACCTGGGTAAGCTGGGTGGAAGGAATCCAACCGCCGGACAGATCTGCCTGTGTGGTTTCGCCAACCCAAATATTGGTAGGCATATTGGGAAGGTTGGTGGCAAAGTTGTTGTAGAATTGGATACCTGTAAGCAAACCGCCGATATTGAGCTCGGAGCCCAGATAGATGGTCTCAAACAGGGAGTTCTTGTAGAACATATCGACAGGCATACGGCCGGTTGAACCGCCGCCGCCGACTGTTACAGCAACCGTACCTGCAGCCTGGACATCGACGTTCAGGTTTGAGGTTTGGTTGTTGGTGGCGATTTCGTCGCCAGCCATCTCGACCTTACCATAGACGTAGGTAGGACCGGTGGCGGTAGGAGTCCAGGGAATACCAAAGCTCAGGGTCTGCATTGTAGCAATGGAGGTTCCGGGGACGGAAGCAATCTCAACGTTGCCTTCTTTCATCAGCTTAACTGTGTAGTTAGTCTGAGTAGCGGTACCGTTGTTTTTGACTGTGATGTTGTAAGTAGTCGGAGCACCGACGCTGGGGGTGATATTACCGGTGATACCAAGGACGCCGAGGTCGTTGGTGATCTGTTGGCCGGTATATACGAAAGTTGTCTTGGGGAACTGACCGGAAATGGTCGGAGAAGCGGGAGGTGCAGCAGGATCGAAGGTAGTGGAGTCGCTCTGATGATTCAGAGAACGGGCAGTACCAACGGTCTGGCAAAGGAAGTAATCCGAGGAACTGAAATAATCGGTATCCATCGGACGCTGCACAAACATCACGAGGTTGTTGCCAGTGTACATAAATGGCGTGTTAAATGTGATGTCAATTGTGTTTGATCCCATAGGGAAATTGACCATACCATCAAAGACCAAAGTCAGCTGTGTGGAGGGAATGTAAGTGCTGAGAGTGGCTTGAGTGGTGGTTCCCAACCAGATCTTGATAGGCTTGCTAGGAAGATCAGTTGCAAAATTGTTGTAGAACTTGACGCCGGTAATCGTACCTGCGGCAAAAGTAAGCTCATCCGGATAGTAAAGGGTTTGGAACAATGAGTTCTTCCAATACATATCAACGGGTTTTCGAGCTTGCTCATTACCTGCACCGATTGTTACTTCGGTGGCGAGCAGACTACCGAGTAGGATGAATATCATCACGAGGAGTAATGATAATCTCTTCATAGGTATCTCCTTTTCCCATTTGTTTTTTTTGGGTTTATCCTAATTAGTTAGTATCATCGGTATGGGCGACACATCACCCTTTACAAACCGATAATGCCCATATTACAGCGGCAAAAAAAATATCCGCATTCACAAAAAAAAGGACTGACACACGCTTTGCACTTGGATAGATTTCTCCATCTAAGGCAATATGAGGACAGTCCAGATTTCTGTCAAGCAGGAATTATTTGTTTTCTACAATTATTCTCGATTCAGCAACTGAGTAACTCAGTTTCAGAGGTTTAGAGCGATCGATTGTGCCGCCCAAAATAGCCTTGGCAAGCTCATCTTCGAGATCTCTCTGGATCAATCTCCGGATCGGTCTGGCTCCAAAAGAAGGATCAAATCCCGCCTCGGCAAGATAGTTTACAAGGCTATCCTCCCAGAGGATCGTAATCCCGTGCTCACGCAGTTGATTTGCCAGATATCCCAGCTGAAGCTCCACAATCTGCTTGATGTGTTCACGCTCCAGACGGTGGAAGGTAATGATCTCATCCACACGGTTCAGAAACTCCGGCTTGAAATAGTCCTGCAGGATCCGCATCAACTGAGGCTTCAGAGTATCCGTCGGCACCGAGCCGGCTTCGTAAATATAATGAGAGCCAACGTTTGAGGTCATTATGATCACAGTGTTCTTAAAATCAACAGTCCTTCCCTTGCCATCAGTGAGTCTCCCATCATCCAGGATCTGCAGGAGCACATTAAAGACATCCGGATGCGCTTTCTCGATCTCGTCAAAGAGTATGACGCTGTAAGGGCGCCTGCGCACCGCCTCAGTCAGATAACCGCCTTCATCATAGCCGATATAGCCGGGAGGAGCTCCGATCAGGCGTGAAACCGTATGCTTTTCCATATACTCGCTCATATCGAGCCGGATGATCGCCTTTTCAGTATCAAAAAGCAATACTGCCAGGGTCTTTGCCAGCTCTGTCTTGCCGACTCCGGTGGGTCCCAAAAAGATAAAGGAACCGATCGGACGCTGGGATGAGCCCAATCCACTGCGGTTGCGGCGGATGGCATTGGCGAGGGCTGTGATGCCCTCTTCCTGTCCGATCACTCGCTGTGACATAATCTGTTCCAGATCGAGCAACTTCTTCAGCTCGCTCTGCATCAGTTTGCTGACCGGGATTTTGGTCCATTTGGAGACCACTTCGGCGATCAATTCCTCATCCACCTTTTCTTTCAGAAGCTGTTGAGAGCCGGAAAGATGCTTCAGCTTATCGCTCATCTCTGTCAGCAGTCTCTCTTTTTCCACAAGGCTGCCATATCGGATCTGGGCAGTTTTTTCGTAATCTCCCGCCATTTCGCTGCGTTTCGCTTCCAGCCTCAGCTCTTCGATCTCTTCCTTGATCTTGCGGATTTCGGTCAGGAAGCTCTTTTCGTTTTGCCATCTGGCAGAAAGCATCTTTTCCTCTTCCGTAAGTCTTGCCAATTCATCGCTGATCAGCTTGAAACGCTTCATTGACTGCTGATCTGTCTCTTTTTTGAGAGAAAGCCGCTCGATCTCGAGTTGCCTGATCCTGCGTTGCACCTCATCGAGCTCCACCGGCAGGCTGTCCATCTCCATCGAAAGCTGGGAGCAAGCTTCATCCACCAGGTCAATCGCCTTGTCCGGCAGGAATCTATCTGCAATATAGCGATCCGACATCGTAGCTGCCGCCACCAAGGCACCATCGGTGATCTGCACCCCGTGATGCAGCTCATATTTCTCGCGTATTCCGCGTAAGATAGAGATCGTATCCTCAACGCTCGGCTCACTCACCAGAATCGGCTGGAATCTGCGCTCCAGAGCCGGATCCTTTTCGATGTATTTGCGAAATTCATCTATGGTAGTAGCGCCGATGCAATGCAGAGTTCCTCTTGCCAAGGCAGGCTTTAGCATATTGGAGGCATCAACGCTGCCCTCGGCTGCCCCGGCTCCTACTACAGTGTGGATCTCATCGATAAAGAGGATGATGCGTCCTTCGGACTTTTCCACCTCTGCCAAGGTCGCCTTGAGGCGTTCTTCAAACTCTCCTCTGAACTTCGCCCCAGCCACCAAAGCTGCCATGTCGAGCTCCATCAGCTCTTTGCCGAGCAGATTGCCGGGAACGTCTTTTGCCACTATCCGCCTTGCCAGGCCTTCCGCAATGGCAGTCTTGCCTACGCCGGGCTCACCGATCAGGATGGGATTGTTTTTTCTGCGACGGGAAAGGATCTGGATCGTACGGCGGATCTCTTCATCACGCCCGATCACAGGATCCAGTTTGTCCCGACGCGCCAGACGGGTCAGGTTGCGGGCGTACTTTTCCAAAGCCTGATAGCTGGCTTCCGGATTCTGATTGTCCACCTTTTGATTGCCGCGCAAATCCCGCATTGCACGAAAGACCAGATCGGGATTGATCCCGTGGTTGCGTAAAATATTCGCCGCCTCTTTGCCTTTGTCCAGTATGGCGACAAAGATATGCTCCAGGCTGACGTATTGATCCTGAATCCTATCGGCAATTTGCTCTGCCTGGCTCAGGATATCCTGAAACTCTCCGGATAGATAGATCTCACCACCGCTTACTTTTGGCAAGCGCGCCAGAGCTTTCTCAGTATCCTCGGTGACTTTTGCTCTATTGATCTCAAGTTTGTCCAGTATGGGCAATACAATGCTGTCCTGGATCCGCAGGATAGCTGCAAGTAAATGCAGATCAGTGATTATCTGATGCCGCAACTCGCGTGCCAGATTCTGGCAGCTTGCCAGCATCTCCTGGCTTTTAATCGTGTATCTTTGTGTATTCATATCTACACCTCCATTGTCTGGTAACAATTTAAGTGCATAGTGATAGCTGTCAAGCTATTTTTTAGCAGTCTATCGTGTAGTCTGCTAATTTCTTGTTTACGAGTATAAACCCTCACCGAAAACTTCAAATCGTTCTCACTTGGACAACAGATGATATCACATTACAGGAAAGTAAGATATGACATGCACACATGTTTAGTTG
>PHBP01000013.1 GCA_002842035.1 Candidatus Cloacimonetes bacterium HGW-Cloacimonetes-2 | reverse complement strand
ATGATTGATTTTCGCGTTTGATCCTTACGAGGGGTTCCGCTTCGCTCCACACCCTCGCTATCGGATGTCGTCCCTCCGGGACTTGGGCGCAAGGCGCTTTGCGCTGTTAATAGTTAATCAGTTAATGAGTTAATGAGTGATTTGCTGCGCTTAGGTATTAGATTGGTGACCTATGGGGTAAATGCACTACCAAATGCAGGCATCCTCATTTCCTTCTTTCCCCTTTTTTGGATAAAGTCTCTGCTGTTCTTTGCTTTTCTCTGCTTCTCTGTGGTGAAGATCTCATTTTTTTCTCTATGGATTAGGAGGTTCGGAAACCTCCTTTACGTTTTGCGCAGCACTTGGCGCGATGCGCCCCTAACTGCGCCCTACGCCACCACGTCCCCCCGCCACCACGTCCCCACGTCCCCACTCCCCCCTCTGCTGTTCTTTGCTTTTCTCTGCTTTCTCTGTGGTAAAAAACCCCTCCTTACTCCTTTACTCCTTGTTAGCCCAAACTAATCCGCATTGTGGAAAAGGATTTGCATCTGATAATGCCAGAGGATTTTACAGGAGTATATCCATTATGCCGAAAATGAGATTTATAACGCTATCTTTTTTACTGGGAATGCTGGCTTTGGCGCTGTATGCCATCCCCAGCCCGAGATTGGTCCCGCCTGAGCTGCAGCAATTGCAGTATATGCCCCGGGAATACGAAGCCGTCCGGGCGGATTCCGCGACTGGTTTTGACGTGCAAAAGTACGAGCTGACCATTGCTATCACCCAGAATCCCAATTATATTAACGGTTCGGTAAGAGCAACCGTATTGGCAGAGGAAGCCCTCAGCAGCATCAGCTATGAGCTGGTAGGCCTCAGTGTAAGCTCCGTGCTCGTAAATGATGCACCTGCCAGCTTTACCCACAGCGGCGGGATGATCAATATCAATCTCAATATCGCTGCGGGACAGAGCTTTACCACGACCGTCAATTACTCCGGGAATCCCGTCCTCACCCCCAATGTCTATCATATCGGAATGATCTTTTCGGCAAATTCCATCTTCACGATATCGGATCCGGATGCGGCTCGCTATTGGTGGCCCTGCTACGACCATCCCTGGGACAAGGCGATCGTGGATTTGCACGTGACCATGCGCTCGGATTGGAAGGTGGCGGCAAACGGGCTGCGCGAGAGCATCGTAAATAATGGAAATGGCACCAGCACAACTCATTGGCTGGGGCAACACCCGATGACGACCTACCTGGTCTGCATCACTGCCGGACCCTATGTGGAGATCGATCAGACGGCGATGAACGGAACGCTCCCGATCAAAAACTTCGTCTTGCAGAGCCAATATAATAACGCCTTGAACGATCTGGCGCAGATGGCGGCGATGATAGATTACTTCTCTCAGGTCTTTGGTAGCTATCCCTTTGAGAAATATGGCAATGCGGTGGTTTCAATGAGCACCTACGGGGCAATGGAACACCAGACGATGACGACCCTGGGAAATTATATCATCAATGGGCAAGGGACTTATGAGATCGTAGTGGCGCACGAGCTTGCGCATCAGTGGTATGGCAACGCGGTAAGCTTTTTGACCTTTAAGGACGTCTGGCTTTCGGAAGGTTTTGCCACCTATTCGGAGCAGATTTGGACGGATAAACGCCTGGGCTGGGCTTCCGCGGTGGAGTATGTGCGCAGCAGTTTTCACGAGTATTACAAGAACTGGGAAAATAGCTACGGGCAGACTCCGGCGATCTATGATCCGGCATTCAATAACTATTTTACACCCCCCTCCTATGAAAAAGCGGCATCCGTGCTGCATATGCTGAGGCTCAAGCTGGGCGATGCGCAGTTCTTTCAGCTTTTGCAAGAGTGGTTTACGACCTATCGGGATGGCAATGTAATCACGGCGGAATTCCGGGCAATGGCGGAGAATATCAGCGGGCAGAGCCTGCAGCAATTCTTTGACCAGTGGATCTTTGGCAGGGGAATCCCCTCCCTCGAATACAGCGCCTGGCACCATCCCACCGATCCGCGCGGCAATATCAAGATTTTGGCAAAGACGACCAGTCCGACCGCGACTCAATTTTGGATCGATGTGCCGATGAGGATGCCGGGCTCGACGGCGGATTCGCTCCTCGTAATGGCAAGTCCTGCCGGGCAGGCAAATTACTATGACGTTGGATTTATAGAGGGTGACGATCCCTGCGGAGCGACTATCCAGAGCAATTTCAACCATTGGACTCTGCTGAGGGGCAATAACTACAGCCGTCCGCATATCAACCAGTGCCTTGCCTCCAATGCGATCGTGATGCTGAGCTGGGATGCCTTCACGGTTCCCGGCGTGGCGGGCTATAATCTCTATCGCAAGAGTCCTCAGGATGAGACTTGGCAAAGGGTAAATCAGGCATTGATTACGGGCTTGAATTATACCGATCAGGGCTTGCAGAATGGCGTACATTACCGCTATGTGGTAAGGGCTGTGGATGCGGAGGGATATCAAAGTTTTGATTCGGATCAGGCAGAGGCGATACCGCAGGGCTTTAGCTTTGCCCAGGATCTATTGGTCGTGGATGAGACGCGCAATGGCACCGGCACCAATATCAATCCCACGGACGTGATGGTGGATGATTTTTACGAGGATGCGCTCGGGACATATAACTATGTGCATTGGGATGTGGATACTCAGGGGATGCCGGGGCTGGATACCTTGGGGGATTTCAAGGTGGTGCTGTGGCATTCGGACGATTTTAACCAGATCCAGATCGTTGATGCGCTCGATACTCTGGGCGGTTACCTCCTGGGAGGCGGGAAGCTGGTGATCTCCGGCTGGAAGACACCTTCTGCCTTTACGCCGGGCTTTCTTGAGAGCTTTTTGCCGGGAATCAGCCTGGTCTATGATAATGCGGCGGGCTTGATCAGCGCGCAATCGACAGAATATCCGGTTTTGAATGTGGATCCGGCGAAGCTGAGCCCTACCTGGAACGGGATGCTGCCGATGATCTATACCTTTGGCGGGGCTACGGATGTGCTTTATACGGCGCAGATGAGTGCGACCAGTAGTGGCGCGGGTAATCCGCTGGCGATCAAGGCGGGCAATCTCGTGATCTTTGGGGCTCCGCTTTACTTTATGCAGGCAGCCGGAGTGAATCCGCTATTGCCGGGCCTGGTGGATGAACTATTGGCTCCGGTGGATGATGATAATGATGTTACGATGCCTTTGATGCCGCATATCAGGGCATATCCCAATCCTTTCAGGAGCGTCACCACGCTCGAATACGTGCTCCCCAAAGCGGGAGATTACAGTATGTCCATCTATAATATCCGGGGACAATTGGTGCGTAGATTCAGGGATAATGCCCCGGTGATGGGGAGATTGGAAAAGAGTTTTGACGGGCTGGATCAAGGCGGGAAAAGCCTGCCCAGCGGGATCTATACGATCAGGATAAACTGGCAGGGCGGTATCCTGGTGCATAGGATCAGCCTGATCAAGTAAAGAATCTGCTTGACTAAGGAAGCTGTGGTTCAGAGCTTTGCGCACGATGAATAAGATAAAATCTTTCGCGGTCGAATACCTGTATTGGCTCTATATAGTAGCCTGCTTTGGCTGGCTGATTTTGCGCCTGGCTGCCTTTGCGCAGCCCGGGTTCTCACTGGTTCCGGTCTTTTTGGGGCTGCCACTGCTGCTGGCAATAAGCAGCGGTCTTTTTTTGAACTGTGTGGGCTGCAAGGTGTTGGGGACAAGCAAGAGCGGCAGTTTTTGGAAGTATCAGATAGGCATCGGGGTAGCACTCAGCCTCGTGATGGCGTGGGTGATCGTGGAAGTGAAGCCGGTGGCATTCTTTACGGGAGCAGTCAATACAGGCTCCATCCTGCAAGGCATCTTCAATCCCAATCCGGATCAACTGGTGCCGATGCTGCAAGCGCTGATCGAGACGATCTATCTGGCGCTTTTGGCAACAGTTCTGGCGATACCATTTGCCTTTTTCCTAAGCTTCTTTGCGGCAAAGAACCTGATGTTTGGCTCCGTCTGGGGCAAGAGCGTCTATTTCTTTATCAGGACAATCTCCACGATCTTCCGCTCTATCGAGGCAATCGTATGGGCGATCATCTTTTGCGTGTGGGTGGGGATAGGGCCATTTGCGGGGATGCTGGCGCTGTGGATACACTCGATTGCTTCCTTGATCAAGCTCTATAGCGAGCAGATCGAGAATATCGATGGCGGGCCGGTGGAAGCAATCAAAGCGACTGGTGCTTCAACTCTGCAGATCTGGCGCTATGCCGTTACACCGCAGATACTTGCTCCTTATCTGGCTTTTACTATTTACCGCTGGGATATCAATGTCCGGATGGCGACTATCGTGGGCTTCGTGGGTGGTGGAGGTATTGGCCTGGCATTGTATCAGCAGCAGCAGATGCTGGCTTGGCGCAATGTGGGGCTGATTATGTGGCTGATTGCACTGATAGTCTGGGTGATGGATATATTCTCGGCTTTTATCAGAGAAAAACTTGTAGGATAGGGCAAATCGCTTTAGATTATCATAGAGCCTTTCCCGCACGAGGGGGTGGATGGGCTGTAACCACATATTTTAAGAGGATTTAATGGCACAATACAACCCTGTCGAGATCATACTCAAGAAGCGCAACGGGCACGAACTGAGTCCGGAGGAAATCAGCTTCTTTATTACCGGCTATCTGGATGGCTCCATTGCCGAGTATCAGATGTCTGCACTCTTGATGGCAATATACTTTCAGGGCACTGCAGCTACGGAGATTGCAGCCCTTACCAGGACATATATCGAGTCCGGCAGCACTCTCTCCTTTGATCCGGCACTGCCTGTAGCGGACAAGCATTCCACGGGAGGTGTGGGCGATAAGATCAGCCTGATGCTGGCTCCGATCGCGGCAGCCTGCGGGCTCTATATCCCGATGATCTCCGGCAGAGGCTTGGGGCATACAGGCGGCACTCTGGACAAACTAGAGGCTATTCCCGGTTTTCGCGTGCAGTATTCGCTGGAAGATTTTCAGGCTCTGGTAGAGCAGTATGGCATCGCAATGGTGGGTCAATCCGCGGAGCTGGTGCCTGCCGATAAACAGATTTATGCGCTACGGGACGTTACCGCGACGGTCGAAAGCCCCGGGCTGATCACTGCCTCCATTATGAGCAAGAAGATTGCCGAAGGGGCGCGTCACCTGGTGATCGATCTGAAGGTCGGCAGCGGTGCCTTTATGCCCAATCTCAGGCGTGCCAAAGAGCTGGCGGAATTGCTGGTAAGCACGGGAGAGAGCTTTGGGCAGAAGGTCTCGGTAGTCTTTTCCAATATGAATTCACCCTTGGGACACGCAGTCGGAAACGCGCTCGAGATGATCGAAGCCATCGAGTATCTCAAAGGCAGGACTCTCCCCGATACCAAAGAGCTCACCGATGCTCTGGTGACACGAGTGTTGATCTCTGCCGGGCTGGCAAGGGACGAGGCACAGGCACAGGCTATGATAGACGAAGCCATCACCTCCGGCAAAGCTCTTGATATCTTCCGCAAGATGATCGCAGTGCAGGGCGGAGATGCCCGCGTGATCGACGATTATACCCTGATGGGCACTGCCGGATACACCATTCCCATCATCGCTTTCGAGGAAGGCTATATCCACCTGATCGACAGCCGCGCCATCGGCTATGCACTGGTGAGGATCAAAGCCGGCAGGATGAAGACCACTGATAGCCTCGATTACTCCGCCGGAGCTCTATTGTATCCCAAGATTGGCGATCAGATCAAGCGTGGCGACACGATCGGGGAAGTCCACTGCAATGACTTATCCCTCGGCAAAGAAGTCGCTTCCCTCATTCAGGGAGCCTATTCCATCAGCCCCATCCCCAAAGAATCAGAGCCGTTGATCTTCGAGATCTACTCCGGCTAAAGGAGTTCTATGGGCCCGATTACAGAACATCATCTGCTCATCTTCCTCGCTCAATTTGCCCTGCTTTTGGGAGCCTGCAAAGTAGTAGGCTATTTCCTGGAAAAGATCAAGCAGCCTACGATTACCGGAGATGTTCTGGTAGGACTGATCCTGGGTCCTTCGATCTTTGGCAAGTATATGCCGGCGCTGCAGGGCAGCATCTTCCCGGATGATCCGGTGCAATGGGCAATGCTGGGGACCATTGCGTGGTTTGGCAATCTCTTTCTTTTGATGGAGACCGGACTCGAGATCAATTTTACCAAGGTCTGGAAACAGCGCTCCAACGCTATCAAGCTCTCTGCCTCCGATCTGCTCATCCCGATAGCTATCTCCTTTGTTCCGATGTATTTCCTGCCTGCTCGCTATATGGTCGATCCCTCCCAAAGATTTCTCTTTGCGCTCTTTATAGCTGCCATTATGACGATCAGTGCCTTGCCGGTGGCGATCCGCGGGATGCGTGAGATGAATATCCTGAAGACGGATGTGGGCTTCCTGACGGTATCAGCACTCACGATGAACGATCTGGTTGGTTGGGTGGTATTTACGATCATTCTGGGACTCTTTGCGCATGGCTCGGTGGAGCTGGGTTATCTGGGCAGTCTGGTGGGGGGCACATTGCTCTTTACTGTGCTGAGTCTGACTATCCTGCGTCGCCTGGTGGATCGGTCTATCGGGCTGATTCATAATAAGGTGGGCAAAGAAACAGGCTACAAGACCACTTTTGTCGTGATCCTCGGTATGCTGATGGGTGCTCTCACGCTCAGGATCGGGATTCACTCGCTGTTTGGCTTTTTCATTGCCGGTATCGTTGTGGGCGAATCACGCTTTGTTACCGAGAAAGACCGCTATGTGCTCAATAGGATGGTGCATTCCATCTTTGTGCCGATCTTCTTTGCCAAGATAGGGCTTACCATCGATATCCTTGCCAATCTTGATTGGTTTCTGGTAGGCGTGATGCTGGTGATTGGGCTTGCGTCCCGTTATCTCGCAGCGTATCTGGGAGCTGCCTGGTCCGGGCAGGATAGGTTAAATCGCCATACGATTGCCATCTGCCATGCTCCCGGGGGAGAGATGCACATCGTTATCTCTATGCTGGGCTTATCTTTGGGTGTGATTTCAGAGCGAGTCTTTGTCAGTATCGTTACTGCTGCCATAATTACGACTATCATCTTTGGTCCCTGGCTTGCCATTGCCCTGAGAAGGATCAATCTGAAGCGGACTCTGATCGGCTTTAATCCTGATGCAGTGATTATTGGCTGCCCGAGCTGCGACAAGACCGGCTTTTTGAAGCTCTTGAGTCACGTGGTGGGTGAACAGACCAAGCTCACCGAAGATTATGTCTTTCAGGAGATTCAGCATCGCGAGGAACAGATCACCACTGCCTTGGGCAAGGGTATCGCAGCACCTCATGCACGCCTTGCCGGCATCAAGCAATCCCTGCTTTTTGTAGGCAAACCTGCGCAGGCTCTGGAATGGGACAGCCCGGATGGTGAGCCGGTTCATACGGTCTTCCTCTTACTTACTCCGGTCTCTGATCCCAAAGCACAACTCAATATTATGCAATGCCTTGCAAGTTCTCTGCACAAGCCCGATCTGATCCCGAAGCTGCATTACAGCGAGGAACCGGAACAGATCTATCGCCTCGTTTCAGATTGCCTGGACGAGAGCGAGACCTGCCAGCTCCGGCAGGAGGCGTAGGGCAGAGCGTATGGCGCAGAAATCAGTGAACAGAAGCGTTATCAGGTTGAGCTGCTTGTCCATTATGTCCATCTTGTCCATCACCCTTAAGTCCCCCATTGAATGCCCCGTTTTATGATGGCTTATGTGGCAAAAAAAGAGCTTGCCAGCTCTCGGATAAGTGGATAGACCAATGGAGACCGAAAAAAGTATTGACATCATAGGGCGATCAGAAAAACTGACGCAAATAATTGTAAATCTATACAGGAGCAATGATAAATGAAACAGGGAATCCATCCTAAGTACGAACTGGTCACCGTTCGCTGCGCTTGCGGGAACACCTTTGAGACCCGTTCCACCAAAGGCAATATGCAGGTCGATATCTGCAACGTCTGCCATCCTTTCTACACCGGCAAGCAGAAGATCATCGATACAGCCGGACGCGTTGAGAAATTCAACAAGAAATACAAGATCGAAGACAAATAGACAGCCTTTTCTATAAACGCCATCAATCCATCGTCTGGAGTCGTGGCGTTTTTTATTTGTGAGGAATAATGGCAGAAAAAAAGGTCATTAACGTTGGCGGTCAGGCCGTCATCGAAGGCGTGATGATGCGCGGGGCGGATAATCTTGCCACTGCGATCAGGCGCAAAGACGGCACTATTGAGCTGTATAAACAGCCCTTTACCAGCATCACCAGCCGCAAAAAGCTGCTCGGGCTGCCTCTTGTGCGTGGTTTTATCTCTCTGATAGAGATGATGTTGATCGGTTTTAAGACCCTTACCTTCAGTGCCAATCGCTTTGAACACGACCTGCTCGAAGAAGAGCGGCAAAAGGGCAAGGAGACCAAGGAAAAGACTAAGGCTGCGCAAAAGACAGAGGAGCTATTTAGCTATGTCTTTGCCTTTGGACTGGCTTTTCTGCTCTTTGGACTGCTTCCCTACAAGCTGGGGGATTGGATCGGGCTCAGCAAACAGAACTTTTATTTCAATCTCTTCGCAGGCTCCATCCGCATAGTCTTTTTCGTGCTCTATGTCTGGCTGATCAGCCTGATGAAGGACATCAAGCGTCTCTTCCGTTATCACGGAGCTGAGCATAAAAACGTCAATGCCTTCGAGCATGAGACGCCTCTGGAGATTGCAGAAATCCAAAAGTGGACCACGATTCACCCCCGTTGCGGCACCAGCTTTATGTTTTTTGTCTTGCTGATTGCTATCCTGGTCTTTTCGATCACCGATACGCTGGTGGCAGCTTTTATCCTGCACAAACCGGTGCCGACTCTCTTGCGGCTGGGTTATCACTTCCTCCTGATCCCGCTGGTTTCGGGGATCAGCTATGAGTTTTTGAAGTTTTCAGGCCGCAATATCAGCCATCCAATCGTCAAGATCTTTACCGCTCCCGGTATGGCGCTGCAACGCATAACCACTCAGCCCCCCGATGACGAGATGATCGAAGTGGCTTTGGTGGCGATGAAAGCCGCGCTGGATATGGATTATTCAATGCACAAGGTACGAGTGCTCGAGAGCCCCAATGATCCCGCGTGATAAACTGATAGCCCTGGGCGAAGAGCTCGAAGAGCTAAAGCATACCATATCCGATACTTCCGTGATGAGCGATGCCCGCAGATACCGCGATCTGATGCGGAGATTCCGCGAGCTTGGCGAGATTCAGGAAGCTTGGTCATATTATCAAAAATTGGAACAGCAGATTGCCGAGACCAAGGAAATGATCGATCAGGAAAGCGATAGCGATATGATCGAGATGGCACGCGATGAGCTGGGTCATCTGGAAGAGAAGTTTGCAACGAGCGAATTGAAGCTGCGCGATCTCTTGATTCCCAGCGATCCCAATGACTCCAAAAATGCGATCGTCGAGATCAGAGCAGGCACAGGCGGCGAGGAAGCTGCGCTCTTTGTGGCGGATCTTTACCGGATGTACAGCTATTACGCGGAGAAAAAGGGCTGGAAACACCAGTTAATCGATACCAATGAAACGGGTTTGGGCGGATACAAGGAAGTCATCTTCCAGCTTTCCGGAGAAGGCGTCTATGGCTTGATGCGCTTTGAGAGCGGGGTACACAGGGTCCAGCGGATCCCGGTGACCGAATCCGGAGGAAGAATCCATACCTCAGCAGTGAGCGTGGCGGTGCTTCCAGAAGCCGAAGATATCGATCTGGAAATCAATGAAGCTGATCTCAGAATCGATGTTTACCGCAGCAGCGGTCACGGCGGACAGAGCGTCAATACGACCGATTCCGCGGTGCGGATCACTCACGTGCCGAGCGGGATCGTAGTGACCTGCCAGGATGAAAAATCCCAGATCAAGAACAAGGCAAAGGCTTTGAAGGTTTTGCGTTCGCGGCTGCTTGATCTCGAAATCAGCAAGCAGGAAGCCGAAATCGCGCGGCAACGCAAAGCTCAGGTCTCCACCGGCGACCGGAGTGCCAAGATACGAACTTATAACTTTCCGCAGTCGAGGGTTACCGACCATAGAATTAACTTGACAAGCTACAACCTGGACGGATTTCTGGCGGGAGAGATCAACGAGTTTATCGAATCTCTGAGAATTGCCTGGAGAAACGAGAAGGTGAACGAATAAATGGAGCTCTTGCTCACACTACTGATACTGCTGTTCTTTCTGTCTTTGTCATTTCTGTTTTCCGGTTTTGAGACCGGGATAATCTCGATCAATCAGATCAATCTGGAGTTGGAAGCGAGGAAGAACAAATCACGCGCTCAGCTCTTGAGCTTTGTGCGTCAGCCGGATAAGTTTTTGGGGACGACTCTGATCGGAAACAACATCGTAAACGTGCTCTTATCGACGATATCGACCTATCTGGTGCATAGATTTAGCGGTAGTCTCTTTGATCCCCGGTGGACAGCTTTGATTATGGGCACGATTGTGCTGATCTTCGGTGAGATTGTGCCAAAAGCTCTTTTCCGCGATCATTCGGAGACATTTGTACCCTCAGTATTCCCCATCATCCGCTTCTTTTACTTTATTCTGAGACCCTTTGTGGCAGTGGTGAGCTGGCTCAACAGATCCCTGCGCAAGATGCTGGGGATAGAGGATGAGGATAACTTCAATTATCTTACCAAGGATGATTTGAGCTTGCTGCTGTCAGAAGCGAATGACAGCGGTATTAGCGAGCCTCAGATGGAGATGATCGAAGATGCGCTGGATTTTAATGAGCTCGATGCCAAGAACGTGATGGTGCCCCGTACGGATATTATCGCCATCCCGGATACGGCAACAATCGAGGAAGCTCTGGAAGTTGCCCGGGAAGAAGGCTTTACACGTTATCCTGTCTATCACGAGAGCATAGACAATGTAATCGGTATCTTGATCATCTATGATATCCTGAAGCGTGAAACTACCAGCAATACTACAGCAGGCGATCTGGTTCACGAGCCCTATTTTGCCCCGGAGAATACTGATCTGGACGTGCTCCTGAGGGAGATGCAACGCCTCCGCAAGAGTATGGCTATCATCGTGGATTCCTATGGCGGAACGGCTGGATTGGTCACTATTGAGGACATTCTGGAAGAGATCGTGGGCGAGATCGAGGATGAATACGACGTCGAAGAACCCAGCGAAGAGCTGATCCAGATCTCCCCCAATACCTGGCTGGCAGAAGCTGATCTGGAAATAGACGTCCTGGCAGACGACTATGGCATTGAATTGCCCGAAGGGGATTACGAAACGATTGCAGGGCTGATACTGGACAGGCTGGAACAAATCCCGCATCAAGGACAGATCATAGACTGCGAAGATTACCGTCTGCAGGTTTTGCAAGCCACCGATAAGAAGATTATTAAAGTAAAAATACACAGAAAGAAAGAGGTCTAAGCAATGAAACTGATGGAATGTGTACCAAATTTTAGCGAAGGCAGAGACAAAGCTGTGCTCGATGCTATCGCGGCCGCAATACGCACTGTAAAGAACGTTACGCTGCTCGATGTCGATCCGGGAGCGGATACAAACCGCACCGTCTTCACTATGGCAGGAGAGCCGGAATCTGTCGTAGAAGCCGCCTTTCAGGCTATCAAGAAAGCTGCAGAACTGATTGATATGTCCAAGCACCACGGTGAGCACCCCCGTATGGGTGCCACGGACGTTTGCCCCTTCATCCCAATCAGTGAGATGACGATGGAAGAGTGTGCCCAGTATGCCAGAATCCTTGGTAAAAGAGTGGGCGAAGAGCTTGGTATCCCGGTCTATCTTTACGAGCAAGCAGCCTCCAAACCGGAGTGGCAAAACCTCGCCACAGTGCGCTCGGGCGAATATGAAGCGCTTCCTGCCAAGGCGCAGGATCCTGCCTGGAAGCCGGACTTTGGTCCGCATACCTTTAATGCCCGCAGCGGAGCTACAGCCATCGGTGCACGTGAATTCCTCATTGCCTACAATATCAACCTCAATACCCGCGATAAAAAGAAAGCCCACGAGCTTGCCCTTACCATCCGTGAAAGCGGCAAGCCTGCCCGTGATGCCGCAGGAAAGCTGCTCAAAGACGATAAAGGCAACAAAGTCACCATCCCCGGACTCTTTCAAAATTGCAAGGCAGTGGGCTGGTATATCGATGCTTACAACCGTGCTCAAATCAGCATAAACCTCACCAATTACAAGGTTACACCAGCTCATAAGGTACTGGATAAGGTTCGTGAACTCGCTGCCGAGATGGGTATCCAAGTGACTGGTTCCGAATTGGTAGGCCTCATCCCCAAAGCTGCGCTGCTGGAATCCGGCATTCACTATCTGAACAAGATGAACGAATCCACCGGCATCCCCGAAAGGATGATTATGGAGACAGCCGTGCAGTCTATGGGCTTGGCGGAGCTGGGACCCTTTGAGCTCGATAAGAAAGTGATTGAATACTCCATAGCAAAGCAGGACAGCCTTGCTGCGCTTACAGTTACTGGTTTTTGTGATCTGCTTTCGACCGATGCACCTGCTCCCGGCGGAGGCAGTGTCGCTGCTCTCTGTGCCGCTATGTCCGGTGCTCTTTCCGCTATGGTTTCAAATCTCACCATAGACAAAAAAGGTTATGAAAAGGTACGTGAGGATGCCGTCAGGCTCGCTCCCCTGGGGCAAGATATCAAGCTCAAAGCCATCCAGTGCATAGACAAAGACACTGATGCTTTCTACGAGATGATGGACGCTATGCGTCTGCCCAAGAAGACCGATGAGGAGATCGCCCTGCGTGATGCAATGCTGGAAAAGACCACTCAGAAAGCCATTCTGATCCCGCTGGAGACTTTGGAACTCTCGCTCGAAGCTCTCAAGCTTGCCACTCAGGTTGCCGTCATTGGCAATACCAATGCCATATCCGATGCAGGCGTAGCGGGGCTTACAGCTCTTGCCGCTGCCAAGGCAGCTTATTACAACATCCTGATCAATATGTCCGGCTCAAACGATCCTGCTTTTAAAACAGAGATCACCAGCAAAGCCGCCAGCCTGATCGCTGAATGCGAAAGCCTGGCTAAAGCCATTGAACAGGACATCTTTGGCAGATTGAGCTAAACTGCCAAAAGCACACTTACTGATCCAGCCCTGGAGGCCCAATGTTTTACACTGACGCCCAATTAAAGGCCGAGATGGCCCGTTGCGAGTTTTGCGAGGAAAAACCCTGCAAGACTGCTTGTCCCTGCGATTGTTCGCCCGCAGATTTCATCCGAGCTGCCAGCGGATTCCGTCCCTCCGATTTCAAACGCGCCGCAGGCATCATCCTCTCCAGCAATCCTTTGGGAGGAGTATGCGGCTCCGTCTGCCCGGATTACCACTGCCGTGCCGCTTGCACCCGCGAAGACTTTGATACACCCGTTAATATCCCTGCCATCCAGGCCACTATCATCAAGAAAGCCAAGGAATTAGGGCAAGTTCCCCAGTTCTTCCAGACCCGTCCTTTGGGCAAGAAGATTGCCGTATTGGGTGCCGGTCCTGCCGGAATTGGCGCAGCCGTGACTCTAATCCAACTGGGCTACGAAGTGGCTGTCTATGATAACGATACAGCCGGCGGACAGGCTCGTCTGATCCCGGCGGAACGTCTCGAACCGGGTGTGATGGATAGCGACCTGGCATTTGTGGCAGAAGCATTTAAGCTGATTCCTCAATCGGGCGCACCCAGGGCTGCCGAGCTGCTTGCCAAAGGTTTTGAAGCCGTGATTGTTGCCACCGGATTGGACAATCCCATCCATCTGAATATCCCCGGTGACGAGCATATTCAATACGGTATGGACCTCCTGCGCAATCCCGATAACTACGATTTTACGGGCAAGAGAGTCGCTCTCGTGGGCGGTGCGATTGCTGCCGACCAAGCCCTCACTATTGCCCTCAAAGGCGCAGCCCACGTGGAACTGATCTGCCTCGAATCTTACCCCGAAATGCCGATCACTGATGCCGAAAAGCAAGGCCTCTTCAAGGCAGGAGTGCAGATCAGCACCCGCCAGAGAGTGACCGAACTGGTGCACGAACAAGGCATCGTCAAAGGTATCCGCACCCTCCCGGTGAGTCTGCCCTCGGGCGAAAGCTTCCATCCTTCCAAAATCCGCGATGAAGTAGGCGCAGAGCCGGTCTTCAGGCCGTTTGACGCTCTCATCGTAGCAATTGGAAACCGCCCCGGATTCACCGAGAAAGGTGACAATATCTATTACTGCGGCGATATCTCCAATGGCCCCAGCACGGTCGTGGAAGCTGTTGCTGCCGGAAAGAATGCTGCTCTCACAGTTGATGCCAGGCTGCAAAACCTGGATAGCCCGGAGATTCCCAAGCCCACCAAGAGCTGTGTTCCGGTCTCCGGCTGGAACGAATTCCCGGTCGATCTGGCTTGTGAATTCTTTGGACGCAAGATCGAGAGCCCCTTCCTGCTCTCTGCCGCGCCTCCCACCGATGGTTACGAGCAGATGAAGCTCGCTTATCAGGCAGGCTGGAGCGGCGGTATTATGAAGACCGCTTTCGATGGCCTCGATATCCACATCCCCGGCGAGTATATGTACGTCGTAAATCCCGATACCTACGGCAATTGCGACAATGTATCCGAGCATCCTCTGGATCGCGTTTGCGAAGAACTTGGCAGACTGATCAAGGAGTTTCCGGAAAAGCTCACTATGGCATCCACCGGCGGCCCTGTGACGGGAAATGACGCCGAGGATATGCTCGTCTGGCAATCCAATACCAAAAAGCTGGAAACTGCCGGTGCGATGGGCATCGAATACAGCCTCTCCTGCCCTCAGGGCGGTGATGGTACCCACGGCGATATCGTAGCTCAGGATGCCACTCTCAGCGCCAAAATCGTGGATTGGGTGATGCAGATCAGCGATCCTGAAATTCCTAAACTTTTCAAGCTAACCGGTGCTGTCACAGCGATCTATCCGATTGTCGAGGCGATCCGCAAGGTCTTTGCCAAATACCCCGGTAAAAAAGCCGGCATCACGCTTGCCAATACCTTCCCGGCGCTGGCTTTCAGGGATACTGAAGGCTCCTGGGACAAAGGCACGGTCATCGGTTTGAGCGGTGCCGGAGTGCTCCCGATCAGCTATCTGAATCTCGCCAGAGCGGGCAAAATGGGCGTCACAATCTTAGGAAACGGCGGTGTGATGAATTATTATGACGCGGCTAATATGCTGGCTCTGGGTTGCTCCACCGTGCAATGCTGCACCGTAGCCGAAAAGTATGGTCTCGGCATTATCCGCGACCTCAAACAGGGACTCAGCCACTATCTCGAATTCAAAGGCGTCCCAAGTATCCAGCAACTGGTCGGAATAGCGCAACCTGATCCCATTATAGACTTTATGGATCTGCCGCCCAAGAGCAAACACTCCGCTCTGATACGCGAGCTTTGTGTGCATTGCGGCAATTGCACCCGCTGTCCCTACCTTGCCATTCGTCTGGATGACGAGAAATATCCGTTAATCGACAAGGATCTCTGCGTCGGCTGTTCGCTCTGCGTGCAAAAGTGTTACGCCGGAGCGC
Source organism: Candidatus Cloacimonetes bacterium HGW-Cloacimonetes-2 (assembly GCA_002842035.1). GTDB lineage: Bacteria > Cloacimonadota > Cloacimonadia > Cloacimonadales > Cloacimonadaceae > PHBP01. The sequence continues at coordinate 39,585 of PHBP01000013.1, read as the reverse complement.
TCTATATGCGTGATGACGATATAACTGACTGATCAATAATAAAATAATGTCATATTGAGGCTGTCTTTCCGCGGGAAGACGCCTCTTTTTTTGTGTTCAAGAGACTTATTGTTTTTCCTTGCTTGCTGCTTGAATCCTTATGTGATCCCCTGGTGATCCCCTAGTGATCCCCTAGTGACGACAAGGGGATCTCCAGATGAGTGCCAGTTATTGACCTCTGGATTCAAAGCCAGGCAGTGTGGGAAATGCGGAGAAATTGGTACAGAAAGGGGGGAGATTCAGCATATTTGGGCTAAATTATCCTTGACTTGGCTTTACTTTTACCTATAATGTAGATAGGCATTCCGAGGAATCCCCGGGAATTATACATTTATGGAGCGATACGAATGAAAGCTAGGAAATTAAGAGAAGGCATCTATTGGGTCGGTGGAATCGACTGGAACCTGCGTAACTTTCACGGATATATGACGCAGCGTGGTTCCACTTACAATGCATATTTGATCATCGATGAGAAGATCACTTTGATCGACAACGTCAAATATTATCTATACGACGAGATGATATCGCGGATCAGCGAGATCATCGATCCATCCAAAATCGACATATTGGTACAGAATCACGTCGAGATGGATCACTCCGGCGGGATGCCGAGACTGATGGAGCTGCTTCCCAATGCTACTATTTACACCAATGCCAATGGTATCAAGGGGCTCAAGGCTCATTACAAGAAGGATTGGAAATTTCAAGAAGTCAAGACCGGCGATAGTATTTCGCTCGGTAAACGCAGCTTGCATTTTGTGACGACTCCGATGGTACATTGGCCGGATAATATGGTCTCTTATTGCCCTGAGGAGAAGATTCTATTTTCAAACGACGCTTTCGGGCAGCATATATCCTCTTCAGAACGCCTCGATACGGAGTATCCGCTCACCATCATTATGGAAGAGGCAAAGAAGTATTATGCCAATATCGTATTGCCCTATTCCAAGCAGGTTCAGAAGGTGCTGGATCAGGCGTCCGGGCTGGATATCGAGATGATCTGTCCTTCCCACGGAATCATCTGGACAGAGCATATTCCACAGATCGTGCAGGCTTACAAGGATTGGGCTTATAGCATCTCCAAGATGGATAACGCTTTGGTAATCTATGACAGTATGTGGAAATCGACCGAGCAGATGGCGATGACGATTCTGGAAGCCTTTGAGAATCTCGGCATCAAGACCAAGCTATACAACCTGCAGCTTACGCATATCTCTGATATTATGACAGATGTGATCGATGCGCACTGGATCTGCGTCGGTTCACCCACTTTGAACAGCTCTATCCTGCCGACCGTTGCCGCCTTTATGTATTATCTCAAGGGGCTTTCGCCCAAAGAGAGAGTGGGCCTGGCTTTTGGCTCTTATGGCTGGGGCGGACAGAGCATCCCTATCTTGCATCAGCTCCTGGGTGATCCCAAGGAATGCGGCTTTGATATGCTGGAGCCGATCAAACAGCAGTACATTCCCGGCAAAGAGGATCTACAGCAGATGCGCATCAAACTTGAACAAAACATAAAAGACAAAATGGAGGAAACCAAATGATCAGCAAATCACTCAATAAAGCAATCAACGAACAAATCAACAAGGAATTATTCTCCGAGTATCTCTATCTGGCGATGAGTGCTTGGTTTGCCAAAGAAAATCTGGATGGCTTTGCCAATTGGATGCTGGTGCAAGCCCAGGAAGAACGCTTCCATGCGATGAAGTTCTTTAACTATGTGCTGGAGCGCGGAGGTGAAGTCGAGCTTGCCGCTATCGCCAAGCCGGATAAGAGCTTCAAGGCTCCGCTCAATGCCTTCAAGATGGCTTATGAACACGAGCAATTCATCACCAAGAGCATCAACGGCTTGATGGATCTTGCCACCAAAGAAAAAGACTATGCAGCCAAGAGCTTCTTGCAGTGGTATATCGACGAACAAGTCGAAGAGGAAGCCACTGCCGATAAGATTGTAAGCCAGCTTAAGATGATAGGGGACAATATGCATGCCATCTTTATGCTGGATCGTGAGCTGGGACAGAGGACTTATACTCCTCCCACCACAGCAGAATAATACAATCGCTTAGGGGCGGGGCATAAAGCCCTGCCTCTTTTCTTTAAGGGAGTTAGTATGGATCGTGTGCATTCCGAAGATTTGTATCATGTAATCTTTGACAATGCCATTGTGGCTATCGGGATAACCGACAAAGAGGGCAATTACAGCCTCGTTAACAAGGCGTGGTGCGATTTTACCGGCTACACAGAGGAAGAGGCAATCAAGCTCAAAGTACGAGATCTGACCCCGGACGAAGACAGGGATCAGAATGACGAGCACTTCAGAATGCTGATGCGTGGGGAGCTTCCCAGTTTGAAGCGTCGCAGGAGATACAAACGCAAGGATGGCAGTCTCTTTTGGGCAGAACTCTACGTCTCGCCTATACAGGGAAAGGATGGTGGTATAAACGGCATCCTGGGCATCTTTACCAATATAGATAACGAGATCAGAGCGCAGCAAAGTCAGAACGAGCTAACCGGCTATCTGGAGAAACTCACCGAGGATCTGGAGAATGCTCATTCTGCTATGCAAAAGAAGAATCAGGAGCTGCAGTCTGCTTATGAGAATCTGGAGCGACTGGCAAGGCACGACAGCCTCACCGGACTCTACAACAGAAGGTCGCTGGAAGAGATTATCGAGACTGAAATCCTGCGTTCCACCCGTACCAGACGGGGCTTTGCTCTGGCTATTGCTGATATTGATAACTTCAAGCACGTCAATGACACCTATGGTCACGACTGCGGGGATGAGGTCCTGAAGCTGGTCTCACAGATCTTTCTGGATCAGATACGCCAGACAGATACGGTGGGCAGATGGGGCGGTGAGGAATTCCTCTTTGTCTTCCCGGAAACCTCCTGCGAGGGTGCTCTGATCGTGCTGGAGAGGGTAAAAGATACAGTTAAAAACACTCCTCTCACCTATAACGATCAAGTATTGCACCTTGGTATCACCATAGGATTTAGCCACAGAGATACTGATCTCTCGCTGGAAAAGATGATTCTCGAGGCTGATCAGGCTCTATACAAGGGCAAGCACAACGGCAAGAACCAAGTCGTGTGCTTCCAAGATGTCTGCACCAGTGGCCCTGAGGACGAAAAAGAAGCGCTCTAAGGCTATTCGGCTACAGCTATCACCCGGTAGAACTTCTTTGTAGTTATTGTATCCGTATAGTTTGTAGTGGTGCTCGTCCCCAGTAGGGAGAAGCCCGCAGCGGGCTCGTCAGATGCTTCTATCCGGTAAGATGTGGCTCCCTGGACGGCATCCCAGCTAATAAAGACTGAGCCGTCAGCCTGGCTGATCTGAGCCGTAGGAACTTCCGGAGGGGTTGCCACATACAGCTCATCCGCACCAATATCGGGGTTAGTAGCATTTCTGTTATTGCCATCGATGTCCGTGCTTACCCAGTTCAAGGCTCCTGCAAAGTAGCTTCCACCATCCAGAGCATCAGAGCTTGTTCCGCTCTGCAGATGAGGATCACTGACGGAGATCAGCAGGGGATCGCTCGAATAGCTGTGTTGATCCAATCCACTGGCTGCATACCAGCTTGTAACATCTGCATAAAAGTCATTTCCCATATTGACGTGAACGGCATTGCAATTATTGAGTCCGCCCGAATAGAGCACATTGTAGTCTGCAACAGACCCCGCGGCTCCCATCGGGTTGTCGTAATAGCGGATACATACGTGAGCTCTGGTCGCTCCGGGGCTCATCACCTGGATGATGTTGTTTCTTACAAAGTGCTGTCCGCCGGCATTATAAAAGAAGAGCCCGTGAGTTACGCTGGCCGGAGCAGTCTGCAGGCAGATGGTATTGAAATCCACATAGTACTTGTTTAGATTATACACCCCTTGCAGGTAGATCCCGCATACTCCCAGGCTGCTACTGCTGCCAAAGGGATTATAGATGTCCCAGATCATATTATTGTAGATTTTTACTGACTTCTGGACGTTTGACTCGACGGCCAGATCAGCTTTGATCCCGTACTGAGCTTTCAAGCTGGTAGCGTTGGCGCTGTGAATCCCGTGGATCTTGTTGCCCCTGATATGGCTTTCACCTCTGGTTGTATATAGATGTATACCATAGCTTTCCGCATTCTGAGAGACAATGTTTCTGATTTCGTTGTTTTCGATGATCAAGGAGTTTTGCCCCCGGGTATAGATACCATAACGGGTGCTTGCTCCTGTCATCAGAACCATCGAAGGAGCTCCAATTGTGCAGTTTTTGATTACGCAGTTCTGATCGTAGAAACCGGAACTGGCATTCTGATGATCCAGAACGATACCGCTAAAGCTATTCTCAATCGAGACATTCTCATAGGTATTATTCGAGTTTGAAGCCTCCATATAGCCAGCAGAAACGCAGAGCTGATAGATTCCGATCGTGTTATCAAATGACTGATTCATCACTATCCTACAGTTTTTGATAGTGTTGTGATGCGCTCCGTTTCCACCGGTTCCATCCAGAAAAAAGCCATACGGACAGTTACTGGTCGTAGCCAACACGTCTATCCCGTCAAAGGTGAAATAGTCGCCGCCGACCAGCTTAAATCCTGCCGCAGTGGAAAGTGAAATCAACCCGGCATTTTGCATGTTAGGATCATCTTTCTGAAAGACCACCGCCAGCGGAGGAAATGAGGCAGCATAAATAGTTGGGCAGGCCTCATAAAAGTATGCGCCAGCCTTGACGTTAAAGGTAACCGGAGCAGTAGGATAGCTTGAGTTCAGAGCATTGATCGCGGCAGTGAAACTTTGGAAATTACTCGCCGTTGGCGGCAACATTGGATTGATGGTATAGACTCCTGCCAAGCCCCAAGCATAAATGCTTGTCAGAGCAAACAGACAAACCAACAAGAACAAACGTATCTTCATCGTAAACTCCTTTTGGGAGCCCATTTTGCGCCGGGTGTAAGGATGCACCCTCTGCCCGGATTCACTACAGGCATCTCAGTACCCTCTCTGTCTGTTTTTGTTAAATTAGTCAAGTATATACCATCAGTCTAAGTACTTTTTGTCGCGGATAATTTTCCATCGAATACGCAGCGCCAGTTCATAGGCATTATCAGCACAGCTCCCGCTGCAGATTGTTGATTCATTGCCAGCTTGCTTTCTCCTTGATAGGATGCTTCTACCCTGCTTCTATCCTGCTTGAATCCTGCATAAGCAAGTATGATATAGCTGTCTTGCAAGGTCTTAGCATTGTTTCATTGAAAGAGGGCGGGAGGCAGGGATCCAAGCGAAAAAATTCGTTTTATATTTCTTATTGACAGTTTTGAATAAAGTCACGAAACTGCTTTCTGGTTCAAAGATATCCCAAGAATGAATCACAACGCATTGATAGTAGATTAGATATACAGACTGGTAGTAGGCTATACTAGCAGCCAAAGATAAATTCAGGCAGTGCTTTCTGAGCGCATAGATTCAGAGAGTGTACTACAAAAACAAAAGCCGAATAGCGCTGACATAGTAAAAATATATAAAGGAGGTGCTTTATGGCGTTGATTGATGTAGTCTCTTGGGCTCCAGGGACTAATAATGTCTTTGCATGGAGATTTCCGCATCAAAACCTAAGCACGTTCACCCAACTCATCGTTTACGAATCCCAAGAAGCCATCCTGTTTTCCAAAGGCAGGATTATTGGCAAGTTTGGACCGGGAAAATACACCCTGAACACGGAGAATCTCCCTATTCTGAGAGATTTTTTCGGCATTCCGTTTGGTGGTAAGAATCCCTTCTTTGCCGAGGTCTGGTTTGTGAATAAGGTAATGCCTCTGAATATCGATTGGCAGACTTCCACCTTTAGGTATCACGATCCTGATTATCAGGCTATGGTGCCGCTTTTCTCACAAGGCCGATATGGCTTGAGAGTTGATAACGCGGAGATGTTTCTGGTCAAACTGGTGGGCACTATCCAGGAATTTGATTCCAGGCAGCTTACCAATCAGTTTCAGGGAGCGATGGAATCCAAGACCAAGAGCCTGATCCTTTCTTATATCCAAAACAACGGCATTGGGATCAAGACTGTAAGCGCTCATCTGGACCAGCTTTCGAACTTCCTGAGAGTAAGTATGGAGGAGTTTTGGGAGCAGTTTGGGATGAAGCTGACCGGATTTTACATTACGTCGATCGATCTGGATCAAAGCACAGTTGATGGGCAGCAAATCCTCAAAGCAATGAGCCAAAAGAGCGCTCAGAATATTGCCGGATATACCTGGCAGCAGGATCAGTCGTTCAATGTAGCCAAAGAGGCCCTGTCCAAAGGCGGGGATGTTGGTTTGCTGGGCGCGGTGTTGATGACCGGCGGATTGAGCGGAGGCGGGAAGATGGGAGAAATGATGATGACTCCCAATGGGCAGGGTGCTCAACCCGCTGCTCCGGCAGCTCCTGTTGCTGCTCCGAGCCACCAGCGCAAAGAAGTATTCTGTTCCAATTGCTCCAAGAAAATCCCTGTGACTTCCAGATTCTGCCCTTTCTGCGGCGATCCTTATCTGGCGTGTCCCAAATGCGGAGCAGATAATGCTGAGAATGCAAAGCGTTGCGTGGCCTGCGGCACTCCGCTTATGACCGAGAATGCAGAATCTGCAGGTAATGCCTGCAGCAATTGCGGTGCGGCTTGGGACGGGAAGTCTAAATTCTGTAGTTCCTGCGGGAAAAAGCTGGTGTAGTATGGATAAAAACAGAGAAATCTCCACGCTCTATCTGGGCTTGGGAATCTTGGGAGAGATCATCATACTGGCGGGATTCCTGGTGCTGACGCCATCGGATCGGAGCAGTATTGCCTGGATGAATTGGGCGGTGATCTCCTTTGTCTTTGGCCTGAATTTCTTTAGTACAGATCTGCTCTTTCCTCCTCCTGACGGGTTTAACCAGAGAATCCCGGCGATTGGGATCAGGATGGTGGTCTGCACAGGTGCAAGCATCATTTTTATCGTTTGGATGTTCCTGGGATACCGCTGGCATCTCTCGATGAAGGTGCAATTGCTGGGGCACGTTGTGATTGGTTTTGCCTCTCTGATCGGCTTTACCTTGGCAGCAAAGAGTTCGGTGCACGTGGGAACAATCGAGGAGGCGGAGCGTAATCAGGAGCTATTTCTGGTGGCTGCTCGCAGTGAAATCAAGCTCTTGGCGACTATACCCGCTGATGATCCTCTAAGAGAAGCTATTATGGAAAAGATAAAGTCACTTGCCGAGGAGCTGAGATTCATCAGCCCGTGTGCAGATCCTCAGGCACAGGAACTGGAAAAGAAGATACTGGATCAAATCAGGCTGATCGGAAGCTTGATCTCTCCGGCAATTAGTATGGGTGGTAGGTCAAATGATGAGACTGTCCGCGGGATCGTGGAAGGTCTGAGTCTGCTGATCACACAGAGAAAGCTGTATCGCGCAAGTAACGGAATGGAGTAATGAAATGAGTGGATTAATCTTTAGGGATTCAAAGAACCTGTATCAAGACCAAGCTAAAGTCTTATTTAACTATTACAAACAAGCTGCGGAGAAGATCGTTCACGAGGAAATGGAACTGGAAAGTCTGATCCAAAAGGCAGAGAATGAGCTGAGATCGATGGAGACTGATTATCCGGCTGAGATTGCCCGGCAGGAACAAAAGATCAAGACGATGACTCTGATCGGCTATCTGACCTGTATTGTGCTGGTCGGGATTGGTATCCTGATCTGGGTGAGTAACTCGCTAAAGCCACAATTGGCACGTTTCATAGACGAGGCAAACAACGCGACAAACCAGAAGAAACAGCAGATCAACGAGCTGAAGAGATCACACTCCAATATCCGCAGAGATTACAAGGTCAACAAGCTGGGAGTGGTTTATGTCCCTGTGGCATCTCATATTCCGTTTGAAGATAAGAACTTTGTGCTGGATTTTACGGGGTCGGTGCCTGATCTGGGCTTTACGCTATCCTCGCTGAAACAGCCGGAATCTATCAAGGAAAACGTTGTCGAGCTCAAGAGCTTGATCGAGAATGTGCCTTTGGTGGAATCATCCGAGGATGTGGAGATGGTAGATACTTCTGAATACTCCACCTCGATGCAGGAAGCTCCGCTTTATGACTTTATGGGGGCAATTGACAGGCATATGCGGAATCTGGGCTTTATGCTTAGAGATGTTAATCGGGTCTCCGTGAGCCTGCCGATCATCACGCCGGAGAGCCCAGAGATGGCTTTTCTCAAGAAGCACGGCACTACCGATACAGGTAATGCTCCAGTCTGCCAGATCTTTGACCTGCAGGCACATAACAGTAATATCGAGGCTTTTGAAAAGCTGAACGATATGAAGAAAGGGCTGGACGATAGCTCCGGGGAATTCATCGAGTTCTTTAAAGGTCTGATGGCGCAACTGGCTGAATCAGCACAGATCCTAACGCAGATGAAAGTAAGCTGTTCAAACAAGGTCTTGCAGTACTCCAACGCAATCTTTATGAATACGCTTAGAACGTCTTTCAATCACTATTCACCGCTTTTGGAAGCTGACGAGATCGAGCGGATCAGGACTACAGATTTTAACTTTCAGGATTCAGTGGGCGATTACACGCCTTTTGTGATGAATCCCAGCTCGCGGATGCGCTATGACCTGTTCTCTCAGAACTGGGTAGCTGATGATAACTCACGTTCTTCTTTCCCCTTTGGTGTGCATCAGATTCACGAAGAAGTGCTGATGCCGGTGATCTCAAACCTGATGGAAGAGACTCGAATAGAGCGGCTTAAGATCTATAACCATATCAAAGATCAAAAGCTGGATTATCTGAATCAATGGCATCGGGATACTGAAGACTTTTATGGGCGAAACCGGGCCGAGAGCAACGACCTGATCAATAGAATGAGAGAGACTTTCGCGGAGTATTCTTCATCGCTCAATACTCTGAAAGCTTTGCAAGAAACAGAAAAGCAGATGGGTGAATCCGGCAAGCTGGATTCTTCCAAGGTCCAGGCAAAGAGTAATCAGGCAGAAACTCTGGCTACTTTTGAGCTGCAGGGTAATCAGTTTATGCAGCAACAAGAGGACTTTATGGATTATATGGATAGGCTCAAGGAAGATATCGATGCACAAGCAGAGAAGTTTGGCTTTATTGAGTACTTTGAAGCCTCTCTGAGAGATAAAGAAGTGCATCAAATGGCACTTGCCAGTGACAATCTCCAGGATATTGAGCCCAGACGTAAGGGCTTGATCGGAGCAGGTGCTCACTTTGCTACTCTTTCTGATATTCCTCCGGAGCCCAAGATCGAGCCCAAGGCCTATGAAGACTTTACTATGAACCTCATCCAGATGGCGGATGAAGCACTGAAGAGCTTGGATAATGATGACATAGTAGAGGAAGAGGTGGCGAAACCTTCAGGGGATCTTACCATCCCACCTCAAGCTATTGAGAGTCCTGACGTGGTACAGACACCCGAGCCTCCTGCTCCTCCTGACAGCGAGCCAAGCTCCCCTGGACCTGCTCCAGCTCCTCAGACTTCTCCTCAGAAAGCTGCTCCTCCCGCTAAGCCACTCCCTGCTGGACAAGCTTCTTACGCGGTAGTACTTAACAATCTGGGAGATAAAGCCGAGACTGCTCTCTTCACAATCAGCGAGCTACTCGAGATATCTGTGGATGAAGCACGTGAGCTATGCTCCACAACCCCTGTAAACCTGGTCTTTGGATGGTCTTTGGAAGATGCTATCGAGCTCTTCAACGAGCTTGAGAAGGCTGGAGTTGTTGCAGAGATTGCGAAGGAGGATTAGTGGCTAACTACAGCTTTACAGTCGATACTCACCCAATGGCACAGAGCCTCACGGTTGTGTCAAACGGAGTAAACGGTGTATCAAAAGCAGTTGTGGCAATGGAGACTGCTGTTGTAGCGGCGGAAGAGGAAGCTGCCAGGCAGGTCTGCAACAAGCTTGATAACGGCTTCTTCCTGCTGATACGCTCGCAGATCAGCCAAAAAGCTGCTCATCTACAGAGTGCCGCAACAGCCAAGCTGATGACTCTGAGGCAGCTGGCGATAGCTCTGGATGCGATCAAACGGCAGATGGAGCGTGATTATCATATGATCTGCGGTAGGTACAAAAAGCTCTTTAGATCGCTGGATAAATCTCTGCAACAGAGAGTCTTTGAGCTGGACAAGATGCCTTCTGACCTAGCAACCAAGCACTACCCAAATCTGATTGGGAGGCTTCGTAACAGCGGTTCCGGCTTTATAATGAACCAAGGCGAGATTGTTCCTCTGGGCCAGTTTGCCCTTACTGCAAAAGTTCGCACCAACACGGATACCTTAATCGGCTCGATCAGTGCTAATCTCCGAGAGCAAGCCAATATCAACACCAAGCTGAATTACTGCTTGAATAAAGAGAGTATCCGGGATACCCAATGTGTATCGATCCCCGTGCTTTACTCAGAGCTTGAGGCTGTGAGCGGCTTTGGCAGCTATACTGAGGTAAACACTCCTCACTTTAGCGGCAATCTCTCCTCGGCGGCAAGTAAAATACAACAGGCTGTTACGGGGCTGGTCGATACCTGGAAATGGCAAAACATCACTCACGATGAGAAAGCCAAGATCCTCAGAGAGCTGGAGGCTATGGGATTCCAAAACAATCTGGCACCCAGAATCCAAGCCGAGATGATGAAGCTGGCAAACTCAAACAACTGGCACAGTCCGGTTAGGAAAGATATATGAGTTACCGTCAGAATTACCACTTCACTCTGACTATCCGGGGCTCTGTCAATGCGAGCTATCCCGCATCTCAAAACGGTGGCTCTCATACGATTTCTTACACCCACACGGAGCCCATTGATGTTGATGTGCTGGTCGATACCAATCCCTTTGACCACAGCGTTGGTGCTTGCGACGAGCAGATAGGTATGCTCAAAGGTGCCGTGATAGCTATGAAAGCCGCACAGGTGCAATCCATTAAGGATTCCTCCCACGAGGTCGGAAAACACGTCACTGATGGCTTTTTCAGCCTTGTAAGCTCTGAAATTACCCAGCAGATTGCGGACTTGCTCAATCAGGTAAATTCAAAATTTGCCCTGATGATCGAGCAAAAGAAAGCCGCAGAAAACATCCTGCAGGTAATGGAGCGCGACTATTCCCGGCTGGCAGGCCACTACAGGGACTTGTTTCGCAATCTCGATGAAGAACTGCAACGCCGTATCCAGGCTTTGGATAGCAACAGCTTCAATCTCTCAGGAGAGATTATGCACAAGCTGCTCTTTCAAAGCAGTCTCTCTCAAGCGACTACCTATGCGATTGAGGCAGGTGAGATCGGCAACACACAGATGATGATCGCATCATCTGTGATACGAAACAAGGTCGGCACCCTGCTCGGTGCTGCTCATTCCCATATAATGGAAGACAGAAAGCTAAGCCAAAAACTCGTGGACGTGCTGGAAAACCAGAAGCTGTCTGAACAGACAGACCTTTATCTTCCGGTGATAATTGTAGAGAAAGACCAGCTACAAAGTACTACTGCTGAAACCGAATACCTGACCCCAGACGACGCTGCTCCGAAGCTAAAGGAGCGCGTGCACAAGGCAATTGTGGACAAGACCAAATCTATGAAATGGGGGCAGAACAAAGGACCAGATCACAAGCTGATCGAGCAGGAGTATCTCAAGCTCGTCAATGATACTTATAGCAGTAGAACCGGAGAGGACATCAACCGAATCAAGAATATGATGTTCTCACTATGGCAAGCATCACCGGCAGCAGTACCCATATCGAACTAATAGGAGGATCAAATGAAAGAACTAAAAGAAATCAGAATAGGTACAGACAGCTTAAATCTGCAAGACAATCTGGTCAAATCCAGCATCCTTCCCCAAGTCACCAAGGAGCTTAGCAGAAACATCTCGATCCAGGAGAATGTCGTCATTGAAGGCGCAGTCTTTGCCAATAAACTGGAGATCAAGAGTGGACCGGCAGAGTTTCACGGAGCGGTCTATGCTCATCAGGATTTACACCTTTTGAGCGATGCCAAAGCTACGATAAAATTCTACAAAGCTGTCGGTTGCGCACAATCCATCATATGCCTCGCTCCCGGAGTCAAGCTGATTTTTGGCGCAGACATCAACGCCAAAACCGTAAAATTGAGAAATGCCTATGTAGCAGGAAGTATCTTTGCAGAGGAGATACAGCTCGAGCATTGTGTGGTAATCGGGGGTGTTTTTGCTTCCAAGTCGCTCAATCTTACAGGATGTATCGCGGGAACCTTCAACAGCCCTGTGATCAATGCCGGGCACGTGAACTATCTGCTATACCCATCCGCTTTCTCGGTGGAGCCACCCTCATTGATCCCCGGGACGGAGTTTTATAACCTGTCCTTGGCAGATTTGGGCTCGCTTTACAAGAAGAATCCCGAAAAGGAAAACACCGGTAAAATAAAGCTGGATGTGGCAAACGAAGGTCAGAGAACCGTCTTGGTGGACGACAATATGAATACTCATTTGGTCAATAGCTTCTCGGTAGCCGGAAAGATCCTGGCAGCGGATTTGGTCGATCTGGACAAACTGGAAAACCACTTCCTGCTCAATGCGGCAAGTCTGGGCGGACAGCTTCTCAAGACCTACGAGCTAGGTTCAGGCGGTAATGCAGCCCTCAAGCCGGAAAACCTCTATGAGTTCTTCTTTGATATCCTGGATGGCAGAATCCAGATCACCACTATGAGCGGTAGCTTCAGCCTAGAGGAGATCAAAGGCAGTTTTCAATAAGCAAAGCATTGTAATGTAAACCTTTTGCCGGGACCGGCCCGGCTATAGCCCCGGTCCCGCAATGGGCATAATACCGTAGAAAACCCACATTGAGGAGAAATTATGAATCCGGAAGAGCAATTACTGGCTGCGATTGAAGAGCAGAACTCGTCACTGGTCTTTAAGATACTAAAGAACAATCAAATAGCACTGGATGGAGACCTGGGCACAGAGCTGCTGCTCAAGGCAGTCGAAGCGGGAAACGTCTCGGTTATACGCTTATTGGTCGAAAACGGTGCTTACGTTTTAGACGGGAACGAAGACGACTGGTCGCCTTTCGAATTGGCAGTGCACTTGGACAACAAGGAAGTCGTGGACTACTTTCTGAGCCTGGGTGCAGACGAGGAATCTATCGCGAACACGTTCGTGCTCCTGGGCAAGAGCGATCATATCTTCTATAACTTGCTGGCCAGAATCAATAACTTCAACACCAAGTTCGGCGATCTGGGCTTTACTATCCTGATGGCATTGGCAAAGTGGGTGGACAACTATCCCGAAAATGGTGCATTGGCAATCAACCGCATCAAAAAGCTCACCGATATGGGGGCAGACCCCAATATCCGGGACAATGAGGGCAAGATTGCGGAAGACTATGTGGAATTCCCGGAGATCAAGCTGATGCTGCGGGCTGGCGCAGCTAGTCCCAAGGTGTTGCAACCCAATCAGTACGATAGGATTCCTCCCGCTCCAGCTTCCTTTAATCAACACCATAATCCCCGGACAGACCAGCCCAATTCATCTGAAGAAAGCATGGGTTGTTTTCTGGGAGTGATATGCTTCTTTGTTCCGCTTATCGGACTGGTCCTCTATATAGCCTGGCGTGATTCTCGCCCCAAGATGGCAAATGGAGCAGGTATTCGGGCTTTGATTGGCTTTGGCTTAGTCGTTGTCTGGATGATCTTCACTTTGTCATATGGTCTTTAGGTTGTCCATTCTTGCTGCTTGGCTTCCTGCTTCTACCCTGCTTCTATCCTGCTTGAATCCTGCATGAGCAAGTATGATATAGCTGTCTTGCAAGGTCTTAGCATTGTTTCATTGAAAGAGGGCGGGAAAGGCTGGAATCAATGGCTTTTTTTGATTGACATTTAGCTATGCCTCCGTAAAAGTGCAGACAGAGCCGATTCAGGCTCTTTTTGTGTGTGTGAAGACTACTAAATATATTCCATAAGGAGCCTGTATGTCCGAAAACATCGCTCAACTCGATAAGCTGATCGCGGCCTATCGGGGTAAGAAAGGCGTCTTGATTCCTCTGTTGCAACAAGTTCAAGCCCTCGAAGGCTTTCTCTCCAAAGACACGATGCGCTATGTCGCAGAGCAGATTGGCATCCCTGCCGCTGAGATCTTTGGAGTCGCAACTTTCTACTCAATGTTCAAGCTGGTGCCTCAGGGCAAACACATCATCCGGGTCTGCAAAGGCACTGCCTGCCACGTTTCTGGCGCAAATGCCATAGCAAGTGCGGTGCGTGACGCTTTGAAGCTGGCTCCCGGAGAGGAAACCACCACCGATATGCGTTTTACTATGATGGAAGTGGCGTGTTTGGGCTGTTGCAGCCTTGCTCCGGTAATTATGATCGACGATCAGACCTTTGGTAAGCTGGCTCCCGAGGCTATCCCCGGGATACTCGAACGTTTTGAATTTTAGGGAGTTAGAATGAGTGAAGTGATTGTCAAAGTAGGTATGGCTTCCTGCGGAATGGCAGCCGGAGCCGGTGACGTTTATCGGAAATTGAGCGAGTATCTGGCGGCTAATCCGCTGCCCGTAAAGCTGCAAAAGACGGCTTGCATCGGGATGTGTTTTGAAGAGCCCCTGGTGGAGTTTTCGGGGGGACAAAACGGTTCTCTCACGATCGGAGCAGCCAAGGCAGAGACCATCTGCGATGCGCTCGAAGCCTATATCGAAGGAAGTGCTTTAAGCGAGAGAATAGTCCTGGCGGAAAATAGTGACGCCATACATAACAATCTGATAGCCAATCAGGTGCGCATTGTTTTGCGCAATTGCGGCAAGATCGATCCCGAGTCCTTGGATGAATATATCGCGACAGGCGGTTATGAAGCGCTCAAGAAAGCACTTACGATGCAGCCGGAAGCGATTGTCGAGACGATCAAAGAGTCCGGGCTGCGCGGTCGCGGAGGAGCAGGTTTTTCGACCGGGCTAAAGTGGAGCTTTGCCCAAAAAGCCCCGGGGCCAAAGAAGTATGTGGTCTGCAATGCCGACGAGGGCGATCCGGGTGCTTTTATGGACCGCAGCGTGCTGGAAGGCGATCCGCATACTGTGATCGAAGGAATGATCATCGGTGCCTTTGCGATGGGTGCGGACGAGGGATATATCTACTGCCGTGCTGAGTATCCCCTTGCGATCAAGCACCTGCAAAAAGCAATCGCCGATGCCGAAGCGGCACACCTGCTTGGAAAGAACATTTTGGGCACAGAATATAGCTTTGAACTGCATATCAAAGAGGGTGCCGGAGCCTTTGTCTGCGGTGAGGAAACCGCTCTGATGCAATCAATTGAGGGCAAGCGCGGGATGCCTACGATACGTCCGCCATTCCCGGCTGAATCAGGGCTTTGGGGCAAGCCTACGAATATCAACAACGTTGAAACCTGGGCAAATATCACCTGGATCATCACCAATGGAGCCTCGGAATTTCGCAAATACGGCACAGAGAAATCTCCCGGTACCAAGGTCTTTGCCCTGGCTGGCAAGATCAAGGGCGGTGGTCTGATTGAGGTGCCGATGGGTATCTCCGTGAGAGATGTGATCTACAAAGTGGGCGGTGGTATGAAAACCGAAAAGGCCTTCAAAGCTGTGCAATTGGGAGGTCCATCAGGAGGGTGCATACCTGCGGATCTGCTTGATACAATAGTAGATTACGATTCTATCACCAAGACCGGTGCCATAATGGGATCCGGCGGTATGGTGGTGATGGACGAGAGCAATTGTATGGTCGATGTGGCGAGGTTCTTTCTCAATTTTACCCAGAATGAATCCTGTGGAAAGTGCACTTTTTGCCGGATCGGAACGAGGCGGATGCTGGAGATTTTGACCAGGATTACTCAGGGCAAAGGAGAGCCGGAAGATATTGATAAGCTGCAAGATCTGGCTACCAATATCATCAAGGGCTCGCTCTGCGGACTGGGACAAACTGCGCCCAATCCGGTGCTCACGACCTTGCGCTATTTCAAGGATGAGTATATTGCTCATATTGTGGACAAGAAATGCCCGGCAGGCGTTTGTAACGACTTGCTGCGCTATGAGATAATCCCAGAGAAATGTATCGGCTGCACGGCTTGTGCCCGCAAATGCCCGGTAAATTGCATTTCAGGAAGCGTCAAACAGCCGCATCTGATAGATCAGGAACGCTGTATCAAGTGCGGAGCCTGCTATCAGGCTTGCAAATTCAACGCCATCACAAAGAGTTAGGAGAGCCAGATGATAGAACTTATACTGAATGGAAAGACAGTCACTTGTGAAGCCGGAATCACTATCCTGGAACTGGCAAAACGTAATGGACTCCATATTCCTACACTCTGCCACGATGAAGAGCTCAATCCCTATGGCTCTTGCTGGGTTTGCGCGGTTGAAGTAAAAGGGCGCAGAGGCTTTGTAACGTCATGCGGCACAGTAGTTAGTCCTGGGATGGAGATAGTGACCGAGAGTGATGATATCGCTTCAGCTCGCAAGATGGCACTGGAACTGCTAATCTCCAATCACTATGCAGATTGCGAAGCTCCCTGCAAAATTGCCTGCCCGGATCACGTCGATATACAGAGCTATGTCTCACTGATAGCCAATGGACAATACCATGAGGCAGTGAAGGTTATCAAAGAAACCCTGCCGCTACCGCTCTCGATCGGGCGTGTCTGTCCTGCCTTTTGTGAGAAAGAATGCCGTCGGCAGATTGTTGAGGATCCCATAGCCATCCGGCAGCTAAAACGCTATGCGGCGGATGAAGACTTGAACGACTATTGGAGCTATATTCCAGCCAAAGAAGAGGATAAAGGCAAGCGCATTGCAATCGTCGGGGCAGGTCCATCAGGACTTACCTGTGGATATTACCTCTCGAATCAGGGATATGAAGTAGATATCTTCGAGGCAAATCCTGCTGCGGGTGGATGGCTGCGCTATGGCATCCCGGAGTACCGACTGCCCAAAGAGATCCTGGATAAAGAGATCGATCTGCTCTGCGCCAATGGGATGAGGATTCACTACAACAAAGCTCTCGGTAAAGACTTTACACTAAAGCAGTTATCTGCAGATTACGATGCTGTCTATCTTGCTTTGGGAGCCCAAAAGGCTGTTCCGATGCCGGTCAAAGGCAGTGATCTGGATGGCTGCTATCTGGGTGTGGATTTCCTCAAGGCTCACGCGCTTGGCAATACCCCTCCCTTGGGCAAGCGAGTAGCAATCGTGGGTGGTGGAAACACTGCCATAGATTGCGCACGTACGGCGATCAGACTGGGTGCCCGAGTAAGCCTGATCTATCGCCGCACCAAGGAAGAAATGCCTGCCGAGCCCTTTGAGATCGATGCTGCAGAGCACGAGGGAGTGGAATTCCACTACCTTGCCAATCCGGTCGAGTATCTAGGCGAGAACGGTAAGCTCAAGACAGTCAAAATAGAGAAGATGCAGCTCGGCGAGCCGGACAAGAGTGGGCGCAGACGCCCTGAACCCACCGGTGACTACTTTGAGCAAGACTTTGATACGATCATTGCTGCTATCTCGCAAGTGCCTGATATAGATATCTTTGCTGAGCAAGACAACTATCTGGGCGAGGCTCAGTTACCGCTCTCCAGATGGTCAACCGCTATCGTGAGCGAAGCCAGTATGTACTGCGGAACAGCCAATGTCTTTGCCGGTGGCGATTTCCGCAGAGGTGCCGCCACAGCGATTGAAGCCATTGCCGATGGGAGGCTTGCCTCCGAGGCGATAACTCGCTATCTTAATGGCGAGGAGATCGAAAAGACCAGCTTCCGCTTCGATGCGCACAGGGGAGATTCGGTCAAAGACATCTCTCCTGATGAATACACCATCTTCCCAAAGAAAGAGCGTCGTGAAATGCCGGAAATCCCTCTGGAAGAGGCAAGAAGCAGCTTCGCGGAGGTTGAGACCGGCTTCCCCGAGGATTCCGCCAGAATGGAGGCGGAGAGGTGCCTGGAATGCGGCTGTCAGGTCAACGAAACCTGTTTCCTGAGAGAGTATTGCACTGATTACGGCGTGGATGCCAAACGCTTCCTCGGCAGTATCAACAAGCATCCCATCGACTACAGCCATCCTTTCATCATCCGCGATGCCAATAAATGCATCAATTGCGGACGCTGCATCCGTACCTGTTCAGAGATCCAAGGTGCTGCCGTACTTGGCTTTATCTATCGCGGTTTCTCCAGTGTGGTAGCTCCTGAATTTGGTGAATCGCTTACCGGGACAGCCTGCGAAAGCTGTGGCAAGTGCATTGCCGTCTGCCCCGTGGGTGCCCTGATCGAGCGCAATCAGCAGTACAAACTCAATCCTCTACCCAGGGAACACACGATCCAAAGCTGCGGTATCTGCGGCACCGGTTGCGTGATCGAAACGCAGAGTCAATCCGACCAGGTAGCCTTGATCCAAACTCCTTTCAAGGAAGAAGATAGAGCTTTCAACGGACGCAATCTCTGCTTCAAAGGCAGATTCGGCTGGCAGGAACTCTTTAGCCCTGAACGTCTGGAACAGCCACGGGTAAAAGAAGATGGAATCTGGCGCGAGATCAGTTGGGAAGAAGCTCTCTCGATTCTAAAGAGCAAAGCATCCGCGGCTGAAACCAAGAGCTTTGAGATTGCACCCACCATCTCATTGGAAGAAATGCTGATAATGAGGACTGCCGCAACTAACAGCCATAGCAAACTTTACGCTGATTACAATCTGCAACCGCTGCTACCTCAAATCCTGCCAATGCAGGCTGATCCCACTGCTTACAAACGCCTGGACGACTGCTCTGAGATGGTGGTCGTGGGCAAGATCAACCACTCCCTCAGGACTATTCTGCGGCTTAAACAGCGGGATGGCAAGCGATTGATCCTGGTCAAACCGCCTGAATCCGGCTTTAATCGCTTTGCCGATGAGATCGTCCCAAGCCTGGATCGTCTCGAGCCAAAGAACGGTCAGTTATTCATTTACAGCGTTAACGAACTATGCCAGAAAGTGCAGTACAAGCTATTTAGCAAAGCTCTTTCGGTTGATCCGAGCGGCAAGAATCTCTTCAGCAGCACTGAGTATCCCAATTATTGGGGATTATTGGCACTGGAGCCCAGCTTCAATCTTCCCGCAAAGACAGATATTGCAGTAGCTTGGGGCGCAATGCCGATGGTTGAGGCTGCATTCAAAGTATCTGTCTGCCAATTCAAGACAGATGATCAGGAGCTTGATCTGCAGCTTCCCGCTCCCTCTTATCTGGAGCTCGATGCTAATATACTGGGAAATATGGCATTACCAGGAGTTTGGCGTAATCCTGCCCGTTCGATGCTGATCAACCAGTTGATGCGAGTATTCTATGAACTCGGCTGGATACCTGCTTCTACAGCGGAGATAAACTATTGGAATCAAATGGCGATAGAGCTTATGGCGAGCCTCGTCAATCCCACTGGTATAATAGACCTGAATGCAATCGATCCCGAGACTCTTAGGACTGAGCCCACGATGCCCATCTATCCGCTCATCCGCAGGATCAATGCCCTTTACGAGACGCGCAAAGAGAAAAGAGGCTTCTAAGAAGCCTCCAATCAATAACTTATGCTATCTACTAGTTTCTAATAGCTTCGAGATTCGCCTTGGCTTCTGGAACAGCTTCCAGGAGCCAAGCGACTGTCTTACAAGGTAATTGCTCACACTGTGCGCAGGTCTGATAGCCTTTGCCGGTAGCGCAGGCGCGGATGGGGCACTTGCCGCACCAGGAGAACTTAGCTCCACCTCCGGTGCAGCCTTCGCAGTTGATATCAGCGGCAGTTAATTGTGCTTCGTAACGCTTGCTCCACTCGATAGCGATCTCAGCGCGACGGGTATCGTCGTTATCCTTTGTAGCTTGATAAGCCTCACAGACGAGGCAGTTTAATCCACAGGAACCGATCAGTATTTCCATTGTAACTCCTTAGTAGGCAATTAATAATTGATCACAAACACCACTTTGCTTGCTCTTTGAAATCTCTGGTGATAGGCAGGTACTCGTCTTGAGATTCCCTAGTCGCCACTAGGGGATCACTAGGGGGTCACTAGGGGATCTCCAGAGCATCCAAGCAGCAAGCAAGCAGAGGGAATTATTCTATATTATGTATAAACAGTTGATTATCTATAGCTTCCAGGCTTCTTTTGGAGAGGCTCTCTTTCTTAAGCTTGCGATCGCGGATCGGTTGGTCAAGCTCCGGGAGGATGCCGAAATTGGCATTCATCGGCTGGAACTTGCCCTCACCGGGAGTGATCAGATGACGCCACAATTGACCGATAATCGTATGGGACGGAAGGCTTTCCAATCCCTCATCCAGGATTCTTGCCAATAGAGTCCCGGTGCCGATGGATTCTACGTAGCCTTCCACTCCGCTGAGCTGTCCTGCGACATAGACATTGGGGGCATCCTTGAGTGATAGATCGTTGTTAAGCAATTGTGGTGCATTGAGGTAAGCGTTGCGGTGAATGGATCCAAAGCGGTGAAAAACCGCATCTTCCAGGCCGGGAATCAAGCGGAAGATACGTTTTTGCTCGGGGTACTTGAGCATAGTCTGGCAGCCTACAAGGTTGTAAGAACTGCGCGAGAGGTTTTCAGCACGTAGCTGAAGCACAGCGTAGGGCTTGCGTCCGGTCTTGGGATCTTCCAGCCCCATAGGCTTCATCACGCCGTGGCGAAGAGTGTCAAAACCACGCCTGGCAAGCTCCTCGATTGGGATGCAATTCTCATAAAATGAGAACTTTAGCCCGCTGAAAAACTCATTTTCAAATTCGTGTGCCTGGTGCTTTTCGCCCTCGATCAGAGCCTCGACAAAACGGGTGTATTCATCTTTTTCAAAGGGACAATTGAGGTAATCCGGCTCGCCCTTGTCATAACGGTCTTTGCTGTAAATCTTTTCATAATTGAGACTTGCGGCATCCACGATGGGGGCGATGGCATCAAAGAAGTATAGGTGTGAGGCTCCGATGATACTGCTAAGCGAGTGCATTATGGCATCGGAACTCAAAGGGCCGGTTGCAAGGATACAGAGTTCATCGGGAATCTCTGTGATCTCGGAGCGGATCAGCTCGATACTTGGCTCATTTGCAATAGCTTGCGCCACCAGGGCAGAAAACTTGTCCCGATCGACAGCCAGAGCTTGTCCTGCAGGCACGGCAGCCTGATGAGCGAGGGGTAGCAGCACGGAGCCCAGACGCTCCAGCTCTGCTTTGAGCAGTCCGGCAGCAGTGTCCAAACGCAAGGATTTCAATGAGTTGCTGCAGACCAGCTCAGCCGGCTGATCCGTCGTGTGAGCAGGTGTCATCCGATTGGGACGCATCTCGTAAAGATTGATATGCCAGCCTCTTGCAGCCAGGCAGAGAGCAGCTTCCGCGCCAGCTAAACCGGCACCAATGATAGTAATATGCTTTGTCATAATTAACTCATCCTGCGCTCGGGGCTTTCTGTCAATCAAATCCTTTTGCGCCCTGTGAAAGCACAATCCGGCAATGCTTTGCTTGTCAAAGCCTTCAATTCGCTTATTTTACTTATAGAAAAACAATTCAGGAGAACGAAAATGGAATCATTTACCTTTTACAACCCGACCAAAGTGCATTTTGGCAAGGGAATGATTTCTATGCTGGGAACGGAACTCAAGAAAGACGGTATTTCCAAGATCCTGATGATAGCCGGAGGCGGATCAATCCGCGTTAGCGGTGCTTATGACGACCTGGTAAAGGTCTTGCAGGACAATGGCATAGATTTTATAGAAGGCTGGGGCGTGAGAGCAAATCCGACCCTGGAGAAAGCCAGGGAACTGGTGAAACTGGCGCGCGAACACGAGATTCAGGCAATTATCGCGATCGGTGGAGGAAGCGTTATCGACACCGCCAAGAGTGTCGCGGCAGGTTTTTATCTGGATGACGTCTGGGATATCTATAGCCGTAAAGCTATGGTGAAGAAAGCATTGCCTCTCTATACAGTGCTTACACTTTCGGCAACCGGCTCAGAGATGAATGGCAATGCGGTGCTCACAAATACCGAAACGAGGCAAAAGTGGGGCACCGGGAGTATTCATATGTATCCCCGGGTCACCGTGATCGATCCGGGATATCAGTTTAGCCTGCCCCCCAAGCAGGTCGTGAATGGAGCTCTGGACACGATTGCGCATATTCTGGAGTACTATTTTGTGAGTGTTGAGGCGTTTACGACCCTGGGGATAAATGACAGCCTGCAATGTACGATGATCGAGATGACAGATCGGATTCTGCAGGATCCGGCTGACTATATGGCACGTGCAAGTTTCGCCTGGACAGCGACTTTGGCACTGAATGGACTCTCCGGAGTCGGGCTTAAAGGCGGTGACTGGGCTTGCCACCAGATCGAGCACTCCTTCTCGGCTCTCAAGCCGGAGATTGCACACGGTGCGGGGCTCGGCGTGATCTTCCCTGCCTGGATCGAATATATGGCAGAGCGTGATCCCAAGCGCTTTAACCGCTGGGCAAAGAACGTCTGGGGCGTGGAAAGCATCTCAGAAGCCGTGAAGCTCTTTCGTGACAAGATCAAGAGCTGGGGCTCTGCTGTAAGCCTAAGGGAATTAGGCATTAAAGAGAGCGATCTGCCGACCCTGGTGGAACTTTCGATGATTTCAGATCGTATAGGCGGGATCAGCAGGTTTTCGGCTTCGGACGTTGAGGCACTACTGATGCTGGCTCTATAAGATCAGATTAGCACAATAAAAAAGCCGGTCTCATTGAGGCCGGCTTTTGTTGCAATTGATGTAAACAAGTGCTATTCCAGCAACTCGTCCAGCTCCATAAAGGCTTGAGAAGCACGGAATTGGTTGTAAAGAGCTTCCTCATTGCGGATCATACGGGCGGTATTGCGAGCAATCTCGGTCTTGGGAATCTTGGCTTGGACCCAGGCTTTGTAACGGTTGCTGCCATTTTCCTGTACAACGCGTACTTCGCTGCGTCCATATACAATACCGGAGAATCTGGCCTGAGTGACCGAACGGATCACGTTTTGTGAAAGCTGCAAGAGCTGAGGATCGATTACGCCGGCTTCCTCTTCATAGACTTTCATCATAGCCTGGACTTCCACTTCCACATACTGAGCGGCTGTGGCAAGTGCTTGATTCTTCGCTGTTTCCATCGCCAGAGTTTCACTCATACGGGTTGCGCTGCCATAAGTGCAGACATTTTCTTCATCCCCTTGAGTGTTCCACCAGGTGGGATAATAGACAGGTTCGCCGGAGGGCTTGACTGTGGTGCGGTTGCGTCCACAACCAAAAGATATCAGCAGAAGGGCTGCGATGAGTACAGGTACAAGGACTTTTAGTGCTTTCATTATTCCTCCATTGTGGTATAAAGCAATCGGATTCTTGTTAATAGCTTTTTTTGTTTGGGGCTTTTTGTCAATATGAAAATCATTCATTGGGATTTACTTGTTATTCCTCGCGCTGCACTCTGCTGGGCAGATTCTTCATCTTGCGCAGGTGCTCGCGGTAAGTAACAGAAAACACGTTTCTTCCCTGACGGTCTGCCTGGAAGAAGAGATAGTTATGACGTTCAGGATTATAGACCGCCACTATAGAGCTGATCGAGGGATTGCAGATCGGGGTGGGCGGAAGACCAAGATTAAGATAGGTGTTGTAGGGATTGGGTGTATTGACATCAGAGATCAGCAGCACCTCGCGCTTGATGCCTTGTTTCTCCAAAAAGTAATCCACTGTAGGGCAGGCTTCGAGCTTCATTCCCTTTGCCAAGCGGTTCATATAAACACCTGCCACAGTGGCTCTTTCATCCTCATACATAGATTCGGATTCCACGATTGAGGCGAGCTTGACTTTGTCGTAAAAACTGGAGTCTGCCTTGGCATCGATACCTGCTTTGGCGAGCCGGGTAAAAAACTCTTTGGTCTGTATTTCCAGGATCTGATAGGGACTCATCCCCAGCTCAAAACGGTAGGTCTCAGGATAGAGAAAGCCTTCCAAACTCGGCAGATCCAGCCCGGTAAGTGTTTTTACGACAACAGGATCAGTAGCAACTGCCATCAGACTGTCAAAGCTGACCAAGCCGCTACGGTCGATACGCTTGAGAGTGCGATACATCGACCAGCCTTCCGGGAAAGTGATGCTGATAGCCTCGCTATTGCCGGCTCGCAGCATATGCACTGTTTCGAGAAGGTTTACCTTGCCGCCAAACTTGTAAGCTCCTGTCTTGAGATCGCGGTCGTCACCGGTAATCCTTGCCAATAGGGCAAAGTATCTGCCATTTGGGATGACGCCTGCAGCCTGGAGTTTTGCTCCGATCGTGGCTGCACTGTCTCCGGGACGTATTTCCAAGAGCATCTCATCGCTTTGATGCTTTACAAATACAGTCGCCATCAGCCAGCCTCCCAGCGCAAGGATCAAGGCCAGCGCACCGATAAGAATGTAGTGCTTTATCTTCAGTTTCATCATATCGTTTCCAGGTAGCTTTTCAGGATCATTGCCGCTGCCATAGCATCCACCAGGTTGCGTGCTTCCTGCCAGCTATATCCCATTTTTTTCAATTCCTTATGGGCTTCATCACTGCTATATCTTTCGTCCCATCCAATTATCTTTACATCGAGAGCTGTCTTTAACTGCTCAAAAATTGCCAGAGTTTCATCAGTTTTGGGTGTATTGCCACCATCAATGGCAAAAGGGATACCAACCAGAAGCAAGTCAACCCTCTGCTGGGCAATGATATCCTTTAGTTCTGCGACAAGTGAGTCAAAGCCCAGATTTGCCAACACGCGGTAAGGCTTGGCAAAGATCTTGAGTGGATCGCTTAGTGCGAGCCCGATCCGCTTTTCTCCATAGTCCAGCGCCAAAATTCTGCCTTCAGATTTTAGAGGTTCGATTCGTCTCTCCAAATCACGATATGCCAGCGTTTATTGGTCTCTTTGAGGTAAAATCTAGCCACTCCGCTGGCATTGAGACTGCTGTTGCTGGAAAGATATGTAAGTGAGAGATCAAAGACGCAGGGCACTATGACCCAATCCTCGTGACCCACCTCGGGATCGAGTTCCCAGAGGTTTTCCGGAGGTACTTGCAGCCGTAGTTCGATCTGATCAGGTGGCGGGTAATTGCCATCGGAAGAACCGTACTTAAAGAGGTTTTCGGTAAGCTGAATCTCCTGCTCAAAACCCCACCAACTATCCCGGATGCCGTCGTCATTGACGTCTATCCCTATCTGATTGACTTCAGAAGAGAGCAACTCAAAGCGAAAGTCCGGTGCCAGCAATTTCTTGTAAAGGTCGATATTCTTGTCCTGATAAGCACGCTCAAGGCTTTGCAGTACCTGCTTGGGATCGCGATTTTGCAGATCGTTGTTCGTATTATAGATCAGTTCCGGGCGAAATGGATTGCGGCAGCTTGCGCCCAAGAGCGCGATCAAGAGGGCAAAGAGTGTGATTATCCTATTGCGAATAGTCATACTTGAGCTTTCCCCAGCCGGGTTCGTTGCCGATACGATAGTCGTACCAGCGGTAGATATACCAATATCCGTTTTCGCGACGGACCTGCAACTCCATGGAACCGGTGTAGTTATGCAGATTCCCACCGTTTTTGACAGTGATCTGATATGTGCGAAAGAGACGGGCTTCGTTTGCCAGGATCTCGTCCGGACTCACCGCGCTGGGCTCAATCGAGAGAGTGATCTGGCTGGCCTGACTATGCAGATTGATCAGCATATCCTGTTCGTCGGAACGGGTCCAGGTCGCCGGAATGCCATAATCCACAACGTCTTGCGGGGCAAAGTGGAAGCTGTAGCTGCTGCTAAAGAGGCCAAGATACTTTACCACATTGCGGGAATCGGCATAGCAATAGCCCAGATTTTGTTCGAGCTGCTGCAAAGTCCCGGTACTGCTGTTCCAGTTTGGAGGCGCGGAGGGGTATTCGGAATCTCTGAGATCAAAGATTTCGCAACCGCCAAGCAGCAGGATCAGTAGTATGCAGTAAAGCAATTTCCTCATATTCTCATATTTTGATCTTCGATGGATGCTGTCAATAAAAAAAGTGGACCAGGGTTTTTGTGCTGACTTGGCTCCCTGCTTGAATCCACTGGAGATCCTCTGGTGATCCCCTAGTGATTCCCTAGTGGCGACTAGGGGATCACCAGAAAAGTGCGAGTGATTTGCCGGGGGGTTCAAAGGGTGAGCCAGGACTGCGTCCTGGCAGTTAGATTTAGGCAGTTAGAAGTTAGTGCTGCGCATTGTTCAAAGATTGTTACTCCGCAAAGCGCTACGCGCAGTGGGAAAGTGATGGAGTGGGAGCGACATCTTGTCGCTCGGAAGGACTGTGCGTCAGGATGACGCACCCACAAGTTTTGACTTATAATTCTGCCTTGATAGTCTCGAATTGACAAGCTGGTCGTCCTCGGCAGGATTATGAGTTAAAATAATGCAGCCAGTGATAGCCGGGGAATATACGCCGAGCTTTCGTTTTAACTCAAACAAATGCCGTTTAGATTGGTTTTTCAGATGGAAGTCACAGAGGCATTTGTTTAAGTCAAAACAGGAGGAGCACTTCACGCAGTGACGAGTGACAAGAAGCACTAAGCGCAGTGGGAAAGTGATGGAGTTGGAGCGACATCTTGTCGCTCGGAATAACTGTGCGTCAGGACGTCAGGATGACGCACCCACATTTATTGCTCGAAGTGATGGAGTGGGAGCGACATCTTGTCGCTCGGAAGGACTGTGCGTCAGGATGACGCACCCACATTTATTGCTCGGAATGATGGAAGGGGCGCTACACTCAATGGTGGAGTGGTGAAGTGATGGCAGCCACCACTCCACTACTCCACATATTCCTATCAACCCTCCAATCCTGCAATCCTCGTTTCAGGGAATGCGCACAAAATCCTCAAATCATAGTTTCTAAGAAAGCGCACAAAATCCTCAAATCATAGTTTCTAAGAAAGCGCACAAAATATTCAAATCATAGTTTCTAAGAAAGCGCACAAAATCCTCAAATCATAGTTTCTAAGAAAGCGCATTCACCCAAAAAAAGAACCCCGGTAGTGAGTTCCGGGGTTCTCGGCTGTTGTAGTTTGAGTAGGAAGGGAATTTATTTCACGAGCACAGCTTTGCGTGTATAGCTGGCTTCGCCTACTTTTAGACGGAAAAGGTAGATTCCGCTGGTGCATTCGATGCCTTGGGCATTCTTGCCATCCCAGTGGAAGCCGTGAAGACCGGCTGTTTGGAATCCTTGATTGAGAGTGCGGACGATCTGTCCACGAGAATTGAGAACCATCACATCAACATTACCCGGCTCGGCTAGAGTGTAGCTCAGGAAAGCTGTGGGATTGAACGGATTGGGATAAACCGCATTGAAACCGGTAACGACCACGGGCGGGGTCTCCGGATCGGGATCCTGGACCAGGACGTTGTAGCTTACGGGGCCGTGAATGGCATCTCCGCCATTGTAATCGAGGTTTTGCAGCCAGTAGTAATAGAGACCGTTTTCGACTTCATCGTCCACGAAAGTATAATGCGTGGTATTGGTCTGATTCTGTGCTTCGATCAGAGAGCTGATCCGGGTGGCTGTGGCAAAGCTATTTTCGCTGTTACGATAGACATAATAGCCCATCACGTCCGTCTCGGATTGGGTAATCCAGGTGAGGCGCACGAAGTTTTCGGCAGTACCGGTAGCCATAAAAGCAGTCAGCTCAACCGGCAGGGTGACGTCGCTGGGGACGAAAACCGGGCTGGGATTGGGAGTGGTGCCATTGAGGGCTGTGCCATTGGTAGCCGGGGTGGTAAGATCATAGATGGTGGCGCCATTGGAGGAATCCAGCGGGAAATAAGCGATCAGATTGCTGGGATAGGGGCTGATAATGTTGTTCATATATTGCTGGATTTCGCTTTGGGTACGGATGGTATCCCAAACACGCACTTCATCGATATAACCGTGCAAGGCATAAGTAGCTGCTGCCCCGCTACGCAAATTACCCAGGTAGAAGGTGTTGCCAAAATTGGACAAATCCATACTGGCTTGATCAATTAAAAGCACACCATTCAGATATAGCTTGGTGCGGTTGGCAGCGCCACGCTGAGCAGTTACTGCCACGTGATACCAGGTATCAAGGGCAAGATTGGCTCCGCTGGTCTGGAAACGCAAGCCGTTGCTGCTGCTACCAAAAGCCCAAAGATAGAGCTCGGTGCCTTTGGCAGTAAGCCAGAGGGATTTATTAGTGGCGGGATTGGATGAAAGGATGGTCTGACCCAACTCGCCGTTTTCATAGGAACTGAGCTTGAACCAGCATTCAAACGAGGCAATATTGGTGGCACCGGGATTGCTGTATTCTACGACGTCGTTCACTCCGTCAAAGTACAACGCATTATTGGCGAAAGCAAAGCCTACTATGCCGACCAATACAAAAACGAACATTAAGCTCTTGAGTCTCATATTTTCCTCCTAGAAAATACATTCTAATCCCTTGCGGGATATAAATTACGTATAAGCTCACAACTATACAATCCTACTTTGCTCACGCCTCTGGCTATGTCAAGTTAATTTCACCAATAAATCATATATTGAAATTTCGGATTAATGCCTTCTGTAGCCTGTTGAAGCTTGATTGATAAGGAGATAGGGTATATCTCGGGTGTGGAGAAGAATCAACAAAAATATCCTATTGATAGCTCGTTATCCGGTTGCAGAGGGCAAAGCAGATTTCACTTGACATATAAGGGCTTGTTTTGTTCAGTTTTAGCTAATGTTATTTTTGATGAGGAAGATAGATGAACCGATTGATGGTATATGGTAAAGCGGCACTGGCGATGCTCTTCTGGGCAGTCACCTTTGTCTGGATAAAGATAGCTCTGGCAGCAGATTACAGACCCTATGAGATAACCTTTCTCAGGTTGTTGCTGGCGGTTGTTTTGCTCTTTGCCGTTATCTTGATCGGAAAAAAACAGCAGAAGATGGAGCGCAAGGACATCTGGCACGTGATGCTGGTGGCATTTTGCGAGCCTTTTGCCTACTTTGTGGGAGAAGCCAACGGGATGCAGTATGTCAGCTCGACTCTGGGCTCCCTGATTATATCGTTGATACCGATTGTGACAGCGATTGGAGCCTGGTTTTTCCTGCGTGAAAAGGCATCTCCGATGATCGTTTTGGGGCTGGTGGTCTCGACCGGGGGTGTAGTTCTTATGAGCCTGGGAGAGAGCGATATGCACGCCACACTCAAAGGCATACTCTTCCTGCTTTTGGCGGTCTTTGCCGGGATGTTTTATGGGATTACGGTGCGCAGGCTCACGCTCAAATACAGCGCCCTGACTATCGTCTCGATGCAGAGTCTGTTTGGTCTGCTTTACTTTACGCCTTTGGTGATCTATTACGATCTGGGGCATTTCATTACGATGCAGCAGGATGCGATGGGGCTGCTGACGATCGCGGCGATGTCTGTTTTTGCATCCGTCGGCGCCTTTATGCTCTACACCGGTGTGATCCGGGATTTGGGCGTGATCAAGAGTAATATCTTTACCAATCTGATCCCGGTCTTTACCTCGATCCTGGCATTTTTTATCCTGGATACGAGCATCACGTTGAGAGTGCTGGCAGGCTTGTCGCTAACTATTGGCGGACTGCTGCTTTCCCAGTATCAGGATTTGAAGAAGCTGAGGAATTTCTCATAATGCTTGCCTGGTTGGAATGTTTCCTGCATTATATTATTGATAAAGAAATACAAAATTTGTGGAGGTTCTATGCGTCCAGACGCTAAGAAACTTGTCCTCATTGCAATGCTGATGCTTACGGGGCTTATCCTTGTAGCGCAGACATTTACTTATAGGGTAACTCCAGGTGAATTGAAGCCCGGAGAGCGGGGAACTGTTCGCGTTACGATGAGCATTCCCGCCGGCAAACACCAATCTCACAATCCCCAGGATAATGAATATTTCAAGCTGAATGCCAGCCATCCTGACCTGGTCTTTGGCAAGACCCAGTATCCGGCGGCTCATACGGTCGTATCTCCGGAGCAGTGGGATTATCACGGCTCTGTAACGCTCAGTCTGCCCTTTACAGTGAAGGCGAATGCGGCTCCCGGAAACAAGACTATTAATGTCTCGATGGATTATGGCTTGTGCTTTGATACAGGTCAATGCGAACCTCCTGAATTGGCGGAAGGCAGTGTAAGGCTGGTCGTAGCTGCAGCAAATCCCGATCAACCGGTTAGCAATATCACCGAGGAACCTGTTGCACCTGAGACGGTTACTACTGCAATAGCGATTACCGATAGCGTAGCGGAGCAGGCAGAAGCACCGGTGGAGCCGGTCAAGAATCCGGTCTCCAAGATACTCTGGTATCTGCTTTTGGCTTTCGTAGGCGGCGTTATTATGAACTTTACACCTTGCGTATTGCCGGTTTTGACCATTCGGGCGATGAGTATCGTCAATCAGGCGGCCGAAGACAAGAGCAAGATTTTTAAGCATTCCATGGCCTATGCGCTGGGAGTATTGGTCTCCTTTATCGCTTTGGCTGTGGTCTTTATCATTCTCAAGCTGGCCGGCGAATCGGTCGGCTGGGGCTTCCAGTTCCAGAGCGTCAGCTTTACGATAGCTCTTACTTCGATCATCTTTGTCTTTGCATTGGCACTGCTTGATGTCTTTATCATCTCCCCTCCGGGAATGACGGCTGCCACTCAGGCCTCAGCCAAGAAGGGCGTAAGCGGCTCATTCTTTGGTGGAGTCTTTGCTTTCCTGCTGGCAACGCCCTGTTCAGCTCCGCTTTTGGGAACCGCGGTGGGCTTTGCCTTTGGCTTGCCGGCCTGGCTGATGCTAATCTTCTTTGCTCTGGTGGGTATAGGCCTGGCATTTCCTTTTATCCTGATCGGATTGAGCCCCAAAGCGCTCAAGATCATACCCAAGCCGGGCGAATGGATGAATATCTTCAAGGAAGTGATGGCTTTTGTATTGCTCTGGATCGTCTATACGATGCTCAAGAGCGTCTTGAAGCTTACCGATGGCGACTATCTCCTCCACGTGATAATGTTTATTTTGAGCCTGGGCTTTGCAGCGTGGCTGTATGGACGTTTTGTCCGTCCGGAGCATAGCAAGGCAACCCAGTGGATTTTTACGCTTTTGACCCTGGTCATCATCGTAGGAGCTGCTCTTATCTACCTGCCTTACAAAGAAGCGGCGGTGGTGGAAGAGGTGGGTATCGGGGATGGTCTGATGCGTCCTGCCAAGGATACTCCTGCGGGATGGTATGACTTTTCACCGGCTCTGATGGAAAAGCTCCTGGCGGAAGATGCACCGGTCTTTGTGGATTTCGGAGCTGTCTGGTGTAAAAACTGCCAGGCAAACGAGAAAAATGTGCTCTTTACGGATGACATTATGGCAGCCTTCAAAGCCAAGGGAGTCATCCTGATCCACGGTGATTATACCAAGCAAAATCCCGATATGCTGGAATTTATGAAGAAACATGGCAGGGTCGGGGTTCCTTTCAATGTATTGTATGTAAAGGGAGCGGAACCGCGTCTCTTTTCCGAGCTGTTATCCAAGGGGATGATCCTGGATGCGCTCAAGGACTTGCCGGAGGTAAGTAAATGAGATTCATAAAACTTGCGGTGGTATTGCTGCTGGCAATTGGGCTGGCATCCTGCGATCGCTTTGATCACGATTTTGGCAAGATAGACTTTGTTCAGGAGCTCTTTGAACCACTTCAGACAGCTATGGCAAATCATAACGATCTGACTCAGCTAATGGCTTTCTATCAGGATGGCTATATGCATAATGCGGTCGATAAAGCTGCCAGAGAGCAGTTTTATCATACTTTGGATCAGCTTTATGGTGGGGAAGGCGGTAACTATCGGCTGGACCCGGTTTTTGAATCCTATAATGCGAGCAACGAGAGCGTCAATTGGGAACTCAGGATTTGGAGAGATGGTCTGGAAAGCAGTTTGCTGGCTTCGTTCCCCTTTACAGACGAGAAGATCGTCAAGGTCGATGGAGCCTGGAAATTCTATGGCAATCAGATAGCCAGCCTGGAGCAAGGCAATAAGCAACGGATTATCTTTGAGAGCTTTACTTATACGACTTGTCCAAATTGCCCGGCAGTGGAAGAGGTGATGCACAGCTTGGCTGCTCAATATCCCTCTCAATTCAGCTATGTCGAGTATCACATTGGGGATCCCCTGCAAGCTCCTACCAATATGGGCACTTTCGTCTATTACGGTGTGAGCCCGATGCCGGCAACCGTGTTTCAGGGGATGGAAAAGCGCTTAAGTGCCAATCCGGAGACTCTGCAAGCCTATCTGAGCTTTGTGAGGAATATGCTGGAAAACCAGCCTCAATTGCACCTTAGAGACCTGCAATTTGAAGTAAACAGCCAAAGTGTGAGTGGTTCCGTAAGGTTGGCACCCGGGGCAGGTACGATCGATCAGACCGATCTCAAGCTCAGGGTACACATTATCGAGAAAGTCTCTGCGACGACCAATTCTGTGGGTGCTCCTTGCACAAACGTGGTATTGGGCTCTACGACCATTGACCTGGCAACTGCTGATCTGACTCATTCAGTGAACTTCCAAGTAAACATTCCCGGTACTATCCCAAGCGATGCGGCAATCGTGATCTATGCACAAAGAATGCCCGCTGTCTTTAATAATGATGCTATGATATACAACGGCTTGGAGCGTTCACTCGCTCCGATTGAACTCAAGGGAGAATAAGATGAAGAAAATGCTGTTTTTGATTCTGGCCATCTTGGCTTTTACTATGCTTTTGGCTGATACAATGCCGGAATTCAGGCTTCCCAATATGAATAATCAGGATGTCAGCCTGTCTGATCTGCTGGGCAAGGGTCCCGTTATTGTGGACTTTTGGGCTCAGTGGTGCAATCCCTGCAAGGCTGCTATGCCTTATCTGAATGATCTGAAGAGCACTTACGACTCACTGACGGTGGTCGTGGTGTCCATAGATTCTGCCCGGGATCTGACCCGCGCCAAGAACTTCCTGAGAGGCAAGGACTACAACTTTGTAGCTCTCTTTGATACCAATAAGACTCTGGCACAGCAGCTCAATGTAACCACAGTGCCTCATACCTTCATCCTCGATAAGGAAGGCAATATCGCCTATACTCATACGGGATTTGAGCCGGGTAACGAGCTGGAATATGCTGCTAAGATCAGGGAACTCCTGAGCCTGCCAGCGGTCGCGGAATAGCTATGAAACAAGCAGTCAAGTTACTGTCTGTAATGGTATTACTGCTGATTGCAGCAGGTCTTTCAGCCCAGAACACGCTTACCGTAAGCGGACTCAATGAGACCGAATTTATCTACCGCACTGCAGCGGATTCGCTCAATGCCTATTTCCGTGATAGCTTTGGCTTTAATCTGGGATACCGCAATCTGAGCTTTGGAATGAAGTTCATAGCCGAGTTGCCAAAGTACTCCGTCAATCAGGACGAACTGATCGATGAACTGGCAGCACCGCAGCTTTCATTGGGCTGGAAAGAGCTCTATCTGAGGTACAATCGTGACAACTTGTTACTTCAGGCAGGAACACTGAGCGAGACCTTTGGCAGCGGAA
This sequence comes from Candidatus Cloacimonetes bacterium HGW-Cloacimonetes-2, assembly GCA_002842035.1. Taxonomy (GTDB): domain Bacteria; phylum Cloacimonadota; class Cloacimonadia; order Cloacimonadales; family Cloacimonadaceae; genus PHBP01. The sequence goes on along the minus strand of PHBP01000013.1, from coordinate 6,053 downwards.
TGCTCTTCCGTGCCTGGGAAGATATTGAGTTTGATGAAGACAACCGCCTGCAAGCCTTTATGATTGGTTATGACCGCAAGATCAAAGCCAAGGCTTTCTATGGAGCAGTTCCGAGTGAAAGCCTTGCCGATACCTGGGATCTGGCTTATGGCGCTGATTTCCTGTATCCTGTCTTCAATGGTCTCAATCTGGGAGCATCAGCTCTGGCTTTGCGTAGTGCAAGGCTGGATGGAGCTTACGACCAAAGGGATGTCTTTGGTGCCAGAATGCAGTACGGCTCAGATCTGATCGATGCCAGCGCGGAATATGCAATCACAGAGCTTTACAAGAGAGAAGCCTTCCTTGATCCTCTCGATGGCAGCGGTCTCTTTGCATCGGTTTCTGTAAATCTCTATCCTGTTCAGGTAGGACTTGCGGGTAAACGTTATGAGAACTTCAGCTACCGGCTGCAGGATCTCCCCCTGGCAAACTATCATAATGAGCCGCTTGAGGATACTAATTCCGGCATCAGTGAAGCCGGTCTGCAGGGCTGGGCAAGCTGGACTATCAACGACGAGTTTAGTACGAGCCTGGACTATGCAGAAGCTTGGAACCTGGATCAGACTATATTTATGAATGACCTGCACGGCAGTCTGGACTATTCCGGTGACAATCTCAGCCTGGGTGCTGAATACTCACATATCGAGAAGAGTAATGATGATAACAGCACCTGGCAAAAAGAGCTCACACCTGCTGTATATGCCTCATTCCCTGCCTGGGGCAGGACCCTAAGCCTCAAAGCAGAACACAAGTATATAGAAAAGCAGAAGATGGGTACCAGCGATGGCATCTACCAAGCCCAAAACACCAGCCACTGGGAGCCTCATCTCCAAGCTGACATCAGCTTTGGCAAGCTTTCCCTATCCGCCTCCGCCTCTTCTCATTGGACAGAGATGGGAGAGCTGATGAATTCCCGCTATTGGACCAATCTGGAAGCCAAATACGCTGCCTTCAGCCATACTGATTTTACCCTCTTTGTGGGTAAGGAAGCCGGCGGAAAGGTCTGCCGTAATGGCATTTGCCGCTACGTAGCTCCCTTCGAAGGGCTCAAACTAGAGATTACAACCCGTTTCTAAGGATATATTATGAAATACTACCTCAGTATCTTGATCGTACTCCTTGCCAGCTCCCTGATGGCAAATCCCGAGTACTACCCAATGACCAGCATAGTAGAAGGCTTTTCATCAAACTGGTGTGTAAACTGCCCTGATAGCTATGCCGGGATGAACATATTGGACGCCACTGCGCATAATGGCGAATTGCTCTATATGCGCTATTACACCACTTCCGGAGATCTTAGCAGTCCGGTTATCGAGCAAAGATTTGAGCATTATCAGGTCTTCGGTGTGCCGGCTGTGATATTCAATGGCAAGATCCGTATCGAAGGCGGTGGTGAGGACGTCGTAAACGGCAGCACTTATCACAATGCCTACAGCCTCTTCCGCCACGCTTCCTCACCCCTCAAGATGAGTATGAACTCATGGAATGCCTCTACCGGCGCAGCCAGCGTAAATATCGAGATGGTCTCGCCTACATTGCAGCTTAGCGATGAGAAGGTCTATTTCCTCTTAATAGAGAATGACGTAGCCGAGGAAGCTACCCGAGTGGTGCGGGACATTGCTTACGGAGCTTTCGATCTCAGCGGAGCCGGCACCAGTGTCACCAAACAGCATACATTCACGATCAATCCTGCCTGGAATCCCGCCAATCTCTGGGTCGTTGCATTTGTCCAACAAGCGAATAATGTCGTGCTGCAAAGCACCTCATCTCTCAGCTTGCCGGCTTACAACTTCCGCGTCGCGATGGACTGGAACCAGTTCAATCTCGTTACTACTCCAAACAATCCTTATACCGGCCCTGCGATGTGGTTTTACAATCTCGGCCTTAGCGATGACTACCAGATGCAGATCGTGGTGGATAGCGCTCCGGATGATTGGTATTTTAACTACTGCGACGAGGAAGGTCTATGCCTGCCGGGCTCTGTCCCTATGCCCCTCAGTTTAGCTGCCGGTACAAACAAGGGTTATCATCTGAACATCCTTGTAGGTAGCAGCGGAACTGCTCACTTCCGCTTTAGAATTAGCTCCCCCAATCTTGGGACTTATGATGTCCCCTTCCGGCTCAGGACAAACGATGTTGCTGCCGATGATCCCATTCAGACTCCCTTAGCCCCCGTTTTGGGCTCGGCATACCCAAATCCATTCACAGCTCAGACCACGATAGAAATACAAAACACAAAAAAATCTGAAGATATGTGGATAGATTTCTACAACCTACGCGGACAGCGGGTAGATAGTATATTCTATCGTAATAACAATCAAGAGCTTAGCTCTATTTCATGGACTCCCAAACCCGAGCTTTCCAGGGGAATATACTACTATCGGCTCAGAAACTCCGAGCAAAAACCCAAACGCCTTATATATATCCCATAGTATAGTATTACAATTACTTAGCCCTCAAGTGAGTCCAACCGGATAAGCTTGAGGGTTTTTATATGCCACCATCATCTTTTCACTTACCGCCACCATAATGATAATATCTAATGCAATCAAGTTGACAATGCCAAAGGCTGTGTAGTTTCGTCCTCATAAAGGGTAGGTAAGCTACTTTTGTTGAGGAAAGATAGTGTGAGTTGAGGAAGATAACATCACGTTTATCCGTGTCTTGGATAGATAGTGATCTCTGGCTTCCTCACTGGTTCGTACCCTAAAGTCTCAGTTGATTTAGCATGGAGTATATTATGAAACAAAGATTAGTTCTTTGCGCCTTTATGGCGTTGTTCATCTTCTGGATAGGTGGCCTGGCTGCCCAGAATATCTGGGGGTATAATTTTGGTACAGGTTCTACCAGTTTTGTTACCCCAAATTCAAACACCACTACATTTTTTACCAATCCTGCCATACCCAGTGGCGGGGGTACTTACCGGTTGCGCACCAGCACATCCGGTGGCGGTGGCTTCTATCGCGATGATCCGGGTATCAGCAGCTTGGGTTCTGATACTGAGCTCCGTATTCAAGCACCGACCACTTCCGGAACAGGCGGGATCAACAAGTTTGCCGTTTATGGCTACACTCGCCAACGCAATGCCTACTATCGCACAACCATGCGTTTTGGCAATAGCACAGGCGGATTTGCAGATTCCGGTACTTTCTATTTCTTCTTTGGTGATGGCACTTCTTTTGAGGGCGACAATCCCATCCTGAATACCGAAGCTAATGTCGGGATCAGATGGGTATTGGGTGCAAACGGAACTATCACAACCAGCTATATGAATGCAGGGGCATGGCAAACACTTCCCGGCTATACTTTTGCTCAAGGCGTAAACTACACCGTTGAATACCGAATGCATATGGGTCCCGGAAATGCCGGCTCCGGCAAAACTTATACCTACAACGGAACAGAGTATATCGCCACGATCTACACTTACGACATCTGGATCAATGGTACTCGTATACCCGGGCTTCTATCAGCCGGTTTGGGGCAGAATAGCTGGCTGGATTCATTCGCTTATTACGCTGAAAGCAGTGTGGGCAACGTTGGTAATCTCTTCCTGGATGATTCATCTTATACAAATGCTATCGACGTAACCAACGCCCCCATCTATTACTCCAAATCTACCGGATCTCTGCATACCTTGGCTACTTGGGGTCTGAATACCGATGGAAGCGGTACATCTCCCACAAACTTTACTTCTCCCTCAATCGGATACTATATCCGCAACAATCCGACTCCCACCATCACAGCGAACTGGGCGGTTTCCGGAAGCGCCGCCAGAGTTGAGCTGGGTGATGGAATAAATGCCTGCACTTTTACCGTACCCTCGGGTTTTACATATACAGGACCAATTGACGTAAACAATAATGGTACGCTCAACCTGCAAAATACTGTGTATCCTTCTATTGGATTGCTAAACACAGGATCGACCGTACGATATTCCAGCTCAGGCGCTCAGAACGTACTTGGCTTGAATTACCACAATCTGAGTATTAGAGGAACAGGGGAAAAGACCCTTAATAATGCGGCATTTGCTACAAACCTTGTAGATGTAGGTGATGGTACCAATGCTGTAACTTTTACCATTCCACAGGCCTATCCGTTGACCGGTACTGTCACAGTCCTCAATAACGGGACTCTGAATATCCAGAATCTGGTAAACCCTACTTTGGGTACACTCAATAGCGGCTCCACTGTAATCTACTCCGCCTTGGCTAATCAATCGGTAGTTGGCGCTAATTATCACAATCTCAATATCCGTGGCACTGGCAACAAGACTCTGGCCGGCAATGCTACAGCAGGCGGCTTGGTTTCCGTCGGTGACGGTACAAACGCTGTGACACTCACCGTACCTACAGCTTACACTTTAGCCGGTACAGTCAATGTAGCCGCCAATGCCACCCTCGATATTCACAATGTGACTCTTCCTACGCTTGGCACCCTGGCTACAGGCTCTACTGTACGCTATTCCTACGCCGGCGACCAAAACGTTACCGGCACCACGTATTACAATATGGATGTCGATAACGGCTTTACCAAGACTATGCAAAACGACGTCACTGTGACCAATCTCGCCTTTGCCAACAACGGCACTTTGGCGCTGAATAACTACAATCTTTACCTTGCTGGCAAGGATATCTCTTTCTACTCGCCCAATGCAGTCTTCTCCCAGCTTAGTGTGACTCTTACCAACGATCAGATTGCCGGGCTTAGCATCAACCGCGTCTGGAGCACCTATGGCAGCTTTACCAATAACGTTGCCATTACCTTCCGCTATCCTGATACAGAGTCCAATGCCACGACCATCGGTGGATGGTATCGTGACGACAGCGGGATCTGGACCAAAGCCGGTACCTTCACAGCCACTGCCAATGGCGGCTATATGTATGTGACCATTCCCAATATTACCACCATCGGCAGCCAGGCCAAGGCCCCATCAAATGGACTTTTGCCCAGGACGATCAGACCCTGCCGGTCGAGCTGGCTTCTTTCACAGCTCAGCTTACGGTCAATAACTATGTGCAACTGATGTGGATCACTCATTCGGAGACCAATCTATCAGGTTACAATATATACCGCGGCACCAGCGCAGATCTCAGCGCTGCAGAGCGTTTGAACGTCTTCATCCCCGGCACAAACACCTCACAGACCCAGAGCTATGTCTTTATGGATGAAGAGATTTTCAACGATGGTATCTATTACTATTGGCTTGCTAATCTCAATTTCGATGGCTCCACGGAGTATCATGGCCCCGTGATGCTGGATTACAATATCAGCGGTAACAACAATAATACCCCCAATCCTGCAGTGCTGGGCATTTCCAGGCTATATCCCAATCCCTTCAATCCCGTCCTGAATATCGAGTATGGCGTCACCTCACGTGCCAATGTCAAGCTCGATATCTTCAATACCCGCGGTCAGCTTGTCCGCGCCTGGGATCTGGGAAGTCTTGATACCGGCAACTACACCTTGCGTTGGGATGGCACTGATGCCCTCAACCAGCCTGTCAGCTCCGGCGTTTACCTTATCCGTTTCCAAAGCGGCTACAAAACGGTCGTAAAGCAGGCAGTGCTTACCAAATAAATCTATCGTGCTAAAGCAAATGAGACCGGAGCGGAGTCCCTCGGGACTCCGCTTTTTTTGTGTCTGTACTTGTTGAGTCGAGGATTTGAGGATAGTGCGAGCTTTTTTTGAAACGAGGATTTGAGGATAGTGCGAGCTTTTTTTGAAACGAGGATTTGAGGATTGATAGGAATATGTGGAGTGGTGGAGTGGTGGCTGCCATCACTTCACCATTCCATCACTGCAAGTAGCGTCCTTTCCATCATTCCGAGCAATAAATATGTGGGTGCGTCATCCTGACGCACAGTTATTCCGAGCGACAAGATGTCGCTCCCACTCCATCATTCCGAGCAATAAATATGTGGGTGCGTCATCCTGACGCACAGTCCTTCCGAGCGACAAGATGTCGCTCCCACTCCATCACTTCGAGCAATAAATGTGGGTGCGTCATCCTGACG
>PHBP01000014.1:6051-8942 GCA_002842035.1 Candidatus Cloacimonetes bacterium HGW-Cloacimonetes-2 | reverse complement strand
GCATTGTTAGGACATCCAACTCGTATGGCTCATCATCTTTCGGACTTGGACATTTGAAGTTTTGGTGATTGGATTTGAAGTTTTCAGTGAGGGTTTATACATACCCATCGCTATTTCACGATCGTCAGTTTACCTGTCTGGCTGTAATTTCCCTGTTTCATCCTCACAAAATACACTCCGCTGCCAAGCTTATGCCCGATATTGTCCATTGTTTCCATTCTCACCACGTTCAACCCCTCTTCCATGGATACAATAGTCTTGTCAAACACCTTCTGCCCCCGCAAGTTATAGAGTTCCAAATCTGCTTCTCCGCTCGCAGGCAGTTTGCAGAATACTTTTATCATGCCCTTTCCCGGATTGGGATAAATCCTTAGCTTCTGATCTGTTTCAGGGGAATATCCATGCGTGAATGCTATTGCCAAGGCGGCATCAAGAACCTGCAGGCTCTTCCCGCGCCCCACATATATGCGGTCACCGTTAACCGCATACGAAGTTAAGACAATGCTGTAAGCATCCGCAACCCGTTCAACATCCCGGAAAGCAACCTCTTCGGGATGGGCGGCACCGTTTAAACTATATACAATTACGCCATCGCAACTGCCAACCATTAGTCCATCTCCCAGTTTTGCTATACTGGTATTGATTTGATATCTGGTTTGATAATAGTCTATCGCGGTTGCTCCGTCAGATCCCGGCTTGACGCGGACAAGATAGCCGTTCGTAGAAATGGCATACAGATAGTCATCTATCATCAGTAATTTATAAGGAAGAGTATTCTGAGTCTGTGTGTATAGTGGAATTTCATAGCGAAAAACGGGGGTTGTCGATTCACCAATGTCGTAACAGCGAATGGTATAGCTGGAACCCACCCAGAGCTTTCCATTTTCCGCAAATGCACATTGATACCTGATGCCTTCCTGCAGTTGGCAAAGTAGCACAGGCTGCTCAACATAGCTGATATCCACAACATACAATCCCCTGTCCCCATCGCAGATGTATGCCTTGGCCCCATCCAAAGCAATTTCGGAACCCAGATCACTACTTCCTAATTCCAGCCTGGCTTTTTGAGTTTTGCTCTTCAGATCGTACAGCACCAGATAGCGGGTTGGCTCACCATTCTGATACGGTTCGCCAAGTTCCGTGTATAGCAGCGTGTCATTGCGCAGGGTAATATCGCTGCTCCCATTCATGCCAACACAATATTGCAGAAAAGCTGTTCCTGTCTCGTCAAAACCCAAAACATGCATAGCATCGGAGATTATTCCGACCGTCCAATCTCCCTGCGATACAACTCTGTCGACGCTGTCCAACGGATAGCTGAGTTCAAAACCCGGCAAAGGATCATCGGCAAGAACAGAGTAGTACATAGTGTGTGGATATTGCACCCGCAACGTAGTTATGTTGCCGCCCACACAAAAACTGGAAGACACCATGTATGGGATCGTCTCGCTGTAGCATATCTCCAAGGCGTCAAAGTTGCTAAAGTCAACCCCAAAGATCTCATGTCCCTCGTTGTATGTACTCCAGAACCTATTGTTATGGATATAGCCCTTTAGCCCCGATACCCGTTCTCCCAGATACAAAGTTGCTCTCTGATAGGGCTCCTGGCCCAAATCATACACGCTGAAATAGTATCCGCAGCCTACCGCCAACTTGTTGCCACTGATAGCAATAGCACTGCTGGAATATTCAATACCGCTCAAAAAGCTTAGCTCGCCGTTTATCTGCAGATTGCTGGGATCGCTGGTATCAACCACATCCACAGTCGAATGGCCACAAACCAGAAAGCCATCTCCACAGGCAATGCTTTCGGGATAGTTGTTCACTTGCAGAGAATCCAGCAGTTGTGGTGCTAGAGGGTCGCCAAGCGAGTAGGCATAAAGATAAATATCCCAATCATGGGCAACATAAAGAATCCCGTCATGAATGCTTTGGCAGACAATATTGTTACACTCGATCCTCGCCATAAACTGCGGGGAAAGCGGGTTGCTTAGCGAGATAATGGCATAGCAATCCCAGAAAAACAGATAGGCATATTGCCCACTAATACTGACTGAGCTTGCGGCTACATTTAGCCCGGGAACATCGCATCCTGCCACCATGCGTGGATGCTGCGCATCGCTGAAATCCATTATCTGCAGGTGCCGTTCTCCTCCGATGAATAGAGCATAATCGCCATACATGACAAAACTATCCACTTCGCCCAAAGCATGCATGGATTCGGATATCATGGGGATGTTATCTGCCCAAAGCAACCCCCCGCCGCAGCAAAGTATAAACATTAAGATGATGTTACTGACTAAACGCATGTGAGCCTCTAAAGCTCAGACTCCAAAAGGGGTCAGATTGTCAAGGAAAATATAAACTGATACCCAAAGCTGCAAGTTGTGACACCAAGGGAAAGTGGGGATAAGGCTTTAATTGGTGGTTAGTTGCGATGGACTGGCTTTGAAAATGTCCAAGCGCCTATTTGGACGTTTTTGGACTGTTTGCTGACACTATTAATGCAAACTAGCGAGGCGTTTGGACAGGCTTTGGAAAGAGCAGTTAAAAATTTTATTTTAGCAAATTAGAAAAAGCGCAATTGGAGTGCGATTGTGCCTATTAGGAAAGCTCCGTAATTCCATCTGAGTCTAAAACCAGAACCGGATAGTCTATATTAAATGGTTGGAGGATAATCTGTTGCCTGTGGTGGTCGATCTGCACCTTCTTGATGGTGAGACCATCGTCAGTCCTTACAACTGCAATTTTGCCATCAGCATTTTCCCAGCTTAGATCGCTCTTAATGACCATATAAACCCTCACCGAAAACTTCAAATCGTTCTCACTTGGACAACAGATGATATCACATTACAGGAAAGTAAGATATGACATGCACACATGTTTAGTTG
>PHBP01000014.1:0-5978 GCA_002842035.1 Candidatus Cloacimonetes bacterium HGW-Cloacimonetes-2 | reverse complement strand
GCATTGTTAGGACATCCAACTCGTATGGCTCATCATCTTTCGGACTTGGACATTTGAAGTTTTGGTGATTGGATTTGAAGTTTTCAGTGAGGGTTTATAGACGCACCCACATCCCCCACCCGTCCCCCTTCTCTGCTGTTCTCCGCTTTATCCTGCTTTCTATGTGGTAAAAGAATCCTCCTTTACTCCCTGAAAAAGCATATCTCCCCGGCTATCTTCCCGGAGGTCTAAAGCATATCACCAGCAAATCAAGTCGAAATCACCTCGAACGTGGTTCGAGGTGATTTGCTCTTGATCTGCTCTTGATATCATCTAATCTGCTAAGAGAGGATGGAGCAGCTCATAAATTAAAGATTTGGGCAGAAGTGCAATCTTGACTATATTTTGCTTATATCTATAAAACTAAACAAGGAGCTTAGTATGTTTCAGATGATTCTGGCTCAGGCCAATCCCATCGCGGCAACCGTGAAAGAAACAGCGGGTCTGGCAGATAAAATTGTGGATTTGATCTCGTTGTATGGCTTGAAAGTGCTTGCCGCACTAGTCATCTTTTTAGTAGGTCAATACCTTGCCAAACTCGTCTCAAAAGCAGTTTACAAGGGAATGAGCCGCAGCGGAAAGGGCGAGACCCTCGCCAAATTCCTCTCCAGTATGGTAAATGCGGTGGTGATGGTCTTTGTGGTGATAGCCACAATCAATAAATTGGGCGTGGAAACCACTTCCTTCCTGGCGATTTTTGGTGCTGCCGGTTTGGCAATCGGTCTGGCATTACAGGGTTCCCTGGGCAATCTTGCCTCAGGCGTACTCCTGATCATCTTCAGGCCTTACAATGTGGGAGATGGCGTTCAGATTGGCGCCGTAGCAGGCACAGTGCTGGATATCCAGATCTTCTCGACTATTATTCAGACCGGGGAAAACAAGAAAGTCATCATCCCCAATGGCAAAATCACCGGTGATATCATCACAAACTTTACCGTATTGGGATCCCGCAGATTGGAGCTACCCTTTATGATCGCCCCCGAGATGGATCTGGAAAGGGTAAGAGGTGTAATCCGCCAAGTTCTGGATGCAGACGAGCGAGTTCTGAAAAGCCCAAATTACGATATGATCGTAGCCGATTGGGGAGATAAGGTGAAGCTGGTGGTGCGTCCTTATGTTCAGCCCAAAGATTTTGATAGCCTATCCTCCGACCTGATCGAAAGGATCAATCTTGTCTTGAGAGCATTGGCATAATTATTGCCGGTGAAAATAGCAAAAAGCCCCTCAGACCGAGGGGCTTTTTGTATAGCATAAACTACTTTACCAGCGTGGCACGCTTGATGCTGCGCTGATCTGCCGTATCCAGAATGATCAGATAGGTCCCGGAGGAACAAGCTATACCCCGGTTGTCCCTGCCATCCCAGATCAATTTGTAGGCTCCGGCGTTCTTTAGTCCACTGGAAAGGTTCTTTACCAATTGTCCTCTCTGGTTATAAATAGCGAGATCATAGCGGCTATCTATGGCAAGCTCGAAGGCGATGCTAAGATCGGGATTGAAAGGATTGGGGAAGAGCTCCTTCAGGCCTGTAACAAGCTGAGGCTGAGGTGTCTGAGGATCTGAAAAACTAAGATTTGCCATTACCGGACCGTGGTATTGGGTGCCTCCATCCAAATCGAGACTCTGCAGCCAATAGTAATAGACCCCACTACTGTAAAGCTCTCTATCGTCAAAGCTGTAAGAGGTGAGATTGGAGCTGTTTGTGGCAGCGATCAGAGGACTAATGATCTGTGCTTTGGCAAGAACGGACTCAGTACTGCGCAGGATATAATAGCCACTGAGGGCGGTCTCGGTCTGGCTGACCCAGCGAACCCTTATCTTATCTCCCTGGATTGGCAGGGCGTCAAAGGAGGAGAGCTGTACCGGCAGAGTATCATCGCCATTCATCAGGATGCTAAAATTCGCTCTGCTATTGAGATCGGTGATATCGACCGTGATCCAGCGGGGGTTGCTGTGGGTATCAAAGAGCTCGGAACGCAGGATCTGATTACCTTTCTTTACCACAGGAATTCCATCAGACCAATTCAGACCGTTGTCATCAGCGGCATCCCAAAAGAAGGTGACACGCTTGGTGCCGGTGAAGTTACCGGTAATTACCCAACGGCGGCGGATGGCAGATTGCTGATTGTTCAGGATATCGGTATGGGGACGATATGCTCGGATCGGCACACCATTGGGCTCGAAGCGATGGTAGTAATAGCTGCTGTCTATGCCATCCACAAGGGATTCATTGCCATCGATCTGGACGTTGCCGACCGCTGTGCCGCTATTGACTATGACCTGCTCCAGAATCAGCAAAGGATCGTTAAAACTGACTCCCGCATCGTTATCCACGATGATATTACCCACTACTACTCTGCCTTCGGGATCGGTGGCAGGGACGGTAGTAAAATTGCTTATCTCCTGTGGCTGATTTCCATTGAAGCCGTAGTTTCCATAGCTGCTGAAATCGCGTTGGGTCAAGCGAACGCTGCCGACCTCGCCTGTGGAACTGATCCCTTGAGGATGAGCCGTGTAGAGGGTGGATCCGGTTTCCATAATGAAGTGCCCGGCTCCCCAATAGGCGCGATTGAGGATATTTGTACCAAAATCGAGAGTACTGCCCTGGGTTACAAGTACTTTCTCCACGATGCTGATGTTTTGGCTCAGGAAGGTACCTGCCGGATTAGCAAAGACGATACCCAGAGCGCTGGTGGGCATTGAAGTGCCGGTGATCTGGGGCTCTGTCCCATTGAAAACGAAATAGACCTGGTCAAAATTCTCGTTGCCACCCAGGCCGATAGCGCCATCAAGACCCTGAGGATGGGCAATCTGGATGGTGCAGTGGTGATTTGCGGTGAAGCTTCCGCTGCCGGTAATACTGCCCTGTTTACCCAGGATCAGGGTTGAGGATGAAAGCTGGTTAAAACTGAATCTATTTCCGGTGCTGTGCAGACTGGCGTTGTTTGTAAAGACCGAGCCCGCTTCCAGAGTGATGCTGCGGTTGTTGCCGCTTACCAGTATCTCACCATCATTGATGAGCAGGGCCTGATCGTCCAGGCGCAGATTTCCCATCAGGGATAGATCTGCTCCGGGATTGATCACCAGGCTGGAACCGCTTCTCAAATAGAGCTGATTGGTGATTTCAATCTTGCCGGTGAGGTTCAGATCACTGTAGCAACTGAGATTGTGGCGTACAAACACCGATCCCGAAATATTGACGGGCGGAATGCTATTGGCATTTACCCAGGCGCTGCCATTATAGGTTTCCCATAAGGCAGGGGTCTCCCAAGTGCCACCCCATTTGCTTCTGTAGTCTCCATTTTCAAATGCTATTAATCCGGTTGCGGAGCACAACACGGCAAGGCATAATATAAACGTTCTTAAAGTCCGTATTCTGACAGACATAATTCCTCCAAAGGCAGAACATAAATTTGATAAAAATATAAAAAAGCAGGTGAACAGATAAACCTGTGTTCAAAAGCTCCCAAAGGGCTTTCTGTGTCAAGCTTTTCAAGAAAAGAATATGGTGAAAGCCTGTGGTAATCTATCAACCGGGCTTGTATTACAAGGAATTAGCTGATCTGATCAATGTCTTTGCCGGGGCATCAAGATAAATCTTGACGGATGTTTGCAATGGATGAACTGTCTCTGTGTGACTTGATGGTGCTTTTGCACAGGTAAAAGGGAATTCCGTGAAAATCGGAAGCGGTCTCCGCCACTGTAATCAGCACAGAGGTTCAGTTCGCCACTGTCCGGCATCACCGGATGGGAAGGCGGGTTGCTTATAAAAAACCGCTGAGAGCCAGGAAACCTGCCACCAAGTAAGCTACAGCGCCCACGGTGTATCGGGCGTAAGCTGTCGTTCATCTCAAGTCACAATAATTAGTATGAGGTGAATTTGTTTAACAAGCTGCAGTTGATGGCAGTAGCATATCTTTTGATCCTGGCTCCGATGCTATTGGGGATTTCGGGGCGGATCGTATCAGAAGAAGGGCTGGGTATTGAGGGGGCATCAGTTACAGATGGTCATCGTCTGGTTTATAGCTCTGTGGAAGGTTTTTTTAGTATCGAAAGCAGAGCTGACAGCCTGAGGATATCCAGAATCGGCTACCAGCCCAAAGTAGTTGCCCGCTCTGAGTTGGATCAGCCTGTGGTGCTAAAGGAACAAAGCCTTAGTGTGGAGCGAGTATGGGTAAGAGCTGAATACCGGGATCGCGAGCCTGTTCTGGGAGCTACTCTGATCCATACCGATACCAATGCCGGGATGAGAAGCGCGGGAGATCTGGTCTTGGAGAGCTCCTCCTTTTTCTCTACCGATACACGGCTGGCAGGCGAAAGGCAGACAGCCTCGCTTTTGGGTAGCTTTAGCCGGCATAGTCTGGTCTTGCTGGATGGAGTAGCTCAAAATGCAGCGGGAGAGGAATTTGATTTTAGCAAGATTTCCGTGGAGCAAATCGACCGGATTGAAGTGATCAAAGGAAATGCCTCTGCTTATGGGGGTTCTGCTGCCATTGGCGGGATCATCCATATCCATACCAAAGCAGCTATGAAGCAAGCTGAACTGGAGGCTTCTGTACTTATGGAAGCGGGATCGTTTGACTACTACAAGCAACTATACCGCACATATCTGCGCCGGGGCAATCTGGCGGCTATTCTGGAATATACGCATCAGGATGCTTTCAACGATTTCTATTATGATACGCCGGATTTTTGGGGGCTACCGGAGCCCTTGCGCAGGCTGCACAACCGGAAGCAAAGCGATGGCATCTACGCAAAGGCGACATATTTGTACAAAGCAGTTCAGATGGACTATAGCTTCAATCTGGGCAGCTTTACCAAGGAATTGCCGGGTCCGATCAATTTCCCTGATCTCTACGACAGATCCCGACTGATTGGCAGATATCAACAGCATAATCTTAGGGGTACCCTGGCGGGAAAATCCTGGACGCACGAGCTTTCCGGATGGAACTATCTGGATTACAGCCTTTACCGTAACCTGGAATCCACCAATCAAATGGCAAGGAGCCATTATAGCCAGAATCAGGCAAATCGAGGTATTCAGGCAGCGAGCTCTCTATTACTGGGAGATACCAAACTAAGCGCTTTGGCAGAACTCAAAGAACTGAACTTTAGTTTTTTAAATCGTGTATCCGAGAGCTCTGTCGAGGGAGAGAGAATCAATAAGGCGATGGCATTGAGAATAGGGCAGAGCCTTTATCCCTGGCTTATGAGATGGAAAACCGCTCTGGCTCTACGCGTTGATTGGAGCGAGGACGAGTTTCATCCCAGTTGGAGGTTTGAGCACGAGCTGGAGCTTCCCTGGAGCGAAGAATTGCTACTGGGAGGGTATCTGGGCGAATCATTCAGTCAGCCATCACTATTTGATATGTACTGGATTGGGGATAGCGAGACCCACGGAAATCCTGATCTGAAGAGCGAAAATTCCATAGGATACAATTTCTATCTTTCCTGGATGCTGTCCGGCATAAGGATCAGAGGGGCATACTATCATAACAGGGTGGAAAATCTGATTCAGTGGCGCCAGTATTACCTGAATGGGATGAGCTGGAAACCCTTTAACGTGGGAACAGCAGTAATTGACAACTATGAGCTGGATACGAGCTGGAAGAGGGGACTCATTTTGGTGGGAGCTGCAGTCACGGGCACAAACGCAAAAGACCTGAGCCTGGAAGCTGACGGCAGCCCTTCGGTGACTTATGGAAAGAGACTGGTCTATACCCCTGATCTTAGGATCAATCTAAGCATCAAAGCCGGCAATGAGAACAGGGGGCTCAGCTTGAAATACAGCTATACAGGAGAGCAATATAGCACGGTTGACAATCTGATTGAGTCATTGCCTGCCTTTGACAGTCTCGATGCTGAGGCTTACTATGGAGTCCGTCTTGGCAGAATAGGCATTTTGGCGAATCTAAAGCTGATGAATATTCTGGACAAGCGC
>PHBP01000004.1 GCA_002842035.1 Candidatus Cloacimonetes bacterium HGW-Cloacimonetes-2 | reverse complement strand
TGATAACAAGGCGGGGGCACCCGGGATAGTGGCATCAAAAATCCATACAGAATCGCCCAACACAGCAAGGCGGTTCTCCCAAGCTATGAGCTTACGTGCTAGTCCGGTATGTTGATAAGATCCCAGAAAAACCATCGTCCCGTATGAAGTGAGAGTGTATTCATCAATTGAATAAGGTGAGGATGAGTAAGTTAAACAGAATAACCTGTCACCCTGGAGATCAGTATTGCAGTATCGTAGGGATGGATCTGTAATTCCGATCAAGATTGGCGATTGTGGATCTGAGATATCATATACGATCACATCTCCCAGTTGGTTTAACATCAGTAACCGGTTTTCAACAATATTAATCTGCATTAGAGAACTGTTTGGACCCGCACAGATGAAAGAACTCAATTCTATCGGGTTGTCCAGTTCTTCGATATTCCACAGAGTGATCTCATTTGGGTAATAGACATCGTCTTCATCATTCCAATCGCAAAAGCTGGTCACCATCAGATCTTCATCAGCGGCAACACTCTGGATATCGATATTGTTGAGCATATTTGGAGTAGCACCGGGATCTTGAGAATCAATGGTAAGCACTCTACTGGAAGTTGCCAAGCATATAAACGCTGTTTCAGAATTTGTGTTAAAGAAAAAGCTATAGTCATTGAGAATGTCGGGACTCATAAAATCATCCAAGCTAAGATCAAGGAAATTATAGTTGCTATAATTATGTCGTACTAGCCTGGAATGCGAATCTGGGTAGTTTCCCCAAGTTACTTGATTATCAAGAGATGCGATAAACTGGGGCTGATCAGTAGAGATTTTATGGATCTCTGTATAGTACATCGGATCTTGGCCAGAATACGATACAACATCCATCAACAGGTAGCCATCCATGACTTGAACTCGATGAGGTGGAGCGCCCAATTCGGATGCAATCGTTTGTATATAGTAAGGATTGATGATGTCATTGATGTCATAGACTTCCACTGTCAACCAGTTATCGAAATAGGCTTTGTTACTCCACACCCCACAAAGACGTCCGTTGTCCAAATTGGCGGATAGTGGCTCGGGAAGATTCACTGGGTTGAATACATTCAGGACTTTATAAGGTCCATAAGTACATCCCACAAACATATAAAAACTCACTTTTGATAATGAAAATGAATAAGCAATATATATGCTGTCAGCAGTAGCAATTGGTCCGGGATTGCTGATATCATAGGCCTTTAGGTAATGGTCTTGCAGAGTGAAAAGCCAGTTGCCATCCAAAATCGCTGCATCCATTCTGCCATTACTTGACCTACTATTGATCAATACAGGCTCAGTAGGGTTGCTAAGGCTATAGATGTGGATACCCTTGGTACAGGCAATTGCCAGCCTTTGACCATCGATCTTGATATAGCAATCAAATACTCCGCTCGGAGTCAATGGTGTTGGTATGATATTTATCAATAGGGGATTGTTGTTATCTGTCAGATCGTGGACATTAAGAGCGAAATTATTCCCGTAATATAGATAAGAGAGCGTATAGCCATATTGTTCGTAGGTGCCAAACGCCTTGATATGTCCGATATCATTGCGAAAAGAGCCCAATTCGTTAATCACGCCTGTCTGGGAATATAGCAAACCCATAGGGATAAACAAGATCGCCAATACAAGCAATAGAACTTCGAAATATCTCATCGTATCTCCTTATGGCGTTATGCAAGGTGGCTGTCTTTGCAGAGATCAGTGAACAGAAAATAGCGATTTGAGGAGGGACGGGTGGTTGATGTGGGTGCGTCATCCTGACGCACAGTCTTCAGAGCGACAAGATGTCACTCCCACACTTCAGCACTTTACCACTCCATCGCCGCGCTCACCGCTTGCAGAATTGATCTGCAAGCCAAACACCGCTCTTGCCTCTCCCACGATAAGTCCATCATCGTTCAGAATGGCGGGATGGTGGTACTGCTCCAGCTCTTGGTACTCGTCATCAGAGAGCAGATCAAGCTCCCTTAATATATGCATTGCCGCTAGCGATGCTGTTCCCGGGGCTCCATCTTCGATCTTGAGAGCGATGCCGAGCTCTGGCTCGCGGATGCCGATGCAATAAACTCCCTGAGCGCCGATCTTGCCGATCATCCGTCCTTTGGTCGCTTGCATCAGGGCAGTGCAAAAGCCACCGGTGCCGGATACCATTTTCGGGTGGGTGGTCATAGAGCTGAATATCTGTATTGCAGGGGATTTGTAGGCTTGGGGCAGATAGTCCGGATTTGCCAATCGTGCAAAACCCACAGCCATATTGTAGATGGGCAGGGCAAATACTGCAACGTTGCAACCATCCACGCCAATTCCGATCTTTTCAATCGGATAGAGGCAGATATCCGCGATGATCCGCAGGATCTCTTGTTGAACGGGATGCGATGGATTCAAATAGCCCTGGATCGGGTAGCCGCGAGCAATGCAAGTGGCGAGCATTCCGCTATGCTTTCCGGAGCAATCGCTGAGCAGAGGCATTGGCTGGATCCCGGCTTCCGCCTGGGCAAAAGCGATTTCCGGGCGGATGCTCCTGGCGACGCCGCTTTGCAGATCGGCAACCGTCAAACCGCATTTGGCGAGGATGCTCCTTACCGCCTGCAGGTGGCAGTCCTCAGCATAATGCGAGGAACAAATCACAAAGCGCTCGGCAGCCCCTGAAAGGATCACGTTTAGTGCTTGCATTGGTTTGGCGGAAGAACGGAAATAGGTGTATTTGTAGGCGTCTCCGCTCAGTGCAAGAATCTCGCCTCCGGGCGAGGTAACTACTGCGTCTCCCCGGTGCATACATTCTACGATGCTTCCCCGGGTCTTGTGAATAAATATCTCGGACATAAGTGCTCCTGAAAAATGCTGTATCCCATATCTGCAAAGCTATTGCCCCTGTCAAGTTTATTGAGAGGGGAGAGGGGGGGGTAAATCCTTGATCTGAGAATTGTAATGCCAAGTTTAAGGTATGATGTTTGCGGAGGATACCTAGGCTTGCATAACCCCTTGAGATTCACCCCCACGTGTGTGGGGAATACACCTTGCGACACCAGTCCACTGTATGGAAAGTCGGTTCACCCCCACGTGTGTGGGGAATACGTCACCGGCATTACAGCGGCGGCAGAGCCAAACGGTTCACCCCCACGTGTGTGGGGAATACGAGGTGATTTGCGAGTTTGTGATCCCGCGCACCGGTTCACCCCCACGTGTGTGGGGAATACGCAGTTTTTGCCCTGTTTCTGGGCTTCCTGCTCGGTTCACCCCCACGTGTGTGGGGAATACAAGACCACCTGAGTAGTCAAAGTTTAGTGTTACGGTTCACCCCCACGTGTGTGGGGAATACTCCACCTGCCCAACTATTGATGTTCGCAATGCCGGTTCACCCCCACGTGTGTGGGGAATACGGTCTTGCATGAATTGACCTTTTGTCATTTGTCGGTTCACCCCCACGTGTGTGGGGAATACTTTTGGTGCAGTCTGTGGCCCTCAGGGCTTTTCGGTTCACCCCCACGTGTGTGGGGAATACTACTTGATATAAAGGTACTTGATTAAATGGTACGGTTCACCCCCACGTGTGTGGGGAATACGAATGAAGAGCTTGATCCGTATCTTATGCCGTCGGTTCACCCCCACGTGTGTGGGGAATACACGGCGCCGGCTTTTACCTCAGGGCCTACCAGCGGTTCACCCCCACGTGTGTGGGGAATACTTTGATAATGATAAGATAATCAACCCGCTAATCGGTTCACCCCCACGTGTGTGGGGAATACGCTTAACCACCTTCGGCTCTTCAGCTTTTTTCGGTTCACCCCCACGTGTGTGGGGAATACGAATAGAGCGTTTGCCTTGTTCCCCCCCTCTTCGGTTCACCCCCACGTGTGTGGGGAATACATAATCGCACCTTGATTTAAATGGGCGTCAGCCGGTTCACCCCCACGTGTGTGGGGAATACACAGACAAAGCAATGCAGTGTTAACGCATTAGCGGTTCACCCCCACGTGTGTGGGGAATACGTCAATATGGGAGTGCCTATTGCAGAGACCTACGGTTCACCCCCACGTGTGTGGGGAATACTTGGGAGTAAAGGTTGTGGCTGTCATTACCATCGGTTCACCCCCACGTGTGTGGGGAATACTCAAGCTGTGCAGCCGGTATGGTAAGCGTTGCCGGTTCACCCCCACGTGTGTGGGGAATACGCATCAAAGTGTCCGTGCAGCATTGCAGCCACCGGTTCACCCCCACGTGTGTGGGGAATACTCAAGATCAATCTGTGTTTTCGGTCTGCCTATCGGTTCACCTCCACGTGTGTGGGGAATACCGCCTCTGTGATCCTACCTGTTTCTTGAAAGTCGGTTCACCCCCACGTGTGTGGAGAATACTGTATCAACAGTCCTTATAGGAATCTGCATATCGGTTCACCCCCACGTGTGTGGGGAATACACCACCTCCTTGTAAAGCTTCTGCTTGCTGCCCGGTTCACCCCCACGTGTGTGGGGAATACGCCAATGCTGCAGCTATATCCTCATACTTCCCCGGTTCACCCCCACGTGTGTGGGGAATACAAACAAATTCTGGTTCTGAATCTGGCTGGCCAGGGTTCACCCCCACGTGTGTGGGGAATACATCTCGCGGAATCCGCGCTCTACCTGCCGCACCGGTTCACCCCCACGTGTGTGGGGAATACATCAATCTTACCATATTTTAACTATTAATTAACGGTTCACCCCCACGTGTGTGGGGAATACTCAGTCATATCTTCCAAGAGTTCGTGAAATGTCGGTTCACCCCCACGTGTGTGGGGAATACATTGTTGGCGGAGTCAATCATCATCCTGCCAGCGGTTCACCCCCACGTGTGTGGGGAATACTTTAGGATCAGCCTTTGCTTCAGCATCTGTCACGGTTCACCCCCACGTGTGTGGGGAATACGATAGTGTAATGCCATACTTTTTATAGCCTTGCGGTTCACCCCCACGTGTGTGGGGAATACAGTATCTGCAAGTCCGTCATATCCGCGCTTGTCGGTTCACCCCCACGTGTGTGGGGAATACGATATGATCCGTTCCACACCTGAAAAAGCCTGCGGTTCACCCCCACGTGTGTGGGGAATACCTTATTCAGTATATCCTCAATCACTTGTTTCGCGGTTCACCCCCACGTGTGTGGGGAATACGTAAGGAAATACGTTAGGTATACCTATGATAGCGGTTCACCCCCACGTGTGTGGGGAATACGAAAAAAGGGGGATTTTTGCGTTTTCAGTTGTCGGTTCACCCCCACGTGTGTGGGGAATACTGTATCTCTCTGCGTGGATTAGTTAGTAAAAGCGGTTCACCCCCACGTGTGTGGGGAATACGGGTGTCTGGTTCGTGCATTGGGCAGCTTTACCGGTTCACCCCCACGTGTGTGGGGAATACTTGGAAGGACTGTGCTGATACACCCATCGAAGCGGTTCACCCCCACGTGTGTGGGGAATACTACATAATCTGCTGAAATTGCCATCCCTTGAGCGGTTCACCCCCACGTGTGTGGGGAATACAAAGCCCATCAGTCCGCTCCAGAACCAGCTACCGGTTCACCCCCACGTGTGTGGGGAATACTCGATCAGATTTAAGGAACAGGAGTTCTTTGCCGGTTCACCCCCACGTGTGTGGGGAATACCTGAGGACGTTGTTGCCAATTTTATGCCGAATCGGTTCACCCCCACGTGTGTGGGGAATACTTTTTCCTTGACAAGGTAGCCGGGACGTTTATCGGTTCACCCCCACGTGTGTGGGGAATACCAAGCTACACGCTCCGGCTTTGCCTCAAGTGCCGGTTCACCCCCACGTGTGTGGGGAATACACGTTCCTGGCTGCTATACCCTCACGCTTGATCGGTTCACCCCCACGTGTGTGGGGAATACACTTGATCAGTTAAGGTTTTGAGGGCTTTGTAAGTAGCTGAAGTCCCTCCCAATTTGTGGGTACTCTGGAGGGAGCACCCCAGAATTGCATTTTGAACCCCTGTTCGCACTGTGCTGACCATACAATTATGCATGGACCTCCTCTCGATTCTGCGCAGATCTTTGCCCAGAGTTGTTCTCTTACTCTTGCGGAAAGAGTTCCCAGAAAGACACCGCTCTTGAGCTCAAGCATCCAGCGAGTGAGTTCACCTCTGAGACCGATCGGAACACTTTCCATTACAATAGCTACCATTTTTTGTCCTCCTGATCTGTACCAGCATACATAATACCACCAGCGGAGCTTTCGCCCTGTGGGTTCCAGAGATAGCCCGGAGCTGATTGATCCACAGCATAGTCATCTACTTCATCAAATTCTGAGAGATCCTGATCAAATAGTTTATGAATATCTGAGACGATCTTCTTGAGGATATTGGTTTGGTGAAATTCATCTCTGCAGGCAGTTCTGCATCTTCTTTCCAAATCCGCCTCTCCGGCTGCAACGGTCTTGAAAGCGGCTGGGACAGTTGTTTCCATCTTGTAGAGATCAGCAACATCATAGACAAAGGAGAGCTGTTTACCTATATGGACAAATCCCAACGCCGGGGAGTAACCAGCCGCAACAATTGCAGCATGACAAATTCCGTACAAGCAGGAATTGGCTACAGACAGAGCTTTGTTAATAGGATCGGCATTTTTCCAAGCTTGTCTGTCATACTCCCTTTTCTCCATTTTGACGCCGTACTGAGATGACAGACGTGCATAGGTATCCCTGACTCTTACACCTTCTTTGCCACGGATCTGCTGCAGGCTCAGATTGGGATCGAGTCTATCGGGAAATCTCATTTCATACATCATCCGTACTACTTTCATATGCATTCTTTCATCCGTCCAATACTTGGCTTGCTTCATAATATTATTGGCTGATCTGGTAGTTCCAGTACCGGCAGCATAGAATCGAACACCAAATTCACCGACCCAGGCAACCAAGCATCCACATTCTGCCAGGGTAGTAATCGCAGCATGCGTGATTGATACACCAGGTCCTAACATCAACAAAGCGAGTCCGGCACAGGGCACAGGAGTACCGCCAAAGTCGCTATTGATAGCAATTGCCTGATCTTCTTTATCTATTCTGGCGTGTTCAATATAGAGATAGCTAAGGCGATCGCTGATCTTGGGGAGTTTATGTAAGTTTCCATAAGCCATATCATAACCTCAATACCGTAAGGAGACCAAAGCCCATGCTCTTGGCACTGCCGATGCCATCACAGATGCACCTGTTAAAAGAGGATGGATCTGTGACTTCGAGAATGCCCTCCAAGAGAGCAGAGCGGAATTTCATTTTGTGGTGTTGGACTTTTCCTGCTTCATTCTGCTCATCAGCAGCTTTCATCTTACTGCCATAAACCCAGGATAATTGGATCAGCTTGCTTTGGATAAGCTTAAAACCGGAAGATTCGGCTTTTTTGGCAAACCAGATGTTGATTGCTGTCTCCGGATCGGAATCCTTATCCCAGGTAAGAGCTAATCTCTTGCTATTTTTTCCAGCTTCACCAGTTATGGCATTTATGCTTTTTTGGCTGCTACTTTTTATTGTGGGATTGAGCTTGATTCTATAGCGCAGGGTCTCTCCTGATTGATAATCAGGATCGTAATTTTTCATCTGGGGGGGAGCTGCCAGAAAATCCGGTGCGTTGTGGAAGCACCAATCCCAATTTGGCTTTAGAGAAGATTGCACTATGATTATGGCTCTTTGTCCATCATCACTAACGTTGTTATCAAGCCTGAAGAGAAATGGACGATCTTCCAACATCGCAGGATTGAAAGGCTTCAGGCTGTCTGGATCATTTAGCAGTGTTTCATATCGAGGGAAGGCCATTGACAGCCTGCGATGTATATTGTAGGCGTTGCCTATCCACATCCTTCCGGGTCTGGGACGATCCGGATTGCCACCGGTGTCAACGAGCAATTGGGATAAGTACATTAGTCCTCCTCATCAGGTTTCATTCCCATTATAATACTGCGTTTCATTCCAGAACGGAAGCGAACAATCTCAGCACGTTTTTCGAGGAGTTTCTGCCTCCACTTTGGATCACTCGGATCGATGCGGTTGATACCCATCCCTGCACCATACTCCAGCATAGTAGCAGCATCATGACATAGCCGGCATAGAGAGGCAAGTTCTTCAGGTTTCTCATTGCCTCCGGCATTGGCATAACTGATATGTTGCACTGTTGTGGCAGGTGATTTGCAGAGGATACAGGATTTGTTGTCCAAGATCAATCTGTGAGCTCTTATAATCTTCCACTGCGTACTATCGTAAGCCGCTGAGGATCGCTTAGGAGCCCACCGGGCAATAGAATATCCACGATGATCAGTTTTCAAGCTTTCGACAGCTATCATGTAGGGTACGATAAAACGCGGAAGATATGAATGAGGAGCAAAGCTCTTTGCTACATCATACACTATCTCTGCAGAGCTTGGGGCGGTTGATTGCCTATCTTGCCAATCAATCCAGCATTCCACCTCATCTGGGAGTTCATATACAGCAGGTGTACTCAATGGCACAGATGAAAGAGCTGTGAGGAGATTTGGATACTCACCCGGAGAATGTTCGGTGATTGGTCTGGAGGGGCTGCAGGATTTTCTGCCGAGAAAGAGCTGCCAATGAGGTTCCAGGAGAGCTCTCCAGATCAAATCCAGCCTGTCGGGTGCTCCTTGTAAAGCTACCAAGAAACTTGCATCACAAAGATATTCTCTTCGGGAGAGCACAGCTCCGGGTTTTGCCTTGATATTCTCTCTGGCTTCAGATTCTGTGATAAATCCCTTATCTGGATTTAATTTATCGGCATCATAATCAGCTATTGGGACTCTCATCCCGGCCCCCACTGTATGATAATCCCACCACCTGACCCCGGGTCTATCGATGCGAACCCCCATTGCCAGGCTTGCTATTTCGGGGAGCCAAAGATCCGAGGCTGCCTCTCTGCTCACTCCCAAAGCGGAACAAATCAAACCTGCCACAGCAGACTTTCCCGGGAAATTATCGGTTCGCCTGACAGAAAGACGTGAGCTACTAGCACCCCAGGATTGGAGTGGACCTTCAAGTCTGAGGAATATTGTGTTGGCGGCCATATCAGGCCTCCTCGATTACCTTGATGTTTTGGACATCCTGCCAATTGTGACCTGTCATTCCGACTACCTTCTCTACCAGATCATCAAGCGTGATTACGAGCTCACCTAGCTGATCACCTTTGGCTGTTTGAAGCGGGTGCCTACCATTCGGAGAAAACCACAATTGCTTAGTCTCGACTGAGCCATAGCCTACATTGACATCATTTATATAATTGGCAAGTTGTCCGATGCTTTGAGTGACGAGATCAGAGTCTTTGACTGGGCTTACTGGTTTGACGAAGGCATTGGCATAGTTAAATGGGCGATCCTTGATTTCAACCAAAATCCCCTCGGGATAGTTATGAGCTCCATAGCTATTTTGCTTACCGCTGGGATTAGTGCGGGCTGATGCGTAAATGAAAGCTCCGATAGTTTTTGCAGCCAATTTCTCATCTCCGCCAAGATTGTGAACTAGCTGCTCAAGATCGATGCTGAAGTACTTATAGAAGCATGACGAGGAGTAGATTGCTTCATCCAGATATCCTGCCCCAGCGTCTTCACCTTTGATATCATCAACAGCCACATAATAATCAACCTCAGGAATAGCTTCATGGGTTGAGATGGCATGAGCAGTTTGGAGAGCAGCCTCGACCGTAGTGTTCTTGATTTCTCCGGTTTCGAGCATTCTTCCGCAAAGAGCCATATCTGGGACCTTTACATCTTTTTCGATCAAGCCTGCGAATTGTTCTTTGAGATCGTCAATACTCAGCGTATCATCCTTGAGTAGATCTGCCATTGCTTTGATAGCATTCTTAGTGGTATAGACCAACATATCGGATGATGCGCTCTTGGCTCCTGATTTGATGCCGCATTTGGCAAGAACATCTTTGGCTCTTTTGATGATATCCCTGCCTTGGAGCTGCCCCTGTATCTGTTCTGCCAAACGTCTGGTACGGATTCCACCAAGAAGATCAGCGAAATCATCAGAAGTGCGGATGCTACGTTTGATACATTGGCTGGAGATGCGGGAGCGCAGGACTCCACCGAAGTAACAAGTTTTCGGTGCGCCCAAATCATCACGATTCAGGTTTGAAGGGCAGTGGTTTTGGATCATGTGGATTTCAATAAGGGTTCTTTTCATTTCTCTTACCTCACGAGTTTTTGTAATATTGTTGGTTGAATTCTTGAGCCCAGCGTTCTCTAATACTGGGCAATTCCCATGCAGATATTGTATCCAAGAGCCTGACCCAATCCAGAGCATCAAATTCTCTCTTGATGAGATCAAGACACTGGTTCAGAGTAGGTTCTATTGCGTAGATAGGCAAGCTAAGCAGTTTGTCGTTCAGTGCTCGTACCTGATCTGCCTTTCTCTGGTCTTTGTGGATTAGCTTGTGATAGATCATACCCAGCAAGATGGACAGTTTTTGATCGGATTTATGCTGCATTTTCCGTGCTGCATACAATTTTGCGATGAGCCAGGCAGCCTCTCTACGCGGAGCATGTTTTCCTTTTTCTCGTAGCGGCCACCAAAGGGCAGTAAAAAGGTCGAATCCACTAAGCCCAGTATCCAGCTGTTTATATTGAAGATTGCGTAATACAGATAATTCGCCGTCTTTTAGCATAGTTAGCCGTTGGATGTATTCATTACTAAGATTGCTGCTCATCAGCATTTCCTCCTTTCTTCTGCTTGGATTGCTGTACTTTTGGAATGGATGACCTAATGAAAAACCTCTCGTGACTGAGTTTGGAGCTTATTCCCGGCAGCATAGCTTTGGATATGATGCGTGTAGCTAGCTGGTTTGAATCGGATAGATCATCCCAGACAAGCCCATTGCTGCGCAGAGCTGCTTTGAGCTTCTTATAGAAAATAGCTTCAGTCTGAGGTCCTAAATCAGATGCCAGACTCGCTTTAAAATTCTTGAACCTATTCAAGGATTTGTGATTGAGTGTAAACTTCACTGAGTCATTCCAATGTTCGAGTATCTCGAGAATCTCAGGGTTAATAGCTAGCGGTTCAATTTGCAGTGTCTTTTCCCAGATGTCCACATATTTGGCTTTATCAACAGCAAAGCCCACTATCAGGATTGATCTGGATTGCTCGAAGCTCATATCCTTTAGTATAGTACTCAGCAGCCCTCTATATCGCATGTCAAATGCGAGCTTTCCAGTTCCAACAATGTTTGACGCCTTTAAAGCTCTGTCATCTTTATAGACTGCAAAAGGATCTTTCCAGCTCTGATTTTCCAGAATGCCAGCAGACTCATACAGACAAGAATAGACCAGATGGCCCGGCTTCTCTCCACAAGCGGAGCAGGCTTCTTTGCTTTCAACGGGGTCATTCAAGAATAGCAGCCGAGCCGGTACAGTTAATCCTGCAAGCAGTGGGACTGAATCGCTAGGGGAGAACTGATATTGATAGACCCAGTTTGGCGCACCGAGATTGGCTTCGGATGGCCAGTTTTGTATAAGGGCTTCAAGGAGATTATCCGGCCAGTTTACGCAATAGATTGGGGGACTGCCATTAATACCAGATTTGAGATCCGGCAATCCACTCACAGAAAATACTGGTAGCCTAAGAATACCATTTACGATACAGTGAAGGCACACACCATCGCCATAGTCGCGGCTGTGGTGGAAGTGCCATGCATTGTTACCGGTTGGTACTTCGTGGAATAGCTCTGT
The DNA here is from genome assembly GCA_002842035.1 of Candidatus Cloacimonetes bacterium HGW-Cloacimonetes-2. GTDB lineage: Bacteria > Cloacimonadota > Cloacimonadia > Cloacimonadales > Cloacimonadaceae > PHBP01. The sequence goes on along the minus strand of PHBP01000004.1, from coordinate 243,818 downwards.
AACCGGCCTAAGGCGTATCAATCCTCTGCTTTGCATGAACCTCTTGTCGTCCCCATATAGTTCAAACATAGGCTTCTGGTCTGCAAGGTACGAAAACCAGCGTGGAGGTATTCTGTCTTTGATTGGGTCTCCGGTCTTTTGTTTACACCAAAGGCTCATTGCCAGAATAAACCTGAAGACAGCAATCCTATCCATAGGATTAGGGTAGGCAATTTGTAATTGATGAGCCTTGCTTAGTGCCTCAATGAGGCTGATTCTTGCCGCGACACCGTTGTTATATATTACGGAAAGCCACGGCTGTTCCAACAGGTTGTACATCATATTCACCCCTTTTGGTGAGCTGTAGTATGACTCCGATCAATGTCAAACCACCGATAGAGTGCCTCCGCAGCAGCACCAGCTTACATAAAATCTGACAGTCTCTAAAAAATATCCTCTTGAAATCTTGTCAATTATTTTCTATGGGCTCATAAAACGATACACAGATTTGATCTCCATTGGATTCAGATGCTTATGAATGCTCCCCAAAAAAATCCCCCAGATCTGTCCGAAAATCCCAAATCTGTCCCCCATAGAGTAGTGAGTCTTGTATTTTATGATCTTTGAATCAGTGTATAGAGTGAAAAAAAAGCCGGAACCTGGGGAGGCTCCGGCGTAAGTGGAAAGGGGATAGATCAGATCAGATTAAAGACTTTTAGTCCGATCAGGATCAAGAGGATGGAATTTCCTGCCATCCAGATGTAGATGCGGGTGGCAGTCTTGGAATAGACTTCCCGGTTGGCTTGCACTTTCTTTTCCAGGCGGACCAGGAGGTGCTCCACAGTCGCGATCTTCTCGGCGGTTTTATCCGTCTTGCGGATATTGCTATCGTGGTGGTTGTTGCGTTTTACCTGGCGCAAGAGCTCAAAGGCCAGAGGTATGAAAGCAGGGATGAACTTCTTGAATCCAAGTGCTGCCATTATAACTCCTATCAGAATTTATAACCTAAGTTAAAGTAATGGGTGCCGTCCAGGACAGCATGAGAACTAAAGGCATAATCGATGGTGATGCCGCGGATATTAAATCCGGCTCCGGCATTCCAGGTGGCGGGATTTTGATGCACGCCTGCACGGATGGTAAAAGGTTCAAAGATACGGGCTTCCACACCTGCCATAAATTCGGTCTCCTCGGCAAAGTCCTTGCGCATCTCGATGGTGGTTGTTACGCCATCGTATGGGATATAAGAGATGCCCATTGCGAGCTTGCGGGGCAGATCGATCTGGTTGTTATCACCCATTTTGGGATTATTGATATTTTGGACTCCAAAGCCCAGGCGGGTGCGCTGATGCAGGATGGCAGTAACGCCGAGATCGACGCCAAAGGCATTTTGGGCATCTTCATCCTCATAGCTGAGGCGGTAGAGCGAGCCGCTGTAGCCAAAGTAGAGCTGGGAATGGATATCACTAAGCAGAGTAAAGCCATGGCCGATCGACCAGGTTTGCTCCGACATCAGGGAGACATCTTCAAAATTGACGTCAAAGAGTCTGCCGCCCAAAGCGATGGTGCCGAGATTCTTGGGCAGGGCAATGCCGACTGCTGCGGTCTTGAATTCGCTGAATTCCTGTCCCTGCAGGTTGGCAAAGCCTATGCTTACGCCGTAATGAGTCTGAGCCAGACCGGATGGATTGAAATAGAGCGCGTTGACATCATCGGCAATACCTGTAAAGGCTCCGCCAAGGGCGCGGGCACGGGCAGAGGGCTGGAAATCTTCAAAGGGATCAGCAGCCAGGAAAGCGGCTTGTAAGACCAAGAGTGCAAGGATAATAGCTATCTTCTTCATTATATGCTCCCTCACTTGAGATTTGCCCTTACCACAATGGGCTGGGTGGTATTGTATTTGCGTCCGGTTTCACGCTCCACTATCTCCAGATGGCAGTAGTAGAGACCGGGCTCCAGATAATTCATCATCGAGTCACGTCCGTCAAATTCAAAATTCTCAAATCCGAGGGCAGAAGAGATGACCTTGTTTACAGGGGTGGCGACCAAGCGGCCTTTGCCATCGTAGATGCGGACATAGACGCGGGCATTGACGCCGGTAGAGCCGACTTTGCTGCCGTATTCTATGATCAGCTTTTGATTGAGAGTGGGATCAAAGATATTGCGGCTATTCTGCTGATTGCCAATATTGAGCCAGGCGATATTCTCGCGGATCGGGATGGAAATCTTGCCGCGGGTGAGCGAGGCGACAGCAGTCTCGTCGTATTTGAAGCTGAGCAAATCTATCCAGGCTTCGCCATAGCTGACGGTCTTGAAAAGCAGATTGATCAGCGGTGCTTCATCGGCATTGGAAACGATGGGTTCCTGAGAAGCGAAGACTATCGTGATCTCTGTGCCATCGGCAGAAATGGTGGGATCAGCAGGCATCTGGGTGATCACGGTGGAAGTGATATCGAGGCCGAGCAGTTCGAGCTTGGCAGGATCGATCTTGATCTTGGCTTCAAAGCCGGATAGGCCCCAGGCGAGCTTGAGACGGGAGGTCATAACGGGGACAGCGATATTTGCATCGAGCTCAGCTGTCTGATTTGGGATGCGGATCTGGGCATTGGCAACGCTATCGATCTGAAGGATGTCATTCAGAGTGCGGGGATTGATCGCATAGTAATCAAAGGAAAAATCCACTACTCCCTGGATGCGAGCCCAGGATTGCCCTACTGCTACTCCGGCAGGCCAGAAGAAACCGCTGCGGGGGAAGCATTGATCGTCTACCTGGGCAGCTCCGGTACCATCATTGATATAAAACTCCTGATGGCTATTGGGAGCGGCAGTGATATTGACATCTTCGACCTTGACAAAACAGGATTCCCATTGCTCCGCTGTGGCAGCATTGGCAAGAGTGCCGGTGGTGATCAAGGCGGGGGCGGGAAGAGCATTGCCGGTGGAGATCACAGAGTAAGCGCTTACGCTGGTCATCTCTGTAAATTCATAATACTCCGCAATAGAGCCGGTAACGGATACTCTATCGCCTATCTGGGGGAAATAACGGTTTGTAAAGATCAAGAGGCCGCTCCAAGGACCGCCCTCGGGATCGGAAATCACAAATCCGTAATTTGAGGTGTTGGTGCCGGTGTAAAACTTCTCGGCTACCACTATTCCTTCAACGGTGACCACTTGATTCAGATAGGGTGAGTTACCGTTGGCTGATGTAGTAAACTGAACATCGTAGCAGGTGAGTACCTGGGCATAGCTGAGCCCGGCAAGCGCAACCGCTATCAAGAGAATCAGAAAACGCTTCATCTATATCTCCTTGTTGTTTGAATCTATTTCCGGCAATTCGGGCAGAGGCTCGATCTTGCCTTTGGATTTTTCTGATAGAAAGATCATCTCAAAGATGAGGAGCACCATCGCTATAAAGATGGCACTATCGGCTATATTGAAGATGGGGAAACGGTGCATAATGAAATCGGGGAAATTGACATCGAAGAAATCGGTAACGCTGCCGATCACGGCGCGATCGATGGCATTGCCCAAGGCTCCACCCAGGACAAGGCCAAAGGCAGTTACCTGGAGCTTGCTGCTATTTTGATAGAGCAACCAGATGATAAAGACAGATGCCAAAAGAGCTGTGGCGATAAAGAAAATCCGGTTGAACACAGGGGATCCGGGAGAGAGGCTAAAAGCAGCGCCGGTGTTTTGGACCAGGGTAAGGCGAAAAGTCTCGCCAAAGATACTATCCAGAATGGGGACGGATTCTCCCAGTTGCAGCGAGATGCGTGCCCAGACTTTGGTAAGCTGATCCAGGATGATGACCAGAGCCATCAAGAGAAAAGCGGGCTTGGGGTTATACTTGGGGCTGTGCATTCAGCGTCTTTGTTTCCTCTTTTTGTCTTCCATTTTCTCTGTGCAATCAAAGCAATTGCGGGCATAGGGGATTACGTCCAGGCGGGTCTCCTGGATATTTTCACCACACATTTCGCAGATACCGAAGACGCCATCGTAGATGCGATGCAGAGCGTCATTGAGCTGGCGGATCTTTTCGCGCTCCTGCTCCATCAGCATTACGTTTTGCTCCATCAGGTTTGTATCAGAACCCTGATCTGCCTGATGAAAGGCATAGGAAGAGAGATCGCCGCTGCTTTCGCGGGCTCCGATGCTCTGATCCTTGTTTATATTCTCGATATAGGCGACGCTTTCTTTGAGCTCAGCCATAATCACTGACTCGTAGTGCTTCAATCTCTCTGGCGTCAATTTCTTTCCGGCCATTATCAGCTCCTCTTTTATAAACCATTTATCTAGTTTTTCAACTATTCTTAGATTGCTCTGGCTGTCAATATAAAAAAAAGCAGCAAGTTCTGAAGTGGTCAGTAGCCGATAAAACAAAGGAGAGACCGCGGTAAACGGTCTCTCCGGAGGTATTGGCAAATAGCTATGCTTACTTTGAAAGGGTCATCTTGGAATGCAGGATGTAATCTCCCACACGCAGTGTGTAAATGTATAATCCGCTGGAGACAGCTCTATCCTGGAGATCTTTGCCATCCCACCGGACTTCGTAGAGTCCCTTGCCATTGAGCCTGATCTTTTTGATATAGACCAGCTGGCCACGGACATTGTAAATCCTCAGCTCTGCGTCTTCATAGAGATCAGAGCTGACTTCAAAGCTGATGGTGGTGGAGGGATTGAAAGGATTGGGATAGTTTTTGAGCTGTTTGATGGGACAGAGAGGGCTGTTTAGCTCTTCATCGTTTTCCACCGGAGGATCGATCACGAAGCTGGTGAATATGCAGACTACCTGGTAGTCTATGCTAAGATCGATGATCTGCTGCCTGAGGGCGACCGCTTGGGGAGAGCCGGGGCTAAGCTGGTAATAATCGATCAGCAGCTTGTCGATCTTGGCGCTTGCCCAAAGCTTGGGGATAAAGCCCAGACTGGTGCTATCAGCAGCAGAGAGCTGGTAATCATAATTGAAAGAGACAAAATCTCCTTCGTGGTAGCCATCTACCGAGATAGCCAGATTTTGGGGGACGGTATAGCGTCCCAGAATTCGGTATTGCATCCCACCATAAATCGTAGGTACAGGATCCGGGAAGATTTCTAAAGCGCTGCCTGCGGGGCCTATTGTGATGATTGCACTCTGTAGTGTGGGATTTCTCATTACATCGTAGAAGCTGGGGATCACAGTAGTGATTTCAGCGCTTTCCAGGAAGATCGCCAGGCCACGGTGATGCTGAGCCAAAGCGTTTAGCAATTGGTAATTGACCTCGGAGCCTACGCCAAAGCAAAAGATGTAGGGCTCGATGTGATAGGTTGCGACGTGGCTATTTACCCGTGTGACGATCTCATAGGTATCCGTAACGCCAACGTTTGGCTGTCCATCCGAGAGCAGCATTACGCAGTTCTTTATCCCCTGTGCAGGCGGGGTAAACTGATGCAGAGCTTGCTGCAATCCTGCGTAGAGATTGGTGCCGTTGAGGCTGGTGATCGTATAGCTATTGATAAAGCTGATTGCCTGTGAACGGTTTGGGAAAGTATTTGGCCTCAGAGCGCTCCAGAGCGGATGGGTGACGTGATCGAAGAGGATGATGTTGAAATAGTCATTTGGACCAAGGTTGTTGATTACATAGATCGCTGCCTGTTTGGCATTTGTGAGGCGATCTTCAAAGGTCATACTCCCGGAGACATCAATTACCAGATTGATCCGGAGGGCATAAGTGGAATCTGCCGGAATACTTTCTTCTGTAAGGTTGTAGAGGAAGAAGCCGGGAGCTTGCCCATCAGGGGCTTCGTCCAGCATTGTGCTGAGTCCCCAGGAGGTAGGATTACCAGTTTGGAGCTGCCATATACATCGGTAATTGTTGTTTGCAGGTTGATTCAGCAGATTGAAGGTAGCGCTGGCTGTATTGCCTGTAAAAGAAGTCTGGGCATTGATATCAAGGATATCAAAATCCGTAATCTGCTCGATTGATTGGAGGTTTAGATTCAGAGATTGCCTGGCTAGGGGAGCAGCCTGCATTAGCTGATAGTCGTTCTTTAGATTCAGGGTAAAGCTGCCGAAATTGCTATTTAGCTGCTGAACGTAGCTAAGCTCAAAGATGATGCTGGCACCGCTCTCGAGAGAATCCGGAGCGTCAAAAATCACCGGCATCAATTGGATATAGACGATGAAATTGTCCGGGAATTGAGTGGGACCGCCGGGTGCTCCTTGTGGAACTCCACCGATATAGGCTTGATGCCATTGATCTCCGTAGTTCCATCTCAGGGTATTGGGATTGGCTCCCCGGGGAAGCGGAAAGTAGAGCCTGGGCATTATTCGCCAGGGACTTGTGTTTGTAAAAGATTCGGTGACCTTGACCTGTGCCGTCTGATTGCTTACGTTTACTTCAAAATCGCAGGTATTGAGGCGGGCGATCTCAAACGAGGTACTCAGCCTGTTTACAACTACGCCTGTCGCACTTAGGAATACTGCTGCGTATGCCAAAACTATGATCAGTAAGCTACGCTTCATTATATCTCCTCTGATGCTCAATAAGACCTACTTGAACATCAATAGGATACAAAGCAAATTTTGTTCCTAAAGCTTAGGATATCTGTATGAGGGTGATTAAACGCTTGAAATCAGCCGATAGTGGCTATGAATCTCTCCAAAAGGGTCCTGAGGTTCTTTGCTGCGATAGCTGCATTGGCCTGGATCTCATCCTGGGAGTGGGGAAGATCGTGGAAGAGATTGCTGTAGTTTGTCACAATGGAATATGCCAAAACTTTCATCCCGGCGTGGCGGGCAGCGATGACTTCAGGAACGGTTGACATTCCTACCAGATCTGCACCAATCTGAGCGAAGAAGGCGCATTCGGCACGAGTCTCAAGGCTGGGCCCAGTGACCCCGATATAGATTCCGTGCCTGGTCTCGATGGACATTTCTTTGGCAAGTTCGTCACAGATACGGCGATGCTCCGGATCGTATTGACCATTCATCGAGGGGAAGCGTTCGCCAAGGTTATCGTCATTTTCACCGATCAGGGGATTGGCGCCCATAAAGTTTATGTGATCTGTGATCTGAACAATTGTTCCGGGGCTGAGCTCTTCGCGGAGGCTTCCTGCTGCATTGGTCACGATCAGGGCCTGTACTCCCAGAGCTGCCATCACGCGGGTGGGAAAGACCACCTCGCTCATCTTGTAGCCTTCGTAGTAGTGGAATCTTCCCTGCATTACCAGGACGGGCTCGCCGGAGATTTCTACCAGTACCAGCCTGCCTTTGTGAGAAGGGGCAGTGCTCTGCACAAAACCTGGAATGTCTTTGTAAGGGAATTCCGCCAGGACAGGATAGATATCTGCCATATTACCCAATCCCGTGCCCAGAATGATGCCAAAGGACGGGATGAGGGGAAGCTGCTGCTTTAGCCAGGTTGCCGTATCTCTATAATTCAAGTTTCTTATCCTTGGTTCTGAGGTTTATTCTCGTTGTGCTCGATCTGAGGCTGGATCTCGTCTTTGATGCGTTTGAATTCACTATCCAGCATCTGCTCGGCTTCTTTGGTGAGGAGAGGGTCTTTGCCTATGCGATCCATAAAGGTCTGCAATTCGACTCTAAACTGCATCAGGAACTGGCGTTTTTGCTCTTTGAGGTGCATATATTGGTGATCGAGGACGTTCAGGTACTGCTTGGTTTCCTGAATTACCCGCTTTGCCTTGAGCTCTGCTTCGTGAATGATATTTTCCGCTTCTTTGCGAGCGTTTCCGATGATATCCGCTTTGGTCTTTTCGGCAAAGACGAGGGTGCGGCTGATCAGCTCTTCACGACGCTTCAGGTCTTCCACGGCGTTGGATGCCTGGACAGCTTCCTGCTTGACTTCATACTGCATCTGTTGTGCTTTTTGCAGCTCGCGTTCTTTTTGCTGGAAGGTGGTTTCCATCTCGCTGGCGATCTGTTCCAGCAAGGCTCTCACTTCCTTTTTGCTATAGCCAAACATTTGGCCACTGAATTCCTGATGTCTGATATCTAGTGGGGTTAATGGCATCGATCCTCCCGAATCTATAAAATACTAATTAGAAATCTTGATAACAAGTCGATCAGCAAGAAAGCCACGATCGGCGAGAAATCCCAGCCGCCCATTTGGGGCAGAATTCTGCGAATGGGACTGAGAACAGGCTCTGTAATGCTCCATAGAAAGCGGTAAATCGGATTCATCGGATCCCGGATAAACCACGAGAGCAGGACTCTTGCCAGTATCAGGTAGTTATAAATCTGCAAAAGCCTGAGGATTACTACGATAAGGAAGCCTGAATTCATACTCTAATCCAGAATCTCGTGGCAATTACGGCAACGAGCTTCGTAAGCCTCGGTAGAGCCTACCAATATCTGATCTCCCTTGTGAATAGTGCGCTGCGTCCGATTTGCCGGATTGCCGCAGACTACGCAGATGGCGAGATTCTTGGTCACGTATTCGGCAATAGCAAGCAACTGTGGCATATAGCCAAAGGGCTCTCCCTTGTAATCCTGATCCAATCCTGCTACGATGACCCGATAGCCTTTGTCTGCCAATTCGTTGCATATTGCTACGATATTCTCCGCAAAAAACTGAGCCTCGTCTATGGCAATGATCTTGACATCTTCGGTGAGATAGCCCAGTATCTCGGAGGCATCCTCGATCGGTATGGAGGGAGCTTGCATCTGGGAGTGGGAGACGATATTTACTTTGTCATAGCGATTATCTATGACAGGCTTGAATACCAAAACCTTTTGCCGGGCATACTCTGCGCGTCTGATCCGGCGGATCAATTCCTCGGTCTTACCGCTGAACATACTACCGCAGATCACTTCGATCCAACCCGTATGATTATTTATTATGTTCAAAATTCAATCTCCAAACTGATTTCTCAAGGAATTACAAGGAACAGGAGACTGATTATTTTGTCAATCAAAGATTCACATCTCCGATAGTAAATAGTCTCTCCTTCGATTCCTGCTTCCAGGATGGACGAATCCTGCTTGAATCCTGTATGAACAAGCAGCAAGCACAAACTTTGCATAGCTTTAGCTCATATCAAGCGAAAGGGAGCGCAGAAGTGAATGAATACATTGGTAGGTTTGCGTCCTTATTGGAGAGGGAGCAGCGGAGGGGAAGATAGCGGGGCAAAAAATAGACGGCTTGCCGATATGACAAGCCGTCCGGGGATAATATCAGTGTATCAGTTGCTGGGATTTGGGCTTTGCACCGGGGCTGTTTCTACTGGCTTTTCAACCGGTGCAAGCTGGGGATTATCATATTTGAGCTCAATCTTGTGGCTGTTGTTGTAAACCGGTGTATAGAGCTTTTCAATCTTGGGAGAGTATGTGACGATCAGGCCGCTAAAGACGATCGAGACCATACTCATCAGCTTGATCAGGATGTTTATGCAAGGTCCGGCGGTATCTTTGAAAGGATCGCCGACCGTATCACCGACTATTGTCGCCTTATGAACTGCTGATCCGGGACCTCCTAATTGGCCTGTTTCGACGTATTTCTTGGCATTGTCCCAAGCGCCACCAGCGTTGTTCATCATCACTGCGGATACAAAGCCGGTTGTGAGTCCACCGATCAGGACGCCTATCACGCCGGCTACTCCAAACAACAATCCTGTGATAATCGGGGTAATAATGCCGATCAGAGCTGGTAAGACCATCTCTCTCTGCGCACCAATGGTAGAAATCTTTACGCAATTGGCATAATCCGGCTTGGTCTTACCCTGCAGGATACCGGGCATGGTGGTAAACTGACGGCGAACTTCCTTGACCATCAGGCCGGCAGCCCGACCCACTGCCTTAATCGTAAGCGCGGAAAAGACATAGGTCACCATCGCACCGACGAAGATACCCAGCAGGAACTTGGGATTGAGCGGATTGATCTGATAGTATTGGATAAAGTCTATCAGCGAAGCCTTGGATGCATCGATCTTTTCTATGTAATTACCGTAGTCGATATTGAGGATCTGCACTTCACCGAGGTTTTTGGCAATCTCACCAAAGCTCTCGCGTACCTTTTCCAGATAGGCAGCCATCAGAGCCATCGCAGTAAGTGCAGCACTGCCAATGGCAAAACCCTTGCCGATAGCAGCGGTTGTATTTCCTACGGCATCCAGATTGTCTGTGCGTTCGCGGACTTCTTTGGGCAAATAGGACATCTGGGCATTGCCTCCGGCATTATCGGCAATCGGGCCAAAGGCGTCCATCGCAAGGGTAACACCCAGGGTTGCCAGCATTCCGACAGCTCCAAAGCCGATGCCATAGAGCCCCATCTCGACCACTTCATAACCGTGGCTTGCAACGAATGCTATGACTATACCAATTGATATGATAATGACGGGTGCAGCGGTGGATTTCATCCCAACTGAGATGCCTTCCAGTATCACTGTGGCAGAGCCGTATTCACCTTGCTTTGAGATGTTGCGAGTGCTCTTGTAGCTGTGAGAGGTGTACAATTCTGTAGTCCAACCGATCAGGACTCCTGCTACCAGGCCAACCACAGAGGAGAGGAATACGCCAAAATAGTACTTCTCCGGGAGGAGCGCTCGAGTAAGGAAATAGGATGCTACAGCAATCAGGATCGAGGATACCCAGACTGATTTGTTCAGGGATTTCATCAGATCGCTCATACCGGCGTCTTCCTTGGTAGAGACCAGGAAGATACCAATGATCGAGAGCAAAGCACCTATGCCTGCCAGAATCATCGGAGCTGCAATAAAATTGAACATATTAGCGGCAAAACTGGGCTGACGTGCTGCAATCTGGAGCACTGCGCTCATACCCAGCGCGGCAGTAGCCAGGATCGATCCAGCATAGCTTTCATAAAGATCAGCACCCATACCTGCAACATCGCCAACGTTATCGCCCACATTATCTGCAATAGTCGCAGGATTGCGGGGATCATCTTCGGGGATGTCTGCTTCGACTTTACCGACCAGATCAGCACCCACGTCCGCAGCTTTGGTATATATACCACCGCCCAGACGGGCAAAGAGAGCTTGGGTGGAAGCGCCCATTCCAAAGGAAAGCATCACCACTGCAATGGTCTGAAACTCATAGTTCATTACATAGCGGAGAATCAGCCACCAGGCGGACATATCAAACAATGCGAGCCCCACGACTACCAATCCCATCACACTGCCTGCCCGGAAGGCTACTTTGAGGCCTTTGTTGAGGCTTTCAGAGCAAGCCTGGGCTGTGCGGTTTGATGCCATTGTCGCAGTATTCATACCGATGAATCCAGCCAGACCACTCATAATGCCGCCACTCAGGAAACCCCAGGGGATCATTGGATCCAGGATCTTGAGCCCGTAAACCATATAGAAGAAGATTGCGAGTACGACAGCAAAGAAGATCGAGACGCCTTTGTATTGCTGCTTTAGATAGGCAAATGCACCCTCGCGAACGTATCCGGCGATCTCCTGCATCCGGGGATTCCCGGGATCTGATCGTTGTATCATTTTAAAGAACAGGAAAGCAAAACTAAGAGCTGATATTGCTCCAATTGGCGCAATGTACCAAATTGGGGGCAAACCGGGCATAAAACCTCCTTGGTAATTCAGGGTTCACTATCAGATTTGGCAGTAAAATGAACCGATAGCAATTCTTTGGACTCCTTTTGTTTTTGTCAATGCCTTTTTACAAGCCATCAGTCCTAATCTATCCAATGCTTATGCTCTTTTTCCACAAGCCGGGCGGGACCTGTTCATTCTCCGAGCTAAATCTCCACTCCTGATAAGCGAGAGAAGTGCGAAAGCAAGATTCCCGATACTTGTAAGATAAATCATTGCAGCATTATAAGCAGGATGATAGCTTATACATAGCTAATAATGTAGCAAGTTTTGATTGACAGATTTATCAAAGGCCCACCTGATGCGATTATTACGAAAAAACATGGAAAGAGGAGTAAGAAATGAAACCGAACTATGGATTCAAAAAGACTTACGTATTTGCTCTAACCGCTCTGATGCTGATCGCATTGGGCATTGGTATCGCAGGCTGTTCAGTACCTGGATTTGTGATTCAGACTCCGGCGATTGAGCCGATTGTGCAGGTTACACCTCCTGCCGGTGCTACCGGAGATATGCATTTCATCCAGGCAGACGATTATTTTATCTTTGATGAGCCCTTGGGGCAAAACCCCTGGAATCGTGTCTGGCTCGGTAAGATGCAGACAGCACCAACCCCCGAAACCCAGAACAAGGCAAAGTTCTTGTTTGTGCAAAACGGTGCTTCAGAATGGGTGACCTATTGGGTCAAGACCAGGCCTGCCGTATCTTCCGATCTCGTTTTGGGAAAAGAAGTCTATTTCTTTGACAATATGGGTGATGCCGATATCTATGTGGCACCCACCAGCAACAACGAAGCCAGAACCTATGATTGGGCGCAGAGCCGCATTACCGACACCTCAGAAGCTTATCGTGGCTTCATCACGGTCGGCGGGGGCTATAAAATTTCTCTGAGCAACCTCAGAGTAGCCATCTAATCAAATCGGTATATCTTCCACAAGGGTACATCCATCGATGTACCCTTTTTTACTTGTTTGGGAAAAGCAGCTTTGGAAGGTCTTTGGTGAAAATGCTTGACTGATATAGTCAATCCCTACCAGTGGATAGACAGAGTAGAGAATAATGACATTGGAAATGAAGCACTTGGATAGACAGATGATGGATAATACGGTAAAGGATGCGCGTATCCCGGGGATTGAGCCATATCGCCGGTGGATAAACGACATCCGCCTGGGCAAGTGCATCATCTACTGGATGCAGGCTGCGCAGAGGATGGCAGACAATCCTGCATTTTTTGCTGCTCTCGAGGAGGCTAATGCTCACAAGCTTCCTCTTATTGTGGTTTTTTGTGTAACAGACTCGGTGCCTGATGCCAATCTCCGTCATTACAGATTTATGTTTCAAGGCCTTTATGAACTGGCAAAGGCATTGGCAAGCAAGCAACTGAGCTTGTTCATATCATTTGGCGATCCCTTTGAATGCCTTGTCCCTATCCTCCCTTTAGCAAAAACTCTCTTCCTTGATACAGGTTATTTGAACTGGCAGAGAGAGCTCAGAACAAAGCTCTACACATACTGCGCAGCAGCCGGCTTGAGCTATCTGCAGTATGAGACAGAACCGATTGTACCACTTGAGATAGCCAGTCCAAAGGAAGAATATGCGGCAGCAACACTGCGTCCCAAGCTGCTAAAAGTCCTGGAGCCATACCTGTATGCGCCACCGGAGCTTCCCGAGCCAATTGTCAAGATACCCGGCGAACTGAAGGCTGCTCTATCCCAGGCAGGATTCCTGGATATAGCAGAAGCTTTCTCAGATAGCGGGAATTTGGAAACATGGATAGCAAAGCGTTTAGCACCTGATCCCGGGCCTCCTGCCAGATACTGTGGGGGCCATAGTGCCGCGATGGAGCATCTGCAGCAGTTTGTAGATATGAAACTCCCGCGTTATGGGGATTCGCGCAACAATCCTGCCACCAGCTATCAGAGCGAGCTGTCTCCCTATCTGCATTTTGGACAGATCTCGGCTCGTGAGATAGTGCGCCGGATCATTCGGCATTTCGAGCTGAAAGCCTCTGATATTCCGGCAATGATCAAGCAGAAATCTGCTTATCAGGGGTTGCCTTTGTCGATAGCATCATTTTGTGAAGAACTCATAGTGCGCAGAGAGCTTAGTATGAACTTCTGTCATTACAATCCGGGCTATGATAGCTATTCATCTCTGCCCGGCTGGGCAAGGGAGTCGCTGGAAATACACAGCACAGACCCCAGAAATTACAAGTATTCGATTGACATATTGGAGAATGCCCAAACCCATGATCCCTATTGGAATGCTGCTCAAAGAGAGCTGCTTGTCACCGGCAAGATGCATAACTATATGCGGATGTACTGGGGAAAGAAGCTCATCGAATGGACGCCTGATCCAGAGACTGCTTATTATATGATGATGTATTTGAACGATAAGTACGAGCTGGATGGCAGGGATCCAAATTCCTTTGCCGGGATTGCCTGGTGCTTTGGCAAGCACGATCGTCCCTGGCAAAGCCGCCCTATATTCGGTTCGGTGCGTTATATGAATTCTGCTGGGTTGGAGCGTAAGTATGATATGATAAGATACGTTCAGCGGATAGAAGATTTACAGGAGGCCTAGACATTGAAGCTTGTTATCTTTTGCTTTGTTTTACTCATTATGGGAGTGGCATCACTGTATGGAGCAGCCGGAGAACTGGTTATAGGGGGAGATGTGAACTTTCCTCCATACGAGTATTTGGGCGATTCCGGCGACCCTACAGGCTATAATGTGGAGCTTTCGGGCATCATTGCCCAAAGGCTGGATCTAAAGCCTGTCTGGAAGCTGACGAAATGGGCTCGGGTAAGAGAAGAGCTGGATAATGGATCAATCGACCTGATTCAAGGTATCGCTTTCTCACCGGCGAGAGCTCAGGAATTGCAGTTTAGCAATCCCCACACGAATACCTGGCGCACTTTCTTCGTAAGGAACAACTCCCGCTTCACCAATCAAGATCAGCTCAAGAAGGCCGAGATTTTGGTTCAGGAAGGCGACATAGCCCTTGATTACATACGTGATAATGAGTTCGCCGGCAAGGTCGTGGAACTGCCTACTCAGGAAGATGTGATCCATCTGTTAAGCACCGGGGTAGGCGATGCAGCATTAATAAACTATATGAATGGTATGCATCTGATCAAGACGCTGGATCTTGAGAATATCATTGCCATTCGTGGAGAGATACAGCCTCGTTATTATTGTATGGCTTCCAAGGACCCAGAGCTGATTGCCAGGATAGATAAAGTCCTCTCCCAGCTCGAAAGTGACGGCACTCTGGAGAAGCTACAAAACAAGTGGTTCGGAGAGTATTCCAGCAAGTTTACCGCTTTGGCAAATAGCAGAAGCACCGGTATCTTACCGCTGGTTATGCTGCTTTTGACCAGTCTTGCGACGATTGCCCTGCTTGCAGCCAGGTTTTTCCCAATCAAAAGAAAGCTGCAGGATTGTACCGAAGCCGGAAAACTCACGGAACACGAGCTCGAAGAGCTCAGACGCGACTACCAGATCTTTCTCAAGGGTCCGATCGTTGTTTACAAACACAAGACCAAGCCATATAGCACGATCTATGTCTCCGATGGACTGCGTGCCTGGGGCTATGATCCCCAGTTGGCAATAGAAAATGCAGATAACTACACAGACATAGTATTCTCTGAAGATAGGCCTGAGGTTGATCAATTGCTGGAATCCCAGATCAGTAATGGTATCGAGACAGAGCTAAAGCAATACAGGATTGTCACCAAATCCGGAGAAATCCGCTGGGTTCTGGATTACAACCAGATTATCAAAGAAGACAGCGGTGAATATGCAGTTTATGGCTATATGGTTGATATAACATCCCAGAAAGCTCTGGAGGCGGAGCTGCTTGAAGCCAAAGAAAAAGCCGAAACTGCCAGCATTGCCAAGGGACACTTCCTGGCAAATATGAGCCACGAGATCCGTACTCCCCTCAATGGCATTATGGGCTTTGTCCAGGTCTTGATGCAGATGGAAGCGAGCCCCGAGCAACGTGAATACTACGATATCATCTATTCATCCGGGCAAAGCCTGATGAAGATCGTAAACGATATCCTCGATGTCTCCAAGATCGAAAGCGGTAAGATGGATCTGATCTTTACCGATTTCAATCCTGCCTATTTGATCAGGGATATGGTAAAGAGTTTCGCCTACCAACGCGAAAAAGCCGGAGTGGATATTCGCAGTAATATCAATGAAAACCTCCCTGCTTTGCTCAATGGAGATATGCTACGGTTGCGCCAGGTACTGATCAATCTCCTGCAAAATGCGATGAAGTTCACTGAGGAAGGCTATATTGAAGTTTCTGCAGAGGTTTACAACCGCAGCGAAAATGATGTCCGCATCCTATTCTGCGTTAAAGATACCGGTATCGGCATCGATCCTATGAAACAGAAGGATATCTTCGACAACTTCTCCCAGCTTGATAACCGCATCACACGCAAGTATGGCGGCACCGGACTCGGCCTCAGCATCGTAAAGCGCCTGGTCGAGCTGATGGGTGGCTTTATCTGGGTGGAAAGCAAGCCCAATGAAGGCTCCAGCTTCTTCTTTATTCTGCCCTTCAGACTGCAGAATGAGGTCAAAGCCGAACACATACTTACCCGCCAACAGGAGCTCCGCGAAGAGTTTCTGCCCCATTTGAAAGTCCTCTTGGTCGAAGATGAGCTCGTAAATCAGAGTGCTACAAAGAAGCAACTGGAGCAGTGGCAATTGGATGTCACGATTGCAAACAACGGCCAGGAAGCAGTCGATCTCTACCAGCAGATGGATTTTGATTGTATTCTGATGGATGTCCATATGCCTGTGATGGATGGAGTTACTGCTACTCACAAGATACGCGAGATCGAAAGCCTGACCGGTCGCAAGACCACCATCTATGCCTATACAGCTGCCGCAATGAGCGGTGATCGCGAGCGTTTCATTGCCTCCGGAATGGATGATTATATCTCCAAGCCGGTCGATCTGGAGCTGCTCTTTAGCCTCCTGATGAAAGTAAAACCCAGAGAGTGATATGCCCAAACGACTGTTTCTGATTGCCATTTGCCTGACCATCCGGATGATCTTGCCGGGAGAGATAATGCCCGGCAGTGAAGAGGCAATATCGCGCAAAATGCTTGCCCTGCGCTTTGCCAAAGATCGGGACGCTCTCGAGCAATTTGAGCCTGATCTTATTATCAAGGAAGATGGGTATCGCCAATTTCTCCGGGAAACCTATGATCTGGTCGATCCGGTTCCCTTTCAAAGAGCATTTCCCCTGATTGACACTACGAGAGTAACAGCTCCCGGTATCCTGGATAGCGCTCTAGGATTGGCACTTGCATCAGAGCTTGGTAAGGAGCGTATGATCAGAGACCAGCAGCTCCAAAACTACCTGAATCAAGTTGCCGCATTGGTCGCATCGAATACCGAACTACCCGGGCTAAAGCCCCTCTGCTACGTGCTCGATAAGATAGAACCCGCCAGCTACACTCTCCCCGGTGCGTATATTTTCCTCACCAAAGGCTTGCTACTGCAAGTCAATAGCGAAGCCGAGCTTGCCTTTATTCTCGCTCACGAGATAGCCCATATAGTACACGGGCATTTCTACTTTAGCACCACAGAATATTGGAGAAATTTATCTGCGGAACTGCTGGAGCAAAATCCCGAAAAACTTAATAGCATCATTGATGGCAATGCTACCGAGCTCGATCAAAACTATGCCTGCTTGTTGGAAGACACAATGCAATCCAATTATGAGGCGGTCGAAGCTCTCACCGACCAGGCAGCCCTGCGTTACCTGATCCGCTGCGCATATAGCAACCACACCATTATGGATATGCTCTTCCGTCTCCTCAGATTTCCACCTTCCTCGATAACCCAGCATTATACCAAAGAAAGCGTCCGCAGCAGGATGGATGCTCTTAGAAACACCATAGATTCTTACATTGTCCACAATCGCCGCACTCTTGACAAAGACTTGCGCTACAACCGATACAAAGCCATACTCACCGGGAGAACTCAATGATCAACAATTGCCGCCTGATCTTGATCGGAGGGGGTACCTGCTCCGGTAAGACCACCATCGCCAAAGCCATCGGACGCCGTCTGGGCGAGCTCAAAACCGTGATCATCTCGCACGATAACTACTATCACGATCTAAGTGGGATGAATGCTGAGGAGAGCCGCGAATACAATTTTGATCATCCTTCCGCCATCGACACGGCTTACCTCGTTCAGGACATCCGGCAGATGATGGCTGGACACGCGGTAAACGTGCCGGATTACGATTTTATCACTCACGAGCGTAGCGAAGGCACTCTCTGCGTTGCCTATGCAGACGTGATTATCCTGGAAGGTATCTTTGCGCTCTATTATCCCGAGCTGCTACAGCTTAGCGATCTACGGATCTTTGTCGATACCGATGCCGATCTCAGGCTGGTGCGCAGATTGATCCGCGATACCCGTGATCGGGGCTATGACGTTGAAGGAGTATTGGATAAGTATGTTCTAACGGTAAAGCCTTCTCACGATGCCTTCATCGAGCCCAGCAAAAAGAATGCCGATGTGATTATCCCCGGTGAACGCGAATTTGACAAGGTGCTTTATATGCTCCACGGCTATCTGCATTACGAGATCAGCCGCGGCTAAAGATCATCTGGTAAGCAGCCACTGCGAAAGCAACACCTACGTTGAGCGAATTTTTCCAGCCCAAAACAGGCAAAGCTACGATCTGATCGACCTCCGCGAGCACTTCCCGGCTGATGCCCAGCGCTTCATTGCCCAGGATCAAGGCTAGAGGAAAATCGACCCCAGTCTCAAAAACCGAGCTTGCTCCCTCCGCTGTCTCCAGTGCCAATATCTTGTATCCCTCTTCTTTGTAATGGATTACCGCTTCCCTGGTGTTTAGATACCGACGCCAGGAAAGCCGATCCTGGGTGCCCATTGCGGTCTTGGCAAAATGTGGGTGTTCGGGTCCGGGGCTGCTTCCGCAGAAGACTATTTCTCCTATCCCCAGACACTCTCCGGTTCTAAAGATTGAGCCAGCGTTGAAGACGGAACGCAGATTATCCAGAATCACCACCATTTTCTCAGCTCTGGCTTTGGCGACTGGGTCACTTTTCCGTATGCCATCTGATTTGAGCACAAGGATTTGATCGTCTCTGCAGATCCTGCCCTTTGCCAAATAGTACTTGCCTATCTCCTCCCGCAATGTGCGTCCCCCTTCCCGGCAAGCTTGCTTTAGCCCGCTCAGCGTGATAAGCTGCTCTCCGCCATAGATATCCAGCAGCATAGTCAGGTTATCAATCAGCTCCTGATCCTGCTCCAGGGGGCAATCTTCGATAGCCTGCATTATGCGCTCAATTGCCTTGAGTTGCTGCACCGGATCAAAGCTCTTGAATTTGGTCTCGCTATAGGTGTCTATGCTTTTGATGGTATCCTCATTTAATCACGCAATTATTGTAACTGATGTTTTGGGCTAGGATAAGAGATAGTTTCATCTGTAATTTTCTTTCTTGCTATAATCTATGTCTATCTGCCTGTCACCGAGACTTCCATCCAAGAAAATTGCATAACTATGATGTCCTGTGTATGTATTCTTCCAATAAGTGGCAATATGATGCTTGTAATACTTATCAAGAGAATGATCATCTAGTGAGCCCATGGCATATGCATTTCTACGCTCTTGAGTTAATATCTTAGCAGATTCAAGATCATCATATACCAGTATTTGGACCACCCCTTTCTTGTTTCTAAGATCGTACCTGAGGGTATTGCCCAAATCAATAAGATCTGGCTCAGTAGCATTGTCTTGAGAAACAATTATTCTATCAGCAGTATATAGACTACTTGCATCAACTAGATGATAAGGTATTCTACGATCTGGCGTTTGCTCAAGGTTATCTTCATTGAGTTCGCGATACGAGTATATTACAGACCATACTATTGTTACTGCCACTAGTGCTCCCAGTAAGTAAATAAATATATACCAATTTTTTCGCTGACTAGAAACACGCCTATTACAAACGGGGCATACTTTTGTGTATGAAGCGTATACGCTTCCACACCATTTGCATTTTGTCATAGCATCAACCTCCTTTTTGATTACGAATCATATTGTTACGAACTATCTGCCACTGTTCTGGATGTCAATTGATTTGTTGCCTTGATGACTCATTCTTCCTGCTTGGATTCTCTCGTGATCCCCTAGTGATTCCCTAGTGATCCCCTAGTGGCGACAAGGGAATCTCCAGAGCAGTGCCCGAGTTTTGCCAGTGGTTTCAAAGGGGAAGTTTTTTTAACAAGGTGTAAAGGAGGGTTTTTTTACCACAGAGATAGCAGAGAACAGCAGAGGCAGGAGTATTGTGCTGGGAAGAGATAGAATGTTCCTGCAAAAAAGCATAGTATCAGTTATTCTTGGGAGCCTACCTGCCAGCCAAAGCTTCTCATACATAGTCCTAACCCCTTCCGTCATTCCTGCCAAGGCAGGAATCTCAGCTGCGCTTGCAGTTTGGTTGGGAGAAAATCAGGAATCCAATCAAGGGAAGAAGTTGCCTGTATCCTCGGATAAATCCTACCAAAGAGGGTTACTCTCCTCAATCAGCTTTATTTTCCAATTCCTCTGCTCTTCTTTGCTTTTCTCCGCTTTCTCTGTGGTAAAGAAAACTCCCCCTTCACTACAAGCTCGGTACAGAGGTCTCAAACACAATCCCGGACTGCTTTTTGCTGATTTTGATTGACAGCCAGAGCCTTACAACTATTTTGTCTTATATCATACTAAAAAATGAGGATTTAATGCTCAGGCAAATACTTCTGTCCAAGATTCACCGGGCTACGGTGACTGAATGCGACCTCAATTACAATGGCAGCATCAGTATCGACCAAGACCTGCTCGACGCCAGCGGAATGCGCGAATTCGAGAGGGTGGAGGTCTTTAACATAAATAACGGTGCCAGATTTTCCACCTATGTGATCCTGGGAAAGCGCGGAAGCGGCGAGATTGGGATCAACGGAGCCGCAGCCAGACTGGCTATGGCAGGTGACAAAGTAATCATTATTAATTACGGGATGATGGACGATCGGGAAGCGGCAAATCACCGTCCCACGATCGTGATAGTGGACGAGCAAAACAAAGTCATAAAACACTAATGCAACTTGTACATACAATCGCAGAAATGCGTGTAGTCCGGCGGGAATTACCTACAGACAAAAGCATCGGTTTTGTGCCCACGATGGGCTATCTGCACGAGGGGCATCTCTCGCTGGTCAAAGCCAGTAACGACAACTGCGATATCACGATAGTATCAATATATGTCAATCCCAGCCAGTTTGGTCCCAACGAGGATCTCAGCAGCTATCCCCGTGATCTGGAGCGGGATCTGCACTTACTCTCGCAATACAGGGTAGATTACGTCTTTTTCCCTACAAACGAGCAGATATATCCACCGAACTACAAAACTTGGGTGGAGGTGGAAGGTCTTTCCGGTATCCTCTGTGGTGCCAGCCGTCCCGGGCATTTCCGCGGTGTGGCGACCATTGTGCTCAAGCTGGTCAACATCGTAAAGCCAGATCATATCTTTATGGGATCCAAAGACTTCCAGCAGGTGAAAGTATTGCAAACTATGCTGCGGGATCTGAATCTAGAATCCAGGATTGTGGCTTGTCCGATCGTAAGAGAAGCGGATGGCCTGGCAATGAGCTCGCGTAATAGCTATCTGGATCCGGCGCAGCGGCAGAGGGCATTGTGCCTTTCCCAGGCGATCAAGCTGGTACAGCAGGCCACAGCTTCCGGAGAAAGGGACGCCACGAAATTACAACAAATTGCGGAGGAGCATTGCTCCCAATACGGGCAGGTGGACTATATCCAGATCGTGGATAGTGAGAATCTGCAGCCATTAAAACAGGTGGATAGCAGTTCACGGATCATAATGGCAGTTTTTATCGATCGGGTACGTCTGATCGACAATGCAGCTTTGGGTGAGTAGTAGGGATTATTCTTCCTGACCAGCCAAGGAATGCTCTTAAGTCTGTGGCACTAAACTAAGAGGACTGTTTGCTGTGCTGTGGCGACACAATCTCAAATTCCACAGGTGACAGAAGCCTCATAACCGGAGGCTGTGAGCGCAGTTTTCTTGAGGTCGCAAAGTCGGTGAAACTAAACTTCAGCGTCCAGGATAAAGCATCCAACAGAATGTTCAAATGCGGAGTCAAGCGGGTGGGGATCAGGCTGGATTCCCATCCGGTCAAGGATCCGGAAACCCTGGAGACCTGGCTGGTCGTGGCGCGGCACGGTTCTGGCAAGCAAGGCGGGTTCTTTTACTTCTTTTGCGACTTTCCGTATGAACCCGGCCTGACTCTTGAGAAAATAGCACTAAAAGCTTTGAGGACATACCGGTTACGCTGGAAGATAGAAGAGGTGCACCGCCATTTCAAACGATCCTATGGCTGGAAAAGATCCAGTTGACCTCCTACACACGACTGCAAAACATGAATCAAATCCTACTGCTGACAATGTGTTTCCTATATTCCTGAAAAGGTTTGCCTATCACTATCTGCAGGCATTTCCCAGTGTCATGTCCTATACTAACAAAACGTGGAAAAAGATCTATGTCTTCGTCTATTACCGGCTGACACTACTGGTTGAAGTTTGCTTCAGCACAGTAACCCGATATAAAATCAATCCGTTCAACGAAGTGTGGCTAGAAAACCAACAACTGATCCTGCCTTGTTTAAAAAACGGGGGGATGTGAGATGAGAAAGAAAGTAATTGACAATCTGGATGATAATCACCAGTATGTTTTTGGCATAAAACATAGGAGAAGAAAGATGAATAAATGCTGAAAATTAGTGATTTTTTCATGTATCGTTATGTTGATCTGTTGCTCGATGGTCTGGGCAACCGCTTATGAAGATGACTCTCAAATGGAGTCTGAGGCTCAAAGGGATATGCTGGCTTACGTGCAGTCAACTTTTCCACTTCGTTTTGGGAATGATCTGCAGGCGGGGGATTATGTCCAATATGAGATAGCGGATCACTCTTCACAAAGGGAAGATCCGGAGCTATGCAGCCTGGAGGTTACCCAGCGGATTGGCGATGTGGCAACTATCAGGGAGGACTTCGACGGCAACATCCTCTATTACAGAATTGATCTGCAGAATAATACCTTGCTGGAGTATTGGGGTTTTGATGAGGACGGGATAGAACAAAGACCTATCCTATTATCAAGCGCAGAAGTGGATACAAGAATCCTGACTATGAAAAATCAAAACACCAGAGCAAGTAATCCCAGTTTACCGCAAGATATCGCAATGCCAGTGTTTTCGAGCCTAAGCCAAAGAGAGAGCTTCTCGCTGGGAAGATCAAGCTTGAATTGCTTTGTGAGAGCACTAGATGTTCCTGTTGTGGAAGGCATTAGTCCTGAAATCAGACAAGCTGTGCAGGAACTAACGAAAGTCTATTTCTCGGAAGCGGTACCCAAGCTACTGCCAGCCAAGCTAATGGCTGTGTATCTGGATAATCCGGAACTTTTCGAAGGTAACGCAGGTCTGGTAAAACAAAGTAAGTACCAGATCACAGAATTCCACAGATCAGATAGATAGGAGGAAGAAATGAAAAGATATATATACTTGGTTATACTACTTGGTCTCATGCTACTCTTGAATTCATGTCTGACAGAGCCATCTTACCCGCCTGTAGAACCTTGGCTATGCATTATCAATGCGGATGGCACCGGATTCAGGAAGATAAAGAAAGTGGACTTAAACTTCGGTACCACCGGATTTTGGGATATATATACGACCAAAGACAATCGGATCATCTTCTATGGAGAAAAGCTGTGGATATCGGAGACGGACACAATCCGTCCGGTGAGCATAACTGATAACATCTATACCCTCCAGCAACAGCCAGCCCGTTTGTCCCAATCTCCCGATGGTAGCAAGCTCTATTTTGCCTCAAAAGATAAGAATATCCACGAGCTTGATTTGAATACGATGGTATCCAGGCAACTTACATCCGAGAGTGTAAGAACACTGAGAAACCCGATTGTTTCGGATCTGGGAAACTTTATTACTTATACATCTCACGGATACGGACCGCCTTCCAGATTTACCGAATTCTTATCTTGGATGGATCTGCGTTCAGGAGATATTGGTTATATTCCCACAATAGATAGCATTTGTGTTAATGCTTTTTACTCAGAAAGCGAAGATTTTGTTTATTATGAAGGAGTTAATGTAAAACGTTCGCGACTGGATGGTGGTGAGCTTTCGCTTGTCTCCACCGGGGGCAGTATGTATCCCTATTCAACATTTGGCGTTTCATCAGACAATCGTTATATCATACATGTTTGGGATGAGTATCCAACTCTTGATCTCAAGTGTCATGATAAGCAAACAGGTAATAGTGTACGGTTTCCAATTAAAGCCTCACTTGATCATGGTTATATAGCAAAAATATGCAAAGATGCGAATATTGTGTTTTATGCGGAACCAGGATACCCAGACAAGCTAAAAGCATACAATCTTGACACGAGAATCGATTTCTCATTATTAAAGGAAAACGGATCATTAGCATTATTTACAGTTTACAGCATTGCTCCCACCTGGGACGGTACTAAACTGTACTTCTATGCAGATGTATCAGATAGGTGAGGCAAATCCATGATTAAATCAGTTATGTTACTACTTTTGTGCTTTGCGTTGTTATATTCTATTAGCTTATATGGTTTTGTAATAGATGCCGAGTTTCAAACTGAAAGTGATGTAGTTCCCGATGGTGATATGACTCCACCGGCTACAGTGAACGTTTCAGCTTTTGTGTACTCTTCGTGGAGATCTGCAGGATCAAGTGCCGTAATTGATTCTGTGTTCACAATCAATGTGCGAGCTATCCCCGATTCTTTAACATACTATTCCCTTAGTGATTCAACTCATCATCACATTCCACCTGCTGTACCAGATTATGAAGAAGACGACTCTTTTACTTTCACGAAGTTAGTAATCTGGATGAGAGATAATATCGCAAATCAAGGTATTCATGCTCAAATCTATATCCCACCCGGTGTCTATAACTTTAGCGACCAGATCGTCATGGGTTCGAACATCTCTTTGAAGGGCGCAGGATCTCACCAGACAGAACTGAAATTCCTCATAAATGCAGATACTACCGACACAACTATGACAACGCTGGACTGCCGGAAGGATGCTATTTTAGTATCTGGAACTGATGATGCTTACAAATACAATATTGGCATAGAGGATTTGAAGATCGTCAGGATTAGGGATGGCTTATCGGAGCGAGAAGTTAAAAGTAGGGTAGGGAAGCATGAACAGTTTGACGGTGAAAACGGTTACTATAGCTATTGGGGCAACAACATAGCCATCCGCAGAGCAACAGATTGCTGGGTGAAAGGAGGTGGAGAGCGAGAACACTTTCCGCAATCATGTGACTCTAGAGTCAGCGAATCATATCCACCAGTTCCAATCTCGTTTGTTTTACATAAAAACTACCCAAATCCATTCAACCCTACAACCACAATAGCCTTTGAGGTCCCAGAAGATGCTCCTGCGCAACTGGCTATTTATAACATTCGCGGGCAGTTGGTCAAGGAAACACGGTATGAGTCCCTTACCAAAGGCTACCATAGAGCTGGTATGGGATGGCAGAGACCGGAACAACAGGTCAATGGGCTCAGGAGTTTACTTCTATAGGATGACATACAAAGGCAGAGCAATAACTAAGAAAATGTGCATAGTAAAATAGTAGGATAGAACTACAAGCGGAGATCTAAAATTGCCAATAGACCTCCGCTTTACCTTTGCTACTCTTATAGTTTGTCAACCCCACGACCAATCAGCAATTCAAATCACTAGATTTGAGAAACCCTTCCCAGATACACACCATGTGACTTCATTCGTTAATCGCCTAAGGGAACTGACCATCCAATCCACTTCTTCGAGAGAGAAGCGCAATATCGCCTTTTGGTGGGTCTTTAGTGCAATCTGGCATGTAATGTCTAATTCTGGATTATCTGCCCGTAAATCGCCTAATATGAGCTCCTGAAACAGACAAAAAACAATCTCCGATCTTCGATGGAATTCTTTCGACATACAGCCACTATGTTGATTTATTGTCAACATAGTGGTGGTAAAGATGGCCGAGCAGCTACTCAAGATCAAGCAGCAGCCTTTTGATTACCAGTTCCTTAAGCATATTTTCAAGGATTATCGCTATCCGCGAAACAAGATCAGCAAGCTCCTGAGCTCAGGTGAAATAATTGCGCTCAAAAGCGGTCTATACATACTCCCGGAGCGCTTTGGGAGAGAGCTTTCCCTGGAGCAAACGGCCAATCTTCTGTATGGTCCTTCCTACATTTCGCTGGATTACGCCCTCTCAAGTTACAGCTTGATTCCGGAGGCGGTTCACAGCGTTACATCTGTGTGCACGGGCAGGAAGAAGCTCTTTGAGACAGCTATAGACAGATTTCAGCCTGGTAAAGTATCTGGAATATGTGCGCAGGGAACTCGCTGCCTGGGGCATTGTAGCCAGGACAGAGCTGGTATTGAAGAAGGATAGCGTGATAGAATCTGCCTTTGTGAAAGCCAACACTTTGCAAACTCTGCTCAATCTTGAGATACCAGCCACAGATTTGAAAAGCCTGCACCGAGATGAACTCAGCAGTGTAAAGCTTGAGATTGATCCGCACCCGCCCTGCGCATTTGCCAGTGAGAGCAAATTCATCTTGGAGCCGATTCCCTTCAGTGTTCGCGTGATGTCCATCCAGGATCTTTTCGCAGGCAAGATGCACGCTGTTTTGGCAAGGGGCAGGCTCTCAAGGGTGAAAGGCAGGGATTGGTATGATCTGATCTGGTTTGTCCGCAGGGGTATATCTCTCAATCTGGCTCATTTGGAGGCCAGACTAAAGCAAAGCGGACATTTATCCTCTGCTCAGGAACTTAATGAGGGCTACTTTCGCCAGATTCTGAAAGAGCGAATCTCGCAAGTCGATTTCAAACAGGCGGCAGAGGATGTGATGCCTTTTATTGAGAATGCCGGGGCTTTGGAAAGCTGGTCTCGCGAGTTCTTTCTCCATCTGGCAGATAGGATAAGGGTCTAGGACGATCGACAATGCGCCTGTCTTTGGCAGTTAAGACCAATCATAGCAGCAGTTTTACCCGAGCTGAATTCAGACTTGACAGAAGAGGGCTATTCCAAAAAAATGGACAGACTTTACAAGTTTACACGAGAAATGCCTAAAGCGTGCGAAAGTGGCGGAATTGGCAGACGCGCTGGACTTAGGATCCAGTAGGGAAACCTGTAGGGGTTCGAGTCCCCTCTTTCGCACCAATTTATGAAGATAAAAACTAAGGAGAATACAGTGCAAGTAACCATCAACCCCATCAACGCCACAAGCAAGGAAGTCATCCTGATCGTGGAACCGGAGAGGATTGAAAAGTATTACAAAAAGTATCTCAGCCAAGCAGCCAAGGAAGCGGTTGTGCCCGGTTTTCGCAAAGGCAAAGCACCGCTTGCAATGGTGGAGAGAATGTATGCCGACAGGATCGAAGACTATTTCCAAAAGGACGTGGTAGATGATGCCTTTGGCGAAGCAAGCAAAGAACACGATATTCACTATTTGCTCTACCCCGAGGTCAAGGACATCGAATGGGAAAAGGGCAAGGAGATGGTGATCAAGATAGAGATCGAGACCGAGCCTCAGATAGAATTTAAGAG
Organism: Candidatus Cloacimonetes bacterium HGW-Cloacimonetes-2; assembly: GCA_002842035.1. GTDB lineage: Bacteria > Cloacimonadota > Cloacimonadia > Cloacimonadales > Cloacimonadaceae > PHBP01. Next base: position 216,547 of record PHBP01000004.1, on the reverse strand, counting down.
CCTTGATGGCTTGAAGATACCTTTCCAGCCCCTGCAATTGGATGATCAGGTGACAGCCTATATCGAAGAGCTGCGGACAGAACACGCCGTGATGGTAGATGTCGAAACTGCAGTGGCAGAGGATGAAGTAAATTGCGAGATTTCCTTTGAGGTAAAGGGTACGCCTTATACCACGAACTACAGCCTTTATGCAGGCGACAGCAAGCCTTTCCGTTCATTCCCGGAACTGATCGGCACCAAGACCGGTGATCAAGTAGAAGTAGAGCTTTCCGGCAAGTTCGTAATGTACGGATTGGCAAGCCTCAAGGCTGATCCTGATCCCGAGCAGAACTATCCCGCCAAGCTGATGGTCAATTCCGTGATGCGCAATCAGGTCCCGGCTCTGGATGATGAATTTGCCAAGGATCTGGAATTTGACAATCTGGAACAGATGAAGGCCAAGATCGCGGGCGATATGAGCCTGAAAAACGAGCATCAGAACATCAATATCAAAAACAATGCGGTGATTTCGCATCTCTTTACCGAGAATAACTTTGATCTTCCGATGAAGACTCTGGAGTATCTGGCACAACAGCAGGTGGAATCGATTACCGATGAATCCCTCAAAAAGTATTATCTGGGTCAGATCCGGATGCAGATTGCTCAGGAGATGATTCACGTTTATATTATGAACAATCTGCGCAAGGCAATGAATCCTGAGATCGGCGAAGAGCAGGTTTCAGAATATATGACGCATCAGGCAATCCTGGAAGATCTTACCCTGGAAGCTTGGAAAGAAGCCCACAAGAAAGATATCGAAGATGAGGAATTTGCCGAGGTGGCAAAGAACTATCATATCCTGAAAAACTTGGCTGATAAGAGCGAATTCTTTGTGCCGGAACCGGTCAACGAAGAGGATGCCGAAGAAGCGACAACAGAGGATACCGAGGCCTAAGGAGGCACGATGAGTTTCATACCCTTTGTAGTAGAACAGATAGGCAGAACCGAACGTTCCTATGACATCTATTCGCGTTTGCTCAAAGACAGAATAGTCTTTTTAGGCGGCGTGATCGAAGATAATCTGGCGGCTTCCGTCGTGGCGCAGCTTTTGCACCTGGAAGGCGAAGATCAGGACAAAGATATCTATATGTATATCAATAGCCCTGGTGGAGTAATCTCTTCCGGATTGGCGATTTACGATACTATGCAGTATGTTCGCCCCAAAGTGAGTACTATATGCATAGGCCAGGCAGCGTCCATGGCAGCAGTTCTTTTGGCAGCAGGTGAGCCCGGCAAGCGGATAGCTTTGCCCAATAGCAGAATAATGATTCACCAGCCTCTGGGCGGAGCTCAGGGACAAGCAGCAGATATCGAGATTCAGGCAAAGGAAATACTATATCTGAGAGAAAGAATGAATCAGATCCTGCACAAGCATACCGGTAAGCCGATTACACAGATCGCTGAAGATACCGATCGTAACTATTTCCTGAGTGCTGAAGAAGCCAAAGCATACGGCATCATAGACGAAGTGATTACAAACCGTAAGTGAAGCCAAGACCAAGATAAGGAGGTAATCCTTGGAAAAATATAGAAACCTTAGCTGCTCCTTTTGTGGAAAATCAGAAGGAGAAGTAGATAAATTGATCCGTGGTATCGCGGGGAACATCTGCGACGAGTGTATCAAGATGTGTCACAACATCGTGGAAAGCTCTGAAACAGAGATTGAAGAAGAGCAGTTTGAGCTACCCAAGCCCAGTGATATCAAAAGCTATCTCGACCAATACGTAATCGGACAGACCAACGCCAAGGAGATCATATCGGTGGCGGTCTATAACCATTACAAGCGGATATTCCGTCAGACCAAGAAAGACGAGATCGATCTGGAGAAAAGCAATATCCTGATGATCGGACCTACCGGCAGCGGTAAGACTCTCATCGCGCAGACTTTGGCACGCTTTCTCAAGGTGCCTTTTGCCATCTCTGATGCCACGACTCTCACAGAAGCGGGCTACGTTGGCGAAGATGTGGAAAACATCCTCGTAAGGCTCTTGCAGAATGCTGATTATGATGTTGCCAAAGCCGAACGCGGGATCGTCTATATCGACGAGATCGACAAGATCAGCCGCAAGTCCGAGACGCCTTCCATTACCCGGGATGTTTCGGGTGAGGGTGTGCAACAGGCTCTGCTCAAGATACTTGAGGGGACCCGTGTAAACGTTCCGCCCAAAGGTGGACGCAAGCATCCCCAGCAGGATTTCATCGAGATGGATACCCGTAATATCCTTTTCATAGCCGGGGGAGCTTTCTTTGGATTGGAAAAGATCATCCAGGAACGTACCGCTAAAAAAGCTATCGGCTTTGATGTGGTATTGGGAACTGATAAAGCAGATCTGAACATCCTCAATCAGACCGTCTCGCACGATCTATTGAAGTATGGCCTGATTCCGGAACTGATCGGGCGCTTACCCGTGATCTGCACCTTACACGAACTGGATGAGGATGCGCTTGTCGATATCCTTACGGAGCCCAGAAACTCGCTCAGCAAGCAATATCAGAAGCTCTTTGAGCTGGATGGAGTGGAGCTGGGCTTTGACAAGGAAGCTCTGAAAGAAATTGCCAAGATAGCCATTACCCAAAAGACCGGGGCTCGTGGACTACGATCCATAATGGAGAAATTCATGCTGAAGATTATGTATGAGATTCCGGATCGCAAGGATATCGCCACCTGCCAGATCACGGCTGAGGTCGTGAAGGGAGAGACCAGCCCGCAATATGGGCTTATTGCTCCCGTAGCAGCAAAGAGGAAAGCAGCAAATTAAGCATAGGTAAAAGGAGACAAGATGATCAGACGCATAGTAATCCTCAGTCTGATAAGCCTTATCCTGCTCTCGATCGGCGCCTGCGTGGGCGATGGAGAGCTCAAGATCAGAAACCGCAGCACCACCGATGTTTCAATTACGCTGGATTATTACGATCAGAGAACCGTCCGTCCCAATGAGGACTATTCCCGGTTCTACAATACAGATACCAATGTCACTGTGCAATACGATGGCCTTTATCTCTTTAGCGGTTCTACCACCCGCTATATCGAGAGAGGCAATATCAGCGTCATCACACTCACCTCCGATGGAGGGGCTATCCGTGTGATCAACAACAGCAACCGCACGATCAAAAAAGTCTATCTGTCACCTTCTGAGGATCAAACCTGGGGCTCGGATGATCTCTCCGGAGACATAGCTCCCGGCGCCAGTGTAAGTTGGACTGTCGATCAGGGATTTTGGGATATTAAGATTGTCAACAATGCCGATCAGGAGTATTCTTTCTTTAACAAGCAAATCCTGATGGACAGCACCTACACCCAGTTCTTTGAAGGCAGGGGCGAAAGAGGGGACAAGTCCTCCCAGACTGCTGGTTCCATCTCGGATATGCGCAGTGAACAAAGACACCAATAGGATTCTTACTTAGGAGTACCGATCATGAATTCAGAGATCTTTAGCCAACGACGTGATTTACTTGCCCAGCAGCTCTCAGTGGGAGAGGCTGTAGTCCTGTTTGCCAAGCGGGAAGCACACCTCGAGAAGTTTACCCAGGAAAACAACTTCCTCTATCTCACCGGCCTGGCTGTTCCCAATGCCATCTTTATAATGGTCAAAGGCGAACGCAGCCTGGTGACTCAGCTCTTTATTCAGAGAGGAATCCCGGAAGAAGAGGTTTGGACAGGCAAGAAGATGCGTCCGGATGAAGCTACTGAAATCAGCGGAATCACCAAGGTCTCCTATCTGGACCAGTTCTTGGGAGAGCTCAGCCTCCATGCTCCCAAGCTCCAAAGGATTTACAGCAGCATCGGTACTCTCAAGCTGGATCAACCGCTTCCTTATGCTATGTTTGCTCTCAAGCCTCTCACAGAGCGTTATCCCGGCATCGTGATCAAAGATATCCACGATCTGATAGCTCCCCTGCGTAAAGTAAAGAGCGATTGGGAACTGATGCAGCTTCAACGTGCCATCGATATTACCGGCAAAGGCATTATGGACATTATGGAGTGCGCCAAAGCCGGTATGATGGAGTATGAGCTCGAAGCTACGCTCTTCTACCGGATGCAGATCAGTGGTGCCCGCACTTGGGGCTTTGCACCCATTATCGCCAGTGGCATCAATGCCGCGACCTTGCACTACGAGCAAAACAACTGCCGCATAGAATCTGGAGAGCTTGTTCTCCTCGATGTTGGTGCCAGCTATATGAATTACAGCGCAGACGTTACTCGTTGTTTCCCTGTGAGCGGAAGTTTCAGCGAACGCCAAAAGCAGATTTATTCGCTGGTGCTGAGTGTGCAGAAGCAGATCATTGAGATGATAAAGCCGGGTATTACCCTGATGGATTTACAAATCAAGACACGCGAACTCCTTGCAGAAGGCTGCCTGGCTATTGGTCTGATCAACGATCTGGATGAGATTACCAAGTACTATATGCACGGCGTGAGCCACTTCCTGGGTATGGATACTCACGATGTGGGCGGCAGAGAAGCTACCCTGGAGAAGGGAAATGTCATCACAGTCGAGCCCGGCATCTACATACCTGAAGAGCGCCTTGGTGTAAGGATCGAGGATGATGTATTGGTCACTGAAACCGGTTATTGCGTGCTTTCACAAAACATCCCCAAAGAGATCGAAGAGATCGAAAGCATCCGCAAAGCCGCCCTGAGTGACTGATGCACAAGGTTCTTTATCCCGGGACCTTTGATCCTATCACTTTTGGACATCTCAATATCATTGAGAAGGCATCCAAGCTTTATGACGAGGTAATAGTAGGCGTTGCATCCTACACAGGCAAGCAAAGCCTCTTTAATCTTGAGGAACGTCACTCTCTCTGCGAAATCTCCTGCGCTCATCTTCCCAATGTAAGAGTAGAGAGCTTTGAAGGACTCGTGGTGGAATTTGCCAAGCGTGTGGGTGCCCCTGCGATGCTACGTGGTATGAGAGCCGTCTCGGACTTTGAATACGAGCTATCCCTCGCTCTTACAAACAAGAAACTCTGCCCCGAGATAGAGACTGTCTTCCTGGTTCCCAGCCTCAAATATATGTATCTGTCGTCATCAATGGTGCGCCAGATAGCAGATCTGGGCGGGGATCTAAAGGACTTCGTGCCTGCCTGCGTGATAGAAGCTCTCAAGAGCAAAGGAGCTTCCTGATGCCCCGCAAAAAAGCAGAAACTGATCTCGAGAAAGTAAAGATCTCCGAACGCAGCCTGCCAAACGACATCAACGCAGAAGCCGCCGTGCTTTCCGCTATGATGATCGATGCGGATGTTGTAAGCAAAGGCATCGAGAAGATCAAAGAGGAATACTTTTACAAAACAGCCCACAAACTAATCTTCCGCTCTATCCAAGAGCTCTTCAATGAAAGCATAGAGATCGATGCCCTTACCGTGATCAACCGTCTGGAGCGCAACAATCACCTGGACAAGATCGGTGGAATCCCCTATATCAACGAACTGGTCGATTTCGTGGTATCCAGCGCCAATTTTGATTACCACCTTACAATTCTGGTAGATCAAGCCCTGCTTAGGATGCTGATCCTTGCTTCCAATGGCATCATCGAATCCTGCTACAACTCCGATCGTCCCGTCAAGGACATCGTGGATCAAGCCGAGCAAGACATCTTTGCCATAGCAGAAGTCCCGCAGCGACAGGGTTTCCAGCGCATTGGCGATATCTCCAAGGAAGTTATCGATACTATAGACCAGATTGCCTCCACCAAAGTCCCCGTCGTGGGGATTGGCACTGGATATGGCGATCTGGACAAGATCTGCGGTGGTTTTCGCCCCGGTCAGTTCATCATCATTGCTGCCCGTCCTGCTATGGGTAAGACAGCTCTCGCCTTAAATATCGCCACACACGCCGCAGTCGATCTAAATAAAAAGGTCGCTATCTTCACGATGGAAATGGCTGCGGACGAAGTGATTATGCGTATGTTTGCCTCTGCTTCCGAGGTTAATATGGAAGCGATGCTCAAGGGTTTTGGGATGAATGAAGAGAAGCTGATTCGCATAATGCAAGCCTCCGAAGTGCTCTCCACCCGCCAGATATACATTGATGAATCAGGCACCAACAGCCCTCTGGAAATCCGTGCTAAAACCCGCAGACTGGCTGCCGAGCTGGGTGGATTGGACTTGATCATTATTGACTATCTCCAGCTTATGACCCTCCCTCGGGATAGAGACAACCGCCAGCAGGAGATCGCCGAAATCTCCCGCGCGCTCAAAATCCTCGCCAAGGATATGAAGATCCCGGTCGTAGCACTTTCCCAGCTAAACCGCTCCCTGGAAACTCGTGAAGACCGTCGGCCCCGCCTGGCTGACCTGCGTGAATCAGGCGCTATCGAGCAGGATGCCGACCTTGTGATGTTTATCTATCGCGATGAGTATTACAATCCCGATAAAACAGAAAAACCCGGTATTGCAGAAGTGATTGTCGGCAAAAACCGCCATGGTGCCACCGGTAGCGCTGATTTGGGCTTCGTGAAGGAGATCACTCTCTTCCGCAATCTTGAAAAGAGAGATGAACCTTAAGTTTATCCCCGCTCTGGGTGAATACGTAATCTTCGTCGGCAAAGCTTTATCGGCTTTGCCGAGACTTTATAAGCGCCGTCAGGAGTTGCTGATTCAGCTCCAACACATCACTTATGATTCCTTTTTTCTGATCACCCTTACTGCCGCATTTACCGGGATGGTTACTGCCTTGCAGGCGGTTTACCAATCCAAAGGCTATATACCCACCAATCTCCTTAGCGTCCTGATCGGCAAATCCACGATGATCGAGCTGGCACCGGTATTGACTGCCCTGGTAATGACCGGCAAGATAGGCGCAGCAATGGCTGCAGAGATCGGCACAATGAAGGTCTCTGAGCAACTGGACGCCCTGGAATCGATGAGCATCAGCCCCTCCGATTTCCTTTATATGCCGCGTATTGTAGCTGGCATCATAGGTTTCCCCATCATCACCATCTACGCCAATCTGATTGGCATAGCATCCGCCTGGTACTTTTCCTGGATCCGTTATGGCCTGCACTACCACACTTTTTTCGTCAATATGCGCAGCTACTTCACGCCCTCTGACTTATGGGGAGGTCTGCTAAAATCTATGGTCTTTGGCTATATCATCACCAGCCTTTCCTGCTTTTTTGGAGCCCGCACTTACGGAGGTGCAGAAGGTGTAGGACGTTCCACGACCGGCACGGTGGTCTATTCCTCGGTTTTCATCCTGGTAATGGATTTCATAGTTGCCTGGATCCTATTTGGAGGCTTCTAAGCTTGAAACGCTTTCCTGTTCTGATCATTATTCTGGCTTTAGCGCTTACTTCCTGCGGCAAGAAAGATGATAAACCAAAGGTTCCTGCCAATCTTCCCGCCAGCAAGCTGAGCATCCTGGCCATCCAGCAATTTCGCTCCAGCGGTCTGGAAGCCATCATCACACGTGAGTTTTCCAGGCTCTACAATTGCAGCATCACTACAACAACCTATCCCACCTCTCATGAACTGATGGAGGCTGCAAGCTCCGATAGCTGCATTGCCGATCTCGTGATAGGCATCCCGGGCAGCTTTGCCTATGGTGACAGCCTGGATCAGTACTTCCTGCCCGTAAAGGATTTGCAGGTAAACAAGTTTTCCCGGGAACTAAGCTATGATCCTGCCGATCCCCTGATCCCGTATGGCTTTGCCAACCTGGCGATTGTTTATAATGAACGCCAGATCGATATACCACCCACCACTTTTGGCGATCTCCAGGATGCCAGGTATATCAGCCAGATGGCGATCTGCGATCCAAACGTTTCAGGCTTGGGCAGATCATCACTGATCTGGACCCGGGCTCTATTTGGCGAAGATGGTTTCCGTATGCTCTGGCTAAGCTTGAGAAAGAATATCGGCAAGAAGCTGGAAGCTCCCGAGGAGGGGCTAAAAGCCCTGGAGAGCGGACAATACGCGATGATCATCGGGCTCAATACTTACTCCGCCTGGCTGAAAGAACAGGATCCCAATCTAGACTACTTCAAAAGCGTCATTCCCGGCGAAGGTAGCTTCATCTATACCGAGCACACTGCGATTCACAAGAACAGCGCCAATCCCAAGATAGCAAAGGCGTTTATAGAATATCTCATCAGTCCCGGCTCGCAAAAGACAATGGTCTATAAACTTGGCCTTTTTCCTGCCAATTCCACTACAGAGCTTCCGCTCAGCTTTGCCCGCATCCCGATCTATAGCCATTCCACACATCATAAACTGGATAAAACAGCCATCAATGAGGGAATCAAAGGCTGGCTGGATTTCTGGAACGACCTCACCAATTTTCGCATCAACTAAGCTATGCAGATTGTTCCCTGCGATCTCAATATCGTGCTCTTTGAACCGGAAATCCCTGCCAATACAGGCAATATCGGCAGACTCTGCCTGGGTAGCGGTGCCAAGCTCCACCTGATCCGTCCCATCCGCTTCTTGCTCGATGATAAATCCCTGCGCCGCGCCGGACTCGACTATTGGCACAAGCTTGATTACCAGATCTGGGATAGCTTTGCTGAGCTTCTTGCCTCCGATCCTGCTGCCAATTTCCATTTTGCCACTACCAAGACTGCAAATAGCTATCTGGATTGTGCTTACAAGCCGGGTGATTACATCGTCTTTGGCCCCGAATCACGCGGATTGCCAGAGGACCTGCTATCTGAAAATGCGGAGCGCTGTATCACCATCCCGATGACCGGTGAGATCCGCTCCATCAATCTGGCAAATTCAGTCGCGATTGTGCTCTATGAGGCGATCAGGCAGATAGGCGCTGACCACTAAGGCAGGATGTCATTCCTGCGACCGATGTCGTCGCCAAACCACCTGTGACTTTCAGGGGACCCCCGGTAGCTTCACCCCAGGCTATAGAATAACGTCCCTCCGGGACTTGGACGACATTGCGTGGCGAAGGGCGGATGATGGACTATATGGGCTGTATGGACAGATCCTAAGCAGATTTATGCGCTACAACTCCACCATTGCGAGTAGATCTACTCCCTCTGCTTTCTTTGCGGTAATAATCCTTCCCCTTTGAAACCACTGACAAATCACTGGCACTGCACTGGAGATTCCCTTGTCGTCACTAGGGAATCACTAGGGGATCACTAGGGGATCGCCTGAGGATTCAAACAGAGCCTAAAGAGAATTTTCGTAACGCTTGCGGGCGGTATGATCCAGGATCTTTTTGCGAATGCGGATGCTATCCGGAGTGATCTCCAAAAGTTCATCCTCGCCAACATACTCCATTGCCTGCTCCAGGTTGAAAATCCTGGGCGGAATCAGTTTGATGGCGTCATCTTTGCCTGCAGCGCGGTTGTTGGTGAGTTTCTTGCCACGGCATACGTTGATCACGAGGTCTTTGTCCTTGCTGTGCTGACCGACTACCATCCCGGCGTAAACCTCTGTGTTGGGATGAATGAAAAAGGTACCGCGAGGTTGGAAAGCATTGAGTGAATAGCCCAGTGCGGTACCGCTTTCCAGCGCCACCAGAGAGCCGTGGTTACTGCCGGTGATCTCGCCTTTGAATTCCTCGTATCCGGAGAAACACTGGTTTATAATACCTGTGCCGCGGGTCTCGGTGAGAAACTCATTGCGGCATCCAATCAAGCCCCGGGCGGGAATTTTGAAATCGAGCCTGGAGTAGCCATCGATCGCCGGAGTCATACTTACCAATTCACCTCTGCGCTGCCCCATCATATCGATCACGGAGCCCACAAATTCTTGTGCCACTTCCACTACTGCCAGTTCGATCGGCTCCATCAGGACGCCATCGATCTCTTTGAAGAGCACGCGTGGCTTGGAGATCTGAAATTCATAGCCTTCCCTGCGCATATTCTCCATCAGGATGGAGAGTTGCAGCTCGCCTCTGCCTTTTACGGTGAAGGTATCGGCGGAATCGGTTCGTTCCACCACGAGGGAGACATTGGTCTGAAGCTCTTTTTGCAAACGCTCCCAGATCTTGTTTGAAGTGAGCCACTTACCGCTTCGTCCCATAAAGGGGGAATTGTTGATCACGAATTCGACCGCAATAGTCGGTTCGTCTATGTTAAAACTGGGCAGTGAGACGGGATTGTCTTTGTTGGCAATGGTTTCGCCGATATCGATCAGCTCGATACCTGCTACACAGACGATATCGCCGGCGTGAGCCACTTTGACTTCCTTCTTGCTCAATCCCGCATAGGTAAAGATACTTGAGACCTTGCTGACCACGCTCGAGCCGTCACGCTTGAGCAAGACTACTTCGTCGCCAGCGTGCAGATTGCCGTTGTGTATCTTTCCGGTGCCCAGTTTGCCTAGATAGGTGTCGTATTCAATGGCAGAGGTAAGCATCTGGAAAGGCTTGCGGCGGTCGCCTTTGGTATCCGGGACCTTGGAGATCACCAGATCCAGTAGCGGGAAGATATTCTTGGGCTCGTCTGTAAGTTCATTGACTGCATAGCCATCCTTTCCGGAGGCGTAAATCACTGGGAAATCGAGCTGTTCGTGATGTGCGTTGAGCTCAAGAAATAGCTCGAAGATCATATCGAGGACGTCGTGGGCGCGGGCATTGGGACGATCTATCTTGTTGATCACTACGATGGGTTTGAGCCCCATCTCGAGAGCGTTTTTGAGCACATACTTGGTCTGAGGCATAGGGCCTTCAAAGGCATCCACCAATAGCAATACAGAATCCACCATCTTCATAATGCGCTGCACTTCTCCGCCAAAATCGGAGTGACCGGGAGTATCTACCAGATTGATTTTGTAGCCATTGTAGGTAAGGGATGCGCACTTTGAAAAGATCGTGATCCCGCGTTCTTTTTCTATATCGTTGGAGTCCATTACTCGTTCTACCATCTTCTCGTTGTCACGGAAGACGCCGGCTTGCCTGAGCATCGCATCGACCAAGGTTGTCTTGCCGTGATCCACGTGTGCGATGATGGCTATGTTCTTGATTTTGTACATTCTTATCCTTTAGGTTGCAGATTATGGTGCAGTATTCTGAAACAGGGCATATAAGTCAATGCAAGTTAAGTAATCCGGGGCTAATGAGTAGCTTCACCAGATAAAACTTGACAAAACGGCATAAGTTATACATTAGATTTAAGATCATAATATTATGACCGATGTATCAGGTTAAGGGAGTTAACTTGCTGTTACAAAAGTATTTTGAGACCAGGCTAGATATGGTCGAAAAGACACTCAAGACTTTTCTGACCTTGGATGGCAGCTGTTCCAAGGAACTCAATGAGGCGATGAACAAGGCCGTATTTTCCGGAGGCAAGAGGTGGAGAACCTTGCTGCTCGTAGCGGTTTACGAGATGCTGACCGGAATGAAGAAGACAAAGAACTTCGAAAGCGTGCTTGCGGCTGCAGCGGCTGTGGAAATTATGCACAATGCAGCTATCGTTCACGATGATATGCCGGCGATAATGAACCGTAAGGAACGCCGTGGAGCTCCGGCATTGCATATGCAATATGGCAATGCGACTGCCATTATGGTAGGCGATGCGCTCTATACGCTGTCCTTTGAAGCTCTCAGCCATATCAAAGATCCCGCCAAAGCGATTCAGGCAGTGCGAATACTATCCAATTATGCCAAGTCTTATGGTATGATCGGGGGTCAGGCAGTTGCTCTGATCAACAAACGCAAGCAGATGAAAATCAACACATTGAGATATATAGATTCCAAAAAGACCGGTGCGCTCTTGCAAGCCTCATCGGATATTGCCTGCTTACTGGCGGGTGCGGATGAGAATACGCGCCAGATTATGAATAACTACGCGCTCAATCTTGGCCTGGCATACCGGATGATCGATGATATCGCCGAGGATTACGGCCGCGGAAGCGAGGATCTGGACGGCGATATTGAGTTTGTGCCTACCAGCAGATCGAGCTATACCGGGCTATTGGGCTTTGACAAGGCTCGCAAGATGGTGGAAAGAATGATAGATGAATCCGAACGGATGATCAAACCCTTTGAGCACAACGATGTCCTCGTGGAATTCATCCAGATGATACAGGAGCGTCTCCCCTAAGAAAAATGATTGATATTCACAGCCATATCCTGCCGGGGATAGATGATGGATCTACCGATCTGCAACAATCGCTGGAAAGCCTGAAAAAGATAGCTGAAAGCGGCACCCGGAGGCTTTACCTTACTTCACACTTCTTCAAAGGGCATTACGAGTATTCCAGGGCGGAATACGACAAGAAATTTAACGAGCTCAAGAGCGCGATGGAAGCTGCAGGGATTTCTCTGGAGCTAAAGCCGGGCTTTGAGGTCTTTTTACAAATGGGGGCTTGGGACGATATCCGGCGTGAATCGCTCTTTATGGGGGATTCCCGCTATGTGCTGTTTGAATCAGATCTCAATGGACTCCCGCCTGATCTCTATGGGACGATATATCCTGTCCTCAGGATGGGGGCAAAGCCCATTCTGGCGCACGCCGAACGATACGTCAGCATAATGAAACGTCCTTCCGAGATCAAGAACCTGATCTCCCGTAATGTTTATGTTCAAGTAAACGCAGCCAGTTTTATGGGTTTTTACGGAGCAAAGGTCAAAGACACTGCCTACAGGCTCCTGGAAGAAGGCTGGGTACACTTTATTGCTTCTGACGACCATGCCAGAGGCAGTTATGATACCTTTCCCAATGCCTTTACCTGGATCGAAGAGCATCTGGACAGGAGAACGGCGGAGCTCCTGATGCAGGAATTCCCTTCGCGGATCGAGAGCGGAGAGGATATCCCTTATACCTACGTCAAAGTGATGCATCATCACCGCAGCCACAGCCGCAGGAAAAAGAGCTTTTTGGCAAAGATATTCGGATAATGAAGAAGCTACTTATCACCGGGATCAGCGGACTGATCGGCAAAGCCGTCTTGATCAAGATATTGGCGCAGGAACTTCCCTACGAGATCACGGCGCTGGTGCGTCCCAATACAGATTATGAGAGGTTTGGAGAGTTTCAGGAAAAGAGCGAGACTGTTCCCCTGGATCTGGCTGATACCAAAGACCTGAAAGAGTTTCTGGACAATCGCAGCTTTGATACGATCCTGCATATAGGAGCGCTCCGAGGGGGCAGAAAGTTCCCCAAGGAAGTCTATTACCGCGCCAATGTAATGGCTACTGAGCAGTTTGTGGAGTATTGCCTGAATAACAATTGCGAGCTCTTGTTCTGCTCGTCGGTGGGAGTATTTGGGGCAATCCCGGACGAGCTGCCGGCAAACAACGAAACGGAGCGAAATCCTGATAACTATTACCACTACACCAAGATCCAATCCGAACGCATCATCAACAAAGCTGTCTTACAGGGATTGCGGGCAGCCATCCTGAGGCCTTCCATCACCTATGGCAGAGGCGATTACGGCTTCCCCTGGCAATTGGTCAAGATGGTTGATAAACGGATCTTTCCGATGATCAATAAGCGGACCTGGATTCATCTGTGTGATATCGAGACGATCTCGGATGCCTTTATCTGGCTCCTGTGTAATGACTATCCCAACGCCATCAGCCTAAATGTTGCGGATCGTGAGCCGGTACAATTGGCTGATCTGGTCAATTTCATCAGCAGGCAATTGCGTAATAAAAACTACATCCAGTGGATGTATTTTGACCGTAAACTCTTTGCGATTGGCGAGTATCTGGCTAAGTTTGTAAAGAACGAGCTGTGGACCAGCCGCTTTGAGCTGATCTCCAAGAGCTGGATCTATGATGTCCGGGAGACCTATCAACTGATGGGCTTGAAAGAGCGTTTTACCATCCCCGGCATCCAAAGCATCATCAAAGCCTATAGGGAGGAATGATGGCCATTCCTATCATACACGACTGGGAAAAGTACTTTGACAATCCCGATGAGGGTCTGGGCTCTTCTTACGAGAGGATAATCCTCAATCGCTTGATCAGCGAGGCCATTTGCAAGCATGGAATCAAGAGCATCCTGGAGAGTCCGTCCTTTGGCTTTACCGGGCTTTCCGGGATCAACCTGATGCAGGCGGCTTTGGATGGGGCAGAGGTGCATCTGGAAGATCATAACGAGCTCAGGATAGAGGAGATCAAAGCTCTCTGGCAAAAGCTCGATCTGCCGTTGGAGATTAGATATAACAAGGATTACTCACTGCTCGACTATCCGGATAAAAGCATCGATATGAGCTTTAGTTTCTCGGCGATCTGGTTTGTAAAGGATCTGCCGCGCTACTTGGGAGAGCTATCCCGGGTAAGCTCCAAGCTGATCTTTATCAGTGTGCCAAACAGGGCAGGGATAGGATATAAAACCCAGATCAAAGACTACAGTCCGGAGCTTTATCCGGAAGTAAATCCCGGCTTTATCGATCCTGCTGTGATCTCATGGCATCTGCGCAAGCTGGGCTGGCGCCTGGAAGCCAAAGGCTATTTCGATTGTCCACTGTGGCCGGATATCGGAATGAGCAAAGAGGACTTCCTGATGAAGCATTGTATGTTTTGCAAGCTGATGGGCAAGTGCAAAGTCCCTGTGGCGCAGAAAGCACCCGGCAAACGGGTCAGCATAATGGATTTCTATACAGGCAAGGATCCTGATTTTGAGGACAGGATGATGCGCTATAGCTTCCTGGAGAGATTTGCCCCGGAGGCTTTTAAGAAATACTGGGCACATCACTACTATCTGCAGTTTGTTCCGGAGTCTGATGTCTAAAAAACGCATCAGTAGCCTGATCATAGGACTGATTCTGGGCTTGGTCTTGATCGGGCTCTGGCTTAGTTTCACTGAGCTCGATCAGATAATACTCAAGATACGTGAGGTCGATAAGAGCCTTGTGCTCCTGGCGGCAGTGATCTATGTAATGGCATACTTTATCCGCTCTCTGAGGTGGAACCTGATCCTGCGCAAGGATATCCCGATCGGCGTGGGACGCACCTGGCTTTATAGTATGGGTGGCAACTTTATCAACTATATGATTCCGATCCGCTTGGGAGAGCTGGTCAAGGCGTGGTTTATCCGCAAGAATCACGGGCTCCCGGTCTCTGCATCACTGCCTTCAATCTTTATAGACAAGAGTTTTGACACCTTGGGAATCTTCTTTGTGCTGCTGATGTTGCCCTTTCTGGCGGTACAGCTTTCTACAGGGATGACAATTCTGCTGGTCTTGTTGGCACTGGTCTTTGTGCTGTCGCTGGCACTACTGCTGATGGCAGCTTTGAACCAAAAGGGAGTTCACAGCTTCTTTGAGAAAGTCCTGGCGATCTTACCCAGAGTGTTTAGAGCCAAGGCACAAGGCTTTATGAAGCTCTTTGTGGCGGGGCTGAATATCTTTGAGCATCACTGGACTGTGCTAGCGGTCTCGATCCTGCTCACAGCGCTGGGTGTCTTTCTGGATGGCTTCTATTTCTACAGCCTCTTTCGTGCCTTTGGAATGAGCTATCCCTTTGCGATGGTGCTCTTTGGATATACCCTTATCAATCTCTCTTATGCACTGCCGCAACCTCCGGCACAACTGGGCAGCAACGAATGGATGATGATCATCATCTTTTCCATAGGATTTGGATTGACGAAAGACAGCGCTTCAGCGGTGATGGTCTTTGCTCATATTCTGACAGCGCTGATCATGAGCATCCTGGGGATAATCTCCTTTAGTGTGAGTGGTTACGACGTTATTAAAGCAGTTTACAAGGATGATAAGACTTATGAATGAACAACAACTGATAGATACAATCAACCAGCTTCAGAAATCCCGGCTCACTCTCACAGCAGAGATCGGGAAACAGATCATTGGGCAGGACATTGTGGTGGATCAGGTGCTTACCGGGCTCTTTTCCGGCGGACACATCCTGATCGAAGGCGTTCCGGGGCTTGCCAAGACCTTGTTGATCTCCACGATTGCCAAAGCTCTCAATCTCAGCTTTAGCAGGATTCAATTTACACCTGATCTGATGCCTTCGGATATCACCGGCTCAGACGTCCTGGTCTCCGGCGCAAGTGGTGAGAACAAGCAATTTCAATACCTCAAGGGTCCTATCTTTGCCAATATGATCCTGGCGGACGAGATCAACCGCACTCCGCCCAAGACTCAGGCAGCCTTATTACAAGCTATGCAGGAAAATGCAGTTACCGCAGGTAATAAGACATGGATGCTGGACAGACCTTTCATCGTGATGGCTACTCAAAATCCCATCGAGCAGGAAGGCACATATCCGCTTCCGGAAGCACAATTGGATCGCTTTATGTTTTATATCAAGATTGGATATCCCTCCTACGAGGAAGAGCTAAAGATCGTGGAAAGCACGACCGGGCTTGCTGTGCCTCAGATATCGCCTGTCTTCAATGCTCAGGAGATCATCGCTGCACAAGAAGCCATCCGCTCCCTTCCAGTCAGCGATCACGTGCTAAAGTATGCTGTAAAGCTGGCTCGCAGTACCCGCCCGTCTGATCCGGAAGCTTCCTCCGAAGTGAAGAAGTGGGTCAATTGGGGTGCCGGTCCCAGAGCTTCCCAGTTCCTGATTCTGGCTGCCAAGACCCGTGCTGCCCTTTCCGGCAGACTCACTCCTGCCGAAGAAGATGTACGCAGTGTTGCGGAGATAGTCCTATCTCACCGCATCCTGGTATCATTTGCAGCAGAGGCGGAAGGCCTGAGCTCAGGAGACATTATCAAAAGCATCCTGGAGTAAAGATGAAAAAGCTCTTATTGGCCCTAATTGCCACCTCGATCCTGCTCTCTTTGGGAGCAGTGGACAACAAGTTTCTCAATCTCATTACGCACGTTAAGAACAGCCAGGCTATGAGCATAATGGCTGAAAACCAGCAGGTCTATGTGCGCAACAACAACCAGATCTGGATATATTCCAGCTTCAATGCCTGGCAACCCCGCATCGAAGCCTCATTCTACTCCGTATTCCCTATAGAAGATATCAATGTAGCAGCCGATCGTTATCTCTACATTTGCTCCGCGGAGCCCACCAATACTGTCGTGCCGGTTGATTCACTCAATCTCTACGGACGTATCTTTTTCCCCACTACTTTCATCGGCGACCGCATCACTCGCGAAGGCGCCACCATCTACATTGCCGATCGCTACAGAGGTATAGATATCATCGATATTGGCAGCGGTGGTCAACGCGATATCCGCAGCACTTTCTCGGAGAAATGGGGCATTAAGGACTTCCACGCGGAATATCCCTATCTCTATGCTCTAAATGACTTTGGTCTGGTGACCGTTGATATTACCGATCTCCAGTTTCCCACCTCTATGGGTACCAACTATCAGATCTATGACGCCCGGGTCCTGGCAAAGAACAATGATATCATCTGGATTGGTGCCGGTAAAAACCTGATGGCAATGAGCATCAGAGACTTGAACAACCCCACCCTGATCAATCAATACCGCTTTACTCACGATATCCTGGATATTGAGGTCAAAGACAACCGCCTCTTTGTAGCCCTGGGTCCTGGCGGTATGCGCATTATGGATGTCTCCCTGCCCACCCGTATTCAGGAAGTGAATAGCATCCTTCCGGTGGCAACAGTCTATGACGTAGCCTTGGATCAGGATTATATCTTCCTGGGTCTCGGCCGTGATGGCTGGATGATCTACCAGTACCACTAAACGAGCTTATTTACTCCCGATCTTCAGTATCCTGCAGCTACCCGTATTGCCCTGAGTATCGCTTACCCGGATCAGATAGATCCCGCTGGGCATCTCAGCACTCAGCTCGCCAAAGCTGTGGCTGTTTCCCCTGCCTTGTCCATTATAAATCCTCTGTCCCCTCAGGTTAAAAATCTCCACCCGGTTTATCTCGCTTTTTGTTTCCAATCTCAGCTCGGCAGGATTGCCAAAAGGATTGGGATAGACGGAGATATCAAAAGGCGCTTGCACAAGGTGATCATCATTATTTGAGACCGGATGGCTAAAGAGCTGTGAAGGCGCAAAGGTCACTGCCGGCCGTGCAAATGCCGGAGTATTCGCTGTTGCAACCGCCCAGAGCAGATAATCCTGCGCCGGAATATACTGAATCGCCATCAGATTGTTATCCATCCCTGCCGCCCCGCTGAGCACGTTCCACTGCCTTTTTGCGCTCAGATAGCGGTTTGTATAAAGCGAATCCTGGATATTGACGTATCTCGTGCAACAAGTGGGATAAGACAGCACTCGGAAATGATTGGTTGCTGCCAGATGCAATCCCGGGAGATCACCGCTTTGATTGTACAAACGCCGTGCTGTTCCGCCGTTATTGGTCTCGATCACGCTGTTATAGGCCTCTCCACCGTTCTCCAGCAGATTCTGCACAATGAATCCTGCCAGGTGATTCTTGCTCTGGATCGCTGAATATAGATCATCAGCATCCTGAATCCCATTCTGATCATAATCCCTGCGTTCGATACCGCTGCGGATGCTGTAAAGGATCGGATTCAAGCCGTTTAGATCGTTGTAATAGTGATCATTTCCGGTATTCATCGAGGCAAAGTGCAGTTCCTCATTCAGAGCCGTGATCGCTCCGATAAAGCCAGGGAAGGTGAAATTGACCCAGCGCATCTCGTCCGGCTCTGAGGGGAAATGCACTACCAAGAGCGGATTGCCGATCAATGCGGTATTGGTCGTCCAATCCAAAAATCTCGTGATCACCGCGCTACCCTGCAGGATCTCGTCCGCCTGGGTAGAACTGCCCCAGCTTGCCAGACTGGCACAGCCAAGCTGGAGTTCCTTGCTTGATTCCAGATAAGCCAGATCCACCGAAGCATTGAGCATCAAAAGATCCTGTGCTTCCAGGTTTCTGCCCAGCACAGCGACATATGCCCCCGCGGAGGAGGCTGCCATCCCCTCTGCAATGCCCGTACATTCCGTGATAAAGCGGTTATCAGGTGCAAAGCTGGAGGTAGTAAAGTCCCAAAGCTGGTTGTAATAATCCTGGTCTGAAAAGACCTGCATCGTATAGAAATAGTCGGTAAAGACTTCCTTGATCTCATCTGCCAAAAGATAGCCCTGGGCATAGCCGCGCTGATAGTGATTGCCCCAGATCTTGAGCACTGTCTTGTCCCCAAGCTGGCTAATCTCTCCATTTATCTGCGCCATCAGGCTTCCCATCGCCACCACGAGCATTATTAAAACGACAATATATTTCACTGAAAACTCCATTCAAATTGCTGATGATAATCTATGCAGGAATCGTGCCCAAGAAAAGGCAAATGCTTAGCGAAGATCGATAGTGATGCTCTCGATCAGCTCTCTGCCGAGGCTATAAACGCTGATAGAAAGCTCGTCTTTGTCCCTTTGCGCGATGATGTAATTGTGTTTTTTTACAAAGATCTTGCTATAAGGATGCTCAGTTGTCGCATCCCTCAGAGGCGCACCGCCTCCACCGCTAACGAGATAGCTGATCCCGCCATACTCCAGGCGCTCATAGGAGTGCTCGTGTCCGCTGATCACCAGCTTCACCCTGCTATCCTCAAATAGACCAGGCAAAAACAACCCCAAAGACAGCTCGTCTCCGTGCTCTCCGCTGCTAAAGACCGGATGGTGCATAATGATCACAATCGGCAGCCCAGTCTGTGCCAGTTGAAGAGCCAGATACTGATACTGAGGCGATCCCGGGCTCAGATCCTCAGTGCTGTCCAATACCACAAACTTTATCGAATCCTGCTCCAGGCTATACCAGCTCGAGCCGTTCAGATAGGGGAAATTTGCCAGGAATAGCTCTCTGTCTCGCTCGTGATTGCCCTTTGCCGGGTAGATCCTGCAGAGTTCGCTGAGTGGTGCCGAAATGCTCTTCCACCGATCATATTCAGCCTGTGTCTGTCCCCTTTGGCTCAGGTCTCCGCTGTGAAAGGCGATCCCCGGCTTCCAGCCCGCAATCTCCAGCACCACTTGCGAATGTATCTCGCTATTTGTCCTGGTATCCCCATAGATAGCCATCGTTTCCGCACCCAGATATCCCAGGGATAGAAGTATCGTCAGGGTGATCAGGATGCTGATATGGCGTAGGAAACGCAGCATTGCTAGATGAGATTCAGATAGTGCTGGTAAAAGAGCTTCAGGTCTTCCCAGGCGGGAAGTTTCCAATTTGGATTGCGCAGGAGAGCTGCCGGGTGATAGCTTACATAGCTCGGGATGCCTTCAAAGAAATGTACCTTCTGGCGCAGATTGCCCAATGACTGGTTGGTGGCAAGCAGCGTCTGAGCCGCGACCAGCCCCATCATCAGGATGATCTTGGGTTTGACTATGGAGATTTGCTCCACCAGATAGGGCAGGCAGGCAATGCGTTCTTCCGGTTGGGGATCCCGGTTTCCCGGTGGACGGCATTTCACGATATTGGCGATATAGACCGTTTCCCGATCCAGGTGGATAGCCGCGATCATCCTGTCCAAAAGCTCTCCGGCTTTGCCCACAAAGGGCTTGCCCATCAGGTTTTCTTGCTCGCCGGGAGCTTCTCCGATGATCATTACTTTTGCTTCCGGATTACCATCGCCATAGACGAATTTGATCCGTCCGGCTGCCAGGGTGCACTTGGTGCAATTGGCGTATTTGGCTTCCAGGAGGGCCAGGTGGCTTTCGTTATCTAGATTAGAATAGTCTTCTTCCCGGGCTGTGGAGCCGGGCGTGGCTCCGGCTTCTGCGTAAAGCTCTTTGATACCCAGGTTTTGCAGAGTTTCAAGGTATTGCTTTAATTCCTTGATGGAGGGCATTGATTAGTCGTCATCTCCATCGTCGTCAAAGTCGTCTTCGATGGCTTCGTCCATATCTTCGGGATTGATGTCTTCGATGAAGTGCTTGGAATCGTCGATGGTCTCCATTTCCAGGTCAAAATCACCTTCATCATCCATCTCGCGGGCGGCTTCTTCTGCCATTGCGAGCTCGGCTTCGGCGATCTCTGTAATGTAATCCGGCACTTCGTTTTCAGCTACGTGTTCCATAGCCATCACGGTGATCTTTTCTATGAATTTCTGTTTCACGTGGGCTGGCAATTGATTTACTCTCTGGATCTCCAG
The DNA here is from genome assembly GCA_002842035.1 of Candidatus Cloacimonetes bacterium HGW-Cloacimonetes-2. Taxonomy (GTDB): domain Bacteria; phylum Cloacimonadota; class Cloacimonadia; order Cloacimonadales; family Cloacimonadaceae; genus PHBP01. Next base: position 195,581 of record PHBP01000004.1, on the reverse strand, counting down.
CTTGGTGAGCAGGCAGAAAAGATAGTTCATATCGGATTTTTCGAGAAAGTTCTCTATCTTGGGTGTATTCATTGCTTCTCCTCTTGCATAAAACCTTCGATGGGGTTGTGGTAACGGGCGACTCGGTTTTCCTCCGCCCGGATGATGGCAAGGACTTCTTTTACTGCCTGGGACAGCTCGTCATTGACCACCAGATAGTCATAATGGCTGATGTATTTGATCTCGTCCCGGGCGATTCCGAGGCGTTTATTGATCTCCTCCATCGAATCCGTTCCGCGTTTTATCAAGCGATCGCGCAGGATTTGCATAGATGGCGGGATGATAAAGATCTTGATATAGGGGATATCCGTGGCGCTGATCTGAGCAGCACCCTGGACGTCTATATCCATTATCACGTGGCGGGAAAGATCCAGCCGGCTCTGGATATAGCTGATCGAGGTGCCATACCAATTTCCAAATACTCTGGCATGCTCCAGAAAGTCCTTTTGATCTATCCTTTTTACAAATTCAGCTTCATCCACAAAGTGGTAGTGGATGCCGTTTTGTTCCTGACCTCTGGGAGCGCGGGTCGTGAAGGATACCGAATAATCGATATCCTCCGTCACCTTCAATATCTCTGTGAGGATAGTGCTTTTTCCGCCACCGGAAGGGGCGGACAGGATGATCAGGAAGCTTTTGCTTTTTTGGATCAAACCGGGCTCAATCCTCGATGATCTTTTTGTATTCGACAGCGGAGAGCAGATTTTCCAGCTCGTCCTGATTGCTCATTCTGATCTTGATCAACCAGCCGTCTTCATAGGGGGATTTATTCATCAGGTCGGGGCTGTCTTCGAGATCGGTATTCTTTTCTTCGACTTTACCGGATAGGGGGGAGAAGAGATCTTCCACGGCTTTCACGGCTTCGATGCTACCGCATGGCTCGCCGGAAGAGACTTTGGTGCCAACTTCGGGCAGCTCCACAAAGACGATATCGCCCAGTTCGTGTTGGGCAAAATCAGAGATACCGATCGTGGCGAGATCGCCATCGACCCGGATCCATTCATGGCTCTCGGTGTAGAGTAAATCATCATGTACCAGCATTTTTCCTCCATACAATTAGATTGCTGTTATTTACGCCAAGTCTCCAAAGCAAGGATTTGTGTCAAGCTTTTCCCATCTTTTTACCCTGACCTGCGGCAGAACTGAGCCGGAAGCGCACAGCGTCCCCATCTGTTCACTGATTTCTGATCACTGTTCACAGCGCGCAGCGCTCCTTCGCCGTCAATCCTGCGACCGGGGTCCCCAGCAAACCCTTTGCGGTTTGGTGGGGTGGGAAGGCAGGAATCTCAAAAACCCCTGTACTACGAGAATCAAATACCCAGCTCCGGATCAATAATCCAGGGCGGCATTTCATAGGTAGTAGTCGTATCAATAAGTGCCGGAGGAACCATTGGGGCAGGTTCTTCTAAAGGAGCAGGTTCCTCGGATGGAGATTCTGCTGCTGAGGCAAGAATCCCAATCACCATTAGCATCGCAAACACCATCAATATGCATACACTAATCCCCAGCCCGATCCATAAGCCTATCTTACTCTTTTTTGGAGGGACAAGATATATATTATTAGGCGGCATCCCCGTATCTTGATTGCTGTATCCCCTGGCCTGCGGGACAACCTGCTGCTGATTCCTTGCCGTAAGAGGTGGTGCTTGTACCGGAATCTGGGAGGGGCGTCCCCTTAGCCCGGCTTCCAGGGCATCGATGATAGTAGCGCAGTTTTGCCATCGTCTCGCTTCATCTTTTTCGCTCATTCTACTTAGGATAGGGATCACCCAGCCCGGTATATGAGGATAGTAGGAGCGGGGATCCGGCATAGGCATTTCCACGATCTGCTTCTGGATATTATACTCACTTTCCGTGTCGGTATTATATGGCAGGCGTCCGCTCAGCATCTCGAAAAAAGTAATTCCCAGGCTGAAGATATCTGTCCTGAGATCGAGATTGCTGCCTCTGGTAATCTGTTCCGGACTCATATACAGAGGAGAGCCCATCGTGGTTCCTGTTCTCGTCTTGAGCAAGCTTCCCATTGCTTTGGCAATCCCAAAATCCATCACTTTCACGTTATCGTTGTGCTTCGTATCGATCATTATGTTACTGGGTTTGATATCACGATGGATAATCCCTCTTTCGTGGATAAACTGAAGTGTCCTGAGAACCTGCAGTATTATCATTACAGCCCTTTCATAAGGGATTGGACCGGTAATCCCGATCAAATCTCTTAAGGTAATTCCTCGAGCATATTCCATACAGAGCAGATAGCTATCCTCGTGAGCAAAAAAGCTGTGGATGTTTACAATTCCCGGATGATGCAATTCTGCCTGCATCTGAGCTTCCAGCCGGAACCTTTCAGCCAATCCAGCATCTGCTGCAAGAGAGGGATTCAGAACTTTTATTGCGAGCTTACGCTGGATATTTACATCTTCAGCCAGCCATACGTCGCCCATTCCACCACTACCAAGTAAAGATACAATACGGTAATCCCGGATCAACATACCAGACTCAATAACCATATTTCAGACTCCAAAAATTAGATAAAAACAAATCTGCTGGAAATAATGCAAATGTCAAGAAAAGTCTTCGGCTTTATCAGATTCCTCATTTTGCAGTGTGATGTATAGTGTTAATGCTTTTTTAATGAATACTATCGTCTAGCTCAGTATTAACTCCAGCACGAAACCTACCGCCCAGACCCAGCCCTTGCCGTTATTCCTGCGACAGGGTCCCCAACAAAGCGTTTGCGGTTTGGTGGGGGTGGGAAAGGCAGGAATCCATTCTGAATATCCACGTGAAGCGCATTCAGTTTCTTTCACGCTCCGAAGCACAACCCATCTGTTCACTGTTCTCTGATCACTGCTTACTGCGAGCGGAACCCCAGGAACAGACCACAAGACAAATAGAGCCCCTTGCGGGCGAAAGATCATAGCGAGGGTGCGTTAGCCCCTCGTGACGAGCCCAAGGAACCCATAAAGCCCCTTGTGGGCGACACCGCAGACACCCGTTCAACCAAAAACACTACCTAGCTCCACAAACCACGTCCCAGCTCCGCAAACCACCCAGCCCCGCGATTCGTCATTCCTGAGCGTAGTTTCAAACCTGCGAAGCGGCTTGAGACTATGAGTCAGGAATATGTAAAAAGCCCAGCCAGGAGCTAATTCAGCTAGCGCAACAAACCCATTGCAAGCCAAAGAATCCCGCTAGTGACAGCATTTCAGATAGCTAAATATATGCTCACCGTATTAACTCCTTGACAATCCCGACTAATTCTATACTCTTGCGAATATTAAGATTGTATCAAGGAAAGTATGGCTATGAGGAGCTTTGATCGGTTCCGGGTCTGTTCTGTTGACCCTCAGATGATAGGGCTTTTACCGGTTTTCCGTAAGTGGAAGAGCATATTCTATCATGTATCTTAGGTTCGTATCGGGAGGTAGAGAATGACAAATGCAAAGAAGAGTGTTTACAGTCTCATTGAAGATGCTAGGAAGACTCTAGAGAATCTGGGTCGCGATGATGTATATCAAGATCTATACTTAGGAGAAGATTTTTCATGCCTGAATGCGTATATAGCTAACAAGGCCTCTTTGGATAAAAGAAGTTTATACATCGGAACATCCGACAAGCAAAGCGCTCAGGAACTAACAATGCCAATTCTTTATCCGGAAGTATGCCGGCTTCTACTGGAGAACGCATCTCTGTACGTAGCTTCCACGAACCCGATAAACATTGGCCGCACATTCATTGTGGATGGTGTTCTCATGAACTATGGACTGAAGGATAGCAGGCACATTCTTTTTACCAGGATCAAGCAAGGCAAAAGGATAAAGTTCTTTGAAAGCTTAGAACAGATTGTTATCAGCTACTATATGGCAGACGAGCGCTACTATTTTGAGGGTAAGTGCAATCAGAACTTAGGGCATTACCAAGCCTTTTATCAAGCAGTGAGTAGATCTAAGAATATAGCGCCTTCAATCTTTAAGAAGAAGATTATCGTAATCAGCAGAAAGAAGGAATTTTTTGATGAGTTAAAAAGACTTGGGCTGTTACATGCTCTTCCAGTAGCAGGTATCACAAGGAACCATCAGGAACCCACTAACAGCACTCTTCCCATCGACCCCATGATACTGGTTGCCAGTGAATATGAACTGGTGCGGGAATACATGCTCAGAAACCACGAAACTCAGAAGTTTGAGTATCTTCTCTTTACCGGCGACAGTAAGATCAGCAGGCTGAAAGCTCTAGTTAAAAACGATTGCGCCAACGGTCTGTTCTCCAGATTTTGCTTGGTCGGTAATCAGGCAGTTGTCAGAGATAACTCAATGCTCTTATGGCATTGGAATAGCCGGGAAGAGAATAATCTCAGTGGAAGGCATTCTCTGGAGTTTGTACCGGATCCTCTCGATATGTCAGATGAGCTTATGGACGCTTCAAAGAACTTCTACACGTTGTTGTCCCAGGTTCAAGAAGAATTAGGGGCACCGGAACTAAGCTCAAAACTACGTTATGCTTTCTATAAGATACTATTCGACAAGCTAGATACTATCACTGATTTCGATACACAAATAGCAGAACCCCTTATGGAGGAGACGGAAAAAGCTATGAGGGCAGATAACTATGAACCCGAAGAATTTACTAAAGAGTTGGAAGATCTGATCCTTTCACTGAAACAGGTCTATCTGGCAAAGCAAGATTCTTCAACTTTGATTGATAGACTAAAAGAGCAGACTACTGGCTTCACAACCCTCGTTGTGAGCAATAAGCAAGTCGAGGATTGGCAGAAACGTATCCTGGTGTCCACACGTTTCTTTGGTAAGGTTCTTCCCTTTAAGACCTTCAAACAAGAGCTGGCAAATGGCCTGGCTTATGGCACTTATCTTCTGGCCATGCTCCCGAACTATAAACAGATTGCCTGGCTCAACAACATATCTATGTTTGCAGAGACAAAAATTCACTTAGCACTATACAAGCCAGAGCTTAAGCGCTTCCAAACTCAATTACGCCAGATACGCAAGTACGAATCCAGAAACATGGGACCAAAAGACACCAGCTTGTTTCCTCACTTGAGTTTAAATAATGATGAAAGAGAAGCGGCTGAAGACATCATCAGCAGATTTGAAGAAAACTATTCAGAAACAACTGCTGAAGATGGTTTTGCTTTCTCTGGAGCTCGTGCCTATACCTCCTGTTCTCTTGATTTACTTGATTCAGCCGGGAATCGGATAACTGAAACCAGCCCCAACAAAGTTCTACGAGTCTTGTCTGAAGATGCCGAACTAATGATCGATAATGACTTCGAACTAGTCTCAGTTCAAGACTTGGAAGAGGGGGACAAAATACTCCTCTACTGCAACCGGAGCAGGGACTCTCTTTATAACATTCTCAGCCAGGAATCAGAGCGGTTTTCCCAGATGAATGAGAGTTCCAAGCTCTGGAAAACCAAGATTAGAGAATACTTGTATATCCAAGTATTCGAAGATAGTCCCTTTTACCAGATTGATACTCAAAGACTGCAGAAGCTTTCCATCAATGCAGGTCTGGATCCTGAAAGTATACGCAGTCGCTGGGTACTTCACCCTGATGCAATCCGCTTCCCCCAAAAGAGTAAAATGGACAGAGTCTTGGAATTCCTTAAGAATGAAGGGTTTTTAACCCAGGTTGAAGTTGATGAGATACGCTGCGCCCGGAGTTTCTTCATGGGTGTTATGATCAGCCTGGGGCAGAACCTAAGTAACGAACTGCAGTCTATTATGCTGAACAAAGAGGGAAATCCTGATATCTACATAACCAGGCATGTATTGGACAACCAAAGTGAATACCCTCTACTATCTCACTTTGATGAAATGGCAATTCTCAGCATACTTAAGCATAACTACGAAGGATACAGATTTATCCAAATCGGGGAAACGGAGGTGGATAATGATGGAGAATGACCCCAGAGATCTGCTAAAAAATCTGATTCGCAAGCATCTGACCGGCCCGGTTAATGATGCCTTTGCATCAAAGGATGAAGAGGAACTGGTAACAGACTACCCCGTAAGTAAGTATTATTCTGGAATCATCTTTCCTCACATAGTCCCAAACACCAAGGTTAACACCTCATTGTCTGATTTGCAGTCCAGTTTTCTGGATGAGGAGGATCTGATAACAGACATTGGCCAGAATCCTGTTGATGTCCCTGAAACCCCTATATCAAGCAGAATTGACGGTGATGATGCCGACAACGATGACTTTTCCAGGTCTGAGTTGTTTCCCTATCTTTTTGGCCTTTCATTCTGCCTAAAGACAGAGGCTCCCTCCTTCCAAATACTATTGAGTTATGGAAGGTACAGGCAAATAGACCCAACTCAAGAGCTTCACCAGAGCTACAGGATAAGCCTGAGCAATGAAGATTACGAGCTAATCAAAAATCTCAATTCCGGTGATGAGCAATTCCTGCACAAAGTGTTAGGCTATGATTCTGATAGTCAGCAAGTGTATCTAAAAAAAACACTTCAGGGTGTAAGTACAGGTCAGGTTACCGGAGATTTTGCCAATCTTAGGAAGATCAAGCAGGTTGTTTATACTCGCCTAACAGAATCAAAAGGCACTGAAAATGAACGCTACTCCAAACTCAATACTATTCTACGCAAGATAATGCCTCTATACCGTAAGACTTGGATCAGAAAGCAGCATGATGACTCATTTGAGATAGCAATGGACCAACTTCTCGATACAAAAGAAATCTGCATATCCTGGAAAGACGATGCCAAATCTTCCTTCGGATACTCAGTTCATGTACTGTTGATCCAGAGTACAAACAATCACTCTGTTGTAAAAGTGATGGTTGAGAATACTTCAGTTCACGAGTATGGCGAAAATCTTATCCTCGATAAACCAGCATTAAACCTTAAGTGTATGTTCCAAGCTGGCTTTAGAATCGAGAGCGATTTCCTGATTCCGTTACCACAACAACCTTTACCCACCTATGCAGGGATAGAAGACAAGATCATAGATTGCCAGTATAGAAACTCGAAAGTATATTCTTTGGCTCACAACTGCTCCTGCGCTTGGAGCCTGGAACCGGGAAGTACATCGTCAGTTTATACAGACTTCCTTCCCTCAGTTATCCCTCCGGTGACTGTAAACAGCAGATATACTGGGCTTAGTAAGGCCTTGAATGTTCTGGAAAACAGCTGTTACAGTGTTAGTTCTGATGAAGAGGTGATCTCAGAGCTGCGTCTGTTTACTGGGAGCTACGAGGATTGGGTGAACCAGCAGGAGGAGTTAGGTTCTCGGGTATTGGATAGGTATGCTGAAGCGTCAGCTGAGATAGTCAACGGACAAAGAGAAGCACTTGAGAGGATGAACCAAGGCTTGGAAATTTTAAACAGCAGACCGGAGATGATGAAGCTTTATAGGATAGCAAACGGAGCAATGTTGGTAAACATGTCCGGCGCTGGTAAAATACCACCAGAAACCTATTCAGAACAAAACAACATCTACTACCATCCCTTTCAGCTTGCATTCTTGCTGATAAATTTGGACTGCGTTATAAATCCATCATCAGAGTTACGATCAAAGAGCATCGATTTACTATGGTTTCCTACTGGAGGAGGAAAGACTGAGGCATACTTCCTCCTTACAGCTTTCTCCCTCTTATTCAGGCGCTTTAACAACGGAAAGCAAGGCTTAGGCACATCCGTTATTATGCGCTATACTCTCCGATTGCTCACAGCACAGCAGTTTGAGAGGGCTTCCAGGATGATCCTATCTCTGAATTTCGTTTGTGATCAGTTCATGCACTCTCTAACAGAGAATCACCCATATTCCATTGGTTTGTGGATTGGCGCTGCCTCATCCCCCAACAAACTTCATGAAGGAGATGACAGCGCTCTAGCGATCATTGAAAAGATAGACGGAGCACAAAACCTGGAAGACGCACTGAGGCAAAACAAGTTCCCGTTGAGTGATTGCCCCTGGTGCGGAACAAGCCTGATACAAGAAGGTCGAATGGGTTTTAGTTGTCTAAGAAACAAGTTTGAAATCCGCTGTTTAAACCCAGATTGTCATTATCATGATGGGTTACCTATCGATCTGGTAGATGAAAGTCTCTACAATAATCCCCCTTCTCTGCTTTTTGCCACTATAGATAAATTTGCCAGGTTGGCATGGGTGGAAGAGTCATCCAGCTTCTTTGGCGGTACTTCAGGCAACCTTCCACCAGACTTGATTATTCAGGATGAGCTGCACCTGATCTCGGGACCCCTAGGAAGCATCACTGCGCTTTTTGAGAGTGTAATAGACATGTTATGCCGAAAAAAAGGTATGATGCCGAGGATCATAGCCTCTACTGCCACCATAAAGAATGCGTCAGAACAGGTTAAAGGACTGTTCGGCAACAGATCAGTAAAAACCTTCCCGCCTCCTGGCATCAATTATGAAGATAATTTCTTCGCCAAAGTGGACACCAATGACCTTCACCGGCAGTACATCGGAGTTTTACCAACCGGTAAGACCTTCACTACCACTCAGATCAAGCTTCTCTCACTCCTGCTCTTCAGCCGCTGGGAACTCAAGGGTAAAATCAGCGAACGGCTTGACGATTACTGGACTGTGGTTTCCTATTACAACTCGCTCAGGGAATTGGGAAGGATGTACAGTAAAGCTCGGGACGAGATTCAACAGGCCTATTCGCAAATGGTCTTAAAACATTACCCTTTGTGTAAAAAGCACTGGCTGAATCCCCCCAAAGAGCTAACGAGCAGAATTTCTGGCCATGAAGTGAAATCTATTCTACATATACTGGAATCTGCAGGTGTAACGGAAGACGAATTACAAAACGGGGGATTCAACCCTATTGACATAGTTTTTGCCACAAATATGATATCGGTGGGGCTGGATATTGAACGCTTGAATCTGATTCTCATGAACGGGCAGCCTAAAAGCATTTCAGAGTATATACAGGTTACCAGTCGTATTGCACGCAGGCATCCCGGTCTAGTTCTTAGCCTTTTCAATCCGTTCCGAGTGAGAGACAAATCCCACTTTGAAAACTTCGCGTCTTTTCACCATAACTATTACCGTTTTGTGGAACCAATCTCAATTACACCATACACGAGGATTGCTATTAGGAAACTCATGCCGACTCTTCTGGCTGCTTATCTGAGGTTGGTAAAGGGAATCGAAACGCCTGCCCTTGTTAAGCCTTCAGATATCGACGAGTTACTAGCGTTTATGGCACAGAGAATGAATGATGATGAAATGCTGGGTTTTATGAAAAGAAAGATCAAGGAGCATACTCAGCTACTCCGCAAGAAACTATCCCTGGAGCCAGACTTGACTTTCAGCAAACTACTGGTGAGTGCCTCAGATGCAGCCGCTCTGGATTATGAGAGTGGAGATTGGCTGGCAGTTAACTCAATGAGAGAAGTCAGTCCCAATGCTGTTATCAAGCTGCACACAATCAAAGGTGTGAAAAGGAACGCAGATTATGAGTAAATACTTTGAAATACCCTGCCACAACATCATCAGTTCTTACGGTGGTATTGGATCTCTGGTGGAAACTCCCACCGGATCGTTGATGATTCAGCTATTGGAGAAATGGCCTTACTTCATCCATGAAGTCACAGGAAAAGATAGAGATGCTCTAGAGAAGATTTCCATCCATGATAAACGACTCATTTGCAAACTTCAGGCTCAGTTTAGGAATATCTCATATCTACTATCAGTACCTATAAACGGGACATCAAACAATGGCAACCGGGTGACGCAAGAAACTATGCTTGTCTCCGCAGAATACTTCCCAAATTGGATGTTTTGTCCCAAGTGCAAGAGATTTATGAAGTATGAGGATTGGCTGAGTTTGTTTAGGATGAATCGTCTGGGCAAGGATTTTGACCTTTACTGTCCCCACTGTCGGAAGCCATCTCATGGTCAAAAACCATTACGAATACTGCTTGAGCAGGTCAGGTTTATCCAGGTTTCTGAGGATGGAGAAATCTCGGATTTTCCCTGGAATGAATGGTTTGACAATAAAGCTTCAAACCTCGGATCTTGTGAAGAACATGAGTTCTACTACAAATCTTCCGAATATTCAGACAATCTGGAGTCAATTAGGATATATTGCAAGAAATGCAAAGCATCAGCCTCGCTCATTGGTATCTTCGGAACCCCCACAAAAGGTAACAAGTTCAGAACTGTTCTCAAGTCCAGCAATAGCGTTTACTTCCCTGCCATCGTGAGAAGTTTGCTTATCCCTGTCAAGGACGAGATGAGACAGGAAGTCCTGCAACATGAAATGGATTACCGCTGTCAGGAGCTAGATTATCTGGTCAAGGCTCAGTACGACTCCTCGGAAGAAGATAAACTCCAGATTCACCTCAAAGCTCTGCCCCGTTCCAATTCCTGCTTCTCGATAGCATCCGTCAGAACCTTGAATATGGTATCAGTTCTCTGTTCCTACAGCCGCCTTCAGCCTGTTGCTTTCGGAACGATCTTTGACCCGGCCATCTCCATGCATGTTACTAAGGAAGGCATTGGAACCAAGTTTCTGCCATGTGTGCAATCCTCTGGCGAGGGATTCCTGATAGTTTTTGAGAATAGTACAATAGTGGATTGGTACGAATCAGCGTTACTGAACTCTGATTTCAAGACTCGTTTGGGATCCCACCAAAAAGCACTGACCAGGATTGATTTTCTGAACTCAAGCAATAACAAAGACTATGCGATGTGTAAGTACATTTTATTACATACGATCTCGCATCTACTGATAAAGCAGTTGGAATATGTATGCGGATATCCTGCTACATCACTGCAGGAGAGGATTTATGCGTCCAGTGGTTTACACGCAGGAATCATGATCTACACAGTCTCTGGATCGGAGGGGAGTTTTGGGGGAATAGTCACAATGGTTGAGAGAGGAGACTTGAACCAAATTCTCTTCGAAGCAATTGACAAAGCTATGTACTGTGCCAACGATCCGGTGTGTTACAAGCAAAGCTCAGTGTGCTTTTCCTGCAGTTTACTGCCGGAGACCTCATGTGAATCTTTCAATAGCCTACTGGACAGATCCTTTGTTGTCGACAGGTCTTATGGCTTTGGGAATATCTTGGGAGCTGGGAGGTAATAACATATGAGAATATCAAAATACGTTCGAACTTCAAAACATAAGGAGATACTCCCATGACCCGCTCCTATTACTCCGCCCCTATCTCCGAATTCCTGGTCACACCGGATTCGGTGATCCGGGATCAGCTCGCTCAGAATAACGAGTTTACTTTGCTCCAGACTCAGCGGGAGGCCTGGCAGGAGGAGATTGTCTGCCTGAAAGAGGCATTACAATCTCTTGAGGGCAAAGTATATCTGGAGTATTCTATTCCCCGGATGGGTAAAAGAGTAGATGCCATTGTAATAAGTAGCTCCATCATTTTTGTGATAGAATTCAAGATCGGTTCCCGGGAATACAATGCCCAAGCCTTGGATCAGGTCTGGGACTATGCTCTGGATTTACAGAATTTCCATGAAACAAGCCATCATAAGCGCATCATTCCCATTCTGGCCATCAGTGGGTTGCAACAAAGCCGGATTGCACCACAGAATCAGATCATCTCAAGCTTTGAGCCCAATCCCGACCTTCTTCATCGTCCTTCTGCCTGTAGCCTCTCTAGCCTAGGTGAAATTCTGCTGAACTTGTTTAATCTTTATAAGAACGAGCCCATTATCGATATCCCAAGCTGGGAAGCTGGGCATTACAAACCCACGCCCACCATCGTGGAAGCCGCAACCACGCTCTACAGCAAGCATTCCGTGGAAAGCATCACCCGCAGTGAGGCAGGAGCCACCAATCTATCCGTTACTTCGCGCGAGATTGGCCAGATCATTGAGACCAGCCGAGACCTGGCTCAGAAATCCATCTGCTTTGTAACTGGTGTGCCGGGGGCTGGAAAGACTTTGGTTGGCCTGGATATCGCCACCAAGTTTATCGATCTGGAAAGTGACCTGCACAGCGTCTTTCTTTCTGGAAACGGACCTCTAGTGCAAGTCTTGCAGGAAGCCCTTTATCAGGATCGCAAGCAAAAGATGAAGTCTGGCGAGCTTTCTCCAGATAAGAAGTTCACGCGCTCGGTGGTGAAATCCTTCATCCAAAACGTTCATCATTTCCGGGATGCTGCTTTGGTGGATGCTGCTCCTCCGCATGATCACGTGGCAATCTTTGACGAGGCTCAGAGAGCCTGGAATCTAGATAAGACAGCCGACTTTATGAGTCGCAAAAAGAACCGGCCGGACTTTAGCATGTCCGAGCCAGAATTCCTGATCTCCTATCTGGACAGGCACCAGGATTGGGCTGTGATCGTTTGTCTGGTGGGTGGCGGACAGGAGATTCACACCGGAGAAGCTGGCATCGGAGAATGGCTCCGCGCCCTACAGAATTCCTATCCTGATTGGCATATTTATATCTCGGATCATCTTGCCGATAGCGAGTATAATGCTGAGGAGATTCTAGCCTCTTGGGAACAGCCTGATATGGTCGAGCTACGTAACAATCTGCATCTCAGTGTTTCCCTGCGATCCTTCAGAGCTGAACGTGTCTCAAGCTTTGTGAAGCACCTCCTGGATCTAGAGCCACTTGAAGCCAATGGCGAGCTTCAACGCTTTCAGGAGAAGTATCCGGTGGTGCTCACCCGAGAGCTCAGTAAAGCCAAGCGTTGGCTAAAGACTCAAGCCCGGGGCTCGGAACGCTATGGAATAGTGGTATCCTCCAAAGCTGAGCGTTTGAAGCCTCACGCCATAGATGTGAAAACTCCTGTTGATCCAGTTCATTGGTTCCTAAAAGGCAAGGACGACGTACGCTCCTCCTACTATCTGGAAGATGTGGCCACAGAATTTCAGATTCAAGGATTGGAGTTGGATTGGACCTGCGTGGTCTGCGATGGTGATTTCCGTTACAATCAGAATTCCTGGGAGCACTGGGAGTTCAAAGGCAGCCGCTGGAATCAGGTGCGTAAAGAAGACCGACAGCTCTATCAGAAGAATGCCTATAGAGTCTTGCTCACTCGTGCCAGACAGGGGCTGGTGATAGTAGTTCCGGAAGGCGATGCAGAGGATCCCACCCGCAAGCCAGAATACTATGACCCAATGTATAATTACCTGAAAAGCATTGGGATGGAGGAGTTGGAGTGATCAGAGACTATGATACATACCTGATATGTGAACCCTCATGCCAAGAGCATTCACCCAACCAAATAGTTATTGACTGTATGTGGCTGAAATATTCTTAAAACTATATGGAGCTTATATGAATATAGATGTTGAAAGAAACTTGCCCTCCGGGGCAGCTCTGATCTTGAGAGTGGATGCCAATAGGCTCATTAGAGAGGAATCTAAAAATCTGATCTGGGACTACTAGGGAGTATAAGATGGCAAAGGATCTAACTAACTCGAATTTGGACAGACAGAATATACTGAATAACCAGTATGCCCTCAGTGAAATTCAGAAAGCAGTCAAGCTGCAAGGTATTCTTTTTGATAACAAGCTGGTGTTTCTGATTGAGCATTTAGCAGACTTCTATGAGGTAACTCCCCGAACAATAAAAAACTACCTAAGTAACTTTGAAGATGAGCTGAAAAATAACGGTTACGAGGTTTTACGGGGTAAACGCCTAATAGATTTCAAGTTAACTGCTAAATGGGCAGATCTTAGTGAAATTGATTTCCCTGACATTAAAGCACCGCAGTTAGGTATATTTGACTTCAGGGCGTTTTTAAACCTTGGAATGCTGATAGTGGAAAGTGAACGAGCCAGGCTTCTCAGACAGGCAATCCTTGACATTGTGATAGATACTATCAACGCCAAAACTGGTGGAGGGACCAAATATATTAATCAAAGAGATGAAGATTTCTTGAGGTCATGGTTTAAGGGAGAGAATTACCGAGTTCAGTTCACAGATGCACTGCGGGATTATGTTGATATGGGTAATTTCAAGTATCCTCTTTATACTGATAGAATCTATGTTAGTATTTTTAAAGAACAGGCACTAGATTATCGGACTATTCTGAGGCTGCAAAAGAAAGACAAGGTCAGGGACACCTTTTATGCTGAGGTTCTCGACCTCGTTGCTGCTTATGAATACGGTTTTGCTAAACTGATAGAAGAAGAATCCAAAAGAATTGGACGTAAACTTACCTTCTACGAAACCGATGAGTTGTTTAGAAGCTTCGAGAGCCAGCCATTGTGGAAACCACTGATAGAAAAAGCCAGAGTAAAGATGGCAAGTCGCGACCTTGCTTTCCGCGATGCACTGCATCTGCAGCTTGAAGAATATATTACCCCTTTGCAGGCAGAAGAATTTGAACGCTTCCTGGGAGAAAAAAGCAAGGAACTGGCAGAACGTCTGGAAGAGGCGAAAGATGTGATGAAACGGCTTAAGGATAGAGGATGATGCCTGTAAACTATATCACTATCGAGCAGGCGATTGATACTCACTTATTAACAGTCCGTGTAAGTGGCGGAGGAGATACCAGCATCATCAATAGCGGTCAGCTTGAAAGCGTGCTTAATCACATACAGAACGACGATTACTATCCAAGATTTGCTGATAAATTGACTCACTTGATCTGGGGAGCATGCAAATTCCATTGCTTTGCTGATGGCAACAAGCGGATAGCAATCTCATTAGGAGCTCAGTTTCTGTTGATAAATGGTTATCTGGCATTGGCTGGTAAGTTCATTCATCACATGGAGAACATCAGTTATCACGTAGCTGCTGGAAAGATAGACAAAGACCTTCTGTCCAGAATTGTTCTTGCCCTATTGGAAGGTAAGGAAGAGGAAGAATCTCTCAAGCTGGAGATTTATAATGCAATCAAGGATGATGAGAGATAGGCACGTCAGGTAAAATAATCGCAAGATATTATAACAAAATAGGAGGTAGTTATGGAACTCAAAAGAGCTATTGAGATTGTTCAATACTTAGCAGATGGGGTAAACCCCCAAACTGGTGAAGTGATGGAACATGATAGTGTGTTTCAAAATCCAGAGACTGTGCGGGCCTTATTCACTGCTTTGGAGCAACTAAAGAAGACAGAATCACGCATAAAAAGATCTGGAAGCCTTCCCGGGCATTCGGGAAATGCATGGACAGCAGAGGAAGAGGCCTCTCTGATTGCAGAATTTGATTCGGGAATGGATATGGCCTCTATTGCCAAGAGACATGGCAGAACAAACTGGGCTATCCAAGCCCGCCTGCTGAAGCTGAACAAGATCCAAGCATAACCAAGCATTAAATAACATTGTGATTATGACCTCTGCAATGTGAGTCATTCAGATGGATAGGGTTTAGCAGATAAGCAGATGATACCAATAATGAGATAAAAAGTAGATAGGAGATAGAATGGCAGAGACAAGAGTGTTTTCCTGGGTACAAACTCACAAAGAGTTAGTTCAATATATATTGACCATGAAAGAACGTCAACCCAAGCTGATTGATGAACTTGTGCAAGCAGGAGTTACAGGGCTGGAGAGAGAGAATGGTAACGGTTCCGTGATTCAACTAAGCGCAATAGATCCGTTTACGTTCTTGTTTAGCATTTACAAGTATGATGTTAAGAGATGCATTGATATTCTACAAAACCTATCTGCTAGCATCGGTATTACTGCCCCCATTGATGTATTTGGCGTTCCTCACACAGATCCACGAGCAGTCTGGGAGTGGATGCGCAAGGCAGATAGCAATGATACTAGGATTCAGACGATATGGACATGTTTCGAAAAAGCAGTGGCTCATACATTGAATGACAGAGATTTTCAGGCGCTTTTAAATATTGATGGTTTAAGTAATCCTAAGTTGAGCCAAGGACTGTTTTTAATTGATCCGGAGTACTATTTGAATCTGGATATCAAAACAAGAAATTATCTCGAGGTAAAGTACGACTTCAAAGTTAATCTCTCCAGCTACAAAAGCTACACTACGTACATGAATTTGTTAGGTAAGATTAGGGAGCTAACCTCCATGACAAACTTAGAAATCTCTTATGAAGCTGGGCAGTATAGTAATGAGAAAGATACTGTTACACCTCATTCACTTACGGCGCAAGTCCCGATCCCAAAGAAAGCCAATCTTTACCCTGATCCTAAATTAAACCAAATCCTCTACGGTCCTCCCGGCACCGGGAAGACCTACAATTCTATCAATCTTGCAGTCGAGATAGCCGATCCGGAGTTCATGAAGACTCCGAGAACAAGAGATGATATCAGGAAGAGATATCAAGAACTTGTAGAAGCAGGCAGGATTGTCTTCACTACATTCCATCAAAGCATGAGCTACGAGGACTTCATTGAGGGGATTAAGCCTGTTACTAGTGAAGATCAAGATAATCTCCTGACTTACGATGTTGAGCCCGGAATATTTAAGGAAATGTGCGATAAAGCTGTAATGCCAGATGACAACAACTTTGAGCAATCTTATGCCAAGCTGGTCAGGGAATTGGCAGAGATAGATGATAAGCCTCTAAAGCTTAAAACACCTACGGGGAATGCATTTGGTATTACTTTGAACAGCAAGAGCAACTTAAGCTTGTTCACAGGAAAAGAGCTTACAAAGAGGGCAACACTAACCAAGACGAAGCTGATTGAGCACCTCATCGATCCAGATAGGACGTTGTTTTTCAGCGGGTATTTACAGGGAGTTATTGAATACTTAGAATCTAACTGCAACCTAAAGAGAGGTATCGGATCGCATAAAAACTACATCCTCATCATCGACGAGATCAATCGCGGCAACGTCTCCCAGATCTTTGGCGAACTTATCACTCTGATCGAGCCGGATAAACGTGCCGGAATGAAGGAAGCCCTGAAAGTGACTTTGCCATATAGCAAAGAGAAATTCTCTGTGCCGCCTAATCTTTACATCATCGGCACAATGAACACCGCCGACCGCAGCGTGGAAGCTCTCGATACAGCTCTCCGCAGACGCTTTACCTTCAAGGAATTCCCGCCTCTTACCAAGATCAAGGACGATCAGGGCAATGATCTAATGGCGAAAGTGCTTTGCGATTACTCGATGAAGGAGATCTTGACCACAATAAATAGCAGAATCAGAATTCTCTTGGATCGAGACCACCAGATTGGTCATAGTTACTTCCTGGATATAGACGACGCGGAAGAGCTGATGGAGGTATTCAACCAGAAAATATTACCACTGCTCCAAGAGTATTTCTACGGAGACTATGCCAAAATCGGGCTGGTGCTGGGAACAGGCTTTGTGGAAAAAGAAGAGTTAGGAGTAGCAGAGCTCTCTGATTTTGTTTACGATGATAAAGAATCACTGGTGAAAGACAATTACAAGATCAGGTTACCGAAAGATGTTGCTGAGTTCAAAGAAGCTATACACCTTATGATGTCTGGAAAAAATGGCCAAGAACAATCCTAGACAAGTCTTCGAACATCAGTGCCTGAGAATAGAGGACGGTCTCGCTGAAACTGAGCTAAATGCCCTGGAGACTTTTTTTGGCTCCGGAAAGGATTTTCCCTATTACAAACTGATTAATAAAGGCATCAAGTTTTGTGAGTATGTGGGAGTGATCCAGGTCGGCAGCACCATCATCGAGGTTCTGCCCAAGACTGATAGGGAAAGCAAGCCGGATAAGGGTAAATGGCAACAGATTCTGATCAGTATGTTGCGCGTTGTAAATGATTTGGATGCCCAGACGACCGGCGATAGCAACCTGAAGCTCAAGCCAAACTCCATACTCGAGATGTATTTTGAGATCTTCATCAAAGAAGTGGAGTACCTGCTTAGAACTGGATTGGTGAGGAAATACCGCAGTAACGATAGCAACCAGTACGCCCTGAAGGGTAGGTTGATTTTCTCCCGGCAAATCCAAAAAAACCTTGTGCATCAGGAACGGTTCTATACCAGAAACACTATTTACGACCACGAACATGTGTGGCATATCATTCTGTATCAGGCTATAAGTCTGATTAAGATATTGTGTTGCAAAGCTTCCCTTCATAGCCGCATCTGCCAATTGGAGCTATCGTTCCCGGAAATGCCTCGGATGAAGGTCACTGCTGATACCTTCGCAAGGCTACGCTTCAATAGACAAACAGAAAGGTATCGCAAAGCGATCGATATTGCAAAGCTGCTGCTCTTGAACTATCATCCGGACATTCAGAGCGGTAGGAATAATGTCCTGGCTCTGATGTTTGACATGAACATGCTGTGGGAGGGGTTTGTCTTTAAAAGCCTGAGAAAGCAGTTAGGTGGAAAAGGGGATTACTCGATAAGACCCCAGGTGAGGCATGAGTTTTGGGAATCTGGAAGACTTAGGTCAGAGATCAGACCAGACATAGTAATTCAAAGTAGAGACAATTCAGTCACTTGGATCTGGGACACAAAATGGAAAACCCCAACAGATTCAAAGCCTTCCTCTGGTGATCTCCAACAAATGTTTTCCTATGCAGGTATAATGAAAACTGAACAAGTCGCCCTGGTTTACCCTGGGGATTGTGCGTCTGTTGGGGGTCACTTCTCAAACAAGACCAATACTGGGATCAATGTGGAGTGTAGCGTTATCTACATCCCGATCAATACGAACATAACAAAATGGCAGGAAAGTATTGGAGAGGCTTTTACGGTGTGGATAGACGGTCTGCAGAGCGGGTGATCCCACACATCAGGGTGAAGTGTCTACGATATTGCTTCGCTCTCGTTGTGGAGAAGGTTGTGGATACATTCGGATGAGAAGAACGGATGTATGGTAGCATAGGGCAACCCCCGACTTACCTGCCCAGCCCACGATCCAACATTCCTGAGCGCTGTCTCAAACAAGCCTGCGGTTTGAAACAATGCTTCATGAATCCATGGAGCTTGTTTGCCTCCCTGGAAAGATATACTTTGCTTGAGGGACACCTCGTTTCTGCAGGTACAGCCTTATAGATTCCGGGCAATTCTGACCACCTCGCTTTGCTTAGCTATCTAACCCTATATATATACCCGTTCACGGCCAGAAAACCACCATCAGGACTGAGGGAAAACTCACCAGCATTGGAAACTTGGAAGCGATGATGCAAAGAGTATTCTCCAAGATTGAGGATCTGGATCTCAGTGCTGGTTTTAATCGAGATGAAGCGTGATCCTGCGCAGAAATCGATATCCAGCACAGTTTCGCTGAATTCTTTGGCAAAAACCTGTCTCCCAGTCTCAACATCGACAATATAGAGCTTGTTGTTATTGTCCACAGAAGCAACATACCTGAAATTATCACTCAAGCGGGAGATCTTGATAAGCTCTGGGTATCGAAAGACTATTCTACTCTGGTTCCTGAGCAGGTCTTTAGTGTAGGTGACTTTATTGCTTAGGCCAATGTTTGTTCCCAGAACATGTCCTCGTGAGGAAAAACCCAAAGATCCAAAATTGTCCTGACCCGCTCTGTAAGCCCATAACTTCATCTCTGGATTTACACTGATCATAACCAGATGTTCATATCTTCCGGAAGTACCAATTAGAAACTTGCTATCCGGGGACCAAGAGATACTATGCAAATCTCTCACTACATTCAACCCAATATCACATACAAGACTCATGTTGCTAGTATCATAAACGAGAATGTAGTAATATGTCAGAACGGCCAACAAACGTGATGTGCTGCTGAAAGCAAAGCTCTTGGGACCGTCTTCCCAATCTCCGTAAAGGGAGGTTCTGCCTCCAGAAAGAAGACTGTATAGAAACACCTCGCGTCCACCATTCGTTGCCAGATAATTCCCGTCGGGGGAGAATTCGTAAATTGTAGAGCCAGATGGCAATTCTACGAGTGGATTGAAATAATGACGGATACTATCACCTGTGGCAGGATTGACGATGAGCACGCTGGATGGTATCAACCTGGGTATTCTAATATCGAACTGCTCAAACAAAGTGACTTCTATGCTACCCCAAGCTTGATTGAGTGCTTGAGCCCTATCTCGATCCAGGCTCATATCAAAGCTCAATGGTTCTGCAGAGGCATCTGTAATCCTGAGTGTCATTGGCCAAACATGCCTCTCGATGTCATACCTGCCTTTTTCCAAGCTAACATCGGTTCTTGGATATTGTTGCCGCATTAGATCATGGCGCAATGTAATAAGGCTGTCCAGTTCGCTTCTATTGTGCCCGAGAATCAGGGGAAACAGGGTGGATTGTCCCGCATAGTATTGATTTATTAAGCGTCCCTGATACTCATCAGATGTTTCAAAATCACTCTGTGGATCCGGTTTGGGTAGACTGTTTGCGATGGAATCCAAGTCGGAGTAGTAATTGTATCTGGAGCACTCCAGCCCTTGTATGAGAATCCGCATCTCGTCTTCAGGAGTTTCTTGGGCTCGAATTAGATGCACTGTAAGTAGTGATAAAACTAAGAAAGTAATCGCCTTAATATTCATAAGCTCCTCTTATGAGAAATTATAAGAATCTGGCTAGTGCCTGTGTAAGCTATTCGTACCTTCCCACCAGACTAAATTCCCACAGACTGCAATTAGTAGAATGTACTGCAATCGTCAAGGTTTTTGTGAGAGATTTTTACAGACGACATTGTTGGATAGATCAGAGAAGATTACACACGCTTCCTGGATGCCAGGGCGGCTCTATTGCAACAAGCTGCACAGATGGCATACGATGGGGAAGTAGTTACAGCCGAACGGGCGGATCAGAGCCGTAGTAGTGAATAATCTGAGAGCAACTTGTAAGGATTACTTAGATGTTCGATTCTACTCTAAGAAAGATAGGAAAGCTATTATTCATAGGGTGTTACAGTGAAAAGTGACGGATGCCGTGCTTCGCACAGAGAGTAGTTAGAACTTAGACAGTTTGAGCTGCGCATAGTACGAGAATCTTGTCCTTGTGGTGCTAACATTCCAATTTGTGGGATTCCTCTTTCGCTGATATCCTCTTTGTCTGATAGTTCCCAGGCTAAGACTACACTTTCTGTGGTTTATAAATGAAACTCCTTTCTCCTTTACTCCTTGTTGATCAAAAGCGGGGTATGTGGAAAAGAAACCACAGCAGATCTGTCCGGATTTGGAGAATCTGTCCCCCATATAAGTATAGAATCTGATGCTTCGGCTCGGAAATCTTAACAGTGTATAGAGTGTGCCAAAAAAAGGATTGACAGTAAAGACAGGTCTTATCAGGATAGTAGTGAAGTACGGATGAAGCAGGATTAATATGGAAAAGTGCCCGGATCAGATAATGGAACTCAGGTGGATCAGGATCCTTTTGATCATCATAGCCGTTCCGGTGATAGTCTTGATCCTCAAGACCCTGGCGACGGTTTTTATCCCCTTGCTATTTGCTGTCTTTATCAGCTTTGTGTTCGCTCCGATGCGTACCTGGCTGGCAAAGCGAAAGGTGCCGCTATGGATCAATATCGGCTTGATGGTGCTGGTGATTCTGGTGGTTTTTGCCTTGGTGGGAGGCTTGGTCTATGCTGCTGTGGTTGGCTTTATTCAGCAAATGCCAAAGTATCAGGCAAAGATGGTAGAGAGCTTTAATTCCCTGGAAGCATCGCTTTCACAGCTATCTGCCCAGCTCGATATCGCATTTGCCAAAATACCCAATTTCGATAGTTCACAGTTATTTCGCAGTACCGATCTATCTGTGACCAAGCTCTTGACCGGGACGATGGGTTCATTTATGAGCTTTGGCAGCACCGCCTTTCTTACGGCGATCATCCTGCTCTTTATGGTAACAGGTGCGGGAAAGCTGGAGCAACGCCTCAAGAATGTAATGAATGAAGAGGAAAACCGGCAGACCCTGGATACAATCCTAAGGATCGAAGCACAGATCCAGAGGTACTTTGCCAATAAAAGCCTGATCAGTTTGATGACGGCTGTGGTCGGGATGATCGTGCTGTGGATTTTTGGGGTGGATTTCGTGATCGTGGCAGGGCTCTTGATTTTCACAATGAATTTTATCCCGAATATCGGTTCTATCATTGCGACAGCTTTTCCGCTTTTGGTATGCCTGCTGCAGTATGGGTTTGATTTTAGAGTAGTTGCTGTGGCGGCTCTTTTGATGGGCTCGGAGATGTTCTTTAGCAATTATCTGGAACCCAAGTATATGGGACAGAAGCTTAACCTAAATCCGATCGTGATCCTGGTATCATTGGTCTTTTGGGGCTACGTCTGGGGTATCGTGGGGATGATCTTTGCCGTGCCGATAATGAGCTCACTCAATATCATCCTGAAGCAGATGGATGAACGCAGCCTGATCTCGGCCATAATCAGCGACAAATAGGAGTTTTGATGAAAAAGAGACTATTGATAGCCACCGGTGGTGGAGATTGTCCGGGCCTTAATGCAGTGATCCGGGCGATCGTAAAGCGTGCGGCAAGGGAAGAGGATTGGGAAGTATTGGGCAGTATAGATGCCTTCAATGGAATCCTGCTGGACCCAATGCACCTGGTAGAGCTTACCGAGGAAAGGGTTGCCGGTATCCACGTGCAGGGCGGCACAATCATCGGAACCACCAATAAAGGCGGACCCTTTGAGTGGCCTGTAAAGAATCAGGATGGCTCCTGGACGACAGTGGATCGCAGCAATGACCTCCTGGAAAGGCTTCGCTATCAGAATATCGAGGCTGTGATCAATATCGGGGGTGACGGTTCGCAACGTATCTCCCAGGGACTATTTGAAAAGGGCTGCAATATCATTGGGGTGCCAAAGACTATCGACAATGATCTATCCGATACAGATTTTACCTTTGGGTTTCAGACTGCGGTAGATGTAGCGACGGATGCGGTGGACAAATTGGTGACCACTGCTGCCAGTCATCATAGAGTACTCATCCTGGAAGTGATGGGGCGTTATGCCGGCTGGATCGCTCTGCATGCGGCAATTGCCGGGGGTGCGGAGGTGTGTCTGATCCCGGAGATTCCCTATAATATCCACAAGGTGGTGGAGGCGATCAACCATAGGGTCAAATCCGGCTCCGGCTTTGCAATCGTAGTGATAGCCGAAGGTGCCAGGCAGGTGGATGGGGAGATGGAATTTGTGGAAAGCGAGACACCGGGAGCTATGAAGATCAAACTTGGCGGTGCCGGGCTAAGGCTATCCCACGAACTGAAAGAGGCCGGTTGCCAGGCAGAGATCCGCGAGACCATCCTGGGGCATCTGCAACGGGGCGGTAGGCCGAATGCTTTTGACAGGCTCCTGGCTTCTCAATTTGGGGTAAAAGCCTTTGAGATGGTGCTGGAGCAAAAGTGGGGACATATGGTGGCTTACCGGCATCCCGATATAATTGCAGTGCCGATCAAAGACGCTATCCGCAATTACAACCTGATCGAGCTGGATTCTGACCTGGTAAAAACGGCGCGTGGGATGGGAATGAGCTTGGGAGATTAGACTATCCGCTGCACATGGGAATAGAAATTGCATTAAGATACGGGTGGTAGGGCATTATGGAGACTTTGCTAAGGAGAATAGGATGAAGAGGTTTTTTTGGGTGCTGTTGATTGTAGTGCTGGCGATTGTCGGCTGTGATCGGGATGAGGAGCAGTCCTCCAATACCAGGATGATCCGGATGGAGATCGAGCGGAGCGGGAATGTCAGCTTTGATGACTATTCATTAATGGCGCACCAGACTTTTGGCAAGCCGATCTGGCTCGATGACGACTACCTGATTTACTACAAAGCAAAGCTCTATCGGGCAAGCCTGAACAATAGCGACTATCAGCAGCTTTTACCGGACAGCATAGATTGTTATGGCTATGGAATCACTTATTCGCTGGAGCAACAGAAGATCTGGTTTTGCAATGAGTATGGGCTCTGGTGCTGCAATTTCAACGGGGGCGATATCAACAAGATCAGTGATGTTCCCCTCAAAGAGATACAGCTTTCCAATAATGAGAATTTCATCTCCGGATACAGGATTGACCGGGCAAATAGCCTCTGTCTGGTGGATCTGGCCAGTGGAGATATGGAAGAGCAATCAACTGAGTACTCAGTTCAAAAAGTCTTTTACAACGAAGATCTGCAGAAGCTGAGCTATCTGTGTTATGTGATGGATAACAAGAATTCTACCCAAGTGAGGGTGAGAAAAAGGGATGGCTCTCAGGATCAGGTAGCCATCAATTTCGGGAATATTCGGGTAGAGAACGTTCAGGTATCTGCCAGCGGCAGGTTCTTGGCAGGGACAATAGCTGACGACGGGCCTTCCAGTTACCCATTGCCTATTTACGATCTGCAAACGGGGCGGACTATCCAGTTTACCGAAGTCAGAAGTTTTGCCATGATGCCAGATGAGGATGAGCTTTATATGTTGCCAGGTTCCGGTAAGTATTTTAGCATCGTCAGGTACAATCTGATCACGGGTGAGCTTACGGAATTACATTCCGGCATCGTGGGAGCTTATCATCTTTACTACCTGAATGAGTTAATGATGAAGGCGGATGGTTCCAAGATTAGGATCACCGGTTGGGGAGAGCGCGAGAACAACGATCGGAGGTTATTGTGAAGAATTTATACTTACTGATGTTACTGGCTATGATCCTGGTGACTGCCTGTTCTAGCGATTATCAGCCGGTGCCGACAGAGAGCAAGCTGGCTTGGGTGGATGCGGATGGGATTGCGCATGTGATGGCTTTGCCGGATTCTATTGGGGGAATCAGATCTATGAATACACTACCGGATGGCAGGCTTCTGATCTTAAGCGATAGGTTCAAAATCTACTCCAAGCTTACTAACACTACTGTGTCCTTGGAGACGAGTGATATCCTGATCCCCGGTATGGGTAATATATATAGCTTGAGTTCTCAGGGAGATGCAGTCTATTATAGTTCTAATGGCAAGATCTGCAGAAAAAGGATAGCTGGCGGGACGGAAGAGGTTTTGGTGGATTCGACCGGTGTGACATACTACTCGCCTACGGCAAGTAAAGATGGCAGGTATCTGGCCTTTATGTGCAAGAATGGAGAGAATAGCTGGGAATGGCAGGGATATCCGCTCTATGTGGATTTGCAAACAGGATTAGTCCATAGTTTGAAGACCGGAGATGAGAATCTGGATCGTGGGGTAACTGATTGCTGGGTGGATCACTTGAGCGGGAGAATGATGTTTAGCACGCATCCCGCTTATAGCGCTTACCATCTCAATAGTATGAATCTGGATGGGACAGGCAGGGCGATTGTCACAGAGATCATCTATTTGGCAGAGCTTACGGCTGATGGTAGCTATCTGCTTCCGAGGGGGGCGACCTATTTTGGAAGATATTATAGAGATAATCGGACTATGCTCTGGAGGATGCTGCCTACTGCAACATCATATAGGATCAGCAGGGCTGCCAATCTGCTTTATTATTATGATTATGATCAGATAAAAGTCTATCAGGAGAATTTGGATACAGGCGAGCGCATGATGATCTTTAACAAGAATATCATTCCCAAACGCAGGATCATGGGCGTTGGTCATATTACGCCAAATTGGAACGATGACGGTCTTTTTGCAATCCTAAGTCTGAGAATCGAAGACGGCAAGGAGACGGAAAACTAAGCTTTTGTATCTCCGGGATCTTTGGAGCGGAGATGTGCCCTCAGGTATTCCTTTTTAATGTCATCAATTGTGACGTGGGTGTAAACCTCTGTGGTTGATAGTTTGGAATGCCCCAGCATTTCCTGGATAGCCCGGATATCCGCTCCACGCTGGAGCAGATGAGTTGCAAAGCTGTGCCTCAATGTGTGAAGGGTATAGCCTTCCTGCTGGGCTACCAGGCTGAGGTATCTCTGAAGGATGAGGCCAAGTTGCTTGGAATCCCAAGCTTTGCCGGTGTGAGTAAGAAAGAGCTTATCGGGATCCTGGTTCTCCCCGAAAGTGGAGCGTATCTTGATGTATTCACGGATGGCAGCGATGGCTGGATCTCCCACCGGTACGATACGTTCTTTACTGCCTTTGCCTCTGAGGCGGATCAGGCCGCGATGCAGATCGATATCCTGAATGCGCACAGCAGCCAGCTCCATCAAACGGAGCCCTGAGGAATAGATCAGTTCCAGCATAGCTTTGTTGCGAATGCCAAATTTGTCCTCGAGATCGGGGATGGAGAGCAGTGTCTTCATCTCGTCTTCGGTAAAGTGTTTGGGGAGTTTCTTTTGGAACTTGGGACGCTTGATGCGATCCATCGGGCTGGACTCGATATAGTCTTCGAGTTTCAGCCACGTGTAGAATTTATTCAAAGCAGAGAGCTTGCGGGAGATGCTGCGATTTGTATCGCCCTTTTGATATAGCCAGTGCATAAAGCCCTTGATCATCTGCGCCTTGGCGTTTGCCAGTGGTAGCTCCGATGTGGGCGAGGCTTGCGATATGTAAGCGCAAAACTGCTCCAGATCGAGCTGGTAGCCGGAGATAGTCCTGCGGGACTTTCCCTCAGTGGCGAGACGATCTGTGAATTTGATCAGCAGTTCTTGGTTGCTAAGAGTCATAATCGAACCTCTTCTGCATTTTTTCCTTGCCTTATTACTTGTAAAGAAAAATATTGGATTCACCTGCTGGAGGAAATATGAATCAGTATGTATCAGCAAAAGCCGTCTTGAAGGATGGCGTAAAACTGGGATTCAACGTCGTGATAATGGACGATGTCCGTATAGGGGAGAACTGCCTGATTGGCAGTAACGTCGTGATTCACGAGGGATCTGTGATTGGTGATAATGTCCGTATAGATGACAATACTATTATCGGTAAGCTTCCTCTTTCTTCACCGCGTAGTATCTTCAAAGTGCCGACCGATCTAGCTCCTGCTATGGTGGGCTCGTTTTGCCAGATTGGTGCTAATGTCGTAATCTATGCAGGCTGCAAGATAGGTGAGCGCAACCTGATCGCTGATATGGCGACTCTGCGAGAGAATGTTACGATCGGTACCCTCAATATCATCGGCAGAAACGTATCCATTGAGAACTTCGTCACTATCGGCGATCGTAATAAATTCGAGACAAACAGCTATATCACAGCCTATTCAACAGTGGAGGATTACTGCTTTGTAGCTCCCTGTGTGGCCACCAGCAACGATAACTATATGGCTAGGGATAAAGAGCGTTTTACCCACTTCAAGGGGGTGACCCTGAAGCGGGGTGCCAGAATCGGTGTAAATGCCACTATCCTTCCCGGCAAGACGATTGCTTCGGACGGAGTGGTTGCTGCTGCCGCAGTGGTCAGCAAAGACGTCCCGGAAGCAACAATAGTCCTGGGCAGTCCGGCAAAGCCTTTCCGCGAGGTTCCGGAGCTCCAGTTACTCAAGAACAATCTGGATAAATAGCAATGAAAGCTCTAGTAATCATACCTACTTACAACGAGATACATAATATCGAGAAGATGCTGAAGCTGGTGCCTAATCTGGCTGAGAACCTCGAAGTCCTGGTGATTGATGATGGCTCTCCGGATGGTACCGCGGATGTCGTAAGACGCATAATGGCCGAGGACTCCCGGATTCACTTGATGGAGCGTCCCGGCAAGCTGGGCCTTGGCTCTGCCTATGTAGCAGGGTTCAAATACGCTCTGGCAAGGGATTACGACCTGATTATGGAGATGGACGCGGATTTCTCGCACAATCCCCACGATATTCCCCGGCTGATGGAGGCTGCAAGCAAGTACGACCTGGTGATCGGCAGTCGCTATTCCAATGGAGTCAATATCGTGAACTGGCCTTTTAAGCGTCTCTTGATCAGCTACTTTGCCTCCAAATATGTACGCATCATCACCGGAATGCCGGTCAAAGACCCTACCGGTGGCTTCAAATGCTTCCGCCGCAAGACACTCGAAGCCATCAATCTGGATCGTATCCTTTCCGATGGATATGCCTTCCAGGTCGAGATGAACTTCAGGGTCTGGTGCAAGAACTTCCGCATCAAAGAGGTACCGATTGTCTTTACAGAGCGCCTCAATGGTGTGTCCAAAATGAGCCGTCACATCGTCTGGGAAGCTGCCTGGATGGTCTGGCATTTGCA
The DNA here is from genome assembly GCA_002842035.1 of Candidatus Cloacimonetes bacterium HGW-Cloacimonetes-2. GTDB lineage: Bacteria > Cloacimonadota > Cloacimonadia > Cloacimonadales > Cloacimonadaceae > PHBP01. The sequence continues at coordinate 167,609 of PHBP01000004.1, read as the reverse complement.
GCTCTTGAAGCTGCTCAAACAATTGTAAGGTGAGATAATGAAGAAGCTATTGATACTGAGTATATTACTGATAGTTGGATTGACTTTGGGAGCTCTCACGGTTCCTAGAATGTACGTCCAAAAGCTGGTGCTAGATAATGGACAAGATCCGGTAGTAACCGCTGATTCAGGCCGTTCTGCCAATGAATATATACTTACTGCGCAGATAGTGGAGTTTCCCGATTCCATAATGAGCACTCAGACAAAACCTATGCATTCTATTGCAGTAAAGCAAGTTGGCGATGGCGTACGCTTTCCGTTTACAGTCGTTGCTTCTGTTCAACTAGGTAATTTCGGGGTGGACTGGAAGCCCGGGATGACTATGCATATGGTACTAACTCACAGAGCCAGTGGTGAGACCAAGGCTTGGGATATCGTAATCCCCGAAGGTACAGCCTTGATCAAACACCTCGACAACCCCATCACAATCCCGCCCTGGAGCAGGCAGTAGAATGCTCGAACGCATCAACAATCCGGTCTTGCTCAATGAAGAAAACGATTTTGACCGGGCACTACGTCCCAAGACTTTGGGTGATTTCATCGGGCAAAACCATATCAAGGAATTGCTTGATATCTCCATCAAAGCAGCCCGCAAGAGGGGAGAAGCTCTTGATCACGTGCTCTTTTACGGTCCTCCCGGCCTGGGCAAAACTACTCTCGCATCAATCATAGCCCGCGAACTGGGCGTAAACATTACCGTCTCCAGCGGACCTGTCCTGGAAAAACCCAGCGATCTGGCAGGTATCCTCACCAATCTCGGCAGATGTGAGCTCCTCTTCATAGATGAAATCCACCGCCTTTCCCACGTGATAGAGGAGTATATCTATCCCGCGATGGAAGACTTTGAGATGGAAATCATCCTCGATAGCGGTCCCAGCGCCAGAACCCTCAAGATCGACATTGAACCCTTTACTTTGGTTGGCGCTACCACTCGCGCCGGCTTGCTTACACCTCCCCTGAGAGATCGTTTTGGCATCGTATTGCGTCTAGATTATTACGACACAGCTTCTATCATCCGTATCATCAAACGCTCAGCCAAGATCCTTGAAGTTCCGATCGATGATGAAGGTGCAGCCGAGATGGCCCGTCGTAGCCGGGGTACCCCGCGTATCGCAAATCGCCTCCTGCGTAGAGTCCGTGACTATGCCCAGATCCGGGGAGATGGCTCCATCACCTTGCCAATCGCCTTATCTGCCCTGGAGATGCTGCAGGTGGATCACGCCGGCCTGGACGAGATGGATAAACGCCTGCTCAATACAATCATCGAGAATTATCGTGGCGGTCCTGTAGGGATCAAGACTCTTTCCACTGCGATTGGAGAAGATGCAGGCACTATCGAGGAGATCTTTGAGCCCTATCTGGTGCAGCAAGGCTTCCTGGAGCGTACCGCACAAGGCCGCAAGGTAACTTTCAAGGCCTACAAACACCTCGGAATCAGTCCATTAACGGAGCAAACCGAGCTCTTCCAATAGGATGGGATACAGCAGGAATATCGGGCACAACCTGCTCAGCCAGGTCCTTCGAATCATCTTCGGTATCCTCACCAGCGTCATCGTTGCCCGTGCTCTGGGTCCCACCGGACAAGGCTATATCGCCTATCTAATCCTCATCTTCAATCTGCTTGGCACTTTTGGTCACTTTGGGATCGTTTCTGCTGTCACCTATTTCCAAAAACGCAGTGACTACGAGCGAAGTATCATCTACAGTAGCAATTTCAACTATATGATCCTCATCTGCTTAGCCCTTTCTGCTCTTATAATATTCCTGCGCTATACTGGCATCTTCTTGTCAGGATACCCCATCCTCCTCGTCGGCGGAGGTTTGCTCTTAATGAGTTCCACGATGCTGACAAACCACGCACAATCCTGGCTGATTGGTGATGAAGAGATCATCCGCAACAACAACACAGGTCTCATCGTTTTCTTCCTCAAATCAGGCGCAATCGTCCTGCTTTGGATACTGGGCATCCTGGCAATTGGCAATTACTTTTGGATCACTGTCATCGCGATGCTTCTCTGGTACTTGCTCTTACAGAGAAATATCAAAGAGAAGCTCCAGGCTGTGGTCTCAACCACTGTGCTCAAGGCAGAGCTCTCATACGGTCTGATCGGCTGGCTGGCAGCGCTTTTTGCCTATCTGCATTACCGGGCAGACCAGGTGATGATCAAGCATCTGATTGGCGATGCCGAATTGGGTGTTTATACCATCGCTGTTCTGATTGCAGAGCTTCTTTTCCTGCTCCCGCTCTCAATCAACACCGCTCTCACCGGCAGGCTCTACAATCTGGAAGGCGAAGAAACCGGTAAAGCACTGCTTTACAGAACAATCCGCACAGGATTCTGGATCTGTTTCTGCCTGATGCTGGTCGGTTTGGCAGGCAGCTTACTGATCCCGGCAGTCTATGGCAAGTCCTATTCCGGTGCAGTAGCCGTAACTATGATCCTGCTTCCCGGAGTGCTCTTTGCCTCCATCCCAAAGCTCGCTTCCCCTTGGTTTTTCAGCTCCGGACGCCCCGGCATTCCGATGCGTATTACTATGGTAACCCTACTGGTCAATATCGTCCTCAACTACTTCTTCATCCCCATCTATGGCATCCGCGGAGCAGCGGTTGCCTCGACCATCTCTTATCTGGCGTATGGCTTGATTTATCTTTTCGTACTATCCACCAAAGAATCCTTCTCTCTAAGAGCCTTAGTCCTGCCGGATAAAACCGATCTCGCTATTCTCAAGAGCCTGTTAAAACGATGACCAAAACATCATATCTATATGATATAAATGGCGCTTACTACGAAGGTGATGAGACCCGGCACTACTTTGCATCATCCGGCAGCGAGGCGGAATTTCTGGATAGGCTCAAGCGCGCTAATGGCTCTTTCAGTGTTCAAATCAAGCTTGGTGAGACAATCTTTGCAGCAGTTGACCGATACCGTTCCACGCCGCTTTTTTATCGTCCGGATGATCCACAGAAGAGGATCGCAAGTACTGCCAGGGAACTGGGGCGGCTTAGCCAGGATATCCTGAAACAAGCCCCCAGCCTGGCTCTGGCTGAATACCTCGCCACCGGCTATACCACCGAAGATTCTACTCTACACCCTGCCATCAAGCAGATCCCTGCGGGTCACTATCTCTGCTGGGAAGCGGCAAAGCCACCCCGGATCGTGGAGTATTACAGCTTCCGTCCGGATAGTACCCTGGCAGATGATCCCGATATCCTGTGTGAACAGCTCGATGATATTCACAATCAGCTTGCCCGGCGCTTGATCCGCAGTCTTGATGGTCGTACTGTGCTGCTACCCCTCAGCGGCGGCTGGGATTCCCGCCTGATTGCACATATATTGAAGCGACAGGGCTACGAAAAGCTTATCTGCTTTAGCTACGGCAGTCCCGGTAATCCCGAATCCCTGCTCTCTCAACGTGCTGCGCAGGAACTTGGCTATCGCTGGATCTTCATCCCGCACAACCGCCGTTTGTGGTATCGATCCTATCACAGCCCCGAACGCAATGATTACTTCGCACATTCCTTTAACTACTGCTCCTGCCCTCACACGCAGGATTGGCTGGCAGTCAAGTACCTAAAGGACAAAGGCTTGATTCCGGAGGATAGCGTCTTTGTCCCCGGACATGCAGCGGACTTTTTGGAAGGCAGCCACCTCAGCCCGGCTTTACCTGAACTCGATACCATCAGTCCCGCTTATCTGGTCAATTCACTGATCAAGAGACATTACAGCCTCTGGAATTGGCAGGATGGAGGTTACCGAGCGCTGTTTACCGACCATTTGCTTTCTGAGATCAATCCTCCTGCCACAATGAATCCTGCCTTGGCAGCAGGAATACTGGAATCCTGGGATCTTCGCGAGCGCTTGGGCAAATTCATCTTCAATTCGCTAAGAGTCTATGAATATTACGGTTACCAATGGCGCTTACCCCTGATGGATACCGCTCTGATGGACTTTTGGGAGGCTGTTCCCTTGCACTTGAGAGTAAACCGGAAGCTGTGGCACGACTATGCCGTCCGCTACCTGCCCATGAATGTGGAGATATTCTCCAAACCAGGGCTTTCTGATAGACTCACCAGCCGCATCCTGAAAAGCTTTATCGGCGATCTCACCGATATCCGCTATGGCAGGTTTCTTGATCCATCCAATCCGCTGGATACGATAAAGGCAAAGGTCAGCAGCCTGCTCTTGAAAGGCGTAAACTACCCTGATTTTGTCGATCCTGAGGCGAGCATCCAGATGTGCAATCTCAATGCCTTGCAATCAGTTTTAGCGCTCAAAGAAGCTCTGGAGGATTAGTGAGGCGCACCCTTGCCAAGCTTCAGGACTACTTCCGTGCCCCCCATAGCTTTGCTGATTATGAGCAAATCCTCCGTTCTGCCCTCGATCGCTCCTACCAAATCTTTGGTATGGAATCTTTTATCGCTCTGAGTGCTCCCTCCCGCTGCCTGATTCTACGTCACGATATTGACAACGATCCTCTTGCGGCGCTTGCTTTTGCCCAAATAGAGGAATCTCTGGGGGTGAAAGCGAGCTACTTTTTCAGGCTGAATACCTGGAACGACGATGTGATTTCCCGGCTGGCGGCAAATGGTCACGAGATAGGCTATCACTTCGAAGAAGCAGCTACTTACGCCAAAGCCAGGCATATCCGTGACAAACTGATCCTGCTGGATCATTACGACCAGATCAGGGAGCAGTTTCGTAATAATATCAAGGACTTACGAGCCCGGAGCGGACTAGCCCTCAGCGCTGTCGCAGCGCATGGCGACTTTGCAAATAAGATTCTCAATCTGGGTAATCGTCAGGTGATACGTGATCCCGGATTCCGCGCTCAATGCGGTATCGCTTATGAGGCTTATGATGAGGCGATTGTAGCAGCTTATGGCGTTCATATCAGCGATGGCGGTTCGCTCTGCCCTTACAGCCCCCTCAGCCCGCAAAAGCAGATCGAAAAGGGCGAGACTTTCCTATTCTTGAGCCATCCACGCTGGTGGAAGACCAATCCCCTCAGCAGCATCGGCAGTGACCTCAGGATGAGCTGTGAGCGGCTTGTCTGGTAAGCTGTGCTTCGCGCAGTGAAAAGCGATCAGAAAACATAGGCGTAGAAACGATCTTCGAACGCAGCGCAGCGTATCACTACACCCCACCATCACTGCACCACTTCCCCACAGCGCGTAGCGCTCCGCTCTGCCTTTATCGGCTCTCTATGTGGTAAAAAACTGCTTCCTCCTTGACTCCTTGTGAAAAGCTCACCCTTTGAACTCCCAGGTAAATCACAGGCACTGCACTGGAGATTCCCTAGTCGCCACTAGGGGATCACTAGGGGATCACCAGAGGATCTCCTAAGAATTCAAGCAGGGAGTATAGAGAGGTGAAAAAGAATTTGACAAGAAAGGACACATAAAGAACATCGCACAAGGGATTTAAATAAGTCCCGAGGGAGTAGAATCGATGAAGCGGATCTATAGCTTGCTCTTATTGATATTGTTGCTGCTAACTAGCTCCTGCAACACAAAGAAGATAACGGGTCTGGATCTCACAGCAGCAGGATATTCGGAGGAATTCACCTATGTACTGAGTGTAACTGGCACACAGGCGATGCTCCGTAAACCGTGGAATACGGGGTTGCACAGCCTGAAGATCAACGGTAGGCTGTTTGATTGGCCGGAGCCAATTAACGGCGAGCCATATAGCTACTGGTTGTACGAGGATATCTTTGGTCAATTTACTGCGATGGAGGATACTGTAAATTACGAGCTGGTCTGTGGCACTGATAATATCAGCGGAACCATCATCCAACCCCAAGTGCCGAGTCTCACCTTTCCGGCATTTGATGAAAGCCAGGACTACAGATTTACCTGGACCAGCGAGAAGAGTCCACAATACTATGTGATCACTGTTATGGCTTTGGATGACAGACCTGATCTGGTAGTACAGATTCCGGGCAATAGGCGTTCATTTACGATTGATCGTGATTTTTGGGAGGGTGATGAAGATGTCTTCCTAAGGGTAAAGGTTACGCCGGTAAACTACAGCACCCACGGGAATGAAATGCTGGCGATCAGCAGCTTCAACATTAGTTCCTGGGTGTACCCTCCTGAGTGTGAAGGAGTTAGCTATCTTAGATCTCAAGGGGGGGATCTAATGCCTGAGAGTGCAAAAGATAAGTGATTCCGGCTTGACAAAAATGCATAAGTTATTGATGAGATACATTACTAATCTACGGTAGCAAAACCGCAGGATAGGGGAGGAATGATGAAAAGAATGGTTCTGCTAGTGATGCTTGGGCTTTTGGCTCTGGGCATTAGTTCCTGCGATAGTCGCGATGGCGATACGGATATGCCCTCTTTGGTGGATGCTTTGTTTTCACCCAAAGAGGATTTCTATCTTATCCTGGAGTACACGCAAGATATCGATCTCAGAGACAGCGACGTTTATTGCAGTCTGGTAAGCAAAATGCCGCTCAAAGAGCTTTGGATAGAGACGCAGCGTGTCTATCCGGAGTATATGAATGTTGTAACACAAAACGGCGACACTTTCTATAGGTATGATATGGATATGAGCTATCTAAGTGGAGCGCTGCCAACTGATTACAATGAAGAAGTAGTCTATCAGATCAAGTTTGCGGATAAAACCGTGAGCGGGTCTATGCTGATGCCGGCAGAATACCTGATCAATCCGCCAGATTTCGATCCTGAGCAAGATTATAGTTTGCAATGGATTCTGGGGGCAGATCCCAGAGCTCAGGTTGTGAATATGAAATTGGATGGTTCCGTAACGGGTTCACACTATAGCTATATCAAAGAGATCAGCCCGGCAGCCAGAGCTTATACTTTCCGCAAGAGCCTATGGAGCGGCTATCAGCCAGAGGAAGACTTTGAAATCAATCTGGAAGCGCATAACTACAGCAAGACCGAGGGCGGGATAATCTGGTATATGAGTACTTATTGCGCTGAGGAATATAACTGGAACAGGCATGCTCGTCACCGGGAACGGGTGGACAAGCTAATTAGGGGAGATAGCGGGAGCATTAGATAGAGATTGGGAAAAAACTCCGGGCTTTAGAGATTGATCTCAGCCAGCGATTCGGAAAGTATGCACCGAAGACTATCCATTATTGGAGATGTAATTGAAGTTGTCAGTGAGGGTCCATAACCGCTTAATGAAGATCGGCATTTTAAACAGTTTTTATTAGGAAACAGAGTAAGTCATCACAATTAGATTGACAAAAAACTAATTGTAAACTTTCTTCCGCCAAAATCTGATCATAGGATTGCGCTGATTGAGCCGAATAATGATTGGGAGTACGCCCAGCAACCGCAATATGTTATCCATCAGAGTTAAAGGAGTATCTCATCGTGACAAGAAAGAACCTGTTGCTGCTCGCAATGTCGCTTATGATCTTCTCAGCATATGCGCTTGAACCTCTCAACTTAGAGAGTTATCTGCCACAAACCCGCATCGTCTATACAGCCCCTTATTCGCAAGATTTCAATAGCGTTGCCCCCGGCACTATTCCGGAAGATTGGTCATTTAATGATAACGGCTATGCCGACCCTTTACCCTGGCAAGTTTACCATAGTCAAGCCTGCTGCTTTTTTAACGATTACTGGATAGGTCAGGGTAGGAGCCTATGGACTCCTTGGATCATAATTCCAGGGTCACAGTACAGATTGAATTTCAAGTGGTCTCATGGTCAGAGGACTGAAAATAATTACGACTACGGTGCTGTTTACGTATATGTAAACGAAAGCAATTACACTAAAGTGTGGGAACGCTTTGGAACTGCCTTCAATTCAAATGATGGTTACACCATTCCGGAAAATAGCATTGGATACCCGGGTACGGGTGTATCGGAAAGCATCGATCTGAGCAGATGGGCAGGGCAGGAGATCTTTATTTGGTTTAATGGAATCAGTGCTTGGGGGCCCGCCTGGTACGTTGATGATTTCAGTGTGCAGTATCAGGATACGTCCATCAGCACTTTCCCTTCGACTCAGACCTTTGCTTCGACCACCTTCCCTCCCTCATACTGGTCGGTGCCAAACACATGGGAGGCTCCAGGTCTGAATGCCTGGTGGCGCGGCAACAGCAACGCGTATGGAGCCAGTGGAACGGGAAGCGCTCTCTGTTCTTTTGAAAACGTTCTTGCCGACCGGCAAATCGTCCTCACCACCCCAAATCTGAATCTGGGTGATTATGGCGGGAAGCTAAGCTATGACTATGCCTATTCCCCCTATCTGGCTCCCAATGCCAATGAGCGGCTGGACATCCAATATTCCCTGGATTACGGTCTTTCGTTTACTACTCTTGCCTCATACAATGCCGGAACCGGAGGAGGTATGGCCACCGCTGCTCCTCACTCTGGAGCACAATGGGCTCCTGCCTCCACAGAGTGGGCAAGCCGCACCTTTGATCTTCCGCCCGGAACGAAACAGATCCGCTTCCTGGGTACCAGCGCTTACAACGGCAGGCTCTATGTAGACAATATCAAGTTTGAGAAGAACTACTTTGCTTCCGGCACCGGAACCCAGACAGATCCGTTCACCGTGAGCAATGCCAGGGAACTGAACCTGATCCGCAACTATCCGGGCTCTGCCTCTTCCCGCACTTATTTCAAATTGATCAGCGACATTGACTTGCTTTCCTACCTATCTCCAGGCGGAGAAGGGTATGCAGCCTGGGGCACCAATGGCTGGCTTCCCATTGGAAACAACACCAATATGTTTTACGGTGGTTTGGACGGAGATGGGCACACTATCTCCAACCTCCGCACAGCTTATTACGGAAGCTATCACGGTTTGTTTGGAATGACTGCCGTTGGGAGCACTATCAAAAACCTGAATCTGAGCAGCACTTGCAGTATCCTCGGTGATGCCGATACAGGCTCGATAGTGGGTCACAATAAAGGCAGCATCGAGAATTGCAGTTCGGCGGCAGCAGTCAACATCGGCAATGCAACAACAGGTGGAGGAATCTGCGGAAACAACAATGCCGGCTCCATCATAGGCTGCACTTTTACCGGCACTGTCTCGAGATCCGGCGCCGGCGTTACAGCTAACGGCCTGGGTGGCATCGCAGGCAGAAACGAAACCGGCGCTGCTATCACTAACTGCAATTCCACAGGCACAATAACCGGAAGCACCTGGTGTGGTGGATTGGTGGGCTGGAATGATGGAACCATCAACAGAAGCTTTTCTTCCGGGAGCATAAGCAGCAATCAGAATTCCATTGGGGGACTTGTGGGTCAAAACCAGGGAAGCATCAATAACAGCTATTCCCATGCAAACGTCATCGGAGCGCACTTTATTGGCGGTGTGGTGGGCAATCAAGGTGCAACCGGATCGATCATCAATAGCTATTCTACCGGGACGGTTTCCGGAGGACAAAAAGGTGGTTTGCTTGGTTCCAGTGGCGGAAGCGTTATCAGCTCTTACTGGGATACCCAGACCAGCGGACAGGCAACTTCTTATGGCGGGACAGGCAAGACCACCGCTCAGATGAAGACCCAGTCCACTTTCACCGGATGGGATTTTACAGTAGAGACTACTAATGGCAGCAACGACTATTGGAATCTCAGCCCTCTGGATAACAGCGGTTATCCAGATCTGGCCTGGAGATATGCTTCCCAGATTAAAAGCCCTGTTTTAGTGTCTCCAGCCAACAATGCTTATGGAGTAAACAAGGACAGCTTCAGCTTCGTCTGGTCTCCCAATCCAGTTGGACTTGTGCCAGACCATTACACTATCTATCTGGTCAAAGATGATCCCGCACAAATCTTCAATAGCGGATATCCCGGCCAACACACTATCACCAACCTAACCAGCGTAACCATCAATCCTGTGGCACAAGCTGGGTTTGGCTTCAGCTATGGAGAAAACTGGTATTGGACTGTCGTGGCCTATTCTTTGGCGGGCACAGCCAGCCCTGCTCCAGCCACCCAGAGCTTCCATATCCAAAGAGACCAATTTGCTACGGAGAGCTTTGAGGTAGGATGCATCGACGGCACTTCCAATATCTCGGAGTGGACTCTGGCCATGGAAACTGGATCCAGCCCCTGGACTGCAAATTCAACCTATTCTGGAAGCTTGGAACCCAGAACCGGCGAGTTCAACGTCTATCTATTCCATTCAGACGGAGCGACGGCAGTATCCTGGTTGTTCCATCCCATCACGTTGGTTGGTTCGCGCACTTATGATGTTGAGCTCTATGCCCGTCAACAATCAACAAATCCAAACTATGCCCAGATGGGGATTTATTACGGCACTGATCCAACTATTGTTGCCATGACCAATAGCATTGCCGAACCCACCTTCCTTGATACGAGTGAGTACAAACGGATAGCCGGAAGCTTCACTCCCTCCGGTTCCGGAACCTATTATCTGGGGATCAAGGGATACATTGGCGGCAGCACAAACTATCTCGCCCTGGATGATGTGAAACTCAGCGTCACAGCTCCCAATCCGGTCACTCTGAATTTACCGCTCGATCAAGCCACCTTTGTAAACACCCTGGCAAGCTTTGGCTGGACAGCACCATCCGCCGGTATTCCGCCCAGTTCATACAAACTTTGCGTCAGCACCGTCAATCCTCCCACACTGGACAATCTCAGCGCAGTGGTTGAGGCACCCGCCACCAGCTTTACCTTGCCGGAAGCGTCCAGACTGCAGCCATCTACTACCTATTATTGGTCAGTTATAGCCGAAGCTCAGGGTGAGCACTCCTCAAACAATGCCGTGTATTCATTTGTCACCCTGCCTGAGGGTGCTTTGACTGAAGGTTTTGAATCCGGAGCCATACCGGGTGGATGGACTGTCCTCAATCTGGATGGAGGCACAAAGAGCTGGTCAGTGAGCAACATCAATGTCATCACAGGGGCAGTTTCGGCTTGCATCTTTGCAGAGCCCTCCCGCCAGAATGATGATTGGCTGATCAGTCCCAGATTGGGTGGAAGCGAGATTGTCCCAGATAATTTCCGGTTTTCACTGCGTAAGATCTATTCAAACTATCCCGAAGAATTCGAAGTGCTCGTTTCCACCACAGACACTCAACCCGCTTCATTTACTGCGATAGGAAGCTCTAGCATCCCAGATCTTCAGGTATTCAGCCCGAACTATAATCTGGATTCTTTTGGCGGTGCCATGATCTATCTTGCCATTCGTTATCGCGGAAACAATGAGAACGGAATCTGGTTGGATGATGTGTTTGGCCCACCGCTATATACATCAAGCAATCTGGATATTGCCGCCACCTCCATCACAGGACCTTCCGCGATCGCTATCGCCAGGCCTTATGATTACACCGTCGGCATCCAAAACAATGGCTTTGCCTTGCAGAGCGGCTACACTGTGTATCTGAAATGTCAATCTCCCGAAGCAACCCTGGCTTCTTTCGCAATGCCGGCTTTAGGAGGATATGCCTCCACCACCCATACGTTTAATTGGACCCCGGATGCCATCTACCTTGGGACTGCCAATCTCTATGCCGAAGTAGCATTGCCAGGAGATACGGTTCCGGCAAACGACATCAGCCCCAGTTTGGCTGTAACTATTACACCCAGGGAAATGTTGAATGAAGGTTTTGAATCTGGCATAATCCCTGCCAATTGGACTGTCCTGAACGCTGACTCTGGCACAAATCAATGGAGCATTTCGGCTAGCAACTTTGCTCACAATGGCTCACACGGCATTCAAGTCTGGTATGAAAGCTATGAGGAGAGCAACGATTGGATCATCACTCCCCCATTGATGTTGAGCGCTTCCCGCGTCGATACTATCAGCTTCTGGATGAATGGGTATTATTCTGATCCCTGGGAAGTGCTGGTTTCCACCACTGATACCAATCCCGCGTCCTTCACCATGATCGACAGTGGGCTAGCCAATCCAACCTGGAATCAAAAGACCTACAATCTGGATGCTTATGGCAATGCCGTGGTCTATGTTGCCATTCGAGCCTTGAGCTATGACTTGTTTGCATTGTGGCTGGATGATTTCGTAGGGCCTCCCATATATACGCCTGACGGGCTTCTGGATACCCCCAACGTCAGTATCAGCTCTTCCAACAGCGATGTTATCCTTAGCTGGGATTCAGTTGCAGGAGCCACAGAATACCACGTCTATAGCTCGGAAGATCTGGTAAACTGGTCCCCCGGCTACATAAGCGTCACTGCACCAGTCCACACCCTCAGCATCGATACGACAACCAGTGGCAGGATCTTCTTCAAAGTTGTAGCCTGCAATCCTTCCAGCCCATCCACCAGCACCAATACTCAGACTGACTTGATGGAACCTCAATAATATGGCGGGATCCACCATAAAAACCTCGAAAACTAGATCTAGAGGCAAGATATCGATAGCTATACTGATTTCACACATCTAAGGTAAGATATAGTGTTCTCAACAGTAATGGATATCTTTCAACTTAGATTGTTCTGTGAAGCTAGAGACCTTTGTGGAGAAGCTTGACAGAATTCCGGCTGAGCAGGCTATTGCGTTCAGCATTCCAAGAGTGAGGTAAATGATGCGTTTACGTGCTTGATCCTTTCGCAGTAGTTAGTTCCTAAGTCCCGAATCTACCAAAACCGGGATAAAGCTCTGCAATGAAATATATACTCTCCCCGGCCTGAGAGAACGCCATCAGATAGCAGAGTTGACAGGCTGGAAGTCTATCATAGATTACATAAGGATCGATCATGTTACTAGATACAACTAATAAAAAGGGAAGCTCTCTCTTTAACAGCAGAGTCCTGCTGTTTCTAATCAGCCAGAATTTATCGCTGTTTGGCTCTTCTGTAGTCGGCTTTGCCATCATCTGGCATATCACTCTGGAAACTTCCTCCGGAACCTGGCTGATGCTGGGAACCCTTACCACGATGATCCCCCAGGTGTTGGTTTCGCTTTGGGGAGGGGTTTGGGCGGATAGATACAACCGTAAACACCTGATTATGCTGTCCGATACCTTTGTAGCACTTGCAACATTGGTATTGGCTTTGTTTTACATTGCCGGTTTCAGACAGATCTGGCTGCTGCTGGCAATTTCTGCTGTGAGAGCCCTGGGCAGCGGGGTACAATCTCCCGCAGTCAATGCCATCTATCCGCAATTGGTTCCTCCGGAGGGGCTCACCCGGGTGCAGGCGGTGAATCAATCCATATCATCCGCTCTAATGCTGCTGGCACCTGCCGCCGGAGGTTTACTGCTGGGCTGGCTGGATATCTCCTGGGCATTCTTCGTGGATGTGATTACAGCCTCTCTGGCTGTAGGAATCCTGGCGTTTATCAAGATCGAGAAAAATCCGGGAATCAAGGTCAAGAATACAATATTTAAAGATCTGAAAGAGGGCTTTGGCTACACTTTCAGCCATCCTCTCTTAAAGCGGATAGTATTGTGTTATGGCTTCTCCTTTTTCCTGATGACCCCTGCGATTATCCTGACACCGCTGCAAGTTGGCAGAAGCTTTGGCGGAGATGTTTGGAGATTGACCGTGAATGAGATGGTCTGGACAATTGGTTCTCTGGTAGGGGGAATACTGATCTCCCTGCATGGTGACTTCAAAGATAAAGTTCGTATGATAGCGCTTAGCCTGGGAGCTTTTGGGATTCTCTTTGCGCTCTTGGGCCTGGCCCCCAATTTCGTGCTCTATCTCTGTATCATGGGCACTGCTGGCTTGTTTCTGCCTCTATTGATCACTTCCGAGACTGTCTTTGTACAGGAGCAAACCCGGGAAGATATGCTGGGACGTGTATTTTCCATTCTGCAAATAGTTTCCGTGAGTGCTATGCCGATCGGGATTATGCTTTTTGGACCGCTGGCAGATGCTGTCTCGGTGGAGTCAATCCTGATACTGACCGGTATTTTACTGGTTTTGGTTGCAGTATGGTATGAAAGGAGCAGTAAAAGAGTGGAATTTCCTATTGACAAGAATAGGGTAGCCTGAAAACTTGTTCTCTAAAGCCGTTTATAGAGTGAAGCCAAAAAAGTGGTTGACAATTTTTAGGGATACAAATTGATTGGCAAAACCCATCGCCGATGTAGCTCAAAGGTAGAGCAATTGATTTGTAATCAATAGGTTGGGGGTTCAATTCCCTTCATCGGCTCCAGATATTATTGTGGAGAGGTTCCCGAGCGGCCAAAGGGAACAGACTGTAAATCTGTCGTCAGACGACTTCGGAGGTTCGAATCCTCCCCTCTCCACCATATTATAGCCGACCTGAAAATTAAGCGGGAGTAGCTCAGTTGGCTAGAGCATCAGCCTTCCAAGCTGAGGGTCGCGGGTTCGAACCCCGTTTCCCGCTCCATTTTTTGAAATATATAGAAGATAAGCTCATGTAGCTCAGCAGGTAGAGCACTTCCTTGGTAAGGACGAGGTCACCGGTTCAAATCCGGTCATGAGCTCCATCTTTTTTTGTTGTGTAAAGATCATAAAAACTACAAGGAATGGAATTGAAGAATTCCAGGAGGAACAATGGCAAAAGAGAAATTCGTACGTACCAAGCCACACGTAAACGTTGGTACGATTGGTCACATTGACCATGGTAAGACGACGCTCACGGCTGCTATCACAGCCTATCTTGCAAAGAAGGGCGGAGCAAAATTCCGTTCCTTTGACAGTATTGACAATGCCCCGGAAGAAAAAGCCCGTGGTATAACCATCGCAACCGCCCACGTTGAATACGAAACAGAAAACCGTCACTATGCCCACGTTGACTGCCCCGGTCATGCCGACTATATCAAAAACATGATCACCGGTGCCGCCCAGATGGACGGTGCTATCCTCGTCGTTAGCGCTTATGACGGTCCTATGCCTCAGACTCGCGAACACATCCTGCTTGCCCGCCAGGTTGGCGTGCCTGCCATGACCGTGTTCCTTAACAAATGCGACCTTGTTGAAGATCCCGAACTGCTTGATCTCGTCGAGATGGAAGTTCGTGAGCTTCTTGACAAATATGAATTCCCTGGCGATGAAGTCCCTATCATTCGTGGATCCGCCCTTAAAGCCCTGAATGGCGAGCCTGAAGGCGAAGCCCAGATCCAGGAGTTGATGGATGCCGTGGACAGCTACATTCCGCTGCCCGACCGCGCAGTTGACAAGCCTTTCCTGATGCCCGTGGAAGACGTTTTCTCGATTCCCGGTCGTGGAACAGTTGCTACAGGCCGTGTGGAACGTGGTATCATTAAGATTCAGGAAAAGATCGAACGTGTTGGTATTCGCGAGACTGTCGAAACCACCTGCACAGGTGTCGAGATGTTCCGTAAGCTTCTCGATGAAGCCCAAGCCGGCGACAACATTGGTGTGCTGCTTCGTGGCTTTGCCAAGACAGACGTGGAACGCGGTATGGTTCTTGCCAAGCCGAAGTCCATCACCCCTCACACCAAGTTTGTGGGACAGACCTACGTTCTTACAAAGGACGAGGGTGGACGTCACAAGCCCTTCCAGACCGGTTATCGTCCTCAGTTCTATTTCAGAACCACCGACGTTACAGGCAGCCTGACCCTTCCCGAAGGTGTCAAGATGGTAATGCCCGGTGACAACGTTGAAATTCAAGCCGAGCTGATTACCCCCATCGCCATGGAGCAGGGACTTCGTTTCGCTATCCGTGAAGGTGGACACACAATCGGTAGTGGTGTTGTTTCTTCCATCATCGAGTAAGAATAGAGAATCAAAATGAGAGATATCATTATTCTGGCTTGCGAAGATTGTAAGAATCGTAATTACACTACGACCAGAAACAAGCGCAAGCACCCGAACAGGATGGAGCTGAAGAAGTTCTGCCCCACCTGCCGGAAACATACCTTGCACAAACAGCGCTAAGCGCTGCGGTATAAATGTTGCAGGACAGTAGTTCAACTGGTAGAGCACCGGTCTCCAAAACCGGGGGTTGCGGGTTCGATTCCTGCCTGTCCTGCCACAGTTTTTATTGCCGCACGCAGCTGCGGCTTGTTTATTAAAGACACTGGTGAATACGATGAAATTCGAAAAGATAGCACTTTTTTTCCGTGAAGTTCGTGCCGAGATGAAATCGGTGACTTGGCCTTCACAAGCAGATTTGAAAGAAGGTACCCTGGTGGTGATCGTTATGTCCACCATCGTAGCACTCTTCTTGTCCCTGATAGATTTGGGATTCAACAGCATAATCAACCTGATATTCTAGAGCCATGGCTGAAAAGAAATGGTATGTGATCCATACCTACTCCGCATACGAAAACAAGGTTAAAACAGCCATCGAGAAAGGTGTGATCGGCACCCCGCTGGAGAGCCTGGTAGGACAGGTTTTAGTACCGGTGCGCAGCACTTTTATTATTCGTGAAGGCAAGAAAGTAGAACGCGAGAAAAAGCTTTTCACCAGCTATGTCATTATTGAGGCGGAGATGACATCCGAGCTCAAGACTTATATTTTAGGCTTAGTTGGTGTTACGAACTTCCTGGGGCTCACCAAGGATAAGAAAGATCCTATTCCTTTGAACCCGGAAGAGGTTGATCGTCTGTTTGGCATCACTGATAGAGAAGCGGGTACGCCCGCCTTTACTTTTTTTCCGGGAGATCCGGTCAAGGTTACGACCGGTCCTTTCTCCGACTTTGAGGGTATTATCCAAAAGGTCGCAGATGGCGGTACAAAGCTCACTATAGAAGTTACCGTCTTTGGCAGAAAGACTCCTGTCGAGCTCAATTCCAACCAGGTTGAATTACTTAAGAAATAAATAGTTAAAATACAGAGGAAGAAAAATGGCAAAACCCAAAGATGCCGTGGCAGTAATCAAATTGCAGCTCCCCGCCGGCAAAGCGACTCCGGCTCCTCCGGTCGGTCCCGCTTTAGGTCAGGCTGGTGTAAATATTCCTGAATTTTGCCGTCAGTTCAATGAGAAGACGGCTGATCAGCCCGGAATGGTATTCCCGGTAATGATCTATGTAGCCAAAAACAAGTCCTTTACCTTTGAGATCAAGACCCCGCCCGCAAGCATATTGATCAAGAAAGAAGCAGGTCTTGCCAAAGGCAGCGCTACCCCTAACAAAGCCAAAGTGGGAAAACTCAACCAAGATCAGCTGAGAACTATCGCTCAGCTCAAGATACAAGATATGAATTGCCATACCCTTGAATCCGCAATGAGTATGATCGCAGGTACTGCAAGAAGCATGGGCGTCACAGTCGAAGACTGAGGCACGCGGCTTTTATGCAGGAGATAATATTCATAAGGAGAGTCAATGAAACATAGTAAAAGGTACACAACTGCCTATTCGAGCTATGATCGCCAAAAGCGTTTTGACCTCGACGAAGCTCTCAAGATATTGAAGACCTTACCGGCTTCAAAATTTGATGAGACTGTCGAAGTTCACTTCAACCTTGGCGTCGACCCTCGTAAAGCCGACCAGCAAATCAGAAACTCCATTATTTTGCCCCATGGAACGGGTAAGACAGTGCGCGTTTTGGTCTTTGCTGAAGGCGATAAGGCAGATGAAGCCAGAAAAGCTGGCGCCGATTACGTGGGTTTGGACGACCTGATCGAGAAGATATCCGGTGGATGGTTCGATTTCGATATGGTCATCACAACCCCTACCCTGATGGGTAAAATCGGTAAACTGGGTCGTGTCCTCGGTCCTCGCGGACTGATGCCAAACCCCAAGGTCGGAACAGTTACAATGGACCTTGCCAAAGCAATCGATGATGCCAAGGGCGGAAAGGTTACTTATCGCGTTGATAAGTTCGCCAATCTGCATATTCCTGCCGGAAAGATTTCTTTCCCGGTCGAGAACCTCAAAGGCAACATCAAAGTCATCTTGGCAGCCATCCTCAAAGAACGTCCCGCCACCTTGAAGGGCATATTCATCAAGAGCATCACACTCGCTACGACGATGGGACCCGGAATCAAATTACAGGTCGCAAGCGCAACCTTGGAAGCTAGAAGCTAAGGGAGTATTGGAATGGTTCAAAGTGTTAAGTATGACATTGTAGAGAACTTGAAATCAAGATTAGACGGCGCAAAAGCGATTGTACTTGTGGATTACAAGGGAATTAACATCGAACAGGTGAACGCACTCAGAGCTCGATTCAGAGCCTCAGGTGTGGATTACTTCGTTCAAAAGAACACATTGATCAAGCTGGCATTAAACGAGCTTGGCATCAATGATTTGGATTCAGAACTGGTTGGTCCGACCGCAGTGGCTGTATGCAATCTCGATGAGGTTTCACCCGCTCGCGTTATGACCAAGTTTTTGAAAGAAGTGATGGAAGACGCCAAATTTCCGAAATTCAAAGCAGGATACGTGGCAGGACACGTATTTAGTGAAAATGAGCTCAAAGCTCTGGCCCTTCTGCCTTCCCGTGAAGAACTGCTCGCCAAGGTGCTGGGTGGCTTACAAGCCCCGATCACAGGCTTCCTCGGCGTGAGCCAAGGCATCATCCGTAAATTCGTTTACGCTCTCGATGCTGTTGCCAAGAAACAGGCGCAAGCCAGCTAAACAAAAAATAAATGATATATACCTGGAGGAACAATGTCCGATAAAAAGCAACAAGTTATTGACCTCGTCAAAGATATGACCGTCCTCGAGCTGTCCGAGCTCGTGAAAGAAATGGAAGAGATCTTTGGCGTCTCCGCTGCTGCTCCCGTAGCCGTCGCTGCCGCTCCTGCCGCCGGCGCTGCCGAAGCCAAAGAAGAACAGACAGAATTTGACGTGATCCTGGCCAATGCCGGAGACAAGAAGATCAACGTGATCAAAGTCGTCCGCGAGATCACCAAGCTCGGTCTCAAAGAAGCCAAAGACTTGGTCGATGGAGCTCCTAAGCTCGTATCCGAGAAAGTCAGCAAGGAAGAAGCCGATTCCGTTAAGAAAAAGCTTGAAGAAGCTGGTGCAACCGTCGAAGTCAAGTAACGGCTTTTGCCGAAACTTATGGTCCAAAAAAAGTCCGCAAGGGCTTTTTTTGGACTAATCTTGCTTTAATAAGCCCCAATATGCAGAGCACATTATCAGTTCAACCAGATGCAATGATAGCAATAGCAACTTGCACACTGACAATCAGATCAATCAACCAGGCGCCGATAATGACAAGGCGCTCAAGAAGCGCAAAGGAGTGAGCTTTTGAGAAAGATCAAAAGTTATTCCCGGATCTCCGGAAGATTCGCCGAACTGGGAATCCCAGAGGTTGAGATACCTAATCTTCTGGCCATGCAAGTAGATTCATTCAATGAATTCCTGCAAAAGGACATACACCCTCAACGCCGGGAAAAGAAGGGACTACAGGCAGTCTTTGAATCCATATTCCCCATAGAGGACAGCAAGGGCAATTTTACGCTCGAATTCATCGAATACAACATCCTGCAGGAGAAGTACTCCATCGATGAGTGCAGGGAAAGAAATCTATCTTACCAAGCACCCCTCAAAGCCAAGCTACGCCTGAACGTTTTTGAACAGACAGAGAATGGAAGAGAACACAAAGATACCATCGAACAATACGTGTTTCTGGGCGAGATTCCGCTCATAACTGAACAGGGTACTTTCATAGTTAATGGAGCTGAAAGGGTAATCATATCTCAGCTTCAACGCTCACCCGGCGTCTTCTTCTCCGAGGAGAAACACGCCAGCGGCAAGATGCTGTATTCCGCTAAAGTCATACCTTACAACGGTTCATGGCTGGAATTCGATATAGACATACACGACGTGATGTACGTCCATATCGACAAGCGCCGCAAACTCCCCGTGACGACACTGCTGCGTGCAATCGGTATATCCACAAATCAGGATCTCAGAAAGATCTTCTACGAGAAGGAGACCCTGAAGCTTAAAGAGGCGAAAGGCCGCCATATCTATGCAGACATCGTTGTGGAATCCCTCCCGGAACCTGTTGCGCTAGCCAATGACTTGGTTACCGATAACCTTATCACCATTCTGGACGCTCACGGTATCAAACAGATAGACGTAATAAATTATGATTACGAGATTGCTCGTAAAGTCTTGGAAAATACCATAGCCAAAGATCCCACCTACAACCAGGAAGATGCTCTCAAGAAGATTTACAGCCTGATTCGTCCAGGTGAAGAAGCCTCCGTCGAGGTCGCAAAACAACTGGTGGACAGGATGTTCTTCAATGAGAAGCGTTACAACCTTGGAGAAGTGGGCAGATACAAAGTCAATACACGCCTGGGTATCGATGTCGATATCAATACCCGCACCCTTACAGTGACGGACTTTGTCTATATCTTCAAGACACTTATCAACATCTATCACGATGAAGATGAGATCGATGATATAGACAATCTGGCAAACCGCAGAGTCAGGACGGTTGGTGAGCTTCTTCAAGAGCAATATAACTCCGGCTTGGCGATGGTTTCCAGAATCATCCAGGAACGTATGGCTATATCCAATTCGGATGAAATCACTGTCCACGATCTGGTCAATAGCAATGCTTTGATCTCAGTGGTGCAGTCTTTCTTCCTCACCGGACAGCTTTCTCAGTTTATGGAGCAGACCAATCCTCTGGCAGCTTTGCGCCACAAGAGAGCTTTCTCGGCTCTTGGTCCAGGTGGTCTTACTCGTGATAGAGCAGGCTTTGAAGTACGCGACGTTCACTCTTCGCACTATGGCCGCGTCTGTCCGATTGAGACACCTGAAGGACCCAATATCGGTCTGATAGTATCCCCCTCGATCTATTCCCGCATAAACCACCTTGGCTTTATGGAGACTCCTTATCGCAAGGTCGAAGATGGAGTGGTAACGGATGAGTATGACTATCTCGATGCTGCTCAGGAAGAGAAGTATATCATCGCACAATCCGACGTTCATCTGGATGACAACCGCCGGATCGTGGAAGAGCTGGTCTTTGCCCGTGAACGTGGTGAATTTATCCAGGTAAGCCCCAAGCAAGTCCAGTATATGGACGTTGCACCGCAGCAGATGGTATCTGTCTCTGCGGCGATGATTCCTTTCCTGGAGCACGACGATGCAAACCGTGCTTTGATGGGATCAAACATGCAACGCCAGGCAGTTCCCCTGATCAATCCCCAAGCTCCACTGGTTGGTACCGGTATGGAGAGAATCGCGACTATGGATACCTCCAGCATCGCAGTCGCTCCCTATGATGGTATAGTGACCGGCGTGACTTCTTCTTACATAGAGATCAAGCCCAAGAATGAGAAAGACGAGGCAGTCTATCTCAGCACGGGTAACAGGATCTATCTGAAGAAGTTTGTCCGCACAAACCAGGACACTTGCGTCAATCAGCGTCCGACTGTCAGGATTGGCGATCAGGTCAAGAAAGGCCAGGCAATATCTGATGGCGCTTGCGTTGAAGATAACAGGCTAGCTCTCGGCACCAATATGCTGGTAGCTTTCATGCCCTGGTATGGTTACAACTACGAAGACGCCATCATCCTTAGTGAAAAGGTGGCTCGTGAAGATACTTTGACCTCTATCTACATCGAAGAGATGGAAGTATTGGTCCGTAACGTTAAAAACGGCCGTGAAGAACTCGCTTATGATATTCCGAACGTACCTGCCCAGGCTCTTAGAAACCTTGATAAGACAGGTATCATCCGTGTCGGTAGCGTTATCCACGCCGGCGACATTATCGTTGGTAAGGTAACACCCAAGAGCATCGAGATCGATCCTTCTCCGGAAGAGAACCTGATGCGCGCCCTATTTGGTGATCGCGCAGGGGACTTTACCAATAGCTCCCTCAAAGCCAAGCCCGGTATGGAAGGCGTGGTGATCGATGTGAAGGTCTTCTCCCGCCTCGAAGAGGGCACGGATATGGAAGAGAACAAGGAAGATGAAATCCTGAAGCTCAAAGCCGAGCTCAACAACCGCCGCAAGAAGATCGAAGAATTCAAAGAAGAGAAGCTTTCGGCTGCTCTGCTGGGTGAAGTAGCTCAGAATATCTGGGACGAGAAATCCAATATGCCTTTCATCGCCCCCGGTAAGAAGATCACCAAGGATGACCTGAAGCGGATCAACTTCAAAAAGCTCGATCTGGATGTGGACTTGGTCCAGGATCCCGACAAGAACGACTATATCTACAATGATATTATACTCAAGGTCAAACACTCGCTGGAACAGAGCGATAACATCTACAAGAAGTCATTTGAGCGTATCAAGCACGGTGACGAACTCCAATATGGTGTTCGCAAGATGGTCAAAGTCTATGTCGCCAAGAAACGCAAGATCGAAGTCGGTGACAAGATGGCTGGTCGTCACGGTAACAAGGGTGTGATCTCCATCGTGGCTCCTATCGAAGATATGCCCTTTATGGAAGACGGAACTCCTGTGGATATCGTTTTGAATCCTCTGGGTGTGCCTTCCCGTATGAATATCGGCCAGATTATGGAAACTCACCTGGGTATGGCAGCCCGCGTACTGGGATTTGAAGTTGAAACACCTATCTTTGATGGTGCCTCAAACGATGATATCCGCAAGGAACTTGCCAATGCAGGTCTTTCCTCAGATGGCAAGCAGGTGCTATATGATGGCAAATCCGGCGAACCTTTCAAAGAGAGAGTGACCGTTGGCGTAATCTATATGATGAAGCTCAACCACTTGGTAGCAGACAAGATGCATGCCAGATCCACAGGCCCTTATTCCCTGATAACGCAGCAACCTTTGGGTGGTAAAGCCCAGCACGGTGGACAGCGTCTGGGAGAAATGGAAGTCTGGGCACTGGAAGCTTATGGTGCTGCTCATCTCTTGGAAGAAATGCTCACCATCAAGAGTGACGATGTCGATGGCCGCAACAATGCCTTCAAAGCCATCACACGCGGAGAGAACCCGCCTCCTCCAGGAGTGCCGGAATCCTTCAATGTGCTGATCAGCGAGCTGAAATCTCTCGGCTTTGATATCGAATTCCTCAAAGACGATGAGAACAAGTAAGGAGTAGCAAGATGTTAAAAGATACAAGACGTGAAATCAGACCAAACGAATATGATTTTGTCCGAATCAAGATCGCTTCTCCCGAAACTATTACCAATGAGTGGTCTCACGGCGAGGTTACCAAGCCGGATACCCTAAACTATAGAACTCTCAAGCCCGAGAAAGACGGGCTCTTCTGCGAGCGGATTTTTGGACCCGAAAGGGATTACGAATGCGCCTGCGGTAAGTACAAGAAGAAACGCTTCCAGAATACCGTCTGTGATCGCTGTAGCGTCCTTGTGACCACCTCCCGTGTACGTCGTACCAGGATGGGTCACATTGATCTGGCAGTCCCGATTGCCCATATCTGGTTCGTAAAGAGCGCTCCCTCCAAGATTGGCACCCTTTTGGATATGACAATCAAGGATCTGGAACGCGTGCTCTATTACGAATCTTACATAGTGATCGATCCGGGCGACAGTCCCTTCGAGAAGATGGAACTGCTGGAAGTCGATGAATACTACGAGATCAAGGATAAGGTCGGTGATAACTTCCTCGCTCTGATGGGCGCTGAAGCTGTTAAAGAACTACTTGCCAGGATCGACCTCAAAAATGAAGCCTTGAACCTCAGAACTCGTCTCAAGATGGAAGAATCCGCCCTAAGAAAGCAAAAACTGATCAACAAACTGAAGATCGTCGATGCCTTCATCCGCAGCGGAAATCTGCCTCAGAATATGGTGATGGAAGCTCTTCCCGTGCTTCCTCCCACCCTGCGTCCTTTGGTGCCTCTGGAAGGCGGAAGATTTGCTACTGCAGACTTCAACGACCTCTATAGAAGAGTAATCACCAGAAACAACAGGCTCAAACAACTGCTCGAGATTCGCGCACCTGAGGTGATCCTCCGCAACGAAAAGCGTATGCTGCAGGAAGCTGTCGATGCTCTGATAGACAATTCACGCAAAGCCCGTCCCGTCCGTGGCCGTGGCAATCGTCCCCTAAAGTCCCTCACCGATCAGCTCAAAGGCAAGCAAGGTCGCTTTCGCCAAAACCTGCTCGGTAAGCGTGTGGACTATTCCGGCCGTAGCGTGATCACGGTCGGTCCGGAGCTTGAGCTTCACCAGTGCGGATTGCCAAAGGATATGGCTGTCGAGCTCTTCAAACCCTATTTGATCGAAAGATTACAAAAGATGGGCGAAGTTGACAAGGTCAAAAACGCCAAGAAACTGATCGAGAAGAAACAGCCTGAAATTTGGTCCATCCTCGAAGACGTGATCAAAGATTATCCTGTCCTGCTCAACCGTGCGCCTACCCTGCACCGCCTTGGTATCCAGGCCTTTATGCCTGTGCTTACCGATAACAAAGCCATCCAGCTGCATCCGATGGTTTGCGTTCCTTTCAACGCGGACTTCGACGGTGACCAGATGGGTGTTTACGTGCCTCTGTCCCAGGAAGCCCAGGTCGAAGCCAGAGTTCTGATGCTTTCGACCCGTAACCTCCTGCTTCCTGCGAATGGACGCCTTGCTATGGCAGCGAACCAAGACATCGTGCTCGGTTGCTTCTATCTGACTATGGATGTTACTGATGCTCCGACTGACTTCAGTCAGATGCGTCATTTCTATGGTACGGAAGAAGTCATTGCAGCGTATGAGAATGAGGAGCAACTCTGCTCCGTAAAGGGTGAACCTGTGATCGAGCGCAAGCTCGATCTGCATACCTGGATCAGAGTGAAGCTCGATAACGCATATATCATTACCACTGTCGGCAGAGTGATCTTCAATCAGATCCTGCCTGTCGAGATTGGTTTCCAGAATATTACTTATGACAAGGGCAAGCTAAACGATCTCGCGATGCTTTGCTTTGATGCCGTCGGTCAATGGCGCACAGCCAAGATCCTCGATCAGATCAAAGCCATCGGCTTCCGTTATGCCACCCGTGCCGGCGTGACCTTCAGCTTTGAAGATATCATCGTTCCGGAACGCAAAAACCAGATTATCGATCAGACAGATGTCGAAGTCAACAAGATTTACGACCTTCACCAGAAGGGTGGTATCACAGAGAACGAGCGTTTTGGGCGTATCGTTGACCTCTGGAAGAAGACGACTGTCCGTGTGACCGATGAGCTGATGGAAGAGCTCTCTCACAGCCGTAATGGCCGCAACTCCATCTATATGATGTACAAATCCGGTGCTCGTGGTTCCAAAGACCAGATCAAGCAGCTCGGAGGTATGCGTGGATTGATGGACAAGCCTACCAAGATCGGCTCCACCGGTGGTGGCGATGTGATCGAGACTCCCATCAAATCGAACTTTAAAGAAGGTCTTACCGTTTTGGAATACTTCGTATCGACTCACGGTGCCCGTAAAGGTCTGGCAGATACAGCTCTTAAAACAGCCGACGCCGGTTACCTTACACGCCGCTTGGTGGATGTCGCTCAAAATGCGATTATTCAGATCGAAGATTGCGGCACAACCCGCGGTATCCATATGGGAGTCCACAAAGAAGCCAATGAAGTGGTGCAGACTCTTGCCGAGCGTATCCAGGGCAGAACAGCCGTGGATGATATTGTCGATCCGATCACCGGAAAGACTCTGGTTCACGCCGGCGAAGAAATCTCAAACAAGATGGCCAGAATCATCCAAAATCACGGCATCATCAGCGTTCACGTACGTTCAGTGCTTACCTGTGAAGCCGAAAGCGGAATCTGTGCAAAGTGCTACGGTCGCAATCTTGCCACTCAAAAGCCTGCCACGATCGGTGATCCGGTAGGCATCATCGCTGCTCAGAGCATCGGTGAGCCCGGAACACAGCTTACTCTGCGTACCTTCCATATCGGTGGTGCCGCCAGTACAGCTACAGATCTGGCAGAAGTTGTCTCCAATCACGATGGTATTGTGGTCTTTGACCGTATGAATACCGTCACCAATCCGGAAGGCCAGTTGATCTCCGTAAGTCACCTTGGTAAGATTATGATTATGGAAGAAACCACTGATCCCAATCCCAAGGTCCTGGAAGAATACAAGGTCGAGTATGCCGCAACGGTTCACGTCCGCGATGGTCAAAAGATAGCCCTCAATACCAAGATGCTTAGCTGGGATCAATTTAACAATCCGCTGATCTCAACAGCCAAAGGTGTCTTGCACTATGAGCACTTCATCAAAGACATTACCTATAAAGAAGAATTCAACGATATCACTTTCACTCGTGATCTCACCATCATCGAATCCAAAGACCGCAAGAAGCAACCGCAGTTCCGTATCGTCGGAGACGACGGTTCTGTCGTGCAGGTTCCTCTGCCTTCAGGTCTTACGGTCAGGGTGGAAGATGGCAGCTACGTCTATCCCGGACACATCCTGGGCCAGACATCCCGTATGACCATCAAACAGCGAGATATCACAGGTGGTCTGCCTCGCGTGCAAGATCTCTTTGAAGCACGTGTCCCCAAGGACAAGGCAAAGATCTCGGATATCGATGGAACAGTTACCATCGGTGGTCTCAAGAAGACCGGCCGTGACATCTTCGTTACCCCTTCGAATGGTATCTTTGCCCCGTCTGATGGCAAGATTCACGTTGTTACAGAAGATGATGTCAGCCGCGTGATCGTCTTACCCGAAAAGACTGTCTATGCTGAGAAAGACGGTAAGGTCACCATCATTGAAGAGAACAAAAAGAAGAAGATACAGATTGCCAAGCGCAATACCAAGCCTATCGAGTATGAAGTGCCCAAGGGCCTCCAGATCATCGTGAATGAGGGAGATTCGGTGAAAGCCAATGCTCCTCTGTGCGGTAAAGTATTTGAAGTGCCAAGAGATCAGGAACCCATCGTTGCCAGCGGAGACGCTGTTCAGCTGGGTCAGCCGATTGTCGGCCGTAAATACTCGATTCCCACAGGCAAGAGAATCATCGTTCACCAAGGTGACCACGTAGAGAGCGGTGATGCCCTTTCCGACGGTCCGCTGGATCCTCACGATATGCTAGTTCGCGGTATCATCGAAGCTCAGATGCTTATTCTGAACGAGATTCAGGAGATTTACCGTAAACAGGGTGTGAAGATAGACGACAAGCACGTCAGCGTGATCGTTCGCCAGATGTTCAAGAAAGTTCGTATCACCGATAGTGGTAGTACCAGCTTCCTCGAAGGCGATATCGTCGATAAGATTCTGGTTGAAAAAGAAAACCGCGAAGCCATCGCTTTCAAGAAGACTCCCGCCCGTTTTGAGCAGTTGCTTTTGGGTATCACCAAAACTTCGCTCTTGACGGAAAGCTGGCTTTCCGCAGCGTCGTTCCAAGAAACGACAAAAGTGCTTACCAAGGCAGCTATCGAAGGTCGGGTTGACCGTCTCGAAGGCCTCAAGGAAAGCATTATTCTGGGTCACAGAATACCTGTCGGTACCGGTACCAGAGCTTACAACAACCTTATCAAACAAGCTGTCGGCTCCGGCAAGACAGTGGCTGAGATCATCAACGAGTTCGCCCACGCCGGCGACATCGAGGAATCCGATGACATACTCGATTTCTAATAATACCAATAGCAATGAAAATAAAAATGGAGGTTATCAGTGCCAACCATCAATCAACTGATACGCAAAGGCCGAACTGAAATTGAAAAGAAAAAGAAGAACAGGGCGCTTCAAGGATGTCCGCAAAGGCGCGGAGTATGCACTCGTGTTTACACGACAACGCCCAAGAAACCCAATTCAGCTTTGCGTAAAGTCGCACGTGTCCGTCTGGTAAACGGATTTGAAGTTACAGCATATATTCCCGGTGAGGGACACAACTTGCAGGAGCACAGCATCGTTTTGGTGCGTGGTGGTCGTGTAAAAGACCTTCCCGGTGTTCGTTATCACATTGTCCGTGGTGCTCTGGATTCCGCCGGTGTCGAGAAACGTACTGTTTCCCGCTCCAAGTACGGTACCAAGCGTCCCAAGGTCAAGAAGTAAGGGAGGATACTTAGATGCCAAGAAAAAGAAAAGCAGTCGTCCGTGAAATCCTTCCGGATCCCAAGTACAACGATGTAGTACTGAGCAAGTTTATGAACTGCCTCATGGTGCAAGGCAAGAAATCGCTCGCCGAAAAGATCGTTTACGGTGCCTTCGATATCATCGCCGAAAAGACCAAGCAGGATCCCCTGGAAGTCTTCAAAGGCGCTATCGACAACGTTCGTCCCCTCGTAAAAGTAGTTTCTCGCCGTGTTGGTGGATCAAACTATCAGATCCCTATGGAAGTGAACGAGAAGAACGGCCGTGCTATCGCCTTCCGCTGGCTGATCAGCTATTCCCGTGCCCGCAGCGAAAAGACTATGATCGAACGCTTGGCCGGAGAGCTGATGTCTGCCTACAAGAAAGAAGGCTCCAGCATCAAAAAGCGTGAAGATACCCACAAGATGGCCGATGCCAACAAGGCTTTCGCCCATCTCCGTTTCTGAGCGCGCAGTTATCAATATCCGAAGACCCTCTCCATGCGAGAGGGTTTTCTTTTTTAGAGTTAATAGTTAGTGAGTTAATGAGTTAATAGTGATTAGCTACGCTGCGTGCTTCGCACAGATAGAAGTTAGCAGTTAGGCAGTTAGATCTCCGCAGAGCGCAGTTATTAGTTAATCAGTTAGTAAGTTAATGGTGATTCGCTGCGCATTGTACGAAGTAGTCTCCCAACCTGTACCCCCTGCCGTCATTCCTGTAAACCTAACCGGAGCCTTCCAAAGCTCCGCAATCAGACGTAACGGAGCTTTCCGAAGCTCCGAATTTGGTTTGATCAGCCATTCTGCGCTCCTTATGCATGATACAATCCTAAGTGCCCGTTTATCAGTTGTTTGATGCATCTCCATGCAGGATTCAAGCAGGCTACAAGCAGGCAGCAGGCAGGATGCCAAGCGGAGCCAAGGATAGGTAGGCGATAGCACAAGGAGATTCCTGCCTACACGACTCACCAAAGCATACGCTTTGCTGATTCGTTCGCAGGAATGACGGAGGGGGGCGGGCTTGGGGGTAGGTCTGCAGGAATGACGGAGAAGGTCGGGCGTTTGGATAAGTGAAGAGATCAACGGTAAGTGGTCCTTCTGATAGGTTTGATACGAAGAAATGATCTTTGCACGATGCGCAGCTAATCACTCACTAACTTACTAACTTGTTAACTATTAACTGCGGGCAGCGCATAAGCGCCGAGCCAAATTCCAGGACAAAGAAAGGGACGTCCTTGCGGGCGTCCCTTTGTATCTAAGTATTAACTTAGTTTATTTGGAGAGTACCATCTTCTTGGTGATGGTCTGTCCGGCGGAATTCAGTCTGTAGAAATAGACGCCGCTGGCAACGGAGGAACCATTGTCATCGGTACCATTCCAAGTAACACTGTGGTTTCCGGCGGTTGTAAGTCCATTCACCAGGGTGCGGACAAGCTGACCCTTGATGTTGTAAACTCTAAGGGTGGTCTGTGAGCTGGTAGGCACGCTGTAAGCGATGGTGGTGGTGGGGTTGAAGGGGTTGGGATAGTTGTTGGCGGCAAAGACCACAGGGGTCACGCTGCCATCATCATTTGCAGTGGAATACTGCACGATCGCACGGATCATCACATCGCCTTCGGTGATGGGTTCCCAGTTGGTGGTGATCTTCTTGTAGCTGTGGCCATTGTTGTTGTTGTCCAAGCCGATCTGAGAAGCACCGGTGGTTTCAAGGATGGCAATATAGAAACTACCATCATCAACCACGATACCATCGGGAAGTGTAATATAATTCCAGCCGGCTGTGACGTTGGCGGCAGGATACTGGAACTGAGCAAGCTGAGTTCCGGGCATTCCGTCTGTGCCATTGTCGTCAAACACGCGAATGATGATGCTGGCAGTGCCCTGAGTGTGGACAAAGACCTTGGCATACTTCACGGTTACAGGCTGATTGTAATTGTATTTGGCAGCCATCTGGCGGGTTGAACCGACAGAGTATCCGGCTTCGGCATTGCCGTCGTCGTTGGAAAGTTCGGCATGCATTGTGGGCAGCACGAAAGCAACGGCGGTATTGGAAGCGAGGGATTCGTTGGTGCCGTACATAGCGGTCACATAGTAAGTGTGAAGTCCGCCTTCAACGTTCATATCGGTGTAAGTAAGCTGTGTTCCGGGGATTTCGTCGATCAGGATGGTGTTACGATAGATCTTGTAAGCTGTAACGTCGCGATCGCGTTCCTGGTTCACTGCAAGAGTGCCTTCTGCAAACTGGTTGTTGGTAGGATATTCCTGACCAAGTACATACTCACGGCCGGCGGCATCCTGCACGTAGATGCGGATGTTCCAGTTGTAAGTAAGCGTGGCAGCCAGAGCGGAAAGGGTGGTCCAGGCGTTGTTGAAGCGGATCATATTGCCATAACCTTCGACCTGGGGACCAGCATCGGTACCGGCAGGATAACCACCGGTGGCATTGCAACGATAACCTGCCATCACAATCTGACCTGAAGGAATGGTCCAGGGGGTGGTGAGGACGATTTCGTTCCACTGGTCGATCAGAGGAGCAGCAACTGCTTGCTCGTAAGCGATGTTACCGGCAGCACCGGTCCAGATACGGACAGTGTAGGTGCACAGGTTGGTAGGCTCGGCGGGGAAGAACTTGATCTTGGTGATATTCATTCCGACCCACGGGGAGATACCATGCTCGCCAACGGGATCCCATTTGGCAGCAACGTCAAAATCGGCAACGCCATTGGTACCGACTGAGTTTCCGGCATTTTCGCCGTCATAATTCAGCCAGCCTTCTTCGCCACCGCCACCGCCACCGGGAACTGTCCAGTTCAAGGTAACGTCGTCACCATTGACTGTTGCAGCCAGGTTTTCGGGCTCAGCGATGAAGATATCGTTGTAGATCTTGAAATCATCGATAAAGATACCGGTTCCACTGGGGGTATCGGCATCAGACTTGAAGTACCAACGGAAGATAGCAGTTTCACCTGCATAGTTGGGTGAAAGAATACCGGTAAGGGTATAGCTTTCGGTCATTGATGACCATTCAGGCGGAGCGTCTGAATAGACATAGCTACTTCCGGCAGGATCGTTGAAGGGATTACTCATCGCAAACCAGGTGGTACCGTTGTTTACAGAGATTTCCCAGCCAAAGTAATCAACTTCGGGGAAGGTGTTGGGATCGGTGAATGAACCCTTGATCATAAAGTCGGCTCTGATGTCGCCGGTTGTGGGCAACTGGATCGGAGGGCTTACAAGGTAGTTCATCATATTGGGGTTGTAAGTGCCTTGGGTGTTTGTGCAAGCCATCACGTTGCTGGGTGAGGGAGCGAGGGCATCAGTTGCGATGTGCCACAGATCTCCACCCAGGGGAACCATACTTGCCCAGGTCATCTGGCCGTCGTCAGTACCATTGTTGCTGTAACCGCCAAAAGCGATATCATCAACCATCATACCAAACATTGCGGGGGCATCGCCGGTGCTGTAAGCAGGATCAGAAGCAAAAGCAAATCTGATCTTGACTGACTGGCCAACGTATGCGCTCAGATTGAATGTGGCATTTGCCCAAGTAGCTTGGACGCCGCCCCAACCGGGGATGTTCGGACCTTCACCATGCTCAAAACCAAAGGAATAAGCAGATGTCATATTGTAGGCAGGAGTTCCTGAGATAGGTGTCCAAGTGGCACCGTTGTCTGTGGAAACTCTTACGTTGCATGCATCCCAGCCGGTATAAGGTGCAGTGGCACCGGATGTGGCTTCGACGTTGTAACGAAGTTTGAAAGTAAGTGTGGCATTGGCGCTGCTGAGGGTGCGGGCAGGTGTATCCAACACAACATACTGGTGATCATGATAACCACCGATGTTGGCACCGGATGCAAGAGCGGGGTCGCCCATCCACCATACGTTGCCTTGAGCATCACCGTTGTTATAAATATGCCAGTTGCTGGGGGCTTGTCCACCGTCGTAGTGGGTCCAGCCGGTTGCTCCACTTTCGAAATCTTCCGAATAGTGGACAACCTCGTAGCGGCCGGGGTTTCCGGCAACAAGCATCGCTGTGAAAGCGACGAGGGCTAATAAAATAAGCCATCCTTTTCTCATTGGTTCCTCCTTAGTAGTTAAGGGATGTTTCTTTACTGTGCTATTCTATTTCACATTGCTATAATTTGTCAAAGCTTTTTTTGTGCCATACTGCATATTATGTGTACTGCAGACGATACAAGTCGTAGTAAAGGCCTTTCTTATCAAGCAAATCATAGTGAGAGCCTTCCTCGACAATCTCTCCCTTGTGCAAGACCAGAATCCTGTTTGCGTGCTGGATTGTGGACAATCTATGAGCGATGATAATCGAGGTGCGATCCTTGATCAGTTTCTCCAGAGCGTCCTGAATCAGGATCTCTGTCTCAGTGTCAATATTGCTGGTGGCTTCATCCAGAATAAAGATAGAGGGATTATAAGCAAGGACGCGGGCAAAGGCTATTAATTGACGCTGTCCGGTGGAGAGGGTAGCACCACGCTCCATCACAGGCTCTTCATACTTTTGAGGAAGCTGTTTGATGAACTTATCAGCATTGACGTATTCAGAGACTTGCATTATTTCTTCCTCGGTCAGCTCGCCATTATTGAGGGCGATGTTGTCCCTGATATTTCCGCTGAAGATAAAGACGTCTTGTTGGACTATGCCGATGTTGCGACGCAGATCTTCCAGAGCATACTGATTAAGCGGCTTGCCATCGATCAGGATGCGTCCCTTTTGATAAGGGTAAAATCCCAGCAGCAGGCTAACGATTGAGGTCTTGCCACTGCCGGTGTGACCCACCAGGGCGATCTTTTCTCCGGGGCGAATCTTGAAAGAGATATCCTTTAGCACCCACTCGCCGGGATTGTATGCCAGCCAGACGTTTTGAAACTCGATCTCACCCTCAAATCTGATATTGCTGGCAAGCTCACTGCGGTAGTCATCCGGGTTCTGTTCCATCAGGTCAAAGATACGCTCTGCACCTGCCAAAGCTCCCTGCAGGATGTTAAACTTCTCGCTGAAGCTATTGATCGGCTCAAAGAGCTTGGAGATATACTGGGTAAATGCCATCAGGAGACCGATGGTTATTGCATTGCGCAGTATCTGCCCACCACCGTACCAAACAATCAGCGCCACAGAGAATTGAGATGATACGTGGATTATCGGACGGAAGAAAGCAAAGAGCTTGAGCTGCTTGATTGACGTGACAAAGTAATCATGGTTGATGCGGGAGAATTCATCACGCTTGTGGAAATACTGATTGAAGAGCTGGATGATTTTCTGTCCTGCGATATGCTCTGCCAGAGTGGCATTGAGCTGGGCGAGATACTTTCTTACTTCACGATAGACGACTCTGGTCTTGCGTCTGTAGATAGAGATCGTCCAGATCACAAAAGGCAGGATAATAAAGCTGATCAGGGCAAGCTGCCAATTCAGGAAAAGCATCAAGCCCACGATACCTATGATCAGGAAGAAGTCCTGCAGGATGGTAATCACGCCGGAAGCAAGCATCTCGTCGATGGCACGGATGTCGTTTGTGACGCGTGTCACCAGCCTGCCCACAGGGTTTTGGTCAAAATATTGCACGGGCATCTTTTGCATATGTGCAAAGACGTCGTGCCGCAGGTCGTTCATTGCCATCTGGGAGTAATATGCAGTGATTACGGATTGGGCATACATCGAGACCAGACGCACTGCGATAATGGCAAAGAAGATCAAAGCAAGCACCATTAGACTGCGCGATGAATCCTCACGAATCTTGATCCTGTCCTTGCCGGGGATATGATTTAGAGTCTCTCTGGTGACGAGTATCTTATCATCTGAGACCTTGAACCATCCGGTGAGTACCTTGTTCTGTATTTGGGGATTATCATTGATGGGGAAGTGCTTCTCGAGCAGGTCGTGAGTGCCGGGCTTATCAGCCAGCTCAAAGACGTAGGTCTTGCACAGCAGATCGCTGTCTTCCATAGCCTTGAGCTCCGGAGCATCCATCTTGTTGCGGTCTTTGGTGCCAATGATCACAAAGAACCTGTCGTTGTACTCAAAGTGTTTGAGCTTCAGGAATTCGTAGCGTTCCAGAAAGCTCTCGTATTGAGCCTGGTCATTGAAGATAGCTACCGTCTTGTCTGAGACAATATGGTCGTCGATAGCTGTTCTCTGAATCAGAGGCAGCACCATTTCTGCAGCAGCCACTGCCATTAGAATCACAAAGGAGATGATGACCCACTTCAAATAGGGCATCACATACTTGAACATCTTGGAGTAGAGCTTACGATCGTAGATCTTGCCCTTGAGGTCGTCTGCCTGGAAAGCTCCGCGTCCACCGCCGCCCATCATTCCGCCGCCTCTCATAGCTCCTCCCCTTCGATTCTGGCACGAATTCTTTGCTTTTCCACCAGTTCGCTATAGAGTCCGCCCTGATCAACCAGGCTTTGATGAGTACCTCTCTCCAGGATGACACCATCACCCAGTACGATGATCTTGTCTGCATGCTGGATAGAGGAGATACGGTGGGCAATGATGATAGTGGTCTTGCCCTGTCTTACTTTGATAAGGTTTTCCAGAATGTGCCTTTCTGTCTTTGTATCTACTGCAGAAAGAGCATCATCGAGGATGAGGATCTGAGGATCGGTGAGCAGGGCTCTGGCAATTGCCACACGCTGCTTTTGGCCTCCGGAGAGAGTAACTCCCCTTTCACCAATCACAGTCTCAAAGCCTTGTTCAAACTCCATTATCTCGTTGTAAACATTAGCTGCTTTGGCAGCATTAAAAACTGCTTCATCGGGTGTATCGGGATTACCCAAGCGGATATTATTGGCGATGGTATCGGAGAAGAGGAAGATATCTTGCGGCACCAGCACCATATCTCTGCGCAGGACATTCAGAGGTATCTCATAAATGTCTCTTCCATCGATCAGGATAGATTCCCTGGGGGGATTGTAAATGCGCACCAAGAGCTCAATCAGACTGGTCTTGCCGCTTCCTGTACGCCCGACTACTGCAAGAGTCTTTCCGGCATCAAGCTTGGCTGATACATCGCTAAAGATCAGGGGCAGACCTTCGCCATAACGGAAATTGAGATTGCGTATCTCAATCGAGCCCTTGATTTCCGTAATAGAACTATCCGCATCAGTATCATCGATCTCGGGCTTGATCTCAAAGATCGCATTCAATCGCTTTAGTGAGGCAGTACCTCTTTGGTACATATCGACTATCATACCGATGGCGATCATTGGCCAGACCAGCATTCCCAGATAGGAAAAGAAAGCAATGAACTCGCCGATAGTGATTTCTCCGCGTATGGCAGCCCTACCGCCAAAGAGCAGCGTGATGATCATCGAAGTGCTGATCACAAAGCTCATAAAAGGATGGAAGATACCGGAGATCTTGGCGAGCTTGATATTCTGCTGCACAAAGTTTACAGAGACCTCATCGACCTTCTCCAGCTCTGCTTTTTCCTGTACAAAAGCCTTTACTATGCGTATTCCTGAGATACTCTCCTGTATCCTGCCCGATAGTGTGGCAAAGGACTCCTGTACCTTGGCAAATCCCTTGTGCATACGCTTGCCAAAATAGCTGATGGTAAAGGAAAGGAAAGGTAGCGGGATGATTGCCAGAGCAGTCAGCCTGAAATTTATCGAGAGCATAAAGCTAAAGGATGCCACCGTCATAAATATGATGTCCATCGCGGCAATAAAGCCCATTCCAAAGAGCATCCTCACCGAGCCCAGATCGTTTGTGGCATACGCCATCAGGTCTCCGGTCTTGCTCTTATTAAAGAAGTTTTGCGAGAGCTTGAGCAGATGGTTGTAAAAGTCCTGCCTCAGGCTTTGCTCTATCTTGTGGGAATTTCCGATGATCAGGATGCGCCAAAAGAAACGCAATACCATCACCGCAATAGCCAAAGCCACGATGATCAGTGCGATGTAGATAAGGCCGGTATTATCGATGCTGCGGCTCTGGATGTGGTCGATGGCATATTGCATCACCTTGGGAACTGCCAGCTGGGCAATATCCACCAGGATCAACATAGCAATGCCACCGAGGATTTGTTTATAGCTCTTCTTCAGATAGGGAAGAACCTTGTCGAATGTACGCATTTTACTCCACTTTGTATCGAAATCTGGGATTCGATGAGCCTATGATATCCTCACAAAACTCACCGCGCCACTCTGACAATCAGCTTCATTTTGTCAACCTATTATCGGGGAAATCTTACCCTTGCTGACTGCAGTTGATCCCGGCAAAAACTATCTTTAGCTCGCTATTTATGGAACTTCCTGATGAATTCTTCGACCTCTTCGATTCCACCCTGGAAGACCAGATAGCCATTGTAAGGCTCACCATCGGTGATTTCCCCGGCAATTGGCTTTAGCATGAGGTCTCTGACCACCTGAGGATCGTTACTTTGTCCCAAAGCCCAGCCCAGCTTGATATACGCCACTTCCGGCAGCATATTCTCCGCCGGGACGATTCCCATACTCATCAGATCGCGTCCGGTATCATATACAAACATATGGACGTAACCCCAAAGCGTCTGTACTGTCATATAAATATGAACACCCTTCTCGACCGCTCTGCGGATGGCGGGATAGACAGGTTTGTTGATGTGTCCCAATCCCGTTCCGGCGATCACGATGCCTTTGTAGCCGTTATCGGTAAGCGAATCTATAATGTCAGGATGCATATTTGGGTAGTAATAGACGATTGCCACTCTCTCTTCAAAGAAAGGCAGGACTTTAACGTTGTGATCGCTACGCCTGGGATTGTAATCCGGCTTTAATGGCTTCACACCTTCCCGGGTAACGGTTGCCAGAGGAATATCCCCGATAGTCCTGAAGGTGGATCGATAGGATGAGTGCATCTTGCGCACCCTTGTTCCGGGATGCAAGAGCCCATATTCATCACTTGTTGGCCCAAACATACAGACCATTACCTCCGCGATATCGCCGTGTCCGGCAGCGGTAGCTGCATGCATCAGGTTCAGAGCGGCATCCGAAGAAGGTCTGTCTGAAGATCTCTGCGAGCCCACCATCACGATCGGCACAGGTATATCCTGCAACATAAAAGACAAAGCTGCGGCTGTATGATGCATCGTATCGGTTCCATGCCCGATGATGATGCCATCTACTCCTTTACTTATCTCCTCGCCTATGGAAACTGCCAGTTTTTTATACTGCTCCGGCCCCATATTTTCAGAGAAGACCGCAAAGAGCTTTTCGGTCTGCAAATTGCAGATATCTGCCAGCTCCGGCACTGCGCCATAGAGCTCGCCCGGGGAAAAGGCAGGAATCACCGCTCCTGTGCGATAATCCAGCCTGGAGGCGATTGTCCCACCCGTGCCAAAGAGCTTTACCTTGGGCAGATTTGGCGTAGTGGGAAATTCCCGCTCCGGGATCTTGTAATGAGCTTCTTTATAACCGGTCTCGGTCATCGATGTGATTGTATCGATGTCTATGCCAACGTTGTAGCCGGTCACCAGCTTGATCACGATATGCTTGTCATCGTCGTTTTCTGATCTGGGCAGGATGATGCCCTGGAAAGTGCCACGTTTAGTCTCGATCGTTGTATCGCCCCAAACCCTTACCTGAAAGCGTTTCAGGGTCTCGAGCGCTGCGCCTTTGTAGCCTTTGAAGATATCAAGCATTTGCCACCTCCGCATCGACCACTGCTTCAATTCTCTTGCGTAATTCTGCGGGCTCCAGATTGCCCAAAGCAACTCCCTTGAGCCTGCCCATAATCCAATTGATCTCAGCTTTGCGCTGATCGACACAGCGGTGTTTCAGCTTGCCAAACATCGCATGTAAGAGCGGTATCTGCTCCAGAATATCCTCCGCTTTGCAGGGCTTGTAACCCACAGTAGCAAGGATGGAGGAAAACTGCATATTGGGATTGTGGTAGAGCGTCTTTAGCATCGGCTTCAGGATCTGGCGCTCCAGCTTGTTCTTTTTGATATATCGGTAAAGATCGATAATTCTGTCATAAGCAAAGGGCAGAGGTCTATCTGCCTGATAGGATTTGAGCCTGTGCGCATAGCACAGTGCCAGCTCTTTGGGAGCTATAGCAAGTTCACTCGAAGCTGCTTCCAGGATTGGCATCAGGTTGTTCCTCAAGATATAGGCATAGGCATCGATTGGCACCTGCCACTGGGCAAGCTGATCCATCCTGATGCTGAGTTCCACCGGCAGGTCTTTTCTGGCTTCCTCGATCATCATATCGTCGATCGGGATAGGTGCAGAATCCGTATCCGGATACATTCTGTCCGCTCCTGGCAGGACTCGCTCAAAGATGGTCGTGCCATTGGGCAGAGATTTGCGGGTCTCGTTGGGTATCCCGATAAATGCCATTTTGCAACGCTCTTCAATGGTCTCGATCGCTGTCTTCAAATCCTCATCGGGAGTCCATAGCAAGATCTGGGCATCGCGCTCGCCACTCTTCAGGAAAGCCTTCAGGTTCTTAATGTCCTGCTCGCCAAGAGTGGGCTCCAGCTCTTCACTGTGATAGATATTGGGCTCTTCCAGACAGGCGATCACTTTGAGACGATTGGCGATCTCGGTGGCAAAAGACTGTCCCGGCTGGGTAAAGAAGGATAGCAATCCTCCAAAATCAGGCAGATTGATCGCGATCAGTTTCCAGCATTCGGTACTGGCTTTTTTGAGCATTGGAATATGCTTCCAATCGTCAGCAGGAAGCTCTTTGTATTGCAGTTTCCAGTCTTTTCCCTCGCCACAGCGTTTTCTTATCTCTTTTCTGATCTCGAGCAGGGCTTTCTGGCGAAAAGCTTCATTGTGGGTAAGCTTGGGTATCCAGGAGATATGTGCCACGCCTTTGATCTCTATGCGTGTACCGCCGGTGATGCTGACGTTTACATCCTGACGAGCGGCTCCGATCCCTTTGCGCACCTTGTTTGTGCTGCGGGTAAGGTAACGGATGCGATATCCGGCTTCGGCTGCTTCCCAAGGCGTCAGCATATCGGGATAGGTCACCACTTCACAGAGCGGCATCCCGAGTCTATCTGCATAATAAACCCTGGTGTGGCGATGATCTGAGACTTCGCGGCAGCTATCTTCCTCGATGCTGAATTGGATGATGCGGATCATCTTGTTTGAGATGGGGATTTCTCCCTCTATTCCAATGATTGCAGTACGTTGAAATCCTGTCGGGATGCTGCCATCAAGGTATTGTTTGCGAGTGATATGGAGCTCTCCCACGATCTTGGTCTTGAGCTGGAGAGCGATAGTCATAGCGTTTCTGAGGGCTTCCCTGTTGATCACAAAAGGCGGAGTATCGTCTATTTCATAGGTGCAGGCGGTATCGTTTTTGATGCGGTAAATGATCTTTTTGCGGGTCTTGAATTCCATCAGGGCAGTGCCGTCGTATTCACCCAGTTCGCTTAAGGTGGGGCGCATATGCCGCACAATCTCCGCATCGTAATCGTTAAAGTCGTGATATAGACCTGCTTTGCAGCGGCAAAACAGCTTCTTTTCCGTGTATATCTGCTGATGCACTTCCAGCCCGCACATAAAGCCCAGGTTTTGGTATGTGCTGTTGTCTGCATCTTTTAGCTCGATCCAGCCTACTTGTTTACGGGTCTTTTCCCGATTTTCCTGAATATTCATTTGGAAACCTCTTATTCGATCGCTGCGGCATCATTTTCTCGGCTTTGATAATCGTCAAGGCATTTGATGCGCAGCCCCCTCCCTCTGCCGTTCTCCGCTCTACTCAGCTTTCTCTGTGGTAAAAGCTCCTTCCTCCTTTACTCATTGTTCAATTCTTCCCTATAGGAATCCCACGTGAAACTCCTGTACTGCTCTGGAGATCCCCTTGTCACCACTAGGGGATCACCAGAGGATCACCAGAGGATCACCAGAGGATTCAAGCAGCAAGCTGTGATCCAAAAAACCCCCACTACAGATACCAAAAACAGGGGAAAAGCAAAAACTCAAAGAAAAAGATATTGACAAAGTGAGCTAAGTATCAGCAGTATAAACGACCAAGGATTTATTATGAAGAATCAAGTTATAAGCCAGTTTGAAAAAGATGGAGTAAGCTCTTACAATCAGCTTTTACCGGAGCTGATGGCTAATCTTTTGCACAATCTTCCGGGAATTGTATATCGCTGCGTCTATGACAAGCAGTGGACAATGCTATTTCTTTCCGAGGGTTGTATCCGGCTCACGGGACATCAGCCGGAAGAGCTACTCTACAATGAAGCCATCTCGTTTGTAGATCTCATCTATGAGGATGATATAGACTACGTTTCCAATACGATTACCAAAGCCGTTGAAACGCGCACCCAGTTTCAGCTCGAATACCGGTTGAGACACAAGTCCGGCAAGATGCTGTGGGTATGGGAGCAAGGTAATGCAATATACAACGAGCTGGGCGAAGCTGTCTATCTGGATGGCGTGATCGGCGATATCTCCTATAAAAAAGAGACGGAGGCAAAGCTGCTGGCTATCACACAAGACTTGAAGAAATACAATACCCTGAAAGATAAATTCTTCAATATAATAGCGCACGACCTGCAAAATCCTATCTATGCGATCATCAGTCTGGCTGAATTTATTACTTATAACAAGGAAAATATGAGTGTGGATCAGATCGTGGATTTTTGTAGCCAGATCCACAGTTCGGCACAATCAATCAACTACCATCTGGACAATCTTTTGGAGTGGTCTCGCATACAAGCGGGCGGGATAAAGCTCAATCCCAGCCGGATCCACATCAGAAAGATGATCTCGGATGTCCTGTATTCTCTCTTTAAACATTCCAGCGACAAGCAGATCCGCTTTGAATTTGATATAGAGGAAGAGCTGCACGTGATTACCGATCTCAGGCTCTTGAGCTCCGTGATGCGCAATATCGTATCAAATGCAATCAAGTACTCAGATTACGACCAGTTAATCAAAATCGAAAGCGGGATTATGGAGCAGAAGCTGTGGATCAGGGTGACTGATCAGGGCATTGGCATACCCAGATCAGTCCTGGCGGGGATATTTGACGATAATCAGGATTCGCCCAGAAAAGGCACTGCCAACGAAATTGGCAAAGGTATGGGCTTGATCCTTGTAAAGAACTATTTGGAGCAGCTTGGTGGGGAAATTCACCTCGAAAGCAAGCTCAAGAAAGGGACCAAGGTGGAGTTATTCCTGCCTTTGGGGCTTCCCTGTACCTGCGGGAAATGTTGCTAACTATCTGTTTGGATATTGTTTGGGGGTATCAGCCTAAAAGAGGTTGACGTCTGAGCCAAGATTAAAATGCTGGTTCGAACACTAAGATTATTGATGGTGAGACGATGAATAAACTATTTCACTCCGATTTGGTCAGGATTGTGGATCATTTTGGGACCAAAAACGAGTGCCTAGACTATATGGTCAATCTGCTGTCCGAAAGCGGATGTCTGATGTTTCCGGATAGATTTGCGGCGGCCGTTAAAGGCAGAGAGGAGATTATGAGCACCGGGATCGGGCGGGAACTTGCAATTCCCCATGCCCGTGATCTAACGGTCTCCTGTCTCCGTATAGCAGTATGCCTGCTCAAGACACCGCTGGAATTTGTATCCATAGATGAACTTCCGGTCAAAATCGTGTTTCTGATTGCCGTGCCTCAACACTCCAATCAGGAATATATGAAGATCCTGCGCAGCCTATCCGAGTATTTGCGTCAGGACGATGCCAGAATGGAGCTGCTCGGCTCCCGGGACGAAACGGAGTTGTATCAAAATGTTCAGAAGATTGAAACTGTCATTGCTGCTCAGCTTGGCGCTTAGCCTTGGACTGATCGGTACTATAAATGCTATAAACGAAGATGCCGGCACTGCCGGTTTCGCGCCTCTCAAAGTAAGCATATCCGCTCGCGCTGCCGCAATGGGGCAGGCGATGATGGGCTTGGAAAAGAATCCCGATGGAATGCAGTTTAATCCGGCTTCGATTATCAGGCTGGATCAATCGGAAATCAGTAGCACCTATGTGAATTATTATGTGGATACCAATGGCGGTGCAGTGCAATTTGTGCGCTCCAAAGATCCTTTTACTGCCTATGGTTTTCAGCTCAAGTATATGAATTTTGGTACGATGGAACGCACCGAGATCTCTCAACAGGGAGATCTGATCGAGACCGGCGAGACCTTTGGTGCACAGAATATCATAGCCGGCTTTTCGCTTGCCAAGTTTGTAAGCCCGATGATCGATCTGGGCGGCAGTATCAAGGTCGTGTATGATCAGATCGACGATAGCTCTGCAATGGCGGTTGTTTTGGATGGCGGACTCTTTCATCATCCGGTCAATGATCGTATCAAGGTGGGGCTGGGATTTCGCAATCTGGGCTTGCAACTGACGCATTACTCCGATTCAGAGTACAAAGAGACCCTGCCTTTTATCGCTGCTGCAGGTGTCAGCTACCGCTTTGGCGAGCGGGTAATCTCCAGCCTGGATATCAGCAAAGCTACAGGCGAAAACATCGTTGCAGGGCTTGGGCTGGAATACAATCTTAATGACGCCTTTATACTCAGAGGCGGTTTCTCCAGCGATGCCGGAGATGGCAATATCGGCGGAAACTGGGGCTGGACCTCAGGGCTGGCTCTGGGTGCGGCTTGGAACTGGCGCAATTATCAGATATCTTATGGGCTGAGCTCCGGGGGAGACCTGGGTCTGCTCAATCAGCTAAGCCTGAATTATAAATTCTAATTAACGGGGATGATTTTGGATTACAAAGATCTGCTCGTGGAAATCGGTGTCGAAGAAATCCCGGTTGATTCGATTGATCCGGCAGTTAAATACATCAAACAAAGCTTTGAGAATCTGCTTAAAACCACTGAGCTGGCATATAGTGAACTGATGCTGAGCTCTACACCACGCAGGTTTGTGATCGAGTGCAAAGGACTCCTTTCGGCACAGGCAGATCGCAAGCTGCATCGCACCGGTCCCGCCAAGTCAATTGCCTTTACTGCAGATGGAGCACCAGCTCCGGCACTATTGGGATTTCTGAAAAAGAACCAGGCGGATATCAGCCAGGTAAGCACAGAAAGCACAGAAAAAGGCGAATTCGTCTGTATCGATCTGGATATCCCGGGCAGGCAGACAGCGGAAATCATCTCACAGTGGTTGCTGGAGCTTTTACCGCAGATACCTTTCCCCAAGAAGATGATCTGGAATCAGGCAAAGCTGGGCTTTATCCGGCCTTTGCGCTGGATTGTGGCACTTTGGGGAGATGAACTGCTACCGCTGGAAGCATATGGAATCAAGAGTGGCAGAACCAGCTATGGCAACAGGTATCTGGGACTGGGCAAGGAAATCCAGATCTGTAGCCAGGCGAACTATTGTGGGACACTGAGAGAGCACCGCGTGATAGCTTTGCGGGATGAACGTAAAGCGATCCTGAGAGCACAACTGGAGAGTTGCCTGGGGCAGGACTCATCACAGAAGGTTGTGATGGATGAACGACTGATCGATACGGTCACTGATCTGGTGGAGTATCCGACTGCCGTGGTGGCAGAGTTTGACAGGGAGTTTCTGGTCTTGCCGGACAAGATTATCAGCTCGACCATCAGCCAGAATCAGAAGTACTTTTCTGTAGTGGATAAGACCGGGAAACTCACTAACAAATTCGTCTTTATCTCAAATGGCGATCCGGCTTGCTCGGAGATTATCCGGGGTGGTAACGAAAAGGTCGTACGTGCAAGGCTGGCGGATGCTATGTGGTACTTCAAGGAAGATAGCGCAAAGCCGCTTGAGAGCTATATACCAAAACTCAATGAAGTGGTGTTTCAATCCAAATTAGGCACTGTGGCAGCGAAATCCAACAGGATTGCTTCGCTTGCTGTCTTTATCTCAAGTGAGCTTGGTCTGGGGGAAGAAACCGTTGCCAAAGCCATCAGAGCAGCTAAGCTCTGCAAAGCTGATCTGGTGACAACTATGCTGGGGGAAAAAGAATTTACCAAGCTGCAGGGTTATATCGGAAAGCAGTATGCCTTGGCAGGCGGGGAAGATCCGGAAGTGGCGGAAGCTATCTATGAACATTATATGCCAAAGGGACAGGGCGACAGCCTCCCTGAGACCATTACCGGCAGTCTTGTG
Source organism: Candidatus Cloacimonetes bacterium HGW-Cloacimonetes-2 (assembly GCA_002842035.1). Lineage (GTDB taxonomy): Bacteria > Cloacimonadota > Cloacimonadia > Cloacimonadales > Cloacimonadaceae > PHBP01. The sequence goes on along the minus strand of PHBP01000004.1, from coordinate 123,718 downwards.
GCTATAGCAGACAAGCTTGATACTGTCTGCGGAATCATCGCCATTGGAATGATGCCTACAGGCTCCGGCGATCCGTATGCCTTACGCAGAGCAGCAAACGGGATTGTGCAAATCATCGGTCAACGCAAGTGGAAGCTCAATCTGGAGCGCTTGATTGATCAGAGCCTGGAGCTTATCAATACAGAAGCCGGTATCCAGGAAGAATCTCCTGTGATGGTGCGTGGTTTTATGAAGCAACGTGTTGAGTGGTTGCTCCAGCAAAACGGGATCGATTACGATGTCGTGGATGCAGTAATGCAGGAAGATTGCTTTGACGTCACAGATCTGATCTATCGAGCTACAGCGCTGCAGAGCTATCGCAATCGTGAGGACTTTGTCCGTTTGGTGATTGGCTTTAAGCGCGTCTCCAATATCATAGCTGCAGAAAAAGAGCATTCTGCCGTCAATGAAAGCCTGCTCACTGAAGAAGCAGAATTACTGCTCTACCAAGACCTGGTCAGTCTGGAACAAAAGGTAAAGCAGCGACTGCTGGAAAACGACTATCCCGGCACTATCGAGCTGCTCGTAGCGTATGGCTCCAGTATCGACCTCTTCTTTGACAAAGTCCTGGTCAATGTGGAAGACACCACCATCAGGCAAAACCGCTATGCTTTGCTCTGGAGGATCAAGCAGGTCTTCCTGAAGCTGGCGGATATTTCCTTACTCGTAGTAGAATAATGTAAACTGGAAGGATAAATGGACATTTTAAGCACACTCAAATCCCGCGCTATGGCCAAAGGCGGTAATATTGTACTGCCTGAGGCTTTTGACCGCAGAACTCTCGAAGCAGCTCAGATGATCACGGAGCAAAAGCTTGCCAAGGTGATCCTGATAGGTAGTGAAGGCGCAATCAAGGAAGACGCACAGAAATGGGACGTCTGTCTCAGTGGTTGCGACATCATCGATCCCCAAAGCTATCATGATATCGACCGCTTTGCCAATTTCTTTTACGAAAAGAGAAAGGACAAGGGGATCACTCCCTCTCAAGCAGCCGAGACTGTGAGACAGCCGCTCTTCTTCGGAGCTCTGCTGGTAAAGTTTGGGATCGCTGATGGTATGGTCGCAGGGGCAGCCAATACTACTGCTGATGTGCTGAGAGCAGCCTTGCAGGTAGTAGGAGTCAAGCAAGGCCTCAAGACAGTCTCCTCCTGCTTTATAATGGTCTTGCCGGACTTTATGGGCGAAGAGCGGGTAATGTTCTTTGCAGATTGTGCAGTGGTGCCTCTCCCGGATGCCTCACAATTGGCTGATATCGCGATGAGCACAGCCGAGACCCATAGGGCACTTCTGGGCGAAGATCCCGTCGTTGCAATGCTCTCTTTCTCCACCAAGGGCAGTGCAGAGCACGAACTGGTGCAGAAAGTCCGCGATGCTATCCAGATAATGACCGATCGCAAAGCTGATTTTGCATTTGATGGCGAGCTCCAGCTCGATGCTGCAATCGTGCCCAAAGTTGCAGCCTCCAAAGCCCCGGGCAGCAAAGTTGCCGGCAAAGCAAACACCCTGATCTTCCCTGATCTGCAGAGTGGTAATATTGGTTACAAGATTGCCCAGCGTATAGGCAAGACAGAAGCTATCGGTCCTATCATTCAGGGACTGGCAGCACCCATCTGCGATCTATCCCGTGGTTGTTCCACAGAAGATATAGTTAATACAGCCGTCTTGGTCCTCTTAATGGCCAATAAAAAGTAAGGAGCGTATAATGGCTATCAAATTGTCCAATCGTATCCGTATGGTAAAACCTTCTCCTACCCTGACTTTGTCTGCCAAGGCTAAGGAAATGAAGGATTCCGGTATCGATGTAATCAATTTTGGTGTGGGCGAGCCCGATTTTAATACTCCTGATTACATCAAGAGCGCTGCTCACAAAGCCCTCGATGGCAACTTCACTCGTTACACTGCAAACGCAGGTATCATAGAACTCCGCAAGGCAATTGCCGCCAAGCTGGAGCGCGATAACGGCATCAAGTACGAGCCAAAACAGATCCTCGTCTCTCCGGGTGCCAAGGCTTCCATCATCAATATCCTGATTGCTGCCTGCGACGCGGGAGATCAGGTCCTGATGGCGAGTCCTTACTGGGTCAGCTATCCCTACCAGGCGATGCTTGCCAATGCCGAGCCGGTCTATGTGCCGACCACTCTGGAAGACAGCTACAAGATCAATGCTGCCACCCTTGCCAAGGTCATCGCGGACAGTCCCAATGCCAAAGTCCTGATCCTCAATTCACCCGGCAATCCCACAGGCGGTGTTTACACCCGGGCAGAGCTGGAAGCCATCGCTGATCTCTGTATCAAACACAATATTCTGGTGATCTCGGACGAGATTTATGAAAGGCTGGTTTACGACGGTGTAAAACACATCTCCATCGCCAGTGTACGTCCTGAGATGATCAATCAGACTGTCGTGATCAATGGCGTCTCCAAAGCCTACGCGATGACAGGCTGGCGTCTGGGTTATGCTGCAGGTCCCGCGGAGATAATAGCAGCAGCCGGCAGAGTGCAGGAACACGCCACTTCCTGCGTCAATTCCATCACCCAAAAAGCCTGCGTCACCGCTCTCAATGAGGAAGATGATTCCATCGAAGCGATGCGCAAAGAATTTGAAAAGCGCAGAGACTTCCTCTATGAAGAGCTGATGAAGAATCCCGGGCTGAAGTGCTTCAAGCCCCAGGGTGCTTTCTACATAATGCCCGATATCAGCTCTTATCTCCAGAATAACAAGCTGGGCATCACAGATGCAGACAAATTCTGCGAAGTCTTGCTCGAGAAATACCACGTGGCACTGGTCGCAGGTGGTTCTTTCGGGCTCGAAGGTTCCGTCCGGTTCTCTTATGCCAACAGTATGCAAAACCTGATCGAAGGTGCAAAGCGTTTTGCCGCCTTCCTCAAAGAACTAAGCTAAGATGAAAGATTTCAACGATAAACTCCGCGAACGCTGGCAAGACAAGCGCAAGAAGAGCTTCAACTGGACCAAGGTCATCCTGATGATGGCGGCTCTGATCGCGATTGTCTTTGTGATGACCAAGCTGAACCAGGTAGATAATATCAACTGGCAAAACTCAGCTCCCCAGGCGGACACCACCCAGACTCCGGGACAGACACAATGAGCCTCGTCATCGTTGGCTCCATTGCTTTTGATACCATCGAGAGCCCAGCCGGCAAAGTGGTCGATGCTCTTGGCGGTTCTGCTGTCTATGGTTCGCTTTCCGCTTCGCATTTTACCGATGTAAGAATCGTTGGCGTAGTCGGCACGGATTTTCCCAATAGTGCCATTGATCTGCTCAAGAGCCGCAATATCTGCGTCAATGGCTTGGAAGTAGTCGAAGGCAAGACCTTCCGCTGGTCTGGAGTTTATGAGAATTTTAACCAGGCTCAGACTCTTTTCACCGAGCTCAATGTCTTTGCGGATTTCGAGCCCAAGCTGCCCACGAGCTGCAGTAGTTGCCACACGCTCTTTCTGGCAAACATCCATCCCGACCTCCAACATAAGGTGCTGGACGATGTAAAGCAGTATTCGCTGGTTGCTTGCGATACGATGAATTACTGGATCACGCTCTGCCCGGATCGCTTGAGAGAGCTGATCCAGCGGGTCGATATCCTGTTCATCAATGAGGACGAGATCCGTCAGCTTACCGGGATCAGAGATATCTTTGCCGCTGCGCGCAGTATCCACGATATGGGCGTCAAGCTGGTCGTGATCAAGCGCGGGGAATATGGCTCAGTCACAGTAAGCCGTGATTCTTTCTACTTTGCTCCGGCTTATCCGATCCCGCAGGTAAAAGACACTACCGGAGCCGGAGATAGCTTTGCCGGAGGGTTCCTGGGCTATTTGACCGAGGTCGGCAGTCTGGATGACGAGCATATCCGCAAGGCTGTGCTTTATGGAACGGTGATGGCAGCGCTCGATGTCAGCGAGTTTAGTGTCGATGCTCTGGCAAAGACAGATCGGGCAACGATCGACGAGATGCTGGGCAATTTAAAGCAATGGACGTGTTAGAGGAATTATGGATTACAAAAGCTCCGGAGTAGATGTCAAGGCGGGAGAAGCTGCCGTCAAGGCAATCAAAAACGTCGTAAAGCAAACTTATAACCAGAATGTCCTGAGCGAACTGGGCAGTTTTGGCGGTCTTTACAAGCTCGATCAAAACCAGTGGAAACAGCCTATTCTCGTGGCTTCCACCGATGGAGTCGGCACCAAGATCAAGGTGGCGATTATGGCTGGAATCTACGATACGATAGGCCAGGATCTGTTAAATCACTGCGTAAATGACATCCTGGTGCAAGGCGCGCATCCTCAGTTCTTTCTGGATTACATTGGCCTTTCGGGAATGGATACTGCCAAAGTGGAGACGATCATTGGCGGTCTGGTCAAGGCTTGCAGTGAGAATTCCTGCGCCCTGATCGGCGGTGAAATGGCAGAGATGCCAGGTATCTATCACGCGGATGATTTTGATCTGGTCGGGACGATTATCGGCTTTGTCGAGAAGGACAGGCTGATACCCAGAGAGATCGCTCCGGGTGCGGTTCTACTGGGTTTCCCCAGTACAGGCTTGCACACCAATGGCTATTCTCTGGCGAGAAAGATCGTCTTTGAACACCTCGGGCTTAAGGTTGACAGCTATGTTCAAGAGCTTGGAATGACAGTTGCCGAGACACTCCTGAGCATCCACAAGAGCTATTATCAGGTGCTTTTGCCCTATCTGGCTAATCAAGCGCTCCTGGGCCTGGCTCACATCACAGGTGGCGGCATCGAGGGTAATCTCAAGCGGATTATCCCTGCGAACTGCACTGCCGAGATTGATCTCAAGTATCCGGTTCCGCCTCTGTTTACCTGGCTCAAGGATGCCGGAAAATTGGCAGATGATGTTGCCTACCAAGCTTTTAATATGGGTGTTGGTATGATTGCGGTCGTAAGACCCGAGCTTGTCGATGCAATGATCAATGAAACAGATGCCTTTGCTTTAGGCAGAATAGTGCCAAGAAGAGATGATGCAGCCGTGATACTCCAAAGATGATTGGCCATACGCGTTTTGGGCAGGTATATCCCACCCCGGCTTCTGCTACCTTCCCTATGATCAAAAGCATATCAAGAGCAAATCAAGCCGAAATCAAGTCGAACCGCGTTCGACTTGATTTCGGCTTGATCTGCTTTAGACCTGCCGGAGTTCAGCGGGATGCACAGGGAAGCGAAAACGGGATGGCAGGGATAGGCCTGTTTTGGGACGCTCTGAAACAATCTAAAGATACGAGTTATTACGAGACTGAAACTTGCGCTCAAGTAGAAAAAAAACTGCTTGACTATTTTTTACAAGCTGAGGATAAGCGTTTTAAGAAGAAAAGTACCATCCCAAGATGGGATATAGTCTTTGATATCAGAAAAATAAAGTTAATAAACAGCTAGGATGAAGGGAGGTTTGTCGATGCGTAAGTTTGCATTGATCCTGCTAGTATTGTTATTGTTCGGCACAGTAATGCTGGAAGCCGCAACAACCGGTCGTCTCGCGGTCCGTGTCCGTGATAATTCGGGGAGACCCTTGGCTTATGTCAATATCTCCGTGATGCGCGGCACCCAAAGAATCACGGGTGGCCAAACCAATGATCGTGGTACTGCGATCATCATTAATATACCGCCTGGCGCATACAATGTCAGGTTCTCCCTGATCAGTTACAACGATGCCCTCTATCAGGATGTTCGCATTTCTGTTGACCAGACTACAAGTCTTACTCCGGTCATGAGTCGTGCCGGTATCCAGACAGAGACCATCCGCGTGGTTGGTGAGCAGACCAGGGTAAACACCGAATCCGGTGGAACGGTGAGAAACATCGAAATGGGACAGATAGTGGACTCATCTGTTTCCAGCGTTGCGGAAATCGTAGCCCTTCAGGCTGGTGTATCAAATGTTGGCGGTGAGCTGCACATTCGTGGTGGCCGTCCCAACGAAGTGAACTTCACAGTTGATGGTATGTCGGTCAGTGATCCGGTTGATGGCGGTAGCGCCCTCCAGGTCGATACTGATGCTATCAGCGATATGAAGGTTATGACCGGTGGTTTCCCTGCCGAATACGGCAATGCCCAATCCGGTGTGATCAACATTGTTACCAAAGACGGCGATCCTTATTTCTCCGGAAAGATCGAATACAACACCGACCATCTGATCGGTGAAGGTAGAAATTCGGACGTCTTCAAGTTTGCCATTGGTGGACCGGTGATTCCCTTTGCCGGAGCCAATCTCAAAGAAAAGTTTACATTCTACCTCAATGGTGGTGGTGAATGGCTTGATGGCAGGCTCAAGGATTACTACATCGGCAATCCCAATGCGGACTATTTCTATAAAGGCGTGCAACTTCTGGAATATGACTATGTGCCATACGATCCGTATGCCGCAAGAGAGAGTATTGCAGGTATCGATGTTGGTAACCGCAACTACAATTCATACAACGTCAACCTCAAGACCAAGTATGTCTTCAATCCTGCTTCCAGGGTTACCTTCGCCATGCGCGGAGATCGCTCTGTGAACTATCCCTTTGCCTACAGCCAGCGCTATGCATTGCATCACTATGCTTATGACGAGACAGTGCAGAGCCAGTATATTGCCACCTACGACCACGTGTTCAATCCCACTATGAACCTCAAGGTCAAGGCCAGCTATTATACCAAGGACAGCGAATCCGGTCCCAGAGGTATTGCACGTGATGGTTATATCAATCTGGATGTCGATCCTGCCAATCCCGGTGCTGATTATACAGACCAGGTGCTGCTTGGCAATTATGGCTATTCAAGTATTGACAACGATTCCGACGGCGTTTACGATGAAGGCTTCCTGCCTGCTTCCTATTGGACATATCGTATTGCCAGCGTTGAGAACCCCAGAGTGGTCTCTGGCTTCAGCGCTCCCGGAACTATATATAGCAACTTTGTTGATGACATCACCAATACCTTCTCCGCCAGGGCTGATTTTGAGTGGCAAGCCAGTGATATTCACCTTGCCAAGAGCGGTATCGAGATCATCAAACACCGCATCAAAAAGAATCAGCTGCAGAACTTCCTGACCATCTATGATGATCGCCGTCAGGACTATCTCCGTGGTATCTTCGATCCCGCAGATTTGACGGACTGGGAGATTGGCGATCCAATACCTACCGAACTTTATGATGTCTTTGACATTGCGGACGACGATCTTGCTCCTCAAGCCATCTACAAGCCGATGGATTATTACAATGCCGCAGTGGCAGCATCGGGCAAACGCGATGGTTACATCGCAGATCCCTGGCAGGCTGCTTATTATCTGCAAGACAAGATGGAATGGGAAGGTATGATCGTGAATGCCGGTCTGCGTCTCGATATGTGGTATCTTGGCAGCAAGTATCAGGTCGCGCAGGACAACGGAACCTACAGAATGGTCGAATTCCCCAAAGAAGACCGTTTGCAGATGATGCTCTCACCTCGCTTGGGAGTTTCTCACCCGATCGACGAGTACACAGTGCTTCGTTTTGCCTACAACTATCAGAATCAACTTCCGCAGATGCAGTTTGTCTTCACCAGTAAGACACCTACCGATGCAAACGTTTCTGATCAGGTCATCACGGTCGGTAATCCCGCTCTTGAGCCTCAGATCACTATGACCTACGAGGTTGGTCTTTCCAGACAACTTTCCGAGGACTATGTGCTCGATATGACTGCGTATTATAAGAATCTTTATAACTACGTTAGCACAGTAAAAGAGAAGAAGCCGGGCGAAGAGCAAGTTACCTGGTATCGCTTTATTTCTGAGGACTACGGCTCAGCCCGTGGTATAGACATCCAGCTTGAGAAGATTATGTCAAACTTCCATTCCTGGTCCGCAGCCTATTCACTGGCTTGGGCACAGGGTAACAACTCCAGCACCGTGATTCAGGACGAGATGACCAATCTCCGTGAATTCCCGCTGGATTGGGATATTCGTCATAATGTAAGCTTGAATTACACCTTCCGTATCGGCAGAGGCGAGGAATTCTTCCTTCCCTTCACTGATTTCGTGGTGCCTTTTGATGACTTTACTACAAACCTGACCTGGAGCTTTGCTTCCGGCACTCCTTATACTCCTCAAAGCGAGATCAGCACCAATATGCTGGCTACCAATAGCCAACGCAAGGACTTAACTCAGCAGGCAAACCTGAGGATTTCCAAAGGTTTTAGCTTGCCCAAGAATATGAGCGTCAGGGTCTTCCTCGACGTCGAAAATCTGTTCAAGACCAATAACGTGTTGACCGTTTATCCCCGCACCGGTTCTCCTTATGAAGATGGAGCCGATATAGCGGATTCGACCACCAACTTTGTCTATCCCGAAGTTGCCCATGTGCATGACCGTGCCATCAGAAACCCGGGATTCACCAACAACTACCGTGGCGTGACCCTCGGTGTTTCATTCAATTTCTAAAATTTAATTCCTAAGGAGGAATCACATAATGAAAAAGAGATTCTCGTTAACCTTGCTGCTGATTATGGCAATGAGCTTTGCGTTCACGAGTCTGGCATATGCGCAGGAAGCCCCTGCTCCGGCCGAAACCCCTGCCGAAGTGGCAGCTCCGGTAGCAGAGACAGCTACTGACGCCGCAGTGGCAACAACCGAAGAAGAAAGCACTACCAAGAACTTTGCCGAGCTGGTTTTTGGCAGCGGCGCAGTGAAATGGTTCAAAGACGGTGGCTGGGCCATGTGGCCTATCCTCTTGGTCACCATTTATGGTTTGGCCTATGTCGTCTGGAAATTCATCACCCTGATCTATGCCAAGATCAATCTCAATGCTTTCCTGAATCAGCTGTTACCAATGGTCAAAGATAAGAAATATAAAGATGCCGCAGAGCTTGCTAAAAAGACCCGTGGTCCTGTGGCTGCTATCGTTTATGCCGGTTTGCTGAAAGCAGATCAAGGAGTGGAATCAGTTGAAAAGGCTATCGAAAATGCCGCTATGATCGAGATGAGCTATCTTGAGAAAGGCTTTGTCGAAATGTCCAGCGCCATCACTCTGGCACCGATGTTGGGATTCCTTGGAACAGTGTCCGGTATGATCACCGCTTTCGCAGCTATCGCAGCTGCCCGTGCGGTCGATGCTACGATCGTTGCCTCCGGTATTATGATCGCTCTGATCACTACCCAGGCCGGTTTGCTTGTCGCTATTCCGATTCAGTTCTTTAATAACATCTTCATTACGATGGTCGATGGTCTTGTCATCGATATGCAACGTGCCACCGAGAAGGTAGTTGAAACCCTTATTGAAAATAAGTAAGGGGGAAAAATGAAAATCGGTCGTAAAAGGAAGGGGAAAGCAGCAATTCCGACAGCATCAATGTCGGATATCGCCTTCCTGTTGATCATCTTCTTTATGGCGACTACCAAGTTCGACGTCAAAGAAGGTATCAAAATTGTGTTACCGCAAGCCACCAAGGAACAAGAGGAATCCAAGACGGTGAATCTCACCGAGAAAGAGATGACTCGTATGCAGATCCTGCCGGATGGTACAGTGGTGATTAACAAGGAAGCCCCGCGCCGTTATGACAACTCAGCGCTGGATGCCCTTATCAAGGCCAAACTGAAAGAGAACTCGCAGATGATCTTCAAGGTCATCACCGATCGTGATGCCAAATATGAGTATATGATCGCCGTGGTGGACCGCCTCAAGGCAATGAAGGTCGAAAAGATCTCTCTTTCAACGAACTAGGAGAAAGAAATGGCAAACATTCAGACCCCAAAGAAAGCTGACGCCAAGATACCGGACGCCTCAATGTCCGATATCGCTTTCCTCTTGCTCCTGTTCTTTATGGTGACCACAGTGTTCGTCCAGGAAAAACAATTCTGGGTCGAGCGTGATCGCTGGCCTGTTGCAGAGAGCATCGAGAGGATTCCCAGAAACCTCACCACAACCATCTACGTTATGAGAGATGAGACAATATTGATAGATGATCTCCCCACGAGGATCGAAGAAGAAACGGACGTCCTGGTTTACAACACTCTTCTCAAGAAGAAAGAAGAAAACCCTGAAGTCATAGTCTGCTTTAGAACCGATAGGGAGACCAAGTATGGAGTAATGTCAGACGTTATGCGGCAATTGCAGGACGCTAATACATTGATAGTAACCTTTGAAGCCCAGACCAAAAGGAATTAGGGGGAGATATGAAAGCTAATCTCAACGATTGGAAAGATATCGCAAACGCCCAGTTCTCAAAGGCTCTTGCCCTGTCTCTGGCTCTTATGCTGTTTGTCCTGATGGTAACTCCTAAAATAGAAGTAAAGAAACAAAGCTTCACCAGCTCCGAGATGGAATTGGTGGATATCCCGATGGAACAAAGGGAAAAGATCGAACAACCAGAGACCGAAGTCGCGATCGATGTGGCAATATCGATCAGTGATGAGTTTGGTACAGAACCGGTCAATATTGAAGATCTTACCCAGATCATCCAGTCGGTCGGTGATATCACCTCTACAACCTCGGCCAATTTGGGACAAGGTGAAGACAGATTGGTGGAATTCACACCATACGATGATCCTCCTGTGCCTATTGGTGCTATCAGCCCGGAATACCCGGAGTTTGCCCGCAGGGCTGGCCTCCAGGGTACCGTTATCCTCGAAGTCGAGGTTTATGCTGATGGAGTGATCGGCGATATCAGCGTACGCAGATCAGTGCAAAGTGGTCCCGGTGGTCTCGATGAGGCTGCCATTGCCGCAGTGCGCAGGATTCGCTTCCGTCCCGGTATGAGTAGTGGAAGACCAGTCAATACTCTAGTTATTGTACCTATCCAATTCACGTTATCCCGGAATTAACAAATGGAGTGTTTCATGAAGTTTAATAAGTATGTGTTATGCCTTTTGCTGCTGCTGATCTTCTCGGTTGGCTCCATTTACGCAGCGATGGCAGTACCATCGACCGGAACCAAGAAACTGGATTTATCCAAATATCACAACGTCGGTAATATCTGGCTGCGTGTTAGTAACTACGGTTTCTTTGGCTCTGGCGACGATGTAGTACCCCAATATCCTTCACTGGAGTATCCTGGTGGTAGCGGTATAGACTACCTCTATCAGGGAGCCCTCTGGTTTGGTGCAAAGAAATACCGCAGGGACGATGCCAATCGTAAGCTATACTGGTTGGCAAACAACCCCAGTGCGGATAGCACAGGATATACTTTCGAAGGTTCTCCGCTGTGGCATCCAGGTCTAAAACCAGTCATAGACACTCTGACAACTGTTGGATTTGACGGCGACAAAGATCTATATGAGTTCTTGCCCGCCTACAACCCGCTGGTCGTCGGTAATGCAAACTGGGTTGATGAATACAACCTGTACAATGCCGTCGATCAGATCATGACTGCCTCGTCCAGAACCCAAAAGAGGGGAGATGATGACGATGGTGATGGCAAGATCGACGAAGATGGCCCCGGCTACACCTTCCCGCTTAGAGCGCCGGCAGAATTGCCTACGGTCTTTGCCCCGCTGGGTGGAGCCTATCTTCACGAAAATGATAACTACAATCTGATTATGAATGGTTCCAATGCCGAGATCTGGTTCCCTTTGGGATTTATGGATCTTTCGGATAGAACATTCCTGACCTATTCATATTCCAATCCTTATGATGACGATGGTGATGGCTTGATCGATGAAGACGGATTCCCCGTCTCCGAGCAGGACTTCATCTCATATTATTATGACTATGATCCCTTTGGTGGGGTAAAGCGTGACCGCGACTTTGGTGGCTCCCGCAGTACAAACTCCCACGAACACCTCAATGTTCGCGTGCGTCAGATGTCATATCAATGGAGCTACGACTACATCAAGAATATGGTGTATGTCGAATTCAATATCACTAATATGAACATCGCCACTCAGGATACTCTCTTCGATTGCGCAATGGGTATCTATATGGATGCCGACTGCGGTCCTCAAAGTATGGGTCCTGAAAAAGCAGCCGACGACGTTTCCGGATACGTAAAAGGTTCCGGCTACGAATTTGCTTACACCAGAGATCAGGATGGAGACAATGGACTTACCACAGGTTTTGTGGGTGCCCGTGTGTGTACTCCCGATCCTGAAGAGCTAAGGTTCCACTGCTGGTACTGGAAGGTGGGTGATGGACCGGATGACTTTAATCCGCTGTCCTTCAATTATTCTCCAAGGAAAACTGCCAATGAGAAGTACTGGCTGCTAACAGGACGCAATCCCAATGACGACAAGTTTGACGCATTGCGGCCTGAACAGGCAGACCAGACTCACTTTGAGCAGCTTTCTGCAAATGATACCCGTTTCCTCTTCGCGTTCTACGGTGCCCAACCCGGCACTCCAGAATACAATGAGATGGAAGGCGGACACTACAAGTATCGTTGGAACTTGCCTCCCGGCAAGACAATGAAGATTGTGGTTGCGGTGTTCCCCGGCCAGGATCTGGAAGATCTGAAGAAATCCGCAGAATGGGCAAAGATCATCTATGGCGACGCCCAGGTGCTCGATACTGTTACCCAGCCCGATATCTTCCGTCACTATGATCCGCCTGAACCCCCTGAAATCCCCAAACTTCACGCCGAACTCGTTGACAATGGCAATAGAATTGATCTCTTCTGGGACAACCGTTCTGAATTTGCCTATGACGTAAAGACAGTGAGTGCCGGTTCAATGGGTTGGCAGGACAATCCTGCTCTCAGTCATCTGGATAGCTATGCTGATCCCGCTCTGGTTGCCAGTGGATTTGCCGGTATTCCCGAAGAATTCCGTCCTCTGGTTGATGAGCTTGGTAACTATATCTATAATTACAACGCAGTAGTCAATCCCATCACTGCAAACCGTCTGCGTCACGACTTCCAGGGTTATACAATGTGGGGTCGTTCCGGAACCGGTTCTCAGGAAGATTGGGAGATGATCAGCCGTTGGGATAAGATCGATACAGTTCAGGATCATATGGATTATACGGTTAATTCTGGTACTCCTCAATTTGCAGATTTCGGTGGATACCTGGGTATTGATACCGATCTTCCAAACAAGAATGCCTGGAACAATCCCAGCCAGTATGGTCAGTTCTACGAACAAAGCGATACTTACGAGCTTGTGCCGGTTACCGGCGATTTCTACGGCTTCCCGCTGTATGATCCCGCTGTTGATTACAGTGCTGCTCTGGTAGCTCAAGCGCAGCAGATTGCCACAGACAATCCCGGCCTTGATCTTGAATCTATCAAGAATCTGCAAGCCAGATTGTTCAAGCATCCTGATTGCCCTGTAAGCATCTATGATGAGCTCAAAGATGGAAAACTTCTTCCGCTTCCCGGTCTGGGTGGCCAGGTTGCCATTGGCAATCCTGCCTCGCTCGAGAGATTGATGAAGAACCGTCTTGCCCGTAGATACTATCAAGCCTCCATAAACTACCCCAGGAAGGGTGTGGAGTACTACACAGCTCTCACAGCTTACGACCGCGGTATTCCGATCCGTTTGTTGAACTTCCTTGAAACCGGACGTGACTCCGATGCCAATATGAAGGTCTTCTTCCCGGGTGGAACCGCTACAAACAATATGGACAACATCTATGTCGTCCCCAATCCATACATCGGTAAGAGCCAATTCGACGGACGTCGTGCCAATGATACCAATGGAGACCGTAGTCGTCGCTTGTGGTTTGCCAACCTGCCCGAGCGTTGCGTTATCCGCATCTACACTCTGGCCGGTGATCTGGTAGATCAGATCGAGCACAATGGTGCTTATACCGAAGACATAATCACAGTGTCCAAAGCTGCAGCCCTGGGTATTTCCGCCAGCGGTATCCATGCCTGGGATCTGCTTTCCAGAAACAACCAGATCATTGCACCCGGTGTTTACCTCTATTCTGTAGAGAACAGAGCAAACAACGAACGCAAGGTCGGCAAGTTCGTAATCATCAAATAGGGAGAGATTAATGAAAAAGACTACTATTCTAATCGTTGTACTTTTGCTTAGCCTTCCCGGTTTGATGCTTGCAAAACCCTTTGGAAAGACCGGTACTGCCGGAATGCAGTTCTTGAAGCTGGGTATTGACGCCCGTGCCATCGGTATGGGTGAAGCCTACACTTCAGTTACTGATGATGTCTCTTCCGTATTCTGGAATCCTGCTGGTCTGGCTCCTGCAAATGAGAATCAGGTCTTTGCTTCTCATACAAACTGGCCTGCCAGCATAATGCATGAATTTGCCGCTGCCACTATGACAAATGGTGTGCAGACCGCTGCCATATATGGTTCCGTCCTCCATATGGACAAGATGGATATCACAGATGAAGAGACCTTTGGTCCCACCGGCGAGCAATTTACCAATAGCAGTATGGCTTTTGGTATTGCAGTCGGACAGACCTTTACAAACAAGTTCTCTGCCGGCATCGGTATCAAATACCTGCGTGAAAACCTCTACGAATACGGTGTGAACAGCTATGCCTTTGATCTTGGTTCGATGTACAACACTGGTTGGAAAAACGTCAAGATAGGTATGGCACTGAGAAACTTCGGTCCGGATATTCGCTACCGCGTTGATGATGATGAAGATGGTTCTTTTGACGAAGATCCCTTTGATCTCTTTGACAATGATGGCGACGGCGTGATTGATGAAGACGGCTTGGAACTCGACAGCAAGGTACCTATGAGCTTCTCGCTCGGTATCAGTGGTGACATTATGCGCAATGATACCAGCCACTGGATTGCTTCACTCCAGCTTGACAACGTCATAGACCGCAAGGAAACTTGGAACGTGGGCACCGAGTACAGACTCGGCAACCTCTATCTGAGAGCCGGATACCAGCTAAACTACGATACTAATGGTGTCAGCTTCGGCGTTGGATACCAGGTTCCTTCTTCCGTAGGAATCTTCAATATAGACTACGCATACACAGATATGGGCTACCTGGCAGAGACTTTCCTCACCAGCGCACATCGTCTGTCGCTTAAGATGAGATACTAAATATTATCAGGAGGTAATAATGAAGAAACTCGTACTTCTGGCATTGGCACTTTCCCTATTAGTGGGAGTAGCTTTTGCCGAGACTATGGTTCCGACAGATAACAGAACTCCGGTTTATCTGAGTGAGCCCGGCATGAGAATGCCTGCCACCAGAACCGTACCTGAATTCACGTTTACTGTCAATCCCACATCCATTCTAACGTCATACTACGATTACATGATCGGTAGCTACAATGGCATCCCGCTTCGTGTGATCCCGGATGAGCAAGGCGGCGGATACTTCCTTACATATCATGGAAAACGCCAACCCACAGCCACCCGTCGCGTGTTCTACTCCTACATCGACGCTTCCGGTGCTGTTATCAACAACAACGAAATTACCGAAACTCAGAACAACGAAGGTTATCCCACTCTGGCAGTCGATCCGGTCTCCGGAAAGCCTATGTATGCCTGGCACTGCAATGCCGATGCTGATGCTGCTTTTGAAGTTCAGTTCGCATCCGATGCATTCCTCGCCGGTATCGCCGGTCTGTTCAACGACCTTCAGGTTGCCGTCAATGGTCCTGTCAATATGACTTCCATTCATGGTACCACTACTGATAACGAATTCATATGGCCTACCGCTCAGATCGGTCCCTCACCGGTTCAGGGCAAGCGCAGAATCTATCTCGCCGGCCGCAACTCCGTAACCCACAATGCCGGTCCCAGCGAGAACCTCTACATTGCCTACGCCGATTTCAACGGTGACGACATTGAAATGGGAACTCCTCTGGTATGGAATTATACTTCCATCCCCGAAATGAACGACTGGAACAACGATCAGGAAGAATGGCGTCGTCCTTTCCACGCCATCACTACTGATAATGCCGGTAACATCTATTATGCCGGTTATCACTTTGCTGTAGATGCTGATGATAATAGCATTGAAGAGCCCGATATGGATGTCTTTATGTGCGACAACTACGGCCAGGGTACCTGGACCCGCGTCAGCGCATTCAGCAACATTCCTACCTGGAATCCTCCCGGACAGCCCGGTGGCACCGGATACTTTGTCGATGCCAACGAACTTCCTTATCCCAACGATGCTCTTAGCTGGAATATCGCAAACTCCAGCCACTTGAACGCTGTTGTCGATAGCGAAGGTAAGATCCACGTCCCCGCTATTTGGGCATATTCCACAAACGAAGGCACCTACTATCCTGCCTTCCAGTTTATGAAGGAATTCATCTTTGATCCTACCGCCCGTAACTTCTCAGTTAAGGACATCTATCCCCAGAAGGATCCCACTGATACCTTCAACCAGACCTTCACTCCCTGGGATCTTGAAGCTCCTTGGGGCGAAGCCGAATATCAGACCATCGAAGGCGAGCAATATCTTGCCACCGTCACCGGCTGGCCCTTCCCGCACTGGGATGAGACTGCCCATACTGATGCTATGATGTTCCACTACAACAACGTCAAGATCTCCGAGGGTACTCCTCAGGGTATGATGGTTGCAGTGTGGCAGGATGCCTGGCGTGCACGTCAGTTCAATTACAACAGTGATACCGATTATGCTCAGTGGGCAAACGTCCCCGAGATCAACATCGCTGTCACTCCGGATAATGGTCGCACTTGGAGTGAGCCCATCGTCCTCAATAACATCGAAACCCCTCAAATGGCAAATATCAAACCTATGTGGGTATATCCTGCAGATATGGTGAAATACGTTGGAATGCAGGGAGAAAACAAGGTCGGTAAGATCGGTTTGATGATGTACAACGACTATACCTGGGGATCAAACTCCATCACCCCTCCCTACCATCCCACAAACGATGGTGGTCAGGTGATGTTTGCTGAACTTCAGATCGTCTTCCCCGTTGGTCAGCCAATAAATAGCGATGATGTCACAGTTACACCCACAACCAGCCTGCTGAACCAAAACTACCCCAATCCTTTCAATCCTGAGACCACAATCAGCTTCAATATCCCCGCCGCCACAAACGGCAGCCTGAACGTTTACAACGTCAAAGGCCAGCTGGTGAAGACTCTGGTGAATGGACCCCTTGCTTTCGGTAGCCACTCCTTCGTATGGAATGGAACCGACAACAACGGTAGTGCCGTTTCCAGCGGTGTCTATTATTACAGACTTACCGCCGGTAACCACAACGAAACCAAGAAGATGGTCCTGGTTAAATAATCAGTTCCTCTTTGAGATATCGAAAAGCCCTGCATTTGCAGGGCTTTTCTTTGGTAAGAGGAATTATTGTGACGAGCGAAAGCCCGGCGTATCATACCCGGCTACAACTGCTTGCATTGTTTTAACTCATAATTCTGCCGGGAATGACCAGCTTGTCAATTCAAGACTATCAAGGCAGAATTATAAGTCAAAACAATAGCGTGGTCGGTACATCACCACTCCATCACAACGCGTAGCGCCCCCTCCATCACTCCAAGTATTAAACGTGGGTGCGTCATCCTGACGCACAGTCAATCCGAGCGACAAGATGTCGCTCCCACTCCACCCCTCCGAGCAATAAACGTGGGTGCGTCATCCTGACGCACAGTCAATCCGAGCGACAAGATGTCGCTCCCACTCCACCCCTCCATCACAGCGCGTAGCGCTGTTCTCTGCTTCTCTCCGCTATTCTCTGCTTTCTCTGTGGTAAAACCCCTCTTTCTCCTTTGCTCTTTGTTAAATCCTTCCCTTTTGAAACCACTTGCAAAACTCCGGCGCTGCTCTGGCGATCCCCTTGTCGCCACAAGGGAATCACTAGGGGATCACCAGGGGATCTCCAATGGATTCAAGCAGGGAGCAATGGTGGATATATGTTTTATTACCCGGCTATCTACTCAAACAAGTCATTGTGGATAAGAATCCATATTACATAGAGATGCGTATAGAAAACCACCAATAAATACTTGCCAAAGAAAATCTCTCCGCTTAAATCAGTCTCAGATGATCAAACACCTAATCGTAAAGGAGATAATATGTTACAAAGAAGATCATTCGTATTGGCGGTTTTAGCCCTGATAGTGCTGCCGCTGTCTTTGGGAGCGCAGGCTCTGTTTACCTTCAATGTGGACAATCTTGAAGGCTACAACCGCACAGGCAATTGGGTTTACGACGCAGATGGTCCCGGCTTTCCCACCGGTGATGGCAATTGGTTTACTTTTGGGACAAACGCGATGTTCCATTACTATGCAGAAAACAACATCCATTCGGGTTTTGCTACAACTATCACTTGCACAGGAGAAAATACTGATCTTGCGAGTGCGCCTGCAGAATTAGCTATGACTTTTACAGAGTTTGATCTAGTCTCCTTCCGCAGAATCAATACGCTTGATCCTGCCTTACCCTGGGATCTACCCGGCTTGTCCGGCGACGTAAGGGTCTACAGCAATGCCTCAGGATACATCTCGCACAATGGAACGCCTGTATTAACGATGAATAATGCCAGTTTCGTGATTACCACTCCCTATCCAAATCAAGCTCAGGTAAGAGCCTTGAGCCCGCTATTGAGCCCGTGGGAAGGCGATATTGGCACCGGTGCTTTCCAGACCGGTTATGGCTTTGGATGGATCGATGTTGCTAATAGCGATCCCTCCTGGGCTGCGCTCTTTGCCGCTGCGAACTACAAGGTGGAGCTCGATATGATCGGAATCACCAGCGTGGTCTATCCCAATTACGGCTGGTTTGATTTCACGATGGATATCCGGCCTGGCACCTTATCTCAGACTACTGCCAATGAATTGGTAAATGTCGGCTCCTTACCTGCGACTGTGGATTTCCCAAGTCAGGATGCCAGTATGGACATTCTGGGCGGGACTCCGGGCGGAATGAATGGAGATATGACGCATTTTTATCTGAACCTGATCCGACAAAACCCCGGAACACCAGCGCCACTCTATCCACTGGTGGATCATTACTGGGAGCTGGGCTCTACCTTTGACCAGTTTAGCCTGAATCTCACTTTTGAGTACAATGGCAAAGCTCCCGGAGATTGGAGAGTCCTGTACAGAAGCGGTCCCTGGGCTCCCTGGACGATCTGGCCGGACTTTAACCAAGCCGGCAATACGATTACAGCCATCGATGTCTCGGATGTGGGAGAGTTTACCCTGGCTTCCCTGGTTGATGAGACTCTGCCGGTGGTTCTCACAAACTTTATGGGCAGCTTCAATAGCAATGGCCAAGCTGTGATAAACTGGAGCACCGCCAGCGAAACTGCAATGTCCTGTTACAATCTCTATCTTGGCTCAACCGATGTGCTCAGCACAGCGAGCTGTATCACAGTGCCCTCGATTCCTGCTGAAAACCAGAGCGATGGTGCCAACTACAGCTTTACCAGTGAAGCTTTGAGCGTACCGGGGAGCTATTATGTGTGGTTGGAATCCGTTTCTTTGGATGGTAGCACCGAGTTTTACGGACCGTTGGCTTTGAACCTCAATCCTGGTACTGATGTACCGGGCTTGCCAGTGCGCGATCTATTGGGAGATGCCCGTCCCAATCCGTTTGCCACAAGTACGGCAATTGCTGTGGAAGTCAAAGCCGGAGATAGCGGACTGCTAGAGATATTTAATATCCGTGGACAAAGAGTCTATAGCAGAGCGATCAGCCAGGGCGCACAAGTGATCAACTGGGATGGCAGAGATAGCTCCGGGATAATTGTCGCCAATGGAGTCTATTTCTACCGGCTCTCAGCTACAGGCTATCAGGCTCAGAAACGCCTGATGCTGATTAAATAGTCTATCTAAAGCAGTTACAAGAGCGCTGCGATTGTAGCGCTCTTTTTTTTCTCTTATTTGCCGGAGATGGCAATTCAGTTATTTTGTCTTGGGGCATTAGGAATCCCCAATAGTGATTTAGAATTGGCATCATAGAGGATTCCTGAACCTGATTTACTGAGGTATTATGAGAAAGCTAATAATCATACTAATAGTTATGTCCTTTGCCTGGATGGGACTGCAAGCTGCAACTATCAGCGGGTTTGTAACACGCTCTGAGAGCAATGAACCTCTGCAATATGCAAATCTCAGGATTGCTGAATTGCGGATCGGTACGCAGAGTAACCGCCAGGGTTACTATGTGATCACGATAAACCAGCCCGGGACCTACACTCTGGAAGTAAGCCTGGTCTCTTATGGGAGTAAAAGCTATCGCTTTACGGTGAATGATACTTCTGATAACCTGAGCCACAACTTCTCCCTTGATAAAAGCGGAATCGAGCTGGGTAGAGTAAGAGTAACTGGATCAGCCGAAAGTGATAACAACAGCGTGAATATCCCGGTGAGTGTGATTCGCCGAACTACCGAAGAACTCAAAGACATAGTATCGGTGGCTGAAGCAGACGTCTTTCGTTCGCTGATTACTCTCCCCGGAGTTACTCCGGTTTCAGATTTTAGCGCTGGACTGTATGTAAGAGGCGGTAGTCCGGATCAAAACCTGATTCTGATAGATGATACAGATGTTTACAATCCTAATCACTTTGGCGGTATCTTCAGTACCTTCAATACAGATGCTATTGACAGTGCGGAACTGATCAAAGGCGCATATCCGGCAATGTATGGCGGCAGGCTGTCTTCTGTCCTGGATGTTGCCAATCGCCAGGGTAATCGCCGGTATCATCAGGGAATTGCCAGGCTGAGTCTGATCTCCAGCAGTCTGACACTGGAAGGGCCGTGGAAGGTGGGTTCGCAGAATGGATCGTATATGGGATCATTCCGCAGGACTTATGTAGAACTGCTGCAACAACTGATCGATGACATTCCAGACTATTACTTTTATGATGGACACGCCAAGCTGAATTGGGATATGGACAGCCGAAACCAGTTTACGGTAAGCACCTATTTCGGGCAGGACAAGCTCAAGATCAATTTCGGGGATACGATCTATGCTGATTGGGGTAACCAGACCTTTTCAGCCCAATGGAGACACATCTTCAATCCCAAGCTCTATTCACGTTTCATTCTGGCAGGCAGCAGATTTGGGAGCGAGCTTTCGCAGGTGAGTCCCGAGGGTGAACCGATCTTTACCAGAATCAACGGGATCGATGATGTAACCGGAAAGGGAACCCTTAGCTGGATGCCTTCAAACGAACATCAGGTTGATGCGGGTTTTGAGATAAAATACAACGATACCTGGCTGAATAGCGATACGAGCTACAATTACGATCCAAACAGTCTTCCGGATATCGATATTCGCTCTCTGATGAGCTCAGTATTTATTCAGGATAGCTGGAATCCGGATGCAATCTGGACAGTCCAGCCGGGGCTAAGGCTTACTTGGTATCAAAGCTTGAAGCTCAATTTACCCAGCCTCCCCAAAGCGTCTTACCTGAGCTTTGATCCCAGAATATCCGTGCGTAGAAGGCTGGATCTGAATGAGAGTGTTTATGTAAGCTTTGGCAGATTTCATCAGTTTTTGACCCTGATGAGTATGGGGACAGGCTCTCCCTTTGACGTCTGGTTCCCTCTGGATGGCAGCCTTGATCCGGGTGTAAGCAATCACTATATCCTGGGCTATACCAGAGATTTTGAGCCGGGTATCGGTTTTGATCTGGAATTGTATTACAAGAGTTACGACAAGATTTTGGAATTCAACGAGGCTACGAACTACAATTGGGATAGCCAAAATGGAACCCTTAGCGATACATTCCATGTCGGCAAAGGCTATACCTGGGGTGCTGATCTGCTGATCAGGAACGATTGGCAGGGCTTGACTGGTTTTGTGGGATACACTCTCAGCCGAACTCAACGCAAGATGGAGGGACTCAATCTGGATCCCGAGACAGGGGAAAGCCGTTACTTTTTCCCACGGTATGACCGGACTCACTCTCTGAATGTAGTAGAGACATACAACATCAGCGAGAATACAGGCTGGACACCTCTGGGGGCAGAGCTAAAAATCGGCACGAACTTTACTTATCTTACCGGACAGCCGGATCAGGTACCGGAGCACTTTTACTTTGATGGAAACAACTTTCAGATCATTTACAGCTATCAGGACAGGGTAAGATTGCCACATTATCTGCGATGGGACTTTAGCACCAAGCTGCTCTTTACCAATTCCTGGGGCACAATCGAGCCCTATCTGGAGTTTATAAACGTGACAAATCGTGACAACGTGGGTGGTAGAAGCTATTATGTAAGCCTGGATGACAATGGGGACCCGACTTTGGTCACCCGGGATAGCGCTCAATTTCCCTTTATCCCCTTCATAGGAGTAAACGTAACATGGTAAAACTAAGAAATAGATTACTGATCGGACTGCTGCTGTTCGTGGCAGCAATATCCTTTTCCTGTGATGGAAACGTTGCCGGACCTCGCTTTAAAGGGGATACATATAGCTTGGCAGCACTGCTGATGGTGGGCTCTCCGATCGATAATGAGAATCCGGTCTTTCTGACCAAGAGCAACAATATTGAGGAGTTTGAGTTTACTGAGCTCTTTGTAACTGATGCTAACATCAAGATCTATGAGCTGAGCGGTAATGATACTACTGCGGTTATTGAGCTGCAACCGGTGCTTGATATGGGGCAGAATGACCAGCTAACCGTTCCCAAGATCAAGTATGTGGATTTGTCAGGATACATTGTAAAAGCGAATCAGCGCTATCGGATTGAAGCTGAGATACCGGGATACGACAAGCTGGTTTGGGCTGAGACGGTTACTCCAAAGCAAGTGCAGCCGGTGGAGGACTTTAACAATCTAAATATCGAGGGAGAGGGATATTCGCTGAATCCGGCGACTACAGATAGCATATCCTTTGAAGACTTGGGAGAGAGCTATCCTCTGGCAGTCAATACAGGAGATTTTACGGGGAGTCTCAATATGTATCTGGAGATTTACTGCCTGGAAGAATTCTCCACCGATCTGGAATTTACCATACCCATCTTTGGAATCACCTATGCTGATTCAAGCATTGCCTGGATCTATAATAGCAGCGGGGATTCAATGCGCAGAATCCGGCTCTTTGCTAAGTATCTGGCTTTGAATTATCCGGAAGCAGGCGGGAATCACGCGCTACTACGGGATTTCAAACAGGGTGTGGCTTTCTATGGTCGCTACCGCTTCACGATCTATAGTATAGATGATAATTACTACCGGTTCTTGTACAACAATGAAGGTTACCTGAATGGAGGCGTACACAACGCGCTGGGCTACTTTGGCTCTGCATCGGGTGCCAAGCTCTACACCAAGGTGGTAAAAAGCTAATCTGCGGTATCCTCAGAGCCGAAGCTTGAACTGGATATACTCAGTTTCAATGCGATAGTTGTTGCGCTCTATCCAAGGAGATTCCATCAGGATGCTGCGATAGCGGTCAAGCTGTTCAAGCTCGTGGATTCTGCCTGTTTTGTAATCTACCAGCAAAATCATTTGTTCGTTGGTATTGACCATCATCCGGTCTATTCTGTACTCTTTATTACCGCTCCAGATGCTCTTTTCTGTGAATATCTTGTCCCAAGCAGGTTCATAGAGCCTTGCTTGCTTTGCGAAGAACTGATCTGTCTGGCTGCAGATTGCCTCAATGGCAGTTTTGGAGAGGATCGATCCAAAGCGGAAAATACAGGCTTTTAAGCCCTGCAAGCGCTCGATATCGGTGTTTCTGATCAGGTATGACAGATAGTAATGAGCCAGATCTCCATAGAGGGCAGATCGATCTTCCAGCCAAAGCTGCTTCAGATTGGGTAGTTGGTCGCGCTCCTGATAATCCGGGCGGGCTGAGAGATAGGGCAGATTAACAGGATAAGATGTGATCACTGAGTCTGCCTTGAGTTTTTGAGAGCTCTCGGAGGCTGTAGGATTGTAGGACGGTGAGCAGGTATAGAAGAGCCCTTTGTCAGGGGCTATTCCTTCTGTGAGCATATATTCGTATCCGATGTTACATATTAGAGCTGGGAGGCTGAGTCTATCCGGAGCGATCGCATCATAATAATCCGGCCAGGAATCTGAGGAATTGAAAGTAAAATAGATATTCAGGCTCTCAACTGCCCTTGTGAAGGCTACGTAAAGAGTATTGAGCTCTTCCAGCATCTCGCGGCGCTTGTCTGCCTCTGCCAGATATGAGAAGCTGGATTCTTCAATCAATTTGGCGTAATGCAGGCTGATGGCAAAGTCTCTGAGCTGCTTGTAGTCCTCACCCATATAGTCTATATAGGAAACAATCTGGTTGTAATCAGGCTTTCCGCGGAAGCTGAGATTGTAAAACACAAAGACTTTATCAAATTCCAACCCCTTTGATTTGTGGATAGTGAGGAGCTGAACCGGAGCCTGGTCGTTGAGAGTGCGCTGGCGCATAAACTCCTGAGCTTTGTTGTCTTGCAGATAGCGCAGTAGGGTAGATATGGAGAGTCCTTCAGCGCTGTGATTGAGCTCGTATTCCCGGATGATCTTCAGGAAGGCGTGGATGTTCAGATAGTCGCGTTCGCTGGGGTTTTGTGGATTGTAGATTTCATTAACAATCTTCAAGCAGGAATCATAGATACTATGTTTTCTGCATTCATCTGCCAGCTTCCTGATCTCGGTAAGGATCATTGGTGCTGCTGGTCCTTGCTTGTTCTCCTGCTCGAGGCTTAGATAGTCGATAATCTCTTTGATAGGGGCTGCCTTGAGCAGGATATAATCGGAGCGCAGGAATGAAATGAGGCTAAAGTCGTCGCCAAAGGCAAGGTAGCGGAGCCAATCAATCAGAGGTGTGATCAGGGGATGCTCGGTGAGATCGGCATTTGGCTCAAACACGCCTGTCTCGCCCAATCCCTCAAGCATCAATTGCATTTCGCTTAGTTCCTTGCCTCTACGGCAGAGGATAGCGATGGATGAGCCATCGTTCTTTTGTATTTCTGGCAGGATCATCCTGGTGATAAAGTCGCGGTATGTGTCCTGAATATAGTCGATATCATCTTCGTTAGCTGAGCGGTTGCTGTAGCCTCTGATGCAGAGCTTCAGTTCGCTTTGAGTGTCCAGATTGGGCTTCATACTTTCTACAGGGGAGTAATCCCAATTCATCGAGCGTTTTGCCAGATAATCGTGAAGCTGGGGAGCCGAGAAGACACCATTGATGTATCGCATCAGGTGTGGGCTGCTACGCCAGGACTTGTCCAGAACATCTGTCTTGACATCACCTATGGGCTTGATGATGGCAGGAAGCCTCAAAAGAAGTTCCCGCTCACCACCTCTCCAACCAAAGATGGATTGCTTTTCGTCTCCTACTACGACCACACCACCGTAACTACGCGTTCCCAGCCCCGAGCATACCTCCTCGATGATAGGTTGCAGGATGCTAAACTGGATAATAGAAGTATCTTGAAACTCGTCAATCAGGATGAAACGGTTACGATGAGCCAGGAATTGGTAAAACTCCGATGCCAGGGCTTCATCCATAGCATTGAAGATGGGAGGATCAGCACTGTACAAAGCCTCAAAGGTAAACCAGGCGATATCATCGTAGGTCATAGATCGGTAGCGGTAAATCAGCTTATCATATTCAGCGAGGACTTCCCCCCAGATGTCTATGATCTCGCTTTGTTCCACTCCGATCAAGCTATAGACCAACCAATCAGCTATCAAGGACTTTAACTCAGCCTGTGCTTGCTGCATCTGCTCCTTTGTCTCGAGGTCGTCCTTCTTGCGGAACTTATTGCCGTTGTAGATGTTCTTTAGTTTAGAGCCGGAGATATCTGTGAGTAACTTGTAGAGCTTCTGATTGTCCAGAGCCAGCTTCTCCAATTGTCTGCCCAAATCAGGGTCATTATCGGGGAATTTATCAAAGAGCTGCTTGAACTCTTTGTTGAAGAAGTCAGGCCAGGGATTGTTATTATCTCTGCTCTGAGTTTCCAGTATGAGACTGCGGATAACCCCCAGGATTCTGATGAATTCATCCTTGAAAGTATCCGGGCTTTTGTCCTGCACGAGGTATGCCTGCAAGCTGCGCTGCGTATCGAGCAGGAGTCTGTTCTTGATCAGATAGTAGGTCCAGCGTCGTTTGATCAATGAGATGATGAAATCCTTGTATTGATCCAGAGAAGGCCTGATCTTACGCTGCAGGAGCTTGTCGATACGGTTTTTGATCCTGGGACTCATCAGGCTGTTCAAGATATCAGCAAGGTGCTTATCCGCAGTGTTTAGATCTATCTCAAAGCTATCCAGGCTGCGCAGAGGACGCACCAGATTACGGAAGATACTATTGATATAAGCATCGATGGTCATTACCCTGAGTTGCTGTTTGTCTGCCGCAAAGATTTGCCTCAGCGAGAGTAACTTACCCTCTTCAGTTGGTGTGAGTTCATCTGCAGGAAGCTCAGGATCAGGATTGATCTTTCTGATTGAGGAGATCAGGCTGTGCTTGCTCTTTACCTGCTCATCAGTAGCTAACTTATGATCAGAAATGAGCAGCAAGTCTATATGCGAGATGATCCGCTCTCTGATCTCGGCTGTTGCTTTACGGGTAAAGGTAAGAACCAGGATGTTATCTGGCTGCATATCGGTAGATCCATAATAGTTCAGGATCAAGGATATGAATTCCACTGAGAGCCTGTATGTCTTGCCTGTTCCGGCGCTGGCTGTGACTATGCTGTTCTTAAACTTATACATTCTTTGCCCCTCTGTCCATTGTATAGAGATCAGCCCGGGAGAGCTGTTTGTGCCTGAGCCGGTCTGTAGTGCTGGCGGGAAGACCAAAACCATCAAGCTTAATTGTGTCCAGGGTATCGACCAGGGCTTGGCTCAGTTTCTGCCGCATCTTATCTTCTGTTTTGATTGTCTCAGCATCTCTATCCAGGATCCTGCAGATGGTTGATTGCATCTTATCAGCCAGTAAGGGCTCGTCCAGCAGGTAGTAATATAGCTCATAAAAGACCATTTGTCTGGCATCGTGATTACCTGTCTTAAAGTCTATGATATGATACTTGTCAGGAGTTTCCAGCCGTAAATCAGCAATACCCTTGATCATTATCGAGTTATCCCCGTGCTGCAGATATGGCTTATACCTCAATTCCTGAGCCCTCTCAGATTCCGGCAATAAAGTAAAGCCATTTTTTCCTACTCGTTCCTGAAGCCAGCTATCAAAGAACCAATACATCGTGTCAACGATACAACCAGAGATGATATCACGGAGGAAATCCCAATTGTAATTCTGTGGTAATTTCAATCTATAGACCGGATTCTCCAGGATGCGTATCAGGCTACTTTGCAAGTAATCTCTATCTGCCAGGCGTTCTTTGATTATCCGGTAACTTGTGTGTGGTCCACTGAGATCAGACATCAAAACAGCCAGATACTCGTGGATCAAGGTGCCAAAGAACCTGCGGGACAAGGTCTCATCCACCTGGTAAACAGGCTCTTTTAGCTTCCTATAGTTCAGAATATACCAAATGAACTGGTTTCTGATTAGCTGATTGAGTGAGTAGAAGCCGAGCCTGATCTCAACCGGCAGATCATCTTTTGTATAGGGCAGATTGAAGAAGCTTTTATGATCATCCAGCCCTTTCAGTGTACTATCTATTGACAATACACCATTACTGAGTTCCTTGTAGTTTTGATAGAGATCAGAGATGCGTGGAGCAAGGCGTGGCAGTTCTATCACCAGCTCTTGCAGCCCGAGGTCTCTGCTGATCTGGAGCAGCTCTGAGACGAATGAACTAGGCTCAATATCCTGCTCTTTATGGGCGTGGCAATATATTCTAACCCTTTGGCTTACCATCAGTAAGCGCAGAAAGTAATACCTTTCCCAGTTCCTGATTTCGTCGTAGGTCTTGAGTCCCAGTTTGCTGCGCTGTGTCTCATTCAAGAGCCACACCGAGGTCGGATTGGAGGGGATATTGCCTTCATTGACGTGGAAGAAGACCAGACGCTCAAAGCTCAGATTACGGCTGTCCAGGAGGTTAGTAATCTCATAGCCTGAGTTCTTTGCGATGTTCATGCTCCAGCGAATCTGAGCTGTTTTCAGCGACTCAAGAAATAGCTCCAGTATTCCTGCAGCTACCGACGTATCCCCGGAAATCTCTTTCCAATCGTCTATCAGACCCAGATCCTCCAATGATCTAAAGTTTGCCAGTCTCTCATAAAAGACCTCGGCAGCGTTGGAATACCTTAGTTGTTCCTCACGGAGCAATGCCTCCAGCTTTAGCGTCTTGGGGCTATCAATCAGAGCGATCAATTCCTTGATCCCAGTAACGCCTGCGAAGCTATCCAAAACCTTCAGATATGCCTCTAGTGCTGCTTTCAAAGCAGGCGAGTTATACTCGTCCTCCCCGTTGAAAATCTGTAAATCTCTATCAACATACAGATAGTCTTCCCGGCAAAGCTTCATCAGATCGTCTCTTAAGGTTTTCTGATCAGTGAACCCAAGTGGCGCAAAGAAGGCATCCAGGCTCAGATCATCCAGCAGGTTTTGCAACGGTAGGTATCTACCTTCAAAGCTTCTATGCATAGCATCTATATCGGTTTTTACCCGAGCCAGGAACTGGTAGGCAAAGAGCTCCACAAAACTCTGAGTAACAGTATCCTTGCCCAAGCTCTCATCGATCAGTCTGCCATAAGCCTTTGAGCTGTACTGGGCATCCACAATGGTTCCGCCTGGCTTATCTATAGAATAGCTCAGAAAGTCTAGAGCCATCTGATCTTCATTTTCCGTAGTCTGGATTTCGATTTTCTCACAGCGATGCTCTCCTGATTCCAGCAGCTCTTTTAACGCAATGTTACCGGCTCTCATACGATCAAAGTCAAATGCCCCGGCAGGCCCCTGGAATATTATTTCAACCCGGTTTCCATTCTGCTCAAGCCTCTCGATAATCAGCTTTTCCAGCGCGGAATAGTAGTTCTGATTCACAAAGATAAAGGTCCTGTCCCGATAGGGGAGATCCAGGGATGCTGGATCCAGAAAGATTCGATCAGTAAAGCCCAGTTCACTTACCAGCTTGCCATAACGCTCCCTGATCTCGCAGATACGTTCGATAAAGACTTCCTGCCAATGTTGTAGCGTGTATCCACCACTTAGGTGAAAGTCAATCAATCGCCGGGGCTCCACCAATTCATCTGCCAACTCGTCAAAAAACTTAAAAAACTCCTGTCCCCAGCCTACCAGATCGCCATAGCGGTAGATATGATAGAATTCCCGATCCTCGGCAGTCATTGCCCGATACAGACATATCAACCTTTTATCTTCCTGCAATATAGGCATATCTGATAGAGTGAGCAAGGTCTTGAAATCATCCATACTAAAGTAGCTCACATCTTCCAGCGTCCAGTCTTGATAAGCCACCTGTTCAGCGATTGCAGCGGATGCTCTGCTCGGAAAGATAAGATAACTACCCTCAATAATCCTCTGCAGAGCTGCAGCGATGACATCTTCTTTGAATGAAACTATCCTCAATACCGGCATAAACCCTCCTTACAATAGTGGTGAAAACAGCCTGAATAGTGATTCCAGAGATCTCTTATAGGTAGATCTCAGGCGAAACTCCTCATATTCGAGCTTGATCGAGTGCGACAGATCCTCGGTAAAGTGAGCCAAAGCCTCTACAGCCAGGCTCTCATCAAAGATCATCGCGTTCAGCTCGAAATTGTGGTTAAAACTTCTTAGATCCATATTGGTCGTGCCTACGGATAGCACCTCATTATCGATGATCAATACCTTGGCATGCATAAAGCCTTTCTGATAGATAAAGATCTCGACTCCTGCGAGCAGCAACTCCTCGAAATATGATCTCGATGCCCAATAGACCATTAGGTGGTCTGCCTTTCCCGGAACCACTATCTGCACTCTTACGCCTCTTCCTGCTGCTGTTTTCAGCGCCATCAGGAGACTTTCATTGAGGATCAGGTAGGGTGTGGTGATCCCGATAAAGACAGCAGCAGAGGATATGGCATCAAAATACACCTGCAGGATGTTTGCGTGATCCGTATCAGGTCCGCTAGCCAATACCTGCACTGCCACCGGATGCTCGATACCTTGTTTTGCCTGCTCCATTGGCAGATACCTATCCCAATGCTGGTCGATGAGCAGATCCTTTCTGCTCACGAAAAACCAATCCATCAGAAAGATGCTCTGCAGAGCCAGGCTTCCCTCGCCATTGATCACCATCAGTGAATCTCTCCAATAGCCAAAGTACTTATCCAGCCCCAGATACTGATCCCCAATATTGAGCCCGCCCAGATATGCAGAAAGGCCATCGATAATCACCAACTTACGGTGATTCCGGTAGTTCAGCTTGCTATTTAGAAAAGGTATCCATGCTGGCATAAAGGGGGCCAGCTCAACTCCCGCATCTCTGAGCTTGAGCTTTGCTTTGCGTCCCAGCTTCCAGGAGCCTACGTCGTCGTATATCAATCTGATTTCCACACCTTGCTTGCGCTTCTCCAAAAGGAGCTGCATCAGTGTCCTGCCAGTGGAGTCGTTTGCTATGGAAAAGTACTCCAGATGGATGTGGCTCTTTGCCTGGCGGATTCCTTCGCAAATCCTGTCAAAGGCATTCCTGGTATCGGCTATGAGCTCCACTTGGTTGTAGGTTGTAAGAATGGCTTTGGGATTCCGATCCATCAGAGCGATCAATCTGGCTGCCACACTATGCCTCGGCGGGCGATAGCTACTCTGAGGGAGCAGATTACGAATCTCCCCGGCATCCCGTTGTCCTTTACGGTTGAATATCCTGTTCTTGCGCCAGTTTCTGCCGAAGAAGAGGTAAAACACAAAGCCCAGTACCGGCACAAAGACAAGCACGAGAATCCACGCCAAGGTATGCACGGGATTGGAATTTTCCATCACGAGGATATGGATAATCAGCACGATGGTAATCAAAAACACTACGTTGATTATCTGAATTGTAAGGCCTGTAAAGATGGTGCTAAGGGTCCCTTTGATGATCAGATTGGCAACCGACGAAATCGCCAATAGCATCAAAAGTATAAAAAGAATCAGGATTACAATGTTCCACACCTTATAGGACCACAATTCTTCCACCTCGCATAATCTTCTCTCTCCAAGTTCTAATCCATATTATAATCGGTCAATGAAAATAATCAAGCTCAAAGTTTCCTTGACAAAGCAAGGCATTCCGGTGATTCAACACGCAAGAAGATATCAATGGAGAACAATGAGATACACTATATTTCTGCTCCTGGCGCTGTTTGTCCTGGGGCCTACTGCAGGATGCACCAAAGGGGATCGTTCAGATAGCGATCGCTACGTCGTACTTTCGCCTGAAACAGCCGAAATCCTCTGTGCAATGGGTTTGGAAGAGCGCATTGTGGGGATTACCGCAGAGTGCAACTACCCTCCCAGCCTTGCGACAAAGCCGGTGGTGGGTAATTTCGGTGCCTTGGATCGTGAGAAAGTGATCTCGCTGAATCCTACGATTATCTTCTCCTCTGCCCTGGAGCAAGAAGCCATCGCCAAGGAATTTACCAAGCTCGGTCTTCGGGTGGAGAGCAGCTATCCCGCAAATCTGGAGGATTTACTACTTGGTGTCCGCCACCTGGGGGAGCTCACCGGCAGCATAGAATCAGCTATAGTGCTGGCAGATAGCATTAGGCGGGAGATTGAAATGATCCGTGCCAACAATATGAGTAAACGCCGTCCAAAGGTCTATCTGGAGATCTATCGCGACCCTCTGATGAGTGTATCGGATCAATCCTTCGTAGGCCAATTGATCGAGACTGCCGGAGGAGACAACGTCTTCAGCACCCTGGAACGAGACTATTCCCGTGTCGATCCGGAGCGTATTGTAACCGCTGCCCCGGACATTATAATCTGCTATTCACAGGACACTCTGGAATCCATCAAATCCCGCAAGGGCTGGCAGAATATCCCTGCCCTCAAAAACAATCGTATCTACTTTGAAAGCGATATCAATCCCGATCTGATCCAACGGGCAGGTCCCCGGGTAATCGAGGGGATGAAAGCGCTTGCAGCTATCTTTGATAATTGGCGGATGGGCAATTGAACTCTGCAAAACGTATCCTCGCCATCCTTATACTCATCCTGATCAGCTTTACCGCAATAGCTGTTTATCTGATGATCGGGAGTCCATCTTCGGGCATCCTCTGGCAGATCCGCATCCCCAGATTACTGTTAACTCTGATTACAGGTATGACCCTTGCCGGGATTGGCTCGATCTATCAGGTGATGCTGGCAAATCCGCTCGCTGAGCCCTATATTCTGGGCATATCTTCCGGCTCTGCCTTCGGATCAATTCTATTGGGAGTACTGGGTTTTACACTTTTAATGCCGGTGGGCGGCTTTCTGGGAGCCGGGCTCACCCTCCTGATCGTCTGGGCTATGGCTCAGAAAAAAGGCAGCTTCGATCGCAGTCGTCTCTTGATTGCCGGTGTAATCTCAGGTATGTTCTTTTCTGCAGGAATCTCTTTGACAATGTATCTGTTTAGAAAGGATACAATGCTGATACTGGGAACTCTGATGGGTAATCTGGGCAGAATCTTCAGCCACAACGAATGGACTGTCTTCCTGATCCTTTCTTTTGTCTCATTGATTCTGCTGGTCTATCTTTATTTTCGTTCTCGAAGTCTGGAGATCATCAGCAGCGGTGATCTCTATGCCGGCAGCGTGGGCATAAACGTTTCGCGCATCAGAAAAGAGATCTTTATCCTTAGTTCCATTATGATCGGCATCAATGTCTCCTATGCAGGCATCATTGGCTTTATCGGCTTGATCATTCCCCATCTGGTCAGGTTTGTTATCCCTTCCGGGCAAAAGCAGATCTACATCTTTTCCGTCTGGAGCGGGGGAATCTTTCTCGTGCTCTGCGATTTGATTGCCAAGAATCTGACTGCCATCGAACTGCCGGTAGGTGTCGTCACTGCAGCAGTTGGCTGCCCCTTCTTCATCTGGCTCCTTAGCAAGAACTAATAGTTCACACAATTCCATTGACTAAAAATCCACATCTTGCCATACTGAGCCAAAATTGTGGGTATGCAAAAGCTATATGATTGATAGATAGTGTTATCCGGCTGTTAGCAGCCGGATATTTTGTTTGCCCCCGGGGTTTGACCCGGCACTGAGGATTAAAATGATACAGATGATTGTGGCACTGGTGATTTTCGCAATCACTTACGTGCTGATTATGACCGAGTGGATCAATAAGATGACTGCCGCTTTGATGGGCGGTTTTTTGGTGATAGCCTTTCATATTGTGGGCCAGAAAAGAGCTTTTGCGGCTGTTGACTGGAACGTGATATTCCTGCTAATCGGGATGATGATGGTAATGGCGGTGCTCCGCGAGACCGGCATCTTTCAATACATCGCTATCAAGACCGCCAAGCTCGCCAAAGCCAGCCCCGTCCGGATAATGCTCTTTATGTTTGCGATCACTGCACTTATCTCTGCTTTTTTGGATAACGTCACGACCGTGATGATGCTGGTTCCGATTGCTCTCTTGATAGCATCTGAGCTCAAAATCAGTCCGATTCCCTTTGTTATAACAATGGCAATCGCCTCCAATATCGGAGGTACAGCCACAATGATCGGTGACCCGCCCAATATCCTGATTGGTAGCGCTACAAACTATGTGTTTATGGATTTTATCTACAACCTGAGCCCCATTATCATCCTGATCACCATTACCAGCCTGGGTATCACCTGGCTCATCTATCGTAAAAGTATGATAGTGACAAATCAAAACCGGGCTCGCCTGATGGAATTTCGTGAGGACAACCTGATCCAAAATCGCAAGCTGATGCACAGATCTCTGCTGGTGGTTGGGCTGATGTTGCTTGCTTTTATCTTTCAGGACAAAATCGGGCTGGATATAGCCGCGATTGCTATGATCGCCGGGCTTACTCTGCTGATACTCAGCAATCGAAAGCGAGTCGATAAAGTGCTCGCCAATGATATCGACTGGGCTACGATCTTCTTTTTCATCGGGCTCTTTATGATCGTGGAAAGCCTCATCGAGACTGGCTTTATCAAGCTGGTCTCGGAGCAGATTGTGAAGATTACTCACAACGATATCCGCTCCACTTCTGTAGTAATCCTATGGTTTTCGGGGATTTTCTCCGCGATTGTCGATAACGTTCCCTTTGTGACCACGATGATTCCCCTGATCAAGGATATCGGAGCTCAGATCCCTCCGGAAGCGATCAAACCAGTCTGGTGGTCACTCTCCCTGGGAGCTTGCCTGGGTGGTAATGGTACCCTGATCGGTGCTTCTGCCAATATCGTATCAGTCGGTATTGCTCACAAAAACGGTCACCATATCAGCTTTGGCGATTTCACCAAGATTGGCTTGATCTATACCCTCAATTCGCTGGTGATTTCTACCGCCTATATTCTGATCCGTTATTTCTAAGCTCATTCCGTTTAACACATTAGGCTGATTTGCCGCACTGTCTTCCCTATAGGACAGTCTGGTGATGGCGTTGTAATCCCGGGGAGATCCCCTTGTCGCCACAAGGGAATCACTAGGGGATCACTAGGGGATCTCCAGAGAATTCAAGCAGGAAGAAATTGCCGAGGAGGATATCCGCCGAGGGATGCCTTTTGCCGTGAATAAAAAAACCGATTATCCACGCTAATAGTAAATCTTTAAGTTGACAAAAAGGTGCCTTTAATTAGTATATTCTGTATAGTATAATCCTCAAAAGGAGCTTCAGATGGCAAAGTATCTGATCGTTGGCGGTGTCGCCGGCGGAGCAACCACAGCAGCAAGATTGCGCAGAATGGACGAGAGCGCAGAGATCATTATGTTTGAAAGAGGCAGCTACATATCCTATGCAAATTGCGGCCTGCCCTACTACATTGGCGGAGTAATTGCGGAGCGGGATCGCCTCTTTGTGCAGACTCCCCAATCCTTCAAAGCCAGGCTGAATGTGGATGTGCGCATCGACAGCGAAGTGATTTCCATCGATAGAGCAAACAAAAGTGTCACGGTAAAAAACACCAAGACAGGTGAAGAATACACGGAAAACTATGATAAACTGATGCTTTCCCCGGGAGCGGAGCCTCTGCGTCCCGGCATCCCCGGCATCAGTGATGATCGCATCTTTACCCTGCGCAGTGTGCCGGATACAGACAAGATCAAGGAATTTATCAAGACTCACGATGTAAAACGCGCAGTAATCGTGGGAGCAGGATTTATCGGCCTCGAGATGGCGGAAAATTTGCATCATCTGGGCATCTTCGTGACTATCGTGGAGATGGCGGAGCAGGTGATGACACCTCTGGATTATGAGATGGCTGCGGAAGTACATCAGCATCTCAAGACCAAGAAAGTAGAATTTTATCTCAAGGATGCGGTCAATGCCTTCGTGCAAGAGCCGGATGGCCTGCACGTCCGCCTCAAAAGCGGAAAATCTTTGCAGACCGATATGGTGGTGCTTTCCATTGGAGTGCGTCCGGACAGCCATCTGGCAGAAAAAGCCGGACTGGAACTGGGCGTCAACAAAGGCATCGTGGTCAATGAATATATGCAGACCACCGATCCGGATATCTATGCCGTGGGCGATGCAGTGGTCTTTCCCAGCCCGATTACAGGTAAGCCTTTCCTCACCTATCTGGCAGGGCCAGCCAACAAGCAGGGACGTATCGCAGCCGATAATATGGTGCTGGGAAACAAACGCAAGTATATCGGCTCAATCTCGACCGCTATCGCCAAGGTCTTTGATCTTACAGTGGCTGCCACGGGTGTCTCCGAGAAGGTGCTCAAACACGAGGGAATTCCCTATATCTCTTCAATCATTCATTCCTCTTCGCATGCGGGCTATTACCCCGATGCCTTGCCTATGACGGTCAAGATCGTCTTTGATCCTGTGGATGGCAGGCTCCTGGGCTCTCAGATTGTGGGCTTTGACGGTGTGGATAAACGTATCGATATGATGGCTCATATCCTCAAACACCGCGAGACAATCTATGATCTGGAAGAGATCGAGCATGCCTATGCGCCGCCTTTCTCCTCTGCTAAGGATCCGGTTAATGTTGCCGGTATGGTGGCGGATAATATCCTCAACGGGATGGTTAAGATCATACACTGGGACGAGCTACGCAATCTGGACTATTCCAATACAGTCCTGATCGACGTGCGTACACCTGATGAGCACAAGCTGGGCAGTATCGACCGCGCTGTTAATATCGATGTCGATACTATGCGTGGACGCCTGGACGAGATTCCCAAAGGGCAAAAAATCGTGGTCTTCTGTGGTACGGGACACCGTTCTTACTTTGCCTCGCGCATCCTGGTGCAGAGCGGTTTTTCCGAGGTTTACAACCTCTCCGGCGGTTACCTTACCTATGAACACGCCACTCAAAAGCAATCCAACGAGGATATCTTCTCCAAAGATGTGATTGGCAAGGACGATCATATCTATCAGAGCGATCCCGAGAAGAGCAGTACCCCCAGCGGCAAGACCTTTGAGGCGGATGCCTGCGGCTTGCAGTGTCCGGGGCCTATAATGCGTTTGAAGATGGAGATGGATCGCCTCGCCAATGGAGATCAGCTCAGGATTTCTGCCACAGATCAGGGCTTTGCCAAAGACGTGCCGGCTTGGTGCAAAATGACGGGGAATACCCTGATCGGAATTGAGACCGAAGGACGCAAGATCATTGCCACAGTCCAAAAGGGCGGGGCAGTGGAGCAGAGCGTTGGAGTAGCCGGTGGCAGAAACAAAACCATCGTGGTCTTTAGTGATGATATGGACAGAGCTTTGGCGTCTTTCGTGATCGCCAATGGTGCTGCCACTACCGGCAAGAAAGTCACGATGTTCTTCACCTTCTGGGGACTCAATATCATCAAAAGAACCAATAAACCCAAGGTCGAAAAGGACTTTATGGGCAAGATGTTTGGGATGATGATGCCCTCCAGTTCCAAAGGCCTGGCATTATCCAAGATCAATTTTGCCGGGATGGGACCGCTCTTGATGCGCAAAAGGATGAAGGATAAGAACGTGGATTCTCTGGAGATGATGATAATGCAAGCCAAGCACGCGGGAGTCGAGATGATCGCCTGCCAGATGTCTATGGACATTATGGGCGTGATGGCGGAAGAACTGATCGATGGAGTCACCATCGGCGGAGTTGCGACCTATCTCTCCGAAGCAGAACAAGCTAATCTCAATCTCTTTATTTGATTGATCCCAAAGTAGTATAGATATCGAGCCCGGGAGACCGGGCTCGGATTTTTTGTGAGATGGGCAGTATGAACTAAATGGACGAAATAGACGCCTTCTCGTAACTCGTTACTCGTCACTCGTCACTTAAAAAAAATAGCTTGCAATTGACAAAATCAGCGCTTCGGAATTGGATGCATCCACAAGATAGCAAATTAACTTTATCAAAGAGGATAGAATGCAAGTACTTATGATCGACGGCAACAGCCTGAGCCTAAAGCAATTGGAGCAGGTTGCCCGTAATGAAGCACAGATAGCACTGAGCCCCGAAAGCCAGGAAAAGGTAATCAAATGCAGGGCTTATGTGGATAAAGTGATCGAGAATGGCGATGTCGTCTATGGGCTTACCACCGGCTTTGGCAAATTCAGCACAGTCACCGTGCCGCGTGAACATATCGCGGAATTACAGGTGAATCTGATCCGCAGCCATTCCGTCAATGTCGGCGAGCCTTATGATCGTGAACAGACACGTGCTATAATGCTGCTCCGTATAAATGTTCTTGCCAAGGGGCATTCCGGGATACGTCCCGAGACTTTGCAGACCCTTGTCGATATGCTCAATCGTGGTGTTCATCCTGTGATTCCGATGCGTGGATCGGTCGGAGCCAGCGGAGATCTTTCACCTCTGTCGCACCTTGCTTTGGTGCTGATCGGCGAAGGCGAAGCGGAGTATCAGGGGGAGAGAATGAGTGGTGCTTTGGCGATGCAAAAGGCCGGGATCACTCCTGTTACACTCCAGGCTAAGGAAGGTCTGGCGCTGAATAATGGCACTCAGGTGATGGCTGCTCTCGGTGCTTTGTCGCTTTTGGAAGTGGAGCGTCTTTTGCAGCTTGCCGATGCAGTTGCATCGATGTCCATCGATAGCCTCAAAGGTACGCCCAGGGCATTTGACGAGCTTGTGCACAACTTGCGTCCTCATCCCGGGCAGATCGCCTCTGCAGCAAATATCCGCAAGCTTTTAGCCGGAAGTCCGCTAAGGGAAAGTCATCGCGATTGCGGTAACGTTCAGGACGCCTATAGTCTGCGTTGCACACCCCAGGTGCATGGCTCGGTGCGCGATGCGGTATCTTATGTACGCTCCGTGCTCGAAATCGAGCTCAATTCTGCCACAGACAATCCATTGATCTTTGCCGATGAAGGCAAGGTGATCTCCGGAGGAAACTTCCATGGCGAGCCGCTGGCGATTGCGCTGGATACTTTGGCGATTGCGATATCGGAGCTGGCATCGATCTCAGAACGCAGGGTGGAGCAGATGCTCAATCCGGCTCTGAACCGAGGCTTAAATGCTTTTCTGGCAAATCGTCCCGGGATTGATTCCGGCTATATGATCGCTCAGCTTACTGCCGCGTCATTGGTTTCGGAAAACAAGGTACTGGCACATCCTGCCTCAGTGGATTCCATCCCCACCTCTGCCAATCAGGAAGATCACGTGAGTATGGGCTCTGTCTCTGCCATAAAACTGCTGCAGGTGACCAGGAATGTGCGCACGGTCTTGGCGATTGAACTGATGATTGCTGCGTCTGCACTGGATCAGCGGGAGATTGCCAGTTCATCAGTACTGGAAGAGATCAAAGCAGCTTTGAGAGAGGCGGTCGAGCCATTGGGCAAGGATCGCATCCTCTATACCGATATCAACAAATCAGTGGAATTGGTAGGGAGTGGAGTTTTGAATACTATCCTGACGGAATCCGGATTAGAAATCATTTGACAAAAAGCCGTGGTGATGAGGGTCTTGCCGCATGAGAAGATATAATCTTGCGATCATGATCCTTGTGATATTGTTTGGTGCCGGATGCGGCCTCAGCAATACAATGTACAACGCACGCAATTATTTCAAGGCTGCTCAGGCACGTCCGCTCAATTCCAATGGCAGGCCCAGTCCGCAGGCAGTGGAAGAATATACCAAAACCATCCAGAAATGCGGTATTATCATATCGGAGCGCAAGAGCGGCAAGCAGGTCGAAGAAGCTCTATTCTTGATGTCTCAAGCTCTCTACTTCAAAGGTAATAGCGCGTTTCAAGCCAAGGATCAGTTTGAAAATCTGATCCGGCTCTTCCCCGAGAGTGAGTATATCCCGGATGCAAATATCTTCCTGGCAAAGATCTATCGTGAGATCAACCAGCCGGCTGAGGCAGAATCCAGGCTGGAAGCCTTTATCAGGGATAACAAGTTTAGAGATTATCATCCCAAGGCTTTGCTGACACTGGCGGATTTTGAGATACTGGACAAGGATTACCTGAGGGCAGAGTTTTGGCTGCAGCGTATAATAACAGATTATCCGGATAGCAAAGAGTCTTACGAGGCTTACTTCCTGATGGGCAAAAACCTCTATGTACAAAAGCTTTACGAGCAGTCAAACCGGCAATTGGAACAGCTGGTGGATATCCGCAAGGCATCCAAGGAATTGAAGCTGGAAGCAAGGTATTATATAGCTTTGAATCAATTGGCACTGGGTAGCCTGGATGAGGGACTGGATACAATCAGCGGGGTAATCAAGAACGAAGTAAGAGCAGATAAGCTCTCTCTGGCTAGAGTGCAAAAAGCGAGACTCCTGGCGGCATCAGGCAACAACGAAGCTGCTCAGCAGGAGTTTGATGCTATTATGCGTGATTATCCCAGGACACCTTCATCTTCTGCAGCAGCTTACTTTCTGGGGGACTACCAGTTCTTTAAACGTGGCGATAGAGCCGCAGCTACTGCGAGCTACAACCGGGTTCGCACAGAATCTGCGACCGGCGAGTATGTATCCAGAGCTCAAGCCAAAGTCACCGCTCTCCAGCAGCTGGGACAGGGTGCAAATCTCAATAGTGAGAATAACTTGCAGCAGTTTTTGGATTATCACTATCTGGCTGCTGATAACTATGAACGAGTGATGGAAGCGCCTGATTCCAGCTTTGTGCTGTATCAGCGTGTTATAGACGAGCGCGGGAAACTGGCAAGCCTGCTGGATAGCGTTAGTGTTCAATTGGATAGCCTTCTTACACGGAGGGACTCGCTGCAGACGCACCTGGCTCAGACAGCGCTGGATGACTCTCTGAGGATGGCAGCTTGGGCGGATTCATCCCGGCTCATTCAGGCAGATACCCTGAACATTGCTATATCAGATTCACTGGAGGTGCCTGCAGATAGCACTGCGGTCGTTCCTGACAGTTTATCCCGTCCACAGCCGACAGATACAGCAGAGCTTCAAAGATTACTGGGTAACCTCGCCTCTGATATACAAGCCAAACAAAACAGGATCAGCAATATCAATCTGTCTTTAGCGCGTTTCGATACCGAGATCATCCCCTTTGTGAAGTTTGTAAAAGCGAGCCTGCATATGAAGTTGGGACAAAAAGACCCGCAGGTGGCTGATATCCTGAGCCAGATGCAGACAGATTATCCCGGGAACAAATACACTAATGGCATCAGACTATTATACAACGGCCAGCGAGTGAGGATCATTGATCCCCGTATCGAGGAAGCAGAAGCCAAGCTGGACTGGGCATTGGGACTATATCCCGCTCAGCCAGATTCGATGGTTACTGCTCTCACCGACTTGCTGGAGACAGAATCCGAAGAGATCAAACTCAAGTCACGTTTCCGCCTTGCCTGGCATTACGCCATTGAACGTGCAGATACTACCAGTGCCTTGCCCTATCTGCAGACTATCCTCGAGAGTCAAAACACAGGCAAATATGGCGATTGGAGTCGTCGCTTGTTTGATGGAACGAATTTCCTGATCTTTAGGGAAGCTGCTGTAGTCGATACAATCTCCGAGGAGATCATTGGGGAACTGCAGGGAGCAGAGGCGGATTCCAGTGCCTGGGTTGAGATACCTGTTTTTGAAGACAGTCTTGCTGTAGAGCCTATTGAAAATGAAGAACCACTACCTGAACTGCCTGAACAGATCGAAGAACCTGTGGAAGCACTATCTGATCAAGCGCTTGATCTGCTCGATGAACAGGAACCTACACCGCAAGAGCCACTGGAAGAGGAAGCTCCGCTTGAATGAAGCTCTCTCTCAGAATACTCTCGGAACAAAACCTCTGGCTGAAACTCATCATTCTGGTGATCGCTCTCACCTTGGGATTTGATGCCTCAATCAAGCAACTGATCCTGCTGATCCTGCTCTTTATGGTCTATTATCTGCTTCAACCATCAATCTATAACAAGCTACTGCTGGCAATGCGCAAGGTATTGATCTTCATCACCGGTTACTGGATCATAGCCAGTGTTTTTGCCACTCCTTTCCCCGCGATGCTGCTTTTTAGCCTGCAGATCATCTACTTTCTGGTGATCTCACTATATGCTCTTGGGACAGTTGATACCCGACACTTCTTGATGGATACCCACCGGCTGCAAAAGTACCCCTTGGTAGGCAAGATCACCTATACTCTGATGGCTTCCGTGCTCTTTATCCGCAGTTACTTTGCGCTCCTGCACGAGAGGCAAATCAAGGGAGCAGATAGCCTTGGCGGAGTCTTTGGAGCATTCGCAGAACTAATGCACCAGAACTACCTAAAAGCTCACGAGATAGAAGAGCAGGTCGAAGCCAGCATCGGTGAGGAAGTGATAGAGCGCAGCTTCTTTAGCCTTGAGAACTTTATGGCTATGGTATTCCTGACTGCACTGGTCCTCCTGGGAGCGATCTGATGGATAAACGCAGAATTGCTCTCAAGATTGCCTATGATGGCAGCCCTTACTGCGGTTGGCAAGTCCAACCTCACTGCAAAAGCATCCAATCCACCATCGAGAAAGCTCTGTATCGTATGACAGACGAGATCATCGGCATTACCTGTGCCGGGAGAACTGATAGCGGTGTCCACGCCACAGGCCAATATGCTCACTTCGATTATGAAGGCAGAATGACTCCATACCAGATGACCAAGGCACTCAATCGGCTCCTTGATTACGATATCCGCATCGTGGGAGCTTGGGATGTTCCACCCGATTTCCACGCCCGCTACAAAGCTTATGAGCGGCAATACAGCTACCTGCTCGCCAAGGAGATAATCCCCTTCCAGCGTCTCTATATGGGATATCTGATCAATCAGCGCCTTGAGCTTTCCAGGATGCAGGAGCTTGCCACTGTCCTGCTGGGATCTCACGATTTCTCCTCCTTTGCCGTGGCTAATCCGGAGATTCCCAATCGCATCTGCGATCTGAAGGAACTCTCCATCACAGAGACTGAGAGCCATTATGTCTTTTGCCTGCGTGCAGATCGCTTTTTGCACAATATGGTACGCCGAATTGTGGGCAGTCTTGCAAATCTTTGTACTAAATCTCTGGACAAGGATACCCTCAGCAGGATTCTGACAGAGGCTGATCCAAAGCAAACTATGGTCGTTCCAGCTCCGGCAGCCGGGCTATATCTTACAAACGTGCTCTATCCTGATATATATCAGCTAAACTAAAGAGGTTTATATGTCTTACAGCATCCCCCGCGGGACTTATGATATTCTGCCAAAGGATTCCTATCGTTGGCAGGCACTAAAGGCAAAGTTCACAGAACTGGCCAAAGCCTTTGGCTATGAAGAGATCACCACTCCAATCTTTGAGGTGAGCGATCTCTTTGAGCGCAGCTCCGGCGAAAGCTCGGACGTAGTCCAGAAAGAGATGTATCGTTTTACAGACAAGAAGGGCCGCAGCTTTGCCCTGCGTCCGGAAGGCACAGCTCCCGTGGTGCGAGCCTATGTGGAACACAATATGGCTTCAAGCGGAAATAACAAGCTCTGGTACTGGGGGCCGATGTTTCGCTACGACCGTCCCCAAGCCGGACGCTATCGCCAGTTTTACCAATACGGACTGGAATTTATTGGCTCCGACAATCCATACTGGGATGCTGAACTGATCAGCTTCCTCTGGCTTTTCCTTAGCGGACTCGGGCTCAAACACCTGCGTCTGGAGCTCAACAGCGTTGGCTGTCCCAATTGCTCACAAGATTACGACAACGCCCTGCGCGCATACTTCCAGCCGCATCTGGAATCCCTCTGCCCGGATTGCCAAAAGCGTTACGAGACCAAACCCCGTCGCTTGCTCGATTGCAAGGTGACCACCTGCAAACAGATTGCCGGTAGTGCCCCCTCCCAGCTTGACTATCTCGATGAGCCTTGCCGGGATCATTTTGCTGCAGCCAAGAGCTATCTGGACAAGCTTTCCATCCCCTACACGATCAATCCCAAGATCGTAAGAGGATTGGATTATTATACAAACACCGCTTTTGAGATCGTCTATGAAGGCATCGGTGCCCAAAACTCCCTCGCCGGAGGCGGTAGATACAATGGTCTGATCGAGCAGATTGGCGGCAAGCCCACTCCCGCAATCGGCTTTGCCGGAGGTATAGAGCGTCTTCTGATTGCTCTGGAAAACGAAGGCATCAGCCTTGGAGAAAGCCCCGGAACGGATCTTTACCTGATCCCGATGGGAGAGCAAGCTCGCGACTTTATCCTACCCTGGATCAACCGCTGGCGCATGGAAGGCATCACCATCGGCTTTGATCCCGATAAATCTTCTTTCAAATCACAGCTCAAAGCTGCCAACAACTCCCAAGCCCGCTTTGCCGCCATTATCGGCGAGGACGAGCTTGCCCAGGAAAGCGTGATGCTAAAGGATATGCAGAGCGGAGAGCAAAGCCTGATCAAACTCTCTGAGCTCGTATCCACCCTCAAGACTAAGCTCAATCATTAGTATTATACCCCATAAAGCAAAGCATCCTGAGCCGCTAAACTCAGGATGCTTTTTTTTGTATGATATTTATCAGATATACTTCTTGATCTTGCCTTCGATCAGCACTTTGATCTCGTTCATCCGGACTTCTGATGTAGCCTCATAGCGTGTCACCAAGACCGGAGTGGTATTGGATGCTCTTACCAAGCCCCAGCCATCATCAAAGGTGATCCTGGCGCCATCGATATCGTTGACGTCATAACCTTCTGCCTTAAACTCCTCGCAGACCTTTGCCACGACATCAAACTTCCTTTCATCCGCGCAAGGCACGTGCAATTCAGGCGTATTATACATCTTGGGCTGATCCGCCAGATAGCTGCTGACCGGATTACCGGTCTGCGACACGATCTCGATAAAGCGCGCGCTTACGTATATAGCATCGTCAAATCCCAGATATCTATCAGCCAGGAAGACGTGACCGCTCATTTCTCCGGCAAATTCCACCCCAATTTCCTTCATATGCATCTTGATATTGGCGTGTCCGGTCTTATACATAATCGGCTTGCCGCCGTGCTTGCGGATATCATCGTAGAGGTTTTTGGAGCATTTCACATCAGCGATCACCGGCATTCCGGGATTCTTTCTCAGGTAGTCCCG
Organism: Candidatus Cloacimonetes bacterium HGW-Cloacimonetes-2; assembly: GCA_002842035.1. Taxonomy (GTDB): domain Bacteria; phylum Cloacimonadota; class Cloacimonadia; order Cloacimonadales; family Cloacimonadaceae; genus PHBP01. Next base: position 79,350 of record PHBP01000004.1, on the reverse strand, counting down.
AGCCAGGATATTGAGGATTTGATCTCCATAAAGCATCTTGCCTTTTTCGTCCACGACCCCGATTCTATCTGCATCTCCATCCAGACCGATACCAACTTCAAAGCCGCTTTCTGTAACCTTGGCAGATAGGTCTTTCATATACTTTTCGACGGTAGGATCCGGGTGGTGATTGGGGAAAGTGCCGTCCGGATCGGTGTAAAGCTCGATCACTTCGCAGCCCAGGCGTCTCAGGATAGGAGGCAGATATGGCCCGCCCATTCCGTTTCCACCATCCACGACCACTTTCACAGGCCTTTCCAGATGGATATTTGAGACGATATAATCCATATAAGTCTCGTTCATCCCTTCATACTCTTCGAGCTTGCCCTCTCCAAGCTCAAAATCTTCTTTCAGAATGATCTGGAGCACTTTCTGGAGCTCTTCCGCATAAACAGAACCGAGGCCCAAATTGAGCTTGATTCCATTGTACTGGGAAGGATTGTGGCTGGCAGTGATCATTGCTCCGCCATCTGTTTTTAGCTTCCAAATGGAGAAATACAGGACGGGAGTGGCAACTATCCCGATTCTGGTGATATCGCAACCTGTGGAGAGCAAGCCCCGGCAGAATTCATCGACAAAACCAGGAGTGCTGGGACGGGCATCACCGCCTACTGCGACGGTCTTGTAGCCCTTTCTGCGCATATAGGTGCCATAGCCTTTTCCGATCAGATAGAGGGATTCTTCTGTGAGATCCTCACCCACGATTCCGCGGATATCATACTGCCTAAAAATCTGCTTGTTGATCATATCCATAACCTCTTTCTACTATTCTCTTAAATAATAACCGGTCTGACGGCGGAAGCTAATCCAATTGTGCCAAAGTCTTCAGGATTGGCAGGATTGCTTTGAGTGCGAGAGCCCGGTGCGAGATCTCGTTTTTGATCTCTGCATCCATCTGGGCATAAGTCTTGCCTGTGCCATCCAGCTCAAAGATGCTGTCATAGCCAAAGCCCTGATCACCAAGCTCTTGCGTAGTGATCTTGCCCGTTACGACGCCTTGCCTGATCGCAATAATTCCGTCCGGAGCAGCCAGGACCGCGGCTGTCTTGAACAGAGCCTTGCGATCTGCTTTGTCTTTAAGCAAGTCCAATGCTTTCAGACGGTTGTCCCGGTAAGTACAGCTCTCTCCGGCAAACCTGGCGGCATAGACGCCCGGAGCGCCGCCCAAGGCATCGATAAAGAGACCGGTATCATCAGCCAAACAGCAAATTCCACTGTGGATTGCTGTCTCCAAAGCTTTCTTGGCGGCATTACCCTCGATCGTATCGCGATCCTCAACGACCTCTGGAAGCTCCGGATACTCGTCCAGAGATAGGATTTCCAGCTTGATGCCGGCAAGTAGAGCCCGAATTTCGGACAATTTATCCCTATTATGAGTTGCGATGAGCAGCTTCATAACGATTACTTGTTCAAGAACTTCTTGATCTTGGAGAGGATGTTTTTGTCGAGGAAATTCTCTGCGGTGGCAGTGATCTTTTGCAGGATTTCCAGTAGCTGGCCTTCGCCGCTCCAGTTGTCCAAAAGTATCTTGTGGTCGATCTCGTTGAGCACCATATTGAGGCCCAAAACCACCAGTACGAGGTCATCCACATGCCCGATGATGGGGATAAAATCAGGGATGATATCGATCGGCAGCATCACATAGCTGATTATCCCTGCGACCAAAAGCTTTTTCTTGGAAGGAACACGCTTATCTACAGCAAGGCGAGTGAGCAGGATGAAGAAATCCGGCAACAGAAATAGATATTCTGCCAGTTTTCCACCCTTTTCTCCGGCTTTGTCGCCTGTCCAATCCTTGGCTTTCTTCCTGAGGTTTTCATAGAATTTCATCTTTACGGGATCCTCGTCAATGATCCGCTCTTTGGCGTTATCTTGTTCATCAGCCGGCATTTCGCGGCTTTCAAAAATTTCTTCTGTCATAAGTACCTCCATTTGCCAATCTTTTCTATCTTGTGCAATCAGTCAATCTATTTCTCTGGGTGATATCTCTCCCACACACCACTCCACCACTTCACCACATCGCGTAACGTCCAGCGCTTTCTCTGTGGTAAAGAAAACTCCTTTCTCTTTTACTCCTTGTTAAATTTTCCCCCCTTGAAAACACTGGTAAAACCCTTGCACTGCTCTGGAGATTCCCTTGTCGTCACTAGGGGATCACTAGGGGATCACTAGGGGATCTCCAGTGGATTCAAGCAGGGACGAAGCTCCGGCTGACGTATATCAGCAGCAGAAATATGCTGGAAAATACAGGCTATCTAATTGCGGTTTAAGAGGCTTATCGCCATACTATCCAGGCATACCCTCAGGTGCTCACGAAACCGGCTTTCGATTTCGCCTTGCAATCTGAGGTAATGTGCTTCCGGATTGCGCATTTTCTCCCGTATTTCGCTGCTTCCTTCATAGCGGATCAGTTCCCGGTCGCTCGGATCGGTCATAGTTAAGACGTAGCGATAGCGGTGGATATTACGACGCACCAGCTCGGGATTTTGCCGGGAGAGCACCAGTCGAAAGCGATAATCCCCTTGAGGATCGAGGGTAAAACCATAGGGTGCGATCAGAGACTGGGTAAATCCCGTTTGTAGAGGGATGGAATCCAGCTCGGATTCGATCCTGAAGTGCATTTCCAAAGCGGAGTTATTGCGCTGAAGCTTGAGGATTTCGCTGTCGTAGGCAGGTCTGATGGTCGATATGGCAGAGGGAGAGATCGTTACGAGTTCTGTCTTGGCTTGTGCGGAAAGAAAATCTATGGCGGTGGCTGCATCGAGCAACGCGAAAATCTGGAAATCGGTATTTTGGAGCAATCCTGCTGCGGTAAACAGGGCCAAAACCTTGCGATCGCAGGATTCGATCAATTCCCGGTATGTCACTCCCGAGGCGATGCGGTCCATCTCCACACTGGCATAATAACGGCTGGAAGATGCTGTCCAGAATCGGGTTAGCTGCATTTGGAGCAGATCATCCTCTCGCTGGGAATAGGCAGCCTCTATCCGGGTCTTGGTCTGCGAGTCGTAGATGCTATCAGTCATCAGGGCGAAGGCGCGGATCAGTTTCAGGCGGTCGGTATCGCTGAGCACTCCGCGGAATTGAGCGGTGATTTGTTCGCGTGCGTTGGCGATAGCAGCTTCACGGCTGGAGCCTGTGCCAAGCTTGATATACTTTTGGTTTGTGGTATCGATTACAGTGGGATTGGCGACCCAATCGGGAGTGCCGCGTCTGCCTTCGGGACGCCTTGCCATCGCAAAGCCGAAGATCGTAATCATCAACAAGCCTGAAATTAAGAGGATTCTCTTCATTGCAACTCCAAAGACCGCTTGCAGTTTTGGGGTGGACGCGATCTCTTGGGATAGTCTGGGCTCAAAGCCTGAGATGTCAAGAACTTTCGGCATCACTTGACAGAAGCAAGCGGGTTTTCAGCATCTTTGCAGAGGGATGTTTTGCCGAAACTACCTGTTTCAGAATGCTATCTGCCAGTCTCCAGAGCTTGATGGCTTTGGGGAGATTGTCAATCTGCTGGTAGAGGTCAGCGACAGCAATCAGGGCCTGGGCATAGGGCAGATTTCGCTGTCCAAACGAGGAGTAGTAAACCCTGAGCGATTTTCTCAGGTAATAGAGGGCGCGTTTGTGATCGCCGCGTTTCGCATACAAGGAGTGGTAAGTATCATAGACGCGGGCAAGATCGGCAACTCTGTAATCAGAAGTGGAAAGCCTGTAGTGCAAAGCTTTCTTGAGCAGTTCCTCAGCTTTATCCAGGTGATTCAGTTTGATGTGAAGTGCAGCGATATTGTTCTGCATCAAAGCTACAAACCTATCTGTATAAGCGTGTCCGGAGATCTCAAAGTAGTGCAGAGCTTCATAGGAATACTCCAGAGCCAGCTCATATTGACCGGTCTTGCTGTATAGTGAGGCGAGGTTGTTGGTACGATCCGCAACGTTGCTCTCTATAGTGCCGGAGCGCTCCATCTCAAGGGATTTCTTTAGCAGAGATTCTGCCGCGACATAGCGCTCGGTGTCTTTATAAAGCCTGCCTAGGTTGTTGATATAGGGAGATAACAGCAGATTTCGGGGGCCGTATTCAGCTCTGCGGGAACGCAGTACATACAGATAAATCTTTTCCGCGGTGGAGTATTGGAGCAGATAGTGGTGGTACAGTCCTACCCAAAACAGTATCTCCAGATAAATGTGATGGCTTTTGCCGAGGTATTTGTAGCAAATCCTGAGAGCGGATTGTTGGGTGCGAATGCCGGAGCTGAAGCGGCTTGCCTTGACCTGTTGATGGGCATCAAGGGTGAGAAAATACAGCCCTTTCTCGTAGTCTCCGGCTTGGATATATTGCTCTGCAAGCAGTCCGGCAGCTTCCTTTTCCTTGCCTTCGTAAAGATCGCAGTAGGCTTTGGCGATCTTGAAGTGAGTCTCCACTCGTTCTTTTGGATCGATACTACTGAGTACCGAATCCCTTAGCAGAGCGTGGTAAAAGACGTAGATCTGGCGGTGGGAAATGCTCCAGAACTGAGCATCGAGTCCGGCTTGCAGGGCCTCATCGCAATCAGGAATCAGTCTCTGCAGTATGCGTATGTCAAAATACATCCCTATCAGAGCTGCAATCTCTACAAGGTGCCTTAATTGCGGATCGAGATTGTTGAAGCGGTTGATTATGATGGTATTTAGTTCAATAGGAGTCTTGAGCCCCTTGCGAAGTTGTTTGGCAGTGTCACCGCCTACTTGATCAATGTATGATGCGAGCTGCTCGATGAATAGGGGACTGCCTTGGGAATGAAAGCTAAGAGAATCCGCTGATTCATCGGATAGATTTTTGATGTTCAGGAGTTTGCACATCAGTGCTGCGGAGTCTTCTTTGATGAGTCCGTTGAGAGTGAAGCGTTTTCTGCGTGGAGCATAGAAGACACCTAGGGGGTGCTTTCCATCGGGTAAGGGCCTGTGGCAGACGAGCAGGAATATGGGGTGATTGATCGCTGTGAGAGCTTGATTGAGGAAGTCCACGCTTTGCTGGCTGATCCATTGGGCATCGTCTATGATCAGGATAGTTTTGCCAGATTGTGCCAGCAGAGACAAGAGGTCTTGGAAAGCATCTGCTTGAAGCTCTTCACGTTCGTCCACTGCGAGGTTTTCCCAGTATGATCCCTGCCAACTAAGCCCTAGCATCGAGCCCAGAACCGATCTGCGGGGCAGCTTGGTAGGGTATCTTTCGTTCAGCTTGGCATAAGCAAGCTCAAAAGCTGCTTTATCCGGGCTGGAGCCCTGGGCAAAGACAGATGCCAGGAATTGCTTCAGCTCGTATAGATCAGGGGCTTGCGGGTGACATAACAAGTAATAGACAAAATGATCCGAATTTCTGCGGTAAAACTCGCAGGCGAGAGCCGTCTTGCCTTGTCCCGGCTTTGCAGCAACAAAGACAGCAGTGCTTTGCCTGATAGAGAAACACTCCTCCCGGTAGCGCTCCAGGATAGCAAGCTCCTCTATTCTGCCAACGAAGCTCCTGTTTATTATATACTGATCTGCTTCAGTGTTTGACAATTCCAGTCTCCAGCCTGTCCAGACCAGTATTCATCAATGCTTGGAGCTCCGATTCCCCATAAATCTCATAGAGACTAAACAACTTATTTTGTCAAGTATTGTTTTATTGAATCAATAGCCTATGGATTTACAAAGATTGTCCTAAGTCAGGCGATTGATAAGGTATAGTTAAAATAGCAGTTGACAAAATGGGCATCTTAGAGCTTTGGTATCTGAAAGTAAACTAACTGTTAAATTGATAACAATGGAGGATAAATGACTGCTACAAAACGCGTTTACCTTTTTGGTAACGGCCAAGCCGAAGGCAAAGCCGACATGAAGAACCTGCTGGGCGGAAAGGGTGCAAACCTTGCCGAGATGAATATTATTGGTGTCCCGGTCCCTCCCGGATTCACCATCACAACCGATGTCTGCACCGAATACAACCAGCTCGGTAGAGACAAAGTCCGTGAGCTGCTCAAATCCGAAGTCGAAGCTGCTGTAAAGTATGTGGAAAACCTGATGGGTATGAGCTTTGGCTCAAACACCAATCCTCTCTTGGTTTCTGTCCGCTCCGGTGCCAGAGCTTCCATGCCCGGTATGATGGACACCATTCTCAATCTTGGTATGAATGACGATGCCGTATTGGGTATTGCTGCCAAGACCGGTAATGACCGCTTTGCCTGGGATTCGTACCGTCGCTTTGTCCAGATGTACGGCGATGTCGTCCTGGGTCTCAAACCCACCTCAAAAGAAGAAGAGGATCCCTTTGAAGTGATCATCCACAAGATGAAGCACGATAAGGGCATCACAAACGACCTTGATCTTACCACTGATGATCTGAAACAGCTCGTTTCTCTTTTCAAAAAAGCCGTAAAAGACAGCACTGGCCACGACTTTCCCGCTGATCCCTGGGAGCAGCTTTGGGGAGCCGTTTTTGCCGTGTTTGATAGCTGGAACAACGACCGCGCTGCTTACTACCGCGCGCTGAACAATATCCCTGAAGAATGGGGAACCGCAGTAAATGTCCAGGCAATGGTCTTTGGAAATATGGGTCTCACCAGCGCCACAGGCGTTGCTTTTACCCGTGATGCCGCCACCGGTGAAGACCTCTTTAACGGTGAATACCTGATCAATGCCCAAGGCGAAGACGTCGTCGCCGGTATCCGCACTCCTCAGCAGATCACCAAGATTGGATCCCAACGCTGGGCAGAGCTTGCCGGAATCACCGAAGAAGACCGAGCTGCAAACTATCCTTCCCTCGAAGAAGCAATGCCGGCTGCCTATGCCGAACTCTTTGCCATCCAGGAGAAGCTGGAAGCCCACGCTATCGATATGCAGGATGTGGAATTTACCATCCAGGAGAACAAGCTTTGGATGCTGCAGACCCGTAATGGAAAGCGCACCGGTGCCGCTATGGTCAAGATCGCTATGGACTTGCTGCGTGAAGGCAAGATCGATGAAAAGACCGCTCTGAAGCGCATCGAGCCCAACAAACTGGACGAGTTGCTTCACCCCGTTTTCACCAAGGAAGGCCTTGCTAAGGCTCAAACCATTGCCAAGGGCCTGCCTGCTTCTCCCGGTGCTGCCACCGGTCAGATCGTGTTCTTTGCCGATGAAGCCGAAGCTTGGGCTGCTGATGGCAAGAAAGTCGTACTCGTGCGCATCGAGACTTCTCCCGAAGATCTTCGCGGTATGAACGTTGCCCAAGGCATCCTTACCGCTCGTGGTGGTATGACCTCCCACGCCGCAGTGGTTGCCCGGGGAATGGGTAAGTGCTGCGTTTCCGGTGCCGGAGCTCTTGTAATTGATTACAAAAACCGCACTATGACAGTTGACGGAAAAGTATATAAAGAAGGTGACTGGATCAGCCTCAATGGCTCCACCGGACAGGTTTACGTTGGCAAGATCGAGACCCAGGATGCCGCGCTCTCCGGAGATTTCGGTGCTATTATGGATCTCGCCGAGAAGTACACCAGAATGCACGTCCGCACCAATGCCGACACACCCCGTGATGCCGCTGTAGCCCGCAACTTTGGCGCAAAAGGCATCGGTCTTTGCCGCACGGAACATATGTTCTTTGAAGGCGACCGCATCAAAGCCATGCGCGAGATGATACTTGCCGATGACGAAGCCGGACGCCGCAAAGCCCTCGAAAAGCTCCTGCCTATGCAGCGCAGCGATTTCGAAGGTATCTTTGAAGCGATGACCGGATTCCCCGTCACCATCCGCCTGCTGGATCCTCCCTTGCACGAGTTTGTGCCTCACCAGGAAGATCAGCAAAAGGAAATCGCCGATGAGCTCGGAATTCCCGCCCAAAAGGTCAAAGAACGTGTAGATTCACTGCACGAGTTCAACCCGATGCTGGGTCACCGAGGATGCCGCCTTGGCAACACTTATCCCGAGATCACCGAGATGCAGGCCAGAGCTATCATTGAAGCTGCTCTCAAGGTAAACGCCAAGGGCTTCAAAGCCATCCCCGAGATTATGATTCCCCTGATCGGCACCGCTGCCGAATTTAAGATGCAGGAACAGATCATTCGCAGAGTGGCAGAAGAAGTCTTCGCCGAGGCAGGCTCCAGAGTCGATTACCTGGTCGGTACTATGATCGAGATACCACGCGCTGCCCTCACAGCCGATAAGATCGCCCAGAGCGCCGAATTCTTCTCGTTTGGTACCAACGACCTCACTCAGATGACCTTTGGTTATTCACGTGACGATGCCGGTACTTTCCTTGAGATCTACAAAGCCAAGGGCCTTTTGAAGAACGATCCTTTCGCTTTCCTCGATCAGGAAGGCGTAGGTCAGCTCGTAGAAATGGGCGTTAGCCGCGGCCGTAGCACCAATCCCAACCTCAAAGTCGGGATCTGCGGAGAGCACGGTGGCGAGCCCAGCTCAGTCGATTTCTGCCACAGAGTTGGTATGAACTACGTAAGCTGCTCACCATACCGTGTGCCGATCGCACGCGTAGCTGCAGCGATTGCCAATCTCAGCTAAACTGTTAATAAACAGATAGATAAAGGAAGCGGTGTGAAAGCCGCTTCCTTTTTTTGTGCTTCGTCCCTGCTTGAATCCACTGGAGATCCCCTAGTGATCCCCTAGTGATTCCCTTGTGGCGACAAGGGGATCTCCAGAGCAGTGCAAGGGTTTTGCCTTGGGATTCAATAGGGGAGCTTTTAACAAGTAGTAAAAGAGATAGGAGTTTTCTTTGCCACAGAGAAAGCGCTGGGTGTTACGTGCCGTGGTGGAGTGGTGGAGTGGTGTGTGGGAGCGACATCCTGTCGCTCAGAAAAGCTGTGCGACAAGACGACGCACCCACATAAATGTTGTAAGACTACCGTGCTACTGTTTTTGACTGATAATTCTGCCTTACAAGACCCATAGTAACACGTGATTAAAACCGGCATATTTATGAGTTAAAACAATGCGACAAGTGATAGTCGGTTATGATGTTCCGGAACTTCCTTTTAACTCAAACAAATGCCGGCGGAAATGCGGGATCTGTAGTAGCTTACAGGGTGCACTTGTTTATATCAAAACACCTAGCGATCTCCGATCGCTGTGACAAATCAGGACTTTGCCACCCCAGATATGGTGCAGCGCTCTGAGTAGGCGCGTCCTCCCGCCTTACAAACCCTTGCCTCCTAAAAAAAGCTTTGGTGAGAAAAGGAAAGCTTGACAAATATGCAGAGTTCAATTATCAAGAAAAAAAGCTGTAACGAGTTTAAAATATGCAGACTTGGGAGCTGACAGTTCACGGCCGGGTTCAGGGTGTCGGTTTTCGCTGGCACGTGCTGAGATGTGCTGAGAGGCACAATATCAAGGGATACGTCCGTAATCAGTCTGATTCCACAGTCTTGATTATTGCTCAGGCAGCGGCTGAGGATTATGAGATTTTTATCCATAGTGTGGAGAATGATTTCAGCCGGGCGAACATCCGTAGGATAGACGCTGTAAAAATAGACCATGCAAAGAGTTACAATGATTTTACGATTAGATAGATTACTGAAGACTGTGGTGCTGTTGATTATTTTATCAACTCCACTGCTTTTGATGGCTGTGGAATATAACTATCATCGCGTAAGACAAGGTGATACGCTATATTCGATTGGCCGCAGATACGGTGTCTCCGTAACTGAGCTAAAGCGCCTCAACAACCTTAGCAGCGATAATTTGAGCATCAACCAACGTCTCAAGGTATCTGTGCGTCAGCCTGCACCCAGGCCTACGACACCTACTCCGGCTCCCTCCCCGACTCCCAGTACTCCCAGCCCCACTCCGACAACAAATCCACCAGCTAGTCCCCCTACTGCTCCGGCTTTCCAAAGAAATATGAATCTTCCCCCCGAATACTACCACACAGTGGTTCAGGGAGAGGGTTTATACCGTATTGCGGTCAATAACTCCATATCTTTGCAGCAGCTTCTGGAATACAATGGGTTTGAAAATGCCAATATGCCGATCCGGCCCGGAGATAAGATCATTATCAAAGATCCTGAATTGGCAGGAGCCCCGGTGGATACAGAGGCAGCCGCCGCTGCAGCCCGAGCCGAGCAAGCCGGTGCCGAAACCGTTCAGCCGGTTGCCACGCCCCGAACCCCGGCGCCCAGTGATACGGTGGTAGTACAGCAGGTCTATATCGTTCAACGCGGTGATACTTTGTACCGTATTGCGACCAACAACGGCATCACGGTTGACGATCTGAAACGCCGTAATAACCTGAGTTCAAATGAAATCAGCGTAGGGCAGAGGCTTTATATCGTGGGCACGCCTTCAGGACGTCCACCGGTTCGCACTCCTCAGGTCACTGAATCTGAAAGCGGGAAATTGCGCAACGATCTGATAATGCCGATTGAAGGCAGAGTCTCCTCTCGTTATGGGATCAGAAACGGACGTCCACACAAGGGAGTCGATATCTCCGCCAGAACCGGCACTCCGATCTATGCTGTCTTGGATGGAACAGTTGTTTACTCCGGGACGCAAGGTGGCTATGGCAATGTGGTGGTATTGGAACATCCTGATTTTGTGATGACCATTTATGCGCATAACGAGCGTAATCTGGTGAGTGTAGGCGACGTCGTAAGGCAAGGACAGCAGATCGCAACGGTTGGTACAACAGGCTCCACGACAGGGCCGCACGTGCACTTTGAATATCGTATCAAGGGTAAACCAATCAATCCAAATAGGGTGCTACCAATTGATTAAGCTCATATTGAGGATAGAGATTCTATGAATAGGTCCAGGGAAAGCGTATTCGCGGATAGAGCACTACAGCACTATCTGAAAGAAATATCCAAATTTAAGACTCTTACCCGCGAGGAAGAGCAAGTCTTGGCAAGAAAGGCCCGGGATGGAGATCAGGACGCTATCAATCGGCTTACTCAGGCGAATCTGAAATTTGTAGTGAAGATAGCTTCCCGCTTTCAGAATAGAGGTTTATCTCTTTCGGAACTGATCAGTGAAGGTAATATCGGATTGATCAAGGCAATTGAGAAATTCGATCCGGACAAGGATATCAAGCTGATTTCCTATGCTATCTGGTGGATAAAACAGCGGATAATGCTGGCGGTTTCGGAAAAGAGCTCGTTGATCCGTGTGCCAATGGGCAAATCAAGCTCTGTGCACCGTTTGCGGGCTGCCGAGGATAGGCATTTCAGCGAAACCGGAGAGAATGCTTCGATCGAAGAGCTCTCGGACAAGATGAATATTACTGAAAAGTCGATCGATCAACTGCGCGGGCATCGGATCGAGACGACCTCATTTGATGATATCCTGCAATCCGGGGATTATCAGGAATACACGACCAAAGATCTTTTTGAGGATAAAGACCTGGTGGATCCGCAGAAGATCTATTATAGAGAAAGGATTCACGAAAAGCTCACTCAGGCAATTGACAAGCTGGACAACCGTGAAGCGGATATCATCCGGACTTATTATGGACTGAATGAGGAACAGGAGAGCAAGAACTTTGCCCAGATCGCGGAAGTGATGGGGCTTTCCAGAGAACGAGTTCGCCAGATTCAGAAGGAAGCGCTGAAGAAGATTATGAACGAGCTGCAGCCTGAAGATGCTGATTTGGTGGATCAATTTATAGATAATTACGGCGTTTGAGCTTCATATGAAGGAGTATTGATGTACAAAGATTTTTCCGAGATGTTAGAAAAAGTCAAAGCCCGCAAAAGAGGCACGGCAATCATCGCTGCAGCGCAGACAGAATCTGTGCTCGATGCAGCTATCCTGGCAAAACAGGAAGGACTTGCCGAATCGATATTGGTGGGAGATCGACCTGCCATACTGGAACTTCTTGAAAAAATGGCTCCTGAATACAAGGATGCCTTTGAGATCGTCGATACAGGCAAGGATCTGGTAATGGCTGCCAAGAAAGCGGTCGAGCTGGTTCACGAGAAACGCGGTGATCTGATCCTCAAAGGCAAGACCGATACAGCTGTCTTGCTCAAGGCAGTTCTGGACAAGGAAAAGGGACTTAGAATCAGCGAAGTGATCTCTGACGTATTGGCTTATGAACATCCGGATGGACTGAGGTTGATGAGCGATGGCGGGATTAATCTGGCTCCTGAACTTTCTGAGAAGGTTGCCATTGTGCGAAATTCGGTCCAGGTGGCTCATTCGTTGGGTAATCCCATTCCAAAAGTAGCGATCCTCTCAGCGATCGAAGCTGTCAATCCCAAGCTGCAATCAACAGTCGATGCTGCCATTATGGCAAAAATGAACGAACGCGGGCAGATTGCCGGCTGTATCGTGGAAGGTCCTTTGGCTTTTGATAATGCGGTGGATATGGCTGCCGCCAAGATCAAGAATATCAGCTCACCCGTGGGTGGGCAGGCAGATATCCTGATCGTGCCCAATATCGAGGCCGGTAATATCTTTGGCAAGCTGCTTACCTATTATTGCAAGTATCGGGTGGCGCACGTCGTGATGGGAACCAAGGTTCCGATCCTGATCCCTTCACGGGCAGACGATGGCGAGACCAAGATGCTCTGTATGGCGATGGGTTTGGCTTGTATGCCCGATAATTGATGAATCTTCGCCTGATCCAATTTGGCAAATCCAAAGACAAATGGCTGATCGAGGCGGTATCGGAATATCAAAAACGCTTGCAAGCCTTTTGCAAGCTGGAGATTGTGGAGCTTGCCGACGAGAGTCTAAAGACTAATTCCGGCATAGAACAGGTCAAGCAAAAAGAGGCGCAAAGCTGCCTAAGTAAAATTGAATCAAACGATTATCTGGTCCTGCTGGATGAAACGGGGGAGATGAAATCTTCACTTGAATTCAGCGGATTTCTGACTAATATATCAGAGAACAAGCGAGTGGTCTTTGTCATCGGTGGTGTTTATGGAACTGCTGCTATCCTGAAGGAGAGAGCGAATCAGGTATTTAGCCTCTCCCGGCTTACTTTCACGCACAGGATGGCGCGATTGATACTGGTCGAGCAGATCTATAGAGCTATGATGATCAAGAACAACCGCTCCTATCATTATTAAGGAACGAGGTGAAGAATGTTCGCACCGCTATTACAGGTTACGACAGCCCTTGGGGCTGATACGATAAATGCTACCGCAGAGACGGTCGCAAGCCCGACCATCCGGGATAACTTCCTGAGCTCAGTATCAATACTGGGCAAGGGGATGCTGGGGATATTTGTCTTTATGACAATGTTTTATCTCTTGATATACGGAATGGAGAGGGTCTTTAAAACAAAGCCGGAAAAATGAAGAAGCTGGTCTTGATATTCGGGCTCTTGGTGATTGCTACCCTGGCTGTGGCAGAGCTGGCAGTGACCGGTAATAGCGGAGATAGATTAGAACTGAGCTTTGAGAACGATAACTGGTCGATATCCCAAGCCGGAGAATACGTAAGTATCCTGGCTCCGGGGATGTCCAGCGAGCCGGTCATAGGAGCGCCAAGGCTTCCCTATCTGGAGTTCAAAGTTGCTGTGCCTTATGGTGGGGAGATCAGGGTAGATCTGCTGGATAGCAGGTTTGAAGCGGTGCAACTAAGTGCTCTCCTGCAGCCCGGCCCCAATATGATTGAGCAGGATGGCATCTGGATCGCGGATTATCAGGTGGATCAGGCTCAGTACAGACCCGTGGAGAGACCCATTGCAGAGCCACTACCCATTGCAAGCTTCCGTGGTTATTACTTTATACCTGTCAGGATCAATGCTTTCAAATACGATGGTCAGAGGGGGCTGGAGGTCTTGCAACGAGCCAGGATACAGGTCGCAATCCTGGGAGATACCGGATCAAGAGCTACTCCAGTTACAGATAAACTTGCTGATATTCTGATGAATGAAGTGGTCAATCCAGAGCAGGCAAGATACTGGAATACAAGCTTTAGACCTACGATAAACTATGCTGATTTTAGCCGTTCTGATTGGTGGATCAAGCTTGAGACCGACCAAAATGGAATCTACCGCATCAACCGCAGCCAGTTAAGCTCCTTTCCTTTGGCGGATGTAGATCCCCGAAGCTTCAGACTCTTCACTACCGGTGGTACGGTGCTTGGTACGAGTGCCGTGCAGAATGGAGCGGTCTTTAGAGAAGTCCCGATCAAGGTGGTAGGCGAGGAGGATGGTGCCTTTGGCAGCCAGGATTATATCCTTTTCTATGGTGCCAGCAGAGATGGACACGACAAGAATGCTGTAGTGGGTGACTATCATTACTACAATCCTTACTCCAAGACCACTGTCTATTGGCTTACCTTTGGCGGGAGCTTCGAAGGCAATCCCCTCAGGATAGCCACAAGTACTTTGCACGAAAGCTGGGATCAGGAGACTTTGAGCTTCACTGAAACAGCACGCAAGGATGAAGAAAGATACCGTCGCAACCTGCACGGTTTTGACTGGTACACAGCCAGGCTCTTTGGCTCTACAAATGCAGACTATAGCTTTGAGATAAACCTGGCTGATGTGGACCAGTCTAAGACCCAGCGCCTGCGTTTTGAGATCATTCAGGAGATCGTAAGTTCCTACGTAAACCACTATATGAAGGTCTATATCAATGGCAATGCAGTTGCCAACCCGGGAAGTATAGATGGATATACCTTCAGTTGGCCCAATATCTCGCTATACACGTTCAATAGGGAAGTAACAGGCTTGGTGAATGGTACGAATAACATCACCATCAGGATGATCCGGGATAGGACTCTAAACTACTACCTGGACTATCTGGAGCTTCAGTATGGCAGGACTATCAACAAGGCAGATGGACAGCTCACTGTCTATACCACGGATGCTCTTAGGCGGGTCAGATATGACGTTACCGGCAATACTACCGGTATTGAGGCCTATATGGTCAATTCGCAGTGGGACGTTAGTCAAGTCCCTCTGCAATCTGCAAACAGCTATCTGGTAACCCAGGGTATTGCAGGCTCACGCATCCTGATAGTGAGACCATCAGAGTATTACAGCCCCTTGAATCTCAGCTTCATCGAGCCCACTGATCTCACAGCCAATCCCAGCCCTCTGGATAATATAATTATTGCACCTCAGGAATACCTCAGCCAGGCAGAGACCATTGCCGGTATCTATAGAGATCACTACGGCTTGACAACTCGAGTGATCGACCAGCAGACTATCTTTGACCAGTTCAATGGTGGACATCCTGATCCGGTGGCTTTAAGGCAATACCTGCGTTATGTCTATCATAACTTCAGCGGTACAGGTAGCAACAGACTTTCATCTCTTACCCTGATCGGTCTGGGAACCATTGATTGGGTCAATACATCCGGTCAATCAGCCCCTCGGAACAAGGTGATCGTCTATCAACGCGGAGACACGCAGTCGGATGATTGGTACGGGATGCTTACCAACGATAGCTTCCCGGAGCTTGCCATCGGCAGATATCCTGTCAAGACCACTACTGAGCTCAACACAATGATTGAGAACTTCCGCAATTACACCGTCAATCCCACTCCCGGGATGTGGCGTAATAGTGTCGTTATGCTGGCTGATGATCTCTACAACGGTCCCAATACCCCCTATGAAGATGTTCACACAGAGCAGGTGCAGACCGCTGCAGGAGTGCTCAATCCCAGCATTTTCACTGATAAAGTCTTCGCCTGGAACTACCCTTACGACGAGTTCCAAAACAAACCCGGAGCACGTGACCGGATGGTCCAATCCGTTAACGATGGCAAGCTGCTCTGGCTCTACGTAGGGCATGGCAGCTATGATAACATCGGTACCGAGGATTACTTCAACGGTGCTACTGACTTGGGAAGGCTCTCAAACAGCGACAAGCTTCCTGTCTTTCTCGCTATGAGCTGCAAGGTTTCACACTTTGATTATTGGGGTTTTGACAGCCTGGGGCAAAAGCTGGTCTTCCAGCAAAACCGTGGTGCGATAGCATCCTGGTCTGCCAGCAGGATCTCCTTCCCGGATCAGAATGCTGATATGCTATATATCTATCTGAACCGTATGATCAATCAACGCCTTCCTCTCGGCAACGCCATAATGAGCACCAAGCTCGCTTATACCGGGGATAACTACAACGAGGCTGTTTACGTGCTCTTTGGCGATCCGCACCTACGTGCAATCCCGCCCAAGTCCATTCTCAGCATCAGCCCCAATTTCGCAGATGCCACAAATACCCTGTTCTCCAGAGAGCAAGCAACCTTCACCGGGCAGTTTAATTCGAGCACTCCTCTATCCGGCACTGCAGAGCTTATCGCTTATGACACAGACAATAAGTACAGGCTGGATAATCTCAATGTTAGCGAAAAGGGCGGGCAGATCTTCCGAGGCACCGTCTCTGTCGCCGATAACGCCTTCCAAGGTGGATTCATTGTTCCCGATGACATCCGCAATGGCGATACAGCCTCGATCGTTGCATACATCTGGGATAGCCAGACCAAGACCGATTACACCAGCTACTTTGCCCCGATGAAGCTCAGTGATCAAGCCGTAGCCGTGCCAAACACCAGTGCCCCTCAGATCGAGCTATATCTCTCCAGTCTCGATTTCAGAGCAGGCGATACAGTGGGTGAGACCCCGATGCTGATCGCCAGAATTTCTGATGAAAACGGTATCAATATCGCCGGAAATGCCGGTCGTGACATCCTTTTGGTGATTGATGGCTCGCTCCAGCCGATTGCCGTGACCGGTCACTTTAGCTACGATCTGGATTCCTACACCCAAGGGATGCTCTATTACCAGCTACCCAAGCTAAGTGAAGGCTCCCACACAGTTCAGTTGATCGCTTTTGACAGCTTCAATCTCCCTGCTGTGGCATCCACCACTTTCATCGTAAAGACCCTGGGCAATTTCTTTTTGGATCGCTTCCTGATCTACCCCAATCCGATGCAGCGTGAGACTTCCTTTACCTTTATTCTTTCCGATGATGCCGATCTCACTATCTCGATCTACACGATCCGTGGCAGAAAGATCCGCCAGATCGAGACCAGCGGACGCCAGGGCTTCAATGCGATTCCCTGGGACGGCAGAGACAATCAAGGCTCCCGCATCGCAAATAACACTTATTTCGTAAAGATTCGAGCTCGTAATTCATCCGGCACCAGCATAGAGAAAACCGAGCGAGTGGTCGTCTATAACTAATCTTAGGATAAAAGAATGCAGATTTACAACACAATGACGCGCAAGAAAGAGGAATTCATCCCTCTCGAGGCCGGCAAGCTAAAGCTCTATGCCTGCGGCCCGACTGTTTACAATTACTTCCATATCGGCAATGCCCGCGCCTTCATCTTCTTTGATGTGGTACGCCGCTATTTTGAACACCTCGGCTACGACGTTACCTACGTCCAGAATATCACCGATATCGACGACAAGATAATTGCCCAATCGATCGAAGAGAAGATCGAGTTTCACACCATTGCAGATAAATATAGCAATGCCTTTTTGGAAGATTGTGCACGTCTTGGCGTCAAAAAGCCCCACCATCAGCCCCGGGCCACCGAGGTAATGCCTGCCATAATTGCCTATATCGATGAGCTGGTAAAGCAAGGGTATGCCTATGAATCCGGCGGAGACGTCTATTTCTCGGCTGAATCCCTGCCCGAATACGGAAGTCTTTCAGGCAAGAAGATCGAAGACCAAATGGCAGGTGCACGAGTAGAGGAGAACACTCTGAAGCGCCATTCTGCCGATTTTACCCTCTGGAAAAAGAGCAAACCGGGCGAACCGATCTGGCAATCTCCCTGGGGAGAAGGACGTCCCGGCTGGCATACAGAATGCGTCGTGATGAGCCAGCAGTATCTGGGCGAAACCTTTGATATCCACGGTGGCGGCATTGATCTCGTCTTTCCGCATCACGAAAACGAGCTTGCCCAAGCCCTTGCCCTGCGCCATAAACCCCTTGCCAACTACTGGATGCACAATGGTTTCCTCAATGTGGAAGGCGTAAAGATGTCCAAAAGCCTGAATAATTTCTTCACTGCTCGTGATATCCTGGATCAATTCAGCGCCGAAGCGATCCGTTTTTTCTTTTTGTCCAAACACTACCGCTCTCCGATCGATTTTAACCGCGAGATCATCGAGGAATCCGAGAAAGCGGTCAGCAATTTCTACAGCTCAATCAAGCAACTGCTTTTGTCCCAATCCAAGAGCTACAGCGATCTCAAAGCCGCTCTGGCTATTGACCCAGAGCTCGACAAGATCAAGCTTGAGTTCGATCGCTCTATGCAGGATGACTTTAATACTGCCAAAGCTGTTGCCAGCCTTTTTGATCTCAATCGCATAGTCAGATCCGATGCCCAGGATCCCGCATTCCGGCTCAAAGCAGCTGCTCTCCTGGTCAATCTGGGCGAGGTTCTCGGTTTCTTCGGCAAGCTGGAAGAGACCCTCAAGGACAAGACTCCCGATCTTTCGCGCCAACTGATCGAACTGATCATCTCCCTGCGCGCCAAAGTCCGCGAGGAAAAGAACTGGGCACTTAGCGACAGCATCCGCGATCAACTTGCCGCCCTCGGGGTAGAGATCAAGGATGGCAAAGAGGGCTGCACCTGGAGCATCAAAGGATAAATCTATGAAAAAGAACAAGATAAGACTCATCGTATTAGCCCTGCTGGTCGTTCTGACGATTGTGATAATCATCCTGATCGGCAACCGCACCCGCCTCAAAGGCCCGGAAAGCATCGCGTTTAACCCCTCCAACGGCTCTTTCCTCATCTCAAACACCCTGGGGAAAAACATCCTGAGCCAGGATGCGAGCGGTAAGCTCACAGTCTTTATTGACAAAGCTTTCAAAGCTCCCAAAGGCATCACGGTCGATTTGCCTTATCTCTATGTCGCAGATATGGATATCCTGCATATCATCGATATTCCTTCGGTAAAGATTGTCAGCAGTGTCAAGATCGAAGGAGCACAGAATCTAAACGATATCGCCATCGATGACAAAGGCTTGATTTATATTACTGATACCGCTGCAAATAGCATCTTTATCTACGATAGCACCAGGCAGAGCCAGGCAGTGCTCAAAAACGACCTGCTCATTGCCCCCAATGGCATCGTCTTTGATGCACCTCGCAAGCAGATGTTGATCGTTTGTTTCACGGATAAATCCCCTATTCTCAGCCTCAATACGGAGACCCGCAAGCTGGATGTCTTTATGAATACGGTTTACAACGAGCTTGATGGCATCGCGATCGATGAACTGGGACGCATCTACTTTAGCAGTTGGAAAGAGCGAGCCATCTTCGTGATTCCGCAGGAGCAAAACCGTTATGAGGTCTTCCGCCGCGACCTGCGCAGCCCTGCCGATATCTATTACCATCAAGCAGATAGCAAGCTGATGGTCCCGCAGTGGGAAAAGAACAAAGTAATCAGTTTCCCTCTTAACTAAAGGCACAAAAGCGGCACGAAATCACCTTGAATAAGCTCAGTTTTTTTCCGGACTGTGTGATCAAGCGCTTTGGCGATCCCGAGGCTTTTAATCGGGAACTACGGGTTTACCGGCTTGGCCTTCCCTGCTGCCCCAAGATGCTTGATTATGGTAAGGAAAACTGGCTGATTATCCAGTTTATCGATGGTTTTCCCTATGTAGATGCGCGCAGGAGTATCGATTATTGCCTGCTTGGCAAGACCATTGCCGGCTTTCACAACGCTACCCGAGCCAAGGATCAGGTCCTTTGCCATATTGATAACAATCCCAAAAACATTCTCCTGAAGACTGGACAATACTATCTGATAGATTTTGAGGATAGCGAGATGGCTGCTCCGGAGACAGATCTGAGCCACCTGGTGCTCTTTTGGCTTGGGATTATCGATCCGAGGGAGATAGAGCCGGCATTCAAGGCTTTTATCTCGGGCTATCGAAGCCTGGCTCCTTTGAATCCGGAGCTCTGGCTCCACGCTCTGGAGCATAGCCGCCAGCGCTTTGTACAGCGCCGCGAGGCTCACGCAAAGCCTATCCACGCCAGCCTCCAAAAGCCGGAGATCCTTTTCCATACCTTCGCCTTAGATTGATTCCATTTATCTCCTTGGGCATCGCTTTCTTCCCCTTTGAATCCTTTGATTATTCCTTGGCACTCCTCTGGAGATCCCCTTGTCGTCACTAGGGAATCACTAGGGGATCACTAGGGGATCACCAGGGGATTCAAGCAGGAAGGAAAGGGTGCACAAAGCTTCTCTGCAAGTTTTGATTGACAAAAAAGCGGCATCTCGATTTTAGTGACCACAAGAGTGGGTGATTAGCTCAGTTGGTTAGAGCGCTACGTTGACATCGTAGAGGTCACTGGTTCGAATCCAGTATCTCCCACCACTTTTTTACCTACCTGTAAGGGTGATTAGCTCAGCTGGTTAGAGCGCTACGTTCACATCGTAGAGGTCACTGGTTCGAATCCAGTATCACCCACCACACTTCTTCATCTCTCAATCATTGTTGCGGATGCTTATTTTCTTTATATCCAGAGCTATAAATCATTTGACATATATCAATCCCTCAAAAGGATGAATCCAAATATTAAAACGAAGGAACAAGGAAGACTCTTTAATGAATATACTCGTCTTAAATTGCGGCAGCTCATCGATTAAGTATCAATTTATCAATATGGAAGGGCAGAATGTACTGGCTGAAGGTATTGCCGAACGCATCGGCGAAGATATCTCCCTGTTTACCTATAAAAGCGAGAAATACACCAAGAAAAAGCGCGAGATCGCTATCCCCAATCACGAAACAGGCTTGCAACTGATCATCGATTCACTGCAAGATCCCGTGAATGGCGTGATCCCGGATCTCAGCTATATCGCTGCCGTGGGACACCGCCTGGTGCACGCCGGTGAGCATTACAGTGATGCGGTCGTGGTGACTGATCACGTTGTAGAAGTAATGCGTGAATGCATCTCGCTGGCTCCTCTGCACAATCCTGCCAATATCAAGGGTATCGAAGCTGTCTTGCACGATATGCCCAATGTGCCGCAATGCGGTGTCTTTGACACAGCTTTTCACCAGACAATGCCGCCTCAGGCATATCTCTATCCTCTGCCGATGGATCTTTACAACGAGCACAAGATACGCCGTTATGGTTTCCACGGCACTTCGCACAAGTATGTCAGCCACAAAGCTGCTGAATTTCTGGGCAAGGATATCAACGATCTGAAGATAATCTCCGCGCATATGGGCAACGGTGCATCGATCACAGCGATCAAGGACGGCAAGTCGATCGATACCTCGATGGGGCTGACTCCTCTGGAAGGGCTTGTGATGGGTACGCGCTGTGGTGATATCGATCCGGCAATCCCGATTCATCTCCAACAGACTTTGGGGCTTAGTGTGGACGAAGTAAACGGTATTTTGAACAAAAAGAGCGGTATGCTGGGGCTTTCACAGCTTTCAAACGATATGCGCGAGATCGAGGATCAGATCCTTATCCACCACAATCCCAAGGCAATACTGGCTCACGATGTCTATTGCTATCGTGTTAAAAAGTATATTGGCTCGTATTTTGCTGTATTAAATGGCTTGGATGTGTTGATTTTTACAGGTGGCGTGGGCGAGAGAATGCCGATCATGCGGGCTCAGGTCTGCAAGGATCTCGAAGCTTTGGGAATTGTGATCAACGAAGAGGAGAATGCTCGCTTTACGGATGAAATCCAAGTGCTTAGCACACCGGAATCCAAGGTGACAGTCCTCAAAGTTCCCACCAACGAAGAACTGATGATCGCTCTCGAAACAAAAAGGTTATTAGGACTTTAAGTTAATGAAATCTATGAGCCCGGCTTATTACCAGCTGCTCTTTGACCAGTCTCCAGTCTCGATCTGGGTCGAAGATTTTTCCAAAATAGTGGAATATGTATCTCGGCTACAAGCTGAAAAGATCACAGATATCCGAGCGTTTTTTATGACCTATCCGGATAAGTTTGTGGACTGTATCAGCCTCCTGAGAGTGGTCGATGTAAACCAGGCGACTCTCAATATGTACAAAGCCAAATCCACCGGGGAACTGCTGGAGAATATCGAGCGGGTCTTTACCAAAGAATCTGCTGCCTGCTTGATGGAATCAGTCGTAGCACTATCCGAAGGTAAACGGCACTTTGCAGGCAATGGTGTGAACTATGATCTGGATGGTAATAAGCTGACCATCAGGATTTCCTGGAACATCCCCGGAGATGGTGATGTCGATTATAGCAATATAATCGTAGCTATCCAGGATATCACCGAGATGGTAAATATCCGCAACGAGTCAGAGGGGCGTGAAGCGCTTTTCCGCTGCATCTTTGAGCAATCTTCCGAAGGTATGATGCTGGTGAGCAAAGCGGGAAAGGTCTTCCTGGTCAATGAAGCTTTCTCGGGGCTTACGGGGCTCAATGCATCAGAGATAGTGGATCGGGAAGTCTGGGATATCTTTTCGGATTTCTCCCAGCTGATCACGCTGGAGACGCCTGCCAAGCTAACCAAAGAGTATTTCCTCAATACCTTTGCCAGGCTGGATGGCGGTGATAGCTCATACGAATATAGCTATCTGGATAACAAACACAAGCTTCACGCTCATAAGATGAATATTGTAAGGATCAAGACCAATCAGGACGATCTCTTTGCTCTGATTACGACTGATATGACTGCAGTTTACAGATCCGAAGCTATTACCCATATCTTGCATAGAATCTCGCATCAGGTGAATGTCCAGAGTTCGTTGGATGAGCTCTTCCGCACAATCCACGAGGCTTTGGGGCGCTTGATCGACGTCAAGAACATCTATATTGCCCTCTATGATTCCAAGAGCAATCTGATCACCTTCCCCTATCTGGTGGACGAGATGAACGAAGATGGCTCGCCGGTTGAGGCTGATCACGAGATATCACTTACAGCCCAGATTATCTCCGAGGCTCAACCACTCTTGCTGGATGAAGAAGCCATCAAGAGAAGAGTAAATTCAAATAAGTTCTTTGGAGCTGTCTGCAAGAACTTCCTGGGAGTGCCTTTGATCCTCTCCAAGCAGGTGATAGGTGCTCTGGTGGTGCAGAGTTATAGCCGGGGTGATCTCTATGATGAGGAAGATCGCAGCCTTTTGGAATCGGTCTCCGAGCAGATAGCCTTTGCCTTGCACAAAAAGCAAAGCGATGAGAATATTATGACTATGATCCAGGCTATCGAACAGGCCGGAGAGGGAATCATCATCTTCTCACCGGAAGGCTACATCAGCTACGTCAATGCAGTCTTTGAGAAGACTACGGGATATCGCAGGATAGAGCTGATCGACAAGCCGGTCGAGTATCTGCCCTTTGATCCCAACAGCAAGAGCGATATGAGCCAGTCCTGGCTGAGGGTGCGCAGTTCGCAGCCTTGGCGCGGGAAGATAGATCTGATCCGAAAGGATGGCACCAAGATCACGCTCGATATGGTGGTCAAGCCGGTCATAGATCACGATAACAGACTCTCCAGCATAGTAGCCAGTTGCAAAGATGTCACCTATGAGATTATGCGGGAAGAGCAGCTAAAACGCACTCAGAGGCTGGAAGCTATCGGCAGGCTGACAGGCGGAATAGCGCACGACTTTAATAACGTTCTCTCAGCTATTATAGGCTATACAGAGCTGGCTTCCGACGAGATGGTGCCGGGCTCGGAATCAGCAAACTACCTGCAGGAAGTCCTGAAGTCATCAAACAGAGCAAAGGAAATGATTGCTCACCTGCTGTCTTTTAGCCGGCAGGAAGAATCCAAGACGGAGATCATCGAGCTGGTGGATCACGTCAAGGAATCAGTGCGCTTCCTGAAGTCTTACCTGCCAAAGTCCATCAAGATCAAGGAAAACTACCTTGCGGACAAATCCACAGTCGTGGCAGTATCAGGGCAGATTCACCAGATAATCATAAACTTTGGCACAAACGCAATGCACGCCATCAAGCACGACAACGGCTTGATCAATATACAGGTTGAGCAAGTCTCCTTTAGTTCCAAGGATATGCTGGCTTTCCCGGAGCTGGAGCAATGTCACTACCTGCTGATCAGCGTTACGGATAATGGCACAGGCATAGACGAGAGTCTGATGGATCATATCTTTGATCCTTACTTTACCACCAAGAGTGCCAATGAAGGCACAGGCTTGGGACTTTCTATCGTTCACAGTATCGTGAGCTCTCATCACGGAGCCATCCGTGTAAGCAGCAGAATAGGCGAAGGCACCACCTTCAAGGTCTATCTGCCTCTCTATCTGGCTGATACTTGGTATCCCTCCAATCCGGAACACATTGAGGATGCAGATGTAAGCGGTACAGAAAACATTATGTTCATAGACGACGAGCCTATGCTGGTAAACGTCTTCCGTCAGGGTCTGATGCGTCTCGGGTATCAGGTGGAAGGCTTTGCCGATCCTCGCAAGGCACAGGAGTATTTCTCCAAGAACTACCACAAGGTAGATCTCTTGGTGACGGACACCACTATGCCATATATGAACGGAGTCGATCTTGCCGAGTGGATGCTGGAGATCAAGCCCAATCTGCCGATCATCCTCTGCACCGGTTTTACGACTCTTGTTTCTTCCGAGGAAGCCCGTCGCAAGGGTATCCGTGATTTCATTATGAAGCCTTACAAGATCAAGGATCTGGCAGGAACAATCCGTAACCTGTTGGATGGTGACAAGAAATGAGAATAGATTTACTGCTAAATAAGCTCTGCCTTACCAAGACCCGCTCCATCGCAAAGAATGCCTGCGACAAGAACTTGGTAACCATAAACGGCAAGCTTGCCAAAGCCAGCAGCGAGGTACACGCGGAAGACCAGATTGGGCTGAAGCTCTATGGTTTTGACCACTCTATCCGCATCTTGGAGATACCCGCCGGGAATGTCTCCAAGACCAATGCCACCCAGTATTACCAGCTATTGGACAAGACTCCATTGCCAAAGCCCTGATGCGCTATCCAGCTATCTGCATTGCTCTCTTGGTGCTGCTTTGCCTGCCCCTGATAGCGATAAAGATAGATTACCCAATACGTGCTTCCAGTGATATAGCTTCCGTCCACGCTATCGATTCCCGCCGGGATTACACCCTGATTCTGGACGAACTCCACAGCCGTGCTGATGCTCTCCAACGCGAACTCGGCATCTACACCACCCGAAGCGCTCAAATCTACATCATAGACGATCCTGATCTCTATAAAGGACTCAGCCTCGGTAAAAACAGCATCGTAGAATTCAGTGATGCTTTCTATAGCTCCGGCGAAGAGCGTATCTATATCCGCAGCCGCGAACAGATCTCCGGCAGCTATCACCAGGTGATCTACCACGAGTATATGCACTGGCTGCTGGATCAGTTGTTTGAATCTGCTCCGCTCTGGTTTCACGAAGGGATGGCGACATACTACTCCGGGCAACTGGGCTACGACCGCTACCTCAGCTTCATCCGCGCCAGCTTTTGGGGCGAAAGCAGCGATCTCTTTTTGCTCAGCTTTAGCTACCCTGAAGACCAGCAGGATTGGGACAACTACTATCTATCCTCCTACTTTGCTCTGAAATGGATGAGAGACAAAAATCCCCAGAGCTGGAAACGCTTTTGGGATCACACTGCAGGCTATTGGAGAAGAGGCTACCGCACCGATTTTATCTCCGCCTTCCGCGTCGTCTATGGACAGAGCCTGTGGTCTTTTAATCAAACCTTTCGCGCTTATACCCGCTCTCTAGCCACCCAATACCTCGTGATAGGCATCAACTCCCTGATCCTCGCAATGCTCCCGGCTATACTGATCATTGCATACAGAATCCGCCGTAAACGCCGCCTGGCTTTGCCTGATCTGCCCATACCCGAGGATGATCTCCCCGAGGAAGACGAGGCAGAAATTGAAGACACAGAAAAGCCCGACTACGAGAGCCGGGCTGATAACTGATTTATCTGATCCTTAATAGTTCAGGATGTAATCTCCGGTCGCACTGCCGTGACCAAAGACCTTCAGCTTGTAGATCCCGGTTCTCTCCGGGGTGAAGCTGATACTGAAATCCAATCCTTCGTCTCCATCATCGTTGCTCTCGATCTCTGTATTGCCATTTTCCTGATACAATACAGCTTCCGTGTCGATATCCGAGCTGGAAGAGAAGGTATAGCTACGTCCTGCTTCGAGGCGGAATTTAAACCAATCCACATCGCTGGTGGAGTGAATCGAATGGCTCTGAGTCTGGGGATTATTGCTGATCACCAGGTTAGTCGCTTCCGAGTGGCTGTTATCCGGCTCATAGGAATCACCCGCACCTTCGCGATAGCTATAGTGCAGCTCGTAATTACCGGTGGCTCCGTTGTATGCAGCGACCTTGATCTTGTAGCTTCCGTTTGAAGGAGGCACAAACTCCGCTCTAAAGTTGTTTCCATCACCACCATCGTCATTTTCCAGAATATGCTCTGCTTCATCTTCTCCATAAATGTAAATTCTGGTATCGATATCGCTCACGGAATAGAAGGTATAGGTGCGATTGGCATTGGCAGTAAAGCGATACCAATCCTCATCGGCGCTATAGTGCAGACTGTGACTCTGGCTGCTGCCATTGACATTTGGTGTGATGGCTGTCGCCTGAGCGCTGGTATTATCCGGCTCGTAGGAATCACCGCTATTACTCTCAAAGAAATAGCTCAATTCATATGTCCCGGTTGCACCATTGTAACCCACGACTTTCATCTTGTAATCACCGTTTCGATTGGGCGCAAAAACTGCCAGGAAGTTCGTATCGTCACCGCTGTCATCATCTTCCAAAAGCTGGGTGCTACCATCGTTATCGTAGATATAGACCCTCGTATCGATATCGCTAAAGCTCTTGAAAGTATAGATCTTGCCTGTCTGAGCGCTAAAGCGGAACCAGTCTTCATCGTTGCTTGTATGTAAAGAATGGTTCTGTGTCTGGTTGCTGGAGGTGATGCGCAGCTCAGTAGCTTGACTGGAGGAGTTATTTGGCTCATAAGTATCACCGCTCACTGTGCTGGTATTACCCTGCGCATAGTTCATAGTGTAAGAGCCGGTTGCGCCATTGTATCCCACGACCTTGAGCTTGTAATCTCCACCCCTGTCCGGGCTAAAGACCAGACGGAAATTATTGCCATCTCCGCCATCATCGTTCTCATCTATTTGGGTATTTCCATTCTCGTTGTAAAGGTAGATTCTGGTATCCATATCGCCTGTGGAGTGGAAGGTATATTCGCGTCCCGCCACAGCCGTGAATCTGAACCAATCCTGGTCGTTGCCATTGTGCAGGGTATGGTTTTGGGTTTGGATCGTATTGGTGATCGCCAGGCTGGTGTATTGGCTGGCGCTGTTATTGGGCTCATACTCATCTCCGCCTCCCCCAGTGGTACCGCTATCGTTTTTGACAACCGAGATATCATCTACCCAAGCTCCGGCAAAATCCTTTCTGGAGCCGTCTGTAGTGAATTTGAAAGCCACTTTGACGCGGCCGTTGCCAATGTAATCACTCAGCGAATAGCTGTACTGTGTCCAACTATCAGCATCTGAACCGCTTATACTTACCAGCTCATTCCATTGCCAATCGCCATTGCGATAGACATATACGCCGGCTTTGAAATAGTCGTAACTACTTTCTGTATTTACTTTTGCCCAAAAGCTAAAGGTGGCATTGCGAGCGCCCTCAAGGCTGAATTGAGTGGAGGTCATTTCGGCATTCATATCATCCTGATAGCTGCCATTGGATGGAGAAAGCGAGCTTCCTGCGCACCAACCGGCCCAACCGCCACCATAGTGTTGATGACTTTCATCATCCCACGTGGGATCTCCGCTCAAAGTCCATTTATCCCCGGGGAAAGCACCCTCAAAATCCTCGCTGAGCAGGACATCCTGGGCGAACATAAAAACCGTTAGAACTGTCATTACTGCTGTAATCACAAAAGTCTTCATAATCTGACTCCTTGAATTATCGTTTCTTTGCGATAAGCTAATACTTTCTTCTACTCCGTCAAGTTTATTTTCCTGCAAAAAAGCTATCTGATGTGTAAATTTTGCCCATCCGGTATTAAGGCTGCATCCCCGAAGCTGGTCTGTAACAGATGCCGGATTGGGAGCCCCTTGTCTTTGGGAATTGTCTCTGCAGACTCTGCCAGCCACTATCACCCGTCAGATCTGCGAATCCAGCAGTTCCCAACCAGCTACGATTGGTAGCAAATGCGCTTCTATGGAGCTTTTGACAGATTTACATGGCAGGTCTCGGAGCGTTATCTCTCCCCGGCTCAAGCTTTTGAGATCGATTGCCGGATAGAAGCGCTGCATCTCGTACATCAGCTTGAGATAGATATTGCCCCAGGAATTGAAGCCTGCTTTGTTAGCCGGATGGCTCTTCAAATATGCCTGTCGATAGGTCCTGAGATCGTTGATATAGCCGGGACTGGGCTTTATCCGATACAGATTGCGGACTGTGGATCCAAACTGATGATTGTTATCGGTGATCCTTGGATAACGGTTGCGCCTGGCGTAGACGATACCGTTGTCTTTGCGGAAGCAATAGGTGAGATCTCCGGCTTTTCCGCTCAGTGCCGGGGCCCCATACTGGAATCTGGTCTTCATTTTTATCTCCTCAATTTTTAGTCTTCACTACTATATGGGGGACAGATTTTCCATTTTGGGACAGATCCGGCTGTTTTTTTTGCCTTCCCTATAGAATCTTCTGGAAATTCACTATCACTACTCTGGAGATCCCCTTGTCGCCACCAGGGAATCACTAGGGGGTCACTAGGGGATCTCCAAAGAATTCAAGCAGGGAGGGAGGTTCAGGGATGATGTCGGAAATTACCAAGAAAATGTGGATAACTGCCACGAATCCATTCTGGGAAGTCGATTGCCTGGAATTATGGATAATATTCCTGTTGATTTGTAAACTTTCAATCCAGCAAAAAATCACGAACTACTCAATTGAATTCCTTGACACATCCCCAGCCAAGCGGCAACTTGGCTTTAACGAAAATTGCGGATAATCCGGGAAGGTGAAGATGAAGACCTTGTATTTGATAGATGGAACTGCTCTCTTGTATCGGGCCTATTATGCCCACATCAAGAATCCTCTTACCAATTCCAAAGGAATGAATACCAGTGCGATCTTTGGAGTGGTGAATTCCTTTATGCACTTTGTGGAAACGATGCGTCCGGAACACGTCATAATCGCCTTTGACCGCAAGGGTCCCACCTTTCGCCACGAAATGAGCGAAGCTTACAAGGCAAATCGCCCTCCGATGCCGGATGATATGCAGCCACAGGTGGCACCTGTGATGAAGTTTTTCGAGCTGATTACGATCCCGGAGCTGGGACGCGAAGGCTGGGAAGCTGATGATGTATTGGGCACATTGGCAGTTCACTTCAAGAAAAACTACCAGGTTGTGATGGTGACCGGAGACAAGGACTATTCGCAACTGGTGGATGAGAGGGTGCAGATATACGACCCAATGAAGGATCAAATCCTGGATACTGCTGCTATCATCGAGAAGTATGGGATCGAGCCCTCCCAATTCATAGACTACCTTGCCCTGATGGGTGATTCCTCGGATAATATCCCCGGCGTAAAGGGTATAGGCCCCAAAGGTGCTCAGAAGTTGCTGCAGGAATTTGGCACTCTGGATAGCATCTATGAAAATCTGGAAAAGATACCGGAGAAGATACGCCAAAAGCTGATCGAAGACCGGGCAAATGCCTATCTTTCCCGTGAACTCGCGACTATAGCATTGGATGCTCCGATCGAAATGCCAGATCCTGATATGATCACTTTCAGACCGGAACTACTGGCACGTGCCAAAGCCTTCCTGGGCGAATACGAGATCAACTATCTGAAGAAACGCTTGGAGACGATGTTCCCCGAGCCGAATGTCATGACGGAGGAAGAAGAGCTTTCGCAGGGGGATATCTTTGATCTTAAGCAGGAGGAACAGGCTGCTTTGGAGCCTGCCGCAAACACAGAGCCCGGATTCGTTGCTATCCTGACGGGTCAGGACAGACTGGATGAGCTCTACCGGGAATTGGCTGAGGCAGACTTTGTGAGTATAGATTGCGAAACAGATTCCATCGACCCGATGCAGGCAAATCTGGTGGGGATATCCCTGTGTTATTCCCAGGACAAGGCGTGGTATCTGCCTTTGGCGCATCAGATGGCAGACAACTTGCCCATAGCGGATGTCCTGAAGCAATTGCAGAGCATCTTAGCGGGGAAGCTGCTGATCGGGCACAACCTGAAGTACGACCTGATTGTCTTTGAGCGGGCGGGATTGCAGCTCAACAATCCCATCTTTGATACGATGCTGGCGTCTTACATCCTGGATCCGGGGAAAAACCGCAATGGCCTGGATGCAGTGATGCTAGAGGAACTAAGCTACCGGATGCAGCCGATCAGCGAATTGATCGGCAAGGGCAAGAGCGAGATCAGCTTTGATCTGGTCGATCCGGCAGCCGCAGCCTTTTATGCCGCGGAAGATGCTTGGGCTGTATTCAGATTGTATCCTGTCTATGCCAAACGGTTGGATCAGACAGGCTTGCTGGAGCTTTACCAAAAGATTGAGCTGCCGGTACTAAGAGTACTGAAGGATATGGAAGAAACCGGAGTCTATGTGGATAGCCGGGTGATGGGGGAGATCGGGACAAAGATCAATCGTGAGCTCAAGCGGCTTACGGATGAGATCTATGAATTTGCAGGTTATCAGTTTAACCTCAATTCTCCTCAGCAACTGGGCAAGTTCCTCTTTGAGGATCAAAAGATTCCCACCAAAAAGAAGACCAAGACCGGTTACTCCACCGATAGCAGCGTCTTGGAAGAGCTCGCCGATGATTATGAGATAGCAGCCAAGATTATGCAATACAGACAGCTTACCAAGCTGGATGGCACCTATGTCTCCGCGCTGCCCAGGCTGATTCACCCCGAGACCGGGAGGATACACAGCTCGTTCAATCAGACTGTTGCCTCCACCGGCAGGTTGTCTTCTACCAATCCCAATCTGCAGAACATACCGATCCGCACTGAGCTTGGCAGGGAGATTCGCAAGGCTTTTGTAGCCCAGGACAAGGGAAAACTAATACTCAGTGCAGACTATTCCCAGATCGAGCTGAGGTTACTGGCTCTGATCTCCCGGGATCAGGCTCTCCTGGAAGGTTTTGCCAATGACATCGATATCCACCGCCAGACTGCCGCCAGAATCACCGGCAAAGCCTTGGAAGATGTGACCAGCGAGGAACGCAGGCGTGCCAAGGTGATCAATTTTGGCCTGCTTTATGGTATGGGGCAGAAGAAGCTTTCCCGGGAATTGGGCATCAGCACAGCGGAAGCCAAAGCGATGATCGAGGAGTACTTTGCGCAGTTCCCCTTTATCCGTAGCTTTATCAACGACTCCGTAATGAATGCACGCCGGATGCAGTATTGCGAGACCATCTTTGGCCGCAGGCTCTACCTGCCGATGATCAATAATGCCAATCAGGGTTTGAAGGCAGAAGCGGAGCGAGTTGCGGTCAATATGCCAATCCAGGGTAGTGCTGCCGATCTGATCAAGCTTGCTATGATAGATATTCACAAGCAGATACAGGGAGATAAACGGATCTCTATGATCCTGCAGGTACACGATGAACTGGTCTTTGAAGTGGACAGAGCTTATGCAGAGGAGGCAGGAGTCCTGATCGGGACTGCGATGGAAAACGCTTTGCCGCAGGAATACAGGAGCCTGATCAGGCTAAAGGCGGATATCGGGATGGGCGATAATTGGTACGAGGCGCACTAAGAATCTGAATTCTTGTGGTGCATCCAATCCAGGAGGTGGGAACTGCGAGCGATCCGCATCAGCCAGAAGAGCGAGAAGATCACCAGAATACCGATGATGCCGCCCAAGACGACCAGTAGCCATGGGAAGGGCTTTTCAAGCTCGATGGTCATATACTCGGTCTTGTTCCAGAGCTGCTCTGTGTCGTAATTCCAGGTGATTGTACGACCATTGCGATCGATATTGGCTTCTTCCGCATTGGTAGAGATGATCTTCCAGGGCAGGTGAATCTTGTAGCTCCAGGTAGGATGATCGGTGATAGTGGAACGCATCAGCATCTCAAAATCGTCAACATCTTCCTGATCTCCCAAAGAGATACGGCGTTTGAAGGTGATCCGGCGGCCTTTCTCTTTGTTCAAAGTGATCTTACCCCAGAAATCAGCATTGCCGACCTGGTCGTTGACGTTGTTGAAAGCTTCGATTGAATCGAACTTGAATTGGACGTTGTAGATCACATTGGGGCCATTACGCTTGATGCTGTAAGATTGCAAATGAATCCCATTCAGCTCTGCTTTTTTGAGAATCTCGTCCGGATTCTCGTTTGCAGATCTGTGGATCAGAACCAGCTTTGCCTTGCCGCTGCCGTCACGATTGAGCCAGAGCTCTTCCTCGTAATGTACACAGCCAAACAAGGTCAAAAGCAGTATTGCAATTATCAAGATGTGCTTTCTCACGTATTTTTCCTCTATGTGATCTCTACTTTGTACCATACAATTAGCCATTCCGTTTTTTGGCAAGGAAAAAAATAAGATTGTTCACGAGCTGATACTTTAGCATCCACACCCGCATAATCTGATAGCGGTAAATCTCATCCCGCTAGCCGGAGATACTATTGTACTTGTCAGTAAGGCAAAGGGATCTGCTCCTGCAATAGCTTTTATCTCCTTGCTTCCCTTTTGAATACTCTGGCAATTCGCTCTTACTTCTTTGGAGAGCCCCTGGTCGTCACAAGGGAATCACAAGGGAATCACTAGGGGATCACTAGGGGATCTGAAGAGGATTGAAGCAGGGAGAAAAGCTTTTGCCGGGTGCCGGCTCACAATATGTAACCGAATAATGGTAAAGTGTGAAAATGGTGAAATGCCCGATAAGAATTCTATTGACAAAAGAACCGAGATTGATGAGGCTTGAAAAAAGCAAAAAAGAGTCAGGAGGAAATTATGACAGCCTTAAGACAACTTTACCATTGCCCGCTCTGCGGGAATGTAACCGAAGTCCTTTACACAGGCGCAGGCGAACTGGTCTGCTGTGGCGAGCCGATGAATCTTTTGAAAGAGAATTCGGTCGATGCAGCCAAAGAAAAACACGTCCCCGTGATCACAGATCTGGGCGATAAGATCGAAGTGGCGGTGGGTTCCGTCCTCCATCCGATGGAAGAAAAGCACCACATTGCCTTTATCGAAGTAATCACCGAAAAGCAGGTTTACCGTCACGAATTTGTACCCGGAGAAAGCCCGGTCGCAGTCTTCCCCGTAAAGATGGCAGAAGTACTTTATGCCCGTGAATACTGCAATCTGCACGGTTTGTGGAAAAACGTCTAATTTGTAATAGAAAAGGGAGTATCGAATATGTCATTTGCAGATAGCAGAACCAAAGAAAACCTGATGAAATCCTTTGCCGGCGAATGCCAGGCGAGAATGCGCTATATCTACAGCGCCAAGACCGCCAAGAAAGCCGGATTTGAGCAGATATCCAATATCTTTATCGAAACCGGAGACAACGAAAAAGAACACGCCAAGCTTTTCTTTAAGCATCTCCTCAAGTATGGACAGGAAGGCGAAGTGGTCAATATTATGGCTTCGTATCCTGTTGGCTGGAGCCCGGAAGACACTCTGAAGAATCTTGAATTTGCCGCCAATGGTGAGAAAGAAGAATGGACAGAGCTCTATCCGATGTTTGCAGAGATAGCCGAGGAAGAAGGCTTCAAGGATGTTGCTCTTACTTTCAGGCTGGTCGCAAAGGTTGAGAAGTCCCATGAATTGAGATTCCGCAAGCTCTATGAGAACGTGAAGAATATGAAGGTTTTCAAGAAAGATGAAAAGATCTTTTGGAAATGTCTGAATTGCGGTTATATTCACGAAGGGGAGGAAGCCCCGAATCTGTGTCCGTGTTGTCTGCATCCGCAGGCTCACTTTGAAGTCTTCAAAGAAACCTACTAAATGGAGGATACAATGCAAAAATATCAGTGTATCGCATGTGGATATGTCTATGATCCGGCCGAAAACGACAACGTCGCTTTCGACGACCTTCCGGAAGATTACGTCTGCCCGGAATGTGGTGTCGGTAAAGACATGTTTGAACCGATTGACTAATAACCATTGGCGGGGGTTCATAGTGAACCTCCGCCGACCTTTTAACGGCATATTGGGCAGGGGCTGGGCAATATAAGAACAGGCGAGGAATGATGACAATCAGTGAGTTCAATGAGATCCTGGATTTTGCGGCAGATCGAGAGCGCGAGGCGGTGGAGTTTTATCGTCATCTGCAAAGTGAAGCCAAATTCGCAGCACAGATCGAGATGCTGAAGGAATTGGAAGCAATGGAGATGGGACACATCATAATGATCGAGAATATCCGCAAGAATGGTATTGGCGATCCCAAGATCAAGATCGTTCCCAATCTCAAGATCAGCGAGTATATCAGCACCGAAGCTGCTGATCTGGATTATGGATATCAGAGCCTTTTGATCCGTGCTATGAAGCGTGAAGAGGCTTCTACAAAGCTCTATACGGATATGGCAGTACGTTTTGCAGATGAAGAAATCGCCAAGCTATTCAGACAGCTCGCCGGGGAAGAGGCAGCTCACAAGCTGAGATTTGAGACCCTCTACGACGAGTGGCTCCAAAACAACTAAGGAAGCTCATTTGCTGATTGCCATAGATAGCTCGCAGAGCTCCGGCTCGATCGCTCTTGGGACCCCGGAGTCCATTGTCTATAATAGTGGTTTTGATCTCAGGATTACTCATTCCGAGAGCCTGATGCCGGCAATCGATCAAGCTCTGGGCTTCTGTTCGCTAAGGCGAGATGATTTACAAGGGATTGTTCTGGCTGTGGGGCCTGGATCATTTACCGGGCTCAGGATAGGGCTATCTACTGCCAAGGGTATTGCCTATGGTTTGAAGATTCCAATCTACTGCTATGATACGCTGGTGCTGGGTGCATATCCCTACAAGGGGCTGGGAAGGCAGATACTCAGCGTCGTTGATGCCAAGATGAGCGAGTTTTATGCTGCTTTGTATGATTCTGATTTGGGTGTGCAAAGTGAGCCGGGCATCTGTAAGAAAGAGGATTTGCAGGAGTGGAAGCTCGATAACCCCATCCTGGTGGGTACGGGTGCTATGGCTGTTGCGGACTATTTGAAGCAACAGGGGACTGCGTTCAGTATGCCTCCGCTGGCGCAGGGGATCAATACAGCGACTGTGTTGCTGGCTCTACACTCCCGGGATGATAAGCCCAAAGCTTATGATTTTGAAGAACTAGCTCTGCTGGAACCGCTATATCTTAGGGAGTCCACTGCTCAGATCAAGCGCGCTAAAGGCTGAGAAAGCACTTACAAAGATGTCTTTTAGCTCTGTGAAGGCAGGCTCATAGACCTCACCGGTCCATTCATCCATCCAGATCTTCTTGAATTCCACTGCCAGACAGAGGGCTTTTCCGGAGTATTTGTTGTTGATCCAGCGGGAAAGGTAACCTCCGGGAAACTTGACGTCTGCCCTGCAATCCAGCTCCATTCCTTGCCAGATCTGCTTGTCTATACGCTTGCGAAGCTTTTCGATCAATGAGTAATAACGATGATCCAGGTTATTTCGTCCCAAGATGATGTCCGGATTAAGCTGTTGGTCGTCGGGATCTGCGTTTGGTCCGCCTCTGCGGTGGTTGAAGCTGTGTAAGTCAAGCACAAAGACATAAGGATGAATCAAGAGCATCCTGTCGAGCTGGTAGGCGAGGACGTCATACCAGGCTTGGTGGCACTTCTGCAGATAAAAGAGATATTCAGGACGGACAGGCTTGATCCGGGCAGGCAGTCCCCAGCAATCCTCAGGCTTTTGATAGATAGCCATCTGAGGAGAGCGGTTCAGATCTACCATAAAGCGGCTGTCGTGCACTATGATGCGGTTTGCAAATCGCTCTGCTATGGTATTGGTGTGAGGATCTTCTTCCCTCAGGCGTTCTTCATCTGAGATGCCGCAATTGCGCAGCAGTTCCTCAGGCATACTGTGTCCATTGTGAATAGCCAGGGCAATCACCGGGATGCTGCTATCGTTAAAGAAATAATCAGTCTTGATCATAAGTTGATCTCATCCAGCTTGATCAGGAGAGCGTTTATGAGTGCAAGGTAATCTACGGCTGTATTCAGCGTTGATCTCTTCTCCTCAAGACATGCCTTGAGTATAGCCAGATTGAGGCTTAGGATCTGCTGGCAGTTGTTAAGCAGATTATCAAAACTACTTGGAATCCCCGCTCCACTCAGGTAGAGAAATCCCTTTAGCACCGGGCAGATAGCCAGGATAGAGCGACGTATGATGCGATTCAGCTCGCCTTCGCTCTTGCGTCCTTCCAGAATAGCCATCCTGGTGAGCAGCAGCTTGCTTTTGAGCTCGCGCTCCATCTGCAACCGCATATCCTGCTTGTCAAAGCTGAGTACCTTGAGCAGGTCTTCCCGGCTGTAAAGATTGGTGTATTGGTGCGAGAAATTGAGCAGTTCCAGGGGATAGCTGTCACGTGAGGACATTAGGAAGCTACGGTCGATAATCAGGGGATACGGCAAGCGCTTGCCCCGGGCAAAGGAGCTAAGCGGCTTCAGGGTTTCAACAAAGCGCGTGGGATCGTTATCCATAATGATCACACAATTTTGTGAACCATCTGGCTCCAGATAAGTCGCCACCTGCAGCAACTCTTGCTCCAGGGGCTTGAGAACCTTCATAATGTCATTATATGTTTTCATTGCCTTCCCCCGTATATTTCTTTACATAGACAGCCGCGCAGGCTTTTGCGAGGTTTCTGATTCTGCCGATATAGACAGCCCGCTCTGTAACGCTGATCACGCCTCTGGCATCCAGTAAGTTAAAGGTATGCGAGCATCTCAGGAGCGTGTCATAAGCGGGATATACCAGCTCTGCACCTAGCAAGGCATTGCATTCCTTCTCATAAGACTCAAACTGACTAAAGAGCATTGCTGTATCAGCATTGTGAAAGTTATACTGCGAGAATTCCTTTTCTTTGTGATAGTAGATGTCGCCGTACTTGAGCTGGTCGTTCCACTTGAGTTCACGGTAGTCATCGACCTTTTGGATATACGTCGCGAGGCGTTCCAGTCCATAGGTAAGCTCCACCGGGATAGGGTAGCAATCTACTGATGCCACTTGCTGGAAATAGGTAAACTGACTGATCTCCATTCCATCTAGCCAGACTTCCCAGCCCAGGCCCCAAGCTCCCAG
The DNA here is from genome assembly GCA_002842035.1 of Candidatus Cloacimonetes bacterium HGW-Cloacimonetes-2. Taxonomy (GTDB): domain Bacteria; phylum Cloacimonadota; class Cloacimonadia; order Cloacimonadales; family Cloacimonadaceae; genus PHBP01. The sequence continues at coordinate 42,178 of PHBP01000004.1, read as the reverse complement.
AGTGGGCGATTCCCAGTCGTCTTCCACAAACCTGATATCGTGCTTGGCAATCTCCACTCCAATGGCTTCCAAGCTCTTCAAATACAGATCCTGTATATCGTCCGGGCAGGGCTTGATGATTACTTGAAACTGATAATAATGCTGCAGACGGTTTGGATTATCTCCATAGCGACCGTCCTTGGGTCTTCTGCAGGGTTGAGCATAGGCTACAGAGACAGGCTGGGAGCCCAAAGCCCCAAAGAAGGTAGCAGGATGAAATGTCCCTGCTCCCATCTCGACGTCATAGGGCTGCATCACGCTTGCGCCTTTATCTGCCCAGTATTTCTGTAGTGTAATTATTATATCCTGAAAATTCATTCTATCTCCTTGAGAGGGTCTGACATTCTAGTTTAATCTTATTCAATAGACAGCGGATTTCTTTGAGTCCTCTGGTCATTTGCGGGCTGAGAGCTTTGGGAGCAGGTTCCTCGAGGATTATCTCCAATTGTTCGTCCTTGCGATGCTCTGTATAGGTCTTGGCAGCTTTCTTTTCTGTCTTGAGCTTTTGCCGAGCTCCCTCGATCGTGTATTTCTGGGTGTAGAGCATATCCTTGATCTTCTTGAGCAGCAGGATATTATCCTCGGAATACTTACGTATTCTTCCCTCATCCTTGCGTGGTCTTAGCTGATGAAATTCACTCTCCCAATAGCGTATTACATAGGGCTTTACTCCCAGCAGGTTGCCAACTTCTCCGATCGTGTAATAGTGCTTCTTCATAGATTCCTCGCTTTGCCTCGTCCTCTGATCAAGGCCAGGCCAAACAATACAATGGTAAAGATGCAGATCAGCAAAGGATATCGATAGATATGTCTGATCAAAGGAATGCTGTCTGACGTATATAGCGGTGCTGTGATATTGGTAAATTCAAAGAGCTTGGTCGAGGCAATTGTCCTTCCCAGCGGATCAACGATCATCGAGATTCCGGTCTGAGCGCTGCGATAGATCTGGATGCGGTTTTCGATCGCTCTATAACGCGTCATAATGCCGTGTAACCAAGGACCATAGCTGGGGCCAAACCACGCATCATTGGTGATATTGACAAGGTAATCCGTCTTTCGCAAGCCGTCTTCCGCCTTTGGTATAGCCGTCTTGTGATAAAACTCCGGAAAGGCTATCTCATAACAGATCGAGGCAGAAAACTCTTTGTCTCCACTCTGATACCAGGCTGCTTCCTTGCCAAACTCCCAATTTGCCTGCCCCATCTGCAGCTTCCACAGGAAAGGAAAGAGATCCAGCCACAACATCCTTTCTCCTACAGGCACCAGGATGTTTTTGTAATAAGGCTTTGGGAAAGGCTTGTCCGGGCTGAAAAGACAGGCTGCATTGTAATAATATACCGGATTTATATGATCCGATGGTGCCGGCACAAAATCCGGAAATCCCACAAAGAAATCCATCTGATAGGTCTCAAGCATCTGATACAAAGGCTTCAGCTCTCCCGGATCCCTCAGGAGATAGACCGGGAAGGATGCCTCAGGGAGGATCAATAGCCTGGCTCCATCCTGTTTCGCTTGAGCTGCCAGGAGATTATATTTATCCAGAATCTGCCGGTAGAAGGCTTCATCCCATTTATCATCCTGCGGTATGGATGGCTGTGCGATGTATATTCCTTCATTGCTCTGCTTTAGCTCGATGCTCTGACTGCGCCATAATCCATACGCTGTCCAAACAATCAGGATCAAACCGACCGTCACCAGCGCTCTGTAGCGCTTCTTAAAGACATTGAAAAAGCAGATATTGATCACCAGGATCAAGATCGTAAGCCCTGACAGCCCAATCAGATCCAAAGCTTGCAGCAGGATACCGTAATCCGCCAGAGAATAGGAGATATTGATCCAGGGAAAGCGGGTCTCGCCAAATTGTTGCAGATACTCGATAGTGAGGAGCGCTCCCACAAAGCCGTAGTATTTCCACCTGGGCAGGCTCCACCAGATCTTCTGGATTATGTGAAACGTAGTGGTATAAAAGAAGATATAGATGATGAATATCCCAAAAAGACCGCCCGGAGTCACCGTTGCGATCCAGGACAAGACTATGCTCACAAAGACAAAAGCAAAGATCGCAGCAGCAATCACCAGCTCTTTCAGCTTGTGATATCCAAGCTCAAAGAAATGCAGCATCGGAACCCAGGCAAAGAAAACCAGAAAGCCCATCTTAAAGGGCAATCTGGACAGGCTCATCAAGAGAGCTGTAAGCAACACATATAGATAAGGACGCAGTTTATTCATATTGATCGGCATAAACTATCTCATACAATTGGCAAAACTCAAGGCTGCTAAAGACCAGATATCTGCCATCGATACTGATTGTTGCTCCGGTTTCTGGAGCTTTACCAAATCCCGTCGGCATCTGCCTGCCAACCGGCTCGATCGCTCCACGATTGTAATAATGCAAGCCCACGCCATCCCAAAGATAGGCATTGGAATAGCTATCAAAAGCCCAAAAGCCTTCTGAACTGCGGATTTCAGCCCCAAGGCTATTATAAATCTTACTCGTGTTTGACGCTCGACTATAAGCCACTACCAGCTCCCGGCTACAAGATAGGTCGCTGATGTTTTGCACCTGAAACTTGCCAAAGCGGAATGCAATATCTCCCGAGAACGAGCTCAGGCAGATGATCTCCTGCGGGCCGGCATCGTAGATATAGATGGATTGATCCCCACTCACGCAGAATTTCTCCGGCTGGCTAAGCCCTTTAAGCTCCACCTCTCCCTGATAAGCACCATCTGAGCTGAACTTCTTGATTACTTTTGCAGCGCTATCCAGACAGAGGATACTGCCATCAACATCCAGAGCGATATCACTGAGCCTCAGAAACTTGTCCCTGTCTCCGCCCAGTCCGCCCAAGCTGTTGACATTTCTACCGCTGCGAAAGAAGTAGATAATCTGCTGTTCCAAACCCATCACATACATCGTTCCGCTACGGCTATCATAAACTGCCTTGCCAGCCCGTTCCGGATTCAGGATGCGTTCTCCCGGCACGAGCTCGCGCACTTGCAGGTAACGGTTCATATTGATTCCGCTGCAAGCAGTTAGCAGCAACAGCGCCAGCAATGCCAGCTTAGAGATTGTGGATATGGATGTCACGCAGCTTTCCTTGTATTGTGGTTTTATTGGCAAACCTATTGTACTCCAATGTATAAGCTATGTCTATCACGCTGTTTTTCTTGAGCAGCGTAAGATAATCTCCCAAGTTGTAGCCGATCAGATCCAGATGTATCCCATCCTTCACGACCTTGAGTTTAAGGTGATTTCTGCCAACATTATAAGGGTAATTAGCAACGATTACCCGGTGCGTCACAAAGACCGGCCTGGTATTATCAGGACCGAAAGGCGCAAAGCGTTCCATCCAATCCAAGAGAAACTCATTGATATCATAGAGTTCCACTTCATAGTCGATGGAAAGCGGAGGTTTGATTTGCTCAAGCTTCATATTATCAGCCACATAGCGGGTGAGTTCGTTCTCAAATCGATCAATGTATTCCTGATAGATCGTTAGCCCGACCGCGTACTTGTGCCCACCAAAGCTATGCAGATTGCCTGAAGTTGCCTTGAGCGCTTCAAAGAGATCAAAATCCGCCACACTGCGTCCCGAACCGCTGCCAAAGCCATCTTTGAACGAGATCATTATCACCGGACGGTAATACTTTTCCACCAGCTTGGAGGCGACAATCCCGATCACGCCTTGATGCCAATCATCGGAAGAGATTATCATACAAGAAGTTCTGTTGATATCCTTGTACTTCTTTTCGATGATCTCACAGGCTTCGTGAAAGGTCTTCTGATCCTCCTGCTGACGCAGAGAGTTCTGCCGTTCGATGATCTCCGCCAGTTCCTGGCTCTTTTCCTCTTCGGTTGAGATCAAAAGTTCCACTGCCAAGGCCGCGCTTCCCATTCTGCCCGCTGCATTGATCCGGGGAGCGATCCCAAAGACTATGTCCGTGGCATCCAATGACTTCTGATTCATCCCGGAGATCTGGATCAGGGCGTTTAGCCCCAGGTTTTTCTTGTCGATCAGATGCTTCAATCCGATATAGGCAAAAATCCTGTTTTCACCCGTGAGAGGCACGATATCAGCGATCGTTCCCACAGCCACAAGATCCATATATTTCAATAAGTTCTCTTCTGTATCCAGCCCCATTTTCTTGTAGATGGCGCAGAGCAATTTGTATGCCACGCCGACCCCTGCCAGATCGGGATAAGGGTAGTCGCAACTGGACAATTTGGGATTGATAATTGCATAAGCCGGTGGTAGATCATCCTTTGGATTATGGTGATCGGTGATGATGATCTCCATCCCCATCGCGTTTATAGCCTCGATCTCTTCCTGAGCATTTACTCCGCAATCGACGCTTATTATCAGCGAGGAACCGTTATCTTTGAGATAGTCCAAGCTATTGAGTGACAATCCATAGCCATCGATCATACGATGCGGAATGTAAAAGTCGATCAATGCCCCGATTCTCTTTAAACCCAGATAAAGTAAGGCAGTAGCAGTCGTGCCATCGACGTCGTAATCACCGTAAATGGTGATTTGTTCGTTGTCATTCAGAGCTTTAACTATCCTGTTTACAGATAATTCCATTGCCTCAAAGAGATATGGGTCATAAAGCTTGTCCATTCGGGGATTAAAAAAATCCTCGATCTCATCCATATTGTGCAAACCTTTGCGATAAAGGAGTTCCGCTATTTGAAGCGGACATTTCATCGGTGTCGCCAGCGCTTGCACAAGTTTCAGTTCATCGTCACAGAGTTTTCGGGGTAAAACCCATTGCTTCTCCATCCTAATTCACACCTTTATATTATTTATAAAATTCAATCTCACAGCATAGTGCAAAGACTTATCTTGTATATAAACAATCAATTACGCTTACTCAGTTAAAGCAAAACAAGCACACTATCCTTCGAATCACAACTGTAGGGAGCAGCAACTTATTGTAAAGCGAAAAATCCGTTTATTTTCAGGACTTGTGGATCGATCTGAAACACGGATCAGATGATGTAATGTAACGATATGCCAGTCAATATAATAGCCTTGATACTGCCGATCTTTGCCTTTTCTCCCAGCTTGAATGCTCTGGAGATCCCCTAGTGATCCTCTGGTGATCCCCTTGTGGCGACTAGGGGATCTCCAGGGCAATACGAGTTTTTTGCCTGATCGTTCAATAGTGGCGAAAGTCTCATATCCCAAGGACTAAGCGGATAGGGGAGACTTGTTGATGGAATGGAAATTGCATATATTTTAGGAAGAGGATTGGAATGAAGAAATTGCTTGTCACAATATTCCTGATGGCTGTTGCCGTCTGGGGATACTCCGTTGTCATAGAACAGGGGAGCATCAGGGGTTTTCTCTATGGCACAGATCCTGCTTGCGCTTATGACAACTGGCTAAGCCACGTGGTGGAGGGTCTGGCGAATCCGGGGATGAATTATTATGCGCCTTGGGACAAGCAAACGCCCGGATTTGGTAATTATCGCCTGCCGGTTGATCTGGAGATGGCGCAGTGGAGGCTGGTGACCGATGCTTTCAGTCAGGGCAATATGCCTCTGGCGGAGAGCTTGATTGAGCAGAATGGATTTCCCTATCAGGTTGTCCTGTTTAGAGATATCCCATCCGGGCGGGAGTATTTTATGCTCCGCGAATTGCTCAATAACGATATCGATGAAAACTACTCGCCACTTGCCTGGGATGATGAAGAGGGCAGCTTCGATTATGGCTGGGGTTTATACATTTTTTCACCGGGTGCGACCAATCCTGTCATCGTAAATGTGGCGCATCCTTGTGACGATTTTCCTTCCACGATTATGGCTCTGGATGCCTTTGAGAAGTGGAATGCGCGCTATCTGATGATCGCGGGTGCCGGCAGGGAAGTAGCCTGGCAGGGTACGTATTACAGCAATAATTCCCAATCATTCAGCGATCCCAGCCGCAGGGATGATCATCCATTCAATTATGCTTATAAAAGCTTTCAGAATGAGATCAGGCAAAGCCTGGGCAGGCTGGAATTTAGCATTCAGATACATTCTTATGATTGGAACTCCGCTCCCGGGCAATCAAACGTCCAGCTCAGCAGAGGCAATCAGCGCACGCGGCCACAATTGCCGATCCGTGATCAATCCCGGTCAAAGCGTGATCTGATCAACCTGGCGCCATATATCATCTTTGAGGAAGGCGAGCTGGGGCAAAACGCGCAAGTTCCTGTAAATCACTACTATTCGGCTTATGTAGGATCAAGCACGCCGGTCTATTATACTCGGGATGGTTATAATATCCAGATCCCCAATAATCCGGATTATCCGGGCGCGCAATCCAATGTGCAGATGCTGCTTACGGATCCGGACACCAGCTACGATGTGTTGAGTCCTTTTCTCCATGTGGAAATGGATGAGCTTCCCAAGTGTTTTCCCCAGGAGGAGGAGCAACTCAAGTGGTTTTATGGCTGGGACACCGTCCTGGGAGATTGGGTGCCGGCAGAGCGCTGGACCAGATTCAGGCACTATTACATCCGTTGGATAGACGATCTGGCAACGATAATGGACGATCTGATCCGGATGGATGATTATCAATTGCCGGGCAATCCGGAACGACTGACGACGAGCTATTCCAGCTATACCGAGTATCTTAGCTGGGATCGGGCTTATGCCTTTGATTTTGATTCTTATGAGATACACCTGCGCAAGGTCAATCCCAATGGAGTGGTGCAAACTGCCATTGTGGATAGGGATTCGATCCCGGAGCTTGCTTCCCAGATCACTTATAGAATCGCTTTTGAGGATATCAATCAGCTCCCGGGAGGGCTAAAGCAATATCGGGTGAGAGCGCGGGACAAGGCGGGCAACTACTCTGAATTTAGCAATCCTGTACTTGCCAACTGGCCGGATGAATACATCTCTAATTTTACCGCTGCTGTCGTATCAAATAGCATCAAACTAAGCTGGCAGCAGTCGGATGCAGGAGCTGTTCCCAGCATTGGCTACAGGGTCTATCGCAGCCTGGATGGAGTATATTTTGTGCTGCACGACGATTGGATCAGCAGTCCGGCTCTTATGCCACAAACTGTATCTCAGATTGAGTATTACGATTCTCAGATAGTCCCAAACCAGCGATATTATTACCGTTTGCACAGGATTTTCAGCGATGGAGTGGAGCACGTGCATTGGAGGCTGGTCAATGCGATGAGCTCGTTGATGCTTTCACTTGTGGCATCCAGTTCCTCCGGGCACAGCTATACTTGGGAATTCAGCAGGCAGTATGGAGCGACAGATTCCTTTGATAACAACCTGGATCAGTATGTCTCAAATCCCTCATCCAACGCTCTTTGCCTGGTCTCGCTCTTGTCAAATCCTTCTGTCCACTTGAGGCGGGATGTCAGGAACTTCTTTGATCCCACAATCGAGAATAAACTTTATAACCTGAAGCTCTTCAAGAGCATCTCCGGCGTGTCTGTGGCGATAACGATGACCAGTCCGGCTAATTGGCTGGGCGGTAATCTCTATATCAGGATAGAGAATACGCCCTATTGGCACGATTTGAAACAGAGTCCTTTTAGCTTGCCGGCTAATATCGGCACCAGTCTGAATCTGCAGCTCTGCTGGGGCTATCTGCCACCGGAGCTGGTGATTGAGAGTTCCGAGGAGTTGTTCATCGTACAGGGCGAACCCTTGCATTTTGCATGGTCTTGCAGTCAGCCGGAGCTGGTGGATTATTACGACCTGTACATCAGTAAGGCAGGGATCGATACGTCTATTGCGAGTAGTTTAACTGCTGAAGAGCAGAGCTATACTTGCGAGAATACCTCGTTTATAGCGCCCGGAACAGGCTATAGGCTCAAGGTGGTGGCACGTAAGGATAGCAGCCAGGACACCGTGGTCTATTCCGACTATCCGATCAATATCCTTCCCCCTACGATCACGCAGCATTTTGACAAGGGTTGGCATCTGATCAGCATCCCTACGGGAAGCGTCTATACTACTGTTTACGATACCTTTGGCGAACTTAGCAGGATGTATTTTCTTGATCCTCAGGGACTTTGGGTGCAGACCGAAGAGCTCCTCGGCAATACCGCCTATCTGCTCTATACCAATCAGGCTGTGGATCTGGTGCTGCCAAATCAGCCTTTGGGGCAGCCTGTTTCGTATCTGCTGGCACCGGGTTACAATCTCTTACCCAATCCGCATCAGATCAGTTATGATCTGTCAAATCTGAGATTAGTTCGGGCTGAGGAGATCTTGTCCTGGGAAGATCTGCGCTTGCAGGGTTTGGTAGATGCCAAGGTCTATAGTATGGATAGAGGGGTCTTTAGCCCTAGTCAATCGATAGAGCCATCTGATGCGGTGATCATTAATTACTACGGTAATGAGAATCTCCGGCTGGTCTTTGATCCACGAGAGGGGCAGTCTGAGCTTACGAGTCCTCAAATAGTATGGCAGTCAAGTCTCTGTCTTTTTGATGATTATGGCTCCTCAAGCGGTATTGTATTTGGTAGTTCGCCGGAGGGATCATACGGGGTCGATCCGCTCCTTGATCTGGCGGCTTTGCCCAAAGTGCCGGGATCGGCATTGGAGCTTAAAGTATTGCAAGGTAATGAAGCGGAGGAACTTGGCAGTGGATTCCTGGGAGTATATCCTGATTATAATACTCATACCAAGTATTGGGATTTGGTGATCGGTCACAGCAGTGTTAATCCGGTAAAGCTGCGTTTTGATCGAGGCTCTATGCCGGCAGCTTATCAAGTGAAGCTGCGTCTGGAGACCGGTCTTATCACGCTGAGGGACAATGAGGTGATTAACTTGCCGATTGGAACTGCGGAGCGTATCTTTGTGGGCTTGGAAGTGACAGCCAATCCGAATCCTCTCTCTGAAGAAGATCTGGTGGCACAGCCGGTACTGAGGGCATATCCCAATCCCTTTGTGGATGAGCTCAGGATCGAGCTTTCTACAGCCAGGCAGGGCGAGTACTACCTGGATATCTTCAATCTGCGCGGGCAGCTTGTGAAGCGTGTCTTTGGGGGTTATCGTGAGCAGGGAAGAGCAGTTTATACCTGGGATGGCAGGGACCAAGCATCGGCTGTTTGTGCTGCAGGAGTCTATATCCTGAGGTATAGCGGTCCTGATAGAGTCTTTAGCAAAAAGATCATCCTTCTGCGCTGAGCGGGATAGGGGTTTTCAAGCCACTATATGGGAGATAGCTCTGCTTTGGTGGGCTTGAGTTCGAGAGAGATCAGGATGGCAAGCAGCATCATAGCAGCCCCGACAAGTGTGCGGGTCTTGATTGCCTCTGAAAGGATCGTAGCTCCGCCTATGAGTGCAAAGATGCCTTCTGAGCTTAGGATTATCGCTGCTGCTGTGGGAGCTACCATCTTTTGGGCATAAGTCTGCATACTAAAGGCAATTCCTACCGAGAAGATGCCTCCATACAGGATGGCTGGTCCTGCTTTTGTAAGAGCTTCACTCATCGAGCTGAGACTATGTGGATCCTTTAGCAGTAGGCTTCCCAGAGCAATGAGCAAGCTGGCTGCCGCAGCGATGGTGTATTGTCCGGTGGCGAGATCCAGAGCATCATAACGAGTTCTGAGCTTGTCAATCAGTTGCACATGCATTGCCCAAAAGACTGCACTCAGCAGCACCAGTCCGTTTCCCAAAGAAATCATCAAGTCTGTAAAGTCGTTCATCATTGCCAATCCTGCGACACTGAGGGGCAAGGCTATCAGCAGCTTGGAGCCGAGCCTCTGCTTGCGCAGTATGCCGATCAAAGGTACAAAGACTACGTAGAGTCCCGTAATAAAGCCTCCGGCACCGGCGCTTGTCCAGACCAGTCCTATCTGCTGCAGGCTGGATGCAGTAAAGAGCACCAGACCCAAGAGCAGGATATCTCTGTTTAGCTTTGTATGTCCTTTCTTCCACAGACTAGCCACCAAAGCTACGGATACAGCTCCCAGAGCGAAGCGTAAGCCATTGTAAAGGAAAGGATCAAGATGTCTGTTTCCTACTCTCTGGGCTACAAAGGCAAAGCCCCAGATAGCTGCAGTCAATACCAGCAACAGAAGAGGAAGAGCTTTCTTCAATCCTTCTTACACTTGCTTTTGCGACTAAAGGCAAAGCCACCAAAGCCACCTACTACGGCAATGTAAAAACCTAGATCGTAGAGGAAGCCTACGTTGTTGCTTTCATAGACCCTTACGTTGGAGTTAAAGAGCTGCCAGATCAATGATACAGGAGCTATCCAGCCGTGCCAGATACCCCAAAAGAAGCCTGCCGGATGGTCTTTATCCGCGAAGCGCAGAGTTCCCGGTGCGCAGGCAGTTAGCAGTAGTGCAGTCATAATGATCAGAATCAGGATTGCTTTGTTCATGAATATACCTCACCTATATACTTAAAGTATTGTTGTCGTAGGAGTCTTGATGCTGCTCTTTACTCGGTTTCTTCTTCCAAAGGCTCTTCCTCGGGATCGCTTGCAGGAGCGTAGTGCTTCAGCAGCACCAGCGCCAATGCAGTCAGTCCCAGGCTGAGAGCCACAGATAGAAACAGACCTGTCCCAAACTTTTTCATCTCATCTACTCCATAAGAAAGAGCCGGATTACAAGCACAAGGCTCGACCGGCTCCCAATATGTATCTGTAAACTCCCGGAGGAGAACAGTGTCCTCAGACTTCCAGGATTTCTTTCTCTTTGGCTTTCTCGACGTCGTCGATCTTCTTGATCCAATCGTCGGTGATGTCTTGAACTTCCTTGAGCAGCTTCTTCTCGTCGTCTTCGCTGATCTCGGTATCTTTCTTCATCTTCTTGGCAGCTTCATTGGCATCTCTGCGGATGTTACGGATAGCTACACGGGCTTCTTCTGCCATCTTCTTGAGGTTTTTGACGATGTCTTTGCGCTTGTCCTCTGTCAGAGGCTGGAAAGGCAGACGGATGACGTTACCGTCGTTATCGGGTGTAATGCCCAGGTTAGCAGCCAGGATAGCCTTCTCGATCTCGGCAAGAGTAGTCTTGTCCCAGGGCTGGACGATGATCATCCGGGCTTCGGGAATTGAGATATTGCACATCTGTTTGATCGGTGTAGGCTGTCCATAATAATTGATCCGGATATCGTCCAGGATGCTGGCGCTGGCTCTACCGGTACGTATCTTTGAGTATTGATGCAGCAGAGAATCAAAGGACTTCTGCATCTTTTCTTTGGTACTGGCTTTCAAGTTTTCCATAAAAATTCCTCAATCAGGGGTGTATAAAAGTGCCGATATCGGCTCTGAGCAGTGCTTGCTCCAGATTACCTTTGGTGCCGACATTGAATATCTTGATCGGCATCCGGTTTTCCTGGGCAAGAGAGAATGCTGTCATATCCATCACGCCGAGTTTACGCACCAAGCACTCCTGATAAGAAGCGCTACTGATGAATTCGGCATCTGGATTCTTGCGAGGGTCGTCGCTGTAGAGTCCATCGACTTTGGTGCCTTTGAGCACGAGATCGAGATTCAGCTCGATTGCTCTCAGGATGGCGGCGGTATCCGTGGTAAAGAAAGGATTGCCGGTTCCGCCTGCCAGGAAGCAGATATGTCCTTCGGAGAGAGCTTCACTTGCTGCTGCCGGGCTGTAATGCCGGGCAATCTTATCGACTGCCAGCATCGAGAAAACCCGGGTGCTATATCCCTTGGCTTCGAGAACTTCTGCTACGTACAAAGCATTTTGCAGCGTAGCGAGCATCCCGATGCTATCGAGGGTGACCCGGGAGAGATCCTGGTTTTTCCAGGTGCCGCCCCGGAAGATATTGCCACCGCCAAAGACGATGGCAATACTGTATCCGAGACGCTTTACAGCAATCAACTCATCCGTGAGATTGTCTATCACATCGTCGTCGTAGCCAAAGCCTTTGTGTCCGGCGAGGATTTCCCCGGAAAGCTTCAGCATTACGCTATGTACGATCTCTGGTTGAAATTGGTGCATATAATCTATCAGTTTCCGCCGAGGCTATAACGCACAAAGCGGGCAACTTGGATATTTTCACCGGTCTTAGCGATGGCGGCAGAGATCAGATCTTTGACGGTACGATGATCGTCTGAGATCAGTTGCTGTTCGAGCAGAGCATTCTCTGCGCAGAACTTGCGGACGTTTCCTTCGATAATCTTATCGAGGAATTCTGCTTTCTTGCCTTCGTTAAGGGCCTTGTTGCGAGCGATATCTTTCTCGCGTTCGATGACTTCGGGATCGATCTGATCAGCGCTGATTGCCAGCGGATTGGTAGCAGCGATCTGCATTGCAATTTCTTCTGCCAGGCCGGTGAAGTCTTCGGTGCGGGCGACAAAGTCGCTTTCGCAATTGAGCTCGATCATCACGCCAATTTTGCCATTGAAGTGAATGTAAGAGTAAATGATTCCCTCTCGGGTTTCGCGGCTTGCTTTGGACTCTGCTTTCGAGATTCCTTTTTCACGCAGCCATTTGATGGCGTTGTCGATGTTGCCATCTGATTCGACCAGGGCTTTTCGGCATTCCATCATTCCGGCGCCGGTTCTCTCGCGCAGCTCTTTTACCATTAATGCGGTAACTTCTGCCATTTTGTTCTCCTTTCTTTACGAATCGGGTAATTCCCTGTCGGGGAATAAGTCCGGGCAGGAACAAATCCTGCCCAATCAAGATCTTATTAGTTTTCCTCTTTGAGTTCGAGGCTTTCTTTCTCTGTTTCGGGCTCGACTGCTGCCAGTTCCGGGCTTTCATCAAAAGCCGGACTTTCTTCAACGTTGACGCTTCCGCCTTCGCTGGCGATTCCTCTGCCTTCGATCACGGCATTAGCCATAATATCGGCAATCAGGTGGATCGCACGGGTGGCATCGTCGTTTGAAGGAATCACATAATCGATCAGGTCGGGATCGCAATTTGTATCGACCATACCGACGATCGGGACTCCCAGCACGCGGGCTTCGTGGACGGCTATCTTTTCATGATCGGTATCGACGATGAAGATTGCTCCCGGCTTGGCATCCATATCGCGGATTCCGCCGAGGGAGAATTCGATCTTGTCGTGCGAACGTCTCAGCTTGAGCTGTTCCAGCTTGGTGTAGTTGACGATAGAGCCATCGGCAACACTTTCTTCATACCATTTCATCTTTTCAATGCTCTGGCGAATGGTAGCCATATTGGTGAGCATTCCGCCGTACCAGCGTTGATTAACGTAGAAGACGCCGGCTTTCTCGGCAGCTTCTTTGATTGCGTTTTGAGCTTGCTTCTTGGTACCTACAAAAAGGATGTATTCACCGCGGGAAGCGATCTCTTTCACAAACTGGTAAGCGTCGTTGATAGCATCAACGGTCTGTTTCAGATCGATGATATGGATCCCGTTGCGCTTGATAAAGATATACTTGCGCATCTTGGGGTTCCATTTGAAGGTCTGATGCCCAAAGTGGACACCGGCTTCGAGTAGTTGCTTCATAGAAACTACGGACATTGATTACTCCTTGCAAATATACGGTTCATTTTCCACCGGGAGATCTACGCAATTCAGAGGGACGTGCAATGATCGGGCTCCCTCACCGCCTTGCAACTCAACCCGGCAGTTTAATAAAAGTTTCTGTTCAGTTCTGATTTTCACAGTGTTTCCACGCAGGAAGGGGGAGAACACTCCCCCAAAACCCATATCTTTTAACGCTTGGAGAACTGGAATCTCTTTCTGGCTTTCGGACGTCCGGATTTCTTACGCTCCACCATACGGGGATCGCGGGTAAGGAATCCGCGGGTTTTGAGCTGAGGTCTAAGCTTCTCATCATACTCGACCAGGGCGCGGGTAATACCATGACGGATAGCACCGGCTTGACCGGACAATCCACCGCCACAGACGTTTACATAAACGTCAAAGCTTTCACTCAGACCGACAGTCTGAAGAGGCTGTTCCACGACCATTTCAAGTGTCTCGCGCTGGAGATACTTCTTCATCTGAATCTTGTTGATGATGCGCTTGCCGGTGCCGGGGGTCAAACGGACTCTGGCGACGGCGTTTTTTCTTCTGCCAACGGCATCGTAATTTTGCATTCCTTAATTCTCCTTAAGGTTAAGCTCTACCGGCTGTTGAGCAGCGTGTGGATGCTCGCTTCCGGCATAAACTTTCAGTTTCTTAAACATTGCATTGCCAAGCGTGGTCTTCGGAAGCATACCTTTGACGGAATGCTCGATAATACGCTCCGGATGCTCTTCCAGGACTTTGGCAAACGGGATCTCTTTGCGGCCACTGGGGTATCCACTATAGGTCTGATAAACCTTCTGAAGGTTCTTCAATCCACTGAGGCGAACTTTCTCGGCGTTAATAATAACGACGTAGTCTCCACAATCGATATTCGGAACGTAATAAGGCTTGTTCTTCCCTGCTAATATGGAAGCTACCTTTGTGGATAACCGACCTAGAGTCATACCCGTTGCATCAACGATGTACCAGGCCTGTGTGATATCGCCCGGTTTCGGTGTTAGGGTCTTCATCGATTCTCCTTTACGGTTTTTTATACAGAATGTCAGGATTTTACAAGGGCATACAGTGTCAAGCACTTTCATAGAATTATTTTAGATATCAGAGCATTAGAGCTGTGCTGATCTTTCTACTCGTTCAGAAAACCCACCCTTCCCTATTGAAATCTTTGATGTCTTACCGGCACTCGTCTGGAGATCCCCTTGTCGCCACAAGGGAATCACTAGGAGATCACAAGGGGATCACCAGTGGATTCTATAGGGAGGCAAAATGGCTGACCGGGGAGTTTCGGTACATTTCTTGCAAAATTCTGCAAAGCGCTTATAATCTAATGACAAGTACTTTTCAACCGAGACAAGGAATTTAAACTGAGGATGAATGATGAAAAAGCTTGAAAAACTAACTCTTAAAGCAATGATAGACCGCAGTTGCGAGCTCTTTGCCGAGCGTCCGGCACTCTCGATGGTTGATGATGATCCGATCACCTATGGTGAATTGAGGATATTGATTGACGATCTGATCGAGATGATGGATAAGAATGGTATCGCACCGGGTGATCGGGTTGCCATCCTCAGCCAAAACATGCCAAATTGGGGTGTGGCTTATCTGGCTATTACTTCGATGGGTGCTGTGGTTGTGCCGATTCTGGTGGATTTTCACAACAACGAAATCCTGCATATCCTCAAGCACAGTGGTGCAAAGATGGTCTTTGTCTCGACCGCTCAATACGAAAAGATCGGTTACGCCGATCTCGATCCCTTCCCTTTGATGGTCAATCTGGATAGCTTCAAGCAGATCGATGCCAGACTCGAAAAGGAAAGCCTCAAAGAGTATATCTTTGAGCGCAAGATGCAGCTTAATAGATTGGGTGTCAAGGCGTTGAAGGCTGTAGGGCTGATGAAGCAGGACATTCAGGAAAACGATTTGGCGGCGATAATCTACACCTCCGGAACGACCGGAAGCTCCAAAGGAGTGATGCTGAGCCACAAAAACCTGGTTTTGGATGCCGTTTTAACCTTGGGAATACAGGATTTGGTCGAAACCGACCGTCTGATTTCGATCCTGCCATTATCTCATACCTACGAGTGTACGATCGGCTTTATCATCCCGATAATGCAAGGCGCCAGTATCTACTATCTGGACAAACCTCCCACAGCGCGAATCCTGATCCCGGCAATGCAAAAGATCAGGCCTACGATGATCCTCACCGTGCCTCTGATCATAGAAAAGATATTCAAGCTGCAGGTTCATCCTCAGCTCACCGGCAACTTTGTCTTTAAAGAATTGTACAAGATCCCTGCGACCAGAAAGCTACTGCACAAGGTGGCGGGGAAAAAGCTGATGAAGACCTTTGGTGGTGCACTGCACTTCTTTGGTATCGGCGGAGCTCTGCTCTCCTGGGAAGTGGAACGCTTCCTCTATGAAGCAGGATTCCCCTATGCGATAGGTTATGGACTTACCGAGACCTCTCCGCTGATCGCAGGTTGCACTCCCGCAGTGGTGAAGTTCCGTTCGACCGGTACGATCCTCGATACCCTGGATGTCCGAATTGCCAATCCCGATCGCAAGACCGGAGTGGGTGAGATTCAGATCAAGGGTGAGACCGTGATGCTGGGGTATTACAAGGATAAACAGCGTACGGAAGAAGCCTTTACAGAAGATGGCTACTTCAAGACTGGGGATCTGGGCATTATCAAGAAAAAGAACTACCTCTACATCAAGGGCAGAATCAAGAATGTCATCGTGGCTGCCAGCGGTGAAAACGTCTATCCGGAAGAAATCGAAGCCAAGATCAACGAGCACGAGATGGTGCTGGAATCAATGGTCTATGAATCCGGCGGCAATATCATTGCCAGAGTTTTTTTGAATTATGAGCAGCTCGATAAGATTCACAATCTTACCCGGATGAGCAGTATCCAGGCAGAGAAGATTACAGCGAAACTGCTTACAGACTTGCGGACGCAGGTCAATGCATCTGTGGCATCTTTCTCCAAGATTCATCAGATCATCGAGCAGAAAGAGCCCTTTGAGAAAACGCCGACCCAAAAGATCAAGCGTTTTCTCTATCAGTAAGAGCTTCTTCCTTAGTGCAGGATGATCTTGCGGATCTGGCGAGTGTCCGCACACTGGAACTTTAGCAGGTAGATACCGGACGGCATCCGTCTTCCTGAGCTGTCCTTGCCATCCCAGCTAAGATCAATGTAGCCATTGGACATACCTGTGATCCTGTGCACTTTCTCCCCGCGAATATTGAAGATATCCAGGCTGTATGCCTGGCGGCTTCCCTTTATCCCCAGGCGGATATTGGCACGATCACCAAAGGGATTGGGATAGCAGGAATAGATACCGGTATAGGGCACCGGATCAGGCTCTGGCACTCCTGCCACGGCAATGCTATAATGCGCTTCGGAGGCATCGCTGTAAATCCAGTTTTCTTTGTATGATCTGGCTCTTACCAAGGTGCTCTGCTCAATATGCAGGGGACTTTGATAGACTGGAGAATTCTCATCAGGCTCCATCCCATCCAGAGTATAGTGGATGCTTGCGCCTGCTATGGATGAGCTGAGGACTACATCCACGGGAGCTTCGAATGAACCTCCGGGGGGATCAAAACCAGGTGCGGGAAGTGTGCCTGTGATCGAGAAATAGCCCGAGGCAATCGGACTGGATACCCAGTTTTGCTTGAAAGCTCTGGCTTTGACCATCGTAATGGTATTCTCGGGCAAGTGAATCGGAGCAGTATAGGGGATGCTGCCATTGGAGGGATCGCTACCATCAATAGTATAGAAGATGCTGGTATTTTCCATACCGCTGGAGAGTATCAGATCCTGAGCTGTCTGATAGAGCCCGGGAGCAGGGCTGAACATAGGCATAGGCAGTACACCTGTAATAGTGTAGCTGTCAGAGACAATATCACTGGGAACCCAGCCATTGAGATAAGCTTTGGCTTTGATCTGTATATTGGTATTGCCCGGGATCAGTAATCCGCCGGTATAGAGCGTGGATTGGGGAGTAGGATCCAGACCGTTTGTAGTATAACGTATCTCTGCACCGGCAGTAGAGCAACTGATATGAACAGTTGTCGGACTTGTATAGACTCCTCCTGCAGGCTGGAATACCGGGTTTTGCACTGCTTGTGCAGTACCGTTGTAGATTGTAATCAGATCAGTCGGCCAGGTGCCTACCACTCCATTTACAATGCTGTATATTGTCTGGCTCGAGTTTATGATCGTATTGGTACTGGCATCCCAGATCCTAAACTGGATCAGCTCGTTGTTTACTCCTGTATGCAGGTTTAGGCTGCAACCCAGCCCATTGCCAATATTGGTCGGTACGACAGTAGCTTTTCCCCGGAGCTGAAACTCCCCATTTGTTTCCACAAAGGCTGCCAGTTTATCGCCCGGGGATGCAGGCTGTCCATCGATAAAGACTTCAGCATTGATCAGCATATTTGCCTGACCGACTGGCTGACCAAAGGGATCATTTGCAGGAGAGGCTTCCGGGAAGACGATACGCAGCTCTGTAAACATCACCTGCCCGCCGTCATTTGTATAATGAACCGGGGGACTGAGGGCATAGGAGCCCCAAGTGTAATCATTGTAAAACATCAGCCCCAGCTTGCCGACTTTTTGTCCATTCTCTGTGCCCGCATACTTGAGCTCATAAGCGGGATACACCCACATTGGCTTGATGCCAGCAAATTGCGGTGTCTCAATGTTATTCAGGATGATTGGTTCGCTCCAGGTAATACCGTTGTCAGGAGAGACACAGATATATATCTCCGGCGTATGTATCCAGGGATTTGTATCATCCGCGGGTCCTAACCAGGCACGAGTGCAATTTTGCCAGACTACTGCCAGCATATCGTGCTCCTGATTGACAGCGATCTTTTGACTGTTGTAGTGAAACATCATCGCATCACCGTGGGCAGTGGCATCCCAATAGGGGAAGTTCCACATCGAGCCCATCAGCGGAACAGATTCTCCACCGCTATCAATCCATTCATCCACGACGCCAAAGGGTGCTTCAATATCCCAGGGCTGATAGCAAGAATTGATATCGTCGTCCGGATGTTTGCGGGGATAGATATCTGTGATAGAGAACTGATTGAGCACAGTGTCAAAGACCATTTCCTTCATAAATTGCAGATTGGGATAGTATTCGCCATAGATATTGGTAAGAGCCCATAATCCAGGCATATGGATCTTGCCATCGCCATCCGTGACCGCATTCATATGGTTTGAATTGGTGATCCTCCAAAAGAGCTCATTATCTGCCACGGGGATGTTGTTATGCTCAAAATAACCGGTATTATCCGTGGCAGAGACGGGTGGATTCCAGCTCTGTTTGTTGCTAATAGCAGTCATTCTGGTCCACATACCGGAGCCGTAATTATCTGCTTTGAAGACATCCATATCAGATTCCAGGATCATCGAGCCGTTGCTGCTGGTATAGGCATTATGATATCCCAGCACATAGAGCCCACCGCTGTTGTCACAGGTTATCGTAAGATAGGGTCTGCGAAAAGCGCCGGTCGAGACGTTCCAGGCATCGAGCTCCGGGATGGTGCGGTAAGACCAGGTGATGGTATTTCCCATTTCAAAATCTTCCAGGCCAATATCGGCAGTAGCTACCAAAGGATTCTCACTCGTTGCAGAGCCATTGACCGTAGCATTTGAACACATTACATAGATTCTGCGTTTTCCGGCAATTGGTGAAGGACCGATTGTCATCTGAGGCCAGATAAACTCGTTGTTTGTGGTAGTGGTGTTGCCGCTGGTCACAGAGATGGGATTGTTTACGATGACCTGCTCTTCATTGAAAAGCCCTGCGATATTGTACAAGAAGGCATCCGAGACAAACTTTACTTCATAAGGAGTGTCTGCATCATTATTAGTATGCCAGGTATAGATGGGCTTTCCGCAGACTGGATCGATAGCCATTGCAGGATAGCCTTCAGGGTTATTGTAACTGGTGATCTCAGTATTAGTCTGGACATTCTCGAAGAACAGATGGCTATAAAAGACCCTGCGATTTCCGGTGGGAGTTCGCTTGCCCTGATAAGTAACAAAGTACTGGGCTCCAGTTTGATCTGGAACGGCTTGTACAGGGCTGCTGTGATAACTGCCGATCATATAGTCGTAATAAGAAGTCATTATGGTAAAGGGATTTACCGAGAAACTAAAGCTCGGTGGAGTGCGGTATTGGGGTATGGGTCGCTCTATCTTTGGGATCTCTATTGGAGTGCCCAGAGGGGCAGTTGCCAGATCTTGAGCGCACAGAGTAATCACGCAGCAAACCATCAGGATTGCCGGCCACAGTCTATTATTCATAAATCCTCCCAGATAAGCATCCGGGATAGCCTGCAAGCAGCACGATAGCTACTCCACTATCTGATCAGGATGCCTCTCTATTCCTGAGAGCAGGGTTGCAGGATTCTTGATTGATGTCAAGCAGAAAAAGCGATATCTCCAAACTTATTACATAATATGCAAAGGGTGTTTGTGGAAAGAAAGCGTCAACCCTTGATATGGAGTGCGTGACACTCTGATCGTTATATAGGTTGTGGATATATTAGTTGACATCCTTTAAACAGATATAAATGATGCTAAAAGATAGATCTAAGTAACTGGAGGAACGATGAAACGGTTGTTATTAGTAGCTCTGTTAGTCTCGTCAGCCTATCTGCTGATGGGCTCGATCTGGATAAGATCCTATTCAATTGATGGAGTCTGTCCCTATAACTACACGTTTTATAGTTTCGATGCTTACAATGTAATACCTGCCATTGGAGGAGGCTATCTCCTTCAAGGATATGCAGAATTCTTTGATTATGAGTTTCTTATTATGGTGGCAGATGTGTTTTGGAAAGTCGATGAGAATGGAGAAGTCATTTGGAGGAGGGTTACTCAGCAAATGGGACCATACAGCATTGTTGTTTCCAATGGCTTGGATAGATATTACTGCGTTGGTGGATGGTATATGGACGTATTTGACAGTCATATGAACTTCATAGGTTCATACAATTTCGGGCATATAAATGGCTGCTATCCAGGGTTCAACGACGCTGTTATAACCGATGACGGAATTGTATTTGCCGCACAATTGTATGGCGAGGCTGTTATATTGAAAACTGACTTCGAGTTTAATCTTGTGTGGGTGGGCGATTCCACAACTAATCATACCGTAAGTGGATTCACTAAACTAAACAGATGTAACGAAGGATGGATTGCCGGATCAAACAAGCACTTTTCGTATATGAATGCTGTTGGTGATACCCTGTGGAATTATTATGGCTACCCCAATAATATCTCATTTTACGACTGTCTTGTAACGCAAGATAATCATATAATATGCACTGGACGTACAGTTTACATGGGGGATGTATACGTTTTTTTGTATGAAATGAACCCAATTAATAACGAGGTAAGTCTTTTGACGGATGGGGTTATTAGATCTGGTATAGGTCCTCTAGAGTCTTTGGTTGAAACAGCTGATGGTACCATTGTGTTGATGAGCATGGCTCCGGATGGCTCCATTTTACACGGGTACAATGTAGCTGGTGAACATCTCTGGAGCAGAGATTATTTGCCTATTCAAAGTAATTCATTAGGATATGGAGCGAGCAATATAATCCCATCAGATGATAATGGGATTCTGTTCTGCGCACTGAGATCTGGTGCATTGACCCTTGTTAAGACGGACAGCAATGGTATAGTAGTCTCGAATGAGGATCCCATCCATACTCCATCCGCAATAAGCAGTTCCCATTACCCCAATCCTGCCAGCGATCAAATCACAATAGACTACAAAGCCGAAAACCGGGGAAGCATATTAACTCTGGAAGTCTTCAATATCCGGGGGCAATTGCTCTACTCAAGTCCTCTATCCAGTAGCGAAGGATCTTATCAGATAAGCTTGCTCCCGGATAATGATTCCAGTTGGGCTCCTGGGGTCTATATGTACCGCATTAAGGATGAACACTTCAGCACAAGCATTTCAAAAAGATTTGTCATAACTAAGTAAGGGAGCTCTCCTTGATAGGATGCTTGCTCCCTGCTTCTATCCTGCTTGAATCCTGGATGAACAGGCAGGAACCGACTGTGTTATATGTGTTTAGCAGGTGTTCATTCAAAAGGGGGAGGATAGGAATCAGTATGCCTTTGGTGCTGCATCAGTTAGCAAGAGAAAAAGCTTGATAGCGAATGGACTTATGGATAAACATGAATTTATTAGGAACTGGGAGGATCGGTGAAGAGAGTTCTGTTGATCTTGGTGCTTACAGCCTTGATGTTATTATGGGCAGTAGCGATGAATGCCATATCATATCGCCTGACCAGAATACAAGATGTTACGTATGTTGCCCATCTTGAAACAATCATTACGAATGATACTATCATTCACTATAATCTCAATCATCCCAGCATTATAGATAGTGTGGTCATCGTTTATTATGACATATCCGAATACTTGTGGAAGCATTATTCCAGTCCTTGCTTTAACCAGACCTTCACAGGTAGTATGGGGGGGGGCGTACATTCCTACGAGTTTATAAATGAGATTGATCAAACAATTCACTGGGAAGTGGAAAGAGATGCCAGTGGGAGGGTGATCAGAACCCTGCGAACCAATTCCTCAAGTACATACAATATCCAAGAAATGACTAGATATTTCTGGTACCCGGATGATAACAAGCCGGATTGTGTGAAGTTCCTGATAGGGGCATCTGAGTTTTACTTCTTCTTCGACTATGACGATTTGGGAAGGATAAGTGAAGCCTTGGTACATAAGTATAGCTGGGGACACTTTAGTGACATGAGTAGTTACCACATCACCTACGGAGAACTTTTACCGATGGAATTGAAACTGGAATATGGGTGCTGGAACGAGACCAATGGTGATCACCAAATAATATACAGCTTCCTGATTGATCCCAGATACGAGATTCTCAGTATAGACAATCTTCACTACAGCTCTATTTCCTCAGGCTGGTATCAAGATGTGTGGGGTATTGGGATCGGTATATCTGATTATATGTTTTCTCAGGGATGGTCCGCTGGATTTAATGCTGAAGGTTTGCTAATAAGGAATACCAGTTCGTATCTTAATGAAGGTTATGGGAGTAGCAGTACAGTTAATTATGAGTGGGAACCTGCTCCTGTGGCAAATTCAGACGAACACCAGAGTGTCGCCATACCGAATCTGCAGCTTTACCCAAATCCTTCCCGTGAGACTTTTACGATAGCTCTAACCAGTCCCCTTAGGGAACTGGCCAATTTGAGTATCTTCAATTCCCGGGGGCAATTGATCAGAAAGATGCTCGTTCCGGCCAATTCTAAAACATGCACTTGGGATGGCGTAACGGAAAGTGGCGTGGCTGCTTCTTCAGGCTTGTATCTTTTCCGCCTGGAAACCTCCAATACTATATCCACGGCAAAAGCTGTGCTATTACGGGATTGATATCTGGATGTATGTGGGAATTGCTATGAAGAACATGCTCAAGTTTATCAAACATACAGCGGTCCTTAGGAGGCACTTATGAAACATTCCTCATTCTTAACATTGATGAAAAGGCTATTGAGCCTGGTTATAATCAGTAGTGTTCCTATCCTATTATCGGCTCAACCAGAATACTCGATTCATCGTCCAAAATCAATAAATCATACCATCCCATACTCGGATGAGCTTGGAGAATGGTCTTATACTTATCAGAGAAGCTTCCGCTATTCCCATATCCGTACGATGCACGTAGTGGGTTTTACGGATGAAGTTTTTTATACATCTACATTTGAAGAACCTGGATATAGCTTAGCCGAATCAGTTTTTGAGGGATCGGTGGAGCTACTGGACGATGGCTTGATCTTCAGGGTACCTTGTATGCAGGGCTCCATTTACCAATATCGAATGATGCGCTTGGACCAGGAAGGCTATTTACATGAAGACGCCTATTATGACAGTTGGATAGATTCGACCGCGGTTATCAGTATTTATTACCTATACAATGATAGTAATAAGCTGATCCAACGTATCACAAGAAACCGGGATGGAACAGCATTCACCAAACAAGATTATATTCTCGATGATCTTGGAAGGCGCAGCTCTGAGATACATAGCTGCTCGAATGACTTATTAAACTGGGTTCAGACGAAAGAAGTGCTAATCTACTATTCCGGTTATCAAACAGAAGCAAATCGTGATTACGAAAAATATGCTCCCTACACACCGATAGATTATTATGGCTGTACGGATATACTGCCTCCCCCTTTGTTCGTAAGTAGCGACTGGGTTGTAGATCGGTATGAAGTAATAGAGGATGGAGAGACAAGCCACTATGCGGTGTTAAGTTTCTATGAATGGCCCGGCCCCCAAGGCACGATTCACAGAATTATGGGCACAAATTACTATTTCAACATACACGGACTTTTGAGGAAAATCTCGGTAGATTATCCAATAGATATCTCAAGCTGCTTTGAATACGAGCTTCAACCAGTAGGAAATTCAGACGATACAATAGCTACCGGTAAACACTACTTGAATGCATATCCCAATCCGTTTAATCCAAGCACCTCCATCAGCTACGAGCTTTCTATGCCCGGTAATACCAAGCTGGAAATCTACAACCTCAGAGGTCAGGTAGTTCGTAGTTTTGATCCGGGTTATCAATCAGTAGGTATGTATAGCTGGGTCTTTGATGGCAAGGATAATGCAGGACGATTGCTTGGTACCGGGCTCTACATGTTGAGGCTGAAGACTGCAGATCGAACCGACTGGCTCAAGATCAGTCTTGTGAAGTAGCCCGGGCACCGGAGAGATACACGTAAGCTCCTGAATATTAGTAGGGTGGCACGTTGATTGGGCTTGTGAAAGATAAAGTTCCTTGACAACTAAGCAGGTCTGAAAAAAGTGGAAAAACAACGTGCATCTCTAGCTCAGTTGGTAGAGCAACTGACTCTTAATCAGTGGGTCCGGGGTTCGAATCCCCGGAGATGTACCATGCTCATAATCCACCCTTGGGTGGTCATATAAACAAGATGCGGTAATTTGCCCTTTGCTCCGCTATAGAAATGTGCTAAAGTGCGGTTTGATAATATTCGAATAGCCGGCTTTAGCTCCGGCTATTTTTTTTGTACGAAAAAAAGGAAGAAAAAGATAAAAGGAGATGCAAAATGACAGCTCTACATGCTGATTTGCACAATCGTAAGAATGGATTCGTCTTTAGCTCCGAATCCGTATCAGAAGGTCATCCGGATAAGGTCTGCGACCAGATTTCGGATGCTATACTCGATGCCCACCTTACAGGTGACCCCAATTCCCGCGTGGCTTGCGAAACCCTTGCCACCGAAAACCTGATCGTCCTGAGCGGCGAGATCACGTCTAATGCCAGTCCGGAGATAGAGCCAATCGTAAGAAAGGTGATCCGGGACATAGGCTACACTTTGCCCGATGGCAGGTTTGACCACAACTGCAGAATCGAGAATTACCTGCACAAGCAGACAACGGAATTGCAGGATAATGCTAATTGCAACAACGCCGGGGATCAGGGACTGATGTTTGGCTACGCCTGCAATCAGACCAAGCACCTGATGCCGCTGCCCATCTTCACTGCCCATAAGCTGCTGCAAGAGCTTAGTAGTATGCGCAAAGAAAACCGGATCGCCAAGCTATTGCCGGATGCCAAGAGCCAGGTGAGCTTCCGGTATGTGGATCGTGTGCCGGTGGCGCTGGAGACTCTGGTAATCTCCACCAATCACCTCAAGATGAGCGAAAAGGAATTCAAGGATATGCAGGCACAAATCTCCGAGGAGGTCGTGATTCCGGTGATCAGCAAGATCGAGGAAGAGAGCGTCCACATGTACGATATCAAGAATTGCAAGATTATGATCAATCCCTCCAATATGTGGGAACTGGGCGGTCCGGCAGCCGATACGGGGCTAACGGGACGCAAGATCATCGTTGATACCTATGGCGGCTGGGCACAGCACGGTGGCGGAGCATTTTCGGGCAAAGATGCCACCAAGGTCGATCGCAGCGCTGCCTATATGACCCGTCACATGGCAAAATCGGTAGTGGGAAGCGGACTGGCAGATGAATGCCTGATCCAGATCGCCTATATCATCGGCGAAAAGGATCCTGTTTCTTTGATGGTGGATACCTTCAATACCGGAAAGATCCCAGATGGCGAATTGGAGAAAGTGCTGATGGATAGTTTTGACTTGACAGTAAAGGGAATCATAGAATACCTTGATCTCAAGAAACCGGTATTTTTACCGACTGCCGCCTACGGGCATTTTGGCAGAGAGGATGCCGAATTTACATGGGAGACAGTAAAGAACTTAAAACCTTAAAGAAGTAGCTATGACACTCTATCAAAACATACTTCATACCGAGCAGTTTTTTCTGATTGCCGGTCCCTGCGTGATCGAGGACAGGGATACCATGCACCGCATCGCGGAAAGCTTGGTAAGCCTCGCCGAAAAGCGAGGACTGCTCCTGATCTTTAAGGCGTCCTACAAGAAGGCAAACAGGACTGCGGAGACGTCATACAGCGGTCCGGGACGTGCCGAAGGGCTGCAAATGCTATCTGATCTGAAAGCTGAATATGGATTTCCGGTGCTTACGGATGTGCACGAGACGGTCGATGTGAAGGAAGCCGCAGAGGTCTGTGACGTATTGCAGATACCGGCTTTTCTATCCCGGCAGACCGAATTGATCCATGCGGCAGCGGAAACCGGCAGAATCGTGAATATCAAAAAGGGGCAGTTTATGGCGCCTGAAGATATGATCGCGGCGACCGAGAAAGTGACGGCTACCAACAACTTTCAGATAATGCTTACGGAACGTGGCACCAGCTTTGGCTATCACAACCTTGTGGTGGATTTCCGCAGCTTTGCTATTATGAAATCAACTCAATTTCCGGTGATCTACGACGTTACCCACAGTTTACAGCGTCCCTCGGTAAATCGTAGCTCCGGCGGCAATCCCGAATATGCCAAGATGATGGCTCAGGCTGCCATTGCCACTGGTATGGTGAATGGACTCTTTTTGGAGACGCATCCCAGCCCGATCGAAGCGCTTTCGGATGCTGCCAGTATGCTATCGCTGGATCAAGTGGCGCCATTGGTGGATGATTGTTTAAAGATAAGTGGGGCTATAAAACCAAGATATGAATAAGATACAAAAGGTCTATAAGCGTCCGGTGCAGTGGCACAAGATCAGGCTGCTGGTGCTGGATTGCGATGGTGTTCTTACGGACGGCAGGATAATCTATGCCGGTGATCAGCTTGAGCTGAAACACTTCGATGCTCACGATGGGATGGGTTTTATTATCCTGAGGCATACCGATGTCGAGGTCGCAGTGATCACAGGGCGTAGCTCGGAAGCGCTTACCAAGCGTTGTAGCGATCTCAAGATCAGGCATCTTTACCAGGGTGTGGCACACAAACTGCACAAGCTGGAGGAATTACTAAGCGAATTGGGGCTGTGCTGGGAGGCTGTAGCTTATATGGGGGATGACTGGAATGACATCCCTGTAATGCGCAAGGCAGCCATTTCCGCAGCTCCGGCGGACGCGATGGAAGAGATCAGAGAGCTGGCAGATTTCGTTACCACTGCCAGTGGTGGCAGAGGTGCGGTAAGGGAATTCATAAACTATATCCTGACGAAACAAGGACGCTATGAGAAGGCTGTTGAAGCCTATCTGCAGGAAATTTCCTAGTCTTTTGCTTCTGGTCTTGATTCTCAGCAGTTTTTCCTGCGGAGAAAAGATGGAGCTGGATCGGAATACTCCGGTGATGGATCGTGAATTGCCGGATGAGACCAGCCACAATGTCAGGATTACCGAGCTCGATGGCAATCGGGTGGATTATATCCTCGAGGCTGAAAAGATCGAGCGATTTTACGACCGACGTATCTTGAATGGCTGGAAGGTACTGATCACCAGCTACGACAAAGCCGGAAATATCCAATCTACCATCAAGGCAGATACTACGATTGTCGATGATGCCCGCAATGTGATCTTTGCTAGCGGAAATGTATATGTAACCTCGCCCAATGGATCTATCCAGACCCGGAAGATTACCTGGGATCGCAATATGGACGAGATCGTGGCTCCCGAGGCTGTTACTCTGAAACGGCAGGGCAGCGTACTGAAGGGAAAAAACCTGAGAACCAATTCCACCATTAGTTTTGCAGAGCTTGCGGAAGTGCAGGCAGAGGGGATCTTCCAGGATGAAGAGATTATCGATTGGTAGCTTGATGCTGCTGTGGATCATCATCCTGATGGGGCAAGCGCGCCCCGCGGAGACCTTTCGACTGGTGCATTCCGACCGGCTCTTCCTCAATAAGACAGATACAGAGCAGATCCTGGAGCTTTTGGGCAACGTGCATTTCTTTTATGGAAAGACGGAGTTTAAAAGCGATCGGGCTTTGATCCTGGACAGGCAAAAGATTGCGAGGCTTACCGGTAATGTCCAGGTCTCAAACGATACTCTGGCGCTCAGGGCTGACAGCCTGGCATATTACCGCAATTCAGAGCAGATGAATCTGGGCGGCAGGGTCAATATCACAGAGCGCAAACCAAATGGATCGGAAAGGTGGTTTTCCAGCAATTTTGCCAATTATGACAGGCGAAATGAGAAGCTGACGACCTGGGGCAATGTCCAGGCATTTGATCTCTTTGAAAATGCTTTTGCTACTTGCGGCTATGCTTTTTGGGATCGAAAGGCGGGCTATGCCTATATGATCGAAAATCCCAAGATTCGCTCCGGAGTGACGGATACCTTGTTCATCGAAGCTCAGAAGATTGAGTATTTCGATGAGGATCAAAAGATTATGGCAACCTTCGATGTGAAGGTGGATTCTCACGATTACAAAGCGACCAGCGACTTTCTGCTCTACTTTGTGGAGGAAGAGAAAGCTGTGTTTACGGGGGTTCCCAGCTTTGTATCGGAATTTGCCACAGCCAAAGCGCGGGAGTTTTACCTGTATTTTGAGGAACGGAATCTGGTGAGAGCTGAATTGGTAGATTCCTGCCGGGTGGATTTTGCCGAGGAGCGAGACCTGCCGCAGACTAATTGGGTCCTGGCAGATTATATAAACTTGAAATTTAGTAATTCCAATCTGGATGAGTTCATTGCGGAACGAGGAGTTTCCTACTATTACGAGCAGGAAGCAACAGGGCGCAGGGACTATTTTTTAAACGAAGCCAGAGGGCAGTATCTGGAAGCTAAGTTTGGTCAGGACAACAAACTCGAGCATATTCGAATGCGTCAGTCGATAAATGGAGTTTACAAATTCCGCAGTAAGTCTTGACAGATAGAGCGGATTAATTAGGATATAGATTATATGGAACTACATCAAATCCGAGCAGAAAACCTCGTGAAGATATATGGAAAGCGTACTGTGGTCAATGACCTCAGTATGAATATCAACCAAGGTGAAGTGGTTGGCATCCTGGGTCCCAATGGAGCCGGGAAGACCACTACTTTCTATATGATCATTGGTCTGGCAAAACCAAACCGGGGCAAGGTCTATTACGATACCAAAGAGATAGGCAGACTCCCGATGTATAAAAGAGCCAGATTGGGGCTCGGATATTTGGCGCAAGCACCCTCGATCTTTTCCAAGCTAACGGTAGAGCAGAATGTATTGGCTATTTTGGAGACTCTCAAGCTCAGCCGGGCAGAGCGTAAGACCCGGCTTGAATCAGCTCTGGAAGAGCTCAATCTGACTCACGTAGCAAAGCAAAAGGCATATACTCTCTCAGGCGGAGAAAGACGCAAGCTGGAGATTACCAGAGCTTTGGTGACCAATCCGGCATTTATCTTTATGGACGAGCCCTTCGCCGGAGTGGATCCCATCGCGGTGGCAGATATTCAGGATATTATTGGCAGGCTGAGAGATAAGAATATCGGCATAATGATTACCGATCATAATGTAATTGAGACTTTGAAAATCGTGAACCGCGCTTATATTATCTTCGAAGGTAAGATTATTGTATCCGGTACTTCATTGGAGCTGATTAATGATGAGAAAGCCAAGCAGGTTTACTTGGGAGACAGGTTCATGACCAATCCGGTGTTTGGGTAAACTATGAGCAATTTAGACCAATACTTGTCCCTACGCCAAAAGCAGGAATTGGCACTCAAGCCAAAGATGTTACAATCTTTGAAGATGCTTGCTTTGCCTATTTTGGAGCTTGAGGCTTATATTAAGCAGGAATTGGTCAACAACCCCCTCTTGGAACTACGTGAGGAGAAAGACGAAGAAGATCTGGATGAAGCCAATTATGAGGCTCCCAATCCGGAATCTTCCACCTCGATCGAGGAGAGTGAGACTTGTGACGAGGAATGCCAGACGCTTAGCGAGGCCAAGGAACTCACGGAGATACTGGATCAGTGGAACGATTATCATCAGTCTTACGATCGTGGCTTTTCTGAGGGAGATATAGAGCAGGGCGAATCTCTGATCCTTTTTGAAGAGGACGGTAGGCAGAAGTTTCTGGAACAACTTTACCCTCTGAACCTCAAGGATATCGAAGTGGATTATATCACCGAACTGGTTGATAGCTGCGATCAATATGGCTTTTTGCCGGAGGATTTCTCAGTCGTAAGAGCTGCCAGAGCCCACAAGATCTCTCCGACCAGAGCGGTTGAGCTGCATCAATTGGTCAAGAGTCTTAGCCCCAAGGGTATCTGCTCCCGCAATCTGGCGGAATGTCTGATGGCGCAACTTACCGAGGAACAGCTTGAAAACCGCATTGTGGTAGGCCTGATCAATGAGCAGTTTGAGAATCTGATCCACAGACGTTACCAGAAGATTGCCTCCTATTTTGGAGTGTCCGAAGCGACCGTTATGAGTGCCAGGGCTCAGATTGCCCAGCTTGATCCCAAGCCGGGGCTCAGAATCAGCGCAGGTAATGCGGCTTATGTTTATCCGGATGTAACCCTTAAGATTGTAGATGACGAGTATGTCGTAATCATCAACGATCATATCACGCCTAATATCATTATCAGTCCTCGTTATCGCAAGATGATCAGCAGAGGATACTTTGACAAAGAGACAATGCAGTTTGTACGAGATCGCATAAACTCTGCCAAATTCCTGATCAAATCGATCTTTATGAGGATGCGTACACTGGAGCGTGTATCGCTTTCCATCATCAAGCATCAGTATGACTTTTTTTACAATGGCAGTGGAGTGATGCTACCGCTCACCTATGCAGTTATTGCACAGGATCTGGGAGTGTCGGAATCGACCATATCCCGGGTCGTAAAGCATAAGTATGCTGAGACTCCATATGGCATCTTTGCGTTTAAGGATTTCTTCTCGTCCACAGCGGGAAGAGATGACAATTATGATAGTATCTCAAGGCAAAAAGTCAAGTCCCACATCATCCGCCTGATTGAGACCGAGGACAAGCATAACCCTCTCAGCGACCAGGAATTGGTCGATATCCTCAAGCAGGACGGGCTGAATATCTCCCGCAGAATCATAGCCAAATACAGGGATGAACTGGGGATCTTGAATAGCCGCCTGAGAAAGAAATAGGAGCTTTTTGTGGATAAATACCAGGTTGTCATAATTGGTGGAGGTCCCGGAGGTTATGAGACAGCCATCCGGCTCTCCCAATACGGTATCAATGTAGCAGTTTTGGAGGCAAACCGCATTGGCGGTATCTGCCTGAATTGGGGCTGCATCCCGACCAAGGCATTGGTCAAAACTGCAGAGCTCTACAACGAGATAAAAGAGCTTGAAGCTTTTGGACTGCCGACACTCGAGATGATCCCGGATTACAGCAAGATTTACGAGCGGAAAAACAAGATTGTCGAGCAATTGGTCTCAGGAATCGAATACCTCTTTCGCAAGAGGAAGATTCCCGTTATCAACGGAAAGGCGACTACCATCAGGAATGAAGATGGACATTACATCATCACGACCGAGGCAGGCAATGAGCTCTCTGCCGATCATCTGATTGTGGCGACGGGCTCTTCCCCAAAGACCCTCCCGGGGATCGAGATAGACGAGCAAGACATACTTTCCTCAACCGGCATCCTGCAATTGGACCAGCTTCCCGAGAGTCTTGCGGTGATTGGCGGAGGTGTGATCGGTTGTGAATTTGCCTCTATCTTTTCCACCTTTGGTGTCGATGTCCAGATCATAGAATTTCTTCCTCGCATCATAGCGCTGGAAGATGAAGAGATCTCCAAACGTCTGAGTATGGCTTTCAAGAAGAGCAAGATCAAGCTCAATACAGGCGTGGGTGTACAATCAGCCCAAAAGACTCCGGATGGCGTTGAGCTGGCTCTTACCGATGGCAGCAAAGTCACTGTGGAGAAAGTCCTGATGAGTGTGGGACGCGCTCCCAATAACAATATCGACTGGCAAGGGATGGAACTCAAGAGCGAGCGTGGTGCCATCTGGATTGATGATATGATGCGCACCAGCCTGCCCAATGTCTATGCCATTGGCGATGTAACGGCCAAGCTGCAGCTTGCGCATACAGCCAGCAAACAAGGATTGATCGTGGCGGATCTGATAGATAACGCCATCAACAATAAATCCCATCATTTAGAGCCTCTGATATACGAGAACATTCCCAGATGTACTTTTACACATCCGGAGATTGGCTCTGTGGGGCTCTCGGAAAAAGAAGCCCAGGACAGATACGGCGAGATTCTCACCGGAAGATTTCCTTTCACGGCTAATGGTAAGGCGATGGCGATGTCCAATACCTTTGGTTTTGTAAAAACAATAGCCCGTGCTGATAACGGCGAACTTGTGGGAATGCACATCATTGGCCCTCAAGCTGCCGAATTGATCGCACAGGGCGGGATACTGATTTCCCTAAAATGCAAAATCGAGCAGTTGGAACCGATAGTCTTTGCTCATCCGACCCTATCAGAAGCTCTCAAGGAAGCTCTGGAAGATCTCCGGGGACTGTCCATTCATAAAATCTAATACAGGAGGATACCGACATGCAGATTACAATTACTGCCCGTCACTTCGAACTGACCAAAGCTATTCGCGATTATGTGGAGACTTCCTGCCTCAAGCTAAAGAAGTACTTTGATCACATCATCACTGTCCATGCAACCTTGGCTCTGGAAAACAACCGAAACCTCTGTGAGCTGTCTCTTCACGCCTCCAAGTTCAGCCTCCAGAGTACTGCCGAGGAAATGGATATGTATCTCACCATCGATACAGCCGTAGATAAAATGGAAAGCCAGATAAAGAAACTCAAAGATCGTGTCACGGATCATCAGAAACGTGCTCTGAAGGAGCAGTTTGACGATTTTTCCCGTTCCTCGATCATTGAGCTTGGTAAAGATATATCTCCCCATATTACCGTAAAAACCAAGCGTGTGGTCGCAGAAGTGATGTCTGTCCACGATGCTATTGAGAAGTTGATGGAAATGAAGGGTGAATTCCTGATTTTCAAGAATCAGGAAACTGACAGGATAAACGTATTAGTAAAGAAGGACGAAGAGCATTTTCGCCTTATTGAACCATAAATATTACAGCCCGGACTCTGCCCTGCGGGGCAGAGTCCGCATTTTAAGGACTCCCAGTATATGAAAGAAATCAGCGTTTACGAGTTTTTCGAGTCCAAGAAAAAGGATCTGGCTCTCTCCCTGATCACCGAGCCGGAGACCCTGAATAAAAAGATCAATTCCCCTCATGTAAACCGACCCGGGCTAGCTCTGGCGGGTTATCTTGAGGTCTTTTCCTCGGAGCGTATCCAGGTATTTGGCGAGACAGAAGTTCGCTATCTGCAAAGCTTGTCCGAAGAGGAACTGGTTACCCGTATCAGGGATGTCTTTAAGACAGAAATCCCCTGCGTAATCATCTCCAAAGGGCTTACTATGCCTCCGGTAGTGGAGTTTATGGCAAACGACTTTAATATCGCTCTGCTCTCCAGCCGTCTCTCCACGATCAATCTATTTGAACAGCTTACCCGCTATCTCCACGATATCTTTGCTCTGGAAAAGACCATCCACGCCACCCTGATTGATGTCTTTGGGTTGGGTGTGATGCTTACCGGAAAGAGCGGTATCGGCAAGAGTGAATGCGCCCTGGATCTGGTAAACCGTGGTCACAGCCTGGTCGGCGATGATCTGATAACTCTGCGATATGTCGAAGACCAGTTGATAGGTCGCTCCGGAAAGAACTTTGGCCACTTTATGGAAATCCGGGGGATCGGCTTTGTAAATGTAGAACGGATGTTTGGTATAGAGCGTGTGCGCCGTCAGAAGAGTATAGACCTGCAGATAGAGCTGATGCCATGGCAGGAGAATATGGACTACGAGCGCATTGGTCTATCCAATAACTACGCGGAGCATCTGGGCTGTAAAGTCCCCATCATCTACCTTCCTGTATCCCCTGGCAAAAACGTCTCGGTGATTGTGGAAGTAGCAGCTATGAACCTGATACTAAAGAACGATGGATACGACGCAGCTGAAGATTTTAACCGCAAGCTACACGAAGAAATCCGCCAGAAATCTCTCAACAAAAAGCACGAAATCGGGCCCGGTAAAAATGGTTCAGCGCTCAGTAAAGGTTAAAAACAAGCTCGGACTCCACGCCCGTCCCTCAGCTCTCCTGGTCAAAGCTGCCACCAAATACCGCTCTGAATTTTTCATCGAAAAGGAAGGCACCAAGGTAAATGGCAAGAGTATTATGGGCGTTATGATGTTGGCTGCTGAGCGTGGTTCTCTGCTGGAGCTTTCTGCCAATGGAGTGGATGAGCAATATCTGATAGACGAAGTCGCAGAGCTGATCGAAAGCGGATTTGGTGAGTAAAAATGACCTCCCTAACCGGTCTTGCCGTTCACAGCGGACTCTTTATCGGCAGGGCAAAACTCATCCAAAGTCCCAGCGCACAAATCCCTTCCCGCAGAATCAGCACCACAGAAGTCAACACTGAAATCGCTGCCTTGCAAGAAAGCCTGAACTTCCTGGAAAAGGAGTTTAACCACTATTTAGACAATTCCGCTCTCAGCGAGACAGAAAAGGATATACTCCAAACTCATCTGATGATCCTCCGCGATCCGGAGATAGAAAAAGAGCTGCTCTACACCATCGAATCTATGCATTTCACAGCCGCAGCAGCCGTCAGTTCTGTCTATTCCAAGATCTGCCAGCAGTTCAAGGAGATGGACAACGATTTCTTTGCTTCCCGCGTGGGTGATTACCGCGATGTATCCCAACGCATAGTCGGCAGATTGCTCAATATAAGTACCACAGTAGAATACAAGTGGGATTCCGATCAGATAGCCATATTGGACGAGATTTCACCCAGCCAGGTCAGCACTATGGCTCGTTGTGGACTAAAGGCATATTGCTCTGTGAGTGGCAGCCTCAATTCACACGCCTCTATTCTGAGTCGAGCCTTGGGACTGGTCTCGATCGTTTCTTTGCCCAAGCTCCTGGATATAGTCCAGGATGATGATATTCTGATCGTTGATGCCCACCGGGGCACTCTGATCCACAAGCCCGATCCAGCCCAATTGTCTCATTATGCAGCTCTACTTGCCGCAGAACAAAAGAAACAAGCCTGGCTGGAAGAGCAGACCGGCCTTGAGACAGTTACTGCAGATGGAAGACGTATCGAACTCTATGTAAACATTGAGCTTCCGGAAGAGCTGGATAGAGTCCTCAAGCTCGAATCCGATGGCATTGGGCTCTTTCGCACCGAATTTCTCTATCTGGATCGCAACAGTCTTCCACAGGAAGAAGAGCAATTTGATGTTTACAGCAAGATGGTCTCGGCTCTGGCTCCCAAGCCGGTTACCATCCGCACCTTTGACCTCGGAGGCGACAAGCTTTCTCACCTCATTCCTACCAAAGAAGAGCTCAATCCCTACCTCGGTTCCCGCGGTATCCGTTTTTCTTTGTCCCAGCCTGAGCTCTTCAAGACACAGCTCAGGGCAATCTTGCGCGCTTCGGTATTTGGCAGGATCAGGATTATGTTTCCGATGATCATTGACGCTGAAGACTTCAAACAAGCTCGTGATCTCGTAAAGCAGATAATGCAAGATCTTGATAACGAAGGTATTGCCTATGATCCCTGTATAGAGCTGGGCTCAATGATTGAGATCCCTTCAGCAGCGCTAACTGCGGATCAGCTTGCCCAGACCTGCGATTTCCTGAGTATCGGGACCAACGACCTTGTGCAATACACTCTCGCCACCGATCGTAACAACGATGCGGTCTCAGCTTATTATATCCAGCATCATCCAGCGATTATGATGCTGATCAAAAGGTGCATCGATGCCTGCAATACTTATGGCAAAGCCCTCTCCATCTGTGGTGAGATGGCATCCATCCCCCGCTTTATTCCCTTCCTGCTCGGTCTCGGTATCCGCGCTCTCAGCGTTAATCCTCACAGTTATATAGATTCCAAGCTGATTATCCGCCGCTGCGACCAGGAGCTGTTTGATAGCTTTGAATCTTTTGATCCCACCCTATCCCAGGCGAATAACGAAGCTATGCTCAAATCCCTCGCCAGATACTACGAAAGGAGTTGAAATGATCAGTTTTGATGCCAAAAACCTGCTGTTTTCCTCGCAAATTCGTTCCGGAATAGAGAAATCCCGGATTGAGACATACGAAAACGCCATCCGCGAAGCTCACCAGGAGATTCTCTCCGATCGTCGCGCCGATATCCTGGGCTTTTACAATCTCCCCGAAGCCGATACCTCAAGATACACTGACTATCTAAAGAGCCTCGGCGATGATTTTGATACCATCTTCGTACTCGGGATAGGCGGCAGCGCACTGGGCAATAAAGCTGTTTACAACGCTCTGCGTACCGAGCTCAAGCTTCCCCGCAAGCTTTTGGTTTATGATAATGTCGATCCATTGTTTCTTACCGAAATCCTACAGCAAACTGATCTTGACCGCACTTTGATCAACGTCATCACCAAAAGCGGTACCACTGCTGAAACTATGGCAGGATATATGATCCTGGCAGATTTGATAAAGCGCAAATACCCCGATGATTACCGCAAACGCATCGTGATCACGACCGATAAAGAGCGTGGATTCCTGCGCCAGGTGATAAATCAGGAGGGCTATAAGTCCTTCATCGTGCCGGATAATGTTGGCGGACGCTTTTCCGTGCTCACCGATGTCGGCCTGCTCTCATCTGCTTTCACCGGTATAGACGTTCAGGCTCTGCTGAATGGAGCAGGCAAGATGCGTATGCTCTGCGAAAACACTGATCTCTGGCAGAATCCCGCATATCTGAACGGTCTTTTGCACTATCTCTATATGCGCGATGGCAAAAACATCTCTGTGATGATGCCATATTCCAATAGCCTATACGATTTTGCCGATTGGTATCGCCAGCTTTGGGCAGAGAGTCTCGGCAAGCGCAAAGACAAGCGTGGCAGGGATATCTTTGTAGGACAGACACCCGTCAAAGCCCTCGGCACTACCGATCAGCACTCGCAGGTACAGCTCTATACCGAAGGTCCAAACGACAAGGTCTTCACCTTTATCAAGGTTGATAAATTCCATACCGATTTTGAGATTCCCAATCTGCATCCCGAACGCGAAGAGATCTCCTATCTGGGAGGCAAGAAGCTTAGCGAACTGCTTAATGCGGAGTGCCTTGCCACCGAGATTGCCATCACCAAGGCGGGACGCCCCAATTGCCGCATCACCTTCCCTGATCTTAGTGCAGAGAACATTGGCGCATTCATTATGCTCTATGAAATTCAGACTGTCTTTACCGGAAAGCTGCTCAATATCGATCCCCTCGACCAGCCGGGCGTTGAAGCAGGCAAGATTGCTACCTATGCCTTGATGGGTAAAAAAGGCTTTGATCAGGAGCGCGCGGAGATACAAGAGTATTTGGGGGAGTGACAAGTAACGGCGCTTCGCGCAGCAAGGACTGCGTCCTTTCAGTTAGCAGTTAGCGCTGCGCTATGCTCGAAGATCGTTTCTTCGCTTTGGAATTTGCTATTCTCTTCTTTTTCTGATCACTGCTAACTGTTTTCACTGCGCTTAGCGCTCCTCCTGTTTTGACTTAAACAATTGCCTCTTCCATTGTCATCTGACAATCAAATCTAAGCGGCATTTGTTTGTGTTAAAACGAAAGCCCTGCGCAGATTTCCCGGCAACTACTATCTGCATTGTTTTAACTCATAATCTTGCCGGTGTGGTTTGATCTGTAGCGACAAGATTCCACAGGGAGAATTATAAGTCAAAACAATAGCGTGTTTTGTAGAACCGGGCGCAGCACCTCTTTTTACTTGTCACTCGTCACTTGTCTCGGCGCGTAGCGCCCAGCGCTTTCTCTGTGGCAATACCTCCTTCCTCCATTACTCCTTGTAAAACCTCCCCTTTTGAACACACCGGCAAAACCCTTGCACTGATCTGGAGATTCCCTTGTCGTCACCAGGGGATCACTAGGGGATCACTAGGGGATCACCTAAGAATTGAAGCGGGGAGAAACTGCCGAGGAGAAGTAATTTCCCAATCCAGCGCTAATGTATTGAAATACAAGCGTTCTAAACCGCTACTTTTCCACTTTCTACGCGTCCTGTACGTATAAGTCCTTTCTTTAGCAAACAGTGGAATAAATCTTGCTCCATATTACAGCATTGGAAAGCTTTTCATATTTAAAGTGAGGTAACCATGAAGCTAATCAGGATACTTTTAGTACTCACGCTTTTACTGCTTGCATTTGGCAGTCTGGCAGGGCAAAGCCTCAGAACAGTCAATCCCCTTATCCAACCTCAATGGCATCAGACCAATCCTTGGAATGCACGTTGTCCCGGAGTGGGGCAAAATCGTGCTCATGCCGGTTCTCACGCCCTGGCACTTGCCAAGACTATGAAGTATTGGGCATATCCGACTTATGGCAGCGGGACAGTGAGCTATGTTGACGATGATTTTGGCCCGCTCAGCCAAAACCTCGGAGTGGAGATCAACTGGGACGGGATGTCAAATACATTGATATTCCAGACAACGCAACGCTTTATCTACACTTGCGGACTGGCTACCTACACAAATTATGAATACGACTATTCTACTTCCAGCTTGGCAAATGTGCGTAGTGCTTTGATCAATTTCTATAGCTACGACGACGCCATCCAGCAGCGGGATCGTGATGATTACACCAATTTCTACTGGAAGAGCTTGATCCGTACAGAGCTGGACAATTATCGTCCGGTGATCTATGCGGTGACCCTCGCCAACAATCGTGAGATCGCCTTCATCGTTGATGGTTACGACGAAGCAGGGCTCTTTCACGTAAACTTTAGCAATGTGAATCTCCAGGAAGCCTGGGTGGATCTGAACAACCTTGTGGTGCAAGGCGAAGAAATCCCGGAAAGCAATCAGCAGATGCTCACCGGTATCCGTCCCAGCCTCGGTCCTGTCGATATCAGCGAAAACTTTGAAGAAGGTTTTGGCAATTGGAACTGGCAGTTCTCGGGCAATGCCAATTGGACGATCTCGACCGAAGCTGCTTACTTTGGCTCAAGTAGCGCAAAATCCGGCAATATTGATGACAATCAGGTTACCTCAATGTTTATTACCATAAACGTCACACAGCCGGATACGATCAGCTTTTACAAGAAAGTCTCCTGCGAAGCGGAGCCCAACGATCTATACGATCATCTTGCTTTCTTTATCGATGGAATCGAGCAGGAACGCTGGAGCGGCGATGGCAACTGGGAATATCACGAGTATCCGGTAACGCCCGGAGTTCACGAATTCCGCTGGAGATACCTGAAAGACGGTGCCAGCGACTACTTTGGCGATTGCGCCTGGGTCGATGCGATTACTTTCCCCGAAGGGACTACTCCGCTAGGAGCCCCTCGTTTTGCTGAAGCAGAAGTAATCGATGGCAATGACATCAGGCTCGATTGGATGCCTCCAGAAGGAACCAATCCGGGTCTTTTGGGCTACAAGATCTTCCGTAATGGAGTCGAGATAGCTCAATTCCTCAATCCCGCCATGGCAACATTCTTTGATTACAATATGCCCAATGGTGACTACAGCTATTTCCTGAGAGCAGTCTATTCCGAAGGCGTCTCCAATCCCGGAAACAGCACCAATGCACGGGTGGAAGTGCCTTATGCGCCGGAAAATCTGGTTGCGACCCTGCAGGGAATCAACACTGCCAGATTGCACTGGGATACTCCTCCAAACCTGCGTAATCGCGCTCTGATGGGTTTCCAGATCTATCGCGATAACCTTGTGATTGCTCAGGTGGAAAATCCCGATGCCAATCAGTATGACGATGCTAATCTTCCGGAAGGCGTTTACTATTATGAAGTTACAGCTATGTATGCCACGGGCGAATCGGCTCGCAGCAATATGGCGCAGATAGCGATCGGTGTGCCGGAGCCGCCTGCCAATTTCCGGGCAACCGTTTCCGGAGATGACGTTAGTCTCGCCTGGAATCAGGTGGCGGATACAGAGTTTTTGACGGGCTTTAAGATATATCGCAATAATGCTCTTGTGGTTACCATCACTGATCCTGCGCAACTGGCATATATAGATCAAAATCTGCCGAACGGCCAGTATTCCTACTTTATCAAGGCGGTTTACGGTGATGTAGATTCCGGTAATTCCAGTACGGTAACCGTAAGAGTGGAAGTGCCCTATCCGCCGGTGGGGCTGAGTGCCACAGTGAATGGCGATGACGTCACTTTGAACTGGGTCAATCCTGAGACTGTGCGCGCCTTGACTCATTATTACATCTATCGCAACAATCAGTTGATTGCGGCTGTCTTTAACCCCAATACCACCCTTTACACAGATCAGAATCTGGCAAATGGCCTCTATACCTATGCTGTATCTGCCGTGTATTCCGGGGTGGAATCAGCTCAATCAGCACCGGTGACAGCTCTGGTCGAGGTGCTTTATCCGCCCAGAAACCTCAGCGCTTTGGTCAATCTGGCGGATGTCAGCCTCACATGGCAGATTCCCGTGACACAGGGTGGATTGCGCTCATTTAATGGATACAATCTCTATCGCAACAACAGCTTGGTGGCAGCGATCAGCAATCCCTCGCAGACAAGTTATTTGGATCAGGGAGTGCCCAATGGGATCTACACTTACGAGCTTTCTGCCGTTTATACGATGGGCGAGTCTTCCCGGATCGGAGTGCCGAATGTAACGGTCGAAGTGCTCTATCCGATTACCCAGATCAACTACCAGATCGAGGATGACGATATCGTCCTTGCCTGGGCTGCACCTGCGACAATGCCTTCAGGCAGGACAGATGGACGAGCTCTTTTAAACTATAATATCTACCGTGGTGGCAGTCTCTTGGCAAGCACTACGGATCTAACGTATCGGGATGCTAATCTGGCTAATGGCTGGTATCAGTATTTTGTGACAGCGCTATACAGTAGCGGAGAATCTGAGCCTTCACCTACTCTTGATATCGAGGTGGAAGTGCTCTATCCGCCGAGAGATCTACAAGCTGTAGTCGATCAGGACGATGTGAATCTTTCCTGGACTGCTCCGATCAATAGCGGAGGTCTGGGCAGAGGATTCCTGGGATATCAGCTCTATCGTGATGGCGCTTTGATTGCCAGCCCTGCTTTGCCTGCTTATACCGATGCCAATCTGGCAAATGGGTTCTATGAATATCAGGTTTTCGCAGTCTATGCAGGAGGAATCTCCGAGCCTACGAGCTTGGTGCAGGCCTTGGTGGAAGTGCTTTATCCTCCCAGAAGCCTTTCTCATCAGGTATTGGATCGCAATGATGTCTCGCTGAGTTGGCAGATGCCGCTCAGTACCGGAGGCTTGCGTCCCTTTGTGGAGTATCAGCTTTATCGCAATGACGCACTTCTGGTGCAGACTACAGATACGGGGTATCTCGATGCTGATCTGGCAGATGGTAACTATCAGTATTATGTGGTAGCAGTTTACGGTACAGGGACTTCGCTGGCTTCAAACAGCACCAATGCCATTATCGAATATCCTTATCCTCCAGCAAATCTGCAGACAGCGGTAAATGGTGCGGATGTGACAGTGTCTTGGGATCAGGTGATGGGGACAGAAGTCCGGTATTTGGTATATCGGGATGATGTCCAGATCGCTACGACCGGTTCTTTGTCGATGCTGGATTCCGGCTTGGCAAATGGAACTTATCAGTATTATGTCCGTACCGGGAATGGCTCTGAATCAGGGCTGTCAGATCCATCGGATACGGTTGCGGCAGTGGTCGATGTACCTTATCCCCCCAGGATGCTTAGCGGAACGGTCAATGGAGATGATATCAGCCTGGTTTGGCAAGCTCCTGCTACTGCTTCCAGAGAAGTCTTGAGCTACAATGTCTATAGAGATGGACTGCTGATCGATAACGTCTCAGATCCGGCTTATGCAGATATGGATCTGGCGAATGGAATCTATGATTACTATGTTACAGCAGTGCATACGTCTGGAGAGTCTGTGCCATCCAATAGCTGGCAGGGCTTGGTGGAGCTTCTCTATCCTGCTACCGCTCTTAATGCAGTAGTAACAGGGGATGATGTAGCCCTTAGCTGGACTGCAGCGGTCACCTCCGGAGGCTTGAGAGAGTTCCAGGGCTACAAGGTCTATCGGGATGCACTCGAGATAGCGCAGGTGATGGACACAAGCTACAACGATCTCAATCTGGCTAATGGTGTCTATGATTACTACGTCAAAGCCGTCTATGGCACAGGTCTTTCTGCTGCTTCAAATACAGCT
>PHBP01000003.1 GCA_002842035.1 Candidatus Cloacimonetes bacterium HGW-Cloacimonetes-2 | reverse complement strand
GACGCCCTCTGGGCAGCGGTATCTACTTGGTCAGGTTCAAGCACAATGGGAGCTTGATAGCCAGCAGAAAACTGGTTTTGATCAAAAGGAACTAAAAAAAGCACTCGCGAGGGGCAGGCATATAATACCTATACCAGCTTGGAGGGTAGGGATAGAGATAGTTCTTTCCAATGTAGATCAATAGTATCTTAGCTGTTCAGCTATTCTTGAGAGTCTTTTGCCAGCTCAGGAACAGGTAGTCGGTGATGATACCGATAGTGCCGATGATCGCGATGTAAGCAAGCATCTCTTTGTACATCAGAAGATAGCGAAAATCCAGGAGACGGTAGCCCATGCCTGATTGCACGCCCAGCATCTCCGCCGCGATTAAGGCTGTCCAGCCCACCGACCACAGCACTCTAAAGAGATCGATCAGAGATTCGTAGAGCAGGGGAAGCTCGATATAACGAATTAGCCTCATTCCATACGCTCCATCCAGTGATGCGCTTTCCAATACATCGACGGGTAACGCGCTGAATATCCCAATCCCAATCACGATAGCATTGAAGAGCATAGCCATTAACATTACAATACCTACGGCTATCTCCCCTATTCCTGCAAACATTATGATCA
Organism: Candidatus Cloacimonetes bacterium HGW-Cloacimonetes-2; assembly: GCA_002842035.1. Classification (GTDB taxonomy): domain Bacteria; phylum Cloacimonadota; class Cloacimonadia; order Cloacimonadales; family Cloacimonadaceae; genus PHBP01. Next base: position 257,435 of record PHBP01000003.1, on the reverse strand, counting down.
GTGGCAACCAGCAATAGGGCGAGATATGACGCAGGAAGTTCACCGGAATAATGACAATGCGTTTCAATCTACGATACTTGTAGCAAGTATAGGCGATCAATACGCCCAAGAAATACGATATAACTGTGCTTAGTACTACTCGGAAGAGGCTGAAAAGGAGATCTTTGGGTAGGTAATGCATCTTAGTCCAGATTCAAGTAGATATCTTCAGCCTGGGGGATGGACTGCAGATAGCCAAGTTCGAGAGCTTGCTGCATCAATTGCCTTTCAAAAGCGATACCATCTGCATCCAAGCCCATCTTGAAGATTGTATGCTCGAGAGCCTGAGAAGCTTGCAGTGAATCAAGACCGTAGTTCGCAATCAGATAGCGAGTGCTGAGGCTCGGATCAGCCATAACAAGCCTCTCCTTCAAGTGATCCATCAAGCCTCTGAGGAGAGTTACCTGTCCTACGCCAAGCTGATTGATATTGACCACCAGGTCACAGCAGGGATGCTGGGGATGTTCATTGCCAAACCAATGTAAGACTCGCTTGCTACTTAGCTTTTGGACTACCGGCACATAAGCTACAATGGCCTGGACAGCACCTGCATCCAAAGCTCCGGTCATCTCGTTGGGCGTACGAAAGTAAACCGGCACAAATTCAAAGCCCTCAGTCTTTGCCCAGCTATGCATCAAAAGATCGACTGACGATGCTTTGAGCAGGCCGATCCTCTTTCCATTCAAATCTATGGGTCTCGAGATCTGTGGTGATACGACCACCGCATCGCTTTCACGCTCAAAAAAAGAGATTATCCTCAAAGGATATTTCTTTGCAACTGCAATATATACATAGGTAAAGGGCATGATCGCGGCATCGATCTTACCGGAAATGAGAGCTTCCTGTGCTTCCCAGCCGGAGCTGAAATATACCAGCTTGATGCCAGCTATCTTGTTTTGCTGCAAGAGAAGAGACAAGGGCAAATGGTTGATCGAAGGTTTGATAAATCCCAGCCTGAGCTTTGGCTCAGTCTTAGCACAAGCACAAAAGAGCAGTGCAGATATCACTAAGAGCATACTAATCTGTCTATAAAGCATAAATCCACCTTCAAAAAGAAATAGCCACCTCGGCTGCTAAGGGGCAGTCAGGGTGGCTATTGCCTATTACTTTACTGTCAAAGACCAATCTCTTGAGTGGCTATTCAATGTCAATCAGTATCTGATCACTGTGATTCAAGCTCAATACTTGAGAGCCTGTAACATATAGTCAGCAAGCTATTTCTCCATTATACCCGGTCTTGGGTGAGATGACCATTTCCTTATCCTCCCCTAAACAAATGCCAGGGCACAGCCGGGAGCAGGGCGGGAGATTCCCGGGCATAGGCCCGGGAATCTCCCGGGAATCTCCTGCCAATGTCCCGGCATTCACTTAGGGGAGATAGCAGGAATGTCTTGATAAATAATGGAGATAGAAAAGCACACAAGTTTTCGAGGTGGTTTAGCAGTACTAAAGTTCATTTTTCGTTTGGCATTAAAGGCAATTTGGTTAGTTTATGCCATAAACTGGTCAATGAGGTGAACACTATGGACAATGAGTTGTATCAAGAAAAGGAAGTGCTGTGGGATTTACACTTCGGAGATGGATTGCTGTGGATCTACAAAGGATTGATTTTCCTTCTGATCGCTCCGGCTGTACGTTATTCCCTGGCGCTATATCTGCTGATAATCCCTTTGTATCTCTCTTATAAGTTTATCAAGAAAAAATGGGTTCTTCCGCGCAGGGGAATGGCCCGGCCAAGACTCATTACGAGGCCGAGAAACCTGTTTTTTGGATCCATCTGGGGGATGATCGCCGCGATCCTGATGGTGGGCGGGGGGATGTATCTTACAAGTATAGATGATGCCGGAATATGGTGGCTGGTATGGATACTAGCTTGCATTACGTTGCTGGTGGCATCGTGGCTCGTAACAGCCCTGAACTATTGGGATGGCAAGCATCCTTATCACGTCTTGGAGAGGATAGTTGTCCTGATCCTGCTAAGCTGTTTACTCTGGATAGAGCCTGATTATAATATTGTAAGCCTGGGCTTGGGAGCGTATGGCTTGTTCAACCTGATAATCGGTTTGGTGCAGTTCATAGGTTTTATCCGCAAGAATCCGGTGATGTTAAATGAAGAATGAATCCGTAATCCCCGAAGAGATCGATAAGATAATCCATGAACCGGCCAGGCTAAAGATCATCCTCTGTCTGTCAGTATTGAGAGATGCTGATTTCAACTACCTCTTATATAAGACCAAGCTAAGCCGGGGGAATCTCTCTATACAGCTTCAGAAACTGGAAGCTGCGGACTATATCGAGATTGAAAAGCAATTCATCAACCGGGTGCCTCGTACATTGGCATCACTCACCGATAAAGGCAGAAAAGCTCTGAGGCAATACAAAGACGCTATTACCGAGCTGCTTTCAGGTATTGACAGTTAAGAGCCGGGTCACTTAGGAATGGTTTCTAAGCTTTAGCTCCAAGGGATGGGGATTTAGGTAGTATTGGGATTTGAGATAGCTCTGGTCGTATTTGCGAATATAGTGATTCAAGAGGGTAACCGGCACGATCAAAGGATACAAACCGGCTTTGAAGGCTGTTATGATCTCGAGTAATTCAGCCTTCTCATCTGCCTGGAGCTCACGCTTGAAGTAGCCCATTATGTGTTGCAGGACGTTCACGTGTTTGGCTACAGTGGCGTGGAGCTTCATAGCTTGCATCAGTCCAGTGAAGTATAGCTCGCGAAATTCCGTGCCGGAATAGCTCTTTTGAGATGCCACGAGTTTGCCCAATTCTCGATACAGGAGTGGGCTGTGCGCCATCAAGAGCAGTTTGTGCCGGGTATGATACTCTACTATGAGTTTGGGGCTTCCACCCTGCGCAAGTACTTGTTTAAAGCGCCATACCACAAAGATACGCTCGATAAAGTTTTCTCTTAGTATGGGATCGTGGAGTCTGCCTTCCTCCTCTACCGGAAGGAGTGGAAAGGCTGACATAAAAGCCCGGGCAAAGATGCCGATACCGGTCTTGGACGCCGCACCGCCCTTGGCAGGATAGACTTTAACCCTTTCCATACCACTGCTGGGCGACTTGCTTTTGAAGACAAAAGCGCAGAGATCCTGCTTTGCCAGGTCTTCAAGTTTATTGGATGCCCAGTCCTTCATTCGGGCAGTATGATCGATACCGGTTTTGATCGTAAGGAGGAGTGGATCAGCGGCATCGCCCACCAAGCGCATCGCTTCGCGAGGGACGCTAAGGCCGCATTCCACCTCTGGACAGACCGGGTAATAATCAACGTACTTGCCCAGAGTCTCTACCAGCCAGTTGTCGTACTTGTGTCCACCATCATAACGCACTTTATGCCCCAGGAGGCAGGTGCTGATCCCAAGCAGAGGTTTTTCTTGCATAGCTATTCTCCTGTAATGATACTTATTAAGATAAGCTGGATACGCAAGAAAGCACACAAAGGATCGCTCCGGGCAAAGCCAGCAGACCGGAAAGCGGCTTTAAACAAAGGATCGGAAGGATTTCATCAGTTTTTTATTGACATATAGCCAATCTTCAAATTCATCCACACCAAAAGATATTCTTACAGGAGCAATCCACTCAATATGAAAGAGCTAAGACTAAAGGAGCATCCCATACTGGAGGTGCCGGATTACGAGTACATCAGCTTTTATTTCAATGGAGAAAAGCTTCCCGCCCGCAAAGACGAGATGATCTCCAGCGCTCTGATCGCCAATGGCATAAACGTCTTTGGCCATCATCACAAAGACGGCACAGCCCAAGGCATCTTTTGTGCAAATGGTCAATGCGCCAAGTGCACTGTGATAGCAAATGGTATCGCCGTAAAATCCTGTATGACCAAAGTGCAGGAAAATATGATGGTCAAAAGCGCGGACGGCTTGCCGGAACTGCCCGAGACCAACGATCCGGTAGAGTTTGAGCCGATTGAAGAACTCGAAACCGAGGTACTGATCATTGGCGGAGGTCCTTCCGGATTATCCGCAGCAATCCAGCTGGGATCAGCGGGTATCGATACACTTTTGATAGATGACAAGCACGAACTGGGTGGTAAATTGGTGCTCCAGACCCATAAATTCTTCGGCTCCGAAGAGGATAGCCGGGCAGGCACCAGAGGGCATGAGATAGGCAAGCTTTTGGCAGCGGAAGTAATGGAAATGAGCTCTGTAAAAGTATGGCTCAATAGCACAGCGATCTTTGTCTTTAGCGACAAGAAAGTCGGTGTGCTAAAGGATGGAGTGTACAAGCTGATCAATGCCAAGCGGATACTAAATGCAGCCGGAGCCAGAGAAAAATTCCTAAGATTCCAGGGCAACCACCTGGCAAGAATCTACGGTGCCGGAGCCTTTCAGACCCTGGTAAATCGCGATTTGGTAAAACCTACCGAAAGGCTGTTTATCATCGGCGGCGGAAACGTTGGTCTGATAGGAGCATATCATGCTATACAAGCTGGTATTGAAGTGGTTGGTTTGGCAGAAGCAATGCCCAGTTGCGGAGGTTACAAGGTACACGCCGACAAGCTGATGCGATTGGGTGTTCCGATTTATACATCGCATTCGATTCTTAGCGCCAATGGCGGAGAAACGGTCGAGTCGATCACAATCACCGAAATAGATCGTAACTTCAAGCCTATCGAAGGCACTGAAAAGACTTTTGCCTGCGATACCATCCTGATAGCAGTGGGCTTGGATTCTTTGGCAGAATTTACTCTGGAAGCAGAAGCTGCTGGAATCCCGGTCTATGCCGCAGGAGACGCTTTGGAGATCGCTGAGGCTTCTTCTGCTATGTTCAATGGCAAAATAATGGGGCTTACCATTGCCCGTGATTGCGGCGTTGTAAGCGAGGACATTCCTCAGGAGTGGTATCAGAAGGCTGAGGTACTGAAGTCACATCCAGGCAAGGTAAAGGGATATCAGAATCACAAGGCGGAAGAAGGGGTATTCCCCATTATTCACTGCCTGCAAGAGATTCCCTGCAATCCTTGCACCACGGTCTGCCCTACAAATTCCATCCACACAGAAGACGGCTCCCTGATGGCGGTTCCCCTGTACTCCGGCAGCTGTATCGGCTGTGGCAAATGCGTATTGATCTGCCCCGGATTGGCAATCACGCTGGTGGATTATCGCAAGGATGTCCAAAATCCCATTGTTACTATGCCTTATGAGATAATGAACTATCCGGTGAAGGTGGGCGATGAGCTCAGCTTGGTCGATGTAGAAGGTAGGTTCTTGCTCAAGGCACCGGTCGTACAGGTTATCGAAAACAAGAAAGTACATACCGCGATGGTAAGAGTGCAAGTGCCCAGAGAGCTTGCCAAGCAAGTGGTTTCATTCATTGTACAGGATGCCTCTGTATCAGAAGCCCTGCCAAACGCGATAGTTGCAGAGCGTGCCAGTGATGACGCGATGATCTGCCTTTGCGAAAGGGTAAGTGTAGGGCAAGTTAGAGAGCTTATTCGGAGTGGAATTACGGATTTGAATCAGATCAAGGCAATTACTAGGGCAGGAATGGGACCTTGCGGAGCAAAGACTTGCGAAGTGCTGATCAAGGGACTGCTCCGAGAAGAGGGGATACCGGTGGAAAATGTGGTTCCCAATACCAAACGCCCTGTCTTTGTGGAAGTGCCTTTGGATAAATTTCCCAATGGAACGAGGAGCTGAAAATGGCTAAGAATTACGATCTAATAATCATCGGAGCAGGATCGATCGGATTACCTGCAGCTTTGGAAGCAGCCAAGAGAAATGCCTCCGTTTTGGTGATAGAAAGCGAACACGGACCCGGACAGGAAAACAATAAAAAAGCTATTGGCGGGGTGAGAGCTACTCACTCGGACTATGGCAAGATCAGCGTCTGCCTGAGATCAATCGAGATTATGAAAAGCTGGCACGAAGTCTATGGCGATGACATCGGCTGGATGTCCAATGGCTACAGCTATCCCGCCTACAATCCCAAAGATGCTCAGACACTCCAGGATCTGATGAAGATTCAGCATAGTTATGGGCTCAATATCAAGTGGTTATCTCCTCAGGACTACAATGAGATAGTTCCCGGGATCAAGCAGGAAGGTCTTGAGGGCAGTACCTATTCCCCCGAGGATGGTAGTTGCTCTCCCCTACTGATGGGCTCTGCCTACTACTTTCATACTCTAAAGCACAAGGTGGAGTATAGATTCAATGAGAAAGTGATCGGCTTTGAGCTGTCGGGAGATAAAATCGATACCGTGATCACCGATAAGGATACCTATGTGGCAGGGACAGTGATCAATGCTGCTGGAAATTATGCCAGACAGATTGGCGAGTATGCGGGGCTGGATTTGCCTGTTTATCCCGATAATCACGAAGCAGGTATCACGGAACCGGTAGCAAGATTCTTTGGCCCGATGGTGATCGATATGCGCAGAGCACCGGGATCGGCAAACTTTTACTTCTATCAAAACAACGAAGGACAAGTGGTCTTTTGCATCACACCTGATCCACCCATTCTGGGGATTGACAATCGCAGTACATCGGAGTTTTTGCCGCTGTGCAGTAAGAGGATGCTGGAAATATATCCCAGATTGCGCAATCTAAAAGTTCGCAGAACTTGGAGGGGCCAGTATCCGATGACACCTGATGGCTTCCCGATTGTAGGACGCAGCAGAGAAATCAGCAACTTGATCAATGCGGTCGGTATGTGCGGTCAAGGTTTTATGCTGGGCCCAGGTATGGGCGAGCTCCTGGCAAGAATAGTCTTTGATGAATTGAGCGATAGCGACCACAGGATACTAAAGAGCTTTGATCCCTACAGAGAGTTCACAGGGATGGAGGCTTTTAAGTAATCCTCGCCATCCTAAAGAAATCCTTTGACAGATATATGCTATTGAAAAAGATAGCGCACAAATGAAGCTGCTTGCTTCTGCCTTGGTACTGCAAGATGTAACCCGGGCCGTGAAAATTTAATATAGACGCTATTATAAAGTGTTTACTGTGAAGCGAGCGGTTTCCGATATTGGAAGCCGCTCTTTTCATTTCCGGTAAGAAGGAGGTTCTTATAATCCGGATAAAGAAAGGAAAGGCGAGGACAAAAGAAGTCGTTCCGAAAGAAAGAACTAACAACCAGATAACGGCTTCGTCAGTTCGTCTGATCGATCCTGAAGGTAAGATGATTGGTGTTGTTGCCACGAAAGAAGCGTTGCGCAGAGCCGAAGAAATGGGTCTCGACCTGGTGGAGATATCCCCCACCGCCGAGCCTCCGGTATGCCGCATCCTAGATTTCAGCAAGTACTATTATCAGAAAGAAAAGAAGGTGCGTGAAGCTCGTAAGAAACAACACGAAGTTGAGATTAAAGAAGTGAAATTTGGGCCTAATACCGAAGAACACGACTACAACTTCAAGAAGAACAACGCTATCAAGTTTCTGAAACAACACAACAAGGTCAAGTTTACCATACGCTTCCGCGGAAGACAGATGGCTCACAAAGAGCGCGGATACGACGTATTGGAAAACCTTAAAATCGATCTGGGACATATTGCCGATGTGGATTCCGAGCCTGTAAGTGATCGCAATCTGCTATCAATGATTATGAGTCCCAAAAAAGACATCGACAAAATCCTGGCAAAGATGGAAAAGCCGGCAGGCGCAGAAACTGCTCCTGAACCCGCTCCGGAACCAGTTCCTGAGGAAACGGAAGAAGACTAAGCCATCCCAGCCGGGTCATCAATAGATAATCTTAAAGGAGATATAAAATGCCAAAGATCAAGACCAACAGATCTGCTGCCAAGCGATTTAGACTCACCGGTACCGGTAAGATCAAACGTCATCATGCTAAAGCAGCCCACATTAAGACCAAGAAATCCCCTAAGCTCAAAAGAAACCTCCGCTCCAGCGCAATCGTCCGCAAAGTTGACGAAGGCAGAATCTACAGGATGCTGGGAAAATAAAGGAGAGAAAAGATGCCGAGAACTACTAATAACGTCGCTGCCCATCGTAGAAGAAAGAGCTACCTGCTCGCTGCCCGTGGAAACTTTGGTTTAAGAGGCAAGACCTACCGTCTAGCTCGCCAGACTGTCGAACGCGGTATGGCATTTGCCTTTGCTCATCGCAAACAAAAGAAGAGCAATTTCCGCCGTCTGTGGATCGTCCGTATCAACGCTGCTTGCAGAATGAACAATATGTCTTATAGCAGATTCATCAGTGGACTTCACAAGGCAAATATCGAGATCAACCGCAAGTCTCTTGCTCACCTCGCCTGGCACGATGCCGAAGCGTTTAGCAAGCTTGTAGAGATCGCCAAAGGTGTCTGACGCCTGATAATGTCTGAAACTGCTTGTCAAAAGCAATAAATAAATATCAGATGAGACGCAGCCACCCTGCGTCTCTGTTTTTTTACTAAGGAAGAGGAAATTGTGCAGAGCGAACTAAAGCAAATGCTTTCCGAAGCTGCCGGGGCGATAGCAAATTGCCGCACAGCTAATGATATCCTGAATACCAGAGCCCAATACCTGGGGAAAAAGAGCTTTCTAAACAGCTTGTATGGACGTCTTAAAGAGCTTAGCTCAGAAGAACGTCCTGCCTTTGGAGCGCTGATCAATGAGGCAAGAACAGAGCTGGAAACAAAGCTATCTGCCAAAGAGCAGGAGCTCAAGGCAAGCGCTTGGGAAGCAAAACAAAATACCGATATGGATTTGAGCCTGCCTGGGCTGTATGCATCCAGAGGCAGCTTGCATCCCATTAAAGTAATCCGCAGAGAAATTGATCGGATCTTTATCAGTATGGGGTTTGAGATTGCGGAAGGGTTTGAGATTGAAGATGAATTCCACAATTTCGATGCTCTTAATACTCCACAGGATCACCCATCAAGGAATCTCGCTGATACATTTTATCTGGAAAATGGTATGCTGCTCAGAACTCAGACCTCGACCGTGCAGATCAGAGTAATGGAGAGTCATAAGCCACCGATTCGGATAATATCTCCCGGTAGATGTTATCGCAATGACAAGCCTGATCCCTCGCACTCACCGGTCTTTCACCAGGTTGAAGCGCTTGTTGTGGACAAAGGGATTTCGATGAGCGACCTTACGGATACGCTACAAAATTTTGCGACGCTGATGTTTGGCAAAGGCGTCAAGACCAGAATACGCCCGCATTTCTTTCCTTTTACCGAGCCCAGCGCAGAGATGGATATCAGTTGTGTAGTATGCAAAGGCGCAGGCTGCAGAATGTGCAAACACAGCGGTTGGCTGGAGATGGGTGGAGCCGGAATGGTCGATCCCAATGTCTTCAAAGCAGTTGGAATAGATCCTGAGATTTACTCGGGATTTGCATTTGGATTGGGTATAGATCGGATTACACTATTGAAGTACGGGATTCCAGATATGCGCATTCTTTTTGAGAACGATCTTCGTATGCTGAAGCAATTCCGGGGGGAATCATTATGAAAATCGCCTTGAACTGGCTCAAAAGATATATAGACATCCGTGAAACGACCTCTGAACTGAGTGATATTCTTACCTTTTCCGGCATTGAAGTGGAAGGGATCACAGAGCTGAAGGCTATGCCCGAGACGGTCATTACAGCCAAAATAGTCTTTGCGGAACCTCTTCCCAAGAGTGACCATCTGAAGATATGCAAAGTTTCCATTGGCAGTTACCAACTTCAGGATAGCTCGATCCTTGATGATGATGGTCTCTTGCAGATTGTCTGTGGAGCGCCGAATTGCGCCAGCGGACAGATGGCAATCCTTGCATTGCCAGGCACAGACCTGGGAGAGGTCAAGATTCAATCGGCAAAGCTGAGGGGTGTGGTCTCGCATGGTATGCTATGCTCTGAAAAGGAGCTTGGGATATCTGATGATCACAGCGGAATCATTGTATTGCCAGAGGATGTATGCCCCGGCTTGTCGCCAAACTCATTATATGAATTACCTGATACAATCTTTGAACTGGAGATCACACCCAATCGTGGAGACCTACTGGGGTACATTGGTATTGCCAGGGATCTATCTGCCAGTCTCGATAGAGAATTGCGCCTACCAATAGTGAATAGTGTCCCTTCAGAATCAGATCAGATCGGAATCAAGCTGAAGATAGATAATCCTGAACTGTGCTATCGCTACACAGCGAGAGTATTTGATGGAATCGAGGTAAAACCCTCTCCCCTCTGGCTCAAGGTGCTGCTCACCAAGGCCGGACTAAGACCCATCAATAATATCGTGGATATTACTAACTATGTAATGCTCTGCACCGGGCATCCCTTACACGCATTTGATTACGAGCTTCTGGATAGAGAACACGAAGGTGATAAGTGGCCTTCGATCATCGTAAGAACTGCTGAACAGAACGAAAAGATCAAAGCCTTGGATGGCAAAGAGTACAGCTTGAGAGAGATTGATCTGGTCATTGCTGATGGCAAGAAAGCATCTGCTATCGCAGGAGTAATGGGTGGTGAGCTTTCCGGAATAAGTGCTGACACCAAAAAGATAGTTCTGGAATCCGCAGCTTTCAACCAAACTGCTGTGAGGAAGACATCCTATTTCCATAAGATCTCGACGGACTCTTCATATCGCTTTGAGCGAGGTGTTTCTCCGCAAGTTACTGATGAAGTATCGGAGCTGGCAACGAGCTTGATCGTAGAGCTTTCCTCACCTTCTGAGGTGAGCCCGGTAATAGATTGTAACTACTGGATGAATAAACCGATGGTGCTGGGGATCAGACCCTGCAGATTTGAGGAGATCATCGGTTACAAGCTTTCTGATGAAGAGATCAGAACCTATCTGGAGCGCTTAGGATTAAAGTTCATTCAATATGGCACCTGGATAGAAGGCCAGATAGAAGATATCTCAAAGGTTCATTGCCATCATTTGGAAGAAGCAAAAGCAGGCAAGAAGGAGTTTACAGAAGCTCCCGACTGCATTCACAGCCACTATTACAAGATACCTTACAGACGTCTCGACCTCACCAGAGAGATAGATCTTATCGAAGAGCTGGCCAGGCTTGCCGGCTATGACAGGGTTCCTCATAAGACCGCTATCTCCGCTGTGATGGATCAGCATGCTTATATTACAACCAATAAGGTGGAAGATTATCTGGTCTCCCGAGGCTTCTTTGAGACGCTGAGTTTCAGTTTCACCGATCCGGCAGGGATCAGCAAACTTGAGATCGATACCACAGACGTTCTTAATCTGATCAATCCACAGAGTTCAAATCAATCAGTTATGCGCAACACCTTGTTGCCCTCACTGTTGGATAACGCAGCTTACAACATCAATCGTGGCGAAAAGCACTTGAAGCTCTTTGAATCAGCCAAGACCTATCATAAGGCTGGCGCAGGGATCAGAGAAATCCCCTCTATATGCGCAATCGTGACAGGTAACCATAAAGAAGAGCATTGGTCGGTTAAAAACGAACCGGTCAGCTTCTATCACATCAAAGGCATTGTAAGCCAGCTTTGTGAGCTTCTTGGGATTAATATTGAGCAATCTGCTGTAAGCAAGGACTATCTGATCAATAGCACTGGTTTGTCCTACAAGCACAATGACATTGAGCTAGCATATTTTGGAAAGCTCCGTCCCGATATCGCAGAACGCTTTTCCATCGACACCCTTACCCTGAAGCAGGATTTATGGGTGATAGAGCTCAAAATGTCTGAGCTGATAGAAGTAAGCCGCAATAGAGCCTTGACCTACACTGATCTACCAAGGTATCCCTCAGTCACTCGAAATCTATCATTCCTGCTGCCCCTTCAGCATAGTTATGCGGATTTATCAAAGGAAACCTTAGCTTGTGATCCGGAACTGATTGAAGAGCTAAGTGTGTTTGATGAATACAGATCAAAGCAAATTCCCTCCGGTTATCGGAGCGTATCCATCCACCTATTCTTGCGCGATAAACAAAAAACATTGACAGAAGAACGCATCGAGCAAGTTGTAGAATCCGTCGTAAAAAAACTGCAGGAAAAACTGCAGATCATTATGAGGTAATTATGGAAAACTATGCAGTAAATCTGCAAGATAAGATTCAGAAGCTGATCGATCAATACACGACGATCAAGAAGAAGCTGGAAGAATTACAGGAAGAAAATAACCTTCTGACCGAACAGAATCTGCAGCTGATTCAACAGATCGAAGATCACACCAAGCAAGGCCAGGATGCAGGCCAAAAAGTCACCGATATGGAACGCAGTATTGCAGAGCTGGAAAAAGAAAACGTAGAGCTGAAGAAAGCCTTGGCTGGCTTTGAATCAGTCGCTACGGATGCTCTGAGTAAACTCGATGACATCTTCCCTGATTTAGAGAGTTTATGACCTCAGTTGAAGTTGGTATCTTCGGAAGAATCTTCCGGCTTAGGACAAATGATCCTGCTCTTACTATGAGCATAGCAGCTCAATTGGATCAACAGCTCCATGAATTAAAGGAAAGATACGAGATACTTGATTTCAGTAAGCTGCTCTTACTAGTAGCATTACAGCAGCAGGAGAGTCTCTCAGGGTTACAGGCAGAAAACACGGATTTAAGAAAAGATCTCGAAAGAATGAACCAGATGATCTCAAAGATCATAGGCGAGATCTGATGCTTTGGACCTGCGTTATTCGTGATATGTATTGCAGAAAAGCCGAGAATATATTGGGAGTCGGGCCATTAGTGGCATGCGCGCCGTTAATTCGGATACATAAAGCTGACAAGGTAGATTCCCACCTGCAATAATGGCTTGTACCTGACAAGCATACACGGTATCTGCGGGTCATCTTTTTAACCCGTCCTTTGGGACGTTGATAGATAAAGAAGGAAAGTAAATGGAAAAGTACATATATGCGGCCATAGGTGCCGGGATCGGGTTTTTTATAGCTCTGATCATTTATCTAATCCAGCGTAATTCCGCATTTAGAACCATTGCCCACGCAAAATCCATTGCAGAAGAAATCAAATCCAATGCCAAAACGGATGCTGAAAGCGCAAAGAAAGCGGCTTTGATAGAAGCCAGAGACGAATGGTTCAAACAAAAACGCATAATGGAAGAAGAGATCAAAGAGCGACAGAAAGAGCTGCGCATTCAGGAAAAGAAATATAACGAGCGTTTAGGCAGTCTTGATAAAAGGCTCGATTCACTGGATAAGAAAGAGAACAACCTCTCTGAACAAGAACGCAAATTGAAAACCCGCGAAGAAGAACTGACAGCCAAGCTTGCAGATACAGAAGCTGTATTGCAGGATCAAAAGTCCAAGCTCGTTGAGATTGCCGGGATATCCCGTGATGAAGCGCTCCAAAGACTTCGCGATGAGCTACTTAACCAAGCCAGATCCATTGCTGCAAACGATGCAAAACTTACAATCGAACAGCTCAAGCTCGATGCCAATAAGAAGGCTGGAGAAATCCTTTCCACAGCTATCCAACGTATGGCAGTCGATCATGTATCAGAGACAACGGTTTCCGTCGTATCTCTTCCTTCTGATGAAATGAAGGGTAGGATCATCGGTCGCGAAGGTAGAAACATCCGCACCTTTGAAAAAGCTTCGGGCGTTGATTTGATTATCGACGATACTCCGGAAGCTGTTGTCTTGTCCTGTTTTGATCCTGTAAGACGCGAGATTGCCCGTCTGGCTCTGGAAAAACTCATCTCGGACGGCAGAATCCATCCCGGTCGAATCGAAGAAGTAATCGCCAAGACTACCAAAGAAATGGATGAGACTCTCATCAAGATTGGAGAGAAAGCCGTTCTTGAGACCAATATCCACAATATCAGCCCCAATCTCATCAAGGTGCTAGGAAGGTTGAACTACCGTACTTCTTACGGACAGAACGTACTGCAACATTCCATCGAAGCCGCCTGGATCTGCGGAATACTGGCAGCGGAGCTCAAACTTGATCAAGAGCTGGCTCGCAGAGCAGGATTACTCCATGATATAGGCAAAGCTGTCGATCACGAGTTTGATGGAACTCACGCTATTATCGGTGCCAACCTTGCCAGAAAGAATGGTGAAGGTAAGATCATAGTCAATGCTATCGAAGCTCACCACGAGGAAGTAGATGCCTTATCCGTATATGGAGCTTTGGTACAAGCTTCCGATGCCATCTCCGGTGCTCGCCCCGGTGCTCGCCGTGAGATGCTTGAGACTTATATGCAACGACTTGCCAAGCTTGAAGAAATCGCCAATTCCGTAGAAGGCGTTAATAAATCCTATGCAATTCAAGCCGGTCGGGAGCTCAGAATTATCGTCGAGCCCAGTCAGGTTGAGGATGCTCAGACCCCGCTACTTGCCACTGAGATTGCTGCCCAGATCGAGAAAGAGGTTCAATACCCCGGTCAGATCAAAGTGACAGTGATCAGAGAGACTCGTCAGATAGCAATGGCAAAATAATGAAACTCGTATTTATTGGCGATGTGTTCGGAAAGCCCGGGCGCATCGCCTTACTCAAAGAAATAGATAATCTCAAGCAAAACTACCAGCCTGACTTCATTGTGATGAATGCAGAGAATCTGGCTGACGGCAAGGGGCTTACCGAGAAAACTGCTCGTCCCCTGTTTGAAGCGGGAATTGATGCAATGACCGGCGGTAACCACCTTTGGGATAGAGCCGAGTCTTTGGATTACATCAGAAAGAATCCCCGAATTATTAAGCCAATGAACTATCCCAGCACTACCCCGGGTTCCTTCTTTCATACCCTTGTAAGAGATGGTTTTCGCCTTACGATTATCAATCTCTGTGGCCAGGTCTATATGCCGGCTTGCGACTCACCCTTCTCTGCTCTGGAAAACCGTTATCAAGACTTACAATCCCTATCCGATGCCATAGTTTTGGATTTTCATGCAGAATCCACTGCCGAGAAACGTGCTATGGGATGGTATGCAGATGGCAAGATTAGTGCTGTATTGGGTACACATACGCATATCCAGACCGCAGATGAAGAGATTCTACCAGGAGGGACTGCCTATATCACAGACGTTGGTATGACCGGCTCTCACGATTCAGTTATCGGAGTAAAAAAGGATCTCATCGTAGAGAAGTTTCGCACCTCAATACCCGTAAGATACGAGGCATCAGACCGTGGTTTGCAGATCAACGCAGTATGCCTGGAGATTGATCAGGGTTACGGCAGAGCAATATCCATCAGCAGAATCAAGTATAGTACGGAGATATAATGGATAAGCAATTAACCGGCAAACCGGTAGCGACAAAACTAAAGAACTTCATCAAAGCCAAGATTGAACAGGAATCACTCCAGCCTACTATGGCATTGATCCAACTTGGAAAGGATCCTGCTTCCCAATTCTACGTAGAAAACATCATCAAGAATGGAGCAAAACTTGGCTGCCATATAGATCTGATTACTCTGGCGGTCGAGACCACCGAAGCAGAACTAGCAGTAAAAATTCAAGATCTCAATGATGACGTTTCTTACCATGGAATAATGATCCAAAAGCCGCTACCCCGCCACATTGATGATACCGAGATCAACAGCCTGGTCTCTCCCCTAAAAGACATCGACAGTCTCAATCCGATCAATTTGGGAAAAATTGTGCTTGAAGCTGATGGATTTCTGCCCTGCACTCCTTTTGCCGTATGGCTAATGATGCAGTATTACGGAATTGATCCCCAGGGCAAAAAACTGGTTATCCTGGGCAGAAGCGCTGTTGTAGGCAAACCTCTGGCAAATATCCTCTTGTGGAAAAGACCCTTTGCCAATGCCACAGTCACTGTTTGCCATAGCAAGACCAAGGATCTTGAAATGATCACACAGGAAGCCGATATCCTGATCTCTGCAATCGGAGTTCCACACTTCGTAAAACCCGATATGATCAGAGATGGAGCGATTTTGATCGATGTAGGCATTAATGAAGTTTCTGACGAGCCCGGGGAGACAAAATACGTTGGTGATATAGACTATAATGGATGTATTGACAAGGCCTTGGCCATTACTCCTGTTCCGGGCGGTGTAGGCACTGTAACAACTGCAGTTCTAATGGCAAACCTGGTAAAAGCCTCATTGGGTCACAAATACCCCAATAAAAAGATTGACGGTTTTTTCGACCTCATTTTTAATGCGTAACAGATGAATAATAGAATCCGACATTTGGGAGGAATAATGCGAGCAAAGAGTTCTAAACTCTTGATTGGCCTGATCTTTCTGCTTTTAGCATCGGTCACAATGACCGGTTGCGGCAAGTCAGGTACCAGATTCAACAACACAGCGCCTACAATCAAAATCACTTCTTACGAAGGTTTTGATGACAGTGCAACATACAGCTCTCAGGATACCCTGATTTTCCAACAAAAGATCTATTGGCATGCCAATGATCCGGATGGAGTAATCGCTGGTTATGCTTACCGTGTCCTGGATGCCCAAGATAATCCCATCGCTACTCCGGGTAATGCTTTTATCGATACAGATGGATCAATCACCCCTCCAAACGTTCTTAATACTCACGGTTCCGGCTGGGTGATTCATTATCTCCCGGGTGCAGACACTACTATTCCTTTGAGTAATCCCGAAGCCAGACGTAGTATCTGGACATCCCAAAAGTATGCTGTGATTAATTTCCCCGCCTCTGATGCCAATGGCAATCCGCTTCCCAAGCTTAGTACATTTGAAGTAATCGCCATCGATAATCGTGGCGATGTCACAGCCAACGCAGCCTGGAGAAAGTTCAATTCCACTTCAAACCGCCCCGAATGTACCGTGATCACGACCAAGGGTAATCCCAATGGCGGAGCAGTCGGTAGCGGCGTGAAGCTCTCACTTTCTATGCGCGATTCCGATCCCTTTGTAGATCCGGTTCCCTGGTACTATGAATTCAAGCTCCAGAAACTCGATATGCAGGACAATGTGCTCGAAACTACCGATTGGATCAGAACAGATTCGCCCAACAACCCCAAACTCAACGAGTATTTGTTGACCCGCGATACTACCCCAGCTCTTTCTTATGATTTTACAAATGGAACACAGGTTACAAAGACTCGCGTTTTGGGCCGCGCCTATGATCTTTCCGGAGTAGTTTCCGATGAAAACCAAAACTCATCCAAACTTCTCTTTGCCGTTAAAGATGGATTCAAACCTAAAGCTTTGATCTACGGACAGAAAGTTCACGGTGTCGGTGATAATCACTATCTTGATTATGCTTACGACGATCAAAAGACACCTGCTGAAATTATGCCATTTAGTGTTACCAATGGTAAAGTCAGGTATGCTATCCCGATGTTCAAAGACTTCAACGGAAAGAACACTGCTGTCAACAGCAATAACTTCAAGCTCTGGGTACGCTGGGGCTGGCATGGTGAATATGGCAAAGTCCAGTCAAACGGAAACATTGATTACAACGATGTAACACCTTATGACAAGAAAGTCGATACCGTGCTAAACTACAATGTGAGCAACTCGACCGGAAACTACTATAGCGAGATCACTCATTTTGACCTTCGCTTCAACGATCAACCCTACAACTTCCCGCCTTATGCCACTTATATACAGGTTGATAACGATGGCACACGTTGGCTCCGCATACCGCTCAATTCTGTCTTGGGACAGGGTATTGTGCTAAACAATATGCCTTCCGGACATCACAAGTTTGAGCTCCGCGTTGTGGATCTGCAAAACGTTCCATCCGATCCCGTAGTATATGAATTTGAGCTGGTCGATCCTGTTCCCGTAGCCAGTCGAACCGGAATCCTTATCGTGGATGACGACGCTGCCAGCAACGCTACTTCTCCGGAGCCTTTCACAACTGATTATTACAATGCTCTCTTTGGCGATTACTCCGGAACTAAGACTGTTGTCAGACTTCCTGATGTCAATCTCGACCGCAGAGACCGCAGATTGTCATTCTCTGACCTTCAGAATTACAAGATGGTGGTATATCACAGCGATAATATCCAGAGCAAAGGTACTTTGTTCCAGGATTGCGACGCTATGGTGCTCTATATGCAGCATGATGGAAACTTCATGGTATCTTCCTCCTCGCAGCTTTCCGGTATGATTGGTGATATGGTTACCCTCAATCAGCAATCCTTCCTCAATGCTCTGGGAATCACCTATTCCACCACTTCAGTAGCCTCCGGTGGATCTCTGACGACCAATCCTTACTTCCAGATTGGAAAGGGTCAATTGGGATTTGGAGATGTCAACCTGAGACTTACAGCCGCAGGTGAAGGTACAGATTCTTGGGTGAATTCAATTATCTCAGCCCGCCAAGGCCTGGGAGCTATCACCCTGTTTAATAATATCAGTGGCGAAGCTATCTTCAAGTATGGATGCAAACCCACAACGTCCACTACCTTCCCTCCCACCCAGGATCAATTCAACACCCTGAATGACAAGACCGTTGGCGTGCGCAACATCAACGGAGCCGGCCGTGCTTATACGATCGGTTTCCCGCTAACCTATATGCAGTTCAGCGATAGCAAAGCTGTTATCAATCGCATCCTTAGCGAATGCGGACTGCTTTGATCTGATAATTACAGATATCACAAGGCCGGTCAGTCTGACCGGCTTTTTTTGTATTGATACTTATTTGATCAGCTTTTTTACTGATTCTGCTTGACAGAAATCCGCCCCTTGGAGATTTGTAGCAAAGCAAACGTGCTGAAGTGGTGAAATTGGTATACACGCTAGTTTCAGGGACTAGTGAGCAATACGCTCATGGGGGTTCGAGTCCCCCCTTCAGCACCATTTTATTGCCCGCAATTCTCCTCAGTCAACAGCCTGATTCATCCAACATAAACAAAAAGATTGACTAGTTTTCAACAAGCCATTTTCCTTGCCCTTATGAATTATATAGGATGAGCGTATGAAGAACTACACTGATCTGATCGACAAGCTAAATCTTATTCCCCACCCGGAAGGCGGATATTACCGCAGAAACTGGCAATCTCTGCTCAGTGGAGATATCAAAGACAGCACTCAAAAGGTGCTCTTTAATTCCCGTAGCATCGGCTCTTCCATTATCTATCTGCTTCCATCCTCGGAAGTGAGTGCCTGGCATCGTATCAGTTGCGATGAGATGTGGCACTTCTATGAAGGTAGCCCGCTAAAGATTTACACGCTGAATGCACAGAAAGGATATGAAGAGATGACTCTTGGTTGTGATATCAGCGCAGGTCAGATTCCCCAGATTATCATTCATCGTCAGACCTGGTATGCTGCAGAAACCCTGGAGCCAAATTCCCACACTCTCTGCGGTTGCACTTTATGGCCATCTTTTACCTATGCAGATTTTGAGATGGCTGATATTGCCAAGCTCAAAGATGAATTCCCACGCTTTACCGCCCAGATCGACCATATCGCAAAACGCAGTAAGTAATAGGAGTAATACCTTGGATAAGAAAATCTTTGTATTGGATACAAACGTCCTCATTCATAATCCCCAAGCGCTCTTTTCCTTTGCCGAACACCGGGTGGTGATACCTATAGTAGTGATAGAGGAGATAGATCAATTCAAAAAAGGTGTCGATGAAAAGAGCCGTAATGCCCGACAAATAGGGCGTTATCTTGATTCGCTGAGGCAGAATGGCAGTCTGCAGGATGGCGTCAAGACGGAACACGGAGGTACTATCCAGATCACGGTCAACAATGAAGTCACCAGCGCTGCATCCAAGCTCTTTTTCCTGGATCGCAACGACAATCTGATCATCGGAACAGCTCTATACTTCAAGGATAAGTATCCCGAATCGAGCGTTACCCTGGTCTCCAAGGACGCCAATGTACGCATCAAAGCCGACTGTGTAGGTATAAACGCAGAAAACTATGAGACCGATACTATAAAATTTGACGAATATTATACCGGCTGGATGTCCGCAGATGTTGATACCGCTCTATTTACTGAGTTTGAGGAGAAACGCTTCATTGCCAATAGCTTTGGCGACCTCTACCCCAATGAATATGTCCGGATCACTGATAAAGGCAATCCATCCAAAGTAAAGAGCCTGCGCTACCACGCAGCTCACAAATCACTTTATGCTATGAATGAGTACAATGGCCAAGATATCTTTGGCATCAAAGCTCGCAATTTTGAGCAAGAGATGGCTCTTGATCTGCTCTTGGACGATGATATCAAGTTGGTTAGCCTCTCTGGAAAAGCCGGAACCGGCAAGACTCTCCTGGCGATGGCTGCAGGACTGCACAAAGTAGTGGAAGAAGAAAAATACTCCCGGCTAGTGATCTCCCGCCCCATCTCCCCTATCGGCAAAGACCTTGGCTATCTCCCCGGCACCAAGGCGGACAAGTTTAATCCCTGGATGCAACCCATATATGATAATATGGACATCCTGCTCTCTCTGCACGACGAAAGCGGTAACAGCAAATCTAAGAAGAAACCAAGTCTCAACGACTTTCTGGATTACGGATTCCTAGAGCTCGAACCCCTTACCTATATCCGTGGCAGAAGCCTGCCCGATCAATTCATCATCATTGATGAAGCCCAAAACCTCACACCCCACGAAATGAAGACGATCATCACCAGAGCCGGAGAAAACACCAAGCTCGTGCTCACTGGTGATCCCTATCAGATTGATATACCTTATCTGGATTCTCAGAGCAACGGCCTCTCAGTCGCGATTGAAAAGCTAAAAACTGAGGAGATTGTAGGCCATATCACTCTCGAAAAGGGAGAACGCTCCAAACTTGCCGATATGGCTGCCAAGTATTTTTAGGATTATAGATGATTTTTACAGATCGTAGCTGGGTCGAGATCGATCTCAGTGCTTTCCACCACAACCTGAAAGAGCTCAAACGCTTCCTGAGCCCAGATTGCGGTTTTATGCAAATTGTCAAAGCTGATGCTTACGGACACGGAGCCTACGAGATCGCTAATGCCGCTCTGGAAGAGGGTGCCGCGCTATTGGGCGTAGCCAATTATGAAGAAGGTAAACTTCTCAGATTACAGGGAATCACAGCCCCAATTCTAATTCTATCACCCAGCCTGCCCTCAGAGATTGATGGCATTTTGGACTATTCTTTAACCACCTCAATCTCAGAGCCGCAATTTGCACGCGAACTTGCCAAAGCAGCAGCTTCACAGGGAATCACTGCAAAAGTCCATATCAAGATCGATACCGGTATGCATCGTTCCGGCTGCAGTCCCGAGCAATTCGCCAGTCTCTATGATTCAGTTAGTTCCCTGGATTCTCTTGAAATCGAAGGCATTTTCTCCCATTTCGCAGCGAGTGAACAGGACAGAATTTACAGCTCTATCCAGGAACAAGCCTTTGGTGAGATTGATCTTCCTGCGGAGCCCCGCTTTCGACACATTGCCAATAGCAGTGCCGTGGTCAATGGCTTTGGTCTTGGTAGCAATCTGGTGCGTTTGGGAATTCTATCCTATGGTATATATACTCACCCGGATCAGCAAGGCAAGCTGGATATCAAGCCAGTTATGACCTTTAAAAGCACACTTAGCCTTGTTAAAGAAATCAAACAAGGTGAAGGTTTAGGTTACAACCTTACCTGGCATTCCCCTCGCGATGGAAGATATGGTATCATCCCGGTCGGATATGCCGATGGGTACGACTATCTATTGGGCAATAAAGCACTTGTAAGCACAGCTATGGGACTATCACCTGTAATCGGCAAGGTCTCTATGGATATGATTACAATAGATCTAACGGATATGCCGGGCCTGAAAGCAGGCGATGAACTGGTTCTCTTGGGTGGTGACAATCCCGAAACCCGTGCCGAAAACATAGCTTCGCTTTACGGAGGCTCTGCCTACGAACTCCTGTGCCAGGTCGGAAGAAGAGCCCGGCGCTATTACTTTAAAGAAGACAGGCTCTTCAGCAGCGCTCCTCTTGCCCGTCGGGATTTCGTCCCTGCGGATTTTTCAGACAGCAAACTAAGCTCAATTATAGAAGCTGCTGTCTCTCAACGACTCGGTAGCGATGAGATCGGCGCTCTCGTATATCAGGAAATGCTTGCCAGGCTATTCTTTGATAAAGATCAAAACATTCACTATAGAAAGGGATTTCATCATACTATCAAGCTCATTGATGGCGATGATCCTGCCTTCTTTGAAGTGCAGACTACTCTTAGCTATCGCAAGGTGCTGGATAATGACTATTTCATAGTTGCCTGCGCACAAAGTGAAGAGGTACTGCAAGCTTACTTCAAAAGATCTGATGTAGAGTATCGCTGGCTGATGGATGATAATTTTGAGCTGACTCCCCAGCGTTTTTCGATTAGTTCGATCAAGGTTGCTGACATTGAGCTCGAGACCGCCGTACAGCAATCTCTGGATTGTCTGGAGATCAGATGCTCGCATCCCTCCCTCAATAACCTTGTGGGCTCTGAGCAGGATTTTGTAATCAATACTCGCACCTATTACCCGAGAAATTCCCACCAACTCAGCGTTTTTATTACAGAACCAACCCAAGGAGTATCAATCTCGCTGGAGAGTCCTGATTGCATCCAAAACGTTGAGTGTATCCCTATCTACTCGGGGCAAAACAAATATCCCGCTATCAGCCGAAGGAGCTCTCGGATACTGGTTGAAACCGATCCTCAGCAATGGATATTCCCGATGAGCGGCGTTGTCTTTGCCTACTGATTCCTGGTGCTTGCTCCTTGATAGGATGCTTGTATCCTGCTTCTATCCTGCTTGAATCCTGCATCAAGAGGTATGATAGAGCTGTCCTGCAAGATCTTATGAGCTTTTAATTCAAAGAGAGCGCCAAAAGAACCTGGTTTGGTACCTAAAAACTAAAACAAAAAAAGCCTCCCATTATCGGGAGGCTTTTATTATAGTAGTGCAATATCAGGCTTTACCGAGCTCGATGCCACGTTTGATGGCGATCAGGTTCTTCTCCAGGAGGTCGGGATCCTTGGCTTTGAGGAATGCGTTCAGATCTTCTTCCATGGTCTCGTATTTGATTACATTGGTTTTACCGATGATCATTCCGATAGCCAACATATTGAGGACTTTCATCGAGCCAATCTCAAGAGCGATATCACTCATTGGGGCAGCGATGAAATCGACGTCGTCACGCTTCAGGCCGTGAGGACACATATTGGTATCCATAATCACGACTCCGCCTTTGCGGACCATCGGGCCAAATTTGTCCAGAGATGGTTGATTGAGAGCAACCAATACATCCGGATAGCTTACGATCGGTGAAGCAATCGGAGCATCTGAAACAACTGCGGAGACATTAGCTGTACCGCCACGCATTTCAGGCCCGTAGGAAGGAAGCCAGGAGACGTTTTTGCCTTCTGCCATACCGGCTTTGGCAATGAATTTGCCAATAGTCAGTACGCCTTGACCACCAAATCCTGCGCAAATCATTTCACATTTCATTATTCCACCCCCTCGCCTTTGTCGCGGAAGCATCCCGGCTTGAAAAACGGCAGCATATTTTCTTTTGCCCATTCGCGGGATTTAACGGGATCGATGCCCCAGTTTGTAGGACAGGTTGAGATCAGTTCCACGAAAGTGAAACCGCGTCCTTCCTTGTTATACTTTATGGCTTTTTGCACTGCTTTCTTTGCCTTGATAATATCTGCAGGGCTCAAAAGAGAGACACGCTCGATATAGTAAGGCGCGATGAGAGTGGCAAGAAGCTCGCTCACACGGATGGGATAACCGATATCATCGACTTTGCGGCCGTAGGGAGAGGTCGTGGTCTTCATATCGGGAAGTGTTGTGGGAGCCATCTGTCCACCGGTCATACCATAAATGGCATTGTTGACAAAGAAGACGGAGATGCGTTCACCGCGGTTTGCGGCATGCACGATCTCGGCAGTACCGATGGCAGCAAGGTCGCCATCACCTTGGTAGGTAAAGACGTGCATATCGGGGCGAGCTCTCTTGATGCCTGTGGCAACAGCGGGAGCGCGACCGTGAGCAGCTTGAGCCATGTCGAAATTGAAGAACTTGTAAGCAAAGACGGAGCAGCCAACCGGGGCTACGCCGGTCATTTGGTTTACAAGACCGAATTCATCTATGGACTCGGCTATCAGCCTGTGCGCCACGCCATGGAGACATCCCGGGCAGTAGGTAAAAGGAGTCGAAGTAAGCGATTGAGGTCTGGTTGCAATAATTTCCATTTCTTTCTCCTTTAGAAGCAGGCTTCCAGTTTTTCTTGGATCTCAGCAGGGGTGAAGACGATTCCGCCGACTTTGCCCCAGAAATCCACCGGAACCTTTCCGTTGACTGCGATCTTGACGTCATCCAGCATCTGGCCTGTATTGAGCTCAAACACATAGACTTTCTTTACTTTGGGGCCTATGGCTTTGGCTATTGCTTCGTAGGGGAAGGGCCAGCAAGTGATGGGGCGGATCATACCGATGCTCTTGCCTTCGGCTTTGATCTCGTTGATGGCTGATTTTACGATACGGGAAGCTGTTCCCCAAGCAACACAGAGAATCTCATTGTCATCGGAAATATTGAATTCTTCCCAACGGGTCTCGTCTTTCTCTATGACAGCATACTTTTTATAAAGAGCGTTGACATGAGCTTCCAGGACAGCAGGATCGATCTCGAGGGAGTTGATCTCGTGGTGATGCTTTTTATCGCCGTCTTCATTAGGACAAATGCACCAGTCGTTATGCTGTTTACCAAGCTCATCAAGCTCAGCTTGAGATCTGGCTTCTTTGAATTCCACAGGCTCCATCATCTGGCCCAGCATACCATCGGCAAGAATCATCACGGGATTGCGGTACTTATCTGCCAGGTCAAAAGCTTCGGATGCCATATCGGCAAATTCCTGTACTGAGCTGGGTGCAAGCACAATCTGGCGATAATCACCATGTCCGCCGCCTTTGGTGGCTTGGAAATAGTCACCCTGAGCAGGCTGTATATCACCCAAACCCGGGCCACCACGCTGGACATTGACGATCACAGCGGGGAGCTCTGCACCGGCGATATAGGAAATACCTTCAGCTTTGAGGGAGATACCGGGAGAGGAGGAGGATGTCATCACACGCTTGCCGGCTCCGGCTGCGCCATAGACCATATTGATGGCGGAGACTTCACTTTCGGCTTGGAGGAAGGTTCCCCCCACCTTGGGCATCATCTTTGCCATGTATTCAATTAGCTCGCTTTGGGGTGTGATCGGATAGGCGAAATAGAGGCGACATCCACTGCGAATTGCAGCTTCTGCTACGGCTTCATTACCTTTCATCAATACTTTTGCCATTATCTACCTCACTTCTCTACTGTGATTGCCACATCCGGGCAGGTCTGGTAACACATCTTGCATGCAATGCAGGCGTCCTGATCAAAGCATTCGGCATAGTGATAGCCTTTGCTATTGATGTTTTCGGAAAAGCGGATGATCTTTTTGGGGCAGGCTACGATACATAAACCACAACCCTTACAGTACTTTGGATCCACTGTCATCTTTGGCATGGAGTTTCTCCTTAGATTAATTTTTCTAATAAGTGATAGCCTCCTCAGCGGGCTTAATCTGTCAATTCATTTCTCTGAAACTGGACTTATCGGGATTACAACAAAGCCCTCAGCTCTTCGAGCTTTGCCTTGCTCTTGGAATCATCAGTCCAGATAAAGCTACCTTTGGCGCAGGGGAACTCAGAACATTCAGAGCAGTTAATGTATCCTCGCTCTCTGCAACAGGCACGAATCTCGCACATATCGCAAAAGCTGATCTTTTGCCCTTCTGAACTGCAGCCGGAGCAGTGTAAGTCATCGACGCTAATCTCTTTACCCATATTGAGTCTGTAGGCTTCGGAAAGCTTCTCAAAGAGGGCAGTGTCATTGGTCTGGGTGGCAATATAGGCTTCACAATCGGCACATACGATACCGCAGGGGGATACTGACTTGTTCATAAGATCTCCAATATTTTGATTGATTTGATAGAAATCACGCCTTGAATGCTGTCAAGAAAGGCTTTTGGGAAGCCTGCGATCCAGAGCTGCAAGGATATGCGGTATATGCAGTTACTAGCTTTTTTGACATTTTTTTCTTGACAAAAATTAGCCCCTCAGATTTATCAAGACCATCCTATACTTAATGGTAAACTTATGAATCAAAAAACAAAACTACTATTGGCTACATTTCTGGGATTACATCTGGTGATTATCGCCCCCGTAATAGCAGAACAAGCCAGCGGAATCGGTAGTGAAGAAATCTCTCTGGAGCAAAGCTCTTTGGTGATAGATTCGCTACAAACACAAGAACCACCGGGGATTATTCCCATCCGGGAGACTATGGTAACTTCCTATTATGGAGGAAGATTCCACGGTCGGAAAACAGCAAGCGGTGAGCGCTATGACCGCAATGCAATGACCTGCGCACACAAATCCCTCCCCTTCAACACCCTCCTCAAAGTAACCAATCCCAGAAACGGCAAGTCCGTTATCGTACGCGTCACAGACCGTGGTCCCTTCACACGTGGCAGACAGCTTGATATTTCTTATGCTGCCGCCAGAGAATTAGATCTGATAGCTGCCGGAGTAGCGCCTGTCGAAGTACTGATCTACCCTCAAGAGACACAGCTAAGTGACATCCAGACCATTCAGGAACAAGTCACACTGAATTAGTCTTGGAATGGAATCAATCATTGTTCGGGCGCAGGAACAACGATTGATTCCATAATTATAACCAGATTGGAGCACGCCAATGACCCCAGTTAGCATTGTTTTATCTGATAAAGTATCATCAGCTTTCTCTCATAATACCCCCATAGTAGCACTTGAATCTACTGTGATAACTCACGGACTGCCATATCCACTCAATTTTGATACACTCTCCCGGCTCGAAGAAACCATCTACGACAACGGATGCGTTCCTGCTACCATAGCAGTGATCGATGGCAAGGCCCATATAGGCTTGTCTGAGCAGGACAAAGACACTCTGAAAGAGAGAATGACCGATACTGCTACTAAGCTGATGAAAGTATCAATGCGGGATCTTGCTTTGGCTTTGGCACAGGGAAAGACAGGCGGAACTACTGTATCTGCAACGATGCTCCTGGCTCACTTGGCCGATATCAAGGTCTTTGCAACCGGAGGCATAGGCGGAGTACACCGGGATTGGCAAAGTATCCCTGATATCTCGATGGATATCAAAGCCCTGTCCGAGATACCGGTAGTGGTAGTCTCAGCAGGATGCAAAGCCATTCTGGATATACCTGCTACACTGGAGATGCTGGAAACCAACGCTGTGCCAGTCTTGGGCTGGATGACAGATAAGTTTCCATGTTTCTACAGCTCCACCAGCACATATTTCATAGATAGCATCTCCACAGAGCTTGAGTTTACAGCTTTCTATTACAATCATCTCGAGTACAGAGACAGGCCTTCGGGAATCCTGATAGCAAATCCAATACCTGCTGCAGCACAAATCCCCGCAGAGACAATTGAGCCTCAGATCCTCAACGCTATTGATACAGCAAAGTCTAAGAACATCACAGGTAAAGCACTCACTCCTTTTCTGCTTGACTGTTTATCCCGTCTAACTGAGGGTGAATCAGTCAGAGCCAATCTTGCACTGCTGGAAAACAACGCCATCCTGGCAGCAAGACTTGCCAAGAGCATCCAAGGAGATTTGTGATGAAACTTTACTTTTCTATTGATATGGAAGGAATGCCCGGAACCTATAACTGGGATCACGAGAAAACCAATCGTCCCGCAGTCAAGAAAGCAATGTACGACCACGTCGCTGATGTAATCGAAGCTATCCGCGAAAGCAGACACAACGATGATATCACAGAGATTGTTATAGCAGATTCACACTCTGCAGGAGACAGCCTGGATTATGATATCACTGCCTTGGACGAAAGGATCTACCTCATATCAGGCGGGCCACGTCCCCAATATATGATGCCAATGCTGGACAGCAGCTACAGCCATGTCTTTCTCCTGGGTTACCATGCATCGACAGGCACAATACGCGCAAATATGGATCACAGCTACTCAAACAGCCGTTTCCAGAAGATTTGGATCAACGATATCCCAATGAGCGAAGCTCTGATCAATGCTGCTTATGCCGGTTATCTGGGAGTTCCGGTAAGCCTGGTGAGCGGTGATCTTGCCTTACACGATCAGCTTCTTGCTTCCGATGCTATGCCCTGGCTCGAATTCATCACTACCAAGGAAGCCCACTCCAAGTTCTCTGCCAAGAATTACCCTCGCAATCTAGTAAGGAAAGCTGTCTTCACGGCTATCAACAAGACTCTCTCCAAAGATAATATCCCGCTTTACACGCTGGAGTCACCTTACAAACTCACTATAGAGCTACACTCCACATCTATGGCTGATCAAGCCTGTATGATGCCCTATGTCAAAAGACTCGATGGCAGAACGATTGAATATGCAGACCCGGATTATGGCATTATCTTCGAAGCAATTATGGCAATAGCGACTCTAGCCAGCACAGTAAGTATCTAGCACACATCCACACTAAGCCCTTCCCACACCGATTAGCAGCCTTCTGAGCTCCCGCTAACGTGTGATTTCTGATAAGTCCAATCACCGAGTCCTTTTAGGAACGATTCTTGCATTTATTCAAATCAAACTAATTACGGGAGAATCAAATGAGACTGACAGCAATTATAGCGATCCTACTCTCCTTGAGTATCTTATCCGCGATGAGCCTGGAGCAGTATCAAAGCACAGCCAGTGGCGTCAGTGCCAGACTGAGCGATTTTCGTGCTGCCCCCCTCGTTGAAGATAACAGCCCAGACAATGATGATGGCTTGGACACCGTGTCCTACGTCAGCAAAACCTTCGCGCTTCCCTATGAAAGCGTTGATATACAAGTAAACCAGATGTCCTGGAACGTATTCGATCAAAACGGGACCTTACTCTATACGGAAAATAACCTGCGGGACGACACTGTCGTGATGTCCAACAGCTTCACATTCCGCGAGATGAAAGGCTTCACAGTCAAGATCCGCGCCCAGTTTGAAGAAAGTGGTCTGGTTCGTACTTTGAACAGCATTGATTTCGGACTGAATGGACAGAATCCGATAGCAATCCCACAATCCGTATCCCCCGCCTTTGTTGATGCATACAAGAATCTCGCAGACAACTGGGATACCTGCTATCTGCGTTATCTGCCCATCGGACGCCCAAGTATGCTGATCATTTCGCATAGCGCTCTTGAACCCTACCAAGCCGAATACATAAGATGGAAACAGCAGCGTGGATTCGAAGTCTATGTCCTAAACAAAAGCAATATCGGCGAAACTCTAGATCAATTCAAGGCTGCCATTACCGCTCATTACAACCAATACCAATGCGACTACTTGATGCTATTTGGCGATGTCACCGGTACCTATTCAATCCCCACAGCTTTCTATCCTTCGCCGGAGTATCAGGAAAATGACGCTGACGATCATCAATACACTTTGATCACCGGTGATGACTACTTCCCAGAGATGCTGGCCGGAAGATTCTCTTTTAATAATGTATCAGAACTTATCGTGATGCTAAACAAAACTGTCTCATACGAAAAGACACCTATGATGGCCGATACAAACTGGATGAAACGTGCCGTCACTATCGCAGGAAACTTTGCAGAAGGCAACCTGCGTCCCACCACTCCGATTCATATGTCCCGCTGGTTGAGAAACCGCTTCCTGGATTATGGATACACCGCAGTGGATACGGTCTATTATCCACCCACCTACCCCGGCACTTCATTGATCCAAACCTCTATCAACCAAGGTGTTCAATTCATCAGCTATCGCGGATGGGGCGATGCCAATGGCTGGCACTATCCTTCTTTCCACCTTGCTGATCTCAATAACACTTTCAATGGCGCAAAGATGCCGATCGTCTTCTCAATCGTTTGTAATACAGGCGACTTTGCCAATACGGTCAATCCCTCCTTTGGTGAGAAGTGGATGCGTATGGGCACACTCACCAGTCCCGGTGGTTGCGTTGCATTCGTAGGGCCCTCCGATCTGCACACCAAGACCAGGCTAAACAACTCCATCTCCTCCGGTTCTTTCCGTGCCATACTGGATTATGGTGTCCGCAGCTTTGGAGCCAGCGTCCTCAACGGCAAGATTGAGCTCTATAAAAACTTCCCCAATGATCTTGCACCAAACCAATATGTAAGCTTCTATTACCACGTTTACAACCTGCTGAGCGATCCTTCCCTCAATATGTGGGTATTGGTGCCTGATCAGATCAATGATTCGGTATTCGTAAACGGGCTTACTTTTGCCCAATCTGACACCCATATTCAGATCAACGCTGCCAATCTTGATGGTGCTACTATCACAGCCACAAAAGATGGAATTACCTATAGCTATGCCAAAGTCGAACACGGCATTGGCTTGATCCAGATTGATCCCGATCAAACCGGCGACCTGACCGTTACCATCACCCGTGACAATATGGTTCCTCTGCAAAAAGTACTTACTCCCACCGCTGCAGCTCCTTTGTCCATCAGCAATACTGAATTCTCGGTTACCGGTGAGCAGATCAATATCGCCACCATCGTGGAAAACAACACAGAAGCCACCATCAATAATGTGAGCGTCAAGATCAGCTTCCTAAGACCGGAACTGGTCAATATTCAGACGGATACAGTCGATCTTGGTTCTGTCACCCCGACAGCTACTCCCGAGGCTGATTTCAACTTCACATTGAACTTTGGCGTCAACCCCAGAATCCCTATTTACTTCAAACTGCAAGTTATGCAAAACGGTATCGTGCGCAGCACCCATATCGCAAGCGTTACTCCCAACAACAAGGATCTGGTAATCCTGAACCACAGTGGCACCCTCAATCTTGGTGCAAACAACCCGGTGAGTTTCCAGATAAAGAACAATTCGAACTTCAATATAAATTCAGCTACACTACAGATCACATCCCAGACAAATGCCGCGACAGTCACCTCGCCTCAAATAGAGCTTGGAATGTTCGCTGCCTGGGAGACAAAGAATGTCGATATCAACATCCAGGTAGCAGCTAATACTTACAATGGCAGAAACATCAAGCTGCACTTTGAAGTCAATGGCACCGATGTCTATTTCGCTTCGCCTTACTACTCCGTTGTAGCAGGCACTCCCAGTTCCTCTGATCCGACCGGTCCCTGCGAATATGGCTATTTTGCTTATGACAGCACAGACCTCGCTTATAGCCAAAAGCCCACCTACAACTGGGTCGGTATTGATCCCAATGAAGGTGGACAGGGCACTGTCTGGACTATTC
The DNA here is from genome assembly GCA_002842035.1 of Candidatus Cloacimonetes bacterium HGW-Cloacimonetes-2. Lineage (GTDB taxonomy): Bacteria > Cloacimonadota > Cloacimonadia > Cloacimonadales > Cloacimonadaceae > PHBP01. Next base: position 226,311 of record PHBP01000003.1, on the reverse strand, counting down.
AGGACGATGGTGTACGCGTAGTTCAATTGCCCTTTACATTCAAATACTACGGGATTGACTACGACACTATTTCGATCTGCTCAAACGGCTGGCTGTCCTTTGGCGAGACCGATATGTTCGATTTCTACAACCACTACATCCCTGCCGCTTTGGGACCTTACGCGATGATAGCCGGCTATTGGGATGATCTCAAAGGAATGAAGACCGGTGTAGATAATGAAGGCAATGGCATATTCAACGATATGCGCATCAGCTATTGGCACGATGCGGCAAACAACCGCTATATCGTTGAATGGAACGATGCATACAACCAGTACAACATCAATGCCGGACAGGATGCATCTCTGGAGAAATTCCAGATCATCCTCTATCCCAAGAACAACGATGATGGCGATATCGTTGTGCAGTATCACACTGTTGACAATCCAGGCACCACCACAAACTATTGCACAGTCGGTATCGAAGATCACCGTCAGCTCGATGGACTTACCTATACCCACGGCAATCAGTATCCTATTACAGCCGCTACACTGCAAGCCGGACTCGCCATAAAATTTACCACCGTGGCTCCCGACAACTACGTCTCAAACGATGACGAAGTAGTAATCACCGGTTTCCGTCTTGCCCAAAACTATCCTAATCCTTTCAATCCGACCACTACTATCTCCTTCAATGCAGATCAAGCCGGCCCTGCCAAGCTCGTGATCAGCAATATCAAGGGTCAGATTGTCCGGACTCTGCACGATGGAAACGTCTCAGCAGGACCAAATCGCCTAGTCTGGAATGGACTGGATGATGCAGGTCGCAATGTCTCCAGCGGTATCTATTTCTACAGATTGGAAATGGGTTCACGTAGCGAGACCCGCAAAATGCTTCTCGTTAAGTAAACCCGGATAAATAAATCAAACCCCGGTTCCCTCGTGGATCCGGGGTTTTGCTTTCTGCTTGATATCCTGCATCAATCCTGCTTCTATCCTGCTTGAATCCTGCTTGAACAGGCATCATACAACTGTCCTGCAAGGTTTTAGGATTGCTTCATCCAAAAGGCGTGCACAAGGTATTGATAGCAAGCTTGTTGACAGAATTTGCAAGGTGGATTTATTAACTCCCTATGGATGAGATCATAGTATTCAGCGTTTACGAAGTCACGATGCACCTGAGGCAAGTGATTGAAAGCACGATCGAACCGATGTATATCACCGGGGAAATCAGCAATTTCACTCACCACAGCTCCGGGCATATGTACTTCAACCTCAAAGATGCCAAGGCAACGATGCGTTGCACTTTCTTCCGAAATTCGAATTTCAGTATGAATTTCAAGCCGGAAGATGGTATGCAGGTGATTTGCTTTGGTAGGCTGACCGTTTATGAGAAAGGCGGAACCTATAATCTCAATGTCAATTCGATGCAGTTATCAGGGCAAGGCGATCTGGCACGGCAGTTTGAGCTGCTCAAGAAAAAGCTCGAAGCTGAGGGGCTCTTTAGCGCTGAACATAAACAGCCTCTTCCCCGCTATCCGCAAAAGATTGGGATAGTGAGTTCGCCCACCGGAGCAGCTCTGCAGGATATTATGAACATCCTGAAGCGGCGTTTCCCGGTGGAGGTGATACTCTATCCGGCTCTGGTACAAGGTTCTGATGCTCCTCCTCAGCTTATCAAGGGTATGAAGTACTTTAACACGAGAAACGATATCGACTTGATAATCCTCACTCGTGGAGGCGGATCACAAGAAGATCTTTGGGCTTTTAACGACGAAGGCTTAGCGAGGGCTGTATTTGCCTCGCGCATCCCGGTGATCTCCGCTGTGGGACACGAAATTGACTTTTCGATCAGTGATTTTGTAGCTGATCATCGAGCTCCGACTCCATCCGCAGCCGCCGAATTGTCTGTGCCGGATAAGGCAGATCTGATGGCTTATCTAACGGCTCTTGGCAAGAGGATGGATATTCTGGCAAAGCGCGTGCTGAATAGCAAAATTGGTCGTTTGCAGCTTGCTGATCACAAGCTTCAGGCAAACAACCCGGTACAGGTGGTTAATCGCTATGGACGCGATCTTGATATGGCAACGATGAAGCTCGAAAACGTAAGACAAAAACTAAAGCAAAAGGCTCAGATGCTGCAAAGGGTCGGTGATACCTTTATCTCGGGCGGAAAGTACAATCTAAAGACCAGGATTATGAGCAGTGACAGGCGTCTGGATGCCATTGAACAGAGAGTTAAAATCCGGAGCGCTGATGCCATCAGACTCAAGCAGGAACAAATCGACCTGCTAGAACTGAGGCTCAGCTCGAGCTCGCCAAAGCACATCCTCTCCAAAGGTTATGCCATTGTCCAAAAAGGAGATAAGCTGTTGCGTTCGATCCGTCAAATAGACAAACATGACAGCCTGAAACTAATACTTTCGGATGGAATAGCTGATCTGGAAGTACACTCCACCAGTGAAGAGGAGACCTTCTGAAGCGCTGTACAGGGCTGGTGATTGCTCTCCTGCTATTTGCAATTACAGAGCTGAGTTCCAGCGAAATCAGATCTTTGTGGGTGCTGCCCTGGTCGTTGAATACACCAGCCAAGATCGATCAAGTGATCCAGGATGCGCTCAGAAACGGGCAGAATGAACTCCTGGTCGAGGTGCGTTACCGATCCGATGCTCTCTACACGCAGAATCGTTTGTCCCGTAAGTATCCCAATCCTGAGTATCGTAGCTATATCCTTGCAGATCCATATTTTGATCCTTTGGCTTATGCTTTGAGTGAGGGGCACAGATTTGGGCTCAGTGTCCAGGCTTGGGTAGTGGTTTTCAATGCTACCCCTACCGCCCAGCAGTATTTGGAACAGAATTATATCTATCGAAACCGTAGGGCTTGGCTCTCCAGGGAATCGGGCAATGGCAGGAGCCGGGCAATCGATAACTATGGTTACTTTATAGATCCAGGAGTTCCCGAGGCACAGGAGCATATCAAAAACGTTATCTGCGATATCGCCAGTGGGTATCCCGGGTTGGATGGGATTCACCTGGATTATATACGTTATCCCAATGCCTCCTTTGGTCATCATCCGGTCACTTTGGGCAGGTATTACGAGTATAAAAGGGATCATCCGGAAACAACCTGGAATGACTGGCGGATTAAGCAGGTCACGAGTTTTGTAGAAGCTTTGCACGCAGAGCTGGATAGTATTGATCCTGAGATCTTGCTTACAGCAGCGGTGTTTGCTGATTACAATGAAGCAGTGGTGCAATATGCACAGGAATGGCGGGACTGGCTGGACAGAGGGATCGTCGATAAGATTTATCCAATGCATTATCACAAGAATGATACAGCTTTCCTGAGGATACTGGATGATATCGACAGTTTTGGACATACAGATAAGATTGTGATGGGAATCCGGGCTTGGGACGCAGGCGGTGGATCGCTGGTGCCATCCGAGAACCCGTCAGTACTGGATTATGATATAGTCAATGTCTTGGATAGGATCAATTGGATCAGGGATCGGGCTTTCTCTGGAATAGCGCTGTTTAGCTATGATGGTTTGATCAAGGGTAGTGGTTTGGACTACCTGGGGCAAAGAGCTTATCAGCCGATGACTACACAAGATTTGCCTCCTGAGATACTGGCACTCTTTGAAGATGCCGCTACACATCATCAGGCAGCCGACATTGCCCCGGATTTGTTCCTCACAAAGCGCAATGGAGAGTATCTCTTGAATATGTCTTTGCCATGGGAAGGGCTCTGGACGATAGAGATACTTGATTCAAGGGAGCATCTCCTCTGGCAATCAAGCTCGAGCTTTATGGCAGGAACAAATGTGGTTACAATCAACCTACCGGACTCTTTGGGAGCTACAGACGTGCTCTTCTTCCATCTATATCGTGATGTTGACAAATACAAGTACATCATACCGGTAAGCTTGGAGAATCAATGAAGGATCAAAGCCTAACCAAGCAGGCAGGCTTGCTCTCCGCGACAGAGAGCTTCCGCTTCATTATGAAGTCTCTGATAGGCATCGTTCTGGCAAGGATGCTTACGCCTGAAGACTATGGTAGCTACAGACAGCTTTTCCTGATCTACACGACCTTCTCGACTGTACTCCTGCTGGGAATACCCCAGAGTATGCTTTACTTCATACCAAAGATCAGCGACGACCTTGATAGGAAGCGTCTTGTATCTCGCATAGTGGATATGATAAGTATCCTGGCACTGCTGATGTTCGGAGGGATACTATTCTTTAGAGGAATGATAGCACAATCATTCTCCAATCCACAGCTGAGCTGTCTGCTACTGATCTTTGCCGGATATCCAATCTTTATGTTTCTGAGCCAGGTTTACAGCTCCATTATGATGGGAATGAAGCGCAGCGATAGAGTAATCAGGTTTACCCTGTTCACAATAGTCACAGATTTTGTCCTGATCCTGGGAACTGCCTTGTTCTTCCGCAAGCTGGAGATGATAGTGCTGGGCTTGATGCTTTCTGCCTTCCTGCAGTGGATTTACGTCAGGCTGAAACTCCGTACTATGAGTATCGCATATAGCTGGGACAAGGACTTTTACAAGCAGCAATTCAGCTACTCACTGCCACTGGGTCTATCCTCCATAATAGGTGTATTGACAGTACAGCTGGACAAGTTTGTAATCTCAGGATTCTTTAGTCCGGCTCAGTATGCAATCTTTTCTATTGGCGCGATGGAGCTTCCCTTCGTAGGGATACTCACCAATTCAGTCAATTCAGTCATCCTGCCAGCAATCAGTTCACACACGGACAAGTCCCAGGTAACAATGCTGTATCGGGCAGCAATGCGCAAGAACGCTCTTCTGATAATACCAATAGCAGCCTTGTGCTTTGTCCTGGCATCAGACATCATCTCAATCCTCTACTCAGATCGTTACAGCAGCGCCAGTATCTACTTTCAGATCTATCTGATTGCCCTACTGGTAAGGATCGGCAGCTACGGGATTCTCTTTCAGGCTTTGAACCGTACTAAATACATCCTCTATAACGCTATCTTTACTCTTAGCCTAAACCTTGGTCTAAATCTCATTTTAGTGAATACACCTCTCAAGATGAAAGGCCCGGCTATTGCGACAGTGATTGTTACTTATGCTAGTATGGCTCTATATCTTTATTGGATCAAATCGAAGCTGAAGTTCCAGCTAGGCCTTATGATACCGTGGCTGCAAATAGGCCGGACTTTGCTCTCTGCTCTTATTGCCGGATTGATAAGCTTTTGGACTATCAGCTTCATCGAGAGCATTTGGCTCAATCTGATCATTGGAGGCAGCATCTTTAGCATCTGCTATCTCGCGGTTGCTTACCTGCTTGGTGCAATACTACCCTATGACATTGCAAGCATAAAGACTTACATAGAGGGATTAATCCAGAGGACAAGATGACAGATCGTATCCGGATTCTCTACATTGCTTATTACTTCCCACCTCTGGGAGGTGTCGCTGCCATTCGCAGTCTAAAGATGGTTAAGTATCTGGCAGAGTATGGTATAGATTGTACTGTGCTATGCATGAGTCCCTTTGCCCTAAAGTATCCCAAAGACAAGAGCCTACTCAAAGAAATACCCCAATCCACCAAAGTCTATCGGTTCCCGGCGATTGATCTCTCCTGGATCTACAAGCTCCTTTACGGATTGCGTATGGGAAAGCTGGTCAAATTCTTCAGCCAATCCATCTTCATACCCGATCAATACATCCTATCCCGCAGGATTGCCAAGACTGCCCTCGACCGTTTACTGCGTATCGAAGACAAGCTCGAACTTGCCGTAATCAGCAGCGGACCGCCTTCGGTATTATTCTTGGGATTACGTCTCAAGTCCAAATACAATATGCGCTATATCTGCGACTTTCGTGACGAATGGACTAACAACCCCGAACGTATCAACAGCGATTATCCTCATCGCTCTCAGACCAGGGAAATGCTCTGGGAAGCCAGAGTCTTATCTTCCACAGCCGGTATGGTTTATCTTACTGAACAAATGCGGAGCAACTTCCTAAAACGCTACTCATTCCTCGCAAAGCGTCCCTTTCGAGTAATCCCAAATGGCTTTGATGAAGCTGATTTCTCACGCCTGGCAGTGCCCTCCAAGCCCGATAGATTCACGCTGCTTTACACCGGCAGTTTTTACGATCGACGCCAGCCCGATTCCCTCTGGAAAGCTATTGAAGACTTAGTGCAAGAGCAAAAGCTCGATCCAATGCTTTTCCGTGTGCGCATAATAGGCAAAAACAACCCTGCCTTCATCTTCGGGAGTTACATTGATTCAGCCTTGATTCGCTCTGTAGTACAGATTGAGGGATTTATGACGCACAGCAGCACTCTCACAGAAATGCAGGCTGCAAGCGCTTTACTGCTCTACATTCCCTCCGGAGCAAACACTGAATCGGTCATCACTGGCAAGATCTTTGATTACATCCGCAGCTACAAACCCATCCTCGCTATCGTCCCACCCAATGGAAAAGCCGCTGAAATAGTCCTTAAAAGCGGTCTGGGACTGGTTTCTGACTATATGGACATCCCCCGTATAAAACACGAGTTGCTAAAGCTCTATACCTGCTGGGCAGAAGGATCGGATATAGATCAAAAACCCGATCCCGAATACATCCGGCTCTATTCACGCCAAATTCAGGCAGGAGAGCTCGCAGAGCTGATACGCGAGTTCAAGGAATAGATGTGAAGCTGATTCTGATCAAACCCAGCCAATCAACTTTCATCCGTCTTGAAGAGCGTATTCTCCGCCGTATCGGCTCTCTGACAAGCATTTACATTCGCCAGGATCAAGGCAGAATAGCCTATGCCAGGGGCTTGATCACGATGTGTCTCCGTTTGCTCTTTGCACCTACGCAATCGATTGTGCTGATATGGTTTGCCGATTACCATTCCGCGCTTGCCACCGCCATTTGCAGTATTAGAAAACTGAAGACCCTGATCTTTGTAGGTGGTTACGACGCAGTATCCTATCCGGAGCTCGGTATGGGTGTTTTCACTCACAGATATCGCTCTATGGCAGCATCTTACGCTCTTCGCCGCTGCTCTCTGATCGTCTCTAATCACGAGGCTTTGATCAGGAGCTCCAATACCTACTACAATCCCAGAGGACACCTCGAAGGAGTCCAAAACCTCGTTCCAAAGCTCTCTACTCCCTGCAAAACAGTCTATAACGCAGTGAGTTATCAGGGTGTTGTCGATCTTAGCAAAACCCGTCAAAACAGAGTCATCGCAATTGGTACGACACCTCGATTTATGGACATTGTAAACAAGGGTTACGACCTGCTGTTTGATGCGGCTAAGTCTATGCCGGAGATAGATTTCATCATCGTGGGAATCAGAAAGCAGTGGCACGGGGAGATTCAAAAAAAATACTGCGTAGAATCTATTCATAATCTGCAGATAATGGACTATCTGCCTCAGGCGCAATTGATTCCACTCTTGGAGACCAGCAAAGTCTTTGTGCAGGCATCGATCTCCGAGGGAATGCCTAATGCCTTGATGGAGGCAATGTTATGCGGATGCATTCCGGTTGGTTCACAGGTTTCCGGCATTCCGACAGTCATCGGGGGATTTGGCTATTTGCTTGAGAACCGAGATCCTCAACTCCTCCAAAAAGCAATCAAACAAGCTCTAAATTCCGAGTATTCACCTCACGACATCTCATCCTGGATCAAAGATAATTTCTCTTTTGATAAGCGTTTAGCATCACTTAGGGAATTAATAGAGAACCTGAGTAGGCAATAGGCAGCACAGTCACTTTATCCGCCCTCTTTCAATGAAATCATCCTAAACACTTGTTTATCAGTTGTTTCCTGCTTGTTCATGCAGGATTCAAGCAGGGTAGAAGCAGGATACAAGCATCCTATCAAGGGGAGAGCAACAGGATATCGATATTAGGTGGAACGGATCTGTAGAGAGGCTATATTACTGATGAATAGATTTTTACAGTGGCCGTAGCGAACTGATTGTAGGAGCCTATGGAGATTAATCTGATTCCAGTACTTCGGAAATTGCAGCCATCAATTCATCCCGCATAAATGGTTTCTGCAGTGTGGCTTTGGCTCCAAGTTTCTTTGCGAGAGGTAGATAGCTGTCGGGGCCGACTCTTCCTCCACCGGACATCGCAATAATGCGCATCTGAGGGCAGAGTTGCAGCAGTTCCTGAATGGTCTCGAGACCTTCTTTGTCCGGCATAATAATGTCGGTCAATACAACATCGGGCTGAAAAACTGGACAGATCTCGAGGGCTTTGTTGCCATCTTCGGCAGAGCGTACAGTATGCCCCGCCTTCTCAAGCATCTGAACAAGGACGTTGCGGAAACTGCTATCGTCTTCAATTACCAATATTCTAGGCATTTCTCACCTGATTCTCATTATTAAGCCTGTTCGGAATCCATCGGCAGCACTGCTGATAATTCCACCTGCATAACCTGAACCTTCTCCGATCGGAAATATGCCTTGTAACCCCATTGATCCGCGAGTCTGAGAATCCCTTGTAATCCTCACCGGGGAGGATGTGCGAGTCTCGGGAGCGATCAGAACCGCATCTCTGTTGAACCCACTCAAAACGCTGCCAAATCTCTGTAAAGCGCTTTTTATCTGATTCGTGACCAGCACTGGATAAACTGTCGATAGTTCTCTACAAACGACCGCGGGACGGTAAGAGACTTCATCGGAGAGACGCGGTGTTTGATTGCTTAGGAACGAATCCAAATCCTCTGCCGGAGCAGCATTTAGAGGGTTGTGAGAGGCCTTTTCAATGCGTTCCTGGAAATCCATTCCGGCAAACAAGCCTTCCCCATAAATCTTTTCATCGACGCCTGAGACGATCGCACTGTTGCAGAATTTGCCCTTGCGATGGCTATAGCTCATCCCGTTTGTAACGATAGTTCCGGGGCTGGATGATGCGGCAATGACCTCACCTCCGGGACACATGCAAAAGCTATAAACTCCTTTGTGGGCAAGGCGATAGGTCGCGGGGCCAAGCAGTTCAGTCCATTTCTGAGAGCCATAGATAGCCTTATTGATGGCATCTTGATGGTGCTCAATTCGATAGCCCACGGCAAAAGGTTTCGCTTCCATAGGAATCTTGCGTTTGTGGAGCATCCTAAAAGTATCGCGGGCCGAATTACCCAAGGCTAGAATTAGTGTCTCACAGTCCTGCCAATCATCGTTCAGGCGAATCTTTCGCAGGCTTTGGCTTTCGAATTGGATATCTATCAAGCAGGTGGAATAGCGGAATTCTACACCTTTACTGATGAGATAAGAGCGGATTCTTTGCACCAAAGCTCTGATTCCATCGGTGCCACAGTGCGGGAGGGCTTCGAATTTGATGGCGGGATCAGCCCCGAACTCGACCAGGAGGTCAAAGACTCTGCCGATCACCGGGTCCATACCACGGCTGGTGAGCTTGCCATCGGAGAAAGTACCTGCACCGCCTTCGCCAAACTGGACGTTTGATTCGGGATCCGGATCAGCTCCAGCCCAGCTGGCTTGCACGTCCAATGCTCTATCCTCCAAGGCTTTTCCACGATCGCAGATGATAGGCTGGAGTCCATTTTCTACCATCGCCAAAGCGCAAAAGAGTCCTGCAGGACCCATCCCAATGATAACTGGTCTGGAATCACCCAATATGTGTGGTGAAAATATTGGCTCTTCAGCGGGCTTGATTGGGAGTAAATCATTGTGGGTTGGCACTTTGCCTTGGAAAGTGAGCTCCAGGCTATAATCATAGTATGGATGATTTTTGCTGCGTGTATCTACTGCCCTGCGGATGATTCTCTCTACATTATAAGCATCGGATGGGAGACGCAGCTTCTTCTTCAGCTCTGCTTCAAAGCTGGGGCTGCTCGATACCGGCACTCGGAGGTTGCGTAAGATGTAGTTCATATAAAAGAAAAGGGACGCCCCTGGGGACGTCCTCAAATCTGGTGGCAAGACCCAGAATCGAACTGGGGACACAAGGCTTTTCAGGCCTCTGCTCTACCTGCTGAGCTATCTCGCCGATTTTTGCCAAAGATTCACAATGGCCTTTCTGTGTCAAGAGAATTCTTCATTTATGGCTCAAATGCTTCTTGCTTTCGTTTATTATGTGATTATCCTGCTTTTTGGAAGACTTCTTGCACAAACGTAATTGGATATGGTTGTGTAAAGCCATATGAATGCATACCGACTATCAAGATAATAATATAAGGAGATGCCTGTGAAACAGATAAGCTTTATTATGCTCCTGACCGTGCTTTGTGGCGTGCTTGCCGCGAACACTCTCTGGGATGATGCAATCCCTATTCGTCAGGGCGTCAATATCGAATGGTTCAGAACCGGCACAGACACCCCTGATGGTGCAGCCATTTATGTTTGGAGCGATACCAAGCTCGGAGAACGAGATCTCTGGGCTCAGAAAGTAAGCGCAACTGGCCAGATGCTCTGGAATGAGCCTGTCCTGATTGATGGAAAGCCCGACCGTCAGGAAGACCCTGTCATTACCAGAACCTCTGACAACAACTACATTATTGCCTGGATCGATTTCTCAAACGATCTGGATGGAAACGTCTATGCTCAAAAGATCGATGGCAATGGCCAAAGAATGTGGCAAGACGGCGGTGTCCCCGTATGTGACTTCTTTGCTATTCAGATAGGTCTCAATATCGAGCCCGATGCTGATGGCGGTGCTTACATAGTATGGGGTGATAGCCGTAATCCTTCCAAAGACCTTTATGCCCAAAGACTCAGCAGCACAGGTGCTCCAGTATGGACAGCAAATGGTATTCCTGTAGCCAATGGAGTTGGAGACGAGATTCAAAACACTATGTTCCCTGATGGACAGGGTGGCTTGATGATTGCTTATACACACAGCTACGTCGGCAATGACGATATTTATGTAAAGAGATTCCTTCCCGCAGGAACTATGGCTTGGACCCAACCCCTGCTGATTGCTTCCGGAGCAGGAAACCAAAACAGCGTCCGTATGGCACCGCTTGGTAATGGTGAGTTTGCTCTTATATGGAAGAATCAACCTGCAGTCGATGATAATATCTATGGACAGAAGATCAATCTGCAGGGTCAACTGATGTGGCCTGATCCCTTTGTAGTGATTGATGATTCCGCCACTACTGCCGCTCCTCAACTCAATCCCCGTATCGTGGCAACCTCCGACCACGGTGTTATAGTTGTGTGGGAAGACTTTCGTCTTGACAACCAAAACCCTGATCTTTTCGCTCAGAAGATAAGTAACTCCGGTTCCTTGCTCTGGGCTGCAGGTGGTGTAAACATCGCTGATGCTCCTTTCGGACAATACAGTCCCCGCCTGGCTGCCGATAACAACGGCGGTGCCTATATGGTTTGGGATGACACCCGTAACGGAAATGCTCCCAACTATGACATTTATGCCCAGCATATCAATGGTAGCGGTACTGCTCTTTGGACTCCCGGTGGTCTTGCAGTATGCACTGCTCCTCACGAGCAATCCGGCTCGCTGATCAAAGTGGCAAACAACAATATCTTTATCAACTGGATGGACATCCGCAATGGCAGCGTTGGTATCTACTATCAAGTGCTGAATACTGCCGGAGTTGCCCAGCTTGCCGACAACGGTGTCGAGGTATTCTGGGGTTTGTCTGGCGACACCCCCCTGCAGAACTATCACCTGCTTCCGCGCTCCACCGATGTTGTAGCGATCTGGCAAGACACTCGTTTCGCCAATATTGGCTATCAGATTTACTTCCAGATTGTCAATCCCGATAACACAGTCGCTCTTGAGACCAATGGTCGTCCTGTTACTGTATCCGTTGGTGCCGAGCAACTTACTCCTCAGGGTGTCGTCACTCCCGATGGACATATTGCCATAGTTTGGGAAGACAAACGCAATGCCAATCCCAAGATCTATGCCCAGCTCATCTCCCCCACCGGTGAAAGACTCTGGGGTGATACCGGTCTTGAAATGACTGATGAATCTCCCCTCAGGCAAATGGAGCCCAAGATCAGCTACGTTGATGGTGCTTTTTACATTGGTTGGTCCGGACTGGTTTATACCAATGGTCTTTATGTTTACCAAGTATTTGGCCAGAAGATCCAAAATAACCAGAAACAATGGGGCCCAAATGGCATTCTGATATCCGATCTTGGCACTATCGAAGGTATTGCTGAATGCACAATTTCCGATATCGTGGATACTTACTACGTGTGGGAAAGAGTCAATTCATTGGGCGATCCCAGAATAGTCTATGTAAAAAGGATGCAAGCCAATGGCACCCCTTATGCCGGATGGCCAAACGATGGTATTCGTGCCAGCAGCTACAGCAACTATGATGCAATGCAATTCCAAGCCAAGTCTGTCTTGACCAACAACGGTATCTTCATAGCCTGGAAAGACATTCGCACAGACTTCATTCTGAACTATTATGGCCAGATCCTTTCGCCGACCGGTGAACGCCTCTGGAATGATGAGGGTGTAAGCCTTGCCGACAACAGCAGAGAACAGGAATTCGCAGCTCTGAATAGCGATCCCAGCGGCGTCACAGTCGTTTGGGCAGAGAATATCAACGGTATGCACGATATAATGGCAAGCAAATACAGCCTTACCGGCAACCCTCTGTGGAATGCTCTCGGAAACTACGTAGTCCAGATCGATTCCACTCAGACCAATCCTACTATTGCACGTTTCGCAAATAGCGGCCTGGTTGCTGCCTGGTCGGATTATACCTATGGCGAAAGTGACATATATTACAACTATATACGCAATAACGGCAGCTTGATTTATCCCGGTGCCGGACTCGTGCTTTGCGACGTCGCCAAATTCCAGTATGAACCGATCGCCACTACCGTCGGAACCGCTGCATACGTGATGTGGGCAGACGGTCGCTCCAGTGGTAAGACCGAGATTTTGGGCTTGTATATGCATAAAGTCGGCAATGAGGACGTCGCAATTTGCGATCCGGGAATCACCAGCCCGGCTGCATTCAGATTGATCCAAAACTACCCGAATCCCTTCAACCCGACTACTACGATCAGTTTCGAGATCCAAGAAAGTCGTCCGGATTACAACCTTTCGGTTTACAACAATCGTGGACAGCTCGTTAAATCTCTGCATCGTGGTGAGTTGACGCGCGGTAATCACAGCCTTGTTTGGGATGGTAAAGACGATAATGGAAACAACGTTTCCTCCGGAGTTTACTATTACAAGCTCAGCAGCCGCGCCGACAATCAGATCAAAAAAATGGTTCTGGTTAAATAAACGACTAATTATCAGTAAGATACAGGGATAGCTAAGGCTATCCCTTTCTTTTTGCTTCCCTATTGAATAGATGCTTGCTTCCTGCTTGTATCCTGCTTGTATCCTGCTTGTATCCTGCTTGAACAAGGACGATCCCACTGTCCTACATTGTGTTACGAGATATCAATCGAATAGGAGCGCATAAGTATATGGCGGATATGTAGCTACGGTGAAACATAGAAATTGTTAGCGCTACTAACTTGTTTTTACTTGACCTAAATATTGATCCTGTATATTTTGTTCCTATGAAAAAGATCATTCATGTGGATATGGACGCCTATTTCGCAGCGGTGGAGATTCGTGAGAACCCATCTCTAAAGGGAAAGTGCGTTATAGTTGGTGGTCCGCCCAATAGCCGCGGAGTGGTCTCGACTTGCTCGTATGAAGCGCGTAAGTACGGCATTCACAGTGGGATGTCATCTCATCAAGCGTGGAAACTCTGTCCCGAAGCCGTCTTTGTACACTCGTCCTTCAATATCTACAAAGAAATAACTAACCAAATCAGGGATATCTTTGCCAGATATACTGATATCATCGAGCCAATGTCTCTCGATGAGGCTTATCTCGATGTTACTGAGAATAAAGTCGGCATCGAAGACGCAGCGGTCATCGCTCGCAGAATCAAGGATGAGATCTTTGATACAACAAAACTAACCTGCTCTGCCGGTGTATCATACAACAAGTTTCTGGCAAAGATCGGCTCTGATCTTAGGAAACCGGACGGTTTAGTGGTAATAAGCCCTGAAAATGCTCAGGAAATTCTCTTTAGTCTGCCTATCGGCAAGTTCCATGGGATTGGCAAAGTGACCGCAGCGAGAATGAAGAAACTCGGTATTCATTGTGGTGCTGATCTTTACGAGTGGGATTTGAAGAATCTAACCAAGATTTTCGGTAAAGCCGGGCAGTTTTACTATCAGGTCGTAAGAGGTATAGACAACCGCGAATTGATCACGACATGGGAGCCCAAGTCGATCAGTTGCGAGCATACTTTCAATACTGATATCTTTGATATGGAAGATCTTACAGGAGCCCTGAAGCTGATCAGCCAGAGGCTTTCAGAACGGATGATTCGGAAGAATCTGGCGGGAAACAGCCTCGTGATTAAAATCAAGTATGATAACTTTGAATTGCAGACCCGCTCCTGTCCCCTGCCTGAGTTTACCTGTGACGCGCAGACGCTTTATAAATATGCGCAGCAGTTACTTGTGATGAATTGGGATTGTAAGAGAGCTGTGCGCTTATTGGGTTTGGGCCTGAATAAACTGGATAACAGAGAATGCGGTTCAGACGATCAACTTACGCTGCTCTGAGCTCTCGCTGCCTTCTGATAGATGTTGCTTACGACGATCAGGATCAGTCCTATGATGGTTGCCGGAGCGATGCTTTCTTTTAAAAGTAATCCTATGAATATCAATGAGATGAAAGGCGTTACGAAGATCAGGTTTGAGATCTTGGCAGTGTTATCGCTCAGGGAAAGAGCTTTGAACCACAAGAAGAATGTGATACCCATCTCGAAACAGCCGACGTAAATCCCTGCCAGAAGCGGCATTGTGGATATGGCAGCACCTGTTTGCAGGAGCGGGATGCGTCCAATCAGTATGTAAAGAATCAGAAATAGCGAGCCGATCAGGAAGTTGAAGTAGAGCTTCTTGATTGGTTCGCGGCTGTCTTTCAGATTGATTATCCAGTATGCAGCCCAAATAATAGAGCTTCCCAGAGCCAGGGCGGAGCCTGTGAGATTGTCAAATCTGAGCTCTGTTACAGCTCCCCGGGTGGCTATGATCACTACTCCTATAAGGCTGAAAGTAAGGGCGATAAGATCTCTAATGCGGAACTTTTGCTTGAGGAAGATGATCGAGAATACAGATAGTACTATTGCCCAAGTGTAGTTCAGTACTTGGGCTTCCTGAGCCCGGAGCACATTGTAGGCATTCAACAAGACGAGGTAGTATAATAGTGGATTGAGCAGTCCCGGGAGGAGCGATTTGTAGAGATCTGTAAAGACTTCTTTGATGCTGATTCTGCGGGGTTTGGTGTAGAAAAGCATTATCAGTGCGAGAATCAGGAGCGAACTCACCGATGCGATCAGTAGTAAGCCCGCGGGCGAGAATGTCCTCAGACTGATCTTGAATGCAGTAGAGACGGTTGACCAGGCGGCAATCGTGAGGCCTGTGTAGATGTATGCCTTTGTCTGATTTTTGAGCATAGAAAAGAAAAAAGGCCTGCCCCAGAGAGCAGGCCAAAGGCTAGTAATCTAGTTTATTGCATTCCACGAAGGATGGTGGTATAACGCTGTTCCAGTGTGCGATTGGCTGTGTTTTGGGCACCCAGGATCACAAATTGGACAGCATAGCGGCTGGTATTGTCATAGTTGTACCACTTCTCGCCATAGGTGATCAGATCAACGTACTGCTGGCTCTGGCTCAAGAGTGAGCAGATAGTGGTGTAGTCTTCAGAATTATCACGGATCAGGAGCAAACGCTTCAGATAGTCTATCCTGGCAGCATTGTTATTCATTCTGCCGGCTATCATCTGGGCGTTTGAGAGAGCATCGACGTTATTGGGCTCGAGCTCGAGAATTTCGCGGGTTTCGAGGAGTGCTCCTTCGAATTCACCCATCTCGACCAAACAGGCAGAGATATTGAGCATATTGTTTGTGTCTCGGGGAGTAATGGCCTTTAGCCTGCGGTAATAGGTGATTGCCTCGCTAAAGCGTCCGGCATTGTAGTAAAAACCGGCAATCTCGCCGATGATGGCAGGATCTTCGGGGCGAATGGTCAGGATTCTGAGCATCAGCTGTTCGGCTTTGAGGTTGTCGTTGAAGTCTTCCTGATAGATCACTTTCATCTTGTAGAGAGGCTCAAACTTGGTGGAGTCCATTGCAGCGGCAATCTCGAAAGTAGCGATTGCATCGCGGGAGTTGCCGGCAGTCTGGAGATTCTCAGCAGCTCTGAAGACGCGAGCCCAAGCACCATCCATACGACGCTTAAGGTTTCTGATCTCTATGTAGTCTTCATCTTTAAGATCGGTGAAGCCTTCATAGTTCTTTACCGCGCGGGAGTAATATCCATAAGCAGAGCGGTTGAATTCAACACTGCGATCGGCAAAGGATTCGCCATTGTGAAGAGCAATATCGCCCATTCTGGTAAGCGCGTGAACGTGATCGGGATTGTCTCTGAGGACTTGCTCGTAGTAAACTTGAGCTTTGTCGGTATCTCTTTGTGCGTAGTAAACGTTAGCAGTCTTGAGGGCAACATTGGCCTGGGGACTGAGCTTTTGTCTGGGGCCGGCGCAAGCTGTAAGGAAAAGCACTCCGACTATCAAGATTAAAGCTATCTTCTTCATCATAGTCTCCTGAACAGAATTTTCTTTTAAGGCATTCTATTTGACGCTGCTTAATTAGTCAAGTACTTTGTCTGATGGGTAGCTGTTTTTGGCTGTGGGTAATAAAGTTCTTGACTAAATGATCACAATCTGTAGAAGGGAACAAATAACATACCTTTAATCTGACCCAGTGAGGTAGAAAGGAGAAAATATGGACACCACACCACAATTCCTGGGACGCAACGTCTTCGATCTTGATGATTATTCCGCTGAAGAAATCCTTTACATTCTAGAAGCAGCCAAAGGCATGAAGGAAATCAATCTTCGTGAATACAAGAAAATCCCCACACTTAGAGGGAAAACCATCTGCACTCTCTTTGTGGAGAATAGTACTCGTACTCGGATGTCCTTTGAGCTTGCCGCAAGCAGGTTATCTGCTGATGTAGTGAGCTTTCAGGCCTCGGTCTCTGCTTTACAGAAAGGAGAGAGCTTACAGGACACTGTCTATACGCTCGATGCGATGGGCATAGACCTGTATTGTATCAGGCACAGCAGCCCCGGAAGCCCTCAGCTCGTACACAAATACTCCGGAAAACCTGTTATCAACGGAGGTGACGGACGTCACGCACATCCTACTCAAGCTCTGCTCGATATCTTCTCCATCTGGGAAAAGCTGGGCAGTCTAGACGGACTCAAAGTTACTATCGTAGGTGATATCCTGAACAGCCGTGTGGTTCGCTCAAACCTGATAGGAATGAAGAAGCTTGGTGCTCAGGTAACTGTCTGCGGTCCCAAGACTCTGATGCCAGGCTCTATGGAAGAGATTTATGGCTGCAGAGTAGAGTACGACCTTAAAACGGCCCTTAGTGATGCTGATGTCGTGATGGGTCTCCGGATGCAGCTTGAGCGCCAGACAGAAGGCTTGTTCCCCAGCCTGGAAGAATATTCCAAGCACTATGTACTCTCAAAAGACACCATCCAGTGGGCAAAGCACGATGCACTCATTATGCACCCAGGCCCGATGAATCGTGGTATAGAGATATTGCCGGAGATTGCTGATGGCACACAAAGCATCATCGTGGAGCAGGTCGCAAACGGAGTCGCAATCCGTATGGCTCTGATGTTCCTTATACTCGGCGGAAAAGCATAAAGCGGGAGGAGATAATGAAGACTTTAGTTAAAAACGGAAAAGCATACATCGACGGTAAGTTCACCAGCGTTAACATCCTGATCGAAGATGACAAGATCATCAAGATCGCTCCCAAATTCACTGCCGAAGCAGACCAGACTATCGACGCCAAAGGCTGCCATATCTTCCCCGGCTTTGTTGATCTGCACGCACATCTGCGCGATCCCGGCCAAACCTACAAGGAAGACATCATCAGCGGTACCCGGAGCGCTGCAAAAGGTGGATTCACAACAGTCTGCACAATGCCCAATACCGAGCCTGTGATAGACAATATTGCTGCTGTTGAGTATGTCCAAAGACGCGCCAAAGACCTTGGTTCATGCAAAGTTCACGTGATTGGAGCTATCACAAAGAAGCTGGAAGGTGCAGAAATCTCCGAGATGGCAACTATGAAGAATGGCGGTATCGTAGCTGTTTCTGATGATGGCAAATGCGTCCAGAATGCCCGCTTGATGCTCTCTTGTATGAAATACGCCTCAAACTTTAACATCCCGGTGATCATCCATCCGGAAGATTACAATATGGCTGGAAAGGGTCAGATCCACGGTGGAAGAGTTGCCTCACAGCTTGGTTTCTCCGGCATCCCGGCTCTTGCGGAAGAGATCATCATTGCCCGCGATATTATGCTCGCAGAAAACTCCAAATGCCAGCTTCACGTCGCCCATATCAGCTCCGCCAAGGCTCTCAAGCTGGTCAAAGAAGCCAAAGACGACGGACTCCCCGTCACTTGCGAAGTTACCCCTCACCACCTGGTACTGAATGAAGATGCTTGCCTTACTTTTGACACAAACACCAAGATGAAGCCTCCCTTGCGTGCCGAAAAGGATCGCCAAGCCCTGGTAACCGCTCTCAGAGAAGGTTTGATTGATTGCGTCGCTACAGACCACGCTCCTCATGCAGATTTTGAGAAGGAACGCGAGTTTGACCACGCTCCATTTGGCATCATCGGCTTTGAAACTGCCTTCCCGGTGCTCTATACGGAGCTTGTTCTCAAAGATCAGCTTAGCTTGGAACGACTGGTCGAAGTGATGAGCTTAGCCCCCGCAAAACTCCTCCATTTGGGCGATAAGAGCCTTGCTGAAGGCAATGCAGCCGATCTGGTGATAGTCGATCTGAAAGCTAAAACCGAAGTCCTTCCGGAGACTACCCTTTCCAAGAGCAAGAACAGCCCCTGGATGGGCAAAACCCTACAAAGCAGCATCAAACACACTATCTGCGGTGGCAGAATCACCTGGGAAGCCTGATGGCATACGACCCCATCTACCGACTGTGCCGCATCCATAGTTGCACAGTCCTAAACGAATCTTACTCAATGCTCGAGATCATTGACGACGAGATTGCCGGGCGCTGTGAACCCGGCAATTTCGTTGAGATAAAGCCTTACAAAGCCGGCTCAGTGCTAAAACGCTTATTCAAACCTATCAGTATCTACAAGGTAGAATCAGATAGTATCTTTCTGATGATCAAAGCCTTGGGGCGCGGGAGCAAAGAACTCACCAAGCTAAATGAAGGCGATATGGTGGAACTCATTGCTCCTCTTGGAAACAGCTTCCCAATGCCTACCGGCAAGTCAATTGCCTTGGTAAGCGGAGGTATCGGCTACCCTCCCCTATGGTTTCTGAAAAGCCGTTTAAATGCTGATATCAAGGTGCGTTGGTTCCATGGCGGAGCCTGTGAAAAGGACATCTTCCCCTGCGACGAAGCGTGGACGATTGATGGCTCTGCCGGAACTAAAGGACTGGTAACTCAAGGGCTGGTAGAGTGGCTTAAAGACCACCCTTGCGACGCTATCTACAGCTGCGGACCGGAAGCTCTCCTAAAGGCTCTGGCAGCCCTATGCGATACTCACAATATCCCCCTTTACGTCTCAATGGAAGCCTATATGGCTTGCGGAGTCGGAGTTTGCCACGGATGCACGGTTCCAATCGGCACAAAAGAAAACTGGAATTATCTCCGCGTCTGCAAAGACGGTCCGGTTTTCGATGCCAGAGACATACGTTGGGAGCTGATATGAACCTGCTGCAGACCTCTCTGGGCAGGCTGCCTCTCTTCAACCCGGTGACTGTCGCTTCCGGAACTTTCGGCACGGAATACGGCTCGTTTTACGATTTGAACCGCCTGGGAGCCTATGTAAGCAAGACTATCACCAATGATCCCAAAGCTGGCAATCCTTGTCCGCGACTTTTCGAAACAGAAGCTGGCTTGCTCAACTCCATCGGGCTGCAAAATCCGGGTATTGATCTATTTATCAAAGAACATCTTCCGCTCCTGCGTGAAAAGCTCTCAATCCCTATCATAGTAAGCTTTTCGGGCTCCAGCGTATCAGAATTTCGCCGGATGCTGATCCAACTCGATAACTGCGTAGGCATCTCTGCATACGAGGTAAATATCTCTTGCCCAAACGTCGAAAATGAAGGTATAGCCTTCGGTGTAGATGCCGGTATCGTAAGCGAACTAGTCAAAACCCTCAGAGCAGAAACAGAGCGAGAATTGATCATCAAACTGAGTCCAAACGTTACTGATATTGCGTCAATTGCCAAATCTGCCGAGGAATCCGGCGCAGACAGTCTTGCGCTGATCAATACAGTGTTTGGAATGGCAATTGATCCCAAAACCGGCAAGTCCCGGATCAAACGTGGCATCGCTGGATACAGCGGTCCCGCGATCAAGCCAATCGCTCTGGCAAATGTCTATAAAGTCGCCCAGGCTGTACAGATCCCGATCCTGGCAATGGGAGGTATCTCGACCTGGCAGGATGCACTGGAATTCTTTTACGCGGGTGCTTCAGCGATTGCTGTGGGAACTGCTTCGTTTTATGATCCATTAGCACCTATCCGCTGCCTGGAGGGGCTCGAAACGTATCTCAAAGATACCGATATTCCCCTCTGCGACTTAATCGGCAGTATCAGCTTCTAAACAGAACCATTTATCTTTGCACCAGGTCTATAGAAACCTGGTGCTATAACCGAAGCTCCATCAGAGCCTGATTGCCCTCTCTTTCAATGAAACAATGCTAATACATTGCAGTGCAGTTGTTTCATACTTGTTCATGCAGGATTCAAGCAGGATAGAAGCAGGATTCAAGCATCCTAAGAAGCAGGAAGAATGATCCAGCGACTTGTATTGTATTTCACTTTATCAGATTTTTACTTACCGATCTTTCCGGTTTGCCTGAGGATTGGAATGGATTATCTTGTAAAAAGGTTAGAACTTACGAGGTAGATGATTTATGCTTCACGAACTTAATATTGACGATGACTTTAGTGCTTTGTGCGCAGATGGCTATGTTCTGCTGGATTTTTACGCCAGTTGGTGCAATCCCTGCTCCAATCTTGCACCCATAATTGCCAAAATAGCCGATACTTACAATAATGTAAAAGTGATCAAGATAGACGTTGACATCTTCAATGAACTCGCTGATCAGTTTGACGTTATGAGCATTCCTACACTGGTCTATATGAATGATGGACAGATAGTTGAGAGTTCAATAGGACTGGTTTCGGAAAATTCGATCACAGACAGACTGGACAACCTTCTCAAATCCTGATATCCCCCTTAGTAAAAGAAATGCGGAACTAACTGCTAATCAGATAGTTCCGCATTATTGTATTATTTATTACTGCTGAATCTAGACTCTTCCGATGGAATAGTATTCAAAGCCCAATTCACGCATCTGGCGGGGATCGTATTGATTGCGTCCGTCGAAGATGATCGGAGATTGAAGATTCTGCTTGATTCTGGAGAAATCCGGATAGCGGAATTGATGCCACTCAGTAACCAAAAGCAAAGCAGAAGCACCTTTGAGAGCATCATATTCGTTTGTGGCATAGCTAATTGCAACTTTGGCTCCGAAGGCTTTCTTGGCCTCACTCATCGCGACAGGATCATAGGCTTGAACGGAGGCACCCCGGGCGAGGAGTTCCTGAATAATCACAATTGACGGAGCTTCGCGCATATCGTCTGTCTGGGGTTTAAATGCCAAGCCCCAGATGGCAAAGCTCTTGCCGGAGAGATCTTCCCCAAATCTCTGGACGATTTTATTGACCAATACTTTCTTTTGGCTGGCATTTACAGCTTCAACCGCTTGCAAGACCAGCGCTTCGCTATCCTGTTCACGAGCCATATGGATAAGAGCTTTAACGTCTTTTGGGAAGCATGAGCCTCCATAGCCAACTCCGGGATAAATGAATTTGTAGCCTATGCGGGAATCACTGCCAATGCCGTTGCGAACTTCAGAGATATCTGCACCCAATTTTTCGCAAAGGCGAGAGATCTCGTTCATAAATGAGATCTTGGTCGCTAGCATTGCATTTGCGGCATACTTTGTCATCTCAGCGGAACGGATTGACATTACGATTACGCGATCAGTAGTGCGATTGAAGGGGGAATAAAGCACCTTCATCAAGTCGCCAACCTCGGGTTTATCTGTCCCGACAACGACACGATCAGGCTTCATAAAGTCCTCGATTGCAGCGCCTTCTTTGAGAAACTCAGGATTGGATACGACATCAAACCTATAGTTTACCTTGCGTTCCTTGAGAATCTTGTTGACGGTCTTTGTCACAAGATCTGCTGTACCAACAGGTACGGTTGATTTATTAACGATTACTTTGTATTCGTTCATATAAGTTGCAATGTCTTCTGCAACCTTGACTACGTACTGCAGATCGGCAGAGCCGTCTTCACCTGGAGGTGTGCCCACTGCGATAAAGAGCATAAAAGACTGCTCCACGGCGGTTTTTATATCAGTAGTGAAGCTTAGCCTGCCTGCCCCATGATTGCGCTTGACCATTTCCTCCAATCCGGGCTCCCAGATCGGAATCTTGCCTCGTTTGAGCATCTCTATCTTACTATGGTCACTATCAACGCAGATGACGTTGTTGCCCATCTCGGAAAAGCATGTTCCCGTAACCAAACCTACATAACCGGTGCCAATTACAGCTAGTTTCATTACTACCTCTTGACCTTCTTAAAGTATTCTATAGCTTCAGAGATCCCTTTTTCCAATGGATAATCGGGATACCATTCAAGTTCATTATGTGCTTTTGTGCAATCCAGCAAACTACGGGATAGATCCCCCTGTCTGGGGACAGCACGTTTGGGCTCTACGGCTATGCCGAGTTGCCTGTTTATCTCGTTGTATAGCATAGTGGTTGTAGTCTCTTTGCCTGTGCCGATATTAAACGCATCCGGGTGAGGATAATCCAGCGCCAGCAGGTTTGCCTTGGCTGCGTCACTTACAAAAACATAATCCCTAATCATACCCTCGGGTGCATCCGGATAGGCATTGATTGTGGGTATCTCGCCGCTCAGCAACTGCTCGATAAAGATTGAGACAACCCCAGCTTCTCCGTGTGAAACTTGGCGCGGCCCATAGACATTTGCATAACGCAGGACTACGTAATCTATTCCGTATTGATGATGGTAAAAACGCAGGTAGCTTTCCCCCGCCATCTTGTTAATCGCATATACAGAAAGAGGTTGGGGGTTGTAGTTTTCAGTTGTAGGGTACTCATCCGCTTCTCCATAGATTGCACCGCCGGATGAGATATAGATGATCTTCTTAGTAGAATGCTTTACGCAGCATTCCAAGAGATTAAGCAATCCAAAAACGTTGGTCTGGGCATCCCGAAGAGGCTCGCGAACCGAGAGAGGAACGCTCACCTGAGCAGCGTGGTGATTGACGAGATCAGGCTTCTCAGCTTCAAAGACAGCGTTAAGCTCGGGAGAAACGATATCCAGATTGTAAAACTTTGCACAGCTCGGAACATTAGACATAGAGCCGGTACTGAGATTGTCAACAATAACAAGCTCGTGTCCGGCAGCCAGATATGCATCTGCTACGTGAGAACCAATGAAACCGGCACCACCGGTGATTAGTATCTTCATTATATCTCCACCAAAGTATATTCGCCCAGAATCTTGAGGTTATCTGGCTTGATTTTTACGCGCACGGCTTGGCGCAGAATATTAATCTGAAGCTGCACTTCTCCTATCTTATCGTGGCTTTCCACCACACCTCGAACGCCTTTGAGGGGACCCTTGACAACTTCGACTTGCAGTCCCTGATCCAGCCAAACTGTGTTTTCCATATCCAATTTGCTTTTTCGGGTATGGTAGATATTGCGCAGTTCACCCAGTAATTCATCTTGATTTAGTACCCGGATGAAATTAACAATGCATCCGGAGATGCTAAGCCGCTGCTTTTCGGTCTCGTTGATGCGGACAAAGATATAACCGGGGAACATAGGTACTTGAAAGCTGACCTTACGGTGGTTGTAAACGTGGCTGGATTCGATCTGGGGCAGGTAGTAGGTAATGCCTTCGCGTGTGGCATAATCGGCAAGTTTCTTTTCCTGACGCGGTTTGGTGTGGATAACGGTCCAGCGTTGGGTATCGCTGGGAACCAGCTCACCAAAGAGCTCCGAGATAACTACAGGCTTGTGTGTAGGCATCAGAAAAAAGTCAGCCAGACCGGGTTTTGCGACCTGGCTGAACAAGTATTATATTAAAGGACTTCGACGTTTTCGGCCTTGATGTTTTTGAAGGCATTACGTGTGTCCAATACACTCACGCCGCTATCGGCGATCGCTTGGTAATCTACGCAGCTATGATCGGTGATCACGATGATCAGATCATACTTTATCAGGTTGCCAAGGGCTATTGTTCCATAGGTCTTGCCATTGCGCTCGTTGTGGAATTCCTCGACATAAGGATCGTGGATCTCGAAATCGGCATCGTGAGCTTCAAGCTGCTCGATAACCTGTTCGACCGGAGATTCACGCATATCGCGGATATCCTTTTTATATGCCGCACCCAAAAGCAACAGCTTGGCTCTGGAGATGGCAATACCCTTGCGGTTCAATACTTTGATAGCTCTTTGAACTACATACTCAGGCATATCGATATTGATCTCTCCGGCAAGCTCGATCAAGCGGGTGTGAAATTCAAATTCACGGGCCTTCCAGGTGAGATAGAAAGGATCGATGGGGATGCAGTGACCACCCACTCCGGGGCCCGGGTAAAACGCCATAAAGCCATAAGGCTTGGTCTTTGCAGCATCAATCACTTCCCAGATGCTGATGCCCATACGTTCGCAGAGCACTGTCATCTCATTGGCAAGAGCAATGTTTATATTGCGGAAAGTGTTTTCGTAAATCTTCTCCATTTCAGCGACTTCGGGGGATGAGACAAGATGAATCGGGGCATCCAGAATACTCTCGTATAAAGCTTTTGATACCTCGTTACACTTGGGAGTGATACCGCCGACTACCTTGGGAGTATTGTGAGTTTTGTAGGTCTCATTGCCGGGATCGACACGTTCGGGAGAGAAAGCGAGGAAGATTGTTTCGCCTACAACGAGGCCTTTCTGCTCAAACTCGGGAAGAATGATCTCACGGGTTGTGCCGGGATAAGTGGTGCTCTCCAGGACAACCAGAGTACCCGGATTGATATAAGGTGCCATCGCTTGGGTGGCTTTCCTGATATAGGTGACATCCGGCTGGTGATAACGATCCAGAGGGGTCGGAACGGCAATCATCACAGCCTGAACTTCAGCTATACGTGAATAATCGCTGGTGGCAGAGAGGAGTCCGTCTTTCACGACCTGGGCGAGGTCTTCATCCTGGACATCACCAATGTAGTTTTGCCCGGCATTTACATGCTCGATGGCATAATCTGAAACTTCAAACCCAAGTACTTTAAAGCCCTTTTTGGCGATTGTGACCGCCATCGGGAGTCCGACATAACCCAGGCCGATAACGCCTATGGTCGCTGATTTGTCCTTGATCTTCGAGATTAGGTCCATATAGGCTCCTTCAATGTTTAGTATCTATAATGTTCTGGTTTGTAAGGTCCTTCGAGGGGAACGTTGATATAAGCAGCTTGCTTCTCAGAGAGCGTGGTAAGCTGTACGCCCAGTTTTTCGAGATGCAAGCGGGCAACTTCCTCATCGAGTTTCTTGCTAAGAGTCATCACTGAGATAGGATGATCGTTTGCCCAAAGATCCATCTGCGCAAGGACTTGATTTGTAAATGAGCAGCTCATTACGAATGAAGGATGCCCTGTAGCATTGCCCAGATTGACCAGGCGGCCTTCAGAAAGCAGGATTATGGCTTTGTCGTTAGGCAGCACGATCCTATCTACCTGGGGCTTGATGTTGACCTTGGTGACACCTTCGATATGGAAGAGCTTTTCCACCTGTATCTCATTGTCAAAGTGTCCGATATTGCATACGATGGCATTGTTTTTCATCTTCATCATATGATCTGCACGGATGACATCACAATTGCCGGTGGCAGTCACGAAGATATCAGCAGTTTCCAGCATATTGTCCAAGGTATTGACTTCATAGCCTTCCATAGCTGCTTGCAGTGCGCAGATGGGATCGATCTCGGTCACAATCACTCTGGCACCCAGTCCGCTCATGGATTGAGCACAGCCCTTACCAACATCTCCATAGCCGCAAACTACCACGACCTTGCCGGCAACCATCACGTCTGTACCTCGCTTGATGCCATCAGCAAGGGATTCGCGGCAACCGTAGAGGTTGTCAAACTTGCTCTTGGTGACGGAGTCATTGACGTTGATAGCCGGGAAGAGCAATGAGCCTGCTTCCAGCATTTGATACAGACGGTGTACGCCCGTAGTGGTCTCTTCGCTTACGCCTTTGATGCTCTTGGCGATTCTATGCCAGCGCTGAGGATCTGTTGCCAGATCCTTCAGCAGCAAGCTTTGTAATATATTCAGTTCGTTATTATCTGGATCTGCTTTGGGTAGAATGCCTGTCGCAGCGTATTGTTCTTCGAGTCTGTAACCTTCGTGGATCATCAAAGTGGCATCTCCGCCATCATCAACGATCAGATCGGGGCCGCCTTCTTTCCAGCTAAGAGCTTGGAGAGTGCACCACCAGTATTCCTCAAGGCTTTCACCCTTCCAGGCAAAGACGGGGATACCGGCTGCTGCGATTGCTGCAGCAGCGTGATCTTGAGTGCTAAAGATATTGCAGCTTGCCCAACGAATCTCGGCACCAAGCTCTACCAGTGTCTCAATCAGAACAGCCGTCTGGATTGTCATATGGAGACTGCCGGTGATTTTGGCACCTTTGAGAGGCTTGGAAGACGCATACTTATTACGCAGGGCTATCAAACCCGGCATCTCAATCTCTGCGATCTCAATTTCTTTGCGACCGTAGTCCTGCAAGCTGATGTCTGCTACTTTGTAATCCACTGAAAGCTCCTTATCTGCGGAAGTTATCCCTTCTGGGTGGTCTGCGATCGCCTCTGTCTCCACGATCATCCCTGCGTTGATGCATCTCGGGACGGTCTTTGGGTGCATTGGGATCAGGCTCGGGATTACCGGGAAGTCCCTTCATCGAAAGACCGATCTTACCGTTTTCGATCTTGGAGACCTTTACGTGGATTGTATCACCGATTTTGACCATATCCAGCGGGTGATTAATGCGGCTGGTGTGCATCTCAGATACGTGAACCATACCTTCTTTGACTCCACCCAGTATCTTCGCGAAGACACCATAGTTCTCAATACGTGTAACCTTACCTTCGGTGATTGTGCCAATCTCGGGCACTTCGACTATCCCCTTGATCATAGCTTTGGCTTGATCAATGGAGGATTTGTCCGGGGAAAGGATTCGCACTGTACCGTCGTCATTGATATCCACTTGGACTTTGCAGATCTCGATGATAGATTTGATCATCTTGCCTGCGGGTCCTATTACCTCGCCGATCTTATCGGTAGGAACCTTGAATGATTCGATTCTCGGAGCTGAGGGCAGCAGATCCTCTCGGGGTTCTGCGATGCATTCCTGCATAATATCCAAAATCTGGATTCTGGCTGCTTTGGCTTTCTGAAGAGCAATGCTCATTATCTCTTTGGTGATGCCTTCTATCTTGATATCCATCTGCATAGCAGTGATACCTTCGCGAGTACCGGCACACTTGAAATCCATATCACCCAGGTGATCTTCGAGACCCATAATGTCTGTGAGTACTACAAACTTGTCCCCTTCCTTGATCAGACCATTGGCAATTCCGGCAACCGGTGCTTTGATCGGCACGCCACCTGCCATCATTGCCAGGCAGGTAGAGCAGATAGAAGCCATTGAGGAGCTACCGTTTGATTCCAGAATATCTGAAACCAGACGGATTGTGTAAGGGAAGACTTCCGGTGAAGGGATGACAGTTGCCAGAGCACGCTCTGCAAGATTGCCATGACCCAGCTCACGTCTGCCGGTCGGACCCATTCTGCCTGCTTCACCAACGCTGAAAGGCGGGAAGTTGTAATGCAGATAATAGTGTTTCTTGTATTCTTCCTCAAGGGAATCGATTACTTGTTCGTCTGAACCACCACCCAGGGTAAGGGTACCCAGAGATTGAGTCTCTCCACGGGTAAACAAGGATGATCCGTGCACCAAAGGCAATACGTCGATCTCGCAGGTAATATCCCTGATATCGTCCAAGCCTCTGCCATCCACTCTGTGATGCTGATTGATGATGGATTCACGCACGCAGCGGCGAATCAGCTCCTCGTAAGCTTCTTTGTAAAGCTTCTCTTTGTCTGCAAACTCCTCACCATCAGTCTCTGCATATTTCTCAAGCATCTCAGCCTCAGCATTATCAAAGGCATCCTGACGCTCTTGCTTGCCAAAGATTACTGCGGATTTGGCAATAATCTGTCCATAATCAGCTTCAACCCGGCTGAGTATCTCTACAGGGATAGTATTGAGAGCTACTTCCACTTTGGGCTTGCCAATTTCAGTTACAAATTCATTCTGCAGAGCCACAAGCTTCTTGATCTCATCGTGTCCGGCATAGACCGCATCCAGCATAATCTCTTCCGAGAGTTCAGATGCAGCGGATTCGATCATCACAATCGAATTCTCGCTTCCAGCCACAGCCAGATTGAGCTTAGAGGTTTCGTTGATCTGTTGAATAGTGGGATTTACCACAATCTGATCTTCGACGTAGCCCACTGTAACGCCGGCGATAGGCCCGTGGAAAGGAATATCCGAGATGGAAAGGGCTAGGGATGCTCCCAAAACGCCCAAGACTTCCGGATTGTTCTCACCGTCATAGGATAGAACATTTAGCACAACGTGCACTGCATTGCGAAATCCATCCGGGAAAAGAGGTCTGATCGAGCGATCTATCACTCTCGCCATCAAGGTGGCACCGGTAGAAGGCTTGGATTCACGCTTGAAGAAACCTCCGGGAATCTTGCCAGAAGCGTACATCTTCTCGATAAAATCTACTGTCAACGGGAAGAAATCAGTTCCAACTGTGGCTTCTTTTGACATTGTAGCTGTGACCAATACAGAGGTAAGGCCATATTGAATAAAGACAGAACCATTGGCTTGTTTTGCCATTCTGCCGGTCTCGATGGTCAGCGGACGCCCGCAGAACTCGATGGTTTTCTTGGTAATATTGAAATTGTGCATACAATTTCTCCTTTTAGGTTTTACCCCACGGGAGAGAGAAGCAATAGGCTAAGACCCATTAAGATCGGGCTTTAGCTTATTGCTCGTTTCTCCCAAAGAGCTGGTTTCTTACTAAATATGAAAAAGGGATTCCCTCAGCCGGCATTGCGGCGCCAGAGAATCCTGCTTTTTCATGTTTCATCAATATCTTGGCTGAGTTACTTTCTGATATTCAGGGCCTTGATAATGGAGCGGTAACGTTCGATGTCAACACGCTTCATATAATCAAGGAGGCGCCTGCGTTGCCCGATCAGCTTCAAGAGACCCCGACGGGTTGAGAAGTCCTTACTGTGGACTTTCAGGTGCTCAGTGATGTCGTTGATACGACGTGAGAGCATCGCAACCTGTACTTCAGGGGATCCTGTGTCTGATTCATGGAGTTTAAACTCTGCCATGATAGCTTGTTTAGCCTCAGGTTTTAGTGGCATTTCATCCTCCAGATGAATTAATAATGCAAGGATTTGAGAGGGGCGGGATTTGTAAAGGAAAATCTGAAGTTAATGAGTTAATGAGTGAATAAGTTAATCGTGATTCCAACCTGCTAACTGGGAGATGGGGCTGTTAAGCTCCGCTGCAAAGCTGCCAGCATTCGCTTAACCTCATCCAAACGATTCTTTGTCCTGGTCAATACGCCAGCATCGACAACAAATCCCAAAACTCCGGCAATCTCGAGGTGCGTATCGAGCTCTGTAAGGGAGCCCATTGCTATGTTCAGGAATTGATTCAGCTCATTTCTGGTTTTTCGTCCGGAACCTTCAGCAATATTGGATGGCACTGATATAACAGCTCGCTTCATCTGAGATACCAGTCCCCATTGCTCATCTTTGGGAAAATCTTTGGTAAGGTTATAGATATCCTTTACCAGTAGGATGCTCTCCTGATATACTTTCAAATCCGTGTGCATCATAGCTAAGCCCCTATGTCACTATTAACTCATTAACTTGTTCACTCATTAACCAAAATTGGTGGAGGTGGCGGGTATCGAACCCGCGTCCAAAGAACCGCTTGCAAGCGAATCTACATGCTTAGTTGTCTTTAGTCTCAGTTCAGATGGGAAGGCAATCAGACCCATTCTGAACCCAGCCCGTAGTCTTAGCTGCAAGCACCAGGCACTACTTGCAGAGCGTCCGTACTGTTACGACGCCCCATTCTTCCCCGACGGAACGGGAAGGTGGAACGTTAGCGGCTTATGCTGCTAAGGAGTAGTTGTTGTTTGCAATTAATTTTTGTTGCCACTTGTTAACGGAGTGGATAGCGTCTCCGGCATGCATCTCTCACACTCAAAGTTCCCTGTCGAAACCATATCACCCCCTATGCACTGATTAAAAGATCCAATGCCAGTTTTTTCGCCGGCATACCCCTGTCAAGTCAATTCCTTGCCATTGCCGAGCTTAATCTATCATTCTTAGAACTTAATTCCCAAGCCCAAGGCTGGAGAAGGCAAAATCTCGATCTCATCATTTTGGTTGGGGGCAAATTCCACCCCCATCTCGGGAAAGATAATCACAGGCCCCAGCGTAATCAGCATATTACCCATTAATCCGCCATGCAATATGTTGTAAGGGCCTTCCTCCTGATCATCCTCCACCCGGGTAAACCTGCTATAATTAAATCTCGCGCCCAAGCTTGCTGTGAAGTATCTGCTCAGCACCCAGGAATTGATCACAGATCCTTCCAATCCTATCGATCGATAGCTTGATTCGGCACCATCTGAATCATTGGTAACATCGCTGGAAACCCTTGTAAAGGCAGGGATCACAGATATATACTGATTATCTTCGTGATAGATCAGGTGTTTAAACCCCAGCTTAAGCCCATAGCTGCTGGTTGCGGCATAAGCCTTTCCCTGTAGCTCAAGATCGGGATTTAACCCAAAGTATGCAGTCATTCCCATTACCGGAGAGGCTCCCAGGGTGGGATCCTCCACTTCTTCAGATTCAGGATCCCTGATCATCGTATCCATATCAAGCCCCAGCCCCATATAAGCTGAGACTTGCAGATCTCCTTCCGGCAGTGGCACTGCTGTATTCTGATGCGTCAAATCCATCACTGCACAAGCTGACAAGCTGAGTGTTACAAGGATTGCTGCAAAGTTCCTGAACAATTTCATACATACTCCTTGCTCATATGATAACCACTCCCCGGGCAATGTCAAGACCTTTATCATCTCCTTTTGCAGAGCGACTCTCCAGCTTGTCTGATATCTCTATCCTGCATATAAAAAGAATTTCCTTGACAGCAATCCCAACTGATCCCAGTGTATCAATCATTAAAGCAGTGAGGTGAATAATGAAAAAGCTCATAGCACCCTTTCTTTTTTTATTGATTCCGGTGATCGTCTTTGCCGGAGCCTTTGATGGCCTTAGCAAGTTCCAATACAATCGAGTAAATCCAGCCTCCCGTGCCTGGAGAATGTCTCAGCAAATCCAGAGCTATGCCGACGGCAGCCAGTGGATTCCCGAGATGAGGATTAATCCCTTTTACAATGAGACTTACCATGCCCGGGTGGATTCACTCCATATGGATTCCTGGGATGTGGAAACCGGAGAGTGGATTCCCTCCGTAATGGTCTCCTATCTGGAATACAATGCCGCCGGACGCATCACCTCAAATGAGATTTATCTGAACTATTTTGGAAACCTCATTCCAATGATGAAGCTCAATGCCACTTTTGACAACCAAAGCCGCATCACCCATATGTATATGTATAGTTCCGATATGGAAAACGGCGGTTGGATTTCTTCATTCCGCCTTCATCTGTCTTACCTTACAGGTGGCGGAGTAGAAGTTTACGGCTGGGAAGAAGATGAACAGCCCGTCCGCTTGTCACACTATTTCCATTCTACTTTCGTTACCGAAGCCAATGGCAGAATCCTCGAAGAACACAGCTCAAGCTCTCCTGATTCTACAAACTGGGTTAATGACTACAAACAGATTTACCAGTATCACGCCCAAGACAACACGACCGGTGCTGATTTCATCGAGTATATGTCCCAAAACCTGCCCTGGATGATGATGAATGATAACAACTTCATCTTCCCCGGTCTGATCACTCATTGGGATTCTTTCTATTGGAATGGTAGTGGCTGGATTCCCGAAGATCGTGCAGATATCACTTATAATGCCGAGCTGTTAAAGATAATGCACTATGAAGAGTACTACAATGGCGAGGTCTGGTACCCGGAAAACCGTAGGAACTATTTCTATGACGACAACAATAACCTTAGCTACGAAATCGAACAGGAAAACAATTTTGACATCCTGGTTGATTCAGGCCGTGTTGATTACTCTTGGCAGCAATACACAGCGATAAACGAAGATCTGATCCCTGCCACCCAGCTCAGTCTTATAGCCTACCCCAGTCCTTTTAAAGACGAGATCTCGATAATGGCAGATTCCAAGGAGATCTCCCCTATCACTATGGGCATCTACAACCTGCGTGGCCAATTGATCAGGCAATACCTGTCACAGCCCGGACAAGCAGTTATCTGGAACGGCTCTGATCAAGGCGGCAATGCCTGTCCTGCCGGAATCTATTTCCTCAAGGTCAATCAGGGCTCTGCAACAAACTCTACCAAACTGATCAAGATCAAGTAAACATAAACCAGTTTCAGAGAACGAGCCTTCACCCCGAAGGCTCGTTTCCTTTGTGTTCGACATCATATCTCGGCAGTTAAGCTCTCATAGCCTGGATAATTGGGCAGTAGCAATGCCTCAACCGCTCTGCGTACCGATATACATGGCAAATCCTGCGCATATATCCCAGCTTTGGTGAGGGTGACCAGGTCCAGCTCTGGCATCCTTCTCGCCATCTCAAACATCATTTTGTAGTAGATATTTGTCCAGCTATGCACACTACGTTCTTTCAATCTTCGTGATTTCTGCATCAAGAGCAGATATGACCTCAGATCCTGGATAAAAGCTGCACTCGGTTCCAGTCCAAATATGTTCTTGGCGATTTGCCCGGTTTTGTGATGATGTTCGC
Source organism: Candidatus Cloacimonetes bacterium HGW-Cloacimonetes-2 (assembly GCA_002842035.1). Taxonomy (GTDB): domain Bacteria; phylum Cloacimonadota; class Cloacimonadia; order Cloacimonadales; family Cloacimonadaceae; genus PHBP01. The sequence continues at coordinate 193,055 of PHBP01000003.1, read as the reverse complement.
TCAGCCGGGGATAACGGCGTTTCCTGGCATAGATCCTGCCGCTGCGGTAGTTCCTTACGAAGGTGAGTTCTCCCGCGTTTCCACTCAATCCCGGCATACCAATTTGAAAACTAGCTCTCATTTTGAGCCTCCTCGTTTTATTCTCTCACTACTATATGGGGGACAGATTTGCGGATTTCGGACAGATCCGGGCGAATAAATACGTTATTGGGAAAAATAATTATCAGAATGCCATCTATACAGAGCCAGGAGCACCGCGTAGGGCGACACCTGATCCGATCGGGCAACCGCATATCATCTGGGATTTTTAATGTCATTCATGTGTCGCCCTTCGCATACGCTCCGGGCTATTTATGGAATACACAAACCGATGTTCATCGCACACGCTCCGAACATCACACTCCGGCCTCGCATTCTCCACACCCTATTCCACATCCCTTGCTTTTGGAAAAATACTTGTTGACAATCCCGCGCAAATCACCTTGGCTGGACTACATAGGTTTCTTACAAGAATTCTGGGAGGAATCGTGATGAAGAATCTGTTTGTAGTATTGGTTCTGTGCTTCGTAATCTTGCCGCTTATGGCCAGCCACGAGCGTGCAATAGTAGAGCAGGATAATCGCCTTTCTGTGATCGTAGGCTCCGGAGATCAGCAAGCTCCTATCCCGGTGCATCTGTTTTATCGCACATCTTTGTTTGAGACTATCTATCTATCCGGCGAGATCAATGCCGCCGGTAGCATCACCCAGATCATTTTTTTTAATAACTTTACAGAGACTCATTCCGATGTGCCTACCCGTATCTGGCTGGGTGAAACCCTCGGCGAAGACTTGTCCCAAGGCTGGATTCCCTCGACTCATCTCGTAGAGGTCTTCGATGGCACGGTGAACTATCCGGCAGGGCAAAACGACATCACCATCGCCCTCCAGACACCTTATTCCTACCAAGGCGGAAACTTGGTGATGATGGTTTACAAACCCTGGGAAGAGGATTACTCTATGACTTCCAATCTCTTCTATTCCCAGACGGTTGGTACCAGCCGCTCGCTATTTAGTTACAATCACAATACCCAGATTGATCCCGCAGCCCCTCCCACCACTGGCGTTACAGGTCAATTTCCCAAGACCGGCTTTGTGATAAATACAGCCGGAACCGGCAGCCTGAGCGGTTCCGCACTCCAGGGTACCAGCCCCGTAGAAGACGCCAGAATACAGATCCAAGGCTCTCCGGTTTATCGCATCACAGATGCCAATGGAGCTTACAATATCCCATATCTTGCCGCTGGAGATTACATCGTCACCGCTACAAAGACCGGTTTTAATAGCTCTACCCAGCAGCTTACGATTACTGCCGGACAGGCACAAACCCAGGATTTTTACCTTAGTCCCTTGCCGGAGTTTTTTGTACAGGGTCGCGTCGTAGGGAGTGATGCCCCGGCTATGGGCATAGCAAATGCAACTGTCTCGCTCAGTGGATATGCCAGCTATGAGACTACGACAGATACAGATGGTATCTTCTTTTTCCCGGGAGTATATGCAAACAACGTTTATAACTACACAATCAGCGCTCCGGCATATCAGACCCTGAACGGCAGCTTCACTTTGGGTAATAGCGATCTTAATCTGGGCGATCTTGTGTTAAACGAGCTGGCTTATGCTCCCTCCAATGTCCTGGCTACTGAGATTGAAGAGGAAACTGCTGTCCAAATCACCTGGGACGCCCCCACACTTGCCAGCGAGGGATGGCTTCATTATGACAGCGGTGAAAACAACACCTCCTTTGGCACCGGCGGTTCGCTCAGTTTTGATGTGGCAGCCCGTTTCCCTGCCGATTCGCTGGCTGCCTATGCCGGAGGTTATCTCCAGGCAATCCGCTATTGGCCTGCCCAGGGCGGTAATTTTGTGGTAAAGGTCTGGAGAGGCGGTAGTGCCGCAGGTCCCGGAAACCTGGTAGTAAGCCAGCCGGTAATCCCCGTGCTGAATGCCTGGAATCTGCTTCAGCTTGAATTTCCCGTCCCCATTACCGGCACTGAAGAAATCTGGATAGGCTATCTTTGTGATGTCACAGGAGTCAATCTCGCCTATGCCGGGATGGACTACGGTCCTGCAGTAAATGGCTATGGCAATCTGATCCACTGGCAGGGCAATTGGACTACACTGCTATCTGTGAATAGCTATTGTGATTTTAACTGGAATCTCCAGGGCTATGCTGGAATGACAGCTCCCACCGGAGAGCAGGTCTTGGTGCCGATCGGCGCGCAAAACCGTGAAATGCTGGGCTACAAGCTCTGGCGACTCTTGCAGGGGCAGGAGACCAACGAATCTGCCTGGACTAGCCTTAGTCCCGGCATAAACACCGATCTGGATTTCATTGATCATTCCTGGGAGAATGTGCCGGCAGGTAGCTATCTCTGGGCAGTCCGAACTGTCTATACAGGCGGAGTGATGTCCGAACCGGCTTTTTCCAACCCTCTGCAAAAAGAGCTGCAATACGGCACTATCGCGGGAATTGTAAGAAATAGCCAAAACCAGCCCATCGCCGGTGCAACCGTATCCTCACGAGATATCACCACCACTACAAATGCCGCCGGCTACTACGTCCTTACTCTCAATACCGGTGTCCATATCGTAAATGCCAGCGCTCCCGGCTACTATCCATCTACTCAGACCGGAGTTTACGTCGAGAACAACGAAACAACAATGCTCAATTTTACCCTGCTTACAGTACAGCAAACTTTCTTCAATGATAGCTTTGAAAGCTATGACAATTTCAGCATCAACTTCGCTCCCTGGACGCTTACCGATGTCGATATGTCCGATACATACGGCTCTATGTACTCGTCCTGGCAGCATATGGGCGATCCAATGGCATTTATGGTCTTCAATCCCTCGATGGCAGTTCCTCCGATGGCAGACTTTGCGCCCTATGATGGAGCAAAGTTTGCAGCCAGCTTTGCAGCTACCAATCCACCCAACAACGATTGGCTGATCAGCCCGCTGGTAGAGGCAGGTTTCTTTAGCTTCTGGGCACGCTCCTACACATCTCAATACGGCTTGGAACGCATCAAAGTGGGTTTCTCAAACGGCACCACACATCCCAATACCTTCACCATCCTGAGTGGCCCGGATTATATAGAGGTTCCCACCACCTGGACGCTGTATCAATATATGATTCCGGAGCAGTATTACTATCAGCATATCAGGATCGGTATCCGCTGCTGCTCCTGGGATTCTTACATCCTGGGTATAGACAAGTTCCAATCTTCCGGGATTACTGCAATCGATGATCCCGGGCTGCCGGCTCCTGCTTCAATGCTCTACGGCAATTACCCCAATCCCTTCAATCCTGAAACCACCATCAGATATGGCATCGGCGATCCCTCGACTGTGAGGCTGGATATCTTTAATGCCCGTGGTCAATTGGTACGAAGCCTGGTCAATGCCGCTCAGGACACAGGAAACTATAGCGCCGTCTGGGATGGCAGGGATGATAGCGGTAGTCTGGTAAGCTCCGGCATCTATTACTACAAGCTGCTTGCAGGCTCATATAGCCAGACCCGGAAGATGCTGCTGTTAAAATAAAGCTCCCAAGGAGATACAGATGAAGCTCGGTGCCTTTTCGATCAGCCTCAGCGTCAAAGATATAGCCAAATCCAGGAATTTTTACCTGAAACTGGGCTTTGAGATTTTTGGCGGAAACATAGATCAAAACTGGCTCATCCTCAAGAACGACTCCTGCGTGATCGGGCTGTTTCAGGGGATGTTTGAAGGCAATATCCTTACCTTCAATCCCGGTTGGGATCAGGAAGCCCAAGCCCTTGCCGATTATACTGACGTCCGGGAGATTCAAAGAACCTTGAAGCAACAGGGCATCCACTTGGAAACCGAAGCCGATCCCTCTAGCTCCGGTCCCGCCCATATCGTCCTCAAAGATCCCGATGGCAATGTAATTATGCTGGATCAGCACGTCTGACCGAGGAATTATGAAAGAATCCCGAGAATATCTCTGCTATTGCGGACTATACTGCAAGATGTGCAGCATTGTAAATGGCTTACCGCAAGCCGCCGGCAAACTGGAGGGCATTATGCGTGAAGATGGCTGGGAATACTATGGCGCTCAGCTATATCCCGAATTTGATGCTTTTTGGAGCGTTTTATCTGAACTAAAGCAACTTGATGAGACCAGCCCCTTGTGCAAAGGTGGCTGTGGAGATCCCGGCTGTGCAATCCGAGCCTGCGCTATTTCCAAAGAGCTCGAGGTCTGTGCTTTGTGCGATGACTTCCCCTGCCGGTTGCTAAAGGATTTCACCGCCCGCTATCCCTTCCTGATCGAAAATGGCGAGCGCATCCGGGAACTTGGCATAGAGACATGGCTCTGCGAGCAGGACGCCCTGGTAGCCCGGGGGATTACAAATAAGTCCCTGATAAAGCACTAAGCTCTTAGCACGGTCTCAGCGCAAGCTTTCCACTAGCTCCCGGCTAATCCTATGGAAATAATGACACAAATTCCGTATTTGTGAGATACCTTTCTATTGTATATCTCTTGACAGATCAATAAGCTCCAAAGATACATATCGGTAGAATTGTCACATGGGAGCTATTATGAAACTTACTATGATTCTGTTTTTTGTCTTTATCTGTGTGTCTTTGTCTGCCACTGCCGATATCCAGATCACTTATACCGGCTATACTGATGAACAAATCCTGGCATTTGAACACGCCACCTATATCTGGGAGCCGCTACTCAATTCCAGTGTTCCGATCAGGATCAACGCCACCTTGCAGACCATCCCCGGCTTTGTGGAGATTACCATCCCCAATCTGATCCGCAATTTCCCCGGTGCACCCGTGCAGGATGTCTGGTATAGCACAGCTTTGGCAAATTCCATCGCCGGCGTCGATCTAAATCCGGAAGAAGCCGATTTTGACCTGGTGGTCAATCCCTCCAACAATTGGTATTACGGTCTGGATGGCAATTGTCCCCCCGGCAGCTTTGATTTTATCACCGAGATGATGAAGGGCGTTGCCTATGGCATCGGCTATCTATCGTCCTTTTACGTCCAGCAAGGATACGGTACCTATGGTGCCCTCGATCCCAGCGTTCTGGGGCTCACTCCTTCCTTTGCCTGGGAACAGATGCAGGGCTCCCCTGCCATTTACGATACTTTCGTCTGCAATGCCCAGGGACAATCACTTGTAGATAGCAATCTCTTCCCAAATCCCTCTCCGGCTCTGAATGCCCAGCTTACCGGCGGAAACCTCCGCTATTCCGGTGCTCACGGGATGCTTTACAATGGCGATCAAGAGCCCATCCTCTATGCCGGAGCCTTCAATCTGGCGCGCACTGCCAGACTCTCTGCCGATGTTTACAACGGTACCGAGAATGCCTCCGGGGTCACCACAGCCTACTATGGCTCTGTGCTGCGATATCCCGCCCCCATTGTGCTTGGGATGCTCGAGGATCAGGGCTGGGATATAAATATCAATCTGCTGCTCGCCTCCCCCACCAATCTTTCTGCCGATACTCTGGATGGCGATGTTCTTTTGAGCTGGGACGCTCCGCTCACCGATTACATTGTCCAGGGCTATCAAGTATGCCGGGATGGCGTAATGATAGGCAGCACGGATACTGCGAGCTACCTCGATCTAGATCTCCCCGCCGGCAGCTACTACTATACTATCGAAGCAATCTATTCCATGGGAACAAGCGAGCCCAGCAATGGCTATTCCGTGGAGATTCCCGTTGGAAGTATCGATCCCTCTCTTAGCCCCTCCCCCATTGAGCTTTCGCTATACCCCAATCCCTCCAGCAGCGCTCCCAGTATCAATCTTTCGCTCAAAGCAGCCTCCCCGGTCCGCCTGGCCCTATTTGATATCAAGGGCAGGAAATTGGGCGAACGCCTGCTCGATCTCGATCAGCCCGGCTTGCATCAATTGGGCAGCCTCACAGAGCTGATGAATACCGGCAAGCTCCCGGCTGGGATCTATATCCTGAAATGCACTGGCAGCCTGCAACAAGCCAGCCGGCGCTTCCTCCTGCTCAGATAGAGCTGTTGTTTTTACCTACGCTCGATCGCTCACTGCAAGCAGCTATCCCCCACGATTCTCCCACTAAGAGGGAGAAAAGAGGCTGTAAGGAGGGAGATATCTATGAGCGAGTTTAAGTGGGTGCTTTGTGAACTGCGCTCCCTTTGACAGGATGCTTGTATCCTGCTTGTATCCTGCTTGAATCCTGCTTGAACATACACGATACGGCTGTCCGGCAATGTTTTATGAAACTACCGCTCAAAGGGTGGGCTATAATGGACTGCCCTCTATCGATATGGTATCGCCACTAATGGCTTAGTCCTGAATGCAGCACCAATGCCGATCTAGTGAATAAACGCTGCCTAATAATAAAATAGAACTCAATCCGAAGCTTGACATCTCGTAGAAGAGCTATTAACTGGCTCTCGATGAATAACATTCGCTTAGGAGCTGAAATGGATCGTGAAAAGAGCATTAACCCTGTAGTCTTGTCATCATTATCAAAGCTGGTTCCAATCGTCTTGTGCCTCTTGGCATTGTGCGCATGTTCCAGCATCCCCAATACTCACCTGCACAACGCCGTGCCTCTCCCCCATATGACTGTTATTTCCAATTCCGGCTTATCCTCCTCCAGTTTCATATACAGGAATCAGGATTATAGTCCAGCCTGCGCAGATAGCTTTGTAAAGGACCAGAATAGAAAGATACTGTGGGCTCAAACTCCTGTGAGCTATACAATTGGATTGGGAAAGGACTATGCAATAGGTGCTCAGTTAGCCTTCTTTATAGGACCCGGCTACACTACCAATATAGGATATTCCTATATGAGCGACCTGCCTTACCCCGTATCTGATCTGAGAGGATCATTTTATGCCAGATTCCACCTTCAGAAATCATTCTCGCTTGGCGATGATTGTTACCTGGCAGCCTTTCCAGCTTATGGAGTCGGGGCAGGAGTCGAATCCATCGCTGATAATAGCAAGCTTCGCTACGGTTATCAAGGGGTCGAATTGCCAGTCACAATCAGCAAACAGATCAGCTTGCCGGACGAAAAACAAATAGTAATCAGTGGAACCGCCAGAATTGCCTACGATACGGTGATCAGCGATCTAAGCTTGATAGAAAGGGGCTTCATGAATTACACTTTTCACTATTTCCCCGACCAAGCTCGGCTAAACGTAAATCGCAATGCGCTGATGGGACACCTGGACTACTACTACCGCAAGTCAAACTACTTTGGGATACAGCTCGGGATGGAACAAGTACGGGTAAATGGACACCAAAGCTGGGAACCGATTGTCTTTTTTGGCTGGGGCACCAGAACGGAATTCCGCATACCATAAACGTCACCTCTTCCAGCCTTTCCCAAGCAATCTCTTGAGTAAGCTCTTGAGTTTATACCGGATAGCAGATCCTCAGCTCATAGGCTGCGACATAGCTATTGGCCCTATATCACCTCGTACCTAAGCCAGATTTTGTCTCCGGGGAGGGTCTTTACGGATACAAGCCGGAGTTTACTGGGTAGTAGATCAGGCCAGCGGGGTTCCGGTGAGTCAAAGAGCGATGGAATCTCATAGCCACCGATCACGAGCGGGCTCAGCAGGATATTGATCTCATCAAGCAATCCAGAGCGGATCAAAGCTCCGCTTAGCTTGCCGCCGGAGCTGGTGGCAATGGTATTTACACCCAGCTTGGTCTTTAGCTTGGCAAGCATCGCGGGCAGATCGACCCTTTCCTTGCCCTCGATCAGATATGGGATATTGCGGCTTTTCAGAAAAGCCAGATACTCAGGAGGTGCTGTCTCGGTGGTAAGATGCACCATATAGGTGGCGGGATCGTCACAATCGGCTGTATAGCCATTTCTAAATCTGCCTCTGCCATCGACTACGGCAGTCCAGCTTGTTCTGCCGGGACGATTCATAATATCTTCCGGAAGATAATCTCTATAGAGCTCTTCGGCATTACCTTCAAATCTAGGTAGCTCAGTAGGCTCCTGATCTTCTGCGATCAGCATATTTGATCCCTCCAGATACATATCCGGCTGGTGAAGCGCAAATACTTCTTTTCGAAAGGCTTCCCACTCCTCCCAGGAAAAGAGCATCGCGTAGAGCTCCGGTTGCTTATAAGCGTCAAACATCGTGGAATTGGGCGCCATAGTGATCCTGCCATCCACGGACGCACCAACATACAATACGACTTTGGGTCTGGTCATCCTATCCTCCCTGTCTTTATCTATGAGCCATTCTGCAGCCCGGGACAGCCTGTCAATCTCAAAGTGATAGTCAATCGGAGTGAGGATTGAAATGGAGATAGGGTCTTAGGAGGATAGCAGATGCGCAAGGTATTGTATAGCTGTAGTATTCTTTTTGATATTTGTGGATATCTACCACTTCTATCACCTCCCCAAACAAAAATCTTGACCAAAAGCAAGCCCTAAAAAAAGCTTCAAAAAAGATTAAATGTCTGAGGGAATATGAGCGATATAGCGATACAACGCTTTCTAAACGAACTGGCTGAACTCAAGCATCGTAGCGGTAAACCCAATGAATCCTCCATCCGTCTTGCTTTTATCAAGCTGCTGGGCGAATACGCCAAAGCCAAAGACCTGCGTCTTGTGCCGGAAGTTCCCGTTAAAGGCAAGCTTGGCAAGAATGTTACACCCGATGGCACGCTTAAGGACACATTGGTGCTGGATTGGGGCTATTGGGAAAGCAAGGATGAATTTGACGATCTGGAAAAAGAAATCGCAGGCAAATTCGCCAAAGGCTATCCTGACGATAACATCCTCTTTGAAGATAGTGCCCATGCTGTATTATATCAAAACGGCAGACGCGTGGCAGAATGTAAAATGGAGGATGTGCCCAAGCTGGATAAGCTGCTTAAGCAGTTTGTAAACTTCGAGCGTCCCGAAGTGCATGAGTTCAGAGTAGCGATAGAGCTGTTCAAAGCCGATGTCCCCAAGGTTACGGAAGCCCTGCGCACCATGATTGAAACCAATGCTGAGCAGAACCGGGCTTATCAGAAGGCACGCAACAGCTTTCTGGATTTGCTGCGTGAAGTGGTGAACCCCAACATCACGCCGGAGGATATCCGCGAAATGGTTATCCAGCATATCCTTACTGCCGATATCTTTAATACCATCTTCGATGAGCCATACTTCCATCAGGATAATAACATTGCCCGCGAACTGGAAAAGCTGGTTGCCACCTTCTTTACCAGAGAAGTACGCAATAGCTGTCTGGCAGGAATTAAACATTATTACGATACCATCAATGCCCGCGCCGCTCAGATTGCCGATCACCACGAAAAGCAACGCTTCCTGAAAGTAGTGTATGAAACCTTTTACAAAAGCTATAGCCCCAAGAAGGCAGACCGCCTGGGAGTGGTTTACACCCCAAACGAGATTGTCCGCTTTATGATAGACAGCACGGATTACCTGCTGCAAAAGCACTTTGGCAAGATGCTGCAGGATAAGGGTGTGGAAATACTTGATCCCGCCACAGGCACCGGCACCTTTATCTGCGACATTATAGACCATATCCGCAAGGACAAGCTGGAGTATAAATATAAGCACGAACTGCATGCCAACGAAGTGGAGATTTTGCCCTATTATATCGCCAATCTGAATATTGAATTCACCTATAAGCAAAAGATGAGCAGCTATGCGGAGTTCGAAAACCTCTGCTTTGTGGATACCCTGGATAACTATGTGAACTTTCGAGAAGCGGGAGAAACATATGCAAATTTCGTCAGTGACGAGAACGCCAAAAGAATAAACCGCCAAAACATAAGTAAAATTTCGGTGATTATTGGTAACCCACCCTACAATGCCAACCAGATGAACGAAAACGAGAATAACAAGAATAGGGAATATCCCAAGATTGATAAACGGATCAAGAACACATACATAAAGCACAGTACTGCCCAGAAAGCTAAATCGTATGACATGTATAGAAGATTCTATCGTTGGGCAATGGATAGAATTGATGAAAACGGAATCATAGCTTTTATAACAAACAGGAACTATATTGATGCAAGAGAAGCCGATGGTTTTAGGAAATGTGTTCAAGACGAGTTTGATTATGCTTATATCATAGACACTAAGAGTGATGTGAGGCAAAATCCCAAGATTGCCGGAACCACCCACAATGTATTTGGCATCCAGACCGGGGTGGCGATTATGTTCCTGATCAAAAAGCATAAAAGAGATAATAGCGCTTGCAGAATACAATACATAACCATGCAGGATGAATGGCGCAAAGAAGATAAACTGCAATGGCTAACAGAAAGCAAATTGGAGAGTATTCCCTTTGAGCATATCCAGCCGGATAAAGATAACAACTGGATAGACTTGGTGGAAAACGATTGGGAAGAGATGATGCCTGTGGCGGATAAAGCGGTTAAGAATAGCACTAATAAGGTTGGAGTTATATTTGATTTGTTCTCCAATGGAATTGTAACGGCTCGTGATGAATGGGTATATGATGTAGATAGAGAATCTACAATTAAAAAGGCTAAATACTTCATAGACTTCTTTAACAATGAGAAGGCGAGATGGCTGTGTTCCGATAGACAGACTAAAGTTAACGATTTCGTAGACCGATCAATTAAGTGGACAGAAGAGCTTGAATCTCATCTAACACGGAATTCAATGCTGGAATTCGATGAGAGTAGAATCAGACCTTCATTTTATCGCCCCTTTGTAAAGCAACACACATACTGCGACAGAATAATAACGCACAGAGTCTATCAGCAAGATGCAATCTTTCCAATACAATATCCTACGTTTGACAACTATGTAATGTGCTTTGTTTCGGGGAGTAGATTAGATTTCGGCTTGATTTCCACAAATATCTTGCCGAATTATGCAGTATTCTCGCTTGATCCTGCTCAATGCCTTCCTCTTTACCGTTACGACCAAGACGGCAACCGCCATGATAACATCACCGATTGGGCATTGGCAGAGTTCCGTGCGCATTATGCCGATGCTGCCATCAGCAAAACGGATATCTTTCACTATGTGTATGCCGTGCTGCACCATCCTGCTTACCGCGCCAAGTATGAGCTTAATCTTAAACGCAGCTTTCCCCGCATACCCTATTATGATGGCTTCCGTACCTGGGCAGAATGGGGTAAAGAACTTATGGAACTGCATATCGGCTTTGAAGCTGTGGAGCCATATCCCTTAACACGCATAGATACCGAACTGGACACAATCGGCACACCCAAAGCAAAGCTGAAAGCGGATAAGGAGCATGGCAGCATCATTCTGGATGAGGTTACCAGCCTTACCGGAATACCGCAGCTTGCCTGGGATTATAAGCTTGGTAACCGCAGCGCACTGGAATGGGTGCTTGACCAATACAAAGAAAAGAAACCCAAAGACCCCACCATCGCCAAGCTTTTCAATACCTACCGCTTTGCCGATTACAAAGAAAAGGTGATAGACTTGCTGATGCGTGTTTGCACGGTGAGCGTGAAGACAATGGAGATTGTGCAGCAGATGGAGAGCACCGAATAGAGCTTGTTAGGAGATTGAAGATGAGTGAGTAGTATCTTGATAGTGATATTTGCTCAAAGAATTATTGAGGAGATCGTATATGAATGAGAATGAAACTCACCAGTCAATATCAAAATGCAATGAACAAGAGCTGCTCATTGAGGATTTTAAAGACACCTCAAGCAAGTTAGAAGCTACAGACCACAAAGTTCAGTTTTTTATTCAGTTGTACATTGCATTCCTTACAGCATTGATAAGCGGGGGTGCTCTTTATCTGGTAAACTCGGCAGACAGCCCTAACAGTAACATTCTTACAACGGGATATGAAGATGTGTCTCTACCGTATAGAATTACTATGAAGCAGATGCAGAGAGTTCTCAGTGAGAAGCCTACTGATGATCTCAAACTATTCAGAACAAGAGATGATCATTCCCAAGTAGACTGCAATCTTGCTGTACAAGATTCTGTGTCCGAGAAGTGGCTCCCGGAGAAGTACTATAAGCTCTCAGCAAACAAGAAATCTTGGTATCTGCAATTTGAACCTAATAAGTACGATAGAAAGCTTATGCATAGCTATTTCATGTATTTAGGTCTCACTTTTAGCAACGATCATCGCTATACGGTATTCGCTATTTTGATTGTCTTTTTATCACTCCTAACAAAGTTTTTATGGTGTTATGTCAAAAAGGCTGCGAAAGTACATTCTACATACATCGAGAAACTGAATATTATCAGGTTTCTGGTATATGAGAGCAGCGCAATAAACAGGTTTGACAAAGAGCTCTTCATATATGATAAAACTGAGAAGTACAAAAAAGCGGGAATGTCTGGGGAGATTGAGTGGCTTTTGTCGATTGTTCTTGTTTTTTTGACTCTGTCAATGATAGGATTCTTGGTTATTTTGATCAAACACAGCCTAGGGTTTGTAACTATGCGATTGACACAATCTACAAGTTTAGCCCTTGTATGCTTGTTTTCTATAGCATTGATGGTCATTTTTTTCTCAAATCAGTTGCTTAGCATTGGCAATTGGGTGATTCGTCTTGTCAAGAAGGACAAAAGATTAGAATGCTAGATCTACCTAGGCAAAGCTATTATCCGTTTGAGCAATCGAAGCTGTTCTATCACCGAAAGCAAATGGAATTATACTTAAACAAACAAACCGTATTCCCCATTGTTTATGAGTTATCCCTAAGTGGGGTTTGCGATCAAAATTGCCTTTATTGTGCTTGCAAGAACTATAGATCAGACTCAATGCTCAAATGGAGCGAGATAAAAAAAGTAATCGATGAGATTGCTCGTATTGGAAAGTCGATTACAATTACTGGTGGAGGAGAGCCATCCCTAAATAGGAATCTACTTAGAGCAGTTAAATACGCAAAGGATAAAGACCTTTCGGTCGGGCTGATCACTAACGGTTCAAACATTTGCTGTAATGATCTTCTTGAGATGGAGCAATATGTTAGTTTTGTACGGTTCAGCATAGATTCTGCTGTGAAAGAGACATATTGCAGACTAAGAGGTACAACAGAAAGTACATATCTCAAATTGATGAACACAATATCAAGCTACATGTCACTAAGTAAGCGAGAGAAAACCAAATCTATTGTGGGAGTTCAAATTGTGTGGGTAGATCAATCGAGAGCTGACATTGAGGAATCTGTGAGATTCTTCGTTGACCTTGAGGTTGATTTTGTCCAGATAAGACCCGTGGACAATGTAGCATATGAACGCCATACATTGAGTAATATCACATATTCTTTAGAAACTGGATTCTTGATCAATCTAATTCAGAACTACTCCAATTCTCATACTCAGATCATTCCTAATGTGAATAAATTTGAGGATTACATCAATAATCAGACCAGGAAGTCTTATATTGGTTGCCAAGGGGCGAATTTTACCGCTAGCATTGGTCATGATAACAAGGTTTACTTCTGCTGTTCACATATAGGGGACATAGCCTATGAGATAGGAGATCTTTCTCACTCAACACTCGTCGAAATCCTACAGAGCGATAAACGTGCTAATCTGATCAGAGATGTAAATCACGCTGATTGTCAGTTCCAGTGCCGAAACCATCATTTGAACAAAGTCCTAGAGAAATTTGACCTGCTCTCTGGGGGCCAACAACTACAATTTTTGGATAACTTTACATCAGACAACTACCCTTTTCATTATGAATTCCTATAGAACTTAAGATAGTTCACAATATCAGGAATATCTATGCGTTATGTGATTATGTTTGGATTGGTTTTGTTGTTCTCGCTGTCAATTGGTTTTGAAAGGGCATATTATGCACTTTTCGAGACTGTGGCCGATCTGTTGATGGCTTTTACGAGATAAGCTATACCAGTGGTCAGCTATGCTCTCCGGATCTGCGTTTGAGACATTGGCAGCCAAGCTCTTGATCCCTTGCTACCGGGCAATAAGGGTTCTTGATGTGTAGAGCTCAGTTTCGCCGGTGGCGAGTTCTTTACTATTGGATGGCTCTTCCCCTAAGGGCTATCGCCAAACTTTTCCTTGACGTCTGTAAAGCTCTGAGATTTTCTTCGAATCTATCAAACTAGCTCTAATAATAAAAGAAACGGACTATAGAATTATGAAGAAAAAGAACTGGCTTTGGCTGGTGTTGGCAATAGTGCTGGCACTCATTGTATGGCGCTTTATTACCGGAAAGAAAGGCGATGAAACGAGGGGCGGAAGAGGCCCTCAAGCTGTGGCAGTGGAGCTTGCTCCGGTGGAGATCCGGGATCTGGATGAGGTCTCAAACTACAGCGGCAATCTAAGAGCTTATAGCAGCTTTGTTTTGGCCCCCAAGGTGTCCGGACAGCTCACCAGACTGCATGTGAATATCGGAGATAGAATCCGCAAAGGCCAGTTGATCGCGGAGCTGGAAGACGTCTTGATCAGGCACGAACACGAAAAGGCTCTTGCCAATCTGAACCAGGCCACCAGTGCCTTTGGCGAAGCCCAAAGAGAAGTGGAAAACACCCGTCAGCTCCTGGAACGCGAGTATATCTCCCAAGGTGAATACGACGCTATCTATGCCCGCTTTATCTCGGAGCAATCGAAGCTACAGGTGGCTCAGGCAGCCGAAAGAGCCGCAAGATTCCAGCTCGAACAGACTCGGGTGATTGCCACTTGGGACGGCCCCGGCTTCAGCAGAGTGGTGGGCGAACGCTTTGCGGTCGAAGGACAGCTACTCAGTGCCGGCTCTCCCCTGGTCTCAATTTTGGATATCTCCAGATTGGTGGCAGATATCGAGGTAATCGAAGCCGATTATCGCAAAATCAGAATTGGGCAAGCTGCTAAGATCAGTTCAGATGCCTGGCCTCAGGAAGCCTTTGCTGGCAGAGTCGCCAGGATTGCCCCAATTTTGCAGGAACAATCACGCCAGGCACGGGTGGAAATCGAACTGCCCAATCCCTCTGAAAAGCTCAAACCCGGGATGTTTATCAGGGTGCGCCTGGTGCATCAGAGCAAGCAGCAAGTCACGGTAGTTCCCGAGGCTGCCCTCTATAAACACAAAGGGGTCGAAGGAGTCTTTGTGGTAAATCGGGATTCTCTGATCGTAAACTTCCTGCCCGTGGAAACAGGCATCAGTTCCGACAATCTAATAGAGATTCTCAGCCCATCCCTCTCCGGCGAAGTGGTGATCCTGGGACAGGACCAATTGGATGAGGGCTCTGCCATTATCCTGCCCGGTAGAGTAGAGAATAAGGGCACCAGGAAAGGCTCGCCGCAATGAAGATAGCAGAGAACTCCGTCAAATCCCCTGTGACCACGATAATGGTGGCTTTGATCGTGATTATCCTGGGAGCAATGGCAGTGATCAGGCTACCAATCGATGCGATGCCGGATGTGACCTCTCCTACGATCAGTATTTCCACAAACTATTCCAAAGCCAGTCCCCTGGTGATGGAAGAGCTGATTACCCGGCCGATCGAACAAGCAGTGAGCGCCGTCTCCGGAGTGCAGGAAATCAGCTCCCGCTCCTCAGAAGGCTCCAGCAGCGTGCAGGTTTACTTCAGTTGGGGCACAGATCTGGATGCTGCCTCCAATGACATCCGCGATCGTCTGGATCGCATTTTGTCACGTCTTCCCGATGAAGCGAGCCGACCCTCCCTGCGCAAGTTTGATCTTGCCGCAATGCCGGTGGTGATGATGGGTGTGGTCAGCGAGCTCGATCCCGTTACACTCAGAACCCTGATCGACAATGAACTAAGCTCCAGGCTCGAAAGAGTCGATGGAGTTGCCAGCGTCAATATCTGGGGCGGATTGACCCGTGAAGTGCAGATCAATGTAGATCCCATCAGGCTCAAATCCCTGGGGCTATCGCTGGATCAGGTGATCAGCCGCGTACGGTCTTTCAACGTCAATCAGCCCACCGGAAACCTGTATAGGGGCAATTACCAGATCACCCTCAGGGTGCCCGGAATCTTTGAAAGCATAGATCAGATCGGTGAGACAGTGATCGCTCAAAGGGGCGGTACTTCTATCGCTCTGAAAGATATAGCCAGCATCGAAGACGGCTCTTCCAAGCTCAACAGCATTGTACGGATCAATGGCAGCCCGGGCATTCAAATCTCGGTGAACAAGCAATCCGGCACCAATACCGTGAAGGTCGCCAAGGGCGTATTGAAAGAGGTCGATGCCATCAACCGCAGTATGACTCAGCTCAAGATTATCCCGCTGGTCGATCAATCCATTTACATCAGCCGCGCCATCAACAACGTTGGCAGTTCCGTGATCATCGGAGGTCTGCTGGCGGTGCTTATCCTGCTCTTTTTCCTGCGTAATATCAGAAGTACGCTGGTAATCTCCACTGCCATACCCATTTCCATAATGGCGACATTTGGCTTGCTCTATTTCTCTGGATTCACTCTCAATCTGATGACTATTGGAGCTTTAGCGCTTGGAGTGGGCCAGCTTTTGGATAATTCTATCGTGGTGTTGGAAAATATCTTTCGGCATCGTGAATTGGGTAAGACGCCTAATGACTCTGCCATTATCGGAGCAGATGAAGTGACCTCTCCGATCATAGCCAGCACGCTTACATCCCTGGTGGTCTTTATGCCGATGCTCTTTATGCAGGGTATGACAGGCCTGATGTACAAGCAGTTGGCTTATGTGGTGGTCTTTTCGCTGATCTGTTCCCTGGTCACGGCACTCACGATGGTACCAATGCTTTCCAGCAAGATGATCCACGTCTCAGAAGAGCCACGGGGCAATAAAAGCAGCTTGCGATGCAAAATATTCCGCGCCACCGGACGTCTGCTCACCGGCATGGAGAGGCTCTATGCCTCGATGCTGAATTATGTGCTAAGTCACCGCCCCAAGACCTTGCTTATCGGCACCGCTATCTTAGTGGGCACAGCAATATTAGCTACTTTCGTGGGCTCTGAATTGATGCCCATGGCAGATGAGGGCGAGATCCGGGTAAATCTGGATATGGAAGCAGGAACGCGTCTGGAAGTGGTGGACGCCAAGATGAAGATTTTGGAGCAAAAGCTCAAAGGCATCCCGGAAATCCAAAATATGATCGTGCAAGCCGGAAGCGGTGGCTGGGCATCCGGCTCCAATACAGGCAGCATCCGCATCCGCCTGAGCGGTAGATCCGAGCGCAGCCGTAGCGACGAAGAGATTTCTTCTGAGATTCGCAAGCGTCTCACCGCAATCCCCGGAGCCAGGATCAGAGTACGCACCGCCACCAGCAATCAGATGTCCAGATTTGCCGGAGGTGGAGACCGCCTGGAAATCCAGATCAGAGGTCATGACCTGGAAGAATCTTCCCGCCTGGCAAATCTTGTAATGGCTTCTATTAAAGATATCGAGGGCATCACCGATGCCAATCTCAGCCGCACCGCCGGAGCCCCGGAAGACCTGATCATCATCGATAGAATCAAAGCCGCAGAGCTGGGTTTGAACGTGCAGCAGATCGCTTCCGCCCTGGAAACTGCCCTGTCCGGATCGAGCGCGGGGGAATTTGTGGATGAGGGTCGCGAATACCCGATCATCGTCCAAATCAAAGATGCAGACAGCCTGCCGATCTCGGAACTATTGGATCTTAGCCTGATCAATAGTAGCGGAGTACCGGTGCAACTGCGCAACCTGGTGCGGGTGGAAAGCGGACAAAGCTCCACCGTGATAGAGCGCTTGAATCAGGAGCGAATGATCGATATATCTGCCAATCACTCCGGCAGAAGTCTGAGCGCAGTGGTCAAAGATATTCAGGCAGAGCTGGATAAGATCAGCCTACCGATGGGCTATAGCGTGGAGATTTCGGGCGATTACAAACAACAGCAGGAATCCTTCCGGGAACTGATGATTGGTCTTATCCTGGCAATTGTGCTGATCTATATGGTGATGGCAAGCCAGTTTGAATCTATCCGTGATCCTCTGGTCGTAATGATGTCTGTACCTTTCGCCTTTATTGGAGTAAGCTTGGCGCTCTTCCTCACAGGCACTACATTCAATATCCAGAGCTATCTGGGTATCATAATGCTGGCAGGTATCGTGGTCAACAATTCCATCCTCTTTGTGGATACCACCAATAAACTGAGGCGCAATGAAGGCATAGAACTCTTTATGGCGCTTAAGACAGCCGGGCTCAGAAGGTTGCGCCCTATTTTGATGACGGCTATTTCCACCATTCTGGGCTTGCTGCCTCTGGCTTTGGGTCTTTCCGAAGGTGGAGAAACCCAGGCTCCACTCGCACGGGTCGTGATCGGGGGACTAATGGTCTCCACTCTGGTTACCCTACTGCTTATTCCGGTGATCTACAGCTATTTTGAGGGAGGTATCGGCAGAAGCAAGGCCTAGCTCCGATCCCGGGTCTGTTTACCCTGAGATACTTCAGGTAGGTCTGCAATTGTCCTAAGCTATACAAATGTATTGACAGCACAGAGCCTTGATCTCTATTGACAATAATGTGGAAAATTGAATTCTTTGGAGCGTGACTGATGAAACAAACAAAGTGCATTTTACTTTCTATACTCATTGTTTGCTGCTATGGCATTTTATCTGCCCAAGCCAATCTGGTGATATACGGAGCTCCGGTCGAAGTTGATTTATACTATGGTGAAACAGGCATAGAAGATATAGAATTGTTCAATATGGGTGACGAAGAGCTCACCTATACTGCCAGCAGAGCACCCGGCTCCACATTCTTCAACATCAATGGTTCCACCAGCGCCAGCGGGAGCGTTTCTCCCGGAGATCATACGGTTCTGCGTATTTATATATACTCCTCCGGGACAGAGGGCACAAGCCACGGTGGAATCGATATCTATAGCAACGATCCCGATCTTCCCTTTACCCGCATTTATGTGACCAGGAACGTTTACAATCCCAATCATCCACCCGTGTTGAATCTACCCTATATGATTTCTGTGCCCTATAATGGTTCATTGGGCGTAGATTTCAGAAACTTTGCCTCTGATCCTGATGGTGACCCTCTGGCAGTTAATGTAGAGGCTACCGGTCCCGTCAGCTACGTATCATACAGTCTTATTCCCGCTCCAAACTGGTATGGTGAGACCCAGATACGGGTTTCTGTCTCAGATGGTGAGTTTGTGGTGACCGATGATGTGTTAGTCAGCGTGAATGTCCCGCCCGTGCTCGATCTTCCGGAGAGCTTCAGTTTTGCCCGCAATGACTCTCTGTTGGTGAACTTTAGCCCCTATATCATCGATCCCGATAACAGTATCTCCAGCCTAAGTCTCAGCTTCATCGGCAACAGCGGCATCAGCATAAGGCAATTGGGACCAAGAGCCGTTTTCAGCGCTCCCTATGGCTTTGCCGGCAGCGAGACCATCACCATCAGATTGAATGACGGATACAATCTGGTTCAAGGCAGCTTCCAGGTTAATGTGATCAACAATGCACCGCTGCTAAATCTTCCGGGGGATTTCAGCCTGGATCAAAATGGCAGCCTGGTTGTGGATTTTACACCTTTCATCAGCGATCCCGATGGAGACATCCCGGTACTGAGCTTTTCCGGAAATAGCAATATCGGGATTAGTCAGGAGGGCAATGTCATCAGCTTCAGTCCTGCCTATGATTGGTTTGGCAGCGAAGAGATCTGCTTTAGTATCTCGGACGGATACTTGCAAGCCAGCGCTCTCGTGCTAGTAACGGTGAATCAGGTGATCTCTCTGGATACCCCGGAGCTGATGATCGGCGCCAGTCCGAATGGGATTTTTATCAGCTGGCAACCGATTGAATATGCTGAGGAGTATCAGGTTTACCGAGCCAGCGAGCCTAATGGCAGCTACGATCTGGTCGCTACCACTGGCAATACGATGTATTTTGAGACTAGTCCTCAGGAAAGGGCTTTCTATTATGTGAAAGCGATTTCTTACCCCTGATTGGGGGCAGCATTGGGCACTCAAAGTGAGAAGGTGTCTTATTGTGGATAATGATGGAAAACTGCTTGACCTCCAAAGCCTTTCTCTGTAGGCGGTCGAACCAATACCAGATCTGTCTTAGGAGAATCGATGAATAAAGATCAAGCCGCATTTATTAAAGCTCTGCAGTCCTATGAGGACAGCGAAAGAGCCATTCACAGTTTGCGTTACTTTCGCACTGGGCCGGGCGAATATGGCGAGGGAGACAAGTTTTGGGGTCTCACGGTGCCGGTGCAACGCAGTCTTTCCCGTGAGTTTTATCGCAAGCTAAGCCTTGCTGACCTGCATCAGCTCTTGAAACACGAGGTGCACGAGGTTCGGCTTTGCACAGTGATGATGCTGGTCTTGAAATATCAGAATGCCAATAGCGTAGAAATCAGAGCCCAGGTCGTGGAAGTATTTATGGATAGTATGATCTATATAAACAACTGGGATCTGGTAGATACTTGTGCGCATCTGATATTGGGGGATTGGCTACTGGAGAGGGATTGGAGAGTCCTGAAGGATCTGGCGCAAAAAGACCATCTCTGGACTCAGCGGATCTCTGTGATCTCCACCTTTGCCTTTATCCGCAAAGGAATCTATCAACCCAGCCTGGAGATCGCGGATATCTTGCTAAATCACAAACACGACCTGATCCACAAAGCTGTGGGATGGATGCTGCGAGAGATAGGAAACAAAGATCACCAGATAGAGTACGACTTTCTGTTACCGCGTTATAAATCAATGCCCCGCACGATGCTGCGCTATGCCATCGAAAAATTCGATGAGCCTGTGCGGCAAGCCTTTCTAAAGGGAACTGTGTAAGTACAAGCTCAAATCCAACCCCTTAGCGGGCCCAGCAACGTGACAGACATTGGTATTATAGATAGCTGAGTAATGGAACCTATCCGGAGCAGAGCATCCAGATCTGTTACAACAGTTCGCTGAGGTACTTATTTTTCGGGTTTTTTTAAAAAATCGCCAGGATCTGTCCGAAAATCCAAAATCTGTCTCCCTATAGATTGTAGAGGTAAAAAAATATGGAATGCCCTGTATAAAGTGACACCCCAAATGTCATATAGCCTTCACTGTGACAAAGAGGCATAAGCCTTTATCTGGTGCAGAGATACTTAGGACTGCATTCGGAAAGATGTCACAGTGGTTTTGGACTTCTTTGGACTGGTTTGTGACAGCTTTGTGTCAAATATGGACTCTTTTCAGACTGGTTTCGGAACTCGCTGAATCTCAACGTAATAGACCAGTTGGAGGGACTCGCAGTGTGAGTGGAACGTCTTGAATAAGAGATTTGTGTGTGGTTCTGAAAGCAGTCTATCTACTCATTGGAATGGTCTAAATATCCTGTCTACGATTTACTATGCAACATGCTTGCCAGTTTGTCTATCATGATACTCTGAGCCTTTTGACCTTCTTTTAACTCATCTATCTCAAGCTGCTTTTCCATCAGTTCAGTGAGGACATTCTTCATGTTACCAATAATTTCTATTACTTCAAGTTGCTGCGCATATTGTTCGTTTGCTTTGTCAAAATATGCTATAATAACATTGTAGTCCTGTTTTAGATTGATTATACCACTCATGAGC
Organism: Candidatus Cloacimonetes bacterium HGW-Cloacimonetes-2; assembly: GCA_002842035.1. GTDB lineage: Bacteria > Cloacimonadota > Cloacimonadia > Cloacimonadales > Cloacimonadaceae > PHBP01. Next base: position 171,535 of record PHBP01000003.1, on the reverse strand, counting down.
AAGAGAGTCAAGTTTAGAATTTTTTGAGTTACTAGGTTTGATTTCTTAACTGCGTTGGCTAGAGTTCTTATGTTTTCAGCCTTGTTCCAATATGAATCCCATCCATCTTGCTGTTGAATACTATTCATCTCTCGGGTTACTTATGAGAGCTCCCGAAAACAACTTGCTGCCATTAGTGTTACTTTCGTAGCAGGGATATATCGATCTAACACTTTCTGCGCGTTCTCCTGTGTTGCCAAATCCTTTACTTTTGACGCTATAGACATTACATCCCTAAGGAGGTCTTTGTTAAAAAGATCATTTGCCATTCTTAAGCTCCTTCAATGCTTTGTTGATATCATGCGAAATGTTCTCTCTTCTCTTGATTACATCCGCAACATTTTTGTGGGATTTCTGTATTGAATTGGGATCAATAAATTCTGATAACCTAATATCCTGAGAGAGTTCTTCGAATCTTTCTTCAAATGTTCCACTAAGCTCCTTATCAAGCAATTCTATTTCGTAACCAGTGGAAGCCACCTTGGACATAATCAACTTATACTCGGCTTTACACTTAATAACGTACTTTAAGAGATGCTTGGAAAACCATAGCAAGGAAGCAAAGTTCAACTGGAACAACCCCACATAGTTCTGACTACTTGTAGTAATAATAGTGTCCAACAAGAAAGATGACCCATGCCCAAGCATTATCATTCCATGAAATTCGTTTGTCCCTCGGAAATCGGTACTACTACTCAATAGTCTCTGTATGGAATCTATTGTTACATTCTTATAATCAAATCCGGATGGTACGAGTGTTTTAAAAATAAACGCATAGCTATGTAACAACATCTGAAGAATAACAAACCCTAGCGAATTACTAAGTACGCTTTTCAAATTAAAACCTGAATCATACATACCAAACATGAGTTTTGCCAGTTCTCTTGAATGATCTGCTATGTACGTTGAACCAGGAATTGGAAGACTGGTCTTAGTGAAGAAATCAGCCAACATATGATGCCACAATTCAGCATGCGGGTCATTAGGGATGTTAAAACCTCCTAATGCAATAAACTCATTCAAACTCATGCCGGGAGAACGTAATATGCCTGCATGGGGATTGCCACTTCCCAAGATTTTTGTAATAGTCGTCCCCCATAATGGGAAATCAGAATTCTCGCCATTTAGCAGATCAAGTGTTTCTTTCATTCTAAACAAGTCGTGAGAGGGACCCAATTGTCTATGAAGATTTTCATTGAAGCCATCAACGTTTGGAATCTTGTAGTCCATCGCAGTTCTTGTTGCGTGCGGTTCAACATTCAGTATTTGTGAAATAGGGTTCTTCTTTAACTGATCATGAGGGATTATTGTCGTTTTAAACAGAGCATTTCCTAACCCAGTGATAATTCCGGCGCTCGCACATACAAGAATATCTGTCATAGTTAAGTTCATTTGAAATACTTGAGATGCTTGCTCCCTAAGAGACTTAAGCTCTTCAATCTTTTCCCTTTTTACATCCAACTGGTAATCGATATCATCGAATAGCTTGAAAGAATCCTGTCCGAAAACGTCAATTAGAGTCTGTTGATCAAGATCGTTCATGATAAACCTTCCTATTTTCCTTAGAATTCTACAAGTAATGAGGCATTGTTTTTGTCAACAATGAAACCTAACTCTATCATTAGTTTACTACAAACAGTTTTGCTGCCCCATCCTCATCTGCATGACCATTGTCCCAATAAGCGAGATATCATCTCCCTGCATCGAATCTACTACCTGGACCCTGTAATCAGCATTGAAGGGATGGAGCAGCACCTGCTGGCGCTGGTGATCGAACTGGATACGTTTCAGGGTGATGCCATCATTCAATCTAACCGCACAGACAGAGCCATCGGTATTGCTCCAATCATCTTTTCTTTGGATCACTACGATATCGTTATTCATGATCTGAGGCTCCATGCTTTGTCCATTTACTCTGAATACCATATAGTTATCGATCTTGTCCTTGAGGTATATCCGCGGTAATTCCACGAAATTGTCATGTTCAAAATTTTCGGTGACTTCGGCTGGCATTCCGGCAGAAATTTCAGCGAGTATCGGAAGTAAAATTGTACGGCTGTAAGTACCATCTGTGCAATCTAATAGCTTGCCCTTAGTTGAGACCACCTCCACCTTGGATTTGGTCTTTGACTCTGGTTGGGGGTCCCAGGGGGCACTCACATACATGCTACCCTCACCACTCAGCAGCCAATTCAAGTTCACTTTTTGCTCTGCCAATTTGATGAGAAATTCGGGGTCTGGAGACCTCTTATTGTTGATGTATCGGCTCATAGAATTCAGTGAAATTCCATTTTTTTTCGCAAAATCTCCGTGAGTCATACTTAGCGATCTGACCAGCATTTTGAGTCGATCACCGACTGTCGTGGCTGCCATATTCACTCCCAGTGGTCATTTTAAGGCTTGACCGATACCCGTTTGGGTGATAGTCTGCACCTGTGAACAAAGATATTAGCCTGATTAGTCAGGTCAAGACATTTCTATAGAGTGTGATTTAGCGGCGGATTAATTCCGGCACTGTTTGAGTATCTTCAAAACTCGCCGGCGTTAGCGCAGAAAGGACTTCCCAAGATGTCGCAGTGGTTTTAAGTAGCTCCCATATAAACAGTTAAGGAGATACCATGAAAACTAAGGCAAAGATGCCCAAACGGACACAGCACTGTGACACCGAAATCGGCAAGCACTGTGACACATTTTCCGAGTTGGGGTTCGATCCGAGCGAAAAACCACCGCTAATGCTTTTGGCAAGGTACTTAGGAACCTGTCACACTGCTTCAGGCACTGTGACAAGACCCAAGAATAAGACTTTAACCCGGATTGTGGAGAGCACTGTGACAGATAGCTGTGTCACAGTGCTTATCCTCAAGATGACTGATGAGTATTATGGATTACTAATGAATAAGAAGATCGATGCTGTCTGGCTGACCATTGAACGGATGGCAGAACTGAAAGGCTGTTCCAATCGAACCGTCTGGCGCTATATTGATAAGCATAACATGCATACCGTGAAGCGTCAGGTGAAGATCGGCACTGCCAAGGTTCTGAAGACCTTCGTATTGCCAGATCCTGAAACTCTGGAGCTTGAGTTCTCTTATACATATAAGAAGATGCAGGTACCGGAGCTCTATCTGGAGACAGTTATCCCGATTGGCGAGTGCATGATTAAGAGCATGCTGGTTTATGGCTATCAGAATACGGAGGACAGGCATGGTTGACTATCAATTGGATCTGGATGAGTATCGTAAGTTCTATGCGGAACTCATGAACCAGTCAGATAAGGGGAATGATTCAGATAACGTGGGAAGTTCAGGAGCTAATGCTTTAGAGCAAGCTGATGAAATGATCGTAGGTGAATCGGCTGTCGAAGTGACAGTCAGCAAGCCCAGTCTTCCACTTCTAGAGCGTGATCTCGATCTGAGACCGAAACAGCATATTCCATACAAGAAGACTCAGGAAGCAATGCTGATGGCCAGCTTCTGCCAGATAGCGCTATCTCGCTTGGATGATTGTGAATCCAAGATTGAGGAGTGGCAACGCATCACTCTGGAGTATAACCGGAAGATACTTCTTCCGGAGCTTTATGCACTGCGAGGCAAGCGGGATGAACGCTCCTTAAGAAGATGGGTACAGAATTATCAGAATAACGATCAGGATATGTATGCGTTGGTCAGAAAAACCGATCCCAATGGCAAGACCCGAAAGGTTAGTTACTTTGAACAGAATTATCTGATCAACCTGCTGCTCAACCCCAATAAGATCAAGATCGGTTCAGCTATCACGATCCTGAAAGGATATGCCAGACTGGGTTTGTGTGAATCTCCCTCTGATGAAAGAACTCTGAGACGCTTCTGTGAAGAATGGCTGAGAGACAATCCTGCCATCAGTGGTCAAGCCCGACAGGGAAGCAAGTTCGTGGCAGAGCATATCGTCAAGACCATCATGCGTGACAGCTCACTGCTCAAGGTTGGTGATGTCTGGGTGGCTGATGGACACACTCTGGCTTTCGATATCATCAATCCTCAAACCGGAAAAGCACAGCGCATGACCATGATCATGGTCTTTGACTGGGCAAGCAGGTATCCGGTGGGAGCGAGTCTGGCACTAACTGAAGATAGTCAGCATATACAGGCAGCCTTCCGTAATGGCTTTCTGAACTGGGGAGCCTTGCCCAAGTTTGTCTATCTGGATAATGGCAAAGCCTTCAAGAGCAAACTCTTTCATGAGAAGTGGGATAACCATAATCTGGAAACCGAACTGGGCGGCATCTTCCCCCGGCTCAAGATCGAAGCTGCCTTTGCCGAGAGTTATAATGCCAAAGCCAAGGTGATCGAGAGATTCTTTAAGACCTTCCAGGATCAGTTTGAACGTTTTCTCTCATCATTCAGAGGTTCATGTGTGACAGATAAGCCAGCCACGCTGATGCGTAATGAGAAGTGGGCTCGATCCTTGTTTGAAAGCAAACCTCCCACCCTGAATGAAGCGATGCAGATGTTAGCCTTTTACATCCGCTACATGTATGGCGAGGCTCCACACAGTGGCTTGGATGGCAAGAGTCCCTGGGAAGTATTCAGCCAGGCACCTCTACCGGAAGATAGAAAAGTGATACCATCCGAACTGAACTTTATGATGCTGGCGATGGAGAAAAAGAAGATCCGTAGCGAGGGTATCCGCTTCAATAAACTGCAATACTGGGATATCGCCTTGGTAGATTATGTCGGTAAGGATGTGGTAATCCGTTACGATTATGCCGATGCCAGATGGATACTGGTCTATGACTTGCAAGACCGCTTTATATGCCAGGCTGAACTAAGACGGGTACAGCATCCCTTTATCCATCTCGATAAGACAAACCCAATCCCGCATAGCAATCTGAACAAAGAACATAAGCAGATTCTCAAGCTGCGTCGTACTACTGAGCAGAGAGCGAAATTCACGGTCAAGCAGACCCAGGCAGTGGTAGATCAGTTCTTGAAGCCTCTGACCAGCATACCGGAGCAGAATACGATCTTTATCCAGCCACCCATGATTGAGGCTCCCAAACACGAAGCAGAGGAATTCATGCAAGCCCTCGAAAAGCAGGTCATCAAGAGCCTGCCACCCTTATCGGCAAGTAGCATCAATCAAGAGAATCCAGCTCCGCATAGTGAGTTCAAACCCGATTACAAACCAGTCACACCTCCCCTGCAGGAAGATGACGATGATGAGATCAAACCACGCAAAAAGACATACGAAGAGATGCTCAGATTTATAGGCATTAAATAAGGAGATATAGATATGAAACAAGGAAAACTGGTTAGAACCCGCAACGTGGTGGAAGCGGACGAAGCGATCAACTTGCTGGTTACCCGTCCCAAAGATGAGATGGTGGGCCTGGGGTTGCTCTATGGAAAGCCTGGCTTAGGTAAGACCACTTATGCCACCAGGATCGCTTTACAGCGCAACTACATTTATCTGAGACTGGAGGCAACCTCCACACCAAAGGCGTTCACCCTCCAACTGATCACTGGTATCTACAACTACCTCAATCTGGAGTATCCACCCTTGTATGGTACAACCAATGCCATCTTCCGCCGATGCATGGATGAGATCGAGAGACATGAGGACATCGTGATAATCGTGGATGAGATCGATTATGCCTTCAAACAACCGCAACTGCTCGGAACGATCAGGGATATCGTTGATAATACTGCGGCAATCGTGATACTGGTGGGGATGCAAAATGCCCGGGATCGCTTGGCTCAGATCAATGAATACTACTTCGACCGCTGCAACTCATTTTACGAGTTCGAAGCAGCCAGTCTGAAAGACATCACCGCCATCGCCAGGGAAGTGCTAGATGTGGAAGCGAGTCCGGAGCAGATCAATACCATCTGCTTCAACAGCGGTGGCAATCTACGTAAAGCCATGAAGATGCTGCATCTGCTGGAAACGAGCATCAAAGCCGAACAAGGTCACGCAGAAACCACAGAGCAAAGGAAAACATTATGCTTAACTCCGAAGCTGTCTCCAACCTGATCTCTAAGTATAATCAGCCATTCACTTCAAAAATGCTTGCAGGCATGCTCGATAGCGACATCCAGGAAGTCGAGCACCTGCTGGGCGATTTGGCGAAAGCGGATAAGGTGCGATGTATCTCTCCCAGCAATTCACTCTATGTAAGAGCCAACCGCTATACTCAAGGCATGGCTCCCGATCCCCGATGTAAATGGAAATACGACATCCAGACTGCCATGAAGCTGCTGGATTTGATAGAAAGCAAAAGCTATCGCTCAGTCAGAGAACTAACCAAAGACTTTGGCAGAAGCAGGCAGTTCGTGTTTGTCTATCTGGAAGCCCTGGCTTCGATCAGCATTATCGGTATGAATCCACATGGCTATTACATTAAGACCAGGCTGGGTATAGAGCAACTCGGACACCATATCCAGCCTGGGATTCTGGGTGTGCTGAAGAGGTATTCGGGGATGAGGCATCGATAAAATGGACTAGGCTAGCTAATCCTTCACATTCCAGTCCCAGCCCAACTCTGTTCGATAATATCTTAAAGCATGGAATTTACTAAGTGCTGTTTTGAATTGCTTAAGAATAAGCAATGCATCGCTATTTGTCGGGAGGGATGTTTCATCAAGAGCTTCAACAAATGAAGTTGAAGGATCATCTCCAAGCAACTCGATAATCCTTTTTAATACTTTATTGATACTGGTAACCTTGAATACATTCATTACTTCATCTTGTTTCTTTTTAGATAACTCTTCTACGGTATCGATAAGACTATCAAGGTGAGCGACTAGCAGCTCATACTCAGCTATCTCAGCATGTGTTATAGATTTAACAACTTGTTTGGTTTTCATAGTTTTTCCTTACCTAGCTTTTTGGGAGGGTATGTTTTCAATGTGGTCTCTTTACCGTTAATCACCCAGTACCAGTCTCCAAAGTTCACTTTGATGCTATTCTCTCTCTCCTTTTCAAGACAAGCCATATATTGCTTGAGCATTACTACAACATCACTGTTTGACGGTAATTCATCAACATCGAATGCTTTGAAATCAGAGAACGGCAGCAGATCAGATCTGAGAAGCTTGTTTGCTCTTGATATGATTGTGTTTACAAGGCCAACCTTATACTTGTTGAGTAGATCATTTGGGGCTTTCTTGGATATAATGCTTATCTCATCGTGTAGTGCTTCAATTTGGCTCAGGGTTTTCTCAAACTCCTCTATGTGTTTCTCACTTTTCATAATTGATCTCCTTATCCTGGGCATTGCCGGGTAAACTCAATGTATTTTTTCTTGATAACTTCTATTGGATAGCGCTGCTTGTTCTCGAATACTTGGCACATTAGTCCAAGATCTGAATCGTCCAGTATAATAATGCATCTACGCTGTCCTGACCATAGGTCGATTGTGTTCTTTAGTATATTTTTTGGTGCTGGATTCCGTGTAAAGATGATTCCAAATCTACCAAATTGATCTGCCATGTATCTGTTGAGCTGATTTACATGATCTCTTTGTACCGATTCTACATTTTTTAGCTCTACAACTATCTGCCTTGCCTCATATTGATCGTAAATATCTTTCAGAAAGTCAAAGGATCTGTTATTGTAGAATATCAGGTCTCTTATCTGGGTACCAGACTCAATCCTGCTCTGATCTTGGGCAAAATCCAGGTGGGGATACAAAAAGGATGAAAGAACATTGACCATAGCATCTTCATATATCTTGTCTGCGTTGTCTTTATTACCCGTAGGCGTTTTCTTTATATTGGTTAACGCTCGTTTAGCTGATAAAATGGGTATTTGTTTGAATAGAGGATCATTTTTACAATCAGATGAAATTCTTTCCTTTTGAACAATATAGCTCTCAACAGCATCGTAGTTATCTCTATTGTAGTTAAGAACATTGATACGATCTTGTGCTGATTGTGCATCATCGATGTCCCGAACGAAATGATTAGCGAAGTAGTCCTCATAGTTAATCCACGGTATATATCTGAGCCATCTTTTGGGGACGAATAAGAGCGGTTTCTTATCAACTGGATTAAATGGTAAATCGACAGATTCTTCTATAATCTTCAAAGTGGTGTAATCGAGGCGAGTTATGCTCTGTTTTGATAAAGGTATCCCGTTCTTGTGGCATTGGTCTATCGTGTAATCAATTAGAAATGACTTAACTAGTGAGCAGGTGAAATCACTTATCCTGTCTTTTGATATACCCTCCACCAATATTTGAATCTGCTCGAAGTGATTAAAGCCATGTGATCTGATTTGGGGAATCGTATTGTAGAGTGAGAGAATACTTCGTGACGTCGAGGACGATATTTGTTTTCCTGTTCTAGACTTTGATAACCCAAGTCCAACTTCGTTACATTCGGACATATCCGTTAACAACGATATAGCCTCATCTTCTTTACCTTTCACAAACAACTCTCCGATTCTATTGAAAGTACTAATTATTTGTGTATGCAAGGCATTATCTTGTTGAGATGGGCTCTTCCAAAGTAAAAATGGATCGATGTATAAAGGGATATCCTCATTTAAAAAGGGTATTGCAAAGTCAACCTCATTCTGAAGCAATGGGACATTGTAATGGTCTGAGATTCTCGGTCTAATAAAACTCATTTGTCCCCCTAGTCCAAATGTATCGAATCGAGTCTTTCTCTGAGTACATCATCAGGTTCTTATCAACCTGTTTGTTTTCATCTTCTTGGAACAATATGTCCTACCAAGAGAGTCCTTTACTTTGAATTGGACATAACTATGATCATAATCATCCCTCACGATTTTTAGTAAATCTTCGGACACCTCAACATAATAGGATGTTTTTTTACCTGGTGTTAATTCCACAGGTGATGATGAACTCTCTCTGTAATTGTAGTTTATTGCATAGCGTGTTTGCTTAGAGAACATATTTTGGGAAACACAAAACACTGGCTCATAATTGTATTTAGGAAATTTCGATGCATTGATAACATCAATATACACTACTTTTTGAGATACTCCTGCACCAGCAACAAATCCCCCAAAGGCATTGATTTTAAGAACATGCCTATCGTTCATTATCTGCTTGATAATGTTCCATATCAGACTTGTGAAAGCTATGATCACAGCAACAATGGATATCATTAAGCTCGTGTCACTCATTAAAACCTCTTTTCTTAGAACAGAGTCTCTTTGTATAATATAACAACTTCATGCTAAGGCAGTTTGTGTCAATTGCAAAAATCTCCATTCCATATAACTGCGATTGTTTGATACCATGATTACCCCATCACTGCGGACAATACCCGAAAATATCGGTTGACGAATTGGCAAGGTTTCGAAACATATAATCCAGTGATAGTTTTATCCAAAAACTGTGGTTTTGGCATTACCTAAGCTATTGCTATTATTGATGTAAGGAGAGATCATGAATGAGATGAATGATCGCTGGCTCTCTGTAAAAGAGATCTGCTCATACATGGGCGTAAGCAGTGACACTGTTTATCGGTGGGTAGAAACGCACGAAATGCCGGTTCATCGGATGGGGCGTTTGTTCAAATTCAAGATCTCGGAGATTGATGCATGGGTCAAGGCTGGTGGAGCAAGCCGCAAACTACAAAAGCACGATTCGCAATGACTGTTATTCTGCATAAGCCAACAACTTACTTACGATTATCATTCGGTTGCAGGACCAATGGGAGGGTTTACCGATGAATGTTTTCGAGCTTAGAGAAAAGCTGATTGCTGATTACTGCTCTTTCGTTAAGGGCTTTATCACAATCAAAGACGATTCGATCAAAGAAATGGTCGCCAATGAGTTGAAAGATGGCTTACTCTGGCCCGATCCACTTATCCAGTTGAGTCCGTTTTTCGAGTCTGGTGAATCCATTGAAGAATTGATCAAGTCTAATATTCTGCATCCGCTATGCAAGCAAATATTCAGAATTAAGAGAGATGAAACTGACTTTGGTAAACAAATGCAGTTACATCGGCATCAGACAGAGGCGATCAAGCGAGCTGCCCAAGGGCTCAACTACATACTTACCACAGGTACCGGATCAGGAAAGAGCTTAGCATACATCATTCCCATAGTGAATCACATTCTAAAGACGGGCAGCGGGAAAGGCATCAAAGCCATTATTGTCTATCCTATGAATGCTCTGGCAAATAGTCAGGAAAAAGAACTGAGTAAATTCGTTAACTGGGGTTTTAGCTCCGATACAAAACCCGTTACTTTCAAGCGATACACTGGCCAAGAATCGGACCAGGCGAAGCAGGAAATTTGTTCTAACCCACCAGACATACTATTGACCAATTACGTTATGCTAGAGCTTATCCTGACCAGACCAAACGAGACCCCTCTGGTTAATGCCTGCAAAAACCTCAAGTTCTTAGTCATGGACGAACTGCATACCTACCGTGGTCGTCAAGGTGCTGATGTGGCAATGCTGATCAGAAGGACAATAGATGCCACAAAGGCTGAGAAAGTGATCTGCGTGGGAACCTCAGCAACTCTTTCTAGCACCGGTGATCGCATGGAGCAGAATCTTGAAATCTCCAGAGTCGCCTCTTTACTATTCGGGAGCAAGGTTGATCCGGAAAACGTGATCGGAGAGTCGCTTCAACGCTTGACCCAAGAGTTCGATTTTGATAGCCCTGCAGTTATATCTAAGCTCAGTGATTCAATAGATAGTACTCTCAAGGCCAATGATGCAAACATAGATGATATCAAACAAGATGCGTTTTTCTCATGGATAGAGACTACATTCGGAGTAGAGACTGACCCGGTTACAGGCAGATTGTATCGATCATCGGCAAAGTGTATCTCCGGCAAAGATGGCGGTGCTGAAAATCTTAGTAAACTCACCGGAATTGATCTATCAACCTGTAAAAGTGCGATCCAGCATGCTCTCATGTTAGGGTTTAAAACCATTAATCCGAGTAACGGATTTCCCGTCTTTGCCTTTAAGCTGCACCAGTTTATCAGCCGTGGAGATACTGTTTATGCATCTCTCGATGAGAATGACATCAGGCACCTGACAGTCCAGAGGCAATTGTTTGTACCTAATAGCAACAAAGATAAGATACTGCTTCCCATGGCATTTTGCCGTCACTGCGGACAGGAATATTATACCGTCACCAAGGTCTTCGATGAGGAGAAGGAGGTTTGGCGGTTCGCCCCCCGGGAATTGAACGAACGAGTCTTTGATGAGGAGCAGGAAGCAGGATTTCTCTACGTAAATGATGCTGATAAATGGTCTGACAATGCAGCCGAAAATGCTGATAAAGTACCAGAAGAATGGAAAGACCAAGATGGAAAGATCATGTACAATCGGAGAGAGTATCTGCCAAAACCGGTGCTGGTTACACCCGATGGGCAGATTAGAAACTCGGGCAGACAGATGCTCTTCCTTAATGCTCCATTTCGTTTTTGCCCCAATTGTTTGGTCTCATACGCTGCTAATCAAAGAAGTGACTTTGCCAAGCTATCTGCTCTAGGCACAGAAGGTAGAAGTACTGCCACTACAATTTTATCCCTATCGGCCGTAAGGCACATCCGTAACATGGAATTACCTCCTGAAGCTCGTAAACTTTTGAGTTTTACCGATAACAGGCAGGATGCATCCCTGCAGTCAGGTCATTTCAACGACTTTGTCCAGGTTGGATTACTTAGAGGAGCTGTGTATCATGCTTTGGCTGGCAAGAGCCCTGAAGGTGTCAGGCATAGCGAGCTAACCCAATTGGTCTTTGAAAGTTTGGGCTTACCTTTTGATGAGTATGCTTCCAATCCAGATGCCAGTAAGGGTGTAGCCAAGATAGAGACTGAACGAGCTCTGAGAAACGTCCTGGGATATCATCTGTATCGTGATTTGAAAAGAGGATGGAGGGTTACTGCCCCGAATCTTGAACAAACAGGTCTCTTGGAAATTGAATACCTTTCTATCGATGAATTAGCAGGCGATACTGATCAATGGGCAAGCTGTCACCCTGCTATTGCCAATGCAGATAAGGAAACCAGGACAAATATCCTGAAAGCCTTGCTGGATTGGATGAGAAGAGAGCTTGCTATCAAAGTATCCTACCTCGACCAGCAAGAACAGGAACGGATACTACAGCACAGCCAACAGCGTCTTGTACCCCCCTGGGGCTTCGATGAGAATGAGCAGACCAAGCAATTAACTCATGCTTCCGTGCTTTATCCACGTTCACGTAAGCCTGGAGATTATGGCGGTGACACGTATCTTTCCACCAGAAGCGGTTTTGGACAGTATCTCAGACGAAAAAACACTATCAGTAACTACGATCAGAAGCTTACTCTGGATGATACACAACAAATCATTGTGAATCTTCTGGACGGGCTGATTACCTATGGTATAATCGAGAAAGTGAAAGACAGCAAAGTTGATGACGTGCCCGGATATCAATTAGTTGCTGATTCGATGATCTGGAAAGCCGGGGATGGTTCCAAGGGAGCATATGATCCCATTCGCCAAACTTCACTTTCTTTGGAAGGGCAACCAGTAAACCAGTACTTCAAGGAATTCTACCAGTTCATTGCTGCATCAACCCGGGGTTTATACTCCAAGGAACATACAGCCCAAGTGTCCTATGACGAACGGGAACGCAGAGAAGATGACTTCCGGGAAGCCAAACTGCCCATATTATACTGCTCACCCACCATGGAATTGGGTATCGATATATCGCTATTAAATGTGGTTAACATGCGCAACGTTCCACCTACTCCTGCGAACTATGCACAGCGTAGTGGACGTGCTGGCAGGAGCGGTCAACCGGCATTGGTATTCACATATTGCTCCACCGGAAGTCCACACGATCAGTATTTCTTCAAACGTCCTGTCAACATGGTTTCAGGGTCGGTTGCAACACCTCAGATTGATTTGGCTAATGAGGATATGCTACACTCGCATATCAATGCTATCTGGCTATCCGAAGCCAAGATGAAGCTAGGTAATACTCTAACCGAAGTAATTGATATCTCAGGTCAACCACCTACGCTTGAGCTCCTACCTGACATTCAGAAAGTTCTGCTTGATTTCTCTATCCGGCAAAGAGCCTTAACTAGAGCTGCACGGATAATTAGCTCAATTGAAGATAATATTAAAACATCTGTCTGGTACACTTCTGACTGGCTGAATGACATCCTGAACCAGCTGCCCATGCAGTTTCAGCAATCCTGTGAACGCTGGCGAGGCTTATATAAAGCCGCTCTACGTCAACAGGAAGTGCAGAATAAGATAATCCTCGATGTTTCCCGGAAGCAATCGGACAAAGACCAGGCTAAACGGCTCAGGAGAGAAGCTGAATCACAACTGGAACTACTTACATCTTCAAGTGGTGCCATTCAATCAGATTTCTATAGTTATCGTTATTTTGCCAGTGAAGGCTTTCTCCCCGGATACAATTTCCCCCGTTTGCCACTGTCTGCCTTTATTCCCGGTAGAAGATTGCGAAGCGGTAAAGATGAGTATCTATCCAGACCCCGCTTCTTAGCCATTACCGAATTCGGACCTCGGTCTTTTGTCTATCATGAAGGTTCCCGATACATCATTCACCAGGTCATCATGCCCGCTCAGGATGACCAGAACAATGTTACAACCAGCGAAGCAAAGCTCTGCCCACAATGCGGTTATTTACATACTGATGGAACCAAGGATTATATCTCTCAGTGCAATGTATGCGAACACTGTGGCAGCCAATTAGATGCTCCGATTCCTAACCTGTTCAGGCTCCAAAACGTGGTAGCCAAACGCAGGGATCAGATTAACTGCGATGAAGAAGAGCGCTTGAAACTTGGTTTCGATATCCGCACTACCATACGTTATGCTGTACGATCAGGACGTCTGTCTTGCATAAGTGCCAAAATCATGCGTGGAGATGAGTGCTTGGGAACCTTGACATATGGTGATTCTGCTATGATCTGGCGCATTAACATGGGATATCGTAAGCGCATAAGTGGTGAACCTGAAGGGTTCTGGCTGGATACGGAACGTGGTTATTGGGCTAAGAGGCAGGACGAAGATGGCGATGATGATTCACCTATGGGTAAATCGAAGATACTGGTCCGTCCCTTTGTTAGTGACACCAAGAATTGTCTCTTGTTTGAGCCTCAGGTCGGTGTGAGCGACACAATTCTCGCCTCTTTACAGGCAGCCTTAAAGAATGCCATACAGAGGGTATTCGAATTGGAAGATAACGAGCTTTCAGCTGAATCGTTACCATCAAGAGACAATAGAAAGTCTATCCTTTTCTATGAATCTACTGAAGGTGGTGCTGGGGTGCTGAAACGGGTTATAGACGTTGCTGGATTTAAACGCGTCATCAAAGAAGCGATAGAACTCTGCCACTATGATCCCATCTCGTTTGAAGACCTCCTTAAAGCCCCTCAAGCGAAGGAGCCCTGTGAAGCTGCATGCTACGATTGCCTGATGAGCTATTCGAACCAGACCGATCATCAATTGCTGGATCGTAAGGCAATAGTTGATATACTGATCAGTCTGCTTAGCTCAGACTTGTCTCGCTCTTCCAGTGAGTTCTCTCGGGTGGAACACTATGAGAGATTAAAGAACCTAAACGGCTCTAGCCTGGAAGTCAAATGGCTGGACTATATTTACAACAATGGTTACAACCTGCCTACTCATGCGCAGGAACTCATAGAATCCTGCCATACCCAACCGGATTATATCTATAAAGACAAATACGTTGCAGTCTTCATTGATGGTCCCGTGCATGATTCACCAGATCAACTAGCTAAAGACAGAAAAATAACAGATGACCTTGAAGATGCTGGCTGGCATGTTATTAGATTCAGATATAATAGTGATTGGGCAGAGATTATTGCAGCCAACGAGAATATCTTTGGAGAGAGGTAGTACTATGATTTCACTCAAGGCTTACAATATCACAGCCCAACAAGCACAAGATCAATTAGCTGTATTGCAAGAAGTATTTTTTGATATATATAGAAATTGCCATTTTCGTATACATGTCCCCGATGATATGTATAGGAAAAGCCACTTTTGTATATACATCACTAATGACATGTATAGAGAATCTGGATTATCTATACAAACAGGAGTCAGTGTATGAGCACTATCCCCAGGTTTCTACCCCCAGAAATAGACTTAGAGACTAAAGCAATTCTTAAAAAAACGGCATCTGCACATCGGTATCTGGCTGAATTGAAGGGTATTTCAGCAAGCATACCAAACCAAGCAATTCTGATAAACACTCTCTCACTCCAAGAGGCGAAAGATAGTTCTGCAATAGAGAACATAATCACAACCGATGATGACTTATACAGAGAAGAGCTTTTTCCTGAATACGCTGTAAATGCGTCGGCAAAGGAAGTTAAGAACTACGTATCAGCTCTAAAGGCAGGATTTGACCTGGTTCGAAAGAATTCCCTATTGACCTCTAATTTCATCATCGATATTCATTCAAAGCTTGAAAATCATCGCTCAGGTTTCCGGGTTTTGGCAGGAACCGAACTCAAAAATGAGCAAACAGGCGAAACAGTTTATATCCCACCTCAGAATCCCCAGGACATAATAGAACTCATGAGCAATCTTGAACTTTTCATTAATGATGACCACGTGTATGATGCTGACATTTTGGTGAAAATGGCTATCATCCACTTCCAGTTTGAGAGCATACACCCCTTCTATGATGGAAATGGGCGTACTGGACGCATTATCAATGTCTTGTATTTAGTGCTGAAACAATTGCTCGATATTCCGGTTCTTTACTTAAGTCGATATATTGTAAGACATAAAAGTGATTACTATCGGTTGCTCCAGAAAGTACGGGATGAAGAAACTTGGGAGGAATGGATATTATTTATACTGGAAGCAGTGGAATCGACATCACGTCAGACTATCTCAATAATCCAATCTATCAGGGCTTCTCTTCTTGAATATAAGCATCGGATACGATCTAAACATAAGTTCTATAGCCAGGACCTGATAAACAACCTGTTTTATCACCCCTACACTAAGATCGACTTTCTCATGCGGGATTTGAATATTGGCAGGATTACCGCCACAAAGTACCTTGATGCATTAACAGAAGATGGATTACTTCAAAAAGAGAAAATCGGACGATCTAATTTCTACATAAATACAGCCCTTTATGGCATCTTAACCAGATCAGAGTAGAGAATTTTATGAATATGAACGGTGTTGAGAAAGCTGATTCGCAAGTCTCGAAATACTCCATAGGCTCTCTCGTGAGTACTCGCGGTAGAGAATGGATCGTTTTACCCGATTCAACAGATGAACTGCTTATCGTTAAACCCTTAGGCGGAAGCGATGATGAAATAACAGGTATCCTTACTGCTTTAGAAGCAGTTAAACCAGCCTCATTCAATCTACCCGACCCTTCCCAACTGGGAGATTTCCAATCCTGTAGATTACTCCGGGATGCTCTCAGATTAGGGTTTCGCAATAGTGCCGGACCATTCAGATGCTTTGGCAGATTGGCAGTTGATCCACGACCATACCAGTTAGTCCCCCTGATGATGGCTCTAAAGCTCGATCCTGTGCGTCTGTTGATCGCCGATGATGTTGGTATAGGTAAAACCATTGAAGCTTGCCTGATAGCTCGTGAGCTCTTGGACAGAGGCGAAATCACCAGGCTATGTGTTCTCTGTCCTCCCCATCTCGCTGAACAGTGGCAATCTGAGCTGAGCTCCAAGTTTCACATTGATGCAGAATTGGTGCTGGGTAGCACAGTGCGCAGATTGGAGCGCAATTGCCGCGCCAATGAGTCAATATTTGAGGTTTATCCATATACAGTGGTATCCATAGACTATATCAAAAGTGACCGCCATAAAGCTGAATTCCTGCGCACTGCTCCGGAACTGATTATCGTGGATGAAGCTCATACCGTCAGCTATGACGAGTCTGGAAACAGCAGCCGGCACTATCGCCATGATCTTGTAAAAAAGCTCAGCCAAAGCCCCAATCGCCACATGCTGTTGGTAACGGCCACACCGCACTCCGGCAATGAAAACGCTTTCCGCTCACTACTGACAATCCTGAATAAAGAAATTTCAGAATTCCCTGCTGATCTCACCGGAGCACAGAACGAGCAGCGTCGCCGGACTATAGCTCAGTATTTTATCCAAAGACGCAGGATCGATATCGAAAACTACCTGAAAGAAAAGACTGTATTCCCTACCCCGGAGAGCAAGGAACTCCACTACAATCTCTCTGAGCCCTATCGTGACTTGTTTAACAAAGCACTGGATTATGCCCGGGAGATCGTCTGTGACAAAGCAGGCAGCCAACATCGGCAAAGAGTACGCTGGTGGTCTGCCCTGGCTCTCCTGCGTGCCCTTGCTTCCAGTCCTGCTGCAGCGGCTGCCACGATGCGCAATCGCAGTGCCACCCTGGAAACCGAAACAGTCCCCGAAGCGGATGAACTGGGCAGACGTTTGATACTGGATATTGATGATCATGATAGCACCGATGCCAGTGACATTCTGCCCGGAAGTGATTCCACCCCAGAAGCTGACGAAAACACTCTTAGCCGCAGGAAACTGCTGGCTATGGCAAAGGAAGCGGCAGCCTTGTATGGAGATCACGATACTAAAATGTTTGGGCTGCTAAAGCCGCTTAAAGAACTCCTCAAAGATGGCTTCAGCCCCATCATCTTCTGCCGTTTTATCCAGACAGCCGAGTACCTGGCTGAGCAGCTTAGATTGCGCCTGCCCAAATCAGTTCAGATCATGTCTATCACCGGGCTGCTGCCTCCCGAGGAGCGGGAAGGTAGGGTAAGCGAGCTCTCAGAATTTCCCTCTCGTATTCTGGTTTGCACGGATTGTCTCTCTGAAGGTATCAACCTTCAGGATCATTTTGATGCTGTTATCCACTATGACCTCAGTTGGAACCCCACTCGTCACGAACAGCGGGAAGGGCGTGTTGATCGTTTTGGTCAGCCCCACCCAACTGTCCGCATGCTCACATATTACGGCATGGACAACCAGATCGATGGCATCGTCCTGGACGTACTGCTCCGAAAACACAAGCAGATCAAATCTTCTCTCGGTATCTCTGTTCCTGTTCCTGCCGATACCGAAGCAGTGGTGGAAGCGATCTTTGAAGGACTTCTGCTCCGTGAGCAGTCAGGAAGAGGTGACCAGCTCATGATTACCGGGTTTGATGAGTTCTTCAAAGATGACAAAAAGAAGCTGCATGATGCCTGGGAGAATGCCAAGGACAAGGAAAAACGTAGCCAGACCATGTTTTCCCAGATGGGGCTTGCCTCCAGAGTCGATGAGATCAAAGCAGAACTCGATTCCATCAGGGATTCCATCGGTTCTCAACTGAACATCAAAGATTTCGTGAAACAGACCTTTACCCGCTATCATGCTGTGATAAGAGAAGTAAAGAGCACATATCAGATAGACCTGAGTCCAGTTCCCACATTGGTCAAAGAAACCTGTGGCTATCTTCCCGATAAAATAACGGTCAGCTTTGATCTTCCTGTTCAGGAAAAGGAAATCTATCTCTCCCGCACCCATCCCATTGTTGAAGGACTGGCAGATTTGGTAATGAGCACTGCTTTGGATAGCGAAAATACCCACTCAATCGCCAGCCGTGCAGGAGTCATCCGCACTGCCTCAGTAGAACGAAGGACAACCCTGTTGTTACTTAGATACCGTTTCCACATCAATCAGCCTTATGAAGATAAAATTTATCGTAGCTTGGTGGAGGACTCACAGATAGTCGCTTTTACCGGCTCACCTGAATCCCCTGTTTGGCTTACGGAAAATGATGCCAAAGCTCTGCTGAGTGCCATGCCTTCTGAGAATGTCCTGCCCCAGCAAGCTCAAGCACAGATCGAACGGGTTATAGATAATTATGAATCTCTTCTGCCGATCATAAATAGCTTTGCCCAAAAGCGTTCCACAGAGCTACTTGCTTCTCACCTTCGAGTGCGCGATGCGGTTTTGTTGAAGCGTTCTCATAAACCAGATATCAAACCTGAACTGCCTCCCGATGTGCTTGGCATCTATGTCTATCTCCCTGTGGGAGGTGCTAATGTCTAAACGTAGTAGTATTTTCAATACGATCCGCACCGAAGGTGCAATCCTCCCTGCTGAACTGCTTCAGAGGATAATTAGTGGTGACACCACTCTGGAAGGTCTGAAATCCACAGACTACCACCTAAGCCCTAGCGAACGTCTGAACGAAGCTGCCACACGCTCTTGGAATCGTCTTATCGGTGTCTGGCAGACATATCGGGAAATCCTCAATCAATTACCTGATGAAGCCATTGGCACCACTGAGACACGCGAACGCTGGCTACTGCCTCTCTTTCAGGAGCTTGGATATGGAAGGCTCCAGACCCAGAAATCTATCGAGATTGAGGACAAAACCTATCCCATCAGTCACAAGGCATCTGAGCCTGTTGCCATACATCTAGTTAGCTTCAAATGGGATCTGGATAAACGTAATCCCATAGCCAAAGGAGAAACTAAACTTTCCCCGCATTCCCTGATGCAGGAGTTCTTAAACCGTAGCGATGATCACCTTTGGGGTATCCTTTCCAATGGCCTCAAACTTCGCATCCTGCGCGACAATGTATCCCTAACCCGCGCAGCTTATGTGGAGTTCGATCTTCAGGCGATGATGGACGGAGTTGCTTACAGCGATTTCTTCTTGCTATATCTGCTTTGTCATCAGTCCCGAGTGGAAGTGAGGACAGATGAAACAGGCAGAGTTCTGCCTCCGGAATCCTGCTGGCTGGAAAAGTGGTACAACGCTTCCATCAAAGACGGTGTCCGTGCCCTGGATGAGCTACGTAATAATGTCCAATCTGCCATCGAGTCCCTTGGCGCAGGTTTTCTCTCCCATCCCGCCAATACTGACCTCAGGGATAAACTCCGCTCCGGCACCCTTACCTTGCAGGACTATTATCATCAGGTCCTGTTACAGGTATATCGCCTGCTCTTCGTGTTTGTGGCAGAGGATAGGGACTTGCTTATTCCGGGTGATGTCCCAGATAAGAAAAAGCAGACTTTCCACAAGTATTATTCCACCTATCGGATCAGGGAACTTGCCCGCAAGAAAAGGGGAACCCGGCACTGCGATCTCTGGCAGCAGCTTATTTTGCTTTTTAATGGCCTATATGACGGTAACAGGGCACTTGGACTGCCAGCCTTAGGTTCTTTCTTGTTTAGAGCTTCTTCAACGCAGGATATGGCTGTTTGTGAGATCGCCAATAGTGATTTACTCTCAGCAGTCCGCTACCTCTGTTATACTCAAAAGAACAATATCTTCCAACCCATAAACTATCGTAATCTGGGACCTGAAGAACTCGGCTCTGTCTATGAATCTCTCCTGGAGATGCATCCTGAAATAAATCTGGAAGCAGGTTATTTCAAACTTAACGTTGTCTCCGGATCAGAACGCAAGACCACGGGTAGTTATTATACACCATCCTCATTGGTAAACTGCTTATTAGATTCTGCTTTGGAACCTGTCATAGACAATGCACTCAAAACGGCCTTAGACTCTACCACCAAAGAACAAGCACTACTTGCTCTCAAAATCTGCGACCCCGCCTGTGGAAGCGGACATTTCCTCATCTCAGCAGCTCATCGGCTTGCTAAGCGCTTGGCTTCTATCCGGGCTGGAGAAGATGAGCCTGCACCCTCTGTCATTCAGCATGCCCTCAGAGACGTGATCGGTCACTGCATCTATGGAGTAGATTTGAATCTAATGGCTGTAGAACTCTGCAAAATCTCCCTCTGGATGGAAGCTCTCGAACCCGGAAAACCCCTCACTTTCTTGGATCATCATATCCAATGTGGCAATTCTCTTTTAGGCTGCACACCTGCTTTACTCAAAAAAGGCATCCCCGATGCTGCCTTTACTCCACTTACGGGAGATGATAAAGACTACTGCAGCAAATACAAAAAGCTGAACCGAGAAGAAAGTAAGGGTGACATGCTTGATATATTCAGCGGAGACGAGAAGCCCTGGGAGCATCTAGGCAATCATTCTCCCTTCCTGATCAATCTTAATAAGATGGATGATAGTGATATCGAGAGTCTGAAAAAGAAAGAAGCTGCCTATACTGAATTGATGCAGTCCTCGGGTTACCTCTTTAGTAAGTTTATCTTTGATTCTTGGTGTGCTGCATTTGTCTGGAAAAAGGCTCCCAGTGATCTGTTGCCTTATCCAATTACTCAGCAATTGCTGGATAAAATCGAGACCAATCCCTATAGCGTCAATCCCGTTGTAAGAACAGAAATCATGCACCTTGCGGATGAGTATCAGTTCTTCCACTGGCATATCGCTTTCCCGGATGTATTTTTAGCAAAAATGCCCAATGAAATATCAGATATAGAGATTACCGGCTGGACGGGTGGCTTCGATTGTATCTTGGGCAATCCACCCTGGGAACACGTAGAACTAAAAGAACAAGAGTGGTTTGCTAATAGAGACTCCGAATTAGCCAAAATCGAAGGTTCTAAAAGAAAGAAGTTGATTTCTGATTTGGAAAAGATAAACCCATCTCTTTTCCAAGCATATCTTGATGCACTTAGATTCTATCATGCGACTTGCAGTTTACTTAATAAGGATAGTGGCATCTACCCTCTTTGCGGTCGAGGAAGAATCAATACCTATATGGTGTTTGCAGAACTAAACAGAATTCTATTGACTGCTAATGGTCATTGTGGTTGTATTGTTCCCAGTGGTATTGCTACAGATGATACGACCAAAATCTTCTTTCAGGATTTATTTAATAATGGTTCTCTAAAGAGCCTTTATGACTTTGAAAATAGTGAAGGTATCTTCCCCGGTGTCCACCGTAGCTTTAAGTTCTGCCTCTTGACCATGCGTGGCTTAGGACTAAGAGCAAAGACAGATAAAAGCATAGCTGACTTCTATTTCTTTGCTCATAATATCGCCGATTTAAGCGATTCTGAGCGACATTTCCAGCTAAGTAGGGATGATATAGCTCTCATTAACCCAAACACGCGAAACTGCCCCATTTTTCGTTCCAAGCTGGATGCCGAACTCACCAGACATATCTATCAACGTATTCCTGTCCTAATTAATGAGAATGATCCTGAAAGTGGTAATCCTTGGAAAATATCGTTCAAACAGGGTCTGTTTAACATGACTTCAGACTCACACTTGTTCAAAAATCGGTTAGAACTTGATGAAAGGGGCTTTGAACTCCAGAGTAATAAATTTGTGAATGGAAATACAGTATGTTTTCCCCTGTATGAAGCTAAAATGATGCATCACTACAACCATCGATTCGGGGACTATATGGATTTATCGGATGGCTCCGATTCAACACAGCTACCGGGAATCCCCCTTTCCCGTCTGCAAAATCCTGATTACGAGCCATTGCCACGTTATTGGGTCTTATCTGATGCAGTCAAAGATGCTGCTCCAGAGAATGATGGATACTGGTTAGGTTTTAGGGATATCACCAATACAACGAATGAAAGAACTGTGATAACTACTTTCATACCATATTCAGCAGTTAGTAATAAGATGCCTTTGTTAATGACTAGTTCTAAATCAATTAAGTTGCATTTTCTTTGTTCTTGCTTGAACAGTTATTCGTGTGATTTTATTAGTAGGTTCAAAGTTGGAGCTACAAGCCTTAACTTCTTTATTGCCAAGCAACTTGCAGTTCTATCTCCCGAAACTTACACCCATCCTACTTGCCTCCTGCTTGGAAAATATCTAACTGCTTATGTCTTAGAGTTGTTATATACTTCCTATAGCTTACGGCCTTTTGCGACGGACGGTGGTTATGACGGACCTCCCTTTATCTGGGACGAGGAACGCCGGTTTGCCATCCGCTGTGAACTGGATGCCCTCTATTTCCATCTCTACCTGGGCACTCAATCCGACTGGCAAGCTAAGGGCACACCTGAGCTTCTGTCCTATCTTCCCACTCCCCGCCATGCCGTTGAGTACATCATGGAGACTTTCCCCATCGTCAAGCGTAAAGACGAAAAAGAATATGGCGAGTACCGCACCAAGCGCCGCATCCTGGAAATCTACGATCAAATGACCCACTGCCTCGCAACCAACACAGAATACCGCTCCACCCTCAATCCCCCTCCGGGGCCTCCCTGCGATTCAGAAGGCAACTTCATCCCAGTGGATAAATGGAATAAAAACAACTGGCCAAAACACATACATCAAGCTAATAGGAGAGATTAATGGCATCAATACCTTACTACTCAAGTTTAGAGGAAAAGCGTCCGTTGTTTGCAAATGGTAACGAAAAATCGTTTGTTATCGACACTGAAGAAGATTTTGACTCTCTGTTGTTAGACTTGAGATGTTTCTATGAGTCTCACTGCCCCGTTGATTCCATTTATAGAGGTGTAAATAATGCCAAATTTAAACTATATAATTCTGCACAAAGGCATTGGATTCGATACGATTTGGGATCAAAAGGGATAACCTATTACGATTTTTTAGACAATTTACTCAAATCAGCGAAATCAATACCAGTAATAAACCACGTTTTTAATCGTTATGGATATCATGAGAAGAAAAGTGATTTACCAATACTAGCTCTGCTACAACATTATGGGGCTCCCACACCATGCATTGATTGGGCATATACGATTAATTCTGCCGCATATTTTGCGATCTTTAATCAAGAATGCAGTTACACAAACTCAATCGATGATTATGTATCAATTTACCGTATTGATAAATACAAACACAGGGGAGAACTCCTAAATTCTAAGGACTGGAATAATGGTGTAGATTTGAAGAGTTTTCTTTTGTTAGGGGATCTAGACGAACACGCTAATTTCTGCTATTATCTATCTGATTATGAACCGAATGGTTTTTCATTAGATTCGGTTAACGACCAATACCCCAATAGTTGTCTACAAATTCAAAATGGTCTGATACAAACATCGATATTTAACCAGAACATCATTCCTCAAGATGGTATATTAGTCTTCAATCCTTTCGAAGATAAGTGTTTGGAGGATATGTTCAACATTAGGATTTACGATGAGGGGGCAAACATAGATCTTGATCCCTTTTATTGCTTCAATATACATAGACGACTAGCATCGCACATTAATAATGTACTACTTGCACCAAAACACATAAATGATGATTTCATGTTCCCGAATATGAATATGATAATTAGCGAAATAAAGACTAGAGCAAAAATTGAGCAGTAACATATCAGAGGTATAAATGCCAAGAACTTACGACTTTACTGCAAACACAAGAAGATCAGTAGCTCAAAGAGTAAATTATATATGCTCCAATCCATCCTGTTTGGGGTTAACGTCAAGTTTTCATAGTGATCTATCTAAGTCAACACCTACGGGTAACTGTGCTCATATCTATTCGGGGTCTGATCGGGGTCCTAGGCCATCAAACAAAACAAATGAAGAGTTAAAAAGCGCTAATAATGCCATTTGGTTATGCTGTAATTGTCATGCTTTAGTAGATTGTGATGAATCTGCATATTCTGCAGAAGAGCTGTTGGAGTGGAGAAAAAGCACAGAACAGAGAATACGTAAATGGATAGAAAAGAACGACTCTCCCTTTAGAAGACTTCAGGAATTGTCTCAATCAGGGACAGCAAATGATGATGACTTTGATATGCTTTTTAACTTCCTCAGAAAAGACTTGGATCTCTCATTAGTCATGAACGAAAATGACAGTACATTAAAACTATTGGAGTTTTTCGACTGCTTTCATACTAGGCTAACGCTAACCAATCAATTCTATTACTATGATGTTCTTGCGCAAATCCATAATAATATGGGTAACATCATTAGGGCAAAAGAATTACTAACAAATGCTCTGGCTATTGATGTCCAGATTCCCAAGAAAGTCTTTAATAGCGGTTTGCTTGCATATCTGAATCATGAATTTGAGAAAGTAAAACAGATTGCTGTAGATTTGATTGATAAACCGGAATACTATTACCTTCTGTTAGTTCTAGGTGTGAATGATCTCAATGAGCTAATCTCTTTAGACACTCAGATTAGCAATGGTGGCATCGAAGACATAAATGTACAAATAAATATGGCAGTAAAAGCTATTGACTATAAAGAAGTTCATCTCTGTCGCAAGTACACAAAACTTGCATTAGGGCATAATCCTCAAATGCCTTCTTTACTGTTTGTCAGTATAAAAAACCTGATGTTTTCCATCTCTGAAGATCGTCATATTGATTGGGGATATCCAGACACTCAAGCTGTTGATGACGTGCAATCTGTTGTTCAGTTATGCGATCAATTACTTGGATCGAGAGTGCTCGATGAAAATAGGACACAATGGCTATTGTATTATAAAGCTTATAGTCTTTTTCTACTTCACGATCTAAATGATGCTCTTTTCACAGCAAACCAGGTTGGATCAAGTGATCTAGAGTTCGACCTGCAACTCCTAAGAGTGCGTGTTTATAATGCGCTAGAGCAGTACAATGTTTCAATACAAATATTGGAAAAAGTAATCGAAGAAGGGATAGAAAACCCCAGCATTCCTTACCTATACGCTTCCAGTTTGTTGAGAATGCATGATTATCAGGGATTTGCTAACTACATCAACACCATATATGGAGATATTCATAATGTTCCCAACGTGCAGTTTGCTAGATTAGTATCTCAATATCTGAATATAAGCAGTGGGCGAGAGGTGTCAGAGGCCTATCTAAATGACATGTGTGAAAAAAGCGTGGATATTGAGTTACTTATTGAGAACCTATACCTGAACTACTTATCGCTAGATCCGAACCTTATCCAGCAGTATTATCTAAACAAGCTCAAAGGTAAAATGGATCATTTAACCAATATAGCTGTTTCAAGACTCGCCATGTTCATGTTCGATCATGATTTGTTTGACATAGCTATTGAGCTGTTCGAAAGAGTATTTCACATAGAATTGAACCAGATCATGGTCAAAGCCTATTTAAGCTCACTTCTGTCTGTGGGCAACAACATAAAAGCGCTTGATGTTTCATCACAGATTAGAAGTACTAAGAACGATATGGACTTCACCAATTATGAGACATCTGCTCTTGAATCTTTGGGAAAAATCTCGGAAGCGACAAGTCTATCTAAAGAATTCTTCGAAATAAAGAGAGACTTACCGTCAGCATGTATGTACTCCCATTTTCTTCTTCTGGAAGGGAACACTAATGAGGCTGGTACTATTTTGGATGCTTTCCGGGACGCGCAAATTGATGACTCAAGGGTTTTCTATAATTATAGCCATTTGTTAGCCCGTATCTCCAACTATCAAATTCTATTGGATGTTATGTATCGCTACATTAGGGTAAACAAAGGTAATGAGAATGCAGTCCAGTACTTTATCTCTGTGTTTTTATCATTTAGCAGGAAAAGTGAATTTTTAGAGTTTATCAAGGAATATGATGAAGAGATCAAGGATGATAGTGGTGCTGTTGTTTCTACAGAAACGGGAAATAAGATAATCTACTTATATAACAGCAGTGGAGCTGATTCTTCATTTTATGAATTCAATGCAGGTTCTAATTGGTGGAAGCAATTGTATGGGAAGCACAAGGGAGATCAGATATTAGTTCGTCGGATGGGCATAGAGAAAACATACAGAGTCACAGATATACAGCATAGGGTTGTTATAAAGTTCAATGAGTTGATAGAGCATGTAAGTGAGTACGGTCAGCAGAACTTCTTAACTAAAGTTACTATTGATCTGAGCAAAGACCCATTGAAAGAGATAGACAGCAAGTTTGGTGATTCCCTTAAACAAAACCACGATAGAATTGAATATGTTGAGAATCTATATCGAGATAATCCGATACCTCTTAGTTTCATTGCTGATATTCTAGGAAAGGAGATAGTTGCTACATATCTGAGATTCTTCCATTCAAACGATGTTAGATTCTGGGCATCTTCAGGCAATTTTGACGATTTCATGGCTTCGTACCAATTACTGGAAAAATCAAAATCACTGATAATCGACTACACTGGGGCATTGTTCATTGGAAAGCATGAGCTTTGGAATGCAGTTAGTTCATGTTTTTCACTCGTTTGTTCAAGAAAGACAGTCGAGACATTTGAAAGCTATATAGAAAAAGAACTAACTACCTTGCTTGAAGTAGAGGGATTCATGTCATATAAAGATGGGAAGCCAGTCTTTATGCCAAACTTGAAGGCAGGTATCCAAGAATCTATCAACTGGTACAAGCAATTAGTGCAAGATATTACGAAGTATGCAACTGTAATAGGAGATACTGAGAGTTTCAATTTCTACGAGGTAAAGAAACAATACCATCTAGACGACTTACAGCAGGATTATTTGAAAACCCTGGATAGTGATTCTTTGGCCATAGCAATTCACAACATGTTGCCACTCTATTCTGATGACTTTGGATTTAGATTAATCGGAACAGAATATGGAGTAAACTGCACTTGGAGTCAGGTATTAATTGATATCTTATTGAACCGAGGGATTATTAACAAAGATAGATATTTTGAGATGATAAGAGAGCTTCTGTCATTACGTTATCAATTCATACATATCAATTCAGGAATGATTATTGAAGTCATTGAAAGAAATGAGTATAAACATACCCCAGAAGTAGACCTGTATTTAGATGGTATCATTGACTGTAGGTTTGATTCAATACAAAGCATTTTCACTGAAGTGGTAGCTGCTCAACAGACACCTCGACACATTGAAGACGTAATGTATATGTTTCTCAACAAATTGTGGGCTAAATTCAAAAACACAACCGTGATAGAATTAATCAGGACTCATTTTAATCATAATTTCACCGGACCTGGATTAATAGAAGTCAACAAGGTTTTCAATAAGTGGTTAGTAATAATCAATAAACTATAATCATGAATATTATGCGCTATGCACAAGGGATGTCCTTATGGCTCTAAAAAGCATCAACCTAACCGGTGAGCAGAAGAAAGTCCTCTTTCTTCCAGCGACAAATCCTATTCAGATCAAGGGCGTGGCTGGCAGTGGAAAAACTACGATAGCCATGTATCGTGCAAAGCACTTAGTAGAAACGTATAGTGATCTCTTTAGGGAAGCCGATATAATGGTCTTCACTTTCAATAAAAGCCTAACGCAGTATATTCAGAGTCTTCTTCCATATGTTATTGGAGGGTACGATCAAGATAGTGGACTTCGTAAATCTAGCTCAAAAGGATTATCTGTACGCGTCTCAACATTCCATAAATGGGCATATGACTATCTCAAACAACATGGTGTGTTTAATGAGTTTAGACAGATGGAGAAGGCAGAGGCTAAACAACTAATCGCACAGGCTATTGATCGTGCAAAGAAACTCAAAACTGACTCAAGGATTTTGAACAAACCAATAGCTTTCTTCGAAGAGGAAATCTCGTGGATTCAAGGGCGCATGATGGAAGAATTTGAGACGTACAACTCAACATGTAGAATTGGTAGGGGCACAGAGGATAGAGTAGATAAAAATGATAAAAAACTCATTTGGGAAGTTCTTGGTAACTACCAAGTTTTAAAAGATGAAAAAAGACTTTTAGATTTTGATGATTATGCAAGACTTTGCTGGTGCTATTTAGAGGAGAGTGGAGATTCTTTCTATTCTCATATCATAGTTGATGAAGCCCAAGATTTGAATATGGCACAAATGTCTGTGATAAGCTTCTTAGTTCGTTCAGAAACTAATAGTATTACAATTATCGCTGATGCAGCCCAAAGAATCTATAAAAGCGGATTCACCTGGGCGGAAGTGGGCATCAACGTGAGGGGTGGAAGGACGGTCGAGTTCAAGAAAAACTACCGCAACACCAAAGAGATTGCCCAGGCGGCAAATTCATTAATGTCCCACGATTTGGAAGATGATGATCTGACTACGATGGATGTCGACAGCATCACCAACCACGGAGACAAACCGGTATTAATCTTATACAGTGACGCTGAAGCTGCTAATAAAGCATTGCTTGAGAGAACTCGAGAGGCAAAGCGCAAAGGCGGATCAATTGTGGTGCTCCATCGATACAGGAACAAGCTGGACTATTATGCGAAACTACTTGAAGAGGGCGGTATTGCCACTGAGGTGATCAGATCGGACAATCTAGCAGATTTTGGCAGCAACACAGCTAAGTTATGCACCTTATCATCTGTAAAGGGACTTGAGTTTGATCATGTCATTATCATGGAAATCTCCAAAATGATCATTCCTTCCCCGGATGGCTTTAGTCAGGACAATGATGAGTATCACATCACAACTGAAAGGAAACTGCTGTACACATCTATGACTAGGGCTCAGAAGTCATTATGTATGTTTGTTCCGCAGGCTTATCCTAGCATGTTCATCGATGAGATCGACAGGCAATATCTAACAGTGGTCCGTTAGGTATAATGGTGTTTACTGAGAAAACAGACTCAGGAAAGTTCAAACAAGAGATAAAGCTTAGGGGGATCACTAGGCTGATCCATTTTACTCCTACGATCAATCTCCTGGGGATATATGAATCAGGGTTCCTCTACTCGAGGCAGGAACTTGAAGATCTTGATATCAATGCGACAGATATCCTCGATTATATTCAATTCAACGATCAGATTCGGTATGATGATAAGACCTATATAAATCTATCCATTGAGCGGCCCAACTCATACCTTTTCAAGCGCTTCATCGACAACACCAAGGATGTACCCTATATTTCCTGGTGCGTGCTGAGCATAGACCCCAAGTACATTTTTGAAAAGGGTACCCTTTTTTCGGTAACCAATGCGGCAAACAGACACAATCAAAACACAGTGGGCATAACTGGGGATTTTCATAAGTTCCAGATGATGTTTGCCGATAGGTTGACTATTGTTTCGTCAAGAACAACCAGGCTTGTGGACAGAACAGGACTCTGCGATGCGTATACAACTCATGAACAAGCCGAAGTGTTAGTTAATCAACCGATTCCCTTAGCAGATATACTTGCAGTTTCATTTCCCATACAAGAGAAGCTTGTGGAGGCTAAGGCATCGCTAGCTGGCTATGATTGCAGTGTCTTTAGGATCGAAAGTGGATTGTTTTAGGAGTTTCAAATGTTAGATAGATATAAAGGCGCTATTCTTCTTGCTGCGGCGGCTGATGCTCTAGGTTGGATCACCGAGTTTGAAAGTGATACAAAGTTCCTTGTCTCCAAGTATGGAACAGACAGAATAACAGAGTTTGTGGACTGGGAAAAGAAGACCGGGGGTAAGTTTCTGGGTTATACTGATTTCATTGCCAAGGGTTCATATTCTGATGACACTCAACTGATGCTTTGTGTTTCCAGGTCTATTAAACTGGATGGATCGGTCGATAATGAGCACTTCTCAAAAGTTGAGCTCAAAGACTGGCTGTTGTATGTAAGGGGTGGTGGCAAGACAATTAAAACCGCCGCAAGAAACCTGGAGAAAAGGGCACCCAGATGGAATAGCAATTTCTTCAAGACAGGCGAGGACGCTCTGGCATATTTTACTGCTGGCGCTAACGGAGCGGCCATGAGAATGCTACCCATAGTTCTATCCAATATAACTGATCGGGATAGAATGATCAAGGAGGTATTCAAGAACTCCATTATCACTCATGGTCACCCCAGGGCGATAGTTGGAGCCCTAATGTATTCTCTTTCAGTTGCATACTTCTTAAAAGCAGACGTCCTTCCGGACTACCCAAACGAGATCATAACCAACATAGCCAAAGAGTTGAAATCAGTAGCAACATTGATCGATCGCTTAGATGACATGGGATTGTCTGCTTGGCAGGACAAGTGGAACTCAAGCGAGAGTGGAGAATTCTGCCAGGTATTTCAGGAGACGGTTGAGGAAACCCTCGAACTACTACGATATGCGTATAAGTCCATAGCTGCTGAAACCAATGTTAGAGAGGTTTACAAGAGCCTTGGAGCCCTGGATAAAAATACAAGAGGTGCAGGCCATATTTCTGCTGTAGCCGCGTTATATATGGCTACCAGATACATACATGAATCACCGATCCAGGCTGTAATCGAATGTGCGAACATGCTTGGCTCTGATACCGACACAATTGGATTAATGTGTGGGAGTATGATTGGCGGGTATATCGGTTTCGAGCAAGTACCAAAGCAACTCAGGAGCGTGCAGGACTACCAGTACCTGCTTGAAAATGCTGAAGCCCTTCTTTCCAGGAACATAGATACAATCAAAAGTCATGATAGAGCAGGTTGCTTTAACACCGAAAATAAATCTACGAAGCCATTTGACCTAACAACCCTGTCAGTTGATGACGAGATATATCTTCCCTCATTAGGTGTGGGAATAGTCTCATCAGTGTCTGGACAAGATACAATAACCGCAGGAAAATCTGTCCTCATTCTGGAGGCAGACTTTGAAATCGGACAAAGTTGCAAATTTTCTAAAGTCATAGTAAAAGAAACATGAAAGGCAAATGAGAAAGGCTTTGAATAGGTTTGATTACGCATTTTTAATCTACAAGAGCTGTGTATCTCAATATGTGTGAGCTGACTTAATTGAACAACATTGAGTGATGTTTTTTTAAAACCTCTGGGATATAGTAGAAATACAATAATGTAATTATTGATTTAGTTAAAGAACACTCTAATAATGAGGTAAAGCATGAGTAACAAAATTGATGACACTTTTCTATCATATGCATGTAATTGGTTTGGTGAGACAAAGTGGGGACTTTCAGGCGCAAACATTATTCGATTCTGTCAAAAGTACAGCGTTATGTATGGGGTAAAATTAGTATATGAAGCAACGGACATGTATACAACAGGTGGAAAGAACAAAGCAACTGTCTTTGCATTGAACTTAAAAGAATTCCAAGGTAAGCATCAGTTCGAGATGCTAATAGAGTTATGTAAAATGCCAGAGTTTAGTATTCATCCGCAAACATTGGAGATCCAATCCAGGTTAATTGAGAGATATAGCGAGTTTGCTCCTGACCCAAGTGATTTACTTGATATTTCGATTATTACTGAAACCAAACACCTACTTGATGACTATCCACAAGTAAAAAAACACTACGAATCAGCACTCATCAAATACCAAACACAGATATTCGAGCGGAACTTAGTAGATGATATGAGGTTCTCTTTTGAGCAGTTATTGAAAGAGATTTTATCAAATGACAGGCCATTGGAAAAGCAACAAGATGATCTTTGTAAATATTTGCAAGCTAATGGCATTTCAGATAGTCTGATCAGTATGTACAACAAATTACGAGAATACTATTGTAATTATCAGAACATCCATGCAAAACATAATGATATGACCAAGAAACAAGAGTTTGAATTCATCATTGAGTTGACATCGATTATGATGAAATTGCTCCTAAAAACTACAATTATAAGTCCTTAACCAATATAGGTACTAGTATGAACAAAACAACAAAAACCACTAGTGTATTCTATTCGTGGCAATCGGATCTTGATGAAAAATACAATAGATATGCCATTGGGGATAGCTTACAGGAAGCAAAAAAACGATTAAAGGCAAAATCAATTTGTGTGGATATTGATCAGGCAACTAGAGGTGATACGGGGGCTCCAGACATATTGGAAACTATATTGAAAAAAATAAACAAGTCTGATGTTTATGTATGTGATGTTACGCTGATAAATTCTGATTGCAAATGTTCAAGAGATGGTAAGCCTTTAAGAAAAACTCCAAATCCTAATGTTATGTTTGAGTTTGGATATGCACTCAGAGTTCTAGGATGGGAGAGAATCTTGATTCTTATCCATTCTGATTATTGTAGCATCAGTGAGTTACCATTCGACATAAGCAGAAGATTTACACTTAGTCATAATTGTAACGAACAGAACAGAAAAGATGAAGTTAAGAGGTTGTCTGAGGTCTTAACGCAACAAATCCAAGCGATAATTGCAAAGAACCCTACTAAGCCAATCATCAAAGATAAAATGAGTGAAGAAATAGTAAGACGAGATAAGGATATAAAAACACTGAATGAAGTCTTGTCTACAATACACTTCCCAACACTATTGCATTACGTACACGAGGAATCCCCTAAATACAGATCGCACATGATCGTAAATATGTACCACATCATTGAAGGTAGTTTAAAGGTAAAGCATGTCCATTTCTATGATGATCTACTTGAGAGGAAATTTTTCGACCTAGTAAAGGCCATAGAAGAATCATTGGCATATGTCGAATGTTTTGATTATGTAACCAACTCAGATAGATATGTATTTATAATTCCAGGTGACGTTTTTCGGTCCGATGAAGAAGAAAAGAAATTCGAAGCATTAAATAGTTCAAGAATCCAACTCTTTAGGGTCCTAACAGATTTTAACGAGTACGTTATGAATAGATACATTGAAATTGACTTAGATAAAACCAACAAAGTGGCATATGAATTACTACGCTCTTGTACAGAAACAGATAAAAGGGGATGGTGGTCAAAATTCAAGGTATGGTTAAAGCATGTAGTCTAGTAATAATGGAATACCAATTAGAATTGTTATGGTATTGACGTACCAATCTTCACAGGATTATAATGAAGGGATTTGACAAATCTGTGTCACAACATGCCAATTTGCTGTCATGATTTGACAAATTGCTGTCAGTTTTAATGATCTCTAGATTCCGATGATTTGACAAATGAGTGTCACAAACTGAGAGCATTTCAGTGGTTTTGTCAAACGGCTGTCACGATTTGACATTTCAGGTGTCACTTCTTATTATTAATTATGGAAAGCTTGGTGAATAAATTGGGAAAAGAACAGCATAGTAGTATAATAATCAGCAACTTATCATGCTGCCGGTAAGAAAACGAATGAAATCACTTGACAGTAAGTGTGAACTTATTTTACAGTGCCATGTAAACTGATACTAAAAAGGTTGAGGTGCGGTATGCCGGAACGCTTGATGCAAAAGATGCATAGCTTTGTAACTGAAAGGTTTCCTCTATCCAGAGTTTTGGGTATTCTAAGAGATAAGGGACATAGTCACCTCTTGGAGATCACCGGAAAATCCGGCTCGGGCAAGTCATATTTGATTGAGCCTCTGATTGATTCACTACAGGGGAATTATAACCGGATTGAGTACTTCTCGCCTCATCCGCTAAGTTTTAACCACTTCACAGAGATAGTGAAGCTGGTAAGCACAATTAGCGATAAAGAACTGGAAGCGCTACTCACAACGCACAAGGAAAAGTATCATACCGGAAAGAAATACGACTTTTTCTACTTCATAACGGAGCAATTGAAGAGCTCCGGGCTATTGGGCGGCAGCGTAGTGATCATCGATGATTGCGATGTGCTAGATGAGTACAGCCGGGACTATCTACAATATTTGGTGCAATATGCTGAGGAAGCCGGAATCCAGATCGTGACACTATCGCAAAAGAGACTATTCCACTATTCCGAGGTTGAGACGATAAATCCGGTGAGTGTGGACGATCTTCAGAAGCTACTCTATAGCCTCTTCCCCAATAAAGACTTTGCCTATGCCAGCGAAAGCGAGATCCTGAGCCGCATCAGTGATGGCAATCTGATGATTTTGGAAAAGATCCTATCAGAGATGCTGGCGAACAAACCAAAACCAAATTTTGACCTATCACCATATCTGGAAAAGACCTTCGAGGCGGCGCAGATCTATCAGCAAGCCCTGGAATCACTCTCCAAAAGCCAGATGGAACTCCTGATGGGACTATTGGTAATGGGTGGATTGCCGATTAGCGAAAAAGTAAATTGGCTCAGTACTTCCAAGAGCTATGACAAAGATATGGCAAAGCTGATCGAGGCCGGCTTGATTAGCATCTTTAGAGAGCAATACATAGTCCAGAAAAAGGGTGCTTTGGCAAAATGGCTAAAGCAAGAGCCGGAGATCCTGAGTCCCGGCATCCTGGATAAGATTCATAAGTATCTGGGCAAGGCAAAGATCCTCTCACAGGTTCAAGTACGGATCGGAATGCGGGCAGGAATGCATCCCGGAGCCAGCTTTGAAGAGCTGATCCGGCAGCTAGACCTGCTATCGGACAATTCAAAGATGATCGAGCTCTATGAATATGCAGTAACACACGCAGAGGATGCCAAAGAAGAGCTGTCTCTGTATATGCGGATGGGTATGGCGTATTCGGATCAAAATGAAAAGGACAAAGCGGTCGAGATCTTTAGGAAGTGTCTGCATATCTGTAGCGAAAACGATCTGCCGGCAGAAGTAGTGATCTACTACCTCGCACAAAGCCTTTTTGCGGTGAATTCCACAGCATTTGCCCTGGAAATCATTAGAAAGTACTCACCCACGACTATCGATCCCTATTGGAAATCAAAGATTATCCTGCTCAAGGCAGATATACTGGCAGAATCGGAGAGCTTTGAAGAAGCCATTGAGGTAGTTGACGAGGTAATGCACTCGCTGAGCCACCTGGAGGACAAGCAGCAGAGATATATGATTCAAGCCGAGGCAAAAAAGACCAAAGGCAAGATTCATTACTATACCAATGAATGGGATCAGGCAGAAGAAGCCTTTAAAGATGCCGAAAGTATGTACAACCTCGCCAACGACCACAAAGGCCTGGCGGCAATATACAACAACCTCGGCGTGCTATATATGTTTCAGGGAGATTGGGAAAAAAGCGAGCAGTTCTTTGTGCGAAGTCTGGAACTGGAGCGCCAGCATTACGATCTGAATGGCGTATCTGTTTGTTATACCAATCTGGGCGGACTGATGGATGACAAAGGCGATCCCGATCAATCTCTTAGCTATCTGGAAGAAGCCCTCAAGATCCAGAAGCTCCTCAATGAAGCCTATAACATTACTTATATTTACAATAATATCGGCATTACCCTGATGGATTTGGGACACTATGCCCGAGCCGAAGAAGCGCTCAAGAGTTCGTTGGAAACCGCCACTGAATTCAGTTTTTATAGAAATACAGTCGCAGCACTGAACAATCTCGGTGCGCTCTACTTTAAGATGGGAAATTGGTCTGCCTCAATATCATATTACGAGCAGGCTATCTCCAAATCTGAGGCAAATGACTTTAGCGAAGGATTGCTGAGATCATTCAACAACCTGGGCGAGGTTTACGAAAAGCAAAACGAGCTGAATCTGGCTTATGATCTATATTTCAAGGGCTTGGAGCTGCTACCTACAGTCTCGGATGATTATATCAAGGCAGAGCTCTACGGCAACCTTGGCTCGGTGCTTACCAAGCTACACAAGTTCAAAGAAGCCTATGGATATCTGGTAGAGAGCTTTGATTTCTTCAAATCGATCGGGGCACGGGACAAGGTCTTGGAAGGATGTCAAAAGCAGGCCTATTACTTTATCCTGACGCACAATCTGGAGAGCGCGGATTACTACCTGAATCAGGCATCCAAGATGGCCACAGAGCAGAATCATCCCTTTGAAATCGGACGAACAGATTACCTGAGAGCGCTATTGGAGCGCAAGAATCTGGAGCAGGCAAAGCAGTATCTGGAGGAAGCGATCAAGCTCTTTGTACAGACAGGCAATAACTACGAGCAATCACTGGCAAATTACGAGCTGGCAAGCGTGCTCTTTGATCTGGAAGATTGGGAACAAGCGCTGCAGATACTGAAGAACAACCGCAAGATCATCCAGGAATATGGGTCGATCAAGCTGCTGGAACAAAACGATATCCTTACCCAAAAGATCAGCCGTGAGTACTCTTCGCAAATGCAGGATATCAAGTTTGAAGAAAACCTGCTCAATCAGTTTTATGAGATTACACAAAAGCTAAATACGATCAGCGATCTGGATGTCTTGATTGAGCACTCGCTATCGAGCCTGGTAGAGATATCAGAAGCGGATGGTGGAGTCCTCTGTCTGCATCAGAATACCAATATTCCCGGGGCTTGGGATTATAAGATGTACAAAAACTTCTCTCCGGAAGAGAAGACCAATGAGATTTTTATGGATCTCTGCCACAAGGTAGTTACCACAAATACACTTCAGAATCATAAGCAACCGTACTTCGCACCGGATTACAACAATATCATTGTGCTGCCATTGTCCATCCGCAAGAGCGCATTGGGGGCAGTGCTGCTTTACAGCAGCAGCGGTTCGCACTATTTTTCGGAGAGGATTATCAACCTCCTGAGTGCCCTGGCAAATCAGGTGATTGTCATTATAGAGAACATCCGAGGAGCAAATCTCGAAAAGACGCATGCCATCATCCGCGAACAGCTCAATGCTGGTAATCTTTATGCCAATATCATAGGAACCAGCCCTGAGATGCTAAAGATCTTTGAGGTGATTGAGAAGGTTAAGGATACCCCGACCTCAGTACTGCTGGAGGGACCCAGCGGAACGGGTAAAGAACTGATCGCCAGAGCCTTGCATTATAGCAGCAATCGCAGTCAGAAGGCTTTTGTGGCTCAGTATTGCGGAGCTTTACCGGAGACTCTACTCGAAAGCGAATTGTTTGGACATGTCAAAGGCTCCTTCACCGGTGCGGCTTATGACAAGAAGGGACTCTTTGAGATTGCAGATGGCGGTACATTCTTCCTGGATGAGATTGCCGATATCAGCCAGAGTACCCAGGCTAAGCTATTGCGTTTTTTGCAGGAAGGCGAGATCAAACGGGTGGGTGCTACCAAAACCGAGAAGGTCAACGTCCGCGTAGTATGCGCCACCAATGTATCCCTATTGGAACGCGTCAAGCAGGGCGCTTTCCGACTGGACCTGTATTACCGCCTCAATGTGATCAAGATCGAGGTTCCACCGCTCAAGAACCGTCCCGGTGATATCCCGCTCCTGGCGATACACTTCCTCGATAAGTATAACAAACGCATCAATAAGAACGTTGCAGGCGTCTCCGATGAGGCTATGAAGATATTGGAGACCTATGACTGGCCGGGAAACGTTAGACAGCTGGAAAACGAGATTGAGAGAGCTGTTACCCTGGCTGAGAACGGGCAGTTTATCAAGCCTAATGATTTTTCTGACGAAGTCTGCAGGTTCATCGAGAATGAACAAACTATCAAGCTGCTTAATACCAAACGGACTCTCAAGGATACAATCGAGGAAATGGAGCGAAAGATCATCTTTGATTGTATGGAAAGCTACTCCTGGAATCAAACTCAAGCGGCAAAGGAGCTGGGGCTATCCCGGCAGGGACTGATCAAGAAGCTAAAACGCTATAATATGTACAAGGACGACGAATCGTGATAAGTGCCCCTGAGGCAACGAATCAAGAGATCAAGCCTGTATCCACAATCTTGAATTTTGTAGCTCTGGATATTGAGACTACCGGACTGGATAGCAGTCGTGACGAGATTATTCAGATAGCTGCTATTCGATTTGTCAATGGTGAACAGACAGAGATCTTCAATAAGTTTATAAAACCCAGAAAGGATGTCCCAAAGTACATCCAACACCTCACTCACATTAGTTCTGCAGACCTGCTGAGTGCTCCGCCGATTGGGCTGGTTTTGCCTGATCTGGTGAAATTCATCGGCGATAGTATAATCGTAGGCCATAATGTGGCTTTTGATCTGGGTTTCATTGATGAAAATCTGATTCGTACCGGTAAGTTCCCATTGGCAAACAAGCGTTGGGATACAGCCGAAATAGGGAGAATCTATCTCCCCTTTACCAATGACCACAAGCTCTCCACGCTGGTGAGAGAATTTGATATCATGCTGGAGAATGCTCATCGTGCCGATGCTGATGCCATAGCTACAGGTGAGTTGCTGGTAAAACTCACAGAATACGTAGTAAGCCACTATCCACTTCTGCTGAATGCCCGCCTCCTGGATTTGTCAAAGCAAGCCAAACTGGAGAAATCTGTATATCATTATCTTTACAGTTTGGTCGAGTATCAGAGGCACTACGCCCTTTTGGGGCCAAAGCCTGCTCCTCCGAAGAATGATCTGGTAAACGTAATAGAACACAACATCCCAGGAGCCGGAATCAGCGACTTGGAATCTGTCTTTGATGAGGGTGGATTCTTTGCAAAGAAGTTTGACAATTATGAGTTCCGCTCCGGTCAACTCGAGATGGCAAAGCAGGTTAGCCTGGCCTTTGCCGAAGAGAAACATCTGGCTGTCGAAGCAGGAACCGGCGTAGGTAAGTCCTTTGCCTATCTGATTCCGGCGATGCAATTTGCCTTGCAAAAGAAGACCAAAGTTCTGATCTCAACCAATACCAAGAATCTGCAAGAGCAGCTATTCTTCAAAGACTTGCCACAGCTAAGGAAAATCCTGCCGATTCCCTTTAAAGCATGTTTGGTGAAAGGACGTGATAACTACATCTGTGAACGCAGGTGGGATGAATTTCTGGGAGAGCAGTCCAAGGGTTATACCGAGTATGAAGCTCACGCAATGCTATATCTGGTGGTCTGGAAACAGCTTACTCACACCGGAGATATCTCCGAGAATTCCTCTTTTGACAAGAGCCGCTTTAGCTTCGTCTGGAGAAAGGTCTGCTCAGATCGCTATCTCTGCAGTAATCGTAAGTGTCCCTTCAACAAGCACTGCTATGTGATGGGGCTGCGCAGAGATATTGAGAATGCCAGTATCGTCGTGGCAAATCACTCGCTCCTGCTAGCGGACAGGCAAGCAGAGAATACCACCCTGGGCGAGTATTCATATCTGATAATTGATGAAGCTCACAATCTGATGGCTTCTGCCTCCAGGCATCTAGGCTTTGAATTTGCCTATGCTGATATCAATAACCTCTTGTATCAGTTGGGATCATCGGCAAAACGCAGGCATAGCGGTTTCTTACAGCAACTGGATACAACCATAAACAAGAGCCTTGTACAACAATCACAAAAAGACCACGTCAATAACCTGTGTAAGTCGCTCGAGAAAGCTCTCGAGGAGATCAAGAATCCACTAACATCGGTCTTTAATGAAGCCGGAAATATGGTACAGCAAACCGATTCTTTTGGGAAGCTGCGAATCAAAGAAATCAGCCAGTTCCCCGGGATTCACAATAGTCTGAAAAATATCGCCATCAGTTGGAAAGAGCTGATGAAGCAACTAACGGCTCTATCGAATGTTCTCAGTTCGTTTAACAGCAA
Source organism: Candidatus Cloacimonetes bacterium HGW-Cloacimonetes-2 (assembly GCA_002842035.1). Lineage (GTDB taxonomy): Bacteria > Cloacimonadota > Cloacimonadia > Cloacimonadales > Cloacimonadaceae > PHBP01. The sequence continues at coordinate 131,491 of PHBP01000003.1, read as the reverse complement.
GTTAGTCCTTCAATACGATATGCTATCTGAGACGATCACTGCTTATATCCAGAGAATGGCTGAAATCGAGGGAATGATCCTGGTCTTGATCTCACCTGATCTTGAGAACTATGCCTTATGGCTGGAGACCAATCCCAAGCCGGATCGAAATACACCTGCTTCTACTATATGCTATGCTCCTATCGAAGTTGGTGGTCATTTGAACAGACTGCTTTACGAGCAGATTCCCAGTATCGTCTTTACCTCCGCAACCCTAGCCCTGAGAGGCTCATTCAAGTTCTTCTACGGACAGAGCGGACTCCAACTGATGGATGAAGACCGGATCAGACAAGTTATAGTGGATTCTCCTTTTGATTATGACAAGCAAAGCAAGCTACTGCTGGCGAGCTTTCTCCCCGAACCCAAGGACAAATTTTTTAATAACCAGGCTCTTAGCTGTCTGGAGCAGATTGTATCCACGACGAGCGTTGGTACGATGGTGCTATTTACATCCTACAAAGATCTCAACAGTGTCTTCGATCACCTTACGGATACTCTGTATCATCGTAATCGGCCTTTCTTTGCCCAAGGCAAAGGCGGTAGCAGATCATCTATCCTGAACGAGTTTAAGCAGATGGACAATGCTGTCCTCCTCGGCACGAACTCTTTTTGGGAAGGAGTAGATGTACAAGGCAAGTCACTCTCGCTCCTCATCCTCTACAAGCTACCCTTTATGGTTCCTTCTGAGCCCATCGTAGAGGCATACATAGACAAGCTTGAACGCGAGAACAAGGATTCCTTTATGCATTATATGCTGCCAACTGCGCTACTAAAACTGCGCCAGGGATTTGGCAGGTTGATACGCAGTAAAGCAGATAGCGGTATTGTCCTGATTATGGATTCCCGGGTATCGCGCAAGCAGTACGGAGACTATTTTAAGAAAGTCCTCCCCTGCAGAAGTATGGAAATGAGGGACGAGAACGAACTGGTCAGTTCCATCGCATCATTCTTTAACAAGATATAGGACAATATAATGAGCTTACATATAAACGAGCTATACGAACAATTTCTAAGGCAAATCCCTTCATTAATTGAGGGCACCAGACTACGAATAAATGAACCACTTAGCGAGCATTGCTCTTTCAAGATTGGTGGTCCTGCAGATCTCTTTGCAGAACCAAACAGCGAAACAGAGCTGGTACAGCTCCTCAAGCTGGCTATCACTCAGCATATCCCCTACTTTGTCCTGGGCAAAGGCTCAAACCTGTTAATCAGCGACAAAGGTATGAGAGCCCTGGTCATCAGCACTGATCACCTTACAAAGATTTCCCGGGATGACCATTGCATTAGCGCATACGCCGGAGTTCTGCTCGAAGACCTCTGCAATTTCGCCTTGGATGCCGGGCTCAGTGGACTCGAATTTGCCTCCGGGATACCCGGTTCAGTGGGAGGGGCAGTTTACATGAATGCAGGGGCTTATGGGGGCGAGATCAAAGATGTGCTTTACAACTGCCGCTGCTTAAAGCCTGATCTGGAGCAACTTGCCAGAAAAAACCCAATCACCTATCTCAAGAATGCTGATCTGGCACTATCCTACAGGCACAGCATACTCCAGGACACAGATTACATATTGGTAAGCTCTGTATTCCAGCTAAAGCCGGACGACCCTGCACTGATATCAGAGAGGATGCAGGATCTTCACCGACAGCGCTGGGAAAAACAACCAATGGAGCTTCCCAGTGGAGGCAGTGTCTTCAAGCGACCAGAGGGACATTTTACCGGCAAACTGATAGATGACTGCGGCTTGAGAGGTCATCGCATAGGCGATGCTGCAATTTCTGAGAAACACTGCGGATTTATTGTAAATCTTGGTAAAGCTACCAGTCAGGATGTATTGAACCTGATCAAGTACGTCCAACAATCTGTCTTTGATAGCTTTGGAGTAATCCTGGAGCCTGAGCTTCGACTTGTTGGAGAGATATGAGCCGTAAGTCAGGTGCTATACTCTATCCTGCCATCCTCTTTGTAATACTACTTGCAATCTGGCAGTATCTTAGCTCTGCCGGATTTGTCGATCCCTGGATTCTCCCTTCCCCCCTCAAAGTGCTTTCTGTATTCAAGGAAGCTCCAGCTTTGCTATGGTTTCATAGCAAGTTCACGCTTATCTCTACCTTGACCGGCTTTGCAATCAGTATAGTATTGGGAATCCTCACAGCAATACTGATGGATATGTTTTCAGGTATCCGAAAAGCTCTCTATCCCTATCTGATAATCTCCCAAACAATCCCTATCATCGCTGTAGCTCCGATACTGATAATCTGGTTTGGTTATGGTATCAGCTCAAAGATATTCACAGTCGTGCTGGTCTGCTTCTTCCCTATCGCCCTCAATTTTGGAGCAGGCTTGGCTAATGTTAATATTGAGCAGATTCGTCTGTTGAAGTCTATGGGAGCCAGCAACTGGCAGATCTTTCGCCATCTCAAGACACCATCCGCACTGCCGGATTTGTTCACAGGCCTGAAGCTTGCTGCCACTTACAGTGTGATGGGCGCTGTGATCGGTGAGTGGCTCGGTGGAAATGGCGGACTGGGCATTTTTATGACCCGCGCCAGCAAATCATACCTGATTCATTATGTTTTTGCCATACTTGTAGTAATCATTGTTCTCAGTATGGCGCTCTTTTTGCTAATAAATACACTGGAGCGGCTACTCATCCGTTGGTCTGTCAAGCACAAAGAAGAATACCTTGATCCAAGTGACTGATGCAAAATCTATTGGCAATAGCCAAGTTATTGAGTATTATGTCATAAGATTAGACCAATAGTATCAACAGGAGAGAAGAGATGCTAGCCCTGGCAAGTATAACCGATGCGATCGCCGGTTTCTTTACACCGGAAAGAGTCTCGCTGATTATTAGAGTAGCTCTGGTATTGGGGATTGGATTCCCGATTCTGACGCTGCTCCGTAAGCTTACTATCAAGCTTACCCAGGGTAAGTTATCCCCACAATCCGAACAGCTTATTCAACGTTCAGTCTATTATCTGGGCTTCTTGATAATTCTTGTCACCGTCCTCAATGAGTTTGGCTTCAAACTATCAGCATTGCTTGGTGCTGCCGGAGTACTGGGAGTAGCGATAGGCTTTGCCTCGCAGACCAGCGTTTCAAACATTATCAGCGGTATCTTCCTGATCAGTGAAAAGCCATTTGTTGTTGGTGATATCGTTCAGGTAGGAAACACAACCGGCACAATCCGATCAATTGATCTTCTCTCCATCAAGCTACAGACTCCGGACAACCGCTTTGTACGCGTCCCCAATGAAACAATGATCAAGACGGAAGTCATCAATATCACACGCTTTGACACACGTAGAGTAAATATAAACCTCAGTGTTTCTTACAAAGAAGACCTCAATAAGGTAATCTCGTTACTAGATCAGATCGTAGCAGATGAACCACTTGCTTTGAAAGAACCCAAGCACGTCACTATTATCGAATCTTTTGGCGATTCAGGCATCTCCATCCTGTTTGGAGTGTGGAGTAATACCCAGGATTTCTGGGATCTCAAGAATGCTCTGATGCTTAGAATCAAAGATGTTTTCGAGCAAAACAAAATTGAAATACCGTACCCTCATCGTCAGTTGGTATCGGGAAAGATAGATTAAACAAAGAAAACAAGGTAGGAAAAAATGAGCACGAAACCCAAGATTAAGGCAATCATCTTCGACCTGGATGGAACCCTGTTGAACACTCTGGAAGACATAGCCGGAGCTATGAACACCTCCCTGGCGGAACTCGGTATGCCAACTCATTTGGAAGACGATTACAAGGGTTTTGTAGGCAGTGGGCTGCTTGAAATGTGCAAAAGAGTAATGCCTTCGAACAAACAATCCTCAAAGGATATTGAAGCCCTCGGGCTCAAATTCTGGGATCATTATGATCAAATGTGGTTTCTTCACACCAAGCCCTATCCCGGGGTTATGTATTTGATCCAGCTGAGCATTGCCCGCAAGCTAAAGCTCGCAATCCTCTCAAACAAACCACATTACTTCACCAAAAAGATGATCCGCCACTTCTTCAGAGGCGTGATGATCAAGCACTTCAAAAACCCATTTGGCGTCTATAGCGGTGAGCAAAAGGACAAACCCGCCAAACCGGATCCCACTGTAGCTCTGGAACTGGCTCACAAGCTCAACGTCGATCCCGCTAATATTGCCTTTGTCGGTGATTCAGATGTGGATATCAAGACCGCAAACAACGCCGGAATGATCGCAGTCGGTGCTGCCTGGGGCTTCCGCTCCAAGCAAGAGCTGATCGATGCTGGTGCCGATCTCGTTTTTGAAACACCTCTGGAATTTGTGAAGTATCTGGAATCAAGTCCCAGCATCTAAATGAAGCACTATCGCCAGGAGATTACAATCAACAGCCCCCATCGCAGGGACTACATCAATATTACGTCTCAGGTGCAGAATGCCATTAGCGCCAGTGGTATCAGCGAAGGTCTTTGCCTGGTAAACGCTATGCATATTACCGCGTCTGTCTTTATTAATGACAACGAATCCGGATTGCACCAGGACTTTGAGCGCTGGCTGGAGAAACTCGCACCCGAGAAACCTCACAATCAGTACAAACACAATGGTTTTGAAGATAACGCCGATGCACATCTAAAACGCCAGCTAATGGGACGCGAAGTAGTATGTGCCGTCACCAAAGGCAAGCTCGATTTTGGCACATGGGAGCAGATATTTTATGGCGAGTACGATGGAAAAAGACCAAAGCGGATTCTGATCAAAATCATTGGAGAATAATCATCAATTGAGAGAAGAGACGGTGCTCGGCATCGTCTCTTTTTCTTTATCTCTCTCTGTGCAAGCACCTGTTAATCCCCTATGAATCCCCTGTGGGACAGCAGATTCTCAGCTCCTGTAAAGCTGCTGTGCGGGTGCCTGCTTAGAGAGAGGCTATAGCGCTCTGCTTGAAAGAATGCTTGTATCCTGCTTGTATCCTGCTTGTATCCTGCTTGAGCATCAATGAAACGATTATCCTAAAAAGGTTTGTGAGGATTTCACTGAAAGGGAGCCTAGAAAAAAAAGGCTTGACCACTAGAGCGCAGTCTATTACTTGCACACTATGTGGTTTTGTCTGCTTTTCACATATCTCACTTAGTGATAGCGATGATGGCAGACGCTGCTGATCAAGCACTATGTGTATGAACAACAAAAGATTATTTAATGGGGGTTCGAGGCTGATGAAGCGCATATGTGTTATTGGATTTACTGACGTAGCCAAGGTTTTTCCCGGGGATTGCCTTGTGGCAAGCCCGGCAGTTGATGGAGATCAAGATGGGAAGAGATAAGTACACTCTGATCCAAGAGCTTAGTCCTGATGAAGTGGATGATATCAGCCCAGCTTACAAGGCAAGCCTGGTATCTCAGGGATTAAAGCCTTATCTTACCTCAAACGGTACCATCAAATGGGCGAGTGAAGCGACCATGCTCTATAAGTATGGGCAAAGCAAAAAGCTCTTTAGAGTATTCCCAGCGAGGAGTAGATCATACCAGAAAAACCGGGTCAAACGCGGGCATAGGAATCACTTTTGGCTCTTTGTAAAGGACAATCTGTGGCTGATCTTTGCCGGGCTTGCACTCGTGGCATTACTGGTAGCGGCTTTTGGGTATAATTTGTTTTTATATTAAGGAGATGATTTGAGGATTTTACTTACCAATGATGACGGCATACAGGCAATGGGCCTGAGGACTATGGCTGATGAGCTAAGAGCAAAAGGACACGATATTTGGATCGTTGCGCCGGATAGACAACGCAGCGCCAGTTCGCATTCTATCTCGCTCCACAGGGATATCTGTGTAAAGCAGATCGCCGAACAGGAATACAGCGTCGATGGTACTCCGGTGGATTGCGTGGTTGTCGCTTTGCAAAAGATCATTGGCAAGCAAATCGACCTGGTGATCAGTGGAGTCAATGCCGGACAAAACATGGGTGAGGATATCCTATATTCTGGAACGGTTGCAGCAGCGACAGAAGCGGCATTATTGGGCTATAAAGCGATAGCAGCTTCGATATGCTCTTACCGTGACCAGCTTTATCAGACTTCCGCACATTGGATTGCCAGGTTTATAGATTTGGGTTTGCATCACCTGATCAAGAATCTCGAAGTCTATAATATCAACTTCCCAAATATCCCCTTGGAAGATATCAAAGGAATGCGCCTTACGCACACAGGGCATCGCAGATATTACAACTTTATCAAGATCACCTCAGAACAAGAGGATGGATTCTGTTATCAAATTGGTGGTGATGAGCCGGTTTGGGAAACAGCCAAGGGGACTGATGCCGAAGCAATCGCCGATGGATATATGTCCATCACACCTCTGGGCTTTGATCTAACGCGTGGAGAAGCTTTTCCTGCGATCTTGGAATGGCTCGAAGATAAGCAGCTACTGAAGTTAAACTGATGCGTTTTGAAGATCAACGGGCAAAGCTGGTCAAAGAACTGGCAAAATCCGGCATCCGGGATGAGAAAGTCCTTAGGGCTTTTACGCTTACTCCCCGGGAAGACTTTGTCTTGCCGGAGTATCAATCTTATGCCTATCAAAACCGCCCCCTGCCAATCGCTATGGAGCAGACAATCTCCCAGCCTTTGATGATAGCCATAATGATGCAGCTATTGGAGCTCAATTCAGATGACATCATCCTCGAAATAGGCACCGGAAGCGGTTATCAGACAGCACTGCTGGCAACGATTGTGAAGGAAGTCTGCACTGTGGAAAGGATTGAGCCGCTATCACTGGGAGCACAGAAAGCCATCAAAAACAAAGGCTACAAGAATGTGCACTTCAGGATCGGCGATGGAGCTCAGGGCTGGGAAAAGGCGTATCCACCGTATAAAGAGTTTAGCAAGATCATAGTAAGCGCCGGAGCTGCATCAATCCCTCAGAGACTGGAAGAACAACTTGCAGAGGGTGGCTTGATGGTGATACCGGTTGGAATTACCAAGCTCCAGGAGCTTAATAAAATCAGTAAACGTAATGGCGAGATCATCAGGGAACACAGCGGCGCATGCTCGTTTGTGCCTCTGATCACAGACCAGGATTAAGGAAGGAAGTATGTCCGTGATTCAATCCTTGTTTTCACAGCTCATCAAGCATACAGAAGCCAAATATGCTGTCCACAGGAGTTTTCCCCTGTTTAGCGGGCTCAGTAATCTGGAACTGCGCCTATTGGATAACATCTTGATAGAGCGAAGCTACAAGCCTAATGAGCTGCTCTTTGAAGAGACTTATCCTCTGGAAGCTGTATTCCTCATCCTCGAAGGTGAAGTCAAGCTGGAAGGCAAACTGCCCGGGCTGAGGGAGAAAGGTGAGATCATAGGACTGGTCGATATGTTCAAGGATCAATTCCGCAGCAGCTCCGCCAGAGCAACCAAGAATACCAGGGTCTGGGCTGTATCAAGGACCGATCTTTTGAGCCTGATAGACAAGAACCCCAGAATGGGGACAAAGATACTCACCGCAACCTGCAGATACCTTGGAAGTCATATCAACGAGGCAAGCACAACGGATTGAGCCTTATGAATTGGAAGAAGCTTGTCTTTTATTCCCTGCTGGCATTGCTACTGGGCTTGGCAGTATATTTTTACAGATTTATCTTTAGCTACCTGGGTGCGGCAATACTGGTGTCCTACCTGATGGATCCGCTGGTGGAGTGGTTTGAAAGACGCCATATACCGCGCTGGGCTTCGATTATTATCGTCTATGTCCTGATCTTGGCGACACTAGCCTTTACCAGTATCAGGCTGATCCCCGTACTCAGCGTGCAGGCAGAGGGAATCCTGGCTCAGTTCAATGGAGACCTTTCTCCAGAGACTCTGATGGATTTCTCCGTCCTCAAAGAGATCACTCTAATCCTCAATAGGCTGGATAGTAGCATTCCCAATCTCAATTCTGCGGAGCTTTTTGCCGATGCTATAGGAAAGGGTTTGCTGGTGGTAAAGGACTTGCCCAATCTGGTGATAAACAATATCTCTGCCATTATAGGTACTATCTCTTTTATAGCTACAGTGCCAATCCTCAGCTTCTTTGTGATCAAGGACAAGTATCTATTCCGCAGGACTATACTCCAGGCAGTGCCAAACAGGTATTTTGAGCTGGCTCTGGTCTTGATGCACAAGATAGATGAAACCGTCGGAAGGTTCTTCCGTGCCATTCTCTTTGAGATTGTGATGGTGTGGATAATGGCATCGATCGCATTCACAATAGCAGGAGTGCCAAATTCAATCCTGATTGCTGCTATAGCAGGCTTTGCCAATGTCATTCCTTACTTCGGTCCTTTCAGTGGATGGGCTGTTGCTGCTCTTACAATACTTATTACAGGTAAACCGACAATCCTGATCATCTGGGCAGCCTTGGCGATGTATATAGTCCAGGTTATAGACAACAACATTGTCTATCCCGTTGTAGTAGGAAAGACTATCAGTATGCACCCCCTGATAGTGCTTCTCACCGTTATCACTGCCGGCTGGATAGGAGGTATCCTGTGGATGCTGATATCTGTCCCGTTGGTTTATATAGTCTATAGCCTTGTAAAGGTGCTATACGACAATCTGAAAGCTTTCAAAATAATATAACTGAGGTATAAATGAGCATACTAGACAAATGTAGCCAGTTCCAAGATGCCAAGCGAGCCATCGCTATGGGTTATTACCCTTATTTCAGGGAGATTAGTTCCGAACAAGACACAGAAGTAATCTGCAACGGACAAAAGATGTTGATGATGGGATCAAACAGCTATCTCGGTCTCACGACCCACCCCAGAGTCAAAGAAGCCTCCATCAAGGCTATAGAAAAGTATGGTAGCGGTTGTGCCGGATCTCGTTTCCTCAATGGCACACTGGATATCCATATCGAGTTGGAAGCAGCCCTGGCAAAGCTCTGCGGCAAGGAATCCGCCCTGGCTTATCCCACCGGATACCAGTCCAACGTAGGCTGCATTTCTGCCATCGTTGGTAAGCACGAATATGTAATCACAGATAAATACGACCATGCCTCCATCATTGATGGCTGCAAGCTCTCCGAAGGCACAATGCTGCGTTACAACCACAACGATATGAATGATTTGGAGCGCGTCCTACAGAAGATTGAAGGCAAGAACTCAATGATAGTCGTGGATGGTATCTTCTCGATGGAAGGCGATATCGCCAAGCTTCCTGAAATCTGTGATCTTGCAGAGCGCTACGGCTCGACCGTTATGGTGGACGAAGCTCACTCTCTTGGAGTACTGGGCAAGACCGGTGCCGGAGCTGCTGAGCACTTTGGCTTGGTGGACAAGACTGCCTTTATAATGGGAACCTTCAGCAAGTCCCTGGCCTCAGTTGGTGGGTTTATCGCTGCTGATGAGGAATTGATCCACTATTTGAAGCACAAATCCCGTGCCCTGATCTTCTCTGCTTCGCTTCCTCCTGCCTCCACGGCAAGCGTCCTGGAAGCCCTGAAAATTATGGAAGAGGAGCCCGAGCGTATTGCCAAACTCTGGGAAAACACACACTATATGCTGCAGGAATTCAACGCTATGGGTTATAATACAGGCGATAGCAACACCCCTGTGATCCCCCTTCACGTTGGCAGTATGATGGTAGCCTTTGCGATGTGGAAGCGTCTCGGCGAAGAGGGCGTCTTTATCAACCCCGTGATTCCGCCTGCGGTACCACCCTCACAGTGCCTGATCCGCACCTCTTTTATGGCGACTCATACTCGTGAACAACTGGATTTTGCGCTGGATAAGTTCCGTATGATCGGTAAGGAACTCAAGCTTATTTAGAATTTGCATTGACAAGATAGCAAAGCTTTCTAAACTGCCGATTCACTGAATTATTGTTAATAATAAATAAGCCATAGAGGGAGGAAACCATGGCAAGCAAAAGCAGTAGTGAATACTACAGCAGCTTAAAAGAGATGTCCCCGATTCGCGCGATCGCGGTCACTCTGATGAACGATCCTAAGGTGCGCAAACTCACTGTCGCTGAAGCCTACGAGATGGCAAAGAAACAGCCCGGCGTGATCGAAACTGATATGCCGGTTTACCCAAAGTTTGCCCAAATGCACAATCTGCCCGCAGATGCCAAGGTACTGAACGATTGCCACGGCAATATCATCGGACGTACCGCGAAAGCCCGCAGATTTTACCACAGGCTCGATGCCGAGAAAAAGAACAAGGTCGAAGGCGATTTCCGCGAAGCCGTTTGGCAGATGCAACACTACCCCCTGATCAAGGCTGAAGCCGTCCTCGGGATGGACAAAGACCTGATGATCAAAGCCACTTTTATCACGACCGAAACCGACGTCGTGAATCTGTACAACTGGCTGCTCAATTTCTCGCCTTATGAATCTATGCAAAAAGAGTATGAAGCCAGTTCAGTGCTGCCGATACAGGATATTATCCTGATCGCTTTCAACGAGTGGACTTGCAACGACTCTTTCTACAACAACGTTGGTGCTCCACAGCTTGCTTTGGTTGACGAAAAGCACAATGTGATCGTCAATCTCGGAATGCGTTACTTCGGCGAAAGAAAGAAAGGAACTCTAACCCTCGCCTGGACCTCAGGTATTCGCATTGGGATGGCTGCATGCCACGGTGGAATCAAAGAAATCGACTTTGGCACCTGCAAAGACAGCTACTATCACAAGCTTGGCAAGCGTTCCATCGCCTTCTTCGGGCTTTCCGGCACAGGCAAATCTTCCCACACAAACAATCATGACAATGCCGCTACCCTGCCCGAAGGATTCTCCAAAGTGGTCTTGCACGACGATGCTTTCCAGATTGATCTGGAGAACAAAGTCTGCCGCTGCTGGGAACCTACTCTTTTTGACAAGACCGATAGCCGCGATATCGATCACCCGGACTGGAAGTATTGCCTGGCTCTGATGAACCACGCTGTGCTGACTCTGGATGGTAAACGCTGGCCGGTTGGGCTAGATTTGCGCAATTCAAACGGCCGCGCCTTGCTCGATCGTGACCTGCTGGGCAGCCACGTCAACAAGTGTGCCTTCCCCAAAGCATTGGTCTGGCTAATGAAAGACACTGTGCTTCCTCCTGTCATCAAGCTTACAAACAAATACCTCGCAATCGCAATGGGTGCTGCCTTGATGACCATGCGCAACCGAGCTGAAAACGTCACCGAAGAAGATCTCAAGAAGCTCGTGTTTGAGCCTTTTGCCAATCCCTTCCGCGTGTACGAACTCCACAAAGACGTTGATGCGTTCCTCTCAGTTGCCGATAACGGTGCGGATTTTTACTGCTTTAACTCCCGCGGATATTGGAAGGAAGCCGATGACAAGCTCGAAGCGATTCCGCTCAAGACTTCTCTCACTTTGCAGACAGCTATCCTGACAGATGCCCTGCAGTGGGAGCCTTGGGATATGCTGCCCGGCGCAATGATCCCCACCAAGGAATCTGTGGATAAGCTGATCCCCGGTTACTATGACAAATATCTGCCGCAAAACCGTGGTAATATGGACAACTACATCCATCTATTGAAGGATCGTTTTGCCCAGCGTATCGAATTCCTCAAGGGTTCGGATATGCAGGAAAAACCGGAAGTCTTGGAAGAACTGCTCAAGACCCTTACAATCAAAGCCTAATTATCTGATAAATATATCGCTTAAAGCCTCGCTACCAAAGCGGGGCTTTTTGCTTTCCCCTTCACAGCTTGCATGCTGCCTGCTTCTATCCTGCTTGAATCCTGCATGAAGGGGCAGGAACCGACTATCCGACAATGCTTTGGCAGATTTCTATTGAAAGTGGAGGATTAAGCTTATCAGAAATTCGAGTGATTAGGATTTAGAAGTGTTAGTATTGGGAAAGAAACCAGTGATATCAGATATCGATCAGGGGAGTCTCCTGATAGGGATCGGCTACCAAGAGACGTACGTCGCTGCGAATGCTCTCGAGATAGCCTTGCATGGTGCTTCTTGCCAGTTCCGGGCGGTTGTTTGTCTCGCTAAGGTGCGCCAGCACAAGGTTCTTCAAGCCGGGATGATGGATGCGGGTGATCAGCCCGACTGCCTGCTTATTGGATAGATGCCCCAAATTGCTTTTCACGCGCTGTTTCAAATGCCACTCATAGGGTCCATCGATCAGCATCTGCTCGTCGTGATTACTTTCCAATACGAGGCTGGTTGAGCCCTCCATCCGTGCTACGGAGAGCATCGTCGGATAGCCCAGATCGGTCGCCACACTCAGCTTGGCATTGGAATTATTGAGCTGATAAAAGTTAAAATTGGCGCTATCAACCGCATCGTGATTGCTCCGAAATGGCTCTATCACTATATCGCCCAGTTCAAAAGACTCTCCTGTATTGAAAATCCGCAGGCGGTCGTATAGATTTCCCAGGCGATGGTTTACGTAATCGTAAGTGATTTCAGTGATGAAGACCGGTATTTTGAGTTTTCTGGATAATGCTCCGACTCCCGAACTGTGATCGGAATGGTCGTGACTAAGTATTACTCCCCGTATCTGTTCGAGGGGAATACTCAAGCGCTCAAGCGCGGCTACGATTCTCTTTACGGATATGCCCGCATCGAGGATTATGGCCGAATCAGCGGTTCTCACGACAAGACTGTTGCCCTTGCTGCCGCTGGCAAGTACACTGGTCTGAAACATCAGTTTTCTGGACGATATATGCGGTAGTATCGGCTGTTCAGACGGTCGAATTCACTCCAGACGGATGATTCGGGAGCAGCTTCGATAAGCTGTGCCACTCCAGTGCTCTGTGCATCGAGATTATCGCAATGGTGCAAAACAACCGCTTCAATAGTCTGAGGCAGACGCACCGAAGCGTTTTCATAAGTACCGTGATGCGAAAGGATCAGATGCCTCAGATTGAGCAGGATCTCATCCGGAAAACCCGGTATGCGCGCAGCTTTTTCGCAGACAAGCTGATCGGAGAGGCTAAGGTGACCGATCAAACGGCCAATATCAGTAAATTCTATTACAGTGGTATTTGCATATTCAATGACCTTGGCGACATCGTGCAAGAGAGCACCACAGATCAAGAGGTCCCGATCCACAGGGTAACGCATAGCAGCATAATCGCATAGAGATGCGACGGATAGAGTGTGTTCCAGCAAACCGTGGACATAATTGTGATGCCATGATTTGGCAGCCGGGGCTTTCTGATAACGGGCAAAGAAGTCCTTATCTTCGAAGATGGAGCGCAGCAGCTTGTTTAGAAAGGGATTTGCCACCGAATCTATGATCTTGAAGAATTCAGCCGCCATCTCATCGGGATTACGTTTGCTGGTGGTCAGAAACTCAGTAAGATCGTATTCTGATTTATCTGCAAAGCGTGTCTTGGTAACGCTTAACTGGATCTGGCCTTTATAGCTTACAACGTTGGCTTTGATCTTGATCACATCTCCCTGATCAAAGTTTTCCGCCTCTTTTTTGGCATTGTTCCAGATGTTTGCACTCACCGATCCGGAGCGATCGCTAAGGCGCATTCTGAGATAATGATCGTTCTTGCCTTCTCTAAGCTCTTTCTCCGTAACCAGATAAAAGCTGGTAATCTCTTGCCCTACATATTGCTGTAAGTCGCTGACGCGTATGTTGTTTTCCATTGTGTCCTTCAATTAAAATACTATTATCTTCCGGCTTTGGATTGCATTGAACCTGGAATCCCTGGCCGGGTAAATTCTAAGGAAATAGATGCCGGAGCTTGGGAAGAGCTCTCTGGGCAAAGTGATATTGTCTTTGCCATAGATCTGATCTGTATATTCTGCAAGCAGTTGTCCACGCAGATTGAAGATCGCCAGGCGCGTGGCTTTGTAGTCTTTATCCCAATTTGCCTGGAGATTGGCCGATCTGCTGGCAGGATTGGGATAGATGCGCAGACTTGGGGCAGTAACCAACTCATCCTGATTGCTGAGGAAGCTCTGGAAGGTCTGCTGGGCAGCAAAGAGGATTTCCTGGTTGGTGTTCGATTGAATCCAGTAGTATAGTCGGTAATTCTGAGTGAGATCTTCCAGATCAAGATTGCTGAGTGATGTGTTGTAAAGCTTTTCGAGGAATTGTCCGGGGCTGTTCAGACTGCTGATAGTATCTGCATAAGCAATCCAGCGATTCAGGACATAGAGCTCGCGTCCGTTGAAATTGTGCTTCTTGAAGAAGGCGGCATAGAGCCTGCTGGATTGGATCAGGTTTGGTTCTGCATTGGTATTGAAGAGATGTGTATCCGAATTGGTTAGATTGATCCTGATCTCAAGATTTTCCCCCTGTGAAGGCAAGGTCAGGCTACAGGTGTTTTGAGAGATAAAAGTCTTTTTATTGGCATCGATAAGCGCTTCAAGCTGAGTGGGATAAGAGGAGCTTAGCCCGGTTAATCTGCCTTGTCCATTGTAAACACTGACCGGAATTGAGAAAAGCGAATACCACTGATAACGTTGATAAGCTCCAACGAGGGAAAGGCTGTCTTGCAGGATCGGAAAGTAGTATAGGCTGCGCAGATCATCAGTTATCTGAGGTGTCTGATAATCAGCTATCTGGGTGATGTGGTATTCCCTTACAAAGTTTTCCAGTAAACGGATTGGGCTATTATGCGAAAAGATGTGGTAGTATTTTGTAATACTGTTATTAAATAGGGTATCTGCTGCATCAATCTCACTGGAAAGGATAGCTGTTACCTTGATCTGGAGCGGATCACGCGGCATTGTATAGACATAGGACGAATACTGGGGATGTTCAGATGTAACCGTCAAACTACCGTGTGCAGGGATGGGATTGGTGATCTGGATATTGGCGTTTACCGAATATTCCGACGAAGCCGGAGACGTTATCTGGAGATTGATCTGAGAATTAAACACAGTCTGCGAGCTGTGATTGTAGATGGTAAACTCCGGTCTCAGTTCTGTCTCGGGCTGCATATCCCCCACCAGAGAGAAATCGACCAATTCCAGATCCTCTGTGCTAAGCAGGAAGTTACCTCGCACTCCAAACAGGAATTCGCAGCCAAAACCTGCGTTGGCCATATTCTGGAAAAATGGTACATCGTAGTTTTGATTGAGGTAATAGCTATGTGTGCCGCCGCCTGTAGATGCAGAAACGTAGGGGCCATTGATGGTGGTATTGTATGTGAGCACCATCCAGATACGTTCAGTCTGGATGACGGTGTCAAAGTCAAACTCCATCAGGTTTTGATTGACTTGAGCTCTGGCTTGAGCGACTCTTTGTACCGGCTGGCCGTTGCCATCCGTAAAAAGCTCAACTTTGGCGGAATCACCCAGGGAGGGGAACCAAATCAAGGCGCTCTCGATGGCAAATTGCGAGAGACTTTGCGTAGGATAGACCTCGTCAAAATCAAACAAGACCGCCCACTGCATTGAACCATAGAAATGCAGATCATCACTGCCGGTATGGTATTGGAAATCGTATTGCCTGGGGGTTGGGACGCTCTCTCCCGTTCCAGGTAAGCTGCTGATCGCGAATGTTGACGCGCAAATCAGCAGGATAGCTGCCAGTATCAGGCTATGCTTCACTGTATTTCTCCATCATTTCACGTCCCATCTGCAGGTCGCAATGCATCGCTTCAATCAATTCCTCTTTGGATCCAAATGTCTTTTCATCTCTGATTCTGGATAGCAGGCTGACAGCCATATCACAATCGTAGATATCTGCATCGAAGTCAATTAAGAAAGTTTCGATCTCCAGAATCGCATCAGATTTCACGGTCGGACTAGTTCCCAGATTTGTCAATCCAAAATATCTCTTGTCACCAATTTGGGCTCTACTGAGGTAGATGCCTTTTGCCGGGATAAGCTGTTGGGCTTCCTCGAGCATAAGATTCGCGGTCGGGAATCCGAGTGTGCGTCCCAATCCCTTTCCTCGCACGACTCTTCCCCACATCGTGTAGGGCTCTCCCAAAAGCCGGTTTGCCAGCTCTATCGCTCCTGCACGAAGCTTGGTGCGAATCAGGCTGCTGCTGATCGGAGTACCCTGGTGCAGTTCTGGCTCCACGTAGATCAGGTCATAGTTATACTTCTTGCTGTGTTGTTGTAAGAACTCGTAAGTACCTTCACGATTATAGCCAAAATGAGAATCGAATCCTACGATGATGAGCTGTGGAGAGTGCTTTGGAATCAGGTAATCCTTTAGAAAGTCCTCAGCACTGATGTGAGCAAAATTGTTGTCAAACACCACAAGATCAGTATCTTGTACACCGAGAATGCGGAGTTTGTCGAGCTTGCGATTAAGCGGGCTGAGCAGCATCGGCTGTTGTGGATGGAAGAGGGTGTATGCCGGATGATTTGTGTAGGTCAGGACGCTGGACACAAGCTCCCGAGCCTCTGCTTCGGCAGTGAGGACGGAGAGCAGCTTGCGGTGTCCAAGATGGATGCCATCGAAATTGCCGATTGTGATAGCTTTATTCATGCGAAAGATTTATGCGGGTGTATAGACGACCGTCTCTGCGCTCTGCAACCGCGATCAAAGAATCGTCATTGTAGATCATTACAGGATACTCATCATCACCGGGAACGGCAATGGAGCGTCCATGATAGATATCGGTTAGCTCATCCAGCGAAATCTGGTGGTTACTAAAACCTTGCAAAACTTCTTTGGCAGGCTTGACGGCAGTGGTCCAATTGTCTTGATCAAGCTGTTCAATGCTGCTAGCAAGGTCAATTGAGGCACCACCTATGGCGATTCGGCGTAGGCTGGTTGTCACGCCGAGTGTGCCACAATAGGCTGCAATCCACTGGCTCAGACTGCGAATATAGGTGCCCTTGGAGACACGGCAGATATAGTCGATACCGGTTTGGCTGAGGCTGTCAACGCTAAACTCGTGGATAGTAACCTCTCTATCCGGAATGTCAGGTTCTTTACCTTCTCTGGCATATTGGTAAGCCCTTTTGCCATTTATCTTTACTGCAGAATAGGCTGGGATGGCAAGAGACTGTAAAGATAGGGTAGAATTGATCAGATCAGAGATGTTGGGAAGAGCCACCGGTAACTCTGTGGTTTCTGTCACTTGGCCGGTCGGGTCGCCAGTGTCTGTTTTGCTGCCAAAGCTGGCGCTTACCTGATAGACCTTGCTATGAGCTTCTATGAACTGAGCCAGACGGGTGTATTTGCCGAGGCAAACAATCAGTAGTCCGGTCGCAAAGGGATCAAGCGTCCCTGTATGCCCCATCTTGCGTATCCCGGTGATCTTTCGGAGCTTACGGATGACATCAAAAGAGCTGATCCCTTCCGGCTTATCAATCAACAGGAATCCGTTGCTCATTGGTCAATAGTATCCAGAGCCCGGGAAAACTCCTCCAGCAGCTCTTTCTTGATGGTTGAAAGCTCTCCCTTGTAGTGAGCTCCGGAAGCGCTGCGATGCCCGCCACCACCGTACCTTACCGCAATCTGATTCACGTTTAGTCTGACAGATCTGAGGCTTAGTTTGTAAAGATTGGGGGCTTCCTCCCGAAAATAGACAATCGCTTCCAGACCCTTGACTCCCTGTACCCAACGAGTAATATTCATCACGTCTTCATCATCCAGCTCATTCTCCTGAAGCATCTCAAGAGTGGAATCCATAAACAGGATTCGCTTGTTCAAATGTAGCTCGATAGTGGACAAAACCTGCCCTGTATAACGCATCTCGGAGGCAGTTTGATTCAGAAAGTACTGCTTGTACAGCAAGTGTGGATGTATTCCCAACTGAGTGATCTCGGAGGCTATTCTGAATACCTCAGCATTGGTATTGGCATTGGCATAGTTATTTGTGTCGTTGAGGATACTCGTATAGAGATTCTCCGCTATGAAGAGCCGATCCGGTTCTGGAAGGTGGGCTATGTCATCTTTGAAGCATTGATGGACTATCGCACCCACAGAGACAAAGGATGTCTCGATAAAGCTGTAATCAGCATTTATCAGGTTATGCTCCGGCACGTGATGATCAATCAGGATTACTTTCCCGGCAGATGCAAGGAACTGCTTACGTTCTCCTAATCTATCTGTGCTATTGCAATCAAGTACGACCACCAAGTCAAAGTTGAGCTCATCAGTGTAAAGCTCTATCCGGGCATCCTTCATCAGGTTTTCATAACGCTTCAGACTACCCTGATCGACTACTATCACTGACTTATGCCCCATAGTCCTGAATAGTCTTTGCAACGCCAGAGACGCACAAAAGCCATCTCCATCAGGATTGATATGGCTCATAATACAGATGGAGCTGGCTTTTGAAATTGAGAGAATTATCTCATCTCTCAAGCTAATTAGTGAAGGCATATGCTATAGGATCCCAGAGATAGTACTCTGCTGAATGCCCGTTGTGGCTTCAATCCTCGTCTTCGTCCTCGTCCTCAAAGTCAAAGTCTTCATAGTCTTCTTCGTCTTCATCGAGATCAAAGTAATAGTCATCATCATCCAGATGCTCGTCTATATCGATATCCGGATCATAATCGTCATCGTTCCACTCGTCTTTAAGAGTAACCAGGAGGTTGTCCAACCTGGCTGCTTTCTCCTCTGTCTCATCGTAGAAGAAGGACAATTCGGGGATGGTACGCATAATATGTGCTCCTGCAATTTGTTTTTTTAGAAAACCTGAGCTCTTCTTCAAGCGCTCCAGGATAGTTTCGTGCCTGGCGGGGTTGCTATAGTGTGAAAAGAATAGCTTGGCATAGCGAAGATCCTTGGAGAGGATTACTTCAGTGATTGAGACCCAACTGAGCTTGGGATCGTTTATCTGTTGACTGAGTGCGATATTGAAGATCTTCTTCAATTCTTCCTGCAGTCTTGGGATGCGATAAGATTTCATCAGAGCTTCTTTGCCACCTGCTGAATGACGAAGCACTCCAGCACGTCGCCTTCTTTGATATCAGAAAACTTTGCCACCGACAAGCCGCAGTCTGTGCCGGCTTTTACTTCTTTGACGTCGTCTGAATAGTGCTTGAGCGAGGTGAGGTCATCTTCCGCCAGCAAAACATCGTTTCTGTAGATACGAACCTTGCAGCTTCTCTGGATGACACCGCGATCAACCTGGCAACCAGCAATTGTCCCGACCTTCTTGATTTTGAAGACCTGCTTGATAGTCGCACTACCGATCACACGCTCCTCAAATTCCGGAGCCAGCATACCTTCCAGCGCATCGTGAATATCGTCAATTGCATCGTAGATCACTTGATATATCTTAATCTCAACGCCTTCATCCTCTGCAAGTTTACGCGCTTGCTGAGAAGCTCTCACGTGGAAGCCGATAATAATAGCATCGGATGCCGAAGCCAGACTGACGTCCGCCTCATTGATGCCACCTACGCTCTTGTGGATGATATTAACGGCTACTTCTTCATTGGAAAGCTTGGAGAACGAATCCGCGATAGCCTCGGCAGAACCATCAGTATCTGCTTTGAGGATTATCTTTAATTCGTTGATCTTGTCTTCTTTGATCCTGGCAAAGATATTCTGCAAAGAAGATTTGTTTTGATACTTCTCTCGCTCCAGTCTGATCTGTTGTCTTTCGCTGGAGATAGAGCGAGCTACCTTCTCGTTTTCTACCTGATTGAGGACGTCACCGGCTTTGGGAGTATCTGAAAGCCCATATATACGGGCAACATCGGAAGGATACAGAGTCTTGATCTCAACTCCACGTTCGTTTTCCATCTTACGGATTCTACCGCTAACTGCTCCGCAGACCACTATATCGCCTCTGTGCAGAGTTCCTTCCTGCATTAGTATAGTCGCAACAGCTCCCATCCGGGTATCTTTTTCTGCTTCGATTACAATAGCCTCTGCGGGGACTTCATTCTTTGCAGTAAGCTCCATCATCTCTGCATTGAGCAGAATCACTTCGATCAGATTGAGGATTCCCTCTCCCGTCACGACTGATGTCTTACACCAAGGCACATCTCCGCCATATTGCTCGAGATAGACGCCCAATTCCAGGAGTTGGGCAATGACTCTATCGACATTCGATTCAGGCAGATCTATCTTGTTGATCGCTATAATGATTGCTACGCCTGCTGCTTTGGCATGGTCGATCGCTTCACGCGTCTGAGGTTTTACACCTTCAGTAGCGGCTACCACGATCACAGCGATATCTGTAACGTTTGCTCCACGAGCTCTCATTGCAGTAAAAGCTTCGTGTCCCGGTGTATCCAGGAATGTTATCTTGTGTCCATTGACTTCAATCTGATAAGCGCCTATATGCTGAGTAATACCGCCGGATTCGCCGGCTACGATATTGGTGCTGCGAATATAATCCAGAATAGAGGTCTTACCATGATCCACGTGACCCATAATAGTCACGACGGGCGGTCTGGTCTCGCTTTCGACGGTATCATACTGCTCTCTCTCACGGTCGATGATATCCACGCCGTATTCATCTTCAAAGCGGAATTCCACCTTGAATTCATCACAGATCATCTCCAGGGAATCCTTGTCAAGGCGCTGATTGATAGTAACCAACTGCCCCATAGCAAAGAACTTTGAGATGATCTCTGAGGGAGAGACATTCATAATTTTGGCCAATTCACTAACCGAGGTGTATTCACGAATCACGATCTCGTTTGAAGAACCATCGTTTACAACTTGTGCTTCGCGGTGATACTTCTTGCGCTTACCGCTCTTCTGAAGAGTCTTTTTAATGTTTCTGGTGATCTCTGCCTCATCAACTTCTGCAGGAGCAGCGGTCTTTGTCTTGGTCTTCTTGGTGCTGGTGATAAGGGCTTTCTTATGTTTACTCTTATCGCCCAGATCATCTACTGTCACCTTGGCTTTGCCAAATTTCTTTTCCTCGGCTTCAGGTTTGGGAGGCACAGTTGCTTCCACCGGCGCTGGTTTTGGCGCAGGCTCAAAGGGTTTCTTCCGGGGATCAGGCTTTCTATGATCTCTTTGTGCACTTGCCGGAGCAGAGACGGGCTCTTGTCTGGGTCTTTCGACCGCCGGTTTCACAGTGGCAGGCTCAGGAGTAACTTGCTCTTCTGCTGGTTTCTCTGTAGCAGTTTCAATCGGCTCCAGTGATAGCACAGGCTCGGGCTCGGGCTCGGGCTCTGCAGGCACAGGGGCGGGCTCAACAACAGCTTCAACTACAGGTTCTGCTTTGGTTTTGACTGATTTCTTCATCTCGTTGAGACGTCTTCTTTCTTGCTCAGCCTTCTTTTCCGCATTGATCTGCTCGTTGAATTTGTTACGGATTTTGTCTGCAATATCACCCTCGATTATGCTCATATGACTCTTCGTAACAACCCCCAGATCGCTGAGGTGTTTCTTGAGAGCCATAGTACTAATCTTGAGCTCTTTTGCTAATTCATGAACACGTATTGTCAAGGTTCCTCCCACTAATCTTTCGCCGACCAGTACTGCAACATCTTTGCCGCAAAATTCCGGTCCAATACTCCCAAAACAGCAGTATCAGGGATGCCCAGAGCGCGTCCGAATTCGGATTGTTTCCCAAAACGGATGTTGGACACCGGCTTGTCCATACTCCCTAAAACCATCTCCATACTACGGATGGTCCTTGGGGCAGTATCACCTGCTGTTATCACGAGATAAACCAGCTTATGATTGATCGCTCTGATCGTCGCATCGTGTCCCAGCACCAGTTTCCCGGCTTTCCTGGCAAATTGCATCAGATTCAGTATTCTTTCTTCGCTGTTCATCCCGTAAATCCTTATAGTGCAAAAGCCGCGCCAAAAGTCTTTTTAGCATAGCGCTTTTTCCACTTTTCCAAACCCCTCAGACACTCGTTCGAAGGGCAGACATAATTCTTTCTAATCTGCAGGCTGCGATCCAGATCAAAGATCAGACCTTCCCGCAGTGTAACAAAGCTTACAAGTTCATTAACCACGCGCTTGTTCCGGCAGACCACACAGGTCCGCTCTGGAGTACGATTGGCGTGGCTATTGCGATTTGGCATTAGAAATACCTGGAAGCTTCCTTGAGTTTCTCGGCTGTCTTTTGGCCGATTCCTTCCAAATTGGTCAGCTCTTCCAGCGATGCTGCAAAGATATCCTGAACCGAGGTATATCCGGCATGACGCAGGATCTCTGCGATCTTGGGATTGACACCATCCAGCTCTGTAATATGGCTGACTGTACGGCGTTCCTTGGCTTTCTTTTCGTCAAATTCCGCTTGAGTATAGATATCTATCTTCATCCCGGTAAGCTTGGCTGCAAGCTTGACGTTCTTGCCTTGTTTACCAATCGCGGTCACCTTGTCGGCTTCTTCAACGATAACACTGGCAGCGCGATTACGCTCGATGATGACGTTGCGGATATTCTCCACGCCCAAAGCATGCTGAATCATCTTTTCCTGATCTTCGCTATGGACTACGATATCGATCTGTTCGCCGTGCAATTCCTTGCGCAGAGAATCAATCCTGGTACCTTTGATGCCTATACATGCACTAACAGGATCCACCGCGGGATCATTTGCCTGCAGCTCGACCTTGGTACGGATACCGGGCTCACGCACGATCTTGAGGATGCTGATCTTACCATTGAAGATCTCCGGGATCTCGGCTTCGAAAAGCTTCTTTACAAATTCGGGATTGGTGCGGGAGAGAATCACGATGGTTCCCGTCTCACGGCTGCGGATGCTGATAGCATAAGCCTTGATATTGTCACCGACTTTGTAAAACTCGTTTTCAATCTGTTCGTCCACAGGCAAAAGAGCATCTGAAAATCCGATATCGATGCGATAGCCACCATTATCATCGATGGCTTTCACCTTACCGGTCACGATAGTATTCTTCTGCTTGCTAAAGTCGTTTTGGATCTTCTCCTCTTCCAGCTTGCGAATTCTATCGGCAATATTCTTCTGAGCGACCTTCACAAGCTTGGGCTCAAACTCATTGAGAAACATCACTTTTTCTATATAATCATTTAGTTGCGCCTTGGGATCGTATTCGCTTCTGGCCTCAGTCAAAGAGATTTCGCCAAAGTTCTCCTCAATCTCCACAACCTTACAGAGGAATCTGGTCTTGATCGATCCTGTAGCTTCATCCACAAATACTTGCAGTTCGTTTTCGGGTTGCAACTTTTTGCTGAGTGTGCTGTTGATCGATTCCAGGATGATCTCCTGAATCAAGTCTTTGTCCAACTGTTTGATGGCAGCGAGTTTAATGACTGCATCGAGTATATTCGTACTCATTTCTTATCACCTCTTTCCTGTGGGCTGTTCAGAAATACAGTTTTTGCCCTGGTTATAGATTTGAAGGGAATCTCCAGCTTCTCTCCCCTGTCGTCCACCAGGATATAATCCTGATTGACTTCCACGAGTGTTCCCATGGTCGATTTTTTAGTCTCGGAAGACCACTGTACTAGTATCTTCTCGTTGATCGCGCTTACATAATGGCTTTTCAGCTTCAGCGGACGTTCGATCCCCGGAGATGAGACTTCGAGGAAATAGCGGTCCGGAATGATATCCAGCTCGTCCAAGATTTCGCTCAAGCTTCTGCTGAACTTGGCGCATTCATCCAGGGTCACACCACCGATCTTGGTAAGATAGATCGTGAATATCCGGCCTTTGTTGCTCAGCTTCTCGTCTATATCATACAGTGCGAGATGCAGTTCCGCGCAGACCTTCTTGGCTAGCTCTTCAATTTGTACTCGGTAAAACTCCATTTCCGGACCTCATTTTCTTACAAAATCTTTATCAAAAAAAATAGCTAACTCTGTAGCTATTCAATACCGCCGAAGCGATTACAAAACAATCTAAGTGCTGGCTTGATAACCAGTTTCTCTACTCTCGCAAGAATCCCAGCCCCCCGATATATGTCAAGCTATTTCTACTGATTAAGCCCTACGACCGTTCTCAATTCTGCCACAATTCTGCAGAACATCTTTCAAGATATGAGCCGGGTGAATTTATCGGCAGATCTGGTGGATAACCAAGTGATTACTAATGCTACTCAGCAACTGCGACAAACTAAATACTACGAGTATTACTGTCAGAAAAAAGGGTTGACATATAAACAACCAGATCAGAGTATGAAAATCGTATTTCCGGGAGGATTGTATGAGCAAGAAATTTTTTGTTGTCTGGCTGTTTTGCACTTGCGTGGCTGCGGTATTTGCACAATTGAGTTGGCCAGAGCCACTTACGATTGCTGAGTATGAAAACTATGGGTTTGATGGCAAGGTAATCACAACCCCCGATAGCCGGCGAATCCTGCTTTACTCCAAGTATGAAAACGAAACTAACCACTGCTATATGCAAGCTTACAATCAAGACAATCAAGCTTTATGGACGTCACCCGTAGCACTTGATGGAGCATTGGATGCCAACCACCTCTTTCTGACCGATCAGAACGAAATAGCTTGCTTCAACATCAGTCCAGGCAATCCCTATTATAACCTCTATGTAACGAAATACAATCTCAACGGTGTACAGATCGGGACACCCAACGTAATGATCATGTATCGATACGTAGGAAATCTCAAGTTGTTTTCGGATCATCAGGGCGGGATTCATGTGTTTGGCAAGGATGGTAATAGAACCGGATACCAGCATATATATGCAGATGGGAGCATAGAGCATCCATATTCTGGAGTGAATTTCCCCCTGATAGATTGGGAAGCTGCCATCTACAACATAAGTATCCGAAACGATGGCAAAATTATGATCAGCTATGCCGATAGCCCAAACACAGGATTGTTTGTAATGGATAGCAGCTTAAACGTCCAATTCTCTTTCACCTTCCCAATGAGTTCCGGAGATAGTTACTATGGCTGGTGTGCACTCAGGAGTGATGACGGATTCTATATGACGATCAATTCTGACGGTCTTTACAAGCTCTATTCCTATAACAGCAGCGGGCAAAGCTTGTGGAATCAGCCTGTATTACTGCCTGCTCAGATGGCATGTGATAAAATGATTTGCGATAGCCAGGATCGCCTGATTATGACTACGGATAGAAGCTATCAGTATTACGTCCAGCTCTATGATACGAGTGGAAATGGACTATACGGCGTTGACGGAGTGCATCTGTTTGACTTTAACTCCGGCGACTTCGCAGCTAAGATTATGTTGGATGGAGTGCAAGGATTTTACCTGATGAAACAGTCTGTTACAAACTACGAACCCAGCGACTTGCGATACGTGAACACAGCAGATGGAAGCTCCTCCTGGGTGCTACCTTTGAGCAATCTAACTGGATATCAGGGACGCAACACACACCATGCCTGGGTTGATGGAGGTATGTTTAACCTCTATAACTACCAAAGAATGGGCGAGATCTCGGGTATCTATTTCAATCGTGCAAACTCAAGCGGAAATCTGGAATTTGCTTCTCCTGGACAGGAGCTTATGTCAGGTTCTTGTGGTGTGATTGCTTATCCGATCATCGGAGCTTTGGGGTCAAACCGGGCGATCGCGATCTGGGCTGTAATGACTCAGGATACTCCCGTGAGAAGGATATTAAAGTATAATCTGATTGAACCAGGAACAGGATGGGTCTATGAGGAGGATCAATACTTGCTTACTGTTCCTCAGGATATTAGCGATCTCAAATGCTTTGCCACTGACGAGGGCAACGCCCTTATTGTCTGGAGAGTAGGCGGATGTGGCTTCTACGCTCAAGAGGTCAATCATTACGGTTCGCAGCGCTGGCCCACGGCTAAGCTCCTGCTAAACACAACATACAGCAATAAGCTTAATGCTTCCTATCTTGATGGCTCGCTCTATATGGCTTATACTGCAAGTGGACAGACAATCAGAATGCAACGTTTCATCGATGGAGAGCCCGTTTGGGATACCCAAGGGGTGGTTGTGGCTTCCAATTCTCTGGGTTATCCTAACCTCACACCCACTCTTGAATATCTGACTGACAGAACAG
This sequence comes from Candidatus Cloacimonetes bacterium HGW-Cloacimonetes-2, assembly GCA_002842035.1. GTDB lineage: Bacteria > Cloacimonadota > Cloacimonadia > Cloacimonadales > Cloacimonadaceae > PHBP01. The sequence goes on along the minus strand of PHBP01000003.1, from coordinate 105,684 downwards.
TGGTTTGGAGTGTTTGGGACAATGATACCTATCCCTTGATGGCTTACTACAATATCGTGGATGAAAACGGACAAAGTCTGCCCGGCTTCACTTCCAGCGGATTGTTTTTAAATGCAGTGCAAGAGCCCTATCATGGCTTCAGGGTCAATGGAGTTCGCCGGGGAGGAGACAGGCTTTGGCTGGAGCTTTCTATGGCAAGATCAGTATGGATTCAGGAGGGTCATAGTGGTGGATACTGGAGTGTGGCTTTTGATCCGGTGATCCAGGCAGTGTCGGATGATGGTCAAATCCTCCTTCCCATTGGTGGATTAAGTACTATGTTCTCATACGGGAGTATAGCGGATGAGACAGCTTATTATAAGTGCTGGCAACAGCCCACCAACAAGCTCAAGATAGCCAAGTATAATCTATCTGGCAATCTGCAATGGGTGCAAAGCCCTTTCAGCGAAGTAAACTGGTCCTTTAGTTCCGGTATCAGCTTGCAAAAGGTTTCAGAGAATGAGTTTCTGGTGTACGGAGCAACTTTTAGCGGGTCTACAAACCAATATTCTTACTTTTCGTTTAGCCCCGATGGTCAAATCACAGCTCCGCCCGATATGATATTCGGCCAAAATGGTTACGGAATACAAGCAGAATTAACCAATACCCGAATGGGTACTTATTTCCTGATGTATAACACAAGTGGAATCACTGCAAAGGTACAATACCGGGCTTCCGGAGCAGAGCTGGGCAACTCAGATGAAGACAGTCCTGCATATAGTTTGATATCTGCTTATCCCAATCCCTTTGGCGATGATATTAAGCTGGAGTTCAGTATGGAGCGTCCGGGACTTGCCCGCCTCGAAATCTTTAACATACGTGGCCAGAGGATCTTATACACAGAATACCCGGATCTTTTGGCAGGGAAAAACCAGATCATCTGGGATGGTAGAGACGCTCTCAAGCGTGAGTGTGCTAATGGTATCTACTTCATCAGGATGAGCAACGGCAAAAACACCGATCTAATCAAGATCTTGAGGCTGAGATAGGGATTACTGGTCATCATTACATTATCGTCCAGAGCCTTGCTTCCTGCTTGATAGGATGCTTGTATCCTGCTTCTATCCTGCTTGTATCCTGCTTGAACATCCATCAAGCATCCATTTTATCAATAACTTAGAGACTTTCATCGAAAGAGAGCGCAAAAGCAGAAAACCGGCTGTGATCCTGAGATCACAACCGGCTGTATAAACTTATATACGATAGAGGTTTAGCCGTGGATTCTGCTATTTGAGCAGCATCATTTTCTTGAGAGCGGTTCTGCCTCCGGTGATCAGCTTAAGGTAGTAAATACCGCTTGCCTGGCTTTCTCCGGCATCATCCTTGCCATCCCAGATGAGGCTGTGTTCTCCGGCGGGCAGGCTATCGTTTAATAAGCCTCGCACCTTCTGACCTCGGTGATTGTAAATGTCTAATGATAAACTACTTTGCTCTGTAAGCTGAAAGCTGATTCTAGTCTCAGGATTAAATGGGTTGGGGTAGTTTCTTAGCATCAGAGGCTGATGAGACGGAGCATTGGGATCGTCGTTTGCGACAGGTGCCGGAATGTAAAAGATAGTGATCCTGGGGCTGTAGTTAAAGAGCTGGGAATCAGATGCAGTGGGCGGGGCGAAGCCATCCAGATCGGAGACATCGGAATAGTGGCGTCGAGCCATCCCTACCGGGCTGAATTGCGCCATAAAAGGTACAGCCTGCATTTGATAGCTCAAGGTCCAGACACGTTCCACCATAATAGCCAGATTCCTGCCTGAGTGCAGCGTTATAGGCTCGGTAAAGTCAATTCGGATCTGGTTTTGCCCCGGATCGAAAACTGCTGTGCCATCATAAGCGAGGATCATATCAGTTCCGGGAATCCATCCCTCGGAAAGATCTTCACGGGTAGTACTTTGCACAAAGAGCTTGATGTTCTGGTTACCAAATGTTGCGTTGACAGGGAAATCATTGTAAAAGGCCAAAGCGGTCATCTCGCCGGCTATTCCACCCAGATCTTCGTTGCTATAGATGCACTCATAAAGCGAGTTTCTCCAGTAAAAATCGAGCGGTACCCGGGCGCGCTCTTCGCCACTACCCACGTCCTGAGCGTAAACATCGTTGACAACAAAGTTTACAGCATCTCCCACCGGGATCAGCGGTTGCCAGCCTTGAACGCGTAGATAGGGCTGAATCGTGTGTTCGCCGGGACTGAGCTGTCCATCGTAAATCAGCGTAAAATACCGGGTTTCGTTGGCTTCAAGAATCAGATCAGTGGGGTCTTGAACTACAGAATGCTGGATGATATTGCCATCTATCGAGTAATGCAGAAAAGGCGAGTAGATGAAGTTATAGTGCCAGTTTGAATTGCCTGTATTGGTGACAGCCATACGCATATTGATGCCATTCGGATCGGCAGAATCGACTAATAGATTCCAATCAATCGGCTGTGGATTGTCAAAGCCAATCGGCATCTCCACCGGTGTCCCGACAGCCTGGATTCCATATTCCTGTCCCCAATCAATGTAAGCTTGGAGTGTGTGGATGCCTACGGTTAGCTCACTTGAATAGTCATCCATCCAGTGAATGGGTCTGGTGATCGTGGCTCCGGGAGCGATACTGACCGGCACAATGATTGTCCATTGTCCCCAGGAATGAATGATCCCGTCAACGCCAATGGCACACCAGGGATCACCGCCAAAAGTGTATTCAAAAGTCTGAGAACCGTGATTGGTGGCAGTTAGAATACCCCCGATTTGATTGGTGGTGGCTTGATTGATCGTGAGGACAAATTCGATCTGTGCAGATAGACTCACCGCGGCGAGTAGCAGTGTGCAAAAGATGATAAAACTCAGTAGCTTCTTCATTGTTTCACCCCTTATACGTATATTACCCGATTGATTATGCAATATTTATTCCTGTTGACAAAAAAACAAAGCATTGTAGATCAACAGGGATCAAACCTAAGTATCAGATGCGGATGCTTTTGATTGTGCCTTGATTGAGCTTGAGAGCTGGTTCGCCGTGGATCATCATAATGATTCCCAGTTCTTTTCCACAAGCCGGGCAGGCGGGTTTGGCAAAGGTCTCCAGACCTTCCAGACCTACTTTGTCATCGGTAATGCGAGGTATGAGGAGCTTGATCAGGCGTCCTTTCCCGGCTTTGAAGTAGCGGAAGAGCAGGATGCCGCAGCGGCATTCGATGTCGATCAGTTTACCTGTACGCATAGGGGTTCAGAATCTCGCATTTGGCTTCATTTGTGTATCAGAAAAGGAAACCGCGAGCCAAGGCCCGCGGTTTCTTTATTCCAATAAGGGATTATTGTTTAGACAAGGCCTTGGTCGCACATAGCGTTGGCAACCTTGAGGAAGCCGGCGATGTTTGCGCCCTTGACGTAGTTTGTGAAGCCTTCTTTGTCTGTGCCGTTGGTGCGGCAGGCTTCGTGGATGTTTCTCATAATGCTGTGGAGCTTCTCATCGACTTCAGCTCTGCTCCAGTTGAGGCGCATTGAGTTCTGAGTCATTTCGAGTCCGCTGGTAGCTACGCCGCCTGCGTTTGCAGCTTTGCCCGGGGCAAAGAGGATTTTGCCGGCGAGGAAGATTTCGACAGCTTCAGGAACACAAGGCATATTTGCACCTTCGCAGACGCAGATGCAGCCGTTCTTGACGAGCATTTCGGCATCTTCTTTGAGCAGCTCGTTCTGAGTGGCGCAAGGCATAGCGACATCGACTGCAACTTCCCAGGGACGCTTTCCGGCAAAGAACTTGGAGCCGGGGAAACGATCTGCATAGTCGCTGACGCGGTCGTTGTTGGATGCGCGAAGCTCGAGCATATAATCTATCTTTTCTGCATCGAGACCGGCTTCATCATAGATGTAGCCATCAGGACCGGAAAGGGTTACTACCTTGCCACCCAGTTCGACGATCTTTTGTGCGGCACCCCAGGCAACGTTTCCGAAGCCAGAGAGAGCGACACGCTTGCCTTCGAAGCTGGTGCCTTTGGTCTTGAGCATTTCTTCGGCAAAGTACACAGCACCAAAGCCTGTGGCTTCGGGACGAATCAGGCTGCCGCCCCAGTTGAGGCCTTTGCCTGTAAGCACGCCGGTAAATTCGCCTGCAAGCTTCTTGTACATACCGAACATATAGCCAATCTCACGGCCACCAACGCCAATGTCACCGGCAGGGACGTCGGTGTTTGCGCCGATGTGGCGATAGAGCTCAGCCATAAAGGATTGGCAGAATCTCATGATTTCAGCATCGCTGCGGCCTTTGGCATCGAAATCGCTACCACCCTTGCCACCGCCCATAGGGAGTGTGGTAAGGCTGTTCTTGAAGATCTGTTCAAAGCCCAAGAACTTCAGGATGGAGAGGTTTACGCTGGGATGGAAGCGGATACCGCCCTTGTAGGGTCCGATAGCGCTGTTGAATTGTACACGATAACCGCGGTTTACATGCACTTCACCTTTGTCATCCATCCAGGGAACGCGGAAGATTATTACGCGCTCGGGCTCGACGATACGTTCGAGAACATTAGCTTTGACGAAGCGAGGGTTGCTTTCATAAGCTTCCCAAATAGTTTCGACAACTTCTTGTACTGCTTGTAAGAATTCGGGCTCACCCGGATTCTTCGCTTTGACCTTTGCCATGAAATCATGAAAAGTCATTTCGATCCTCCATGTGTGTATTTTTTAATATAGAGCCTGTTTAAAGAATGTCACTAACTTGTCAAGTGTTTCCATCCAGCAATTTGCCAACTCTGGGCGCTCTCAGCCTGTGAGCAACCGGGAAGCCTGATCCAATCAGGGGTCTGAGATAATACTTGAACTCATCTGTGACACCGTTGCCTTCGGAATTAATGTACTCTGCAGGCATATGGCGGGTCTTGCGGGCAATATCCTCCAGCTTCTCGAGCTGGTAATTAACCGAGTAAAAGCCGGAGCGCTGGATTGAGATTGAGCCGTCCAGATTGTACCAGATGGCATAATGAGCAGCTCTTTCGCCGACTTCGCGTGCTTCGCGCTGATCCACGTCAGATACGCAGCCTATGAAAGAACGCTGCAGGTAACCGAAGGTGTCGCTGCGCACACGCTTGATATTGAGCTTGTCCTTGATCAGATCAGAGAGCAGATCACCCAGCATACCTGTGCCGGAAAGCTGAACGTTGCCATGGGCATCAGTCTCAACGTTACTCGCAAGCTTGGTCATCATAGGCACACCGTGCTCATCCACAATGCCCTCTGATACTGCTATAACACAGCGTCCAACCCGGTTGTAAACCTCGTGAACATCCTTGAGAAACTTATCTCTGTGGAAAGGTCTTTCAGGAAGATAGATCAGGTGAGGGCCGTCGTCGGGGTACTTCTGTGCCAGCGATGCCGCTGCAGTCAGGAAACCTGCATGCCTGCCCATCACTACACCGATATAGACACCGGGAAGGGCTCGGTTATCCAGATTGACTCCTGTGAAAGCAGACGCTACAAACCGAGCAGCAGATCCATATCCTGGAGTATGGTCATTGCGAACCAGATCGTTGTCTATAGTCTTGGGGATGTGAATTGCTCTGAATTCGTAATCAGCCATCTGGGCTTGCTCGTTTACTATACGAACCGTATCGGCAGAGTCGTTTCCGCCTATGTAAAAGAAGTAGCGTACATCGTGAGCTTTGAGTACCTTAAAGATCTCCCTGCAATAAGCCTCATCCGGTTTGTCTCTGGTAGAAAGCAGAGCCGAAGAAGGAGTATCAGCTACTTGCTCCAGATTGTGAGTAGTTTCCTGTGTGAGATCTACAAAGTCCTCATTGATAATGCCCTGAACTCCGTGAAGAGCTCCATAGACACGTGTAACCTGAGAGAACTTGCGGGATTCCAGAGCCACTCCCACCAAGGATTGATTGATGACTGCTGTGGGTCCTCCACCTTGAGCTACGACTACTTTTCCTTCGAGTTTCATCTCTTCTCCTTACTGATATAAAACTATGTTCCCTTGTTTATCTGAGGGCTGGATTTCTGTCCAGAAGAAAATGCTTGCACAAAATCCCCAGCCTAAAAAAATGAGAGAGGAGTTAATATGAGTTACGTTGTCTTAGCCAGAAAGTACCGTCCTCAGACCTTTAGCGAGGTCTATGCCCAGGAGCATATCACAGACATCCTGCAGAATGCTATCAAGAGCAACCGCATCCACCACGCCTACCTCTTCAATGGTCCCCGCGGTGTAGGCAAGACGTCTCTTGCTCGTATCTTTGCCAAAAGTCTGAACTGCGTGGAAGGTCCCACTACTACTCCCTGCAACAAGTGTTCAAACTGCCTGGAGATCACTGCCAGCACTTCTACTGATGTGATAGAGATTGACGGTGCTTCAAACAACGGTGTGGACGACATCCGCGATCTACAAGAAGAGCTGATGTATGCACCCGCTCACTCCAAGTACAAGATATATATAATAGATGAAGTTCATATGCTCTCCAAGAGCGCTTTCAACGCACTGCTCAAGACCCTCGAGGAACCTCCGGAGAACGTTGTCTTTATCTTTGCTACTACAGAGCCTCACAAGGTACTGCCCACTATCATCTCCAGATGCCAGCGCTACGACTTTAAGCGCATCCCTGTGGATTCCATAGTAAAACGTGTCAAAGCTCTTGCCGAAGAAGAACAGGTAGAGATCGACAGCGAATCCATCTACCTGATAGCCCGCAAAGCCGACGGAGGACTCCGTGACGCTCTATCACTGATGGACCAGGTGCTCTCCTACTGCGTAAACCAGGTAAACATAGACCAAGTCCGCAATATCTTTGGCATCCTGCCATCCCAGGTCTTTTACAAAATACTGCGCAATATCCGAACAGGTGAGACAAAAGCCATCATCGACGAGCTACATCTGATCTTTGAACAAGGCACAGAGCTACAAGAGATGCTAAACAACCTCCTGGAATTCCTCAGGATAAGCATCCTGCGTAAGAACGGCATAGCCCCCGGGGAGATCAATCCCGAAGAATACGGCATCTACGATGAAATAGCCAATAGCTTTAGCCTGAATGAATTGCTCTACATCATAAGCAGTCTGATCCAGACGCGGGCCGATATTCGCACCAGTTCAAACCCACAGCTTATCCTGGAAGTCGTTATGGTAAAGCTAAGCCAGATGGACGAGATGCAGGATCTCTCCCAAATCCTCGCCAATCTGGACAAACTCCGCGGACAGAGCCCTCTACCCTCTTCCCCGCAAGCCAGGCCTGAGCCCCGGACTGCAGCACAGCAAAGTAATCCCATCCATCATACTGCTCCTGCCCCTTCAGCACCCAGCCCGCAACACGAGGCAGTACTTGAAAAGCTTGATCTGACTCTGGAAAGTCTGACAGATAACTGGCAACGCCTGATCGCCCGGGTGCGCAAATCCAGCAGCACCACCGCTGTCAGCCTTAGTAAAGCTCAAGTGGTAGAGGTAAAAGCAAACCGTATCACCCTTCTGGTCGAAGGCTCCACCTTCCTTGCCAGCATAGAGAAGAACAAAGAACTGATCGAGACCCACCTTAGTGATATCTTCAACGGCAAGAGCATCCTCCATCTGCAGAAATCTGAAGCAGAAGCTCCAAAGACTGTTGAAATCAAGCGCACCACTCTGGACGATCTGAAGAAGGAGAATCCCGAGATAGCTGATTACATCAGGATTACTGATTCGAAGCTGATCTCCGGATAAGCTAAAGATGCTTATCAGTCTATTTGCCGCCGGAACAGCTATTTATACCCTGTTCCTGAGCTCCGTGATCGCCGCGCTGTTGCTTGCCAAAGACAAAAGACAATCACGCCAAAACCCAATCAGCATCATCATCGCCGCCCGCAACGAAGCTGCCAATCTGCCCAGATTGCTGGAGTCGCTCAATGGACTCGATTATCCCAATGAACTTTTCGAGATCATCCTGGTCAGCGACCACTCCACAGACGATACCAAGCAAATCGTTGAACAATATAAAGATATGCCTCAGCTACGTTTCCTCGATTTTACCGGCGAATTGCCCGGACTAACCGGAAAAAAAGCAGCTATTCACTACGGCATAATGCACTCCCGGAACGATATCCTCGTCTTTACAGATGCTGATTGCGAAGTCCCCCCTACCTGGCTAAGCGCTATCAACAGCCGTTTTACGGAGGAGACCGACTACCTCCTGTCATACTCAGTAATGAGGCGCAAAACAGGCTCCGGTCTGATGCGGCTCAAGAACTTTGAACGCAGTATTTACTATGCCCTGGCAGCCGCAGGACTCTACTTTCGCAAGCCGATCACCAGCAGTGCCTGCAATATGGCTTATCGGAAGAGCGCCTTCCTGCAAAGCGATGGCTTTGAAGGGATTGGACAGATCAGGAGTGGTGATGACGATCTACTCCTGATGAAGATGATGCCTTTTATCCGCAAAGCCTCCTTTTGTGCCGATCCTGCAGCCCAAGTTACTTCCTACGATGGCATCGATAAAGTCCAACATCATCAGACCAATATCCGCCGCGCCTCCAAATTCCGCTACTTCCCATTCCGGCTCAAAGCCCTGGCAGCTTTCATATTTGTATATTTCATAGTCTTTTATATAATGCTTTTCACTCACTTCAAAGAGCTTCCCCTGGGCTGGATACTATTAAAGACAGCTCTTGAGCTCGCTTTGAGCGCGCTGATCCTCGCCAAAGCAAAGCGCCTCTGTCTGCTCGTCCTCTACCCCGTTCAGATCCTCATTTTTCCCCTGCAATTCGTCTATTACGCCATCCGCGGTAGCCTCGGCAAATACGAGTGGAAGTAACTAATCCAGATGCAGCAGCTTTCTGCTGATAACTCCACCTTCTGTTTCTATCCTGACAAAGTAGATACCTTTGGCTAAAGTATTACCACGCATATCCTTGCCATCCCAATGGTAAGTCCATTCAACCGGCTCGCTAATTCGCGTGGAGATCTGTCTCACACACTGCCCTCTCAGGTTATAAATCCCCAGCCCAAGCTCCCCGGTAGAAGCATTCTTCAGGCTGATCCGGCAGCTTTCCCGGAAGGGATTGGGATAGACGGCAATCTCCGGCATAGCCTGTGGAATCAATTCCTCATCTGCATCTGTACTCATCTGCAATTTAAGCAGATACACCTTCCACCCGCCTGTCCAGAAAGTCCTGTTATGGATATAGATATACCTGCTTGAGCAGTCCATTTTAGCCGGCCAGAAAGCAGTATTACCGGGAAGAATCTCAAAATTATAGTCTCGCACTTGCTGCCTGGGATAATCCACCAGCGTGAATTTACTGATCCCGGAGCCGTTCATCGAGTGAACCAGATCGTATTGAGCATCCAGCCTCTTGAGCAACCAAGGCCCGGCAATGAGGCTGAGATCGGGGAAGGACTCGATATTGCTAAGCTGCCCATTCACCAGCTTCTTGTGTCTGATACTCGCTTGTGCCCAATCTGACTCAATGGCGGTAAAAGTACTGTCACTGTGCGTGATGATACTGCTATAACTCAGCGGATAGTAAGGATATTCAGCACCACCTAAGCCGATGCGCTGGAGATTGTTATCCTCCAGCCAAACCAGATATGACTGGTAATAATCTCCCACGATGGCACTGACGACAGTCTGAAAATAGTTACCACAGAGCTTTTTGATGTTTGAGTAAGACCAGGTATGCATAATCCAGGAGCCGGGAAAGCTCTGAATCACCTGATCGCCCTGCACCAGGAGATCTTGCCCGGTATCACCGGTGTTGTTGTAAAAGAGGAAATAGTCTTCTCCAAATGAAGCAATCCAGTGATTGCCATAGCCTGTACCTTGATACAAGCTGAGCATAGTATCGTCTGCTAAATCTATGTAATAGATACCATTACCGATTGTCGGATAGGTGTAATAACTGATGTAAACAATTCCATCATCCGTGATGTAGAAATCATTTGGGTTGAGCGGATTGTATGTATCAGAAAAGTAGAGACCGGAGATATTGAAGCTATGCTGAGTAGTCGTATCTCCAATAGTTTCATAGATATAAAGCCACTGGGGAGTCTTGATCGCGGAGTAAAGCCTATCGCCCTTCTCGCAAAAATAGACCGGAGCATCAGACAGGGCCCCATTATCCGCGTCGATTGTGATGCTAAAGATCTCTTGCAGAGGGCTTACAAGACACTCGGTATTGACGACACCACGCTTGATCTTGTAGGTCTGCCCCGTGATTTCATAGTTGTATAGCCACAGCTCATCCCCGTGAATACTGCTCAGAATGTATTCATAAGGAATCACAGCATTACCCACGCTCTGGATGTTCATCACGCCTTGCGCTGCCAAACAGCCGATGCTGACAGCAACTATGAGCATCAGAACCACTCTGAAAAGCATATTACTTCTCATATCAACCTCCAGTTTTGCCTCTTATCAATTTCTATGCAACAATTGTTCCGCAGTCCTAATAAACTGCTGCCATATCACTTATCCGCTCCTCTTGGATGAAACAATGCTAAATGATTACAGGTCAGTCGTATGATGCTTCGCGATGCAGGATTCAAGCAGGATAGAAGCAGGATTCAAGCATCCTATCAAAGGGAGCGCAATAGCTTAACCCTGAATGAAAAAAAGAAACCGCCCAACATAGGCGGTTTCGTAGCTCGAAAAAGGGTGTGGATTACATCTCGATCAGCTTAGCCTGTACGTAATCGATGGCATTGAGTTTATCGATCATTTGGGGGATGTCTGCGCCTTCAACTTCCAGGACGACCAGGCCGTCGTTTGCGCAGAATTCTTTGGAAACTTCGTGCAAGCCCAGGCGGACCTTGATGCTGCAGCCGTGATCGGTGAGGATTCCCTGCACCTTGGCAGCTTCTGTGCTGCGATGGTCGATCTTGATCAGAACAACTTTGTAAGTCATACTTACCTCCTGTTTTCTATATTGGATTCCTGCTATTCTTTGTCCAGCAAATTCTTTAGAGATTAAAGAGATTCTTGCGGATACGGCCGGTACTGACTGCTAAAAGCAGGGTAAAACCGATCATCAGGGTCGATAATGAATTGATCGTGGTGATCGTGCCGCGACGGATGGTGCCTTCGACATAGATCGGCAGGGTGTCAAAACCGCGGCCGGATGTGAAGAAAGTGATGATGAAATCATCGATGGACAATGTAAAAGCCAATAGCCCTGCAGCAATGATACCGGGCATCATCAGCGGGAATTTGATCCGCCAAAAGATCGCTGAAGGTTTCGCTCCCAGATCCATCGCTGCCTCCACCAGAGAGTAATCAAAACCTTCCAACCGTGACTGGATCACAATCACCGTATATGACAGGCAGAAAGTAATATGCGCAATCAATACGGTGAGCATTCCGGTATTGAAACGGGTGAAATTGAAGAGCAGCGCCAGCGACACACCCATCAGGATGTCCGGAATCACCAAGGGAGTATAGATCAAGGCAAGCAGACCCTTGCGACCGCTAAAGCGTTTGTTCTCCAACCCCAAAGCTGCCAGGATGCCCAGCACAGTGGAGATCAGAGTCGAGAGGCTGGCGATCAGCATAGTATTCCAAAAAGCCGATTTTATCGCATCATTCTGGAAAAGCAGAGTGTAGTATTTGAGGGTAAAACCACGCCATCCCACGATGATTTTGGCATCGTTGAAACTGAAAATCACCAAAATCAGGATCGGGATATAGAGGAAGATCATCACCAGGGTGAAGATACTGAGATTCATAGATTTAAAGAGTTTGGTGCGGTTTAGTCTCACGCGACCTTCCTCCTTCTGCGGTGCATAAAGATCAGATAGCTGGCTACCAGCAGGATTGTGACGATCATTAGCAAGACCAGAGATAGCGCCGAAGCCATTGGCCAGTTGCGAGGTATGTTCTTTATTTTATAGGTGATAACCTGACCTATGTAAAGTGATTTCTGGTTACCCACGAGTTGGGTGATCAGGTAAGCACCCAGAGCAGGGATGAAGACCAGGATGCCGCCTGCAAAGATGCCTGAGATCGAGAGCGGTAGGGTGACCTTGAAAAAGGCTTTGATCTCATTTGCGCCCAGATCCATCGCAGCATTTAGCAGAGTGAAATCGATCTTTTCGATCACGCTGTAAAGTGGCAGGATCATATAGGGCAAATAGACGTAAACCATTACCAGTGCTACCGCCAGATCAGTGCGCATAATCTCCAGCGGTTGCTGAATCAGGTGCAGATTCATCAGGATATCATTGAGTACTCCATTGTATGCCAGGAAGATACGCCAGGAAAAGATGCGAATGATGAGGTTTGTCCAAAAAGGAATTATGATGAATACGAGGAGAGTGTTGCGGGTCTTCTCCTTGGCTCTGGCAATGAAGTAGGCGACTGGGTAACCCAATATCAGGCAAGCTATTGTGGTGATAAACGCCATTCGGAATGAAATCAAAAAGGGTTGCAGATAAGCACCGCTGAAGACTTGACGGTAAGCATCGAGTGAAAACTCAAACTTGATGTCGTAGATATCTGGGGTCAGAAAGCTGTAGATAATTACAATAAGGTAAGGAATCAGGAAAAAGAGGAGCAGCCAGATCATCGCAGGAGCAGTCAAGATCCAGCTTTGCAGGTTCTTACGCTTGCGTTCCGCTACTTCCAGGGGGTTCTGTATATAGACGTAATGCTTCATTGCTTTAGATCATCGAGCGTTTGGAAGTGCGGTGATAGGGGGCACTCTCAGGGCTGATTCCGGAATCGTCTGTGGCATCCTCGGTAACTTCATCGATCAGCCAGGTATCCGTGTCGTGCCAAAATAGCCAGACCGGCTCTTCCCAGTCGAGGGCTTTCTCATCGAAATAGACGCGTTTGTGCTGGCTGAAGACGCGGAATTTGAGCTCACCCACGCGTACTATATATTGGGTGTGGGTGCCGAGATAGAGGATGTCTTCAATGACGCCTTTGAGAGTGTTAAAATCATCTTGCTGCCGCGGTTTGTAGCGGGAAATGGCGATCTTTTCGGGACGTAGGGAGAGTGTAAGCTTTTGGCCAATATTGGGGGTGAAATGGAAGGTGGAATCGATCTCGACAAACTCACCATTGCCTTTGGGGCAGCTGATCTGCACATACTCGTCCTCGATGCCGGTCACCTCACCGGTGATTAGATTGGTCTCGCCGATAAAGAACGCAGAAAAGATCGAGGCAGGACGCTCGTAGATGTCATCAGGTGGGCCTTGCTGGATGATCTTGCCTTTGCTCATCACCGCCATGCGGTCGCTGATACTCATCGCTTCGCTCTGGTCGTGCGTTACATAGATGAAGGTTATGCCGACAGCATCGTGGATGTTCATCAGCTCAATCAGCATATGCTGGCGGAGCTTGAGATCGAGGGCGGCGAGAGGTTCGTCCAGGAGCAGCACTTTGGGCTCATTAATCAGGGCTCTGGCAATTGCTATACGTTGCTTTTGACCCCCGCTGATCTGATCCGGATACTTGTCCGCCTGGTCGCTCATCTTGACCAAAGCCAGCATATCGCGGACTTTCTCTTTGATCTGTGCCTTGGCTATCTTCTTGATTCTGAGGCCAAAAGCTACGTTATCAAAGAGAGTCATATGCGGAAACAAAGAGTAGTTTTGGAAGATGGTATTGACCTGTCTCTGGTAGGGCGGGAGCTGAGTGATATCCTGATCTCCGACTATGATGCGTCCTTCCCGCGGGATTTCAAAGCCGGCTATCATCCTGAGCAGAGTGGTCTTACCGCAACCTGAGGGTCCTAAAAACGAGTAGAGCTCGCCCGGTTTGATCACGAGGCTTACGTCGTCAACAGCGGTGAATCCGCCAAAGTCCTTGGTTAAATGCTCAATACGTATCTCTTCCAAGCGCTTAGTTCTCCTGATTGATTATCACTATCCTCTTTGTGGCAAGTGTCTTGCCCGCTTCATCCAGCTTGAGGAAGTATATCCCAGATCCTACAGCTCTGTTATTATTGTCAAGTCCATTCCAGCTGATGCTCTGTTTGAGTGCAGATAAATCTATGCCGGAAAGGCTGTAAACCAGCTGTCCACGGAGGTTGTAGATCATTAGTTCAGCAGGACTGGTGCTGGGTTTGTCCCGCTCAATCTGCATTGTAACAGAACCGTTGGAGGGATTGGGATAGGCAGTGATACTCGCGGGAGTGGCTGTCTCGTCTGAACTGGAAGTTGGTTCATAGTAAGAGATAAAGAGCTTTAGGTCATCAATGAAGATACCATCTGCTCTTCCGCTGCTATTTGTACTGATGCGGAAGCGCAGGTAGAGCTGATTGCCGGAGAGTCCGCTGAGATCATAAGATTTCAAGCTCCAGTCGCTTTGACCATTGTAGAAGTCCAGGGCTTGCCAGAGAGTGTAGTTGGTGGAGTATTCCAGCGCAGCATAATCACCATCCAGAGCAATGTTGTACCTGCAATAAAACTGCAGATTGACATCCTGTGCAGCACTTAGATCAATAGGGATAAAGAGCCTGCAATTAGTATCAAGATTGTTGTTATAGTTTCCATTGGGGCTGTCACTCAGGGAGTAAGCCCCCTGGTAGCTCTGGCTGTTTGTTCTTTGCCATGATCCGTTAACGTCCCAGTTACCCAATCCGCTCTCAAAGTCCTCATAATAACCGGGTGCTTGAGTGAGGCTGTAGTTGTAGCCATTGACCAGTTCTTTCCAGCCTTTCAGAGTGTTGTAACCCAGCTTGCTGATAGTAACGTTGTAGTTACCCGGCACGAGGTCTGGTATCAGGATCACTCCCTCGGCATTGCTTGTATAAACCTGCTCTGTATCTGCAATTGTGAGGGATACACCCTGAATAGGCATAGAAGGATTGGAATCCTCCAGTATCCTGATTGCCACCTGAGAGGCAGTCTCCTGAGTGAGTGCTATGTCCTGAACTGTGACATCAGTATCGGTGATAACAACAGTGCGTGTCTCCTCTGCATAGCCGGCAAGTCTGTAATGCACCGTATAAGTGCCGGGACTCAAGAACCTGAAGTACCTGCCCCAGTCTTGGTTTGATCTGTATGGAGCTCTGGGCAGAGGATTGTCGTCTATACCTTCCACGTGGATTATGGCCTCTAAAGGCTCACCAGTGGCGATGTCAGTAATATTACCCGTGAAAGCTGCTCGATTCCTTCTGCTGAGGAATAACAAGGCTGCATTGAGGTTGTTCTGAACTATCTGCGGGACGTAAGCAGCCGTAGGTATAAACTCCTCCGCCATCTCGATAGTATATGCAAAAGTGCCAAGTGTCCCATAAGCCCAATCATCTAGGCCCCCGCTGACAGGATAGAGCTCCCAGGAAGGCATCGGATCGTAATAACCACCATTTTGACCACTAATCACTCCCGCCACAGCAGTAGCCAAAGCTTCCAGTTCCACCACATCAGGAGCATAGAGGTTTTTCATATATCCAAAAGGATACAGGACATACTGACCATAAGTATGGTAGCTGATACCAGCGATAAAGCGCTTTGACTCCAGGAAGTTCTTAAACGCCTGAGTCTCCGGTTCAGAGAAAGGTCCGGGGCCGTGGTAAGTAACGCTGTTTATGTTATCCGATGCGCTGATATAGCCCCAATTGTAGCCATAATTGCGGTTGATATCGACCCCGTCGTCACCTGCTCCCCACTCGTCCGTATCGATGCTATGGTTATTATTGTTGTCCCTGATGTTCTTGCGCCACCAGACATCCGTCTGATCCAATACGACTTTATGCCCATCCGGATTGACCAGAGGTACGATCCAGATCTGAGTAGTATTCAAAAGATTAGTCACAAAGGGATCTGTATTGTAGTTTTCAAGCAGGTAGATCAGTATAGCCATCGAGACTTCAACGCTGATAGGCTCTCTGGCGTGATGAGCACCACAAAAGTAGATCGCCGGTTCATCTTCGTCCTGATTGACATTGGCGGAGATTTTGACAGCCCAGATCTGATGGTTGAAAGCACTATATGCCGGATATGATTGTGAATACTCTGCTCCCCAACCCTCTCCGATCACCTCGGTCGTCATCAATGACGGATACTGAGCTTGTAAATTCATCAGCTCTTGCATCACCTGCTGATAATTCCGATAACCGGGTATATCGCGGAATCTCGAGCTCAGGTTTGCCTTTAACCGCTCCTCGGTCTGAGTAATGATCAGCCCCGGATGCCTCTGATTATAGACAGGCAGCTCTCTATCACTAACGACCAGATCCAGATACTCGCCACTGCGGTAAGCCGCGATATCGGCATCCTGTTTGTAATACCACTCATAGAGCGAATCAACCGGAGCGGGGATGCGGATCACCATTCGGGCTGCAAAGATCGGTAGAAAACACAAAAAGACCAGACAAACTAACATTATTTTTTTCATCGTAACTCCTGGACAAAAAAATACAGTGGGGAGTGCCGGGCGGCATCCCCACTGCTCGGAGGGCATTCTATGTAGGGTCTGTAGGCTAAGGTCATTAATTACCACTCAAGCTTTTCTGTCAAGCGAATTCTTTTTGGATTTTTTTCAACATTAGCTGTGGCACTATTTCCACGATCCTATAACCCGACCACTATCTTGCGACTGTACAAAACATTATCTATAGATAATTTCAGCAGGTATAGACCAGGTGTGGACAAGATTCCACGCTGATCTTTGCCATCCCAGCTAAAACGATTCAAACCTTCATTCCCAAGATTACTGCTGATCGATCTGATCAACTGACCCCTGAGGTTGAATATCTTGATCTCTACCGGAGCAGACTTCTTGCCAAGCACATCAATACTCAATCCCGTTGCACTGGCTCTCAGAGGATTGGGATAAATGCCCAAGAGCCGGGGGGCTTCGATGTGCTGATCCTGATTGGAGACCGTCTCGATCGGTACATCTTGCCAGACCTGCTCAGCCGGATACCACGCCAGATTTGCAGGATTGCTGTTATCGAGCGCTTTGATCTGATACTCAAAGACCTGTGATCCGGCATCAAATTCCGGCACATAAGGAAAGACCCAGCTATTCCCAGCGACGTTTTCCATTGGGAATTCGCTGATTGCTCCACCATCGACACGATAGCGGAAAAAGACCTGACTCACCCCGGTATTATCGTCCACCAATGCAGTGATCATCACCGGCTCTGTCTGATTACTGATCGTCTCGAGTGGATAATGCACAATCTCCGGTGCAGCCGTATCATAAGCCATCACAAAGAGATGCGGATCATAAGCCGCCGTCAGGGGATGATCGTTGCGTTTCCCAGCCTGATCCACCGCGTGAATATAATACCGGATCGTATCTCCGGGAGCAAAGCCCGTAAGACTGGTCGTAAAATGATAACCGGTAAGATTGATCAGAGTGCTGGTCTGCCAGGGACCTTGATTCACTTGGTAAGACACATAGACCGAATCTCCGATCACCGGACTGCCGCTAAAGGGTCTGATCTCGGCATTGATATCAAAGAGACTGTCGTCCTGCATACCAAAAAGCGGATTGTGATTGATGTAGAGCATCTGAGCATCCGGGATCTCGTGGGTGCGGCAATGCAGAGCATCTGTCGATTCCCAGGGAGTGGAACTCTGTCCAGTGATCCCGATAACCTCATAACCCGGCAATGCGTTACGATATACCTGCAAAGCCGCTGCATCGTAAGACCCGCCCATTATCGGCACAAAGACCTTTTTATTGAGGATAAGGCTGTTTGTATAGGGTTGATTACCGGGGGTATTGACGCGGTAAACCTTGTAGGGATAGCCCCAGGCACAGTTTTGATTGGCAAAGAAAGTCGCCACAGCCTCGATTTCATCGTATTGGGCGTGACTGGTCGGAACGCTCCGGATGAGGACTTTATCCACTGCCAAAAACTTGCCCCAGCAATCGATATGATCAATGTAGGTATTGTTGGGATCCTGAATCACATAGTAATTCGTAATCCCCAGATAATTCTGCATCTTGAGATTGACCCCGGTCTGCCCCAGGCTGCTGTTTTCGGTATATGCTATCTGCGTCTGGGCAGCGGTATTGATACCGTCGGTCATATAATTCCCGCCGGTTTGCTGCAGATTCATCCCGTAATAGTTGATCGAATTCTGCTGCGCAAAAAGCTGTGGGATCATATTATCATTGGGTCTGGGACGATTGTACTGAAAATCCACCACTGAGTAGATTCCATTGCCATCAAAGATGAACCAGGGCCCAAAATCCCTTGTCCAATATGAATCTGTCGGTGCCACCATAAAGGTCACTTTTGCCATATTGACACCGGCATTGTTGAAGGCTGTCGTGGCTTGATTTTGGACTGAATTACTCGAAACGAGGCAGACAACCTGGGCAGTATTGGCGAGATGCACGACCAGCGATACCGGAATCCCCAAGGGATAACGGATCATTACTGCCGATGCCGGCTCAAATTCAGCAATCGGACGCACCGGCTGCGTGGGTGGAGTGGTCTCCGTAAATCTCTGTGAATAATCGCTATTGAGATAGTCTGATTCGAGCTTTGTATGGGCAAATATGGCTGATGCAGCTAAAATCAACAGCAGGAAAATGACATTACGCTTGTGGTTGAACCCAAAGTTCACTTTGTTTTCGCTCCTCTAGTTTTTCTAATCTTCTGCCTGCTACCGGATACAATTTCTGTGCCGAATTTGAACTTATTTGTGCTAATTTCAGGTAGAATTGATCAGTTATGCTGAGAATCTGATCAGTTTCTCGCTAACTGCTTGTAGAATAACTCCTTATTGCGCTCCTATTGGATTGCAGCACATAAATACTTCATAGATAAGCTGCTTACTGCACCGTCATGCAGGATTCAAGCAGGGTAGAAGCAGGATACAAGCATCCTATCAAGCAGGAAGCAAGGAATATCCGGAAAAAAGGTCAGTATGGGGAAAATTGCCACAGTATTATTTGTTTTTTAGAAATAGACATGATTGCCTGATGATATTTAGAAATTTGCACCACTAATTGCATTTACCACGAGGCAAATATCCTACACCATCAAATGAGGTACAGTAATGCGAAGAATGGGACTATTTTCTCTGGGAATCATTGCCCTAATGATGATCCCGGTAATGTTGTTTTCAAACGGATCCATCGACAGTTCTGCTTTTGAACTGCTACGATCCACGGATCAGTATATCGATGTCAGATTCCGGTTACCCCAGTGGGAAATCAAGACCGAACAGGTCGATGGCAGAGAAATCCGAAAAGTAGTGGTCGATGGGGCAAGTTACCTCTTTATCGATGAAGATGAGACTCTGCCTGTATTTAGTACTACATTGGCGATACCCTACAGGGGCGGTGCTGAGTTGCAATTGACAGATGTCCAAAGCAGCAGCCGCAATGTCGGGGAGCTTGGCTTTAGCTCGATCCTCAATGCCGAGAGAGCCGCAGGGCGCTATAGTGCAGCGGTTTATCCTGAGCAACCAGTTCTGGTTTCCGAGCCAAAGATCCTGCGAGATTACAGGGTCGTGATGCTCAATTTTATGCCTTTCCAATACGACCAGGCAAGCGGTCATCTAAGGATCAGCGAGAATGCCACGATCCGGATCAACCTCAACAACCGCAGCTCAATCAACGAAATGGAAGCTCCGGCGCTGGTTTCACGCAGCTTTGAATCATTTTACAGAGGCCTGATCCTCAATTATGATGAGGTTTCACAGCGCAATCAGTATTATACAGCTCCCAGAATGCTGGTAGTTTATGGCTATTCCACAGACAATATTTATCTCACGAAAGTAAGCGAGTACGCTGCCTGGAAACGTCAATTGGGTTACCAGGTAACGACTTATATGGCGCCATCAGGTGCTACAACCACGACGATCAAGACCTACATACAGGGTTTGTACAACAACGTCGAGACCCGCCCGGAGTATATTGTGTTGATCGGGGACGTTGGGACAAGTATCCAAATCCCGACTTTCAGCAGTTATGTGGATTATGAATACACCTGGCTGGCAGGTAGTGACACTTTGGGTGATGCTGTTATCGGCCGTATTTCTGTGGGAACAGCCGACGAGATGAATGCTTATATGTCCAAGCTGATGCTGATCGAGCGCGATCTGGTGGCAGCGTCTGCGACTTGGCAGGATCGGATGGTACTGGTGGGAGATACTGCTAGTTCAGGCATCTCCACGATCTATACAAATCATTATGTCAGGGATGTGTCTTCGCACGAGTATCCTGCTTATACCTACACGGAAGTCTATAATGGAAGTCCCAGCAGCGCAACCATCAACACTGCAATCAACCAGGGCGTTGCTTTCTACAATTATCGCGGCTACATCGGTATGAGCGGTTGGCCTTCCAGTATCGGCTCGCTGATCAATAACAGCAAGCCATTCCATGCAGTCTTCATTACTTGTGCCACAGGTAACTTTTATAGCGGAACCAGTACTACCGAGCAAATCGTCAGGGCCGGTACCGCAATAGAAAACAAAGGTGCTATCACAGCAATCGGTATGGCAACTTCCAGCACGCATACACCAATGAACAACTGCCTAAACGTTGGTATCTTCCACGGCATCTATCCCCTCGGAATGAGAAATATGGGTGAGGCAATGCTCCTGGGTAAGCTCTATCTTCAACAGATCTATGGCAATAGCAATCCCAGCCAGGCTTTGGCTTTCTCGCAGTTTTGCAATCTGATCGGAGATCCTACCGCGCTGGTCTATATGGGGCAGCCGAGAGTCTTTAACCTTACAGCTCCAACCAGTGTCGCAGCGGGTTCTTCCAGTGTTGATGTCACCGTACGTGATGCCTCCAACAACCTGCTCAGTGACGCTGTTGTTACGCTCACAAATACCGCAGGATTGCAGGTGATGGCAAAGACGGATGCCTCCGGCAGAGTGATAATGAACTATCCCTCAGCTACTACCGGCACTCTGGTCTTGACTGTCAGCAAGGATGACTACAAAGCCCTGGTGCAGAATATTACGATCAACACAACCGGCGGTATTGTCTATAACAGCCACACGATCAACGATGATACCAGCGGAGCTTCCAGCGGCAATAACAATGGCGTTATCAATGGTGGAGAGACAATCGAGTTTTACCTCAGCCTGAGAAATAGCTCGACCGGTTCGATTGCTGTGAACAATGCAGCCATTTCGATCAATGATCCGTATATCAGTCTCAATACAATGACAGCCAGTTTCGGCACCATTGCTGCAGGTGGCACAGCTCAGAATGCCGGTGCTATAGTCTTTAGCATCTCTCCTGCCTGCCCTGATATGCATCAGTTTATCCTGACGCTTACTTCAGGCACGTGGAATGTGCCGGTGCTTTTAACAGTAAGAAATGGGATTTTGTCGATCGGATCAATCACCTACACTAGTGCTCCCGGAAACGTAATCAATCCCGGAGACCAATACCCAATGGTAATCTCTTTGAGCAATAACGGAGCAGCAGATCTGATTAACGTCTCTGCAGTGCTTCGATCCGGTGACCTGTACTTTGAAGTAGTGGATTCACTCGGCACCTTTGGTACTATTGCCCAGGGTTCTTCAGCCAGTAACTCCAGTAATAGCTTTGTCGTACATCCCAGATCAATCTGCGTGGATGGAATGGTCATCCCGATGGAACTGATCCTCAGTAATCCGGCAGGTTATGCCCAAGTGATTCCCTTTACC
This sequence comes from Candidatus Cloacimonetes bacterium HGW-Cloacimonetes-2, assembly GCA_002842035.1. Taxonomy (GTDB): domain Bacteria; phylum Cloacimonadota; class Cloacimonadia; order Cloacimonadales; family Cloacimonadaceae; genus PHBP01. The sequence goes on along the minus strand of PHBP01000003.1, from coordinate 84,126 downwards.
ATATCTTTGGGAAACATCACGGTCAACGATCCACTGGGACAGGACAAGTATGGTTACTTTATCTTTGATCAAAGCGATTCCGGTTACACACAGTGCCCCAGCTACGACTGGATAGGTATCAGCCCCGCTGAAGGTGGCAGCGGTACTGCTCTTACTCTTTATGATCCGGGTGCTTCAGGTGATGAAGGTGATCAGACGACCGCTCAGTCTATCCAGACTGTGTCTTTGCCGTTTGCTTTTACATTCTACGGACAAAGCTATAACCAGGTATCCATCTCCTCCAATGGTTTTATTGCTATGGGAGCCACCTCAAACTCGGATTGGAGAAACTGGCGTCTCCCCGGCCCCGGTGGTGCAAACCCGATGATAGCTGCCTTCTGGGATGATCTTCAGATCAATACAGGAAACGCTGTCTATACTTATTACAACTCCATAGATCACTACTATGTGGTTCAGTGGAACGTCACCAGTGGTTATGATATGACTACTCCAGAGACCTTCCAGGCAATCCTGTACGATCCTCTTTACTATCCTACACAGACCGGAGACGGACAGATCAAGCTGCAATACAAGGTCTTTAATAACATAGATGAAGGTTCAGGAGATGCTCATCCTCATGGTAACTACTCCACTATAGGCATCAAGAACCAAGATGGCACCGTCGGTCTTGAATACACCTTCAATAACGTATATCCTACAGCAGCAGCTCCTCTAAGCAATGAGAAAGCTCTCTTCATCACTACAAGGCAGCTCTTACCCGAGACTCCCTTCGTAGTCTATGAACACGCAATCATCCTTGATGAGAACGAGAATGCTATGCTCGAGCCCGGAGAACTGGCTGACATCACCATAGTGCTTGGCAATAATGGTCTTTCTACAGCCAACAACGTTTCAGCCACGCTCTCCAGTAACGATCCTTATGCTACTATCCTGAGCGCAGAATCCAACTTTGGCAGTATTGGCTCCTTCGGAACTGCTCCTTCCATAGACTATTATGGAATAGAGATAGCTCCCAACTGCCCCGGTGGTCACATATTGGATCTGACTCTTAGGATTCGTTCCGACAACGGATCTTGGATCTATAACGTACCTTTGATGGTTCATCTGCCCTCATTGGAATTTGGTGATCTTACCGTTCTTGATAGCTCAGGCAACAACAACGGCATCCTTGATCCCGGTGAAACTGCCTTCTTTGATATTATTTTGAACAATGTAGGCGGCGTTGCCAGCCCTGCAGGCACAGGCACCATAAGCTGCAATACTCCCGGAATCTCCCTCCCCAGCAACAGCGTTGCTTTTGCATCAATCCCCGGTTTCGGCAGCACAAGCCTGCGCTTCACAGTACAAGCTTCCTCTTCAATGAGTGAAGGAACACTCGCTACATTCAACTTTGGCGCTACTGCTCAAAGCTATACTGCCGCTGTATCACATGGTATAGAAGTAGGAGCACCATTACAGGTCGTCATTGGCAGCGGAACTCAATCCCAAAGCTACCCGATAGACCGCTATTACAATTACTCTGTACACGAATCAATCTACCTGGCTTCTGAGATACTCAATGCCGGAAGCATCAAAAGCCTGGCATACTACAAAGCCAGCGGTTCTGATATTGCTCCCATAGAATCAGTAGCTATTTATATGAAGCACACAACCGATACAACCCTTGGCTCTGGAGTTTACAATCTTGCCGGTTACACCAGTGTTTACACCGGTAACTACCCTAATACAGATACAAGTGGTTGGATGGAGATAGATCTAAATCCCAGATTCGAGTATAATGGCACCTCAAACCTCGCGATCCTAATTGTAAAAAACCATCAGCAGTATATAAACAACTACCCAATGTGGACATTTACAAATACAGGCAACACCAGAGCTCGCCAAGCCCGTAGCGATTCCGCACTTCCCAGCAGCCTGACTGTTACAGCTAATCTGCCAAATCTTCGCTTCAAGATCTATGCAAGCTCCACCGAGGTGTATCTACCGCCTACAAACTTTACTGCAACTGCTTCGCACAGATCCGTGCAATTGGCTTGGGAAGCTCCGGCTGCAGGCAACCCCAATTCTTACAAAATCTATCGTAATAACAACCTGCTAACTACTGTCACTGGGCTTAGCTACCTCGATACCGGAGTCACCAATGGTGTATCCTATGCCTATTTCGTGAAAGCTATCTACGGCACAAACGAATCTCCGGCTACCGAGACTGTCACTGTGATACCGCAAGCTATCGCTCCGAGCAATCTGACAGCCGTAGCAGGCAATCAACAAGTTATGCTCTCCTGGACAGCCGCAAGCGGTCGTGAAGAGCTCACTGATCCTGCTCTGCGCAGCAGCGAATCCCTCTTCACAGAACGTCCCCAAGCAGACCGTGCCATCAGTGGATACAAAGTTTACCGTAATGGTAGCGCTCTCACAACCGTCACTACAACAAACTACACCGATACCGGCCTCACCAATGGCGTCACCTACAGCTACTATGTCACCACCATTTATAGCAATCCCACCGGGGAATCAGCAGCCTCAAACACAGTAGATGCAACCCCTACCATCACTCTGTTTGCCATACTGGGCGATGGAACTGCATTCACGGCTGCAAACATTATGAGTCCCGTGAATATCACCTACAAGAGTACGCACTGCCAATCAGTTTACACAGCGGCAGAGCTAAATGCTGCAGGCGTTGTGGGCCCGACCTATATTACTCAATTGGGCTTCAACATCGGCTCCGCTCCAAACCTTGCTTTGGTGAACTTTGTGGTCAGAATGAAGCATACCAGCCTTACCAATGCCTCAAACTGGCATGATGCCACCAATCTCCAGACCGTTTACAGCAACCCGGCTTATATGCCCACAGCCGGCGGATATGACATGCTTGCCCTTAGCCAACCCTTCCTCTGGAATGGTGTGGATAATATCCTGGTCGATACTGCCAATGGTTTAGTAGCCCAATGGTCGCAATCCGGAACATTGCAATATACATCTGTGACAGGTGGACTGCGCAGGACATACAGTGATCAGATAGATCAAACAAACGTCTTTACAGGCGGAAACAGCATTATCAACCGTCCCAATATCCGCATATCCCTACTTCCAATGCAGACCGGCCCCGAGATCGAGATCGATCCTGATAGCCTCAGCTTCGGTAGCGTCCCGGTGAACACGACTGTAAACCAGCAGTTTACCATAGAAAACACCGGCGATCAGGATCTGACCGGTACTATCACCAGCCCTGCCGGATTCACAGTCACTGCCGGCACCAGAAATGCTGATACAGAGACAGGTCTGGGATCATCTTTGCAAAGAAACACAATCAATTACAGCATCCCTGCAAACACGAGCCGGAGCTTCAATATCAGCTTCAGCCCCACCAGCCCGGTGATTGTAAGTGGAAACGTCGTTGTAACTTCGAACGATAGCAACAATCCCAGCATCAATATCGCAGTCAGCGGAACAGGCAGCATCACCAGCCTGCCCACCCCTACGACCGTGATCAGCCAAGGCACTCAAGGCTGCAACCTTAGCTGGAATGCTATCCAATATGCCACTTCCTACAAGATCTACAGATCCTCGGAAATCAACGGTACATTTTCCTTGATTGCCACAGTTACGGGGACGACGTATCAGGATACAAATGCACTGGAAAGAGCCTTCTACAAGGTGATTGCGGTGCATACACCACCAGCCAGATAACAGGTAAAAAACATAGATAGCACTCTCTCCTTATTGGGGGGAGTGCTTTTTCTTTGCCTGTTAAATTGCTGCCTCCTGGATGCTTGTATCCTGCTTGTATCCTGGATGGCGATGCAGGATGGACGCAGGAAGCTACTGATAAATATGCCAGATACGAAAGAGGAATGAAAGGGAGGGGAAGAATAGTATCAAACTTATTCGATGATACCGCCGCCCAAAAGGGCGTCTTGATCGTAAAACACGGCTACTTGCCCGGGTGTGATGGAAAGCTGCGGTTCATCAAAGACCAGCTCAATCCTGCCATCAGCTCTGGGAATCAGAGTCGCAGCAGCAGCTTCGTGCGCCAGGCGAATCTTTGCTGAGACACGGCGGGGACTGGCGATCGGCTCGACCGAGACCCAATTGACATCACCTGCTATCAGGCGATCTCCCAAGAGATGCTGCCCGGGGCCGACCGTGAGGCTATTATCCCTGGCATCGATACTGATCACATAATAGGGCTCCGGCATTCCGCTAAGACCCAGGTTTCGCCTCTGCCCTATCGTGTAGTGGATCAAGCCATTGTGTTTGCCCACCAGCTTGCCGTCAAGATCGTAGATATTGCCCGGCTGGAAGGTATCTTCTTCAAAGAGAACGCCATAGTCATCAGTCTCAAGGAAGTCCTGGCTCTCCTTTTTCTTGATCAGATATTGCCATCCGCGTTCTGCGGCAAAGGCTTTCAGATCGGCTTTCCGCATAGAACCAAGCGGAAAGATCGCCCCTTTGATCTGTTCCTGCGAAAGAAAGGTAAGGAAATAGGACTGATCCTTGGTCTCATCCAGGGCTTTGAGGATCTGCCAACGTCCGCTGGCTTCGTCGTAGCGATTGCGCACATAGTGCCCGGTCGCAAACAGATCATATTCTATACCGGCTGCTCTGGCTTGGGCTTGGAGAAGACCAAACTTCATTCTTTGATTGCAAAAGACGCAGGGATTGGGGGTCTTGCCATCGAGATAGGTGGAGCAAAAGTAGTCGAGTACGTTTTCGCGGAAACCCTCTTGCAGCCTGATAACGTGGTGCTCGATACCGAGCTTTTCGGAAGCGAGCTTGGCTGCCGCCAGATCATCAACTTCTCCGGGACCGAAACAACCACTCTTGGTGGATTCCTCAATCGGGATAGAGGGATCCCAGATGGACATCGTAAGCCCTATTACCTCATAGCCTTGCTCCATCAGGAGCAGAGCACTCATCGTGGAATCGATCCCACCACTCATACCAAGTGCTACTTTCTTCATCCGTGTACCTCCATAAAGCTTTCCAGGCGCAATAGAGTGCGCGAATCTATCTCTTCTGGCTGGTCGCCTTCCAAGGTCAGGAAAGGCAGGCCTATCTTCTTCTTGAGGATCATATTGTCAATCTGCATATGGCAAAAGGACTGAGTGTAGCTGATTACAGCCTGCACCCGTCTTTTCTCAAGCTCGGGAAGGATGTCTTCCAAGCGCTCAAAAACGCTGTAAGGATAGGTGTAAACCAAGTACTGAGAGAGCAAATCAGGCTTTAGCGAAAGCATCGCAAACTGGCGCTGGACTTCATTGAAGACGACATCAGCACCGAGCTTGGAGAGAGTCTGATAGAGATTGGAGTATATTGGCGGTACACCAAGGTATGCCAGACGGAAATATGAATCACGCTTTGGGCGCTGCTCAGCTTGAATGAGGAAGGCATCCAGCTCCGCTTCAAAGCGATCCGGATCACCCCAGAAGTCACTGGCACTGACCAGCCAATAGTGGTTTTCCTGCCCGTTTACCCGTCCCTCTTGCCAGGTAAGTTCATCCAAGATTAATAGCTTGCGCCTGATCTTGTCCAGACGTAGCTTCACGCGTTCGCTATCTTCCCGGGTCACTCCGTAGTGACGCTCCAGCCGGCTAATCTCATCATCCAGGCTCTGCTGGTCTCGCTCCAGAGGAAAAGAGAAATGGTAGATGGGAAACGACTCATCCTTGAGGATTCCCAGCAGGGACTGGCTGTTGGCGCAATCTCCCTGAACTATGCCGATTACTTCGTCAATGCCGGCTTTGCGTGCAGCTGTGTAATTACCCTTGATCCAAGCACAGATGGTGCGTGGAAAACCCTTTAGTTCTGCTTGATGCACTGCTGCAGCGGCATTCCCGGAAATGAATATATTGTTCAGGTCTATCGGTTTGTGTCCCGCGGCAAAGACTACTTCGACCGGGAAGGAGGTTGTAAAACCTACCGTAAGTTTATTCTTCATAAGATAGTTCCAGATATTTAAGCTCTAGCTCTTCGAGGCTATTGCGATCTTGATCGATGGCTACCTGCAGTTCTTTCATCTGCTGATGCAAGGCTGTCAGGAGGTTTGCATCCTCGTAAGTGGCTGAATCAGCCAGTCTGAGGTGAATCTCTTCGAGAGAGTCGTTAGCTGCTTTAATATTTTGCTGTTTGTCCTCGATCTGCTGGTGCAATTGCTCCAGATACCAAGGATTCAGCTTCTTCTTTCTGACCCGGTTGTCCACTTTCTCTTTCACAATCTGGGGAGGAGTAAAGGATACTTCGATGATGCGTTCCAGGTCTTCATCAATATCTTCGATCGTGCTGTAGATAGTGCTTTGATCTTCAGTCATACGTTGTCGAAAGACCCAGTAACGAGTGGCAAGTTCTTCTATAAAAAAGCGGTCGTGAGAGACAAAGATCACTGTGCCGTCGTAGTCCTGCAGTGCTTCCAAAAGACTGTCGGTAAGCTCGATATCGAGGTGATTGGTCGGTTCGTCCAGGATGAGCAGGTTTGGACGTTTGTGGATCAGGACGCTGAGGTAGAGGCGGGAGCGTTCTCCACCGGATAACACGCTGACGCTTTTGTCCACATCGTCGCCCCGGAATCCAAAACGAGCCAGCCAGGAAAGCACGTAGCCGATGGGCTCCAGCGGGGCGAGTTGCCAGATGGTTTCTTTGACTGTCAGCCTATCATCCAGTGTGATCTGATGCTGGTCGTAATAACCGATATTGAGGCTTGCTCCACGTTTTAGCTCTCCCGATTGCGGTGTGGCATCACCCAAAAGGAGCTTGAGCAAGGTTGTCTTACCGCAACCATTGGGGCCGATCACAGCGATGCGATCCTGATAACCAGCGTAGAGATCGATCTTCTCTGCCAATAGTTTGCCTCCGGCAGCAAAGCTCATATCTTGAATGCGATAGATGTCGTTTCCGCTACGGGATTCAGTAGCCAGCCTCAGCTTGAGTTTGGTGGAACCTGCCGGAGCTGAGATCCGCTCAACCTTCTGAAGCTGCTTTAAGCGCCCCTTGGCTTGATTTGTCTTTTGGCCTGCCATATTGCGGGCAATGAAGTCTTCAGTCTCGTTGATCCACTTCTCTTGCAAGCGGGCAGCCTTTTCCCTGGCAAGCCGGGCAATCTCATCAGCTTCTTTGAAAGAGCTGTAATTGCCTTTGGTAACGCTTATGGAACCATCTCTGAGGCAGTAAATACTGCTGACGGTTCTATCCAGAAAATGGCGGTCGTGCGAGACGATCAGATAGGGCGTGGATAGCTTTGAGAGCCAGTTTTCCAGCCAGCCGATCATTGCGATATCGAGATGGTTGGTCGGCTCGTCCAGGATTAGGAGATCCATCGGCGCAAGCAACATTGCTGCGAGGCAGATACGAGTCTGCTCTCCACCACTGAACGATCCCAGGCGCCTGTGCCAGGTCTCGGGAGGAAACTTGAGCGATTCGAGGACGTATTTGACCTGATTGTCAAAGTCATAAGCACCGATGGAGTGGTAATCATCCAAAAGGCGATTGAGTATCTCTTCCTTGGCTGGATCATGCCGGATCCTGAGAGCTTCGGAGATCTCGTGGATTTGGCGCTCCTGCATTTGGTAATCGGGACGTGAAGCCTTTACAAAGTCCAGCATCGGCAGGTTTTGATCGAGACTTAGATCTTGGGCAAGGTAAGAAATCTGGCACTTCTTGGCGCGTACGACTTTGCCTTCACTGGGCTGCAAAATACCCAGCATTATCTTGATCAGCGTGGATTTACCGCAGCCATTGCTGCCGATCAATCCAATCCGGCTGTTATGCTCGATCGTGCAGTTGATTCCACGGAACACAAAGTGCGAAGAATACTCCTGCCCGACATCTATTACTTGTATCAAACTCATTTAATTACGTTCCTCTGAGGCAAAAAAGCCGGGAGCAGGCAAGGCTGTCAATAGAAATCCACAGTGTCATACCCCCAACTACTCACCAGACGTGTTTTAAGCTGCATAAATCAGGGCTGGACACACAACTGTCTCTTGCTTCCCTATTGAATCGATTGGTGATCCCCTAGTGATCCCCTAGTGACCCCCTTGTGGCGACAAGGGAATCTCCAGAGCAGTGCCAGAAGATTACCCAAGTACTCAAAAGGGAAGCAACAGGTGCATAACATTCACAAACAACCGGTTTCCTTGAGACAATGCTACTTGGTCTGCTTCAGCTCCAGGATGCGGTCGCGCAGTTCGGCTGCCTTTTCAAAGTCCAGCCGGGCAGAGGCACGTTGCATCTCTTTGGTGAGCAATTCGATGATCTTCTCGAGATTGTCGAGCTCCAAATAGTCCATAAACTCCTGCTTGTGGGACTTGGCTTCTGCTTTTTGCTCTTTGTCAACTTTGTCATAACCCTCTGCAACAGCAGTGGATTGCATAATCTGCTCGATAGTCTTGAGAATAGTCTGGGGAGTGATGCCGTGTTCCTCGTTATACTGCATCTGTTTAGCACGACGTCGATTGGTCTCGGAGACTGTCTTGGCGATGGCATCGGTAATCTCATCGGCATAAAAGATCACTTTACCCAGGACGTTACGGGCTGCACGGCCGGAGATCTGGATCAGGGAACGGGCAGAACGCAGGAAACCTGTCTTATCAGCATCGAGGATAGCCACCAGGGATACTTCCGGCAAGTCGAGGCCTTCACGCAGGAGGTTTACACCTACGATCACGTCGTATTCATCCAGGCGCAGGGCCCGGATGATCTGGGCACGCTCTATAGTATCAATATCGCTATGGAGATAAGTGGCTCTGATCCCGGCATTCTTAAGGTAAGTGGTCAGATCTTCAGACATCCGCTTGGTGAGTGTCATCACGAGGGCTTTGTGCTTCATCTTGACGCGTTCATTGATCTGCGCTATCAGATCATCAACCTGATGCTTGATGGGCTTGATCTCGATCTGTGGATCCAGAAGCCCGGTGGGACGGATGATCTGCTCCACAATCTCACCGGATGTGAGACCCAGCTCATAATCAGCCGGAGTCGCAGTTACAAAGATAACATTGCGCATATAGTGTTCAAACTCCTCAAAGCGCAAAGGGCGGTTGTCAAAAGCGGAAGGCAGTCGGAACCCATATTCCACGAGGTTCTTCTTGCGAGTGTAATCTCCACCGTACATACCGTGGACTTGGGGAATCGTGACGTGGGATTCATCTATGACCATAATAAAATCATCAGGGAAGTAATCCAATAGACAGCTTGGCGGATGCCCGGGCTCGACACCGGTCAGATGGCGTGTATAGTTCTCGATACCGGAACAATAGCCGAGTTCACGCAGCATCTCCAGATCAAAAGAGACCCGTTGCTTGAGCCTGTCAGCTTCGACATAACGCTGATTATCGAGGAAGTATTTCACTCGCTCTGCTGCTTCTTTCTCTATGGAATGCAGAGCATTACGAAGCTTCTCTTCGGACATTATGAAGTGGATGGCAGGATAAATCGGGTATTCCTCTACCTCTCCCAGCGACTGGTAAGATATGGGATGCAGCTTTTCCAGCTTGGTGATCTCATCACCAAAGAATTCCACCCTGAGGCAGTGCTCCAGATAGGCAGGATAGATATCGACGACATCTCCACGCACCCGGAAAGCACCTCTCTCAAAAGCTATGTCATTGCGGCTGTAATGAGCTTGCACCAGCTTTGCCAAAAGATCGTCACGATCCATACGCTGCCCTTTCTGGACACGGATCAGAGCTTCACGATACTCCTCAGGAACGCCCAGACCATAGATACAGGACACAGATGCTACGATGATCACATCCCGGCGCTCCATCAGGCTCATTGTGGCACGCAGGCGGAGCTTCTCTATCTGCTCGTTGATATCTGCATCCTTCTCTATGTAGATGTCTTTGCCGGGGATATATGCCTCGGGCTGATAATAGTCGTAGTAACTGATAAAGTACTCCACTGCATTCTCGGGAAAGAGCTGCTTGAGCTCTCCATAAAGCTGAGCTGCGAGGGTCTTGTTGTGAGATAATACCAATGCCGGGCGATCAAGCTGGGAAATGGCATTGGCTATGGTAAAGGTCTTGCCGCTGCCTGTAACTCCCAATAATACTTGATAGCGCTTGTCTTCCTTGATCCCCTGTACCAAGCTCTCAATTGCCTGAGGTTGATCACCACTGGGCTGATATTCCGATACCAGTTTAAAAAGTGCCATTAGCCACGCTCCTGCCTTGGATTGATCTTTCTTGTTGATGGATTCAATATTCTTCTTGACGTCATTGTTTAGATTCCTAGTTTGGGAACAATCTCGGTGAGAGCTGAGATTCTGTCGAGAAAATAAAGTATGGAGTAATAGAAATGTTAGCAGTGAACGATTTGCAAGTAAATTACGAGAACCTCCTCAAGCTCGGTTATGCAGTAGTAGATATCCGATACAAGGATTATGACATCTGCAACGACAGCTACAAACTTGTAATTGGTCGTGTGGATGCTGATCGGGACGAGTTTTATCCCGAGATGCTAAAGCAATACACAGGCGTGGAATTCAAGCCCAGCGAGATCTACGAAATCTGGACTGAGATACTCTTCCACAAAATCAAGATGAGCCGGGTCTTAAACCGTGACATCGCAGTCAAGGTCGCAGCTCTCGACTACATCGAAACAGTTTACTCCACTAAATGAACCAGCAGACCCTGCTCTTGATCAAGCCCAATGCAGTGATGCACAAGCATGCAGGGAATATAATCTCCATTATAGAGACCAAAGCCTTTCTGCTGCGGGATATCAAGGTGATGCAATTCACTCCTGAGGCCGCAGCAGCTTTTTATCAGGAACATCTGGGCAAGGAATTCTACGACCGCCTGATCAAGTTTATGTGTTCCGGCACAACCATCGCCCTGCTGCTGGAGAAAGCCAATGCTGTAGCAGATCTTCGCGAGCTGGTCGGCGATACAGATCCTGCCAAAAGAAAGCCAGGTACAATACGCCACCTGTATGCTGAAGGTATTACTGAAAACGCAGTTCACGCCTCGGATAGTCCTGAACATGCGCAAAGGGAGATACGCCTGATCTTCGGATCACCCCAATACCCCAAACTTTCTCATTGACAATTTAATACAAACCCGTAGTTTTTGTGTGTGCTTGGCATCAAACTTGCTTGATAGTAGTGTAATAAACCCAGCAAATTCTCTGGATTTGTTTGCGGATTGATTTAACGACGCATATAGTAATAACTGAATGGAGGTTAGTATGCAAAAAACTGCCTATATGGTATTGGCGTTCTTAGCGCTGGTATCGATTCTTTGCGCTGTACCGCGAAACCTGGTTGTCGTAGAAGTCGGCACAGGTACCTGGTGCGGATATTGTCCGGGTGCGGCAATGGGATGTCACGATCTACTCGAAAACGGCCATGCGGTTGCCATCATCAAAAACCACAATGGCGATCCCTATGCCAATACTTATTCCAACGCAAGAAACACATTCTATGGAATCACTGGATATCCTACCGCCAATTTCGACGGACAAAATCCCTCAGTCGGCGGCAGCGGTACCCAATCGATGTACTCAAACTATCTTCCCAAAGTAAACTCCCGTCTGGCAGTTCCCTCACACTTCAATCTCTCTGCCACAGGAAGCACGAACAACGGCCAAATGAATCTCGAAGTTACTGTCTCCAAGCCTGAAGATGATACCAATACCAATATCAAGCTTCACGTCGTGATTACAGAGACAGATATCCCCCAAGTATGGTTCAACCAGACCCATGTTGACAACGTCAACCGCTTGATGCTTCCTGATCAAAACGGCACTGCCATCAATCTTGCCACCGGTGGTTCCTCCACTCACAATTTCAGCTTTACCCCCGGTGCCACCTGGAATATCGGCAAGCTCGAGCTGGTGATCTTCCTGCAGAATATGACAACCAAGGAAATTCTCCAAGGCAAGAAGTACAGCCTTCCCGGATTGACCGGAGCTCTGCCGGTAAACACCACGACTCTGAATTTCCCGGAAGCTTATGTGACCGGAAGCTCCACTATGAACTTTACGATCACCAATTTCTTTGATAGTGCTGCAACAGGCACCATCACCAGCAGCAATCCTGTCTTCACCGTCAATCCCAGCACCTTCAACATCGCCGGTGGACAGAACCAAGCCTTCACAGTGACCTTCGCTCCGACTGCTGCTCAGAATTATACCGGTACCCTTACCATCAACAGTAATCTGGTGAATCATCCCAGCATCACAGTCAACCTTGCCGGAACCGGCTTTATAAACAATGCTCCCGTGGCACAAAACGTTACTATCTCCGGACCTCCTGTGATCCATCAATATCTCAGCAGTTCTTACACCTTCTACGATGCTGATGAAAACACCGAAGGCAGCACAACAATTCAATGGTACAGAGTGGTTGGTGGTCAAAACCAAGCCATAACAAACGCTACACTGGCTCAATACAAGACCACCCCCGAAGATCTCACCTACGCCATAGTCTGCGGCATCACTCCCAGAGATCAGCACGGAATGGCTGGCGCTACTGCTTACAGCACCCCTATCGGCCCTATCGAGCCTCTGCCTGCCCCTCAGAACTTCACTGCCCAGGAAACAGATCCCGGTACAGTAGTATGCAACTGGCAACGCCCGCTGCATTTCCAGGGACGCGGTTTTGTGGGTTACAGAGTCTATCGCAATGGCTTGACAGTAAGCACCATCACCAATCCCAACAACACCACCTTCACCGATACCTGGCTTCTGGATGGAACTTATACCTACTACGTGGTTTCCCTGTTCAATGATCCTATGATGGTTTCCGCGCCTTCAAACGAAGTAACCGTTATCATCGGTGAATCATCAAACGATGAGGATGTAGCCCAAGTGATCCACAGCATCACCGCCAGCCCCAATCCCTTCAACAGCGTAACCAGCTTCGCGATCCGCGGCAAAGCCAACGATCAGGTAAGCATCAATATCTTCAATATCAAAGGCCAAATCGTAAAGTCACTTAGCACAAACCTGGATCAAAACGGCAATGCCGGATTGAACTGGAATGCTATAGACAACGCAGGCAACAACCTGCCCAATGGTATCTATTTCTACCGTATGACCAGCTCTGAAAAGCAGTTTAGCGGCAGATTGATCCTTGCCCGATAAACATAAACCCATAATAGAAAAGCGGAGCACCTGTTGCTCCGCTTTTTTATGTTGTGAGCTTAGAGGGAAAGCTCAATCCGGTTCGAGGTCTGTTATGCTTTTTTTAGCTTAACCAGATTGCTCGACCAGCCTCATAATCTCTGTTCTTACTGCGTTCAGCCGAGCTCTTACCTCGACCCAATCCGCATAGTGATAGTGTTCTGATACGCGCACTGTAGTGCTATCTTTCATATAGATAGCAAAACCGAATCTGCACATACCGATCATATTCGGATCATCGCCATAGTCCCTTATACTTGAGACGCTTTTTACCTCTCCAATATTGATATTGCGTCCATCTGCAAGTGTGTAGATCATGGCACAACCTCACAATATTGATAATGTTACAAATGTTTTGAGCCCCTCAATATGGCAAGGATTATTTTTAATACAACAAGCCTCTAATGTAGTTTGTTGTCTACAGAATTCTTGATCTGAAACAATTCAGATTATGGCATCAATCTTTACCAAGATTCCCAGAGCTTAGAATCCTGTGCCCAAAATCAAGCCGAAGCTACCCTTGGAATCCTTGTTGATCGTATATCTTAGCCCCAAGTCGATCGAAGCTCTGGACGCAAAAACAAATTCCCCAATCAATTCCACTCCGCTGGCATAGCGCAGATCATCCTGACCATCGCCGTAAGGCAAAGCCGCATCAAAGATCAAGCCTCCACAGATATCTTCCATATAGACCTGAGGTGTCCAGATGGCATTTCGCACCTGCAGCAGCGGTTTGTAGATGCTAAAGCAAGCTGTAAGCCCCTGATTCGTACGCCATCTGCTATCATAACCACGCGTGGTGGAAAAGACTTCATCCTTGTTCGCATCAGGATCATAGGCTACCATCAATTCTGTGCGCAGTTCGGTCGATTCATCCAGGCTCAGCCTCATATTCAGCCTGCCGTGCCAGCCTAGCCGATCTCTATCCGATGCCCAGAACTCAGTTGCCTCATAGAGCAAGGCATTGTTTACCGCCAAGCGCCCCCTCTCCCATGCGAAATTAGCTGTGACAAAGGGTATCCAGAGCTTTCTCTTGAAGGCATCCTCGGTTCTGATACTCAGTCCTGTCCACAGAGTGGTAAGCCCATAATTTGCCCGCCTCAGGAGCTCGATATTGTTCGATAGACCAAGGCTGCCGCCTTTGAAACTGCTATAGCTGATGTCCTGGATCAAGGGTCGCAGGAGTTTATTGGTAAGCTCCACACTCAGACCTGCTTTCTGGGAGTAAAGATCATATTCAAATGTCGTGCTCCACCAGGGTATATCCCCCACGATGTCCTGTCCCATCAGCATAATGCCGACAGTGAGGCTATCAACCGATCCTGCCAGATAGGGCAATCTGGCAATCCTGGGCACTAACAGATGCCTTAGATTCCCGGCATAGCCGGCTCTTGTGACCTCATATTCTCCGATCCTTTGCTGCCCGGCTAGGGGAGTCCTCATTGCAGCGCTGAGCAATCCTCTGTTTTCAGGAGTGAATACTGATTCTGTTGCTTCTTCCCTAAAAATCTCATTTCCAGCGCTTACGACCGAGATCACGTAGAGATTGCCATCGCTATCGATCTGAGCATTCCGAATACCGCTGTATTCACATAGTTTATAGGTCTCCCCGCTGTGTAGATCAAGCCTGTAAGAAGCCATCAAGCCGTTGTAAGTTGCATCAAATATCAGGCTGTTCTCATCGGCCGATACCAAGCTATGTGAGTAGGGGGAGGCAGTCAGCTCAGTCAGTGTCCCGCTGTGTAAATCAAGCTCGAATATGGCCGTATTAAACCATTTGGGTTTGGCTGTTACAAAGATACGATCCCCTGACTGCCGGATGTTTCCGATCAACCGGCGCACTTGCAGGGGCTCAGAGAGGCAATTGCCACTCATATCATAGTGTTCGATAGTATTTGTCTGATAAGTGAGATCATCTTTCACGATCAAAATCGTGCCATCTGCAAGCACGCGGAAAGCCCTGATCTGTCCTTCAAATAGCTTTTCATTCCAATCCGTTCCCGGAATCTTCCGCCAAATCTCCGTTTCAGAGCCCCAGCCGTCGTTTTCGTTGTTGTCATATCCGCGGTGCAGTTCCGCCCGGCTGTAGTAGAGATAGTCGCCTGCAAGCTGAAATCCAGCCGGAAAGCCGGTGTATTGGCTATGGATCACTTCCTTGCGGCAAGCTCCCTGCGGATCGACCAAACGTACGATATGATTGTAGCTAAACTGGCTCGAAGGTCCGGTCTTATACTGACCTTCCTGGGTATAATAGAGATCTCCCTGATAGAGACAGAGATTATCCTTTTCCCAACCGTCGAAAGTAAGCTGACCCTGGGGCAGCGCTTGCGCATTATCAGTCTCCCAAGCCTGCCATTCACCCCACAAAGTATCCAGGGACTTGCCATAGATCTCTTTGTAATAAGAATTTATCGAGAGAACCGGCAGAAAGGTGCTGAGATAGGTTCGCATGGATGAACCCTGCAGGGCAAAGAACTGAGCGAATCTCTCTTCGCCATAACGCTCCGCCAAAAAGCTGAAGAAACTCCCGCCGAAAACATAGTAATGTGCCTGAGGTGTACTGCGGTTGAAATTATTTGCCAGAGCCGGCGAGGGCAATTTCCCTTCCCGCGCCAAAGCGCTGATTATGGAGCTGTAAACCCCTCCATTCATCCGCCCTGTGTAGGGTGATAACTGGCTTTCGCCAAAGACAGTGATACCTTCCGTGATCCACATTGGCTGATGAACATTGGGATAGAGGGCATTGCCAATGATCTTTTGCAGTAGTGAGGGCAAGCCCGATGCAACCGTCATCTGGGTGCGGTGGATATACTCGTGAGTGCCCACCAATTGCCACCAATCCTGGCCGTTGGAAAGGACATCCGAACTGGGCGGATAGGCAAAAAGTGCGATCTTGGGTCCGAACAGATTGAAGTACCCATTCACCTCATTACCCATATCTTCCAATACGATAGGGGTATTGCCGACCTTGTTTCCGGTAAGCTCCTCCACATAAGGACGGCTATCTTCCATCACCTGCAGGATCTTTAGGGCTTCGACTTCCCAGCCATCCCTGTAGTAAACGGTAAAGTGATCTGTCGCAACGGTTTTGTAATCTGCCAGGGCAAAGATACCCAGCGGGATCAGGATAATGACCACAATCATAAAAAGCTTGTTTCTCATCGGCTTAACTCCAAAGATTCTCTTTAGGTGCATTTGTGTTCTATAGCGTGCTTTCGTCAAGCGCATATTAATAGTTCATAAGCCAGCTTTGTGGACTATTCTCCCCCTTTCATAGGATGCTTGAATCCTGCTTGTATCCTGCTTGAATCCTGCTTGAACAAGCATCAAAGGACTGATTATCAAGGCTTTAGCAAGAATTGATGGAAAGGGAGGGCTTGGGGAAATGGAGCTATAATACTATTATATAGTATATTAGCACTTGTCAGCAGGATGCTGGAATAGGGGATTGACAAGTCTTATTGGTAAACCCTGTCGTCTATTCTTACCTTGGTGAGATAAATGATTTCGCATGCTCCGTTGCCATCATCTGTGCGCACCAGGCTGGTATTCCACTCGCCTGCGTATTGATCGCCTTTCATCGCGGCAACATCCACCAGATAGCCTTCCAGCTTGACTTTGCTACCTTTCTTGGCAAGTGCCAGAGCCTTGCGGAGGTTTTTGTTGGAAGGTATCAGGTGATTGTTTGACATATGTTCGCCGATAAAGCGGGGATCGACAGGCTTATCCGGATTGTAGGTGAAAAGACAGAAGCGAACAACCTGCTTGAACTTGATCCGATCAAGTTGTTGTATAGCTCCGCCCCAAACCAAAGCATAGTCCCAAGGCGAGAGATTGTGCATAAAACCGCTGCTATATTTACGTTTACTCACCAATTGACCACTGATGACATAGCCGGCACGGGGATGAAAGTGAAAGGTCGCATCTCCGTAACTGAGGGGAGGCAGATGCAGGCTGTCGATGGCTGTTTGGATGGGATTGTTACTGATATCAAGGCTGGTCAGATCCCCCTTGGTATCGATGGGAGCAGTGAAGGTAGAATATATATAAAACGCTGTAGCAATGACGATTAAAACCGAAAGGGCTATCAGTATCTTATCCAGCAAGCGCATATAAGTTCCTTCAGCATTACTTGCCTTTGGACCCCCATCCAGCTATTAAACACGATTCTGTTCCTCAGAAGTCTTGTCAAGTTTTAATATGCGTATCATTGTGAGGGGGCAATATTTTCGGGATGGCAGCATATATGAGAATCAAGAAGAAGAGCCCGGAGTGCTGCAGTAAGGCGTTATGCGCATAACAGATAGAAATGGAATGAGCTTCGCGCAATTGATAGAATGGATTCCTGCCTACACGACTCATCAAAGCTGACGCATTGCTGATTCGTTTGCAGGAAGGACGGCGGGGGCCGGGTCTGATGACAGGTGCAGGGGTTAGGATATACATTGACCCTCCTATCCGGGGGGGGGGAACAACAGGAGGTGAATTAAAGACAAGATCAACAGTAGCATTCACATTGGCACCTCCCAGCCATAGCCCCGCTTGGCCAATATAGCTGTTGGCAAGAGGATGACTACTATCTCAGTATCCGCTCCGGCTTATGGTTTGTAAACATATTTCTTTACAGATATCTGCCTTGAAAAAGGATGACCTCAAAATAAGAAAGAGAAGACTGCCATCCGGAAGCCAAGGATGATCCCGGCCACGTAATACCATCGTTTGAGCCAATCCTGCCCCCGATCCTTCATATAGACATCAATTGTTTTGCCAGGGAAAAGCGCGGTCTCATAAGGAATATCAGTGACCAAATTCAACGAGCTCAGCCTCCCGGAACCCTTGCTTCGCGCGGCAAAAGACCTGGCTTTCGAAAGCCCTACGCCCATTCAGGAGCAAGTAATTCCCTGGATGATAGATAATGAAGAGGATCTCATTGCCCTTGCCCAGACAGGCACCGGCAAGACCGCAGCCTTTGGCTTTCCCGCTCTTAGCCTTACAGATATCGAAAGGCACGCAGTTCAGACCATCATCCTCTGCCCTACTCGTGAACTCTGCCTGCAAATCTCCAAGGATTTGGAATCCTATGCCAAGTATATGCCCAGAATCCGCATCACAGCGGTCTATGGCGGTGCTCCGATCTATACCCAGAAAGCGGCACTCAAAGCAGGAGCGCATATAGTGGTCGGTACTCCGGGCAGAGTCAACGATATGATTCGCCAGGGAGTGCTCAAGCTTGAGACAGTCAAGCTTTTGATCCTGGATGAAGCCGATGAGATGCTCAATATGGGCTTTAAAGAAGAGCTCTTTGAGATAATGAAGCATACACCTGCCGAAAAGCAGACACTGCTGTTCTCCGCAACGATGCCCAAAGAAGTGGCTTCGCTTGCCAATGGCTTTATGAAGAACCCTCACAGGATTTCTGTCGGTGGTGAAAACAAGGGTGCCGAGAACATCAAACACTACTATTACAAAGTGCATGCCAAGGACAAGTATCACGCACTCAAGCGTATTGCAGATATGAGCCCCAAGATATACGGAATCATCTTTTGCCGTACACGTACTGAGACTCAAGAGATCGCGGACAAGCTGCAGCATGATGGCTATAATGCCGATGCTCTGCACGGTGATCTCTCTCAAGGCCAGCGTGAACTGGTGATGAGCCGCTTTCGCAGCAAGTATGTAAAGCTCCTGGTCGCGACAGACGTAGCAGCCAGAGGGCTCGATGTGGACGATCTGACCCACATCATAAACTACAATGCTCCCACTGATCCGGATGTATATATCCACCGTTCCGGCAGAACAGGCAGAGCCGGCAAAAGCGGTATCTCGCTCACGATCGTGCACAGCAAAGAATTTGCCGCGCTCAAGGCAATTGAGAAGAGACTGGGCAGAGAAATAGAGCATTCCAAAGTCCCCGGTGGCAGAGAGATCTGCGAAAAGCAACTTTATCACTTTGTCGATAACGTGGAGCGCATCGAGGTTGATACCGAGCAGATCGAATCATTCTTGCCAAACGTCTATAAGAAGCTTAGCTGGCTTAGCCGTGAAGAGCTGATCCAGAGATTTGTCTCGGTGGAATTTAACCGCTTCCTAAACTATTACAAAGATATCGCTGATCTGGATATCGTTGGTGAATCCAGCGCTCCCAAGTTCAACGACAAGCGCAGTTTCTCTTTTAGTAGCTTCAAGATCAATCTGGGCTATGTTCACTCGATGAACAAGCGTGAACTGATGCGTTATATCAATCGCCTCAAAGTCGCCAGAAGCATCGAGATAGGCCAGATTGACATCTTTGGCGAGTATTCGGTGATTCAGATAGATTCAGAGTATGAAAAGCAACTGCTCAAAGCCATACCAAAGAACAAATGGAACGGTTTGCCTGTTACAGTAAGCGTTGTAGCACCTCAAAGAGAACGCAAACGCCGCGAAAACGAAACAAGCCGTGGACCCCGTAAGAAGGGACCCAAGGCTTGATCGCCCCGGCTGATGCCGGTATGTTTATAATCGTTTAGACTTTTTTAACGGGAACCCAGATTTCCATTACTGATTCAGCTTCGCCATAGCGAAAGCGTTCGTCGTACAGCTCGAAATCTATATCCCCACATCTCTCATAATTGCTGGCAGGAAGCCATTCTCCATAGATGGAGCTGTAAGTATCGTGTAAGGTATCCAGGCTGCCGATATGTTCAAACACGGCATATTCCGCAGCCGGAACCACCTTATCAACCATCCCTGCCGGGACAGGTGTATCCATTGAGACTTCCATCCCTGCAAGGTAGTTGAAGGGTGTATCAGGTGTCATTTCGACATCCTCATCCGCATAACAGATACCCAGGGCAGCTCCGGGCCGGATAACCCCGGGGATATCTCCACAGATCTGGTGAAACTTATCCCAGAGAGCCGGGATGGTATTATCGTTCATAGTACTACGGCATAAGACACCCAAAACACGGAAGGTATCTTTCTTGATGATCTTTGGACTTTGCATGTACTTACCTCTCGATGTAGTTTTTATCATTGGCTCAAAGCAGGTCAGGGAGCGGATCTTTGCCCTCAGCTTCCCGGGTGTGCAGCCGCAGAAACTCTTGAAGCTGCGTGTGAAGGCGGCTTGGGAATCAAATTGAAAGCTCTTGGCAATCTGTACAATCGGCTTTGATGTATGTACCAATTCGCGGGATGCTTCACTGAGGCGACGCTTGCGGATATACTCTCCGACCGTAACTCCGGTCGATGCGTAAAACAGCCTGTGAAAGTGCCATGGCGAGTAATTGGCTACTTCCGCGATATCCTCCAGAGCGAGATTCTCCCTCAGGTGCAGTTCAATATAAGTGATTGCCTTATCAATCTGGTTCTTTCTACTCATTTCTTCCTGCCTTGGCGTTTTGATAATAATTGCTGTAGCAGGAGCTCAAAGAGATGTCAAGCAGGAAATGAGTATTTCTCAACTTTCCTCTGAATCCCTTGCCTGAAGATCATCCACGGCACTACAGACCTCTATCTCTCCTTTCTGAGCACAAGCTTCCCTTTAAAAATGCCGGGGCAAACCGTGGCACAGGGCGGGAGATTCCCGGGTAAAGACCCGGGAATCTCCCGGGAATCTCCCGGGAATCACCAGACATTCTTTTAGGGAAGGCTTGGTTTGCTAGCGATATTAGCATTGACAAAAACACAGGGGATGATGGAAAATGACCTCTGAACAAAGCCTCGGATAATCAAGATTATATAAGGAGAGACGATTGAATACTACCGGACTTCGCTCGGACAGAATCATTGCATTGGTAGATTGTAATAACTTCTACGTTTCCTGCGAACGAGTCTTCAATCCCAAGCTAGTTGGCAAGCCTGTGGCTGTGCTCTCCAATAACGACGGCTGTTTGGTCTCGCGGAGCCAGGAGATCAAAGACCTGGGTATTCCGATGGGTTCACCCGGTTTCAAATATGAAGCTCTGATCCGTAGCAAAGGCGGAACTCTCTTATCCTCAAATTACGCTCTGTATGGAGATATGTCCGCCCGGGTGATGGAAGTACTATCGATGTTTTCTCCTGATATAGAGATTTATTCGATCGACGAGGCTTTTCTCAATCTTGAGGGATTTAAGATCAGAGACTTGCAGAAATACGGGGAAAAGATCCGCGATACTGTAAAGAAATGGACGGGGATTCCGGTCTCGGTGGGGATTTCCTCCACAAAGACCCTGGCAAAGGTCGCAAATCACTTTGCCAAGAAGGTGCCGGGCTTTCATAGCTGCCTCTATCTGGACAATCCGGAACGGATCACAGAAGCTCTGAAACGTACTCCGGTCGGAGATATCTGGGGTATTGGCAGGCAATATGACAAGTTTTTGAGGCAAAACAAGATTGAAAACGCCTTGCAGCTTAGAGATGCTGATGATAAGTTCATCGATCATTACCTTACCAGCGTAGGGCACAAGACAGTCCTGGAACTGCGCGGATTTGCCTGTATCGAGCTGGATGAAGCTCCACCTGCCAAAAAGAGCATCCTCTGCTCCAAATCCTTTAGCAAGCAGGTTACAGATCAGCAAGAGCTGGCGGAGGCAGTTTCAACTTATGTGACACGCGCCACCGAAAAGCTAAGGCATCAGAAATCCCTGGCAGGCTATCTGATGGTTTTCCTCAATACAAACAGATTCAAGGATGGACCTCAGTATAACAATTCGGTCTCGACGACCTTCCTGCCTCCCACTGCCTATACCCCGGATCTGATCAAAGCAGCTCTCAGCCTTCTGGATGATCTCTACTTGCCGGGGTTTGAATACAAGAAAGCGGGAGTAATGCTGGCTGATATCGTGGCTGAAGAAGATGTACCCCTAAACATATTGGAACGGAGCTACCTTGATGACAAACGCAAGGATTTGATGCGGGCTTTGGACAAGCTAAACAAAAGCCTCGGCAGGGATACGGTATTTTTTGCCAGCTCTGGAATAAATAAGGAGTGGGAGATGCGCCGTGCCAAGCTAAGTCCTCAATACACCACCAAGTGGAAGGATATCCCAAAGGTAAACTGATGGCTTTTACGATCAGGGAAATCATCACCTACCGGGAGAAGATCCAACGCTCGGATTTTATCTGCAGCCTTTACCCCATCAGCAATCAGGAGGAGATGCGGGCAGCGCTCTCCAAGCATCAAAAAGACAATGCGACAGCCACGCACAATTGCTATGCCTATATACTGGGATCAGATCAGCAAGTGCAATACTATTCCGATGCGGGAGAACCCAGCGGAACAGCAGGTAAGCCGATGCTCAATGCGCTCCTAAGGGGCGAGCTCACCAATGTCCTGGCAGTAGTTACAAGACACTTCGGCGGAATAAAGCTGGGTGTAAAGGGACTGATCGAGGCTTATGGATCGGTGGTAGCAGAAGCAATCCTGAAGGCAGAGCGGCAGCAATTCATCGAGTATATCAAAGTGATTGTGAACTGTGACTACAATATTAACGAAACTGTTGTGCGCTATTGCCGTGATAACAATGCTCTGATCGAGGATCTGGTCTATGCTGATTCTGTAACTATTTCAATAAAATACCCGCAAACAGATTTTGATGGTCTCAGAGCATTTTTAGATGGTCTGAAGATGCATTCCCGCTTAGATTATACAAGTCCAGAAATGACACCCGAGGAAATATGAGGAAATTACTGATGATACTGTTGGCCCTATCCGCTGCTTGTCTATTGCATGCAGGCGATTATCGCATTGTTTCTACCCGTAATGGTCGCGATATGAGCTTGGCACAGCTAGCAAGGGCTCTTAAAAGCTATGATGTGATCTTCTTTGGCGAGATTCACGACGACGCAGAGATACACGAGATGCAGAGATTGCTATTAGGCTTGTTGCACCGTCGCGTCCCCCGCCTGATCGTAAGCTTTGAGATGTTTGAGCGGGACACTCAGCAATGGATGGATTCATATCTGGCAGGCGAGATTGGTGAAGAGGAATTCTTGCATCAAGCTCGGCCCTGGGGCAATTATGAGACCGATTACAAGCCTCTGGTGGAATACGCAAAGGCGAATAGACTTCCTGTCCTGACTGCGAATATACCGCGACAGTATGCCTCGCGAGTGGTACGTTTTGGCACAAATAGTCTGGATGAATTGAGTCCTGAGGAGCGTGCCTACATAGCGCAAGAGATCAGTGCTCATCCCGGTTCTTACCGGGATAGATTCCTCGAAACGATGCAGATAAATACTGCTCACGGTATGCCGGGCGATGCCAATACTCTCGACCGTCTCTATTACGCGCAGTGTATGAAAGATGATACGATGGCAGAAAGCATAGTTTTAGCACTTGGAGAAAGGCGCAGACATAAACTGATCCATTTCAACGGTGATTTCCACAGCCGGGCTGGTTTGGGCACTGTTGAGAGAGTCAAATCCCGTAATCCTCGCCTGAAGATAGCCGTGATCACACCTGAATTTACCGACGATGTAGCAGGCTTTAGAATGACTCGGGACTTGAGGCAGGAAGGAGATTTCCTCATCATCAAAAGGCACTTTGGAGGTGGCTGATGCAGAGAAAGGCTGTTCATTCGGGGACATTCTATCCCCGGTTTGAACCACAAATCCTAAGACAGATTAACAAATGGCTGGAAGACGCAAGTCCTCCTTCGGCACTTGAGCGCAGCTTGGGACTGATCGTACCGCATGCCGGATATATGTACTCCGGGAAATGCGCATCATTGGCATACCACAATCTCAGTTACGAGCAGGTGGATAGCTTTATCATCCTGCATCCCAGTCATCACGGGGTGCACTTTAACTTTGCGCTCTCACCCTACACAATCTATGAGAGTCCCTTGGGCAATCTGGAGCTTGATAGCGAGCTGGCTATGCAGATAAGTCCACATTGTGACAGCTCAGTAAGTTATAGTTACCACCAAAACGAACACTCTATGGAGATTCAGCTGCCTTTGATCAAGCACTTCTTTCCTCATACCAGGATAGTGCCGATTATGCTGGGCAGGCAGACACCAGAGAATGCACAGAAACTGGCGGCAATTCTCTACGATGTGATTATTAAAAGCAGTAAGCGTATCGTTGTACTGGTCTCAACTGATCTATCCCATTACCATCAGTCGAGAGTAGCAGAACAGCTGGATGGCAACCTGATCCAATACTTGGAGAATATCGATACTCAAGGGCTCTGGGAGGCAATTCTAAACAACCAGTGCGAAGCCTGCGGAATAGGCGCAGTGCTCACTCTGATGTATCTTGCCAAGCTTTACAGCACCACCAGCGTAAAGGTAATCCAGTACACTCATTCCGGGCAGATGACGGATAACAATCAGCAAGTCGTAGGCTATCTCGCAGCAAAATTTCTGATCTAGGGAGGCAGTGATGCCAGACACAAAGCAAATGCAGGATATCTTGGCATTAGCAAGGCAGAGTATTGCCAATCGTTTCAATGGACCAGCCCCGGTCGTACCCAGTGATCCACTCTACAAAGAGAAACGCGGAGTTTTTGTGAGTTTACACAAGAAAGGTGAATTGCGTGGTTGCATTGGCTATATCAAAGGTTATAAAGCACTCGGTGATAGCATCATCGAGATGGCACAAGCAGCAGCTTTTCGTGATCCTCGCTTCCCGGCACTACGAGCGGATGAGCTCGAGCAGATCAAGCTGGAAATCTCCATACTTGGTGAATTGATCCCGATCAAAGGGACAGATGCAATCGAGATCGGACGGGATGGGCTCTTTATCGATCACCCTCAAGGCAGCGGCTTGCTATTACCCCAGGTGGCGACTGAGTGGCAATGGACAGCACCGGTATTTATGGAGCAGGTCTGCCGCAAGGCTGGGCTTTCCCGGACGGCTTGGATGGATGAAGAGGCAAGGCTATACAGGTTTGAAGCGGCTGTCTTTAGCGAAGACTGAGCTGGCATTGTAATCCGATAGAATAGATTATGGAGTCAGGACTCCGGGTGGAAGTCTAGTGAGACTTTCCGAGCCAAAGCCCAGCTAAGACAGCGATCAGACCGCCTGTGATGGTGATGGCAAGATTGAGGAGAGCCGTCCTGACGTGGCCTGAATTCAGTAAACGGATGGTATCGTAACTCAGGGTCGAAAACGTCGTAAAAGCCCCAAGAAAGCCGACTACAATGAGTAGCCTGATCGTGTGGGAAAAGATGTGTTGCTGAAATCTGGAAACTACAAAGCCGATTAAAAAAGATCCTACCAAGTTTACAATCAAGGTACGGTAAGGAAAGGGACTGCGTGTATCATAGGGGATTAATACTGAGATCAGGTATCTGGCAAGACTGCCAAGAGAGCCCCCCATCATCACAAACAGCGCGTTTTTAATTAAAGGCATCTATATTCCGCGGGCGAGTAGCTGTTCCCAAGGCTTCTTCAGCATATAGCGCATCACGATCTTGTCTTTGCCCAAAATATTGGGCTCGATCTTGGCATCATATTGATCCAAGACTAGGTAACGTTTGAACTCGAGCTTGAGCAGCTCTGCCGCTTCCTGGGTGATGCGTATCCCCTCTGCCACAACGTCTTGCTCCGTATATTCCATCAGGTTTGTATTGCAGATGAGCTCTGTAACTTTGAGCTTGGAGCTGAATTCCAGGCTTTGCTTCATCGCAGTGATCTCCTGGACGTTGGAGGTAAAAGGACGCATCGTATTGATCACAAGCTGCATTTTGTGCTCACGGGCATTTATTGCATCGACAAATCTGCCCAGAGTGCGGCAGCCCGCAGGATCACCGCCCACATCGAGAATTACCGTTTTTGAAAGGTTTTGCACCATCCCCATAATGCGGGGAGAGATCATCGGCAGATCAGCATGGCTGAATGAGCCATCGGGCGCCACTACTTCTATACCGATCGCAGCAAATTCATCACGAACTTCGCGGGAACGGAAGTAGGGATTCACGACGTCCATATCGACCAGGACTACGTCCTTGCCTGCTTCATTGAGTTCTTGTGCGAGGTGGATGGAGTATTCGCTCTTTCCGCTGCCATAAGCTCCGATTACTATGTATAATTCATTCATATTTAGCTCCAATTAACTGGCTGATAGCGCCTTGGATCTCGCCAAAGCTAGTGAAATGCCCATCTGCTGCTGCGATGATTGCTGCCCTGTCGTTATCAGCATCCGCATCATAGATGGCAAAAACCTTCATATTGGCTGCTTTGGCGGCATTTATACCGCTCAGGGTATCCTCGATCACCAAACAGTCTTCGGGGCTTACATTGAGGTCTTTTGCAGCTTTTATGTA
Source organism: Candidatus Cloacimonetes bacterium HGW-Cloacimonetes-2 (assembly GCA_002842035.1). GTDB lineage: Bacteria > Cloacimonadota > Cloacimonadia > Cloacimonadales > Cloacimonadaceae > PHBP01. The sequence goes on along the minus strand of PHBP01000003.1, from coordinate 57,766 downwards.
GATATCAGGATAAGGCTTGCCTTTAAGGTGCATATCTCCTGTTACTGCTGTAAGAAAGTAATCCCAGATGCCATTTGCAGTGAGAACTATCCTGGCAAGCTCATAGGAATTGCTGGTGCCCAGGCCGATCAGGATGCCTTGCTCCTTGATCCAGGGAACTAGCCCGGTAACTCCGGGCTTGAGCGGAACGCTCTTGCTGTAATGCTCGCGCACCATAGTGGTCCATTCCTGCATTATGCTCTCCGTAGTATCTGGGAGATTAAAGCGATTGCGAAAGTAATCGGCAGTCTGGATGAAGCTATTGCCATGCGGCATATCTTCAAAGAGGTTTTCGGGCACAGTTATACCGCGTTTACCGAGAAATTCGGCATCGACTTCGCGCCAAAGCTGCATTGAATCTATTAAAGTACCATCGAGATCAAAGATAATTGCTTTCATAGGATTGTCAATCTGAGGGGATGCCTGTTTTGTCAAGTAAGGATCGGATATTGGCACTCCGCTATCTCTCACACAAGGGTGTATTGATCTGTGTAGTACCTACTGCGATTATGCCTTTCTCCCCTATTGAATCCCCTAGTGATCCCCTAGTGATCCCCTAGTGATTCCCTAGTGGCTACCAAGGAATCTCCAGAGAAGTATCATAAGATTGCCCAAGTATTCAAAGAGGAAGTAAGAGGATATCAGTGATATGTTCAGGTAATATCTTGGGAAGACCAGAAATCGTGGGCAAAAAAATGGAGCGGGAAACGGGACTCGAACCCGCGACATCAACCTTGGCAAGGTTGCGCTCTACCAACTGAGCTATTCCCGCGTCAATAAATGGTACCAGAGGCCGGACTTGAACCGGCACGGGCTAATGCCCGAGGGATTTTAAGTCCCTTGTGTCTACCAATTCCACCACTCCGGCATCCAAATGAATGGAGGCGACACCCGGATTTGAACCGGGGATGGAGATTTTGCAGACCTCTGCCTTACCACTTGGCTATGTCGCCACACACTATAGCTTATCTTAAAAAAAGTGGAGCGGGAAACGGGACTCGAACCCGCGACATCAACCTTGGCAAGGTTGCGCTCTACCAACTGAGCTATTCCCGCGTCAAACTGTACTGAAGTGTCAAATTCCCGAACTGCTCTTTTTTGTCAATAAAAAAGCGGTAAAAAAATAAATCGCCGGCAGGGGGAAGCCGGCGATTACCAAGCTCAAGGGGTGAGCTTGCTTCTATACTTAATGGTAAGTGGGGCTAATCCAGGGCTTTCAAGAAAGCCGGAATATCAGTCCTCAGATTGGGCAAGCGAGGACTATCCTCCTTGGTCTTTTCCAGATTGCTCTTGGTATCGGTCGAGGTGATATTGAGGCGTTTGAAGATATCATCGATATCATCATCCACAGCTGGCTCGACCTTGGTGGGAGGAGTCTGAATCGGAGGTTTGGTATTATCTTTGGGTTGCTCGTGAGTCATCCAACTCGGAGTTTGGGGAAAATCAATTACACGTTCTGTGACGCCGTTTTTGAGACCGGTCGCGATCAAGGTCACAGAGATCTTTCCGGCAAGATTCTCGTCGAAGATCAGGCCTGTGATGATATTGGCAGCAGTACCGGTTTCGTTGATTACGACATTGGAAATCTCTTCAAATTCGCTCATCTTCATATCGTTTCCGGCAGAGATATTGATCAGCATAGATTGGCATCCGGCAAGATCGATATCAGACAGCAGAGGATTGTTGATTGCAGCTTTGGCAGCATTGACGGCTCTATTATCGCCTTCTGCCATACCGGTGCCCATCAAGGCGTAGCCCATATTCTGCATCACGGCTTTCACATCAGCAAAATCGACATTGATATAGCCTGTGACTGTAATAATATCAGATACAGCCTTCACTGCTTCAAAAAGGACGTTGTCGGCATACTTAAAGCCATCCAGGACGCCAAGATCAGAGTAGATCTCGCAGAGCTTCTGGTTTGGGATCAAGATCAGTGTATCAACATATTCTTTGAGATTGCGGATACCTTCTGCTGCATTGTCCTGACGTTTTTTGCCTTCAAAAGCAAAGGGAGTCGTGACAATACCGACGGTCAGAATGCCCATTTCGCGGGCTATCTTGGCAATCACAGGTGCTCCGCCGGTACCGGTTCCCCCACCCATACCTGCGGTGATAAAGATCATATCTGCGCCATCAAGATTGCTCTTGATATCGTCTTTGGATTCTTCGGCAGCGCGTGAACCGATATCAGGATTTGCTCCTGTTCCCAAGCCTCGCGTAATCTTCTTGCCGAGTTGCAAGGTCATCTTGGCTTTGGATTTGTGGATATCGGATGAATCGGTATTGGCAGCGATAAATTCTACTCCTGCCAGTTTGTTGATGATCATCGTGTTGATGGCATTACCACCGGCTCCGCCGACGCCGACGACCTTGATATTGGTACCTATCTGTGCTGGTCTTTCGTCAAATTCGATCATTGTTCCCCCTTATCATTATGTAAAGTCTTTTAGAAATTGTTTGAGTTTATCGAAAATGCGTATTGATTGAATGCTTTTGAGACTCACCGATCCGGGCTTGCCATCCTTGTCTTGAGCTGCGCCATAATTGAGCAGGCCGACTGCAGTGGCAAAGGCGGGATCATTGAGCTGAGTGGTCAGGCCAAAGAATTGATCCAGATTTGGTCTGGCGATCTTGACCGGAAGATTGAAAGATTCTTCTACGACACTGGCTATATCACGCAGATTAGCTGTGCCGCCGGTTAAAACGATGCCTGCCGTGACAAGCTCGGGAGTATAGAAATCCTTGGTCTTGTTGTAACAGAGATTGAGGATATCCTCCACCCTGTGCTGGATCACGTGGCTTACCAAAGAGGCTGTCTTACGGCTGGGAGCGCGTCCGCTGATGCCTTCGATCTCAATCTCGATGGATGGATCTACATTGGCAGCATTGGCAGAGCCATATTCCTGCTTGATACTCTCGGCAAAGGAAATTGGAGTCTTCAGCCCAATAGCGATGTCTTCTGTGATCACTGCGCCTGCTCTGGGAACGACCAGGATCTTTTCCAAAATGCCGCGATTGAAGATAGCTATATCACTGGTTCCACCACCCATATCGATCAGGATACAACCCAGACGCCTTTCATCGTCGCTGAGGACTGAATTGGCAGTCGCGATATGACTTAGCACGAAGTTGTCCTGCTCAATATGATAACCGGCCAGCTCTATGCACTTGCTGAGATTGCGCAGCGGCGTAAGCTCTGCGAAAACCGAACAGACTGTGGCAACCAAGAGGAAACCATTCATATTGATAGGATTGTAGATATCTTCGTGACCGTCAATGGAAAAGCCTTGAGGAAAGCTGTGCAGGATTCGGCAGCGATCATTGGCCTTTTGAATCTTGACCAGATTGCGCGATTCCTCGATCACCTGCTCAAGATGCTCAGTTGTGATCTCCCCCGGCTCATTGGCTGAGACAGAGGGAATCGAAATCCTGCCATCGGCAACACTGGTGCGAACATGCTCCCCGCTGATGCTGCAATATATGTTCTGAGCTTTGGTATCTGCCAGCTTTTCAGCCTCTTCCAAGGCCTTTCTGATACTGGCGCTTACCATACTGATATCTCTTACCAATCCGCGCTCAATACCTTCAGTCGGCACATGACTGAGACCCTTGATCTCTGTCTTGCCATCTTTGGCAGATTGGGCGATGATGACCTTTATGCTGCTGGAGCCGATGTCAAGGGCAGTGGTGATATTTGTTCTCATTTTGTATCCGCCTTTACTACCACCTGGTTTAGGTAGCGTAAATCGACTAATTTGTGATTGCCGATATTGCCATTCTCCTGGACGAATAAATACCGACGAAGCTGATCAGCCAGGCCTTCATCGGGCGGGATCAAGCGAGTCCCTGTTTCCATATCGACTATGTAAATCGTATTGTCTATAGTATAATACTCCGATATGCGAGGCATAAACTCGGGGTAATCCCTCATAATTCTTGCATTCAAAGCAAGCACTCGCTTGAGCTCCGGGCTGTTTAGCTTGAGACCATTTTTGATCTGAGAACTGTGGAAGAAACTGCTAATAACAGGCAGATCTTCACCAAGGACGTTGGTGTAGCGGGTAAGCACTCTCGCTTCCGAATCAATCGGAAACAGATCGCCTTCGACTGTTTTGAGATACAAGACTCCACTGCGTTCTTTAATCTCTATCTTGAGAGTGTGAAGCAAACTTTTGCGGATCTTGATCTCATCAATGCGAGAAAAGGCCATTAGAGACTTTCTTACTTGCTTGGTTTCAACTGCCAGCAGGTTTTGCCCCAGATATGGCTTTAAAACCTTGTTGAGCAAGCTATCCGGGACTGATTTGTTCCCGCTGATTTCGATCTTTTGCAGTTCGAGAACAGTAAGGTTTCTGAGAAGGTAGTAAACACCTGTGCCCAAAGCTCCTATGGCAATCAATACCAAGAAGAAGAACAGATAATATCTGCTATGGCCGCGGCGTTTACGCTCTTTCATCAATCCTCTATTGTATTGTACTTATATGATTTACATCGATACAAGCCAATTTCTCGAAATCAGGTAGATCTTCATAAGGTACTATTTTTTTGATAGTTACCATTCGTGTCAACTCTTTTCTCTCAGCTTGGCCAATATTTCTTCACCATACTGCCAGATGTTACCGGCACCCATAGTAAGGAGGATATCTCCCGGCTGCAGCACTGTCAGAGTCTCGTTTACGATATCTTCGTTGTTTTCCAAGCAAATAATATTGTGATGTCCGGATTGAACAGCCGCATCCGCAATCATCTGGGAGCTTACTCCGGGGATCTCGGTTTCTCTGGCCGGATAGATCGGTGCAAGAATCAGATAATCGCATGAAAAGAAAGCTTTTCCAAACTCACTGTAGAGATCCCTGGTCCTGGAATATAGATGTGGTTGAAATAATGCAACTATGCGTCTTTCCGTGCTATCTTTGAAGCCTTCCAGAGTGGCGATGATTTCAGTAGGATGATGGGCGTAATCATCATAAACGGTAATTTCGGCAGCTTCGCCTTTGAGCTCAAACCTGCGATAGACACCGCTGTATTTTGCCAGCCCCGTTTGGATGTCCTGGAATGGGATATCCAGCTCAAGACCTATACCGACGGCCTGCAAAGCGTTTAGAATGTTATGTTTACCCGTAACATTCATAGAGATCCTGCCAAGTTTGTATCCCTTGAAGCTCACATCAAAAGATGCGCAGAAATCCACCATTTCAATGGCAGAGGCTTGTATATCCGCTTGGCGGGAGAAGCCATAGGTTAAAACTTTCTTTTTGATATCAGGAAGGATGCTTTGCACTCCCGGATCTTCGAGGCAGGCAATCACCGAGCCAAAGAACGGCACTTTGTTGGCATACTCGATGAAAGCACCTTTGATATCGTCGAGATTCCTATAGCAATCCAAGTGGTCCGTATCAATATTGGTAATGCCTGCAATACAAGGAGTAAGCGACAAAAATGAATGGTCGTACTCATCAGCCTCGAGAACGATGTATTTACCCGAACCCATTACGTTGTTTGAGCCAAAGTTCTTTACCTTACCGCCAACGATTATGGTGGGATCTAGGCCAGCAGCTTCCAGTACCAAACCGGTCATAGAAGTAGTAGTGGTCTTGCCGTGGGTTCCCGATATACCGATACTAAAGCTCATTCTGGCGATCTCAGCGAGCATTTCCGCTCTGCGGATCACCGGAATCTTCATTGATCTGGCAGCTTGAATTTCGGGATTGTCATCTTTTACAGCAGAAGACTTGACCACCACATCTGCATCCTTGATCAGTGATGGATCGTGTCCTTCGCGGATCTGGATACCAAGATCTTCCAAGTGCCTGGTAAGATCAGTCTTCTTCATATCTGACCCGGTAATCTGCAGGCCTTGGTTGTGCAAAAACTCTGCAATTCCGGACATTCCAATTCCACCTATCCCGATGAAATGAAGTTTCTTTATTCTTCCAAGCATAATCGATCTCCTTAATGGCTCTTACTGAGGACGTAATTCACGATTGCATCTGTGGCATTGTTTGGAGGCAAGCTCTCCAATGCAGTTTTGTAGCTTTGATAGTGCTTCTCAAGGTCTGTAATGCACTTGATCAGGTTCTCTGCGTTTAATTTTGACTGATCCAGGAGCATCGCAACGCCTTTTTTCTCCTGTTCGACCGCGTTGTAGTGCTGATGATTCTCTGCAGCTGTAGGTAGTGGAACCAGGATAGCAGGTAGATTGTTGGTCTCGAGCTCGGCAATGGTCATCGCGCCTGCCCGGGTGATTGCCAAGTGGCTGTAAGCCATCATCTGCGGCATATTGTCTGTAAAATCAAAGAGATAGAGTCCGGCTTTGTCCCCGACTCGGGTTTTGATTTCTTTGTATGAGGTCTTACCCGTTTGCCAGAGTATTGTATAGCCATTCTTGAGTAAATGGTCGATTGAAGATTCAACGGCTCTGTTTATAGCCAGGGAGCCTTGAGAGCCCCCTGTGATCAGGATAATCTTTTTCGTGGCACTCAAACCAACTAATTCCGGCTTCCAACCTGTTTCAGTTGTGCTGATATTGTCTTTCACCGGGATGCCCAGATTCTGGCAATTTGCACCGGGTAGCCTTTGTGCTGTGGCGTCATAAGCTGTAAACACAGCTCTTGCTCTGCGGGCTATCAACCGGGTGGTCAGTCCCGGGAAACTATTCCCGTCCCAGATATACAGATCGATCCGCTTGAGTATCGCAGCTATGGCGATAGGACCAGAGATGTATCCTCCGGTGCAGATTATCGCACGGGCATTAGTCTGTTTTAGGTAGCTGAGGCATTTGAATATACTACTAATGAGGAGAACCGGGAACTTCAAGTGTGCCAGTGTGAGTTTTCTATATAGCTTCTGAACATTGATCGCAAGAAATGGAATCCGCTCGTTCCTCACAATCCGCTCTTCCAGGCTATCCTTGTTTCCGATGTAGGATACCTTGTGTTCAGCCATTCTTAGCCTGTGAGCAATTGCCAATGCCGGCACAATGTGCCCGCCTGTTCCGCCCCCGGCAACTATATAGTTCACACGTATCTCCTGCTGGCGCTGATATTAAGGATTACTCCTACGCCGATGGAATCTACCAAAAGGGCAGATCCTCCATAGCTTACGAAGGGGAGAGTATTTCCAGTAGGCGGCAATATCGAGATTGAGACCCCGACATTGACCAGTGCATTGAAGAAGATATTCATCGCCACTCCCGCCCCCAAGAGCCTGAGATAGAGGCTCTCCTGATGGTTTGCGATTCTGAATGCCCTAAAAAAGAGCAGACAGTGCAAGCCGAAGACGAAGATTGCCCCCAGGAATCCAAATTCTTCTCCGATGATAGTGAAGATGTAATCAGTTCTGGCTTCCGGAAGGTAGTAATGCTTTGCTCTGCCTCTGGCAATTCCAGTGCCAAACAACGAACCACTCGATAAAGCCGTCAGACTTTCCCTTACTTGATACTCCTCACCTGAGCTGACCTGAACATTCTCGCTTCTAATAAAGAGGTTGTACTTTTTATAAATCTCTATGCGGCGCATACGGTACTCATCGCCATGAGTAAGGATGAAGATACCAACTATCAGCCCGAGAAATGCTATCAGCAAGACGTATCTCCTGCGCAGGCCGGCATAGGTGAGCATACCCAAGAGAGTTGAACCACCGATGATGAGGGTGCTAAGATGTTTCTCGACTATAATCAGTACAAATATTCCTATTGTAATTACGCCCAGAGGCAGGAACTCGTTGAAGAGGGTCTTGATTTCAAGTGAATTCAAGACTTCGTTTTTACGCTCCAGATATCCCGCAAAAAAGAAGACCAATGCCAGGCGCGCCAGGAACGACGGCTGGAAGCTCAGGAAGCCCAGAGATATCTGCCTGGTACCTCCCTTTACGGTGTTCCCCTTGAGCAGTACCAAGACCAATAGGGCGATTGAAAGATAGACCAGCACCGGACCTAGCCTCTTTAGCCTCTCCAAATTGGGAAAATAAAGGATAAAAATTGCCGTCAGTATAGAAAAACCCAGAAAGGCCAGATGCTTGTAGAAATAAGCCATAGTGCCTTGTACCGAAGCTATGTCCAGCATTGTGAGCAGGCCCGCAAATGCTAGCCCCAAGTAAGCCAGCAAGACAGGCCTGTCAAAGCTCACTATGTAATGCTGAGCCCTAGTTTTTTTCATTCTCTTTGATGATCTCCTGAACAATCTGACGGAATGTCTCGCCACGATGTTCGAAATTTTGGAATCTGTCATAACTGGCGCAACCGGGTGATAGCACTACTGTATCTCCAGCCAATGAATCTTCAAAAGCTGCTCTGACACATGCTCTGAAGTCGCTGATGCATACAAGAGGTAGCTTACCGAGCCAGGCCTGGCGCATCTTGCCTTCAGTCTCACCAGTGATGTAAACTTTGCTGGCTTTGGCTTTCAGTATATCTGTAAGATTGCCAAAGTCCTCGCCCTTGTCGGAGCCGCCCATAATGATCCGGATCGGGCTCTCAAACGACATCAAAGCGCTACGAACAGAATCAGTATTGGTTGCCTTGGAGTCATTGTAGAAAAAGACGCCGTTCACCGTTCCGACCAATTCTAATCTATGAGAAAGCGGCTTGAAACCCTTCAGATTCTGGATCGCAGCATCCAGATCCCCTGTCAGTGAATACACTGCCAATACAGAGGCCATTACATTGGCATGATTGTGTGGACCTCTCAGACTAAGGTCATACATCGAAATCCTTGCCAAGTCCTCAAAGCAGATGAACTTCCCATCCATCCACGCATCTGTCTCGGGATACTGTTTTTGTATTGAGAAGTACTTTTGGTTTGCTTTGATCATTGGTATATGATTTGCTATGATCTCTGAATCCAGATTGAGGATCGCATAGTCCCTGCCATCCTGATTCTCGGTAATCCTGAATTTGGATGCCGCATAGTGATCAAACGACTCGTATCTATTGAGGTGATCCGGGGTGATATTGAGAATCACAGAGACATTAGGCTTGAAGCTTTGGATTAAGTCTAGCTGAAAGCTGCTGATTTCGAGCACAATATACTCGATTCCCGGCTGGTTGATGGGGTATCCACAAAATGCATCCCCGATGTTTCCTGCCAGGATAGCTTTTTTCCCTGCACCTAACAGGATATGATAGATCAAACTGGCTGTAGTGCTCTTGCCATTAGATCCGGTCACTGCTATGATCTTGCTGTCTTCCGCTTTGATTTGGTATCCAAACTCAATCTCGCTGATCATAGAGATACCACGAGCTTTCCCCTGTTGGATTATTGGAATGCTAAGCGGGATACCGGGGCTTACTATCCACTCATCGCAATCGAAGAGCTTCGCTGTATGACCTCCAAATTCGCATTCAAAGTCTTGTTCCAACTGGTTGCTACCGGAAACCTTGTCCTTCCACTGAACTTCGCTGAGGAAGGCTTTGCCTCCCATTTCTTTGATCTTGTAGGCAGCAGCTATTCCACTGCGTGCCAGTCCAAGGATTCCATACTTTTTGTTAGGATTGAACATATCTATTATACCTTTATCTGAGTTTTATCGTAGATAAACCAACTGCTACGAGAAGCATCGCCACGATCCAAAACCTGATTACAATCTTGGTCTCGTGTTGCCCCTTAAGTTCGAAATGATGGTGCAGCGGAGCACAGAGAAACACTCTTCTTCCCGTCCCAAACTTACGTTTTGTATATTTAAACCAGCTCCTCTGCAATATCACGGAGCCGGTTTCTGCTATAAAGACCAATCCTACTATCACGAGGAATATCTGCTCCTTCAATAGAACAGAGATCACCGCGATAATCCCACCCAATGCCAAAGAACCCGTATCGCCCATAAATACCTGGGCAGGATGGCTATTGAACCACAAGAAGCCTATTAATGTGCCAACCAGTCCTGCAATCATCACTGTCAATTCACCGGCATCGGGAATAAACTCCAGGTTGAGATAGCCTGCGGCTATAAAATTACCCTTGATATACGCCATAACCCCTAGCCCAACCGAAGCTATAGCCAAAGTGCCAGCGGCCAAACCGTCGAGACCGTCTGTGAGGTTCACGGCATTGGATGCACCCACTATCATAAAGACTACCAGCGGAATAAACATTATTCCTAGAGGCAAGATCAGATCCTTGAAGAAGGGTATCTGAAGATTAGCCACTCCAGCCCGATCTCCCCCACCATAGTAAATGATCAGGGTTAGAAGCAGCCCTATACTGATTTGTCCCCACAGCTTATACTTGGGAAGAAGCCCTTTCTTAGCTTTGACAAAGTTCTTCAGATAATCATCTATGAAACCGAAGATCCCCAGCCATACCGTGGCAAGATACATAATCTGGATCCCACCACTGGTTAAATCATTCCACAAAAGAGATGATATCAAAAGCCCGAGCAGGATTATCAAGCCTCCCATTGTGGGAGTACCCTGTTTCTTCCTATGACCTTCCGGGACGTCCTCATCTATCGTTTCAACAGCTGCTTTCTTCTTGAGCAAAGCAATGAATCCGGGGCCCACCAGAAGAGTAAAAAGAAGAGCTGTAATAAACGCTCCGATCGAGCGAAATGTAACATAGCGAAAAACGTTGAACGCTATGCTGTACTTGGCAAGCGGATAAAGAAGATGATACAGCATATTAGTTTCTCTCCCCCAGTGTTATCAGTAGTTTATCGAGGTGAATACCGTGAGACGATTTTACAAGGACTATTGAATCCTTGCAGTAATCCACAAGATCAAATCCTGTTGGCAGCAAGCTTACTTCATCATAGTGACGATAGGCTAAAAGACACTCGGGTCTATAATACCTGGATAGAGTCCCGACCGTAATCAAATCTTCAAAGCTTTGCTCTGATAGCATTGCCCCTATCATCTGATGATATGAATCGGAGTTATCACCCAATTCCAGCATATCCCCCAGAATTGCTTTATGAGGTTTATCCGGGCTCAGAGCACGCCAGTATTCAATTGCTTTTTGCATCGACACCGGATTGGCATTGTAGCAATCAGCGATCAAGACACCACTCCCGAGCTTGATGATTTCCATCCTCTTGGGCAATTGTACTATACTATCCAGTCCCTTTTGTATCACAATAGGATCAAAGCCCAAGCATAGCGCCGTCGCTATTGCAAATGCTGCATTGGTAACATTGTGAGGGACAGTCCCGGCAATTCTAAATTTGTATTGATTCACATAGAAATCTGTGCTGTCCTCATCAATCTGCGCTCTTGAGATACGATAATCAGCTTGTTCTGAAAAGCCAATGGAAAGACCAGAACTACCATATACAGCAAACCTGGGGTCATCTGCAGGATAAAGCCTATATTGGAGGCTACGATCAAAGATAGCCCGTTTTTCTTCAAAGACTCCATCCTCATTGATCAGGAATTCCAAATGAGAGGGTCCAATATTGATAATCATAGAGCTATCCGGCTGGCAGATCTCGCAAAGTTGTCTGATTTCGCCAAAGTGATTTGTTCCCAATTCAAATACAGCATACAAATCATCCGGCTTGATCCTCAGGATCGTTTGGCATAAGCCGATCAGGTTGTTTTCGTTGCTCAGGGTTTTCAAAGTCTTGGCTTTCGCTCCCAAGACTGCTGCCAGATACTCCTTGGTGCTGGACTTTCCAGTACTTCCCGTCAGAGCTACTTTGTAAGCAGAAAAAAGCTGGAGGTATTTTCTGCAGATCTTCGCCATCAATAGCAGGGGGTCACTATGGTAATAATATCCAATTTCTGCCTTATCTATGCTGCCAATCGCCATATTGGATCGATCCGCTATAACGCTATCTATATAGTTATTACCATCAAATCGCTCACCCTTAATAGCAAAGAATAGCGAGCCGGATGAGATTGCCCGGGAGTCCGTGCTGATCTTCACAAAGCACTTGGGTTCATTGTATCCAAAATCCGGGTATTCGGCTCTTTCTTCGCCCAAAAGCTTTAGCGTCATCTCATCTACCGGTAGTACCAGTTGGGTTAGGTCATCGCTGCTTTTTACACTATTCAGATAATGCAATGCAACCTGATAATCATCAAAACTGTGTCTTACCCCTTCGATTTCCTGATAGTTCTCGTGACCCTTTCCGCAGATTACTACAATATCACCAGGCTGGGCCAATCTCAGTATGGCCTCGATAGCCTTTTTTCGATCCCTGATAATCCACCAGGGAAACCACAGATCTGTCCCTACCAGCATATCGGAAATGATCCTGCGTGGATCTTCATCTCTGGGATTGTCATCCGAGATAATCACAGCATCGCAATTGTGCAACGCAGATTGAAGCATCAGAGGCCGCTTGCCTTTGTCCCGATTACCGCCAGCACCGATCAGGCACAATAGCCTATTGTGGGTTATCTCTTTGCAGGATTTTAATATATTCTCAATGGCATCCGGACTGTGAGCATAATCCACGAACACACCGATTCCACGATTGTTCGGCACGCGTTCAAAGCGCCCCTTTACAGGATCGATTTCAGCTATTACAATGGCAGTTTGCTCCATACTATAGCCCAACTCAATCAAAGTAGCACAAGCTAGAGCCAGATTAGCGACATTGAAGCCACCGATCAGCTTGGATAGGAAAGCCCTGTCCTTGCCATTCACCCTCAGCACAAAGCTGCTCGATTCCGGCTTGAGAGAAACCTGATGCAATAGATAATCTGCTGCATTTTGACCAACGGAAAGGCACTGGGTTCCAGCCAACCGATCTATGATGATCCTGCCAAAGGCATCGTCGCTATTGACCACAGCAGTAGCTCCCAGTCGGGCATATTTCTCCAGAAAGCTGTACTTGGTCTCGGCATATTCCTCCATCGTCTTATGAAAATCCAGATGTTCCCTACTCAGATTGCTAAAAAGACAATAATCGAATTCCAAGCCGTAGATACGATCCAAAGCTATGGCATGAGAAGATACTTCCATCACTACATTAGTGATCCCGGCTGCCCTCATCTGTGATAATATATCATTCAGTTCAAAGATATCCGGAGTAGTATGCAGCGTCTTGTGAAGAGTCCCTTCCAGATAATAGCCCAGGGTTCCTATCCAGCCGGCTTTCACTCCCAGACCGCAGAGTGCCTGATAGATCACCAAAGATGTCGTGGTCTTGCCATTGGTTCCGGTGATCCCAATCATCGTGAGCTCTCCGCTGGGGTTGCCATAATATAGCTTAGCTATCAGAGCTGCAGCCTTTCTGGTATCGCTCACCTTAATATAAGGAATACTGATATCGAGTTCTTGCCTGCCGATGACCAAAGCTGCGCCTCTGGATACAGCATCGAAAGCATACTTGTGTCCATCAGAACTGAAGCCCTCTATACATATAAAGATATCTCCGCGCGAGACCAGCCGGTTATCTACTCTCGGAGCTCCCGGGATGATATCGATAGCTTGATCATTCTTCGCATCTGGATTTAGAGGAGCAAGGCAATGTATGATCTCAATGAGTTTCATATCGAAGCCTCCAGCACACATAGCGAATTACCACTCAAGCGGGAACCTGATTGAATTGACTGTCTGCGCACTATACCTGTACCATTTACGCGAATGGCTATTCTATATCTAGAGGCAATTTGCATGGCTTTTCGTACTGTCAGCCCTACCAGATTGGGCATTGCGCCTTGGGATACGACCTGCTGGTCCGTCCCCGCAATACGTCCGATTTTTATGGTAATGGGATGATTCCTGTCCACTGATATACCAGCCTTGGGAAACTGATCGATCACTACCGAGGCTGAATCAGGACCCTCAATCCGATACTGAAATCCGTGGCTATTCAAAATCCGCTCCGCTTCAAACAGGTGCTTACCCATTAGACCAGGCATAGGCAGTGATGACGATCTGAGCCTTTCATTGAAGGGCAGAATGGCACAGTTTGGCATAAATAGAATATTCTCGATGATTTGCTTGGTCGTAGGCGCAGCACTGGTGCTACCATAATGAAATCCGGGAGCCGGTTCATCGTAAAAGGTTACGATCACCATCTGTGGATTTTCCACCGGGAACAGCCCTGCAAAAACAGATGTATATTTCCCGCTGGCATAACCGCGAGAGCCTTCGATATTCTTTTGCGCTGTACCGGTCTTACCGCCTAATCGGATGTAATCCATCTTGATATGGCGTCCCGTGCCATAATCTACCACGGCTTGAAGATAAGATTTGATGGAATCTGTCACTGCCGTGCTGCCGATCTTGCGTAGTGCTCGTGGCTCGTATTGCTCGATTACATTTCCCTGATCGTCCAGGATCGAATCCAATAGATAGGGCTTCATATATCTGCCACCATTGGCTACCGCACTGTAAGCAGCGGCTAATTGAATTGCTGATACAGACATCCCTTGGCCAAAGGAGATAGATTGTAATGTATAGGAATCCCAGTTTTCCAGCTTATGAAACAGACCAGAGGATTCTCCGAACAGGTTCAATCCACTTTTTTGGCCAAAGCCATAGGAAATAAACTGCTCATAAAGTTTCGTTGGTCCCAATCGGGTAGCAATCTCTGCTATGCCGACATTTGACGACTTGGCTATAATATCTCTGGGAAGCAGGGGTTTCCCTGCCGGAATATGGCCATCCTGGATCATTCGCCCGTTGGGCATCCGCTTGGGACCGCAGACCACCATCTCATTGAAGCCCAGGGTTCTGTTCTCCAGAGCCGGGAGCATCGTAAGAGGTTTCATAGTCGAGCCAGGCTCAAACATAAAGCTGGCTGCGATATTGGGACTATTGCGTATCACATTGGGGTCGGTTGATCTATCATCTCGTGATATACCCGCCATTGCCAGGATTCTGCCTGTATTGGGATCCATTATTATACAGCCGGCATTGGATGCGCTATATTTTTCTACGCCATCCAGCAGTGCGTTTTCCACAATCTCTTGAATATTGGAATCTATAGTAAGCTTGATATTGTTGCCATTAGCAGGCTTCTTCTGATGCAGATTGGGATATGGCACTCGTTCGTGATTGGCGTCCAATACTATCTCACGCCAACCATAGGTACCACCCAGAATGTTATTATAGGTAGCTTCAATCCCGGTCATTCCAGCCAGTTGATAAAGGGAGCGACTAGCTGTTTCTTCATCATAACCATTGGATTTTTCGCTTACGGCACCCAGCAATCTGCCAGCCAGCTTGCCTTTGGAATATATGCGGCGCATCGAGCTGAAGCCGCTGATCAATCCGGGCAGCTTATGCTCTTCAAATACACGGATTATCTGATCAAGCTCGGATTCTTTGATCTTATTGGAAATCTGTATTGAGGTAAGCTTGTCATTGCGATTGAGCCTGCCCATTACTTGCTCCAAGGTAAGCTCACTATTCTCGCTAAGTACATTGGCAATCTGCCTGTAGGCATCCTGCAATGCTATATCCTTGCGCTTTGCCCAGCGATTGACCGCATCACGATCGATATCTATCTGATAATAGCTGATAGAGCTCACCAGGAGATTGCCATTGGCATCCAAAATTGCCCCGCGCTTGGGGATCAGGATCTCCTTTTGTGGTGTGTAACGCAGCCGGCGATAACCGCCCATCTCAAAGGGATCCAATACCTGGATCACAAAGAGGTAAGCAGCCCACAGGACGCTGACGCCACCTATCAGAATCAGCAGAAGATAGTAGCGGGATTTCATTCTTAGTCCAGAATGATTTCCACGTTTTTGGCTTCCGCACGGGAAGCTATCAGATCAATGATGCAATACGAAGCTTGATTCTGTTCTTTGGATGGTTCGTGGACGTAGATAACGCTTCCTGCAGGTTTATCGGCGATAAAATTACTCAGCTCGACTCGCACCAGCGACGCGATATGTCTGCCAGACTTCAAATCATCAAGCTCTACCATTTGTTCGGTATTGATGTTCTTCTCGGCGTTGTATGTCTTTTCCAGAGCTGAATACTGCTTGGTATAACGAACCACCTTGTTGCCGTTGTTAAAACGTAAAAACACTGCCACTACAACTAATATTATCAGTATAGTGATCTTTCCTCTCATTATTCCCCCTATATCTTTTGGGCTACCCGCAGCTTCGCACTGCGTGCCCGGTTGTTTTGTACCAATTCTTCTTCATTAGCTGAAACAGGCCTGCCGGTAAGAACTTTCAGCCTTTTTGTCTCGCCACATACGCACTTCATTATTTTGGGAGGGCACTTGCATCCGGTTGCCGCATCCCTAAAGACATTCTTTACAATTCTATCTTCAAGTGAGTGATAACTCATCACGACAATCCTTCCGCCCGAAACCAGCAGATTGATTGCATCTTCCAATGCAGGACCCAGAATCTCCAGCTCGCCATTCACGTAAATCCTGATCGCCTGGAATACTCTGACCTTGGTCTTGAGAGAGTCCTTGCTACCGGAACCAACAACTGCTTCAATGATCCGGGCTAATTCGCCGGTACTTTCGATCGGCTTGGTCTCCCTTGCTGCTACTATAGCCTTGGCAATCCGGGATGCATTGAGTTCATCTGAATTATCCTTGATCAGCTTTGCCAAATCTCTGAATTCCAAGCCATTGACCACATCGTAGGCACTAAAATCCTGGGTTTTGTCCATCCTCATATCAAGAGCTGCATCACGATCAAAACTAAATCCGCGTTCTCGGTCGTCGATCTGATGAGATGAAACTCCCAGATCAAAGAGGATGCCATTGATGCTCTTCACTTTCCTCAGAGCCAGCTCTGTCCTCAGAGTAGAGAAATTTGCATGAATCAAATCTACATTGTCTGTTTCGCCGATCATCCGGCTGGCTTCCCCGATGGCTTCTTCATCCCGGTCAAAGCAATAAAGCTTGATACCGGAGCAGCTCTTTAGCATCTGAAGCGTGTGCCCGCCACCGCCCAAAGTAGCATCCACATAGACACCGCCGGGCTTGAGCGATAATGCTTCCAGACACTCTTTTGCCATCACAGGAAGGTGGTAAGAACTCATTGCTGATAGTCTTCCGAACTAAATCTCTGCCTGTGCATTTCCAGCTTGCTCTTGCGAACAGCGTTGAAGGTAGAGGGATTCCACAAGCTGATATAGTGACCCTCACCTTTGATGATAACAGAATCTGTAATGCCGGCATCAGATAAAAGCTGCTCGTGAATACGCACCCTGCCAGGACCCTCCAGTTCCTGCTCCGTCATCGCAAAGTCTATCAACTGGGTACGCAGTAGCTTGGCTTTATCATCGCCTGCCTTCAAGCGCTCCAGCGTTTCCTGCCAACAGTCCAATGGGTATATGGCAATTGTGTCGTTTGGGCCCAGGGTAACAATCACGCTGCGATTTGCTTCCGGACCAAACTTCTTCTTGAAGCTGGCTGGAACTATCACGCGCTGCTTGTTTACCGAATTCTCGAAGTAACCAAGAAACTCACCTGACATTACGACTTCCTTTTTCCATACTTTCTTCCATTTCTATTCATTCTCTTGCCAATTGGAGCTTTGAGCCCCATCTCAGTCAACTCAATTTGAGTTTGTTTGAGTTTTTATGAGATCCTGTTGTTCATATGTGATACTTAATGAATCCTGTCAAGCAGAAAATGAGTTTTTTTCTTGTTTTTCCCCCCTTTTTTTCGACACCTGTGGAAACTGACCTACTGAAGATGGTTTGAGACTAATACTATTTGCTTAGAATGCTTAAAAAGCTGCTTGACAGGATGCCTGATCTCCATTGATTTACAATAAAGTAGCGTATCCAGTTTTGTTCCAGGCTTCTGCGCAGGCTATTGCTATGGTTGACTGGAGCTAAAAGAGGAGAAGGATGAATACAGAACCCGTTATCCCGCAGGACTATATCGTAAATGCCGTCAATTGGGCAAAGAGTCGCCTGGGGAATACAAATTACCGTGGTAAGTGTTTGGCATTTGTAGAAGATGCTTACGAGCAAAGCAATAATGTGGAAATCTTTGGCGGGGATACAGCCCAGGAATCAGCAGAACAATATCAAGCGGATAATCCCAATACTCTCCCTCCTATAGGAGCTTATGTATTTTATGCCTGTGAGGGTCCCATCGAGGGTGTTCATTGTAACTGGGGACACGTAGGCTTGTATATAGGAGAAGGTGGCGTCATCCACGCTTGGGATCAGATCCGCCTAGATTCTCTGGCTGATATGCCAAATCTCGTTCCTCCACCCGGCTGGACCAGGCTCTACTATATTGGTTGGGCACCGGTCGAAGTGATATTTAGAGGTTTCCGCAAGTTATAGTACTCCCGCTATCCTCTCCTATAGCATTCTCATTGGTCAAAGGCTTATTACTGATTCGATTGCAGCATCTCCAGGATTTGCGGATACGGCATTCTTGCCTTGCTACTGCTTAGATTTTTGATCAGATCCCTTTGTTCATCGTCATAAAGCACCAATGCTACTATTTGATAGAACATACTGGGACGAAACTGGAACACATTCGGATGCCTGAATGATAAATCCGGGGTGGATGCCAAAAACCAGAAATGAGCATTATCATTTGGCAATTCATTTATCAACACCAAATACAAACTGGGTGTAATTGGATCACCTTCTGTGGTAGTATTTACCGGATCCCAAGACAGCACAGCATCATTACCATCTTGCTGCACGATCAGATTTTGCACCGCTGCCGGTGGTGCTGACACACCCCTGCCGATCAGTGGGATCCTGAGAATAGGATTGTCCAGGGCATTGCTGTGTATCTCCAAGGTATCAGCCAGTATCCCGCTCGATAGAGGTCTAAACCTGATATGTAGGCTATGGGTGGCACCAATTGCAAGTTGTAGTGGTAGTTCGATTTGATCCAAAAGGTAATTAATGCCAGAATCCATATTTATCTGATTGATTACCAGGCTACTTGTGCCCGGATTAGCAATTATCAGTGTCTGAACTACTGAATGGTCGAGATAAACAGACCCATAATCTAGACTCGCAGGCCCCACAATTGAAATCTGAGCATCGCCATCCAGACTGAATACTATCTCATTTGAGAAAGCTGAGCGCTTGAAGCCTCTATCGACCGTCTGAGCTGAGGCAAAATAGGTCTGCCCCGGCTCAGGTATAAAGCGTATCACTCTCCTACCGAGCTTTTCTGTCTTACGGCTTCCGTCCGGTTGGGCAAGAGGGGAGCTAATGTTGCATGCTCCCGGACTGGTTCCTATCCTGATATCATAAGTCAAGCTACTTTCATTAGTAGTAAGATCGCCTGCCCCGGAGAATTGGAATAATCCGCTCTCCATATCAAAGCTAATTACTGGTGGTGTCGGATTGGTGTTTACAAAAGAATAGTTATTCCGATACAATTTGGAATGATATCCTGATCCATCATAACCCGAGATAAACAAATCCAGCTTTCCGTCATTGTTGTAATCAGCCCAAGTAGCCCAGGAACTGCTAAGAGCCGGAAACATATCGGGTGTGGGGCTAAAAATTCCCATACTTTCGTTGCGATAGATTTTGCTGATCCTCGTACCATCATAGTAGCCTGTCATAAACAGATCGAGTTTACCATCGCTATTGTAATCACCCCAAGTGAGCGATCCTCCATAACAATTCTGCAATCGGGTCGGAGTGAGGACAAAGCCACCCTCCTGATTGTTGTGATAGAGCCTTGTAATCGGACCAGAAGCTGTCCACCCTTGACATACAATATCCGGGTAGCTGTCATTATCAAAATCGCCCCAGGCTGCTGCCCCATAGAATACAGGCGTCATTCCGGCATTGATATTTTGAAACTGATCATCCCCCAGGTTTTCATAGACTTCCATATGATTGCTGCCGCAAAATAGGAGATCGGGATCTCCATCATTATCAAAATCACTCCAGGATGCAGTTCCGTAACTCACCGGGCATAAATCTGCATTAATATCAGTAAAAGTTCCATTGCGATTATTGCGGTATATCTTACTATGATCACCAAGACTATTGACTCCGGCAACCAGGAGGTCGAGCCAACCATCCAGATTGTAATCAGCCCATTCCACTGAGGAATAATCCACAGCGACAAATCCTGCATTCACAGGCACAAAGCTCCCATTTCCCAGGTTGCGATAAAGCATAGTAATGGATTCTACCGCATTTAACCAACCAGAAAGAACCAAATCAGGATGTCCGTCATTATCGTAATCACCCCAATCAACAGCCCCTCTCATTACTCCGGCGAAGGGAGTATTAGTCACCAGCGTAAATCCACTTGTTCCTTCGTTATTGTATAGTTTGGCAATGGGCTGTCCTGCTGATGTAGTCGAACCTGTGATAATAAAATCCAGATCTCCATCAGAATCGTAATCACAGAATTCAATATCCGGACCATAAACCGCAGGAAAAGCCGATGTAACAAGACTAAACTGAGATCGCAGTAAACCCGAAATCATACAAAATGCCGCTACCATAATAAGTCTAGACACCAATCGCATTAGCACACCTCCTTGCCTGATAATGCTGAGTGTAATGGTAATTATTGACCTGATATTATGTCAAGTCATTATTAACATAATTTTCCGACCTGCTCTTGCTACTCTGGGAAGATATGGATTTGCTCTAACTATCTACTAGTTCTGATACTGCTTATCAGTAACTATAAGCCTGGTTTTGTAGTTAATATGCGATCGCTATTTTTAATCGTATAGCAGGATATGGATTTATTAGTTGACATCATTGGAAAAGTAATAAACGATGCAGGCAGTGAGTTCTTAAGGAACTGGAGGAACGATGAAACGGTTGTTATTAGTAGCTCTGCTAGTCTCGTCTGCCTATCTGCTGATGGGCTCGACCTGGATACGATCCTACTCAATTGAAGGAGTCTGTCCTTATGAGTACAACTACCTTAGTATCAAAGCTTACAACGTTATCCCCGCCATCGGAGGCGGTTATCTGGTTCAAGGGTTCGTTGAGTATTTTGATTATGAGTTTTGGGTGTGGGCGGCAAACGTCTTCTGGAAAGTCGATGAGAATGGGGAGGTCATCTGGAGGAGATCAGGTTTACGGTGGGAGCCGTACAATATAATTATCTCTAATGGTGTCGATAGGTACTATTGCATTGCGTCAATCTCGGGTTATTCGTGGATGGAGATATATGATAATCAAATGAACTATATAGGGTCATATGATTTTGAGCTGATTAATGGGATTTATCCCTCCATCAACGATGCAGTTATAACTGATGATGGTATAGTTTTTGCCGTACAGTTGTATGGCGAGGCCGTTATATTGAAAACTGATTTTGAGCTCAATCTTGAGTGGTTGGGCGATTCCACAACCAATCATATCGTAAGTGGATTCACAAAACTCAACAGATTTAACGGAGGATGGATAGGAGCGTCAACTGGTTTGATAGCATTTATGGACGCAGTAGGTGACACTATATGGACTTATGATGGCAATAGCGAGCCGTACTATTTCCAAGATTGCATTCTAACTCATGACAATCAAGTTTTCGGTATCGGATTTCATGGAGTCACTGGAGATTACTACCTATTTGGTTTCGATCTCACGAACCAGAGCGTAACAACAATACCTATTGATTACAATCTATATATAGGTTTGTATCCACCAGCATTAATAGAAGGAGCAGACGGCAAGTTGGTTTTTTATGATCTGGGTCCAAATAGTGAAATACTTCGCGCTTACTCTCGTTCGGGTGAGCGACTTTGGAGCAGATATTTCAGTCCAACTGTATGCTCTTCATTAGGATATGGAGCGAGCAATATTCTCACCACAGATGATTATGAGATTCTATTCTGTGCAGTAGGATATGATGGTATAACCCTTGTTAAGACGGACAGCAATGGCATAGTAGTCTCGAATGAGGATCCCATCCTTACTCCATCTGCAATAAGCAGTTCCCATTACCCAAATCCTGCCAGCGATCAAATCACAATAGACTACAAAGCCGAAAGCCGGGAAAGCATATTGACTCTGGAAGTCTTTAATATCCGGGGACAAATGCTCTACTCCTGTCCACTCACCGGAAGCGAAGGCTCTCATCAGCTTAGCTTGCTCCAGGACACGGATTCCCGTTGGGCTCCAGGGGTCTATATGTACCGCGTAAAGGATGAACACTCAGGAACAAGCATATCAAAGAAATTTATCAAAACCAGATAATGGAGGAGATCATGAAACATAATTATGCCGTACTAGGATTAATTGGGCTATTAGTCGCACTAATATGTCCCGTACAGGCTATTGAACGTACATTCACGATTGATTGGGAGGATCGATGAAACGGATCTTATTAATAGCTCTGCTAGTCTCGTCTGCCTATCTGCTGATGGGCTCGACCTGGATAAGGAGCGCTGACTTTACCGGAATATGTCCATGGACTTATGATGGATCACGTCTGGAATTATGCAACATTATCCCGGCGATAGGAGGTGGTTACCTACTCCAAGGCTATGCTAGTTATGGATGGATAGGTACTCCAATCTATGATACTAATGTATTCTGGAAGCTGGATGAGAATGGTGATCTAATCTGGAGAAGGACAGGAGGACAGAGCGGTGCTTTCGACAGCATAGTATCCAATGGAATTGACAGGTATTACTGTGTTCAGTACTTTTATAATGGTTCTAGGTTGTTCGTCTTTGATAGTGAGATGAATACTCTTGGCTACTATGTTTTTCCCTTAGTGAATGGATACTCTCCACATATCTTTGATATGCAGTATGTAGATGACGGATTAATATGTGCTGGTAAAGTCAATGGCCAAGCTGTGGTTCTTAAAACCGATTTCCAGTTTAATTTAATCTGGCAGAGCGATCCTTTTTGGGCAGTGGGTCAAGCACGTTCAGTAGAACCCTTCGGAAATGGATGGGTTTCTCTTTCGAGTAGAGTTTTTACTGAAATCAATGCAGTAGGTGATACCCTATGGACTTACTATGACACAATAAACAATACCGGGTTCTATGACTGTACTGTAGCAGCGGATAACAGCATTTATCTGCTTGGTTTATATAAGATCTGGAAAGTAGATATAATTGAGCATACACTGGATCTGGTAGCTGCTAATACTCCTGGCTTTGATTCTGACCTACATGGTGCTATAAACTTGCTTCCAAACGGTAACATCGTCTATACCGGAGGCAGACCAGACACAGGTCCGATCCTCCATAGCTACAACCCCGATGGGACACTTCAATGGAGTAGATCGTATAACACATTTGGAGCAATTTACTTTGGGACAGGATCAAAGAACCTCTTGGTGATGCCAGACGGTAGTATTCTTTTTTGTATGTACCATAATGACTATGTTCTGATAAAAACAGATTCCGAAGGATATGTAGTAGCCAATGACGATCCTATCACTCCCGCTCCCGTGGCATCCATCGTGTGCTATCCTCAGCCCGCAAATAGCGAGCTTATGATCTCGGTTAAAAGTGAACAGGTGGGGGAACTAGGTTACAGCATTTTCAATATCAAGGGACAAAGAATATATTCCGGTAAGATCTATGGGCATAGCAGAGAGCAAAGTTTTGAGTTGCCACACGAAGCTTTAGAACTCATGTCCAACGGTGTTTACTTGATTAGTCTGGATCAGGCAAATATAAGAATCGCTACTACCAAACTGGTAGTAATCAAATAAGCAAAGGTCGGCAAATCATGAAACAAGGTAGAATCCTGGCAATAGTTATCATGTTTATTATGTTAATGGTGGCTCAAAAACTTATGGCAGTCTATCCATTAACACACACTTTCTCAATCGACACTGAAACGTTGTATCAGATTCGTAGAGCAGCGGGTACGATAAGTGGCGAGCCATACGACAATTTAATACACAAGTACTGGGAGCAATCACCCAGATCAGACATTGTAGATATTGGTGAAGGATTAAGAGATAGGTCATATACAGACAGCTTTGGGTTCGAACCCCAAGCGATTAAAGCTTACACAGCAGTATTGAGTTATGTTATTGACCCCGATGTATATTCTGTTAAACTCGACGAAGTCCGCACTTACCTCTTTACTTTCCCGTGGGATATCTATCAGAATGCGCTTAGATACCAAGATTATTACCCAAGTGGCCTACCGGGTATGGTCCCAACCGAATGGGATGCCAATCCACAAAGCCATAATCCCTACGAGGACGAGGCTTGGTGGGAATTGACAGCGTATCAGCGAGCCAGAGAGATGAGTTATAATCTTATACTAATATCTTTCATTGTCGATATGTTATACTACGCTTATAATGATCCATCAACGACAGAATATTTCCAAGTCCATAATCCAGATTCTGGGATAATAAAAAAAATACAACTTCACGTAGACTGGATACACTCCTCTTTTTTTAGGTATAATTTACCAGGTGTTGATGATAGTTGGAGTATGGTGGGAGTTCCATCTTATCCTTTTGGATGGAATTATGAAGATAAATATAATAATGACGTTATTGTAGCTGCACCCAAAGGATTATGTTCCGATAACAATATTAACGGCGATCTACCCAGCATTGGTAACTCTGTATCAAGATTCCATTTGGTTTGTGGTATGGGGTATGCCAGCCTTATTACAGGGGATGACGATATGTTGAATTCCTTTGTGAGACAGGAATTCAAATCTGATAGTCCTTTACCGTCAGAAACAGCATATTATGGTTTTAATGATTATTTAACATCTAATAGTGGTATGTTTGTAGGAGGCATAACCTATCAGAATAGACTGTTTTACCTATCAACACTGTTTTTAACTGCCTTAAATCGAACCAGAGACATCAATCTCTACAGCACTGATAACGACTGGAATTGTGACATGATACCCAGAATGGTCAGATATACTCTTAGGCGTATAGATCCTGAGTTGCACCATATAACTTATGGCGACGACTGGCGATACAATGGCATCAACTCAAACGGCGATCCTGTCCCCGAAATGGACCATTCAATTCAGATAGAACGCGGTTTACTTTGCTTTTACTACCAAACAGAAGATCAGGATACTCAAGATAACATCCGATGGTATGTTGCCGCCTTGACTTCAAAGGCAGGATCATTGCCTCGTGAAGCTTTCGAATGGGATACCTTGAAATCAAGTTTTGAAGTTGTTATGAGTTACAAAGACCGCCCACAACATGAGCCAGTATCAATAACTTCTGGCGCTTCCTTACCTAGATTCATACTTGACGGTACATTGAGCGATTCAGAGTCAACAATTTTTCGAAAACCTACTAGCTTAAGTCCGTACGAAAATTCCCATATGCTAGTTGTCAATCATGAGAATTCATTCCTTCCTTTTCACAACAACAACGATTCGACCTCATATCAATTCTATCTCTGGGGAAAGCCTCTGATTATTGAGCCTGGATATACTCCGAATGACTCGAACGGTAATATAATCTATCCAAACTGGTACAAGTCATCATATTCACAAAACCTGTTATTAATCAACCCGGAATTACCTTTCAACCAGAACACAAAGTGTGAAGCAGATTATCTGCGAGAAAACTCAGGATCAATACGGTACCAAGATCCCATGAATTTTGATCATTGGCCAGCGTCTTGGCTGCATATAAATCAAGTAACAAAACCGTATCATACTAAAGCAAGAAAACACTTCTTGATCAGCAATTGTGAGAACAATACTGGTGAACTGATTGAGCTTCTCAAGATAAGCTATCTCTATAACAACAGCCTAAAGCAATCACCAAACAACTTTAACCCTGCAAGCTTTGATAACGACGACAATCCATGTAATGTTACAAGGAAATTTTATAGTTTATCCAGCGACTACTTCCTAGTAAAAGATCATGTATCATTTGATAGCCCGCAGAGTCATCCAACGGAATATCGCAATCAAATCTTTATGATGGAGAATTATTTAGACCATTATAATTACTCGTTTTCGACTAATCAGTTGCCTGGAGTTACAAAGTGCTATTCTAGTACTTTGGGGCAGTGATTATTCGTTGCAATGGGCTCTACTATGAATCAGGTTTTTGATCCGACCAAAGATTTAGCCAATATTGGACACCTAGCGTGGACACCCTGGGATCACTATAATGTGGGATCAAATCCCATTGGATCAATGAAAAGAATATCTCAAACAGCTTTCAGTGCTAGATCAAAGGAGACTTTCATAACTCTTCTATATCCTAGTGTTGACTCTATGAACCCAAATCCTATCACAGAAGCTATTAAGGATGCTTACGGGTACAGATTGTCACTTTCTGAAGGAAGCAGAAAGATATATATTGCCGTATGTTCCGATTCATCGCTTGATTTCTCAATAGAAAGTTGTAGGTTCGAGACAGACGGAGATTTTTTCGTTATGGATTCAGAATATGATTTTTGTAATCTTCATCAGATGGTCTTGTCAAATGGATCACAGATAAGAGTTGAGCCTCTGACAGGTTCTTCTTTCAATGAACAAGATTTATTCGTTAATTTTTCTGATAGCACAGAGGAAGTTCTGGCGACATGGTCAGACAACTCATTAAATGTGACATTCAAAACCAATCAAGCGCTCTACCCAATCTACAAGATTAAAAGGTGCGAAGTCTTGCCAGCCCAGTTCTATTCTAAGACAGAATACGGCTCTGAGGCAATAGATTTTGCAGACAGCACATCCTGTAGCCGTGGAACGCTACAGGACAATATTAAGAGTCTTGCTTATGATGACCAGTATTTCTACGTAAACTACTCTTGGGAAGATTTGACCACAGCCGGACTGATCACCGAGGATCTGGTAATCTATAAGGCTATCATACCGGAAGTAACTATAAGTACAGACCTTAACATTCAGGGGACGGTGATTGTAGCAGGCAATCTCAGTATTGAGCATCACTCCAGTCTGGAAATCCGTTCCGGGAGTACTGTTAGTTTTGCTGATGGCGCAGGGATTATCAATTCCGGTACATTATTAATTGATGGGGGAGATACCAATTCAATCACTCTGGGGCAAGAAGGCAGTTCCTGGGCTGGGATTCAGAGCTATTGGGGTAGCACCACTACTTGTAGTAATGCTATTATCAAAGGAGCCGAGACTGGGCTATATATCCGGGGTACGGCAGATATAACAAACAACCTTATCAGGGACTGCTCGATTGGGCTTAAGATTGAAAGCCTACAGCCCTTTAAAGTTGAGTATAACGAGTTTACAGATAATGAATATGGAGCCCAGATCATCAATACTATAGGCACCAGCCAGAACATATTCAGAGACAATGAGGTCTGGCAGAATATTACTGGATTGTCGCTATATAACAGCAATATAGCTCTACAATCCAACAATATACACCACAATCTGTCATGCGGGATTTTCCTAAGTAGAGGATCTGAGCCGTTGATTAAGGGTTCAAATATATCTAATACCGAATGTGGAGGTTTGGCTCATCCTGAGATACAGATGATCAGGGATTCTTATCCTGTCATTGACGATACCTGCAACGATATCAACGTTGATGGAATAGGACAATCCCTGTATTTCTCCAATGAACCGGGAGAAAAGATAAAAGCTCTATCGGCAAGAAACAACTACTGGGGTTTAACGAATTCCCTTGATATCCAAGCTTCAATTTATCCTGATAACTGGTTTGTGGACTTTGAGCCGTATAACGTAAGCCCCAATACAGCCTTCAGTCCTGTGTTAGATAATCCATTAATGCAGGCTATAGTAGCAGAAGAGGACGATGACATTGGTTTGGCAAAGCAATTATACTATAATATTATCGACTCTGAACCTGATAGCTTGTATGCTTTACAAAGCCTTGGTCGTCTGAACTCTCTATATGCTGCCAGTCCTTCATTATTCAGTGACTTAAGGGCAAAGTATAGTGATTATTTGTCATCTTGTTCTGATAGTCTGTTGATAGATCTTGCTCAAGCAAAGCTACCGATGCTGGATAGATTTGATTTTCAGTTTGCTCAGGCGATTCAATCGTATGAGGATCTTCTGCTGGATTCCAATTGTGAGATTGATTCTATCTTGTGTCTATTGGATATAGCTTATACCCTACAGGATATGTATTACCATGATCAAACGAAAGGAACAAACACAGCAACGTATTATAATAGCAATGGATTACAGATCGGTTCATTGAAAGAAGCGAAGAACACCATCAATCGTCTGTGGGATTTATTGATAGATAATACGGCAGTAGCAGAATCAGCTATCGCACCCGTACCTACAAAGCTTGATCTGATGAACTATCCCAATCCTTTCAATCCATCCACTACCATTGTGTTGGGTCTGCCTGATGGTGGAGAGGTTCGAATGTCTATCTATAACATACGGGGACAGCTGGTTCGCAATCTCCAGAATGGCTATCTCCCCAGAGGATTTCACAAGATAGTATGGGACGGAGTGGATGAGAGGAACCGACCTGTCAGTTCCGGATTGTACTTCATCAGGATAGATAGCGCTAATTCCACAGCTATAAAGAAGGTTATGCTCTTAAAGTAATACTATTATTACCGTGAAAAAGCCCGGGAATCCCGGGCTTTTCTATTGGATTTCATTTCCTATCAATATCCTTCGAGAACTCTGCACGGTTTCTTGTCACTACATAGTGGTGCATTGGCAAGAGTTATTACCCGCTCTTTCAATTCCTGCTTGCTCCCTGCTTCTATCCTGCTTGAATCCTGGATGAACATAAATGATACGGTTGTCCTGCAATGATTTAGGATAGTTTCATTTAAAGAGGGGCTATTGGCATAGATATATGCATTGAACGCAGATACATAGATAGGGCATTGGTACTGGTTACAGCTCTCCCCCATCAGTAATTGGTAGTCCTGAGAATCTGTTTAGATATATGCCTCAGTTACATTATTTCTTGTACTTCTCGCGCCAGAACAGGTCAGGTTTGGTAAGTGTAGAATTCCACAGATAACGCTCGATCTTGTCACGCAGGCTATCGTCGATTTCTTTATTAATGGGATAGAATTGCGAATTGAGGACGTGATCCAGGAGCGTCTGAGTAGCCAGGTAAATCTCTGTGAGTCCGTACTCTGTGCAAAGCTTTGCGGTATCTTCCTCTGTATGCCCCGTAAACAAAGCAGTTCCACCCACTCTGGCAATATTGAGTGATGGAATCTCAAAGACACTAAATGGCATACCATCGCTACTGTAGATATTTAGCTGCTCGGCAAAGAGCAGTCCCTTACCGCGAAGCAAGCCGGTCGCATAGCCCATCAATTCCTTTGTGCCTA
The DNA here is from genome assembly GCA_002842035.1 of Candidatus Cloacimonetes bacterium HGW-Cloacimonetes-2. Taxonomy (GTDB): domain Bacteria; phylum Cloacimonadota; class Cloacimonadia; order Cloacimonadales; family Cloacimonadaceae; genus PHBP01. The sequence goes on along the minus strand of PHBP01000003.1, from coordinate 28,650 downwards.
AAACAAAGAGCACATTCCTGCCGATCGGATCACCGCCCAGATCTACATTTACGACCAGACGGAGCCGTTGGCGAATTTCATCCTCGTGAGCATTGGCATAAGCAAAGCTGCCGAGCAATCCGAGCTCTTCTCCGGAGAACCAAACAATACGCAAATCCCTTGCAGGCTTGTGTTTAGAAAAATACTCCGCAGCTTTGATCAGGCTGACCGTACCGGCAGCATTGTCTGATGCACCATGCGAACGAGCCACTGTGTCATAGTGACCCACCAGCATCGTGAGACTATTGTCAATGCCTGTGCCGGGGATGTCGAGGACGATGTTGTGCGCTACTTTCTTCTCTGCTTTTTGTCTGATATTAATAGTAATAACCTGGCCGGAGAGCTTCATCAGTGCTTGGGCATAGTCATATCGGATCATCAGGCTTGGGATCAGCTCTTCCTTTGGCATATTCTGGCGATAGGAATATGAATAAGCCTTTTTGTGGGGGGCTGAAACACCGATCAGAGCTTTGATAGAGGAGCAGCTTACCAGCTCGTGGAGGCGTTTGCTGCTATGATTGTAGAGGATTATCTTACCGTCGTAAGCACCCGGACGGAGGAAGAGGGCATCAGCATTTTCCAGATAGAGCAATTCACCGGTGGTCGAGCTATCGCCACAAAGACCGTAAGGAGTAGCTTCCCAAGATTTTGAGCCACAGATTAGCTCAGCCGTTCCACTCTCAAATCCATCGATCTCAAAAGTCTCAAGATGAGGCTTCAGATTTATGGATTTCAAATGATTAATGATTGTCTGATAAGCTCTCTGCTCGCCGTCGGTACCGGCAAGACGTTCGTAATCCAGAGTCTTGAGAAGGTTAAGTAGTTTCATTTGATACTCCTATCCGCTAATGTGCCACGGAAATCACTTTATCAGAGACGCTAAACAGCCGCGTCTTGTATATATCTTGCTTATTGAGTATTGGGAAGCTTGATCAATATCACTCAGGCTTGAGCTCGCGCTGCATCAAGCTATTCAGCGCTGCTTTGGGATCTTTGTCCTGATAGAGAATAGCATAGATCTGGTCCACGATGGGCATTTCGATGCCAATCCGGTGAGAAAGCTCATATACAGCTTTGGTGCTAGCAACGCCTTCCGCTACCATCTTCATCGATGCCAGGATATCAGAAGCTTTGCGTCCCTTGCCTATCTCAAAGCCGACGAAGCGGTTACGACTGTGAGGGCTGGTAGCAGTCGTGATCAGATCACCTATCCCGGATAAGCCCAGGAAGGTCTCCGCTTTGGCGCCCAGAGCCATACCCAAGCGTTGAATTTCCACAATCCCGCGGCTTAAAAGAGCTCCGTTAGTGTTATCGCCAAGACCGAGTCCGGCCAGGATGCCTGAGGCAATTGCTATGATGTTCTTTACAGCTCCACCAATCTCGACACCAGTGATGTCTGTCGAACTGTAAACCCGGAAGTAGGCGTTGCTGAATAGTCTCTGCAGCTCTCCGAGCTTAGCCTGTTCACTACCCGCAATAACTACGGTGGTAGGCAGTTGACGTGCTACTTCCTCAGCGTGACTGGGACCGGAGAGAGTGAAAAGGGGTAGCTCGCAGGGGAGCAGTTCATTCAGAAGCTGGTGAATCAGCTTACCGCTCTTTAGCTCTACACCTTTGGCTACGTTTATGATGGCATAGATATCATTGCGGCAAAAAAGCGCATTGTGGGTTTCCTGCGATAGCCCCGAGAGCGTGGATCTGATGAATTGGGATGGGATTGCCAGAATGATAATCTCCGGCGCATAGACACAAAGATCGGAGAATTGATTGGTGAACCTAATGGCTTCCGGGAGTATAATCCCGGATAACAGATCCGGATTGGTGTGGGTCTCATTGAGTATCTTGACGTATTGTGGGTTGTATTCCCAGACGCAGACAGGATTGCCATTCTCGACGAGTACTTTGGCCAGAGCCAAGCCCCAGGCACCCCCTCCGATGACTGCTGCTTTGCGGTCTTTCACGAGATTGTAGCTATTTCTTGATCTCGGAGAAATCTATATTGGGAAGGCAGACAGGACTGTCGTCATCATCGTCCAGATCATCATCTTCTTCAAAGTCATCGGCAACCCAATCAGGGCAAAATAGCTGGTCTTCTTCAAAATCCCAACCATCGACGTTTTCAAGGCCAAAACGCTCCAGCAGCTCCTCTTCCCAGAATGAGTAATAAACCGTGCCATCCTGGACAGCCCAAACTAAGACGGGATGTTTGTAATGTCTCAGCTCTACCTTGTGGTTTTCGACGAGATCGAGAAACTCCTTGATCTTCCTGGCATTGCTTTCCTTGTTAAATATCATATCTATCACCTCTAAAACTTGTAGCTCAGAGCAGCACCCAGTCTGTTCTCTCCATATTCCTTCAAACGACGCACTGATGCAGAAGGTGAATCTATGTTTCTGTAGATATGAGTATAGTCAAGTTTTAAATTGAGGGCTTTGCTGAGATCAAAGCTTAAAGTACCACGAAGATTGTAGATAGTGTCTTCACGTCCACCGTACCAATCGTCTGTGCCTTGGAAATAACGCTGCTCATAGCCTATCTCAAGAGAAGGCTGCCAAGTGGCACCTTTGGGCTTGTCATTATCGAGCAGCATCTTCTTCATTACCAATACGCCGTTATATTCGTTACTCTCGTAAGACGCATCTTCGAGCGGATCTACTATATTGCCGGAATTGTCCAGTACTTTATAGTAGTAGCCGGCTTCTATCCCAAAGTAAGGGAAGTTGTGCCTGATACTAGCGCCCCAGGTGGTAGCTTCGCTATCAAACTCGGTAAAGAACTCGTTGTAGCGGTACACTTCATAGCTGCCGTGAAGACGCATTGAAGTGTTGGTAAAGGGTCTCAGATTGAGATCTCCGCGGTAGAGATCACGTGCATAGGTGTATTGCTCCATATAGCCGGTGCCATCGGTATCCCGGTATTCTCGGACATAGGTATAGGGATAATAGCCATAAAGAGCAGTAAAGTTCCAATAGTAACGATCTACTCTCATCCTTACCAGAGCATCCCTGCGGCTCTTATCCTGGTTCTTTACGTTTTGGGATATGGTAGCAGAAACCGAGGGAGTAAAGTTCCACCACTTGTAACGGAACTTGTATCCCAGATCCACATTGGCAAGCAAGCTGAGATCATCACTGGTCTCTACGAAGGCAAAGTCCGGATGAGCCTCGTCAAAGCGCTGCAGGTCATAGTCCGATAGCTGAAACACGTTGTCCGAATACCTTGTTCCCAGGGAGACAGAGCCTTCGATCTGAGCCAGCATAAGCTGCGGCAATAGCAGAAGCAATGCAAATAGACTCAAGATAATAGGACGGAAGTGTCTTCCCGAACACCTGATCATTCTACGTTTGTTTTTGGGTTCTGCTTCTTCCCTGAGTTCCTGATCCTTCTTCAGATCTTCATCCAAGAGGGCATTCAGTCCCTCAGTATCTTTGGTAATTTTATCTCTTTCGGATACTGACATTATAACTCCCGGTTCAGGGATTGAGCAGGATCACAGGACGAGCAAAGAACAGATTGTCCGATACTGCTTTCAGCATATAGTCGCCATTGCCCTGATCCAACACAATCTTCTTTCCGATGCTAAGGCTGCTGACGCCCTGCACGGTGTATCTGTTTGTCCTTCTCAAGTCAAACTCGTATCTTTCGACTAGGTTACCATCTTTGTATAGCTCAAAGACTGCCGGATCACGATCCACCAATCTGGCTCTTACGAATAGATTTGCTGTCTTGTTGTTGCTGATAGTGAAGCTGAGGGTTTGTCTCTGGTTGAAGCTAAAATAGTTGCTGCTGCTACCATTGTGTTTCACCTGAACCTGCCCGGCATGCTCTGTTATAAGCAGATTTGCCCGGCGGGTGGGACGCGGTCTGGGAGCAGGAGTATAGAAAGCTCTAAAATATATATTGCGGCTATAACAGAGAATCTCTATGTCCTCGGTTCCCTGAGGAATCTCGATGGTAAGAGGCGCATAGAGTCTATAGTTACCTACCCTACCGCCAGGAGTGAGATCGTAATTGGTACGTGTTCTTCCTACGATCACCGTTACTTGTGGACGTCTTTCATTACCATTGACGAAGCTACGCAGTTCAATGGAGCTAAGCCCAGCCACCCGGAGCTGCATACTGCGTTCTGGTAGCGATCTGTAATAATAGTGATTTCCAGCCTCTGTCTTCAAAAGCCGGCGAGAACCCGGATTGGTAAAGGCAAGGCTACGTTTACGAGGAGTGGCTTGCGCAAATGCCGAAGCGAGTATCAGCAAAGCCAGGGACAGACATATAATCTTCTTTAACATTAATCAATTACTCCTGAATCAAAGTTCCTCGTCCGGATCGACTATATTCGCCATAAAGCGACGGTCGTGCCGGTCGAAGACTATCACCACGATCACTGCGATTGCCAAAAGTGTAAGGCAGATTGCCGCGATCAGGACATTGTGCACGCGGGATCCAAAGACCTTTCCTTCTCCCGCTGTCGGTATCTGCTCAAATCCGAAAGGAATATCATAGTTCCTGGTCCAGCGTAGCAGTCTGCTAAAGTGAAAGACCGGCACATTCTTCTTCGCCATCAGCATCATCACGCCTTCCTGCTCAAATTCCTTCTCCGCAAGTTTACGATTGATACCTTCGGGGATCAGATTGGCATTGGGTTCACTACCGACATTTGCCAAGCCACGCCCGATATTGATGAAGGCACGATAACGCTCTCCCTCGGGGAGCAGATCGTGATATGCGGAATACCTGAGCTGTACGTTGTCATTGAGATTAGCTCCGATCAACTGTGGCAGATTGTTCCGGCGGATTGCTTCCTGGAGGCTCTGAATACCATTATCAGAAAGTCCGATGCCCAGATCATCCTTACCGCCAAACGACGCATAGGATGTACTAAAGTCAATCATACCCTTGCTCTTGAGGATAGTCTCCATATCCAGCCAGGTAATTTCCTCGCGATTTGCTCCATAGGAAGCCGATGATACCGCTGTGATGATCCTGGGATTGAGCTTCATCGTCTTCATTGCAGCATACAGCGAGATCGCAACACCGGGATTTGACCCTGTGAGTCCTACCGCCACATAATCACCTTCATTGAGCCTGAGCTTGGTAAATTCCTCAATAAAGATCGCCGCGATATTAGGATTGAGCGCTGCAGTCTTATCTGATAGCAGACCGCGGTCAGTCGTGATCGAGCTGAGCCTGGTACCGATCAGTCCTGTATTAAAGTGATCATCGATTGGATCTATCTGGATACCACGCGCCACTATCTCAGCTTTCAGAGTATCCATCATCGCTTGAGATAGCTTTGCAGCTTCGACCTTGAGATCGTGATTCTCTGTTTTAACGTTTACATAGCTGGTCTGAGCAACCACAAAGAGACCCAGTGCCAAGAGAAACAGGATGATCAGCGACCAGTTTGATTTTAGTGAAGGTCTATACATTTATACCTCCCCTCTGAATACGACCATCAAGACCAGACGTACCACCACAGCAGCAATCGTCATCACTGTAACCGTCTTGACAAATCCCTGTCTTTCAAACCAGTTTGCAATCAAACCCGGTACGATATACCCGATGGATTGCATCTGTAGATCATGCACGGTAAGATCGTTGAAGACCAAAAGCCGGGATGCCCAGCCCAGGATAAAACCGATCAAAATACTAAGCACCATACGGCGCTTGCCAAAAAGCAGAGTAAACTGCCCGATCAATCTGATGATGCCCCAAGTAAGCAAGCTGATCACCAGCGTGCCCAATATCTGCAAGGGCTTGTCCAAATACAGAGCAATATATCCAGGCACAACAATACCGCCCGCTGATGCTCCCAAAAGCTCGGTGAAGACCAAACTGATTATAACACCTAAACCGACTGCAGCTTGAATTACTGATTCAACCACATTCGCTCCTTTATTTCTTGGCTTTATTTAAAGCTATCATTTTGTGTTTAAAATGCGCCACGATCTGTGCGCCATACTTGATCCTGCCGGCTATATTGCCTATTCCCAGGACGTGTGCTTCACCAGGAGTGAGTTGTAAAACCTTCTGATATATCTCTTCTGTGAGAGGCTCGCCCATCGCAATCACTTTGTTTTTGGGAATCTTGATCTTGTGTGCATGAGCTTCAACCTTCTCCGGAATCTCTCCAGTGAGCAGGACATAACTGAAATCTATACCTTGGATCGCTTCCAAAAGCTGTTCTGAACGAAAGAGCCGATCTGAACGGCTATTCAGGATGATGATCTTGGTAACGTTTTTGAGATCTCCGGTCACCATCTCGATGATACGAGCTGTGGAATCCGGATCGTTTGCAGCAAACACATTATAAAAATTGATTGTCTTGGCACCATCGTGGATCACATACTTTTTCAGCGCTCCGGGATCCGGATGAGCCTTTTGCATACCCCTCAAAGCCACTTCTCTCGGCACTCCCGCTTCCGCGCATACTGCCAGGGCAAGCTGTACATTCTCGGCATGCTCAATATAGCTGAATTTATCCAGCTCATCCTTTGTAACATCAGTCGGACGAATCTTGTGGATGATGGTATTCCGCTTATCCGCAACCTGTTTCAACAAAGTAAAGTGCTTGTTCTCAGCAGTATAGCAGACTCCATTGGCGGGAATCGTATTGGAAAGACACATCGCCACGCTCTGCTCCGTAGAGCCCATCAGATCAAGGTGATCCGGACGGCTATTGGTAATCACAGAGATGGTGGAGCGGATAAACTTGCGTTCCGTAAGCCATTGGAAGACAGGATTTACTGCCATACATTCGATTACCACCGCCTGAGGTTTGTCTTTGACGGCTTCGCGGAAGATATACTTCTGCTCGATGATATTGGCACCCATCAGCCTGATGATGGCGGCTTCCCTGCCATCCGAGAGCACTACTCTGGGCAGTGTCCCGGTAATTTTGGCAATGGTCTTGATCCCACCGGCCCTGAGCCCGGCTGCGATTAGCCTTGTAACGCTGGATTTTCCGCGGGTTCCATTTACGTGGATACGAATCGGTACGGACGCCACATTGCGGCTGTGGCGCCAATATTCCAGTATCCAATTCAGGATCAATGCAAGTGTCGCAAGAATTAAGACAGTCATTCATTCCTCTGTTCAAAACTGAGCGCTTCTCACCCGAAACGCTAATTGATATCTTTTGCAATATCCATTCCACTATCTTGTAATATAGCCTCAAATCTACAAAAACAGGGCATAGAGAAAACCTGATTCCCACCTGCTTTCTGCTTGATAGGATGCTTGCTCCCTGCTTGTATCCTGCTTGAATCCTGTATGAACAAGCATCAAAGAGCTATTTTACAATTACTTAGCAATGCAGAATCGAAAGGGAGGGCTAAGAGGTTGATATAAAAGCAATAAAGAACCCCGCTCGAAAAAAGCGGGGTTCGATTATATTGGCCTGAAGGTTGCAATTTAGTTGCGGATCAATACTCTCAGGTTGTTTAGACTGATTTTGTAAGCTCCTGCGACCTGGATATATCCACGATATGCTTCTGACATATCGGTGATCTTTGCCATAAACCAGGAATCGCCGCGTGCTGTTTGGGTATCGGTCGGCGGATTGTACTTCTCGCCGTCGTTGTTTGAATCAAAGCAAATAACCAGCGTTCCAAGAGCTAGATCATCACGAGTCGCGATGCGGGTCTTGCCCCACCAACCTGCCCATTTTTCTGTGCCGGTCTTGACATCAAAAAACATTGCGTGATTATCGGTTTCGGCGCTTGCTTCTCTGCGCATCTTGCCTATCATTACCCAGATCCAGCTATTGTCGCCAATTGGATCTTCGGCATAGAAATAATCGTCCGCCTGAATGTAATGGGCATCGATGCGGGGTGGTGTAGCGCGGGAGATAGTATCCCGGGTGAGATCATTGTTACCATCCATCACTGAGCTTATTTCGCCCACAGGGATGATGATTTTGACGTTGCCATCCATCAAGGTGATGAATCCGTCTCTGGCACTTTCGATATTACCGCTAAAAGTTTTGCCGTTGGAAAGCCTGATTTGCGCCGCGAAAGCGAGGCTGGTCAGGAGAATGATACATAAGATCAAGATCTGTTTTTTCATTTTTACTCCTACAGAGGCAGAGATACTCTCTTGCCTGTCTTGGCAGATCTGTAAATAGCTTGGATAATCTCGACAGACTTCCTGCCATCTCTGCCATTGGTGGCGGGAACAGCCTTGCCGAGAAGGACATCTATCACATTGCGGTAATAAGGATTGTGTCCAAAGCCATAGACATTGGGCGGCTGATATGCTGTGTCTGTGGCGATCTTGTCGTCATCATCGTAATCTTCAAATTCCCATTTCTCAATCTTATTGACGGCAAATCCACCGACCTTGACTGTACCCTTCTCACCGATGATGGTGATCGAGCCTTCAAAGTTTTTGGGATAAGTAAGCATCGTAACATTAAGAGTGGCGATGATACCGCTGCGAAAGTGCAGGATGGCGCAGCCTGTGTCTTCGGCTTCGATGCGACGAGCCATCGTAGCGGTGTATGCCATCACAGAATCCACATTTCCCAAAAGCCAATAGATCGCATCCACATAATGGCTGGCTTGGTTCATAAAAGCTCCGCCGTCAAATTCCCAGGTGCCGCGCCACTTTTCCTGATCATAATAGGCTTGAGGACGCTGCCAGAAGACATTGGATTGAGCCATGTAGATTCTGCCAAAACGGCCTTTGTCGATAGCTTTCTTGAGCAGTTGCATAGTGCTGTTGAGGCGATTTTGCTTTACCACAAAGAGCTCTACCTTGTTGCGGTCGCAAGCCTGGATTAGCTGGTCTGCACCTTCGATATTGATACCCATTGGCTTTTCGGTGAGCACGTTGATCTTGTGATTGGCTACATCTATACCCATCTGTGGGTGCATACCGCTGGGTGTACAAATTGTCACGATATCGAGCTTTTCTTTTTCGAGCATCTCGTGATAATCAGTATAATAGAGAGGAATCTTGTATTGTTCGGCAGCGCTTTGTGCCTTTTCTTCGATAATATCCGCACAGGCTACAAATTCTGCTTCGGGTATCTGTGCTACAGCTTCAAAGTGGTTCTTGGAAATGCGGCCACATCCAATCATTCCAAGCCTGATCTTCTTCATCGTTACTCCTTAAAAAAAATTACTAGTCTCTGGCAGTGTTCCAGACCCCAAAGTTCTTGCCTTTGAGGAAATTCGCAAAAGCCAGTATTGAAGCCAACAGCATCGCAACGAAGTATGCCGGAAGTCCCATCAGGGGAATATGTTTCCTTGCCTTTTGGGCTCTGAGTTCCAAGCTCCCCAGAATAAGCCCAGTTGTCAAGAGGATAAACACTATCATATAAAAAAAGCTGTTGATTGAGAGGATGGCAGAGCTTGCCCAGATCAGGATTACCGGGATAAAAAAGAGCCAGCGCATTACCTTGTGGGAAAAGAGCATCCAGGAGATTTGCGTATGCTTAAAGGGATCCAGCACGCCAGGGTGACGCCTTACGCAGTACCATTCCTGAGTAATGATCCGTACTTTGCGGGCGAGCTCCTCGGTGGCGCATTCGGTCTCTTCCTCTACCACTGCTGCGTCTTTTACAAATTTAACCTTGTAGCCCTTGTCCAGGACATAGAGGGTGCGTTCAAAGTCGTCTGCAGAATCTTCTGCGATCTCGGTAAAGAGTTCTCTGCGAATCAGAAAGAGTGCGCCGACAGAAACCAGGACGGAGTGGTAACGGCTATCCAGATCTCTCAGGAAGCTTTCGTAACGTATGTAGAGACCTTCTCCTGATTGTTTGCCGCCACTGGTTGTGAGCTTTAGCCTGCCCGAGACCATTCCGATCTGTGGACTGCTCATCAGAATCTCGGTGAGATGCTTTACGCTGCCCGACTCGAAGATAGCGGTGGCATCTGTCGAAAGCACCAGATCGCTGTCTATGTGGGGCAAAGCGAGGTTGTGGGCGGCTTGCTTGCCACGACGCGGTTTCTGGATCAAGAGGCTGACGCGTTGATCAACGTAGCGATTAACTATCTCGTTTGTACCATCAGTGGAATCATCTGAGATCACCAGCATACGGATTTTATCCGCTGGGTAATCGAGGGCGAGGAAGGACTTTATCTTGGCTTCAATATCGCGTTCTTCGTTGAAGGCGGGACATAGGATGGTGATGCTGGGGTAGTCTTTTAAGGCTTTGGGTGAGGTATCTTTGCGACCCAGGAGCTTGTTCAGTATCCAGATCAGGATGCCGTATAAAAAGAGGTGGTAAGCAAGGTAAAAGACGCTGAGCCAAAAGAGTGTCGCGAGGATTGTGTTCATCATATCAATCAGTTCCGTGTGAGTGTGCTAAAGATTTGTTGTAGGAGAGCTTCCTGGGATTCCCAGTTATAGACTTCTCTGCTTAGCCTGCGGCCGTTCTCCCCCATTGCCAGAGCTTTGCCTGGATCGGCGAGGATGCTTTCTATGGCGGCTCTTATCTGCTCTGTATCGGCAGGATCTACGCAGATACCGCAGTTGTTTTGCTCAATGATGGCTTTGTAGATGGGAAAGTCCGGAGCAATCACGGCAATTCCTCCCGCCATATATTCAAACATCTTGGTGGAGAGAGAGGCAATGTTATTGGGAAGCCTTTGCAAGAGGATCAGTCCTGCAAGAGACTTGTTTATGATCTGCAGGGCTTGCTCTCGGTTTACATAGCCGTGTTCTATTGCCTTGGACCAGCCTGGGAGAGCAAGCAGTACCTCTCTATATGAGGCGGGCTCGTAGTTTCCGGCAAGATGAAGCTGGCAATCAAGAGGCTGGATGGCTTCCAAGAGGTAGTGAATGCCGCGTTCAGCTATGATACTGCCGATATAGGCAATCTCCGGAGCTTTGTATTCAGGATCCCGAGGAAGCGTATTGTCCCACTCGCTAAGCTTGGGGTAGTTAAAGATGGTAGCTGAACGATCACCCAGATCAAACTGAGATGCGATGTGTTCGGTGGCTGAGATTACAAAATCCAGTCTGCGCACAACGAAGTCTTCAATAATGCCGAATACGCGGGAGATGGCTTTGGAGTATTGGGGCTTGATGTATTCTTTGTGAAGGAAGAAATCGCGGTAGCTCTCGTGTGAATCATAGACGATTTTGGCTTTCGTGAGCAATTTCGTAGCCAGAGCCAGAGGAAGCAGCTCAGGATCATGAAAGATATAGACCTTTGCGCGGATGGCGAGGATGGTGGCCAGCATCTTTAGTGGTGCTTTGAGCATACGTTTCAGGCGTCCGGAATAAGCTCCTATATCACGGATGCGGATGCCTTGATCAATGCTGTCGCCTTTGCCATCTGCCACGCAGAAGAGCACTTTGTAGCCCAGTTTGAATAGGCTTTGGCACTGTTTATGGAAGATACGTACGTCGTGGCGGGGGTGTACTGTGCTAACGTGGCATATTGTGGCAGGCATCTCTATTTCCTTGTTGCGTCATTATAGACCTGGAAATAGAGCTTTACCACACTGTCAAGTGAATACTTGCTTTCTGCTGTGAAACGGATCAGGGAGCTGTCGTAGGAAGACCACCTACTGGAAAGCTCTCGGATGCCTTGTACCAGGGCTTCAGCACTACCTGGAGCCACAAGGATGCCGGTATCGTCGTTTACAATCTGCTCTGGACCTCCACATCTGGTGGCTATTACGGGTAATCCTGCAGCCATAGCTTCTATCAGGACAATGCCAAAGCTCTCTCTCAAGCTTGGTAAGACAAGTGCGTCATAGTTTGGCAGCTCTTGCTCAAGCTTCTTTGGAGGGTATGCTCCCTTGAGAGAGACCTCTTGCTGCAGTCCAAGCTCTATGATCAGCTTCTCCAGGTGGGAGCGATGGGAGCCTTCTCCGATAATATCCAGCTTGTACTGTGTTCCCTGCTGCTTGAGGATGGAGATGGATTCAATCAGGTATTGTATCCCTTTAGCAGGGATCAGGTGAGATACACAGACCAGTTCATACAGCTTCTCCCGCATATAACCTTGCTCAAAGCGCTCGAAATCCAGTCCATTGGGTATGTGAATAGCCTTTACTCCTGTCTTTTTAAACAAGACTCTGGCGTTGTATTCTGAGACCGTGGTCACAGCAGCTGCAGAGCGGTAAACCTGCGTAAGCTGACTCTTTACCCAGATATTATCCAGGGTCTCTGCCAGGAGACCCCTGTGTTCAGTGAGTACGTAGCTGATCTTGAGCATCCGGGATAGCCACATAGCAGCGATACCATCCGGATAAGCAAAGTTCACGTGGATCAGGTCTATCTGCCAGCTCTTGTGTATCCTTGCCACAGTAGCGAGACAGCATAGAAACTCAATAAAACCAATCAAAGGCATCAGTAGCCTTCTGGGTAGAAGCAGATATCTGGGACGATAGACCTCTACCATTCGGAGACCTATCTCAACCGTATCCTCCCAAGCAATCCTGCCTTGGTGTCCTCTCCTGAAGTTTAGCCCCAAGGGGACAGGAGCTACCACCTTGATATCGTGCTCGGAGGGATACTTCTCAAGGAGTTTGAAGTTAAATATCCCTAATAGCGGTTCTGCAGGATTGGGAAAGCTGGCTCCAAAGACCAGAATATTCATCAGGCTCCCTCTGCCATGACTGGTGGCACCGGACTCTTGAACACTCTTGTACGGATCATTACCTGAGAGCCTATTACTACTGCAATGCCCACAATCTGGACGATGCTAAGACGCTCTGAGGTAAGGACCCACGCCAATAGCGACGCTATGACCGGTTTAAAAAAGAAATACATTGATACTGTGGAGGCAGGCAGCTTCTTGAGTGCCTCAAAGAAGAGTATATATGCCAGCCCCGTTACGAATAGACCCAAGTATGCTACAACTGCCAGATTATTGAGGCTCATCCTGATACCTGTATCCACTCCCAGAAAGAAACTAATCACAAACAAACCTAGAGAACCAATGACGAAAGACAGGCTGTTTACTGTTAGATTACCGTGACGAGCCACCAGACTCTTGCCTAATACCGTGTAGAGTCCAAAGGTCAGTGCAGCTCCCAGAGCCAAGCCTATTCCCAGAGGCAGATTCTTGTACCCTACAAGCATATTCTGTTCACCCAGCACTATCAGCAGCAGCCCTATGAGCCCCGATGCCAGACCGATCTTTGTAGCAAAACCAAGCCTTTCCTTGAGGATGATAAATGCAAAGAGCGAAACAAAGAGCGGGTTCAGAGCCACCAAAATGGCGCTTAGCGATGCCTTGCCATATAGTACAGACCATTGTAAAAGCAGCATACTGATACAGACGTTCAGTATTCCCAAAGCGCCTATTCTCAGTATGCTGCCAAGACCAAGCTGTGTCTTGTGAGCCTTGATCTGTCTGATTGCCAAGGGCAGGATCACTGCCCCACCGATCAGGAACCTCCAGGCTGTAATGGCATTGGGATGAATCCCGCCACCCAGCCATTTGCTCACCACCTCAATGGTGGAGAACAAGAAGATCGTGATCAGGCAATAAACATGGCTCCTCAAGATCAGCCACTATTTCATCAGGATCATCTTGCGGGTTGAGCTGTATTTGCCCGCATACATCTTGTAATAATAGATACCGCTGGATACGGACTGACCATTGTCGTCCATTCCGTTCCAAACCACGCTGTGCATACCGGCTGCTTTCTGGCCATTGACCAGTGAGCGCACCAGCTGTCCGCGTGTGTTGTAGATATTGACCATCACCTCAGCATCATTCTCAAGGCTAAAGCGAATAGTAGTCTCAGGATTGAAGGGATTGGGATAGTTTGCCAAAAGCTGAGTTCCGGCAGCTACGATCACATCATCATCATTGGAGACGGGAGGATTAAAGTCGGCAGACGAACGTGAAGTCACCTGAGGTGTGGTATTGAATTGGTTCACGATCACCTTGATATCCATCTGACCGGTAGGAATAGCCATCGCATCGACCACATAATCCACATCAAAGAAAGCAGTACGGAAGACGATGGTTCCGCTGGAATCTGTGAGATTATAGTTCTGTCCGCTGGCAAAGGCACCGGTAGAGCCAAATGATGCATCATTGATTCTCACCAGTTTGGACTGATGCTGCTCAAGATTGTTGTTGATTTCGCTGACTGTCACGACAGGGATGCTGAGCGGTGCATTGTGCTGTGAGGCAGGACCGGGATCAGCAACCGGCACAAACTGCAGCATATTGGTGGTATAGCGATAGAGCTTACCTGTGATACCAACGATTCCGTCCATCGGCTGGTAGTTAGTAGTGATCACGCCATTGTAGTCATCGATCAGGATGGCTGCTGTATGGTCTTGGATATACTTTTGGTGTCTCCAGCTCTGGGCAAAGGTCATCACAACCTGATTGCTGAGTCTGTAGATGGTGCTGTTATCAGCTTCCTGAGCTCTGAGCTGAGCGATATTACTCACCAGAAGCGGGAAAAGGTATTCGGCAGTTGCCACATAGCTGGGATCCATACTGGATGCATAAGCAATGGCTTTGAGAGTAGTATTGCTGCTCAAAGGAATCGGAGCAGTATAGAGAGTTGACTGATTGGTCGGATTGCTGCCATTGGTGGTGTAATATATGGAAGCTCCCGGAGTAGAGCTGGTAAGCACTACGTTGATGGGACCATTATAGACACCGGCAGGGGGATTGAAGCTGGGGGTACCGGCTTGTTCGCCGCCACCTGGATTGAAGGTATGCATACCAAGATCAGTTACATAATCCTGAGGATGTACGACCCATTCGGAATCGTCCATATTAGTACCGGCAGAAACCGTCCAGTTGGGATTTCCTGAGGTAATATTGGGCTTGCGGATAAGGGTATGATTGAGGGTGGCACCAACAGTCCCTGCGACGTCCCAGGCGGTTCCAGGATCCTGCTGATAAATACCGATGGCATCGATCATTGTGGCTCCGTTAAAGAGACCCAGAGCATCGTCACCATTGAAATAGGTCACTGTGTGGGTGATATCTGCAACTGCCAGCATCTGGGCATTGGCCTGGGCATTGGCAATTACATAGACTTCACCATTGGCAAGTGAACCGGTCAGGTTGATTGAGTTTGTGGCAGACCATTCGCCACCGTTTGAACCGAGCTTAACGCTATAGTTGCTAAGATCTACAGTCGCGCCGGTTCCATTAAAAATCTCTATTGCTTTGTTGTTTGAAGCTCCTTCCACATATTCGGAGAAGAAGAGATCTGCCGCCTGGGCAAAAGCCATAATGGCGATTCCCAGCATCAGGAGAGTGCTAAGTGTTCTTTTGAGCATATTCTTACCTCACTTTTTCTAAAACTTGTATTGCACAGTACAAAAACGAACCGGCAAGCAGGATACTATCAGTACGATCCAAGATCCCACCATGCCCGGGGATCAGATTGGATGAGTCTTTTACTTGGGCAAAACGCTTGATCATCGATTCGGTCAGATCTCCCAACTGCCCTACAATTCCGGCAGCTATGGCTATCAAAACCAGATACTTAAGCTCAATCAACCGAAACCCGGTTACATATAATATAAACACTATCAGAGCCGGAGCAAGTGCTCCCGCGATAAAGCCCTCAATAGATTTTCGGGGGCTGATCGCGGTCACGCCCCTGTGCCTTCCAAAGCTCATTCCGATGAAATATGCAACGCTATCCACGATCCAAATCATCAGCACCAAGCCCAAAAGTATATATTGCCCGTGGTAATCCAGCCCTATCCTTACGATCATCGCCGGGATTATCCCGGTATAGACCAAACCCCAGATTGCCGTAAAACTCGTAATCAGGTTTGAATCCTTTTCCCAATTGAAGATTTTGATCAGAATCACCAGGAAAAAGGCGATCCAAACCAAGCTGAGATCAATTCCCCTCAGATAGACCAGGCTCAAATAGAGCGCCGGAGCCAGCCAAAGCCAGCCGCAATTGATCCCCTGACCTGCTTTTTGCATTATCTGAAAATACTCCAGCCCACCCAGCACAGAGACCAGTAAAAACATCAGCACCAAAGGCAGACCGCCAAAGTACAAAGCAGCGATCAGGATAGGAATAAAGACCAGAGATACCAGGACTCTTTTACCGAGCTCGCTCATTTTGAAACTACTCCTCCAAACCTTCTGCCCCGCTTCTGGTAGTCCAGCAAGGCTTTGACCATCTCGCTCTTGTCAAAATCCGGCCACAATACAGGAGTAATATAGATCTCCGAATAGGCAGATTGCCACAAAAGAAAATTCGAAAGCCTCATCTCTCCACTGGTGCGTATGATCATATCTGGATCAGGCTGTCCGCCGGTATAGAGATAATTGCCAAAGCTTTCGGGACTTAGGTCTTGTACCAGCTCCGGCCTTTCCTTTGCCAGGGCATAAAGCTTCTTGATGCCTTCGATGATTTCATAGCGACCGCCATAGTTAAAGGCGATATTAACCACCATCCCGGTATTCGTATGGGTCAAAGCGGCAACCTGTTTGATCTCGTCCATATAATCCGGCTCGAGATTTTCTTCGCCACCAATAAACTGCACATAGATATTCTGTTTGTTGAGTTCGGGGATTTCTTTGATCAGTCGCTCGCGTAGCATCTTGAGCAAGCCACGCACCTCATCTTCCGGGCGACTCCAGTTTTCGGTAGAAAACGCATAAAAGGTAAGGTACTCAAGCCCCAGTTCCACACCCAGCTCGACCACTTCCCGGATAGATTTTGCTCCGGCATTGTGCCCGTAAAGCCTGGGACGCCCACGTTTCTTTGCCCATCTGCCATTGCCATCCATTATGATGCCAACGTGCCTCGGCATTCTTGCCTTGTCCAGCTCTTGCATCAAGATCTTGTACTGCTTCAAATCTTTTCCTGAGCCCTTTTCTTTAGCCAGGCATAGATAAAGCCATCCAGCTCGCCATTCATCACCTTCTCTGTATTACCGCTTTCAAAGTTTGTGCGGTGATCCTTGACCATCTGATAGGGCTGGAAGACATAGCTGCGGATCTGATTGCCCCATCCGATCTCTGTCTTGGAGCTCTCCAGATCCTTCTTTTCCTTGTTGCGTTGCTCTTCATAATGCTGATAGAGCCTGGATTTGAGGATTGCCATCGCCTTTTCGCGGTTTTGAATCTGGCTGCGTTCATTTTGACAGCTCACCACGATATTCGTGGGCAAGTGAGTGATGCGCACCGCGGAATCGGTGGTATTAACGTGCTGACCGCCCGCTCCGCTGGCACGATAGGTATCTACTTTCAGATCTTTGGCATCGATCTCGACCTCGATATCATCGTCAAACTCGGGATAAACGAAAACAGAGGCAAAAGAAGTCTGGCGTTTCCCCTGTGAATTGAAGGGTGAGATACGCACCAACCGGTGGATTCCGATCTCTGCCTTGAGCAGTCCATAAGCATAGTTTCCGCTTACTTCTGCGGTTACACTCTTCAGTCCTGCTTCGTCGCCGGAAAGAGAATCGATGATGGTAAACTTGAATTTATTGGCCTCTGCCCAGCGCGAATACATCCGCAAGAGCATTTCTGCCCAATCCTGGGCCTCTGTACCGCCGGCACCGGCGTGAATAGTGAAAACAGCATCATTATGATCGTAGGAGTCATTTAGATAGCATTCCACTTCCGCTTTTTCTACGTAAGCTTTGCTGGTCTCGAGGTGTCCTACCGCCTCGTTAAGGAGGGAATCGCTAAAATCTTCATCGAGCAGCATTATGTAGGTCTCAAGATCGTCTTTGTGCTGATCCAGAGCTTTGATATGGGAGATTGCTTCTCTCATCTGGCTCAGATGCTTGCTGATCTTCTTTGCCCTTGCCTGATCATTCCAAAAGGCAGGATCGTTCATCTGCTCTTCAAGTTCCGCAGCAGTTTTTAGCTTTGATTCGAGGTCAAAGTAACCTCCGAATCTCAAAGATCTGCTCTGAGAGCTCTGCGACTTCTTTTTTAAATAC
Source organism: Candidatus Cloacimonetes bacterium HGW-Cloacimonetes-2 (assembly GCA_002842035.1). Classification (GTDB taxonomy): domain Bacteria; phylum Cloacimonadota; class Cloacimonadia; order Cloacimonadales; family Cloacimonadaceae; genus PHBP01. The sequence continues at coordinate 10,745 of PHBP01000003.1, read as the reverse complement.
CGGATATTCCATCTATAATCCTATCATTTCATTCTTGTGGGTTCTGTTACAATGTTCAGTAATCAGCAAATACGTCAAGAGAAAAAATTGCCTATGGAGCGGCAAAAGTCCCGGGTTTCGCTTTTTACGCTCCTTTTCAATGAACATCTCTAAGACACTGATAAATCAGTTGCTTCCTGCTTGTTCATCCAGGATTCAAGCAGGATACAGGCAGGATACAAGCATCCTATCAAGGAGAAAGCAAAAGCCCCGGTCCGGATTCCGGGGCTTTGAGAAAGTAATGTATAAAGCTCAGAAACCTAAGCGGCGCTTGACGTTAAAGCCAAGATGAAGGTTCCCCTTATTAGCTGCGCCGAGTGAATGACCAGCCGTGTTATGATGAACCGGATCGTTACCGATATTAACCTGAAAGCTGTAGGGATCGGCATCGAATGCTGCACCAAAGGCATAAGCGCTATAATTGCCAACGGAATAAGGATTGTCCGAATCATTATCGTCATTTAGCAGGGGATAAATTTCACCCAGGAGGCTGATCTTGTCTGTGATCAGGAATTGGGTGCCCAGTCCCAGGCCTATTCGTTCGTAATAAGTGTTATATCCTGCATTAAGGGTAAAAATCATCCGGTCCACGATAGGCCGGTTTTGAGCAGTAAGATAAATACCCAGGTCCGACCTGCGCTTACCTATCTCGAAACTGGAATACACCACGTCAAGCTGCAGTTTGGCAGGCCATTCTTCTGGGGCGTATTGCCAGGCAGCGCCTAAGTTATACTCAATCAAAGGTGTGTTGTAACCGATCCTGGCTTCCAATCCCGCAAAGAGATGCTGGCGAAATCCTAATCCGGCATTGGCCCCGCCGGCAGTGCCAAAGAAAGTATCGATTACGTCGTGATTGATTCTACCGTAGAAGTTGTGGCTGATATTTACTTCGCTTTGCAGATTTTCCAGCGTGGAAGGCGTGAAAAGTCCAATCGAGTGACTTTGATAAGCCCCCAACAAGCTAAGGCTCAGAGCCAGTACAGCAAGAAACAGAATACGCATTTTCATAAGAATCTCCTTAATCATATTATCTTCAAGCCTGTATATGCCTGATTGCGATATTTCCCGAGCATGGGAGTATAATGACATTCGTCAAGCAATATTTTCGTTTAGGCATCAGTGGATGCTTATTGACTTCCTGATTCAACCGGATCATTCTCAGGAAATACGGACTGATTCTGATCAACTATATACCGGTATATGCAAACCAGTAAATACACTTTGCCAAAGCAGTCCTTTTTCGCTTGACAACAGATGCCCCTTGAAAGTCCATAGCAATACCCTAATCTTTTGGGTAGTCCTGTCGGATCAATTATCTGCAGGATAGCCCGATAACCCGGGTACTGATTATAAACGAAATATGGAGCAATTTGATGAAAAAGCTTTTACTGGCTTTGACACTGATCACGATTACATTCTGCCTCCAGGCAGTAAGTCGATTTAACGAACCCCTCCTACGTAATGCACAGGAAGGTAACGTTAGCGCGCAGTACAACATCGGTTTGGCATATCTGGAAGGTAGCGGTATTCAACAGGATTATCAGGAAGCTTTGCACTGGCTTAGTGAGGCTGCCGGCCAGAATTTTGCTCCCGCTCAGGCTGCTGTTGGCAGGATCTATGAAGAAGGCCTGGGTACAGAGATAAACCTCACCGAAGCAGTGCGCTACTACCGTCTTGCGGCAGAGCAGGGACTCCCGGAAGCCCAATACAATCTCGGAATCTGTCTGTGCCAGGGAAAAGGCACCCAAGTAAACCACAGCGAAGCAGTTCGCTGGTTTCGTCTGGCTGCAGATGCCGGTATAGCCGATGCTCAATATAATCTTGGACTTGCCTATTTCAACGGACAGGGAGTAATCCAAAATCTCGAGGAAGCCAATCGCTGGTTTAGAATGGCAGAAGAACAGGGACACTCGGGAGTAAACTACTTCAAAGGTTTGGAACACTATAATGCCAAGGAATACGCTCTGGCGATACCCTATTTCAGACTGGCGGCAGATAACTGCAACGCAAATGCCCAGTACTATTTAGGATTATGTTTTGATAATGCCTGGGGCATCGGGGAGAATGCGATCGAAGCTGCCAGATACTATCGCCTTGCTGCCGTGCAGGGACATCCGGCAGCTCAGTACAATCTGGGAATCTGTCTGCACAACGGACGCGGCGTTGCAGGTAATCCCGCGGAAGCAGCCCAGTGGTACAAAAAGGCTGCCGATCAGGGACATATCAACGCACTTTACAACCTGGCAGTATGTTATGACCTTGGAGACGGAGTCGCACAAGATCGAATCCAGGCTGTGAACTATTTTTCCCAAGCAGCCGCCAAAGGACATCCGGAGGCTCAGTATCAGCTTGGCTTGGCAGCTTTGGAGGGAAGAGGAATCAGTCAAAGCGATTCCGAAGCTTTCAGATATTTTTCTCTCGCTGCGGCACAGTCAAATGCAGCAGCGCAATTTAATCTTGGGGTCCTGTATTACACAGGTAAAGGCGTTGCCAAAAACGTCAATGAAGCTACCCGTTATTACCGGCTTGCAGCGGATCAGGGTAATATAAATGCTCTTTACAACATCGGCTTGGCAAGTTACAAGGGCGAAGGTACAAATCAGGATTATGCGGAAGCAGTAAGGAGCTTTAGCCCTGCCGCAGAAAGAGGGCATTCCGGAGCTCAGCTAAATCTCGGCTTGTGTTATTATTACGGACAAGGGGTCCAGGCAGATCCAGCCCGGGCTGCGGAGCTATTTAGGCTTTCAGCTCTGCAAGGCAATACTTCAGCGCAGTTTTTCCTGGGGAATTGCTACTACAATGGGCTAGGACTCACTCAGGACTATGCCCAGGCGGTCAGATGGTATTCTCTGGCTGCGGAACAAGCCCTTCCCGAGGCTCAGACCAATCTGGGCATCTGTTATGAGAAAGGCCTTGGCGTAGCGCAAAACCTTGAGGAAGCTGTGCGGCTTTATCGCCTTGCTGCAGATCAGGGTAACGTCACTGCCCAGTACAACTTGGCGGTATGTCATAATTACGGCTGGGGAACCAGGCAGAATCTCGAAGCTGCAGCAAACTGGTATGCTCTGGCAGCGGAACAAGGGCACCAAAGTGCTATATATAACTTGGGATTATGCTATTACAACGGTCATGGAGTAAGGCAAAGTTATGATCGTGCTGTCCGCCAATTTACCCTGGCTGCAAAGATGGGACACAGTGGGGCTCAGTATAACCTGGGTGTTTGCCATCAATACGGCTATGGAGTCTCCAAGAGTCCTTTTGAGGCCTATGTCTGGTACTTCATAGCTGCTAGAAATGGACAAGCTCAGTTTGTGACAAAGCGGGATCAGATGGCAACAGAGCTTAGCCCCAGACAATTGCAAAGAGCTCAGGAAAAAGCTCAGGAGTGGATTCTGGCAAATCTGGAATAGGAATTTAAACGAGAGTTATGCCGGAATCTATTGGTTCCGGCTTTTTTTGTGGGTTGGATATGATGGTTCTAGCTATGGCTTATCTTACGAATGAGGATTGATGCAGCGGTAAGCCCCATTATTGCAGGCATATAGCTGATTGATCCAATCGGCGAACGATCCGGACCCTGCTCTTTAACAGCCGGCGAAGCTTCTTCAATCGACCATACCGCACTGATCCCGCTGGTGATACCTCTCTCCCGCAAGCTCTTGCGTACTCGCCTGGCCAAAGGACAAGCACTGCTTTGGGAAATGTCTCCACTACGAACCAGTGAGGGATCCAGCCGGCGACCAGCACCGAGGACGCTTACGACAAACTTATTGTTTCTATGGCAATAATCCAGTAGGTCAATCTTGGAATTCAAGCTGTCTATTGCATCGATCACATAGTGATATCCATCAAGGAGTTCTGCCATATTGCTACTATCCAGGAAGCAAGTCTGGCTGCAGACAATAAGCTGAGGATCCAGCTTGGTCAGTCGCCTGGCATAGAGCTCCGTCTTTAGCATTCCAATACTATCGTAATCTGCTATGAGTTGGCGATTTATGTTCGATTCTTGCACTCTGTCAAAGTCCACCAGGAGGATTTCGGCAATCCCGGCACGCACCAGAGCTTCCACTGCATATCCACCAACACCACCCAAACCGATTACAGCTATCCTGGCTTCCCTGAGCTTGCTAAGTCCTTCTTTTCCAATCAGCAAGGCTGTTCTACTGTCACGTTCATTTACCAAGGAAAACGTCCCAATAGGTGAAGCAGTGTTTCATTTTGGGTGTTGATCAATTCGCTTTCTGTCTTTCCGCTGATTTGCTTTACCCGCTGGAAAAGCTCGATCAAACGCAGTAAAGGGTTGGCTTCGTTGGGTTTTACATAATACTGAGTGATGTCAGTTTCAAAAAGATATCTGCCGTCATCAATGATGGCTTCCAGTAGCTCACGTTTGTCATCTTTGAGGATACGGCTACATATCGTAAAGCAGGTATCCAGTCTTGCCAGGAGCTCAAATCCTTCCACTGATCCGGCATATCCATGCACCATATAGCGAAGTGGAAATTGCTTTAACAATGAATATGCATTTGCTTGGTGTCCAACAATATGCAGAGACACTGGAAGCTCAGCATCTGCAGCTAACCGGCATTGTTCTGTTAACAGGATTTGCTGACCCTCCAGATCGGGATTTGATCTATCAATGCCTATCTCTCCAACCAGATCAAGTGTATTTGTTTGAACTAATGAACTGATATCTTCCACCGCTAAGTCGCATTCGTCAAAACTGGGATGTACTCCTGCCTGGATCAGGATGCCCCGATCAGGATTATTCTTGTGCCAATCGATCTCGGAGAGCATTAAGATCGATGAAATAAAGCCTTTTATGCCGTGAGAATTAGCCTCAGAAATTAATGGACTAAGATCGTGAGTCTGTGCTAGATTTGCCAGGTGGCAATGTGCGTCTATCAGATTCATAGTTTCAACTCCGGCAGTAGCTTAATAATCACATTTGCGGCGTTTTTGCCGGCAGATCCATCCAGATTGTCAAACATCAGCCTGCTGGCTTTATGCCTTTCGTCCGATAGTAAATTTGGTGTTGCGAGATAGCGCTTTACGGCAATTCTCAATTCATCTAGACTCTCCACCTGGAGGCTAAAACTCTCTATCAGGGCTTCTATTTTTTCCTGAGAGCGCTTTGCTGCGGGTACCTTCCAGGTGATCATCGGTTTGTCAAGCGCGCAAGCTTCAGCCAATAGCGAGCTGGTGTCCCCGATCACAATGTCAGAGATGTAGATATGCTTGATCACATCACGCTCAACGAGGTATATGCCTTGCTTTCTAATCAGTTCCCTATCTGCATCAGAAACCCAGGGGTGAAGGGTAACCATCAGGTTGTATTTGTCTTTGAGGCTTCCAATTCTGTGCTTCCAAAGATCCAGACCACTCATACCACTGCCGGGCCAGGTAGCGCTGAAAAGCAGGATTGGTTTGTCAGCAGTAATTCCGGCTTTGATTTTGATAGTACTCAGTTCTTTCTGGCTGAATTCGCCATTTAGCGCAGGATCAAGCTTGGGGTAACCAATAGAGATGCCGGTTTTGACGCCTGTCTTGATGGCTTCAGCGAGATCATCCTGGCTGCTAAACATATAGATATCAAAGAGGTTGTAGTTCGATGCGGAGGTCATCTTTTTGAAGTGGTATGGACCGTGTCTCATCCCTATCTTGATTATCCTCTGGGAGGGAAACTTATGGCAAGCGTGACGGCACATAATCACTGCTTTAGGGAATACAGGCAGTTGCTTACAGGGTATTTTGTGATCAAGAAAGTACTTTAACATACTCTTCTTATCTGTGACTATATCAACACTATGAAGGTGTCTCTGTATTTCTCTGAAAACCTCCAGATCTATCTGTTCCGCACAGTAGAAATAGATGCCTTTAGTCCTGCCACAGAGACTTAGGATTGCATATACTAATCTAAAAGGATACTTGGTCAAGTGGTAAGAGAAGACCACGCTTCTACATCCTGTTGACCAGATAGTGATCTATCGCATACGCCAGTTCAGCTTCGTAAGATCCGGAGCCTTCCTGAAACTTCCATTCACCCCGATGTTTGATGAAGTATCCCGGTCCCAAAACGATGGGCGTCACTCCGAAGTGCAAAGCTTGAAACTCAAAGAGATGCAGACCATTATCGCTAATCCCTACGTCCATTGCCAGGCTGGGGCTACTTACCTTGTAATAGAGACTGCTGGCGTAGTCCAGGAGGTCAGGATTGGGCTTAGGGTCGTAGGTAAAGAGCTTTGTGCCGCTGGCTCGCCAGTCTCCTTGTTTGGTCATTCTTCGGCTTACATAGAAACGATCGCCCAGAACGATAACGCGGTAATCGCTATCCAAGCCCGGGATAAACTCTTGCAGGACAAATCTCAATCTTGGCTCGATATGCTCACGGTACTGCTCTTGATCCAGTTTATTGGAGTATTGGGGATAGCCTGGAAATTGCTTGGCTTTGCGCAGGTAGTTACGACGGAAGAGATCCCACCGGTCATACCAGCCGAGTTTTCCCTCCCACAGGTTTATTTTATGAAGCAGCTCTTGCTGGTTCTTGACCAAGGCAACGCCCTTTGCATTGGATCCTTCAAGACTCTTTAATACAACTGGATAGCTAATATTATATGAAGTAATTTCTTCTTTGCGGCTGAGGTAATACGCCCAGGGTGAAGTGATACCCAAGAGCTTCTTGTAGTGCTCTTGGTAGCCCTTGTTTTCGTGGCAGAGCAGCAGTTCGTAGGAAGGTAAGACCTTGTTGCCTCTCTGTTGTAATGAGAAGACAAGATCGCGTAGATAAGCCCTCAGATTTTCCACTTGGGAAAAGGAATAGAAGATAGTGGAGTTCTGTAGCTCCGCAGTATTAGCCGCTTGGTGATACTCGTATTCGCGTACAGTGATACTTTTGTTCTTGAGTTCAGAGATAAATCTATCTACATCAAGTGGCACCCAGGGACGCCTGGTCTGGCCAATAAACCTCTTGGGAGCAGTAAGGAGAACCAGTTCTCTCATCAATCTTGCCTCTGTAAGTCATAGAGCAGGGAGAACTTTAAAAAGATACTATATGCAGCCAGTAGGCAGATCAGGAGTCCTTGCAAGCCATCCCGAAATCCTCCATAGACCAGATAGAACTGCATAAACTTGCCGATAGGTCGCAGAAGTATATGCCACCAATGAGCCTTTCTACCGGAAACGTGCATATCCTGAGCCTGCCATCGTGCATATCGGATCATCTTTTGATAGTGTAAGTCAAGACTACGTATGGGATTGTGTATCAGATAGTACTTGGGCTCAATGAACGCGATATGATCCAGCTTGATAGTGGCATGAACGCTGGCTGTCTTTTTGTAACGAGTAGCTACTTCTTTCAAGACCAGACGCTTACCTTTGGCACTGATATAGTCGTGATGCTCTAAGAGCCGTCCCATGAATCTCGTACGAATACGGATCACAAAACCGTCATTCTCGATCTTGTCTTGCTCAAGAATACTGATGAATTTGTCCCTTAGATCCGGTGGACACTCCTCGTCTGAATCGATAATGAAGACCCACTCACTGGTAACATGGGGATTACCCCAGATTCTTTGCTCTGCAGCAGTAGTGTATTCATTCTGATAGATCTTTAGCCGGGGATATTCTCGAGCAATCTCCAGAGTCCTGTCTGTGCTGAATGAGTCAATGATGACTATCTCATCACACCAAGTAACGCTGTCTAGACAAGCTCTGATTGTGGCTTCGTTGTTTTGGGTCAATACAAAAGCGCTTACACTGTGTTTCACTGAACCTCTATGATTGGAACTGCAGCCTGTGCAGATGCTGATACCGTTCGCAACTGCCCATAAGTTCTTCGTGGCTACCACTACCCACAATCTCGCCATTTTCCAATACTACGATCAGATCGCTCTTGAGTATGGTGGATAGCCTGTGAGCGATAATAATCACAGTACGATTCCGAGTGGCATCGTCGATTGCATCCTGAACCTTCTTTTCACTATCAGTATCAAGTGCGCTGGTAGCTTCATCAAAGATCAGGATAGGCGGATTACCAACAATAGCGCGTGCAATGCACAAGCGTTGCCTCTGACCACCGGAGAGATTAGTCCCCTTGATATCCAACATTTGGTCGTACTTATTCGGAAGCTGCTCGATAAACTCATCAGCGTGAGCAATCTTGGCAGCTTCTCTGATTTGCTCGTCACTCAGGTCTTCAAGACTGCCGTAGGCAATGTTCTCACGTATTGTTTTGGTAAAAAGCACGGAATCCTGCGTAACAACCCCAAAAAGCTTCCTGAGGTCGTTCAATCTGATTTTCCGAATATCGACTCCATCCAACTCGATCGAGCCCTCTGTGACGTCGTAAACGCGGTTTAAAAGGTTCACCAAAGTTGTCTTACCTCCACCGCTGGAGCCAACAAAAGCCACCTTCTTTCCTTTCTCTATTACTAAGTCTATATTTTGCAAGACCTTCTTATCGGTTTTATACTGGAACCCGACTCCCTTTAGCGTAATCAGGGTATTAAAACTCTCTTTGGAGATGGCATCAGGAGCATCCTGGATACTGGATTGCTGATTCAAGACAAGCGCAATACGATCGAGAGAGACCGCCGCTTTCTTGATCTCAGCATACATCTGGGTGATTGTCTTCAGTGGATGTAGCATAGAAAACAGGGCAAAGAGGAAAGCGGTGAAATTGCCGAGACTAAAACCGCTCTTAGGATCTAGAATCATAGCTCCACCCAGGATGATCACAACGACTCCGGTCAGAGTGGAATTGAGCTCCGAGATCGGCACATTCAAGGAAGAATAAGCCATCGCTCTCTGCCACAAGCTAAGGTGCTTGCGATTGATCTTCTCGAATGCCTCATATTCACGTTCTTCTCTTCTAAATGCCTTGACTATCCGGATGCTATTCAAGACTTCCTCAACTGTGGAAAACATCGTAGAGAGCTGTGCCTGTATCCGCTTTGAGTACTTCTTGATCTTCTTGCCCATAAATCCAACCGTTATTGTAAATAACGGCAGCACAAGAGCGCTAAGTAAGAAGAGCTTGGCATTCAGCATCAAGGCGATATACATATACACTACGATAGTGGAGAAATCCCTGATGGAATTGAATATAGAGTAAATAAAGTAATTGGAAACGCTATCAACATCATTCACCATACGAACTATGGCATCACCCACCTGGTTGTTGCTGTAAAACTCCATACCCTGGCTGAGGTAGCGACGAAACATATAGCTTCGTACATCCCGGATAGTTCTGCCCCTGAGCACCACAAAGAACATCTTGTTTGCATAAAAGAAGATGTTCTTTAGCAAAATAGTCAGCACTACGAATCCACAAATCACGTAGAGCAGAGCAAGAGAATCTGTTTGCACCATCAAATCTTTGATACTTTCCCAGAGTGGGGCCAGTTCGTCCAGACTCCTCAGTTTTAGCAGTGATCCTGATTGGGCGGTAAAGTCCCCTATTCTAGCCCATAAAGCCTGTAAAAAGGCATCGTAGCTGTGGTAGAGGATTACCGGCTTGTCAGACTTGAAGACGTAATCAAAGAGCGGGATAACGATCGTAATGCTCACTCCGCTAAAGAAGGCAAAGAATAGCATGGTAATCAGCCCCATCAGGCCGTAATACCAGTAATTCAGCATCATCTTCAGGATGAGCATCAGGTTTGCATTGCGTTTAGGTTCTATCTGTTTATCCATAATCCTCGCACAAATAAAAAAAGCCAGCGTAAGCTGGCAAGTAAAAAGTGGCACGCCCTAAGGGAGTCGAACCCCTAACCTTCTGATCCGTAGTCAGATACTCTATCCAGTTGAGCTAAGGGCGCACACTGTTTATCCAATTTCTTTGCGGGCCGAATTCTGTCAAGCACAAAATCCTGTTCCCTTGTATTGATGAGTGATTAAATGGCGTTAACCGCCTCAATAGCAGCCTGATAATTTGGTTCGTGAACTATATCATCTACCAGTTCCGTGTATACGACTGATCCTGCCTGGTCAATTACGACCACTGAGCGAGCCAATAAGCCAGCCATCGGGCCATCTACCAGTTCCAGACCATAGTCCTTACCAAAGTTCCTATCTCTCATCTCGGAAAGAGTAATCACTTTGTCCAAGCCCTCAGCACCGCAGAACCTTCCCATCGCAAAGGGAAGATCTCTGGAGATGCACAATACGACTGTATTATCGAGCTTGGATGCCTCTGCATTGAATCTGCGGACGCTCATCGCGCACACACCGGTGTCTATGCTAGGGAAAATATTCAGTATAACCTTCTTACCGGAATAATCTACCAGGCTCTTATCCTGCAGATCTGCTCCCGTAAGCTGAAACTGCGGAGCTTTTGCTGAAATGACGGGCATATCCCCGCTCGTATTTATCGGATGTCCTTTTAGTTTTGTGATAGCCATTATTACCTCTGTATTAGTATTTCTTTAATACATACAAGATAACTAGGAATAGAGAGTGTAGCAAGAGCAATATGATAATATAATTCGCGGTTGTTTGGGAATAAGTGACGGGCAGACAGATAAGAGAGCTACGATAAAGAGGAGAACGTAATATAGAGAATATTGACCTACGTTTGCCAGAAAGCTGAATCACTGTTGAGAGGGTATAGATAAAGGCGTTAGCGATGGCGGCGACCTACTCTCCCACGCAGTTGCCCACGCAGTACCATCGGCGCAGATGAGCTTAACTTCTGTGTTCGGAATGGG
>PHBP01000012.1 GCA_002842035.1 Candidatus Cloacimonetes bacterium HGW-Cloacimonetes-2 | reverse complement strand
CGCACCACCGAGCATAGTGGTGGAGAAACCCGTATATTGCATACTGATAGTATGTTCTGCAACTGCGTAAAAGATTCCACTCAGTTCTGTCCCTGATTTTGCAGATCTGTCCCCCATATAGTAATGAGACAATGATTTTGGTGCAGATCTTTGAATAAGTAGATAGTGTGTTGATAGTGAATTAAATACAAGAGTATGTAAAAATGACAAAGAGTCCTTTGCCATATCCCAATATCTGAACCGACTATATAGTCCCCAATACGGTGCATATAACAAACGGCATAAAGAGCTTTGACATATACCAAGCCAGGTCCGGTATGGAATTCACTGCCCTCCGCTAGTTCTATAATCTCGCCTGGGTGGATGAAAACAGGGCGGTTGGAATAAGCGGGCAGGATGTCATTTTCCAGATAAAACTTGACACCGCCGGGCATTGAAAAACTGTGAAAAATCGTATTGCTATATTCAGAGAGGATTATCCTGCGTAGATTTGGCAATATTAAGACTATTCCAAGGAGATTTAATGCCCGGTATCGGCGATCAGATAGAAAAAATAAGCCAGAATGTGCGAGAGAAGCTGCTCTCACTGGGCAGGAGTCCTGATGACTGCCTTATCGTAGCTGTCAGCAAGACTCATCCGGCAGAAACTGTCTTGCAAGCCATCAAAGCCGGGATTACCGATATTGGAGAGAACAAGGTACAGGAAGCCAGCCTTAAACTGTCTCAGATCAGGAGCTTGCTCCCGGCATCAGAGCCGATGCCGCAATTCCACTTTATCGGTCGTCTCCAGAGCAATAAGGTAAAGCAATTGATGAGTTTACGCCCATACCTTATCCAATCTGTCGATTCGCTCAAAACGGCGAGACTGATCTCGGACTATGCCCAAAACCCGGCAGATGAGGGGAGCACCTTTGTGCAAGACATACTGATCCAGGTAAATACGTCGATGGAAGCTTCCAAGAGCGGAGTCTCGCCGGAAGCTGCTGAAGACTTGGTCGCAAGTGTGGTCAAGCTGAAAGGAGTGCGTATCCGTGGCTTGATGACGATTGGACCGCTCACCGATGATCCAGTGAGGATAAGGGCTTCATTCAGGCAATTGAAAGATATGTTCGATACTATGAAACGCAAATACGGAGAGCGGAAAGGGATGGATTGGCTGTCTATGGGGATGACTGATGATCATCTGATGGCAATTGAGGAAGGGGCAAACTTGGTGAGGATCGGCAGTGCAATATTTGGATACCGTAATTATGGAGGAACCCCTTGATCTATCTCGTAATTGGACTGCTGATAGTACTCTCCTATATGTTTGGAGGATTCTCCACAGCAAGAATACTGGCAAAGAGCGTGCGCTCTTTGAACATATACAAGATCGGCACAGGTTTGGCCGATACAGAAAACATCTTTCAAAATGTCTCCCGACCGATGGGCATCCTGGTGGGATTGATCGATAGCGCCAAAGGATACTTGTATCTCAGCTTGATCTATCTGGTCTTGACCCAGCTAAACAGACTGCCGATGGGTCTGGACTTGGGGCCTATCTACAATCCAGGCGTAATGATGCTATATGCCGCAGGTCTCTTGATCGGGCATTGCCTGCCTCTCTCAAACAAACTGCGGGGAGGACGCGGCATCTTTACCTATATCGGCATAATGGCATATTTTAACGTCCTGCCCACCCTGATAACTGTCTTTATTGCCTGGCTTTTGGTGATCATCTGGAAGCAGATTCGCTTTGCCCAGTATATGATCGTGATCCTGCCGCTCTTTGTAACCATATTGCTGGATTCATTTGTCAAGATCTACAGCAAGGTCTTGCCACCCTATTATATCCCGATGGCCATTGGTATGATGGCACTGATGGGAGTACTAAATTTCTTTGTCTCCAAGAAGCTTGGAGAATTCTAGTAAAGCAAGGAGTTTACTATGGTCGAGATTAGAGAAGTCAAGACTCCCAAAGAGCTAAAAGACTTCATTATGCTGCCTTTCAGGCTATATAAGAACGATCAGAACTGGGTGGCTCCGCTGATCCCGGACCAAAAGAAGTTCCTTTCGCCACAGCATAATCCCTTTTTTCAGCACTCGGAAGCGCAGCTTTTTCTGGCAATCCGGGATGGGAAGGTCGTAGGCAGGATCTCCGCGCATACCAATACCCAGCACAACAAGGAACACAAAGACAATATCGGGTTTTGGGGCTTCTTTGAATGCGAAAATGATCAGGAAGCTGCCAATCAACTCTTTGCGACTGCGGAGAAATGGAACAAAGCCAAAGGCAAGGATGGGATGCGCGGGCCGCTTAACTTTACTATAAACGATGAATGCGGACTCTTGATCAAAGGATTTGAGACACCTCCAATGGTAATGATGACGCACGCATTGCCTTACTATCAAGAGCTTTGCAGCGGTTACGGACTAGAGAAAGCAATGGATCTCTATGCTTATTACAAAGAGCAGAACCAGATCCCGGAGCGGGTTGACAGGCTTCACGAAGCACTGCTGAGACGCAGCAAGGCAACTATCCATACTCTATCAAAAGAAAAAAAACAACGCAGAAAGGATATCGAGACTGTCTTCAGGCTCTATACTGAGGCATGGCAATACAATTGGGGCGCCGTCCCGATGACAGAAGCAGAATTTGAGCATCTGGTGGATGAATTGCTCCCTCTGGCAGATCCGGATATGGTGCTCTTTGCAGAGATAGACGGACGTCCGGTAGGCTTTAGCCTGGCTTTACCAAATTACAATGAAGTATTGAAGGTAATGAATGGCAGAGTCAATCCTATCACTCTGATCAAAGCTGCAATAGCCAAGAAGCGCATTGGCTCAGCACGCGTAATCACGATGGGCGTGATCAAGGAATACCAAAATCGCGGTATAGATACGATCTTTCATTACTACTCTTACAAACACGGCATCCCAAAGGGTTATATCCGGGGAGAATTTTCCTGGGTTTTGGAAACCAATACGATGATGGTAAGAGTTGCCGAGATGCTGGAAGCCGAGATCTACAAGACCTATCGAATCTACGATAAGATCTTTAACAAGGAATAGACTGAGTATGGGCAAGAGATTGCTATCAGCGATAGATTACATTACGATCGGCTATGCAAGCTGGATACTCCTCTATATGAGCCTGGGCTTTAACCGGGCGGTAGAACCAATGATGCATCTGCCGGTCTATGCAGCTATCATTACGGCGATTTTGCTATTGGCGCATTGGGATAGGAATTGCCAATCCCCAAGGCTGAAGAGATTGCTTAAATTCGTGCGTTCCATCTATCCGGTAATGCTGTTTGGCTATTTCTTTATCTCGCTGCAGGCTGTGAACAGGATCATCTTTCCCCAGTGGCTGGATCCATTTTTTGCGAGGATAGATTATAGCATTTTTGGTTATTATCCCTCTCTGGAATGGGGCAGGACATTTGGAACGCCCTGGATCTCGGAGCTGTATCACTTTGCCTATTTCTGTTACTATCCGATGATCGGGGGCTTGCCGCTGTACTTTTACTTCAAGGACAAGAAGGTCTTTGGCGAGATCATCTTTACCCTGGCTTTTGTGTTTTATAGCTGTTACTTCCTGTTTTCGATCCTCCCTGTGATTGGGGGTAGGTACTTCCCCGAAGCGATGGCACTTACTAAGGTTTACCAGGGCGGACCCTTTACCCATATCATGGCACTGATCTACAATCTCAGCACGCACCTGGGCGGGGCTTTCCCCTCTTCACACGTGGCGATAGCAATCACGCTGACAATCTCCGCGCTCAGACATACCAAGGTGTGGGGAATGGTCTTTTTGTACATTACGATGTTTCTTGCGATTGCCACAGTCTATTGCCATTACCACTGGTTTATTGATATGGTGGCAGGCGTTTTTGCCGGTATCGGAGGCTATTATCTGGCATTGTGGGCATACCGAAAACTGGAGACTACTTGATGAAATCATACATTCTAATCCTATTGATCCTGGCAGCATCTATCGGACTGATGGCTCAATATGCCCTGCCAATCACGGAATACGACTATACTGTTCCGGAGAACAACGTCTCCCCAATCGTGATGGGAATGGGCGGATTGAACATTACGAGCTCAGTCGATGCCTTTGGTGCCTATCACAATCCGGCGCTCCTGGCAGAGAGCGAAATCACCAGCCTCAGCACCTCGTTCAGACTTGCCAAGCAGCGTGATCTTACCTTTTGGCAAGCTATGCAGATCAGTAATACCCTGAGGGAAAAGCAATTCCAATACTTTGCTCTCAGCGCAAAGCAATTTGCTTTTACCTATCATCCGGCTGCCAGCGTGCATCTGAATGAATGGAATGCCACGGGCGACAGTCTCCGGTATTATGACTACAAACTGGATAAGGTCCAGCTCTCACTGGCTGGTACCGATAGTAAGTATCCCGCTCTTAAGATGGGGCTGAGCTTGAAGTATTACAGCGGCAGATTGGTCTATCTCAAGGAGCACAAGCTTGGTGTAAACCTCGTGCGAGATGTCTTTATAGATGATAAGGTCAAAGGCTTTGGTACGGACATAGGTCTTACTGTCAATTCAGGAGATTTTACCTGGGGTGCCAGCGTCTATGATCTCTTCTCGCGTCTGTACTGGGAAAACTATCCTTCAGAGCCGGTGCAGAGGCGTATGGCGCTCGGAATGGAATACAAATCCGGTGGAGCAAAGCTTTTAGGAGGATTGCAGTATAAGGTGGCAAAGGATCCCGAGACCAGCTTCCACTTTGGCCTGGATTACGATTGGAACTGGCAGAGCAGCGGTCTCTGGGGTGAAGGAACAGCGGATCAGGGATTTGCCATCAGGCTAGGAATGTTTTCAAATGACTTTTATGGCACTCGCAACATAAACTACACCGTAGGAACCGGTTATAACTACAATCTCCTGCGTTTTGACGTCTCGATGACCAACCGCGGTATGGTCCTCAAAGATAGTGATTTTCTCTTTGCGGTGGGTATCGGCCTGAAGTAACAGATGTTCCAGCTCTCTTTCCTGAATACCGGGCTTCTGATCTTTGCAGCAGCGACAATCCTGCCTTTGGTGATTTGGCTATTGGCAAAACGCAAGCCAAAGCGGATAGTCTTTCCCTCCCTGCGCTTTATCAAGCTCAGCAAGGATCAGGACAAGAAACGCACCAAGCTCAAGAATATCCTGCTCCTGATCATCAGGATGCTGATCATTCTCTTAACGGTGCTTGCTATAGCCCGTCCAATGCTCAGGATACCGGGAGCCAAGCCCGGCAAAAAGCATCCTCCCACAGCCATTGCAATCATCCTCGATACGTCATATAGTATGGATTATACGACGGGCACAAAGAGCCTGCTGGATCACGCAAAAACGGCTATCCTCGAGATAAATAGACTTAGTACCTACAATGATCGGCTGATCCTGATCAGTTCTGATCCCGACTGGAACCGCTTGCATTCCCAGATCTATGCAGAAGATATTCCTAACGATCTGATCCGGCAAATCCAGATCTGCCATCAGCCTGCTCCTATGGAAGATCTGATCAATCTGGCAATCCGCAAACTTGCCGATACCCAGATGCCAAACCGCGAGATCTACCTGCTTACAGATAGGCAAAACCAGCCTTATCCAGCCAAGCCGGAGCTGCCTATCCACCTTGTCCCTCTGCCTCAGCCGGATTCTTATGGCAATCTAGCTTGCAGCGATGCCAAGCCCATCCCGCAACTGGTACAAAAGAGCCGTAGCCAGATGATAGAATTCAAGCTGAGTAACTACGGCGACCAAGAGCGTAAAGAAGTACTGGTAAAAGCTGTGGTCAACGATATCAAACTGGCAGAGAAGTTCATAAGCATCCCAGCACGACAGACAGTGACCGAGAGCATCCTGATCGAACTGCAGCAGGACGGCTGGCAAAAAGGATATATAGAAGTAATGGATGACAGGCTAAGCCCTGATAACCGGGCTTACTTCGCCTTCCCGTTCTATCTCTCTCCCCGGATTGCAGTAATCTCCGAGAGCTCCTCCTTGCCTCCTGCTTTGGCTTCTGTGATAAGCGTTTACAAAGGGACAGGTACGCTTACAATGATGCATCCTTTGTCTGTAAACAGTGCAGCTCTGGATACTTACAATCTGATCATCGTGCAACAAGTTAGCAGCCTTAATCAGAAGCTATCCGAGATCCTGCAGGAAGCCTCAACCAATGGTAAAGGCATCCTCTACAATCCCGGAAGACAGATTTCTGCAGATTATAAAGCCTTTTTGAACCGCAGTTTCGGCATCAACCTGGGTGATTATGGGACAGGTGAGAAGAGCATTGACTTCGTCAATCGCCACCACTATATCAGCACCTTGGTAGCAGGCAAGGATAATCCTTACAACCGCATTAGCGATTATCATTCTGCGCGAGCTACCAGTGCAGCAAACACTATCTTATCTGCATCCGGCGACGCGGTAATGCTCGCCTCGGATGGCGCAGTGCTCTGTCTGATGGATCTCTCGAGCCTGCGAAACCGTTTCCTGCTGGATCCTGCCTTCCCGGTGCTAATGATCCGCAGCCTGCAATTCCTCGATAACGGTAGCCCGGAACTTAGTAAACTAACCCTGGGAGATCGCATTACTGCAAGCTCAATCACCTTGCCCGATGGCAAACGGATTGATCTCGCCAATCGCAGCCTCACTCTCACCGAACCCGGGCTCTATATCAAACACGGCTCTTCTGATCAAACAGTAGCAGTCGATCCGGATTATCTGGAAGGCGACTATAAACCTCTGGAGATCAAAGCTAACAAATACTACAAATTCTTGGGCAGCAACTGGAAAGAGCAGATATTTTACAGCCGTCTAGGAAACGAGCTTTGGAAATACCTGCTAATCGCAACTTTGATCCTGATAATCCTCGAAATTATCCTGGTCAAGCTGGAAGAAGCCCGGCCTGTTCGAACCGATTCAAGGGAGTAAAAAATGATCCTGGAATCCATCAAAACACCTTCTGACATAAAGAAACTAAGCTACGAAGAACTTAGAACACTAGCAAAAGAGACCCGAAAACGCATAGTCGAGGTAGTCTCCAAAACAGGTGGTCACGTAGCTCCCAGTCTCGGAGCAGTAGATTTTACCATTGCCATCCTAAAGGTCTTTGATCCCGATCAGGACAGGATAGTCTGGGATGTAGGCCACCAGAGCTATGCCTGGAAGATCCTGACCGGCCGTAATGATCGTTTTGACACCCTGCGCACTTTAGGTGGTATCTCCGGCTTTACCAATCGCGACGAAAGCCCTTATGACGCATTCAGCACAGGCCACAGCAGCACGTCTGTCTCCGCAGCTTTGGGAATAGCATGCGCCCGTGATATCAAGGGCGAGCGAGGCCACTCAATTGCCGTGATAGGTGATGGCGCCCTGACAGGCGGAATGAGCTTTGAAGCCCTCAATCACACCGGCCACATCCAGCCCAACAAGTTCATTGTAATCCTCAATGACAATGCGATGTCAATCTCCAAAAACGTAGGTGGCTTGCAGAAATATATGGCAAGGATGCTGGCTTCCAAAGAATACAATACCCTCAAGAAACAGATCTGGGACGTAAGCCACAGCCTTCCCTCCAGCATCCGCCGGCGCTTCATCTATGGAGCGCAAAAGCTGGAAGAATCTATGATGAACATCCTGGTGCCCAATATCATCTTTGAAGATCTCGGGCTCAAATACGTTGGACCCATCGATGGACACAATATTGAGCAGGTCACAGCCATTATGAAACGGGTAA
This sequence comes from Candidatus Cloacimonetes bacterium HGW-Cloacimonetes-2, assembly GCA_002842035.1. Classification (GTDB taxonomy): domain Bacteria; phylum Cloacimonadota; class Cloacimonadia; order Cloacimonadales; family Cloacimonadaceae; genus PHBP01. The sequence goes on along the minus strand of PHBP01000012.1, from coordinate 67,619 downwards.
AAAACTATATGGTAGGCCCCGTTCTGATACACCTCGTCACTCAGAAAGGCAAAGGATATGTGCCTGCGGAACAGAACGCTTCGCTCTTCCACGGAGTTGGGGCCTTTGATCCTTCCAGCGGAAAAACCCAATGCAGCGGCAAGGAAAGCTGGAGCGAATTCTTTGGCAATTGCCTGACCCGCCTGGCGACTAAAGACAAATCCATCGTAGCAATCACTGCCGCAATGGCTTCAGGCACCGGTCTCTCCCCCTTTGAAGCTAACCTTCCCAATCGCTTCTTTGATGTCGGGATTGCAGAACAACACGCCGTAACCCTCGCAGCAGGGATGGCAACCAAAGGGCTAAAGCCGTTTGTGGCAATATATTCCACCTTCTTCCAACGCGCTCTGGATCAGATTATCCACGATGTAGCAATGCCCCGCCTGCCGGTGGTATTTTGCATAGACCGGGCAGGACTGGTGGGCGAAGACGGTGCTACACACCACGGTGCTTTCGATATCTCTTTTTTAAGCTATATCCCCAATCTGCAGATCTTTGCCCCCTCGACTGCTCCACAATTCGAGCAGATTCTTGCCTATGCAGCCTCTTACAAAGACGGCCCCATCGCCATACGCTATCCACGCGGGACTGCGGTCTGCGATGATCCGGCAGATTATGTATTTCAAGTAGGAAAAGCACGCTTGATTGCAGATAAAGGCAGCATCGCACTGATCACTGCCGGAGACTGCCTTCCGATGGTGCAAGACATCCACCATCGGCTCGCTGAACAGGGTGTTGATGCCATACTGGTCGATCTGGTCTCGCTTAAACCCCTGGATGAAGATTTGCTGAATTCACTTGCCGGATCCTGCAGCTACATCTTTACGTTTGAAAGCAATAGCATCATTGGAGGAATAGGCAGCAGAATAGCTCAATTGCTCTCTGAACAAGAAGTGAAGGTGCACAACTACGGTTATCCGGATCGCTTCATTACTCATGGCAAGACTGAGCTGCTAAACGACTTGATTGACTTCACTCCCCCAGCCCTGGCACAAGACATTATCCAGCGTATAAACAAATAGTATGCAAAGCTTTGGCGATACTATCTGCGCACCAATCACTCCAGCCGGAGAAGCTGCCAGTTCACTGATCCGGATCAGCGGAGCCGGCGCTTTCGAGATCGCCGAAAGCCGTTTTAAACCCACAACAAAGCTTCGCAATAGCGATAGCCACCGCATCATCTTTGGCATCTGGAACGATAAAGCCGGGATTGCCCTGGACGAAATCCTGATCTACAAGTTTATCGCACCGCATAGTTATACCGGGGAAGACGTTATCGAGCTCAGTTGTCACGGTAATCCCCGCCTCGTCTCCCAGATTATGGAGGATCTCCTGCTGGATTGCCGTATGGCTCTACCGGGAGAATTTACTCAACGAGCATACCTGAATGGCAAGCTCGATCTGATCCGGGCAGAGGCCGTGAATGATCTAATTACAGCCTCCGGCAGCAAAGCCGCCTCATCAGCTCTGTCCCAATTACGCGGCACGCTTACAGGATTTCTGGAGACTCTGTTAAAGGACATTCAAACCTGCCGCATCAAGATCGAACTCGCTATCGATTTCTCGGATCAAGACCTTCCCCAGATCGACCTGGATGCCTTTGCCACAGAGCTTGATACTATCATAGGAAAAGCTGAGAAGCTGGTGGAAGAAAGCAGATCCGGACGTTATGTCCGCGAAGGCATCAAGATCTGCCTGGTAGGGCCTCCCAATGCCGGAAAGAGCTCGCTTTTCAATGCTTTCCTGCGCGAGAACAGAGCCTTGGTAAGCCCTCATCCCGGCACCACACGAGACTACCTCGAAGAGAGTGTCTCCCTGGCAGGCTACAGCCTGGTGATCTATGATACCGCCGGTCTGCGTGATGCCTCGGACGAGGTGGAAAGGATGGGGATCGACCGCACCCGTGAGCTGCTCAATTCCGCCGATCTCGTCCTGGTACTGCAAGAGCCCGGACAAAGCTTCCGTATTGACGGCCTGATAGACAGCCAGCGCATTTTAAATATCATCACCAAGATAGACAGCCTGGGATTTACCGTCCTTCCAGCTCCGGCTGATCTGGCTGGAAAACTCAAAGAACAATTCCCTGCCATTTATGCCGTCCTGCCAGATGAGCTTATCCCCAGCTCGGTGATGATGGATGGAGGCTTGTCAGCAATCTCTGCAGAGATACTTAAACGACTCGAGCTGCCCCGCGAATTGCCCGAAGGCCCGATGCTAACCAATAGCCGTCACCTGGCTGCTATCCGACGCAGTATAAGCGCTCTGCACAAAGCACGAGAGGCAATGCAGGGGAATCTGGGCTACGAATTTATCGCCTTTGATCTGATCGAAGCCTCCTCAGCCATCAACGAAATCCTGGGCACCGGCTCCGTGGACGATCTGCTGGGTAGCATCTTCTCAGATTTCTGCATTGGAAAGTAAGTTTCCAAGAAGCTTCGCACAGTGCCAAGTGACGAGACAGGGTATAACACGTAGAAAGGATCTTCGAAGCCAGCGAAGCGCTAACCTCTAACTACCTATCTGCTAACTAAGCGCCCAGCCCCCCCCCTCCAAGATTTTACTTGACTCTATATCATTGTGGAGGATATTATACAAAGCAAGCATAATATCTATACTGATGGAGGTAAGGATGTTTTTAACAGGTGAACAGCTTGGCATGGTCTTTCGCAAAGCCAAGCAACAAAGATTTGGCATTATCGCATCCAATGTTGTTTTTGATACACAGATCAGAGCGATCGTCCAGGGCTACAATGCGGTCGGTTCCGATGGTTTGATGCAGATGAGCAGCGGTGCTTGCAAATACGCCGCAGGTGCTTCTCAGGATATCAAAGTCGGAGCGCAGCTGATCTCCACTATGATCAAGACTTTTGCAGCGCAATTCCCCAAAAGCGGTGTAGGACTGCATATTGACCACGCCACTCCCAATTATTTCGATTTCATCGTTTATTGCATCGAGCGTAATCTGGTCACCAGCGTGATGATCGATGCTTCCAAGGAAAAGCTGGATGATAATATCAGAATCACCAAAGAAGTAGTCGATCTGGCGCACAAACACGGTATCCTGGTAGAAGGTGAAATCGGCCACATCAAAGGCACTGAGGACGAGATCGTTTCTGACACAGAGCTTTACACCAAACCCGAAGAAGCACTCGAATTCGTCAAAAAGACCAATGTCGATCTCTTTGCGGCATCAGTCGGCACCAATCACGGTGTCTCCAAAGGCGCCAATATCGTCCTGAGGCTGGACCTGATCAAAGAGATAGATAGCCTTCTGATCGCCAATGGCGTAGAACGCGGGCTCGTATTGCACGGAGCATCGGGACTCACCGATGAGCAGCAGATCAAAGCCATCGCCAATGGCGTAGTCAAAATCAACAAAGATACCCACTACCAGATGGATATGGCTTCCGCGGTGCAAGCCTATTGGGAAAAAGAAAAGGATGCTATCGTCTGTCCTGCAGGCGTCAATCCCGAGGATTATATCCCAAACAAGAGCAAGTTTGATCCCCGTAAATGGCTCGCCAAAGGTGAAGAAACCATGCAAAATACCATTATGGGCTTCTGCAAAGTCACCGGCAGCGCAAACAACAGCATACTATTATAAACAAAGGAGAGATATATGATCAATGTAGCAATCAACGGCTTCGGACGCATCGGACGCCTGGTCCTGCGTGCCTTCCTGAAAAATTACTCCGACATAAACGTGGTCGCAATCAACGACCTCACAGATGCCAAGACCCTGGCATTCCTTTTCAAGTACGATAGCGTCCACAAGATATTCCCGGGTGAAATCAGCCACACTGAGGACAGCCTCGTGGTCAATGGCAAAAAGATCCGCATCTTTGCCGAAAAAGATCCCGAAAGCCTGCCCTGGGCAGATCTGGGTATCGACATCGTGATCGAATCAACCGGTATCTTTACCAGCAAGGAAAAGGCTTCCAAGCACATCAAAGCCGGTGCCAAGAAAGTCGTGCTCACCGCCCCCGCCAAAGACGCAGTCGATGCAACGGTCGTGATGGGTGTAAACCACACCATCCTCAAACCCGAGGATTTGGTGGTCTCAAACGCTTCCTGCACCACCAACTGCCTTGCACCCGTGGCAAAGGTCATCCACGATCGCTTTGGAATCAAGGAAGGCTTGATGACTACGATCCACTCTTATACCAATGATCAGCGCATCCTGGATCTCCCGCATAGCGATCTGCGCCGCGCCAGAGCGGCTGCGATGAGTATGATCCCGACCTCGACCGGTGCAGCCAAAGCCATCGGCCTGGTAATCCCGGAACTATCGGGCAAGCTGGATGGAGCCGCTATACGCGTGCCCACTCCGGATGGCTCCCTGGTCGATCTGGCAATCAATACCGAGCGCCCCACCACCAAGGAAGAAGTCAATGCTGCTGTCAAAGAAGCAGCCGAGACCTATCTCAAGGGTTACCTCCAATACAGTGACGAACCTATCGTTTCCATCGATATCGTCGGCAATCCCCATTCCTCGATCTATGATTCACTGATCACCTACGTCAAAGGCAATATGGTAAAAGTCTTCAGTTGGTACGACAACGAATGGGGCTATTCCTGCCGTGTGACCGATCTGGTGAATTATATGTCCAAGCTCTAAATCCATATGCGATAACCGGTAGTTTAAGCTGCCAATAAAAAAAGCTCCCCAATACAGGGGAGCTTTTATCTTATGGGAGTTCTTTTATTTAGCGAGTTTTTTGACAATATTGGCAACGTGTTCGCCCAGGAATTTGCCACCATCCAGCTCAATCTGGTTGGCAGGCTTGGAGCCGTCCCCGCCAACGATCTGTGATGCACCGTAAGGAGACCCACCGGCAATCATATCCATCGTGGTCTGTCCGGTAAAGCTATAAGGCAAGCCGCTGATCAGCATTCCGTGGTGCAAGAGGATGGTATGGAAGCTCAGGATGGCAGCTTCTTGTCCGCCATGCTGAGTGCCGGTGCTGGAAAATACTGCCCCGACCTTGCCGATCAAGGCACCTTTCGCCCAGAGGCTTCCGGTCGCATCGAGGAAAGCTTTCATCTGCGCAGCCATCATTCCATAGCGTGTGGGAGTACCAAAGATGATGCCATCGTAATCACCCAGTTCTGTGGGCTCGGCTATCGGGATGTGTTCAAAAGCTTTGCGGGCTTCCAAGGCTCCCATTCTTGAGATAATCTCATCAGGCAGAATCTCCGGAACACGCTTGATTTCGACTTCCACGCCTGCTTGCTTTACACCCTCGGCTACAGCCTTTGCCATCTCATAGTTGTGTCCATAGGTTGTATAAAATAGTACGAGTACTTTCATTTATCTTTCTCCAAATCATTTTCTTGTTTTAGGGATATAATAAGCTTTATCGCCTACTAAGCAAATAGGAATTCTGGAGTATATCTCTCTTGAGTGCCAAGCAAGATAGCTAAGTAGCTATTGTTATAAGGCATTATCATCACTATTCGGGTTGTTCCTTCCTAATCGCTCCCCTTGGTCATCTGCATATCAAGAGCAATTCAAGAGCAAATCAAGTCGAACCCGGTTCGAGGTGATTTGCTCTTGATCTGCTGGTGATCTCCAGTTGATCACTTGCGCGCAAGAGGTGCAAAGCCACAAATAGTTAGTAATGAAGAGCAAAATCAAACCCCTCCGATTTATCTTGACATAATTTATCCAGTCATATGTAATGATAAGAGTAAATATTGTTGTTTAGAGGTTTTGCTTGAATAGAAAGTATGCGATAGGCTTGATGCTGATCTTGTTTTGTATAAGTGCGTGCAGGATCTATGAAAAAGTCCTGAGTCACCGCTTTGTAGAGCGTCAGGTGATTACCAATGATAGCAATGCTGCGCTCAAGGTTTTTGCCGATGTGGATAATGACAAGATCGACGAAATCATCTATGTGGAGCCTTTCAGGACAGGATACAACGGCATTTTGACTCTGGATTCCAAGGGCAAAGCACTCGCTCAGATCAATCTTGGCTATCCCATACGAAATCTCAAAGTAATGGAAGATCCAGATGACGACAGGGCCTGGATATATTACAGCTTCAACGATGGTCAAAGGAACTACCTCCAAGCCTCACATTACGATTGGAAGCCCGTTCCGATCAGGGAAGATCGCCGATATACCCCGATCGACCGGGTCTTTCAGGAAAGTGACAATCCCAAAGGTGAATATGCTGCGGTGATAGTACCGCTAATGATAGAAGATGTTGACGGCGATGGCGATTATGAACTGGTCTGCACGGCTCATTCAGGTTTTCAGGCAAATCCGCGTGGTATAATAGTATATGATCTCAAGTCCGGTGCGCTGAAGTGGTATTACCGGATGGCTACGACTGTCAACTCCCTGCATTTTGCAGATCTGGACGGAGATGGCGACAAAGAATTTATCTTTGGCACGATAGCTTTTAAGAACAGGACAGAACCGCTAAACCAAACAGACGACTTCAATTCTTATGTAGGTGTGATCGATCGCTACGGCAGGATGGAATTTATAGAAAAGGTGGCCGCCGGCTATAGTGCTGCCAATCTGGCTATCTCGGATAACGATCAGGATGGTATCTACGAGATCTATTGCAATGTCAACACCTGGGGCTCGATGGAGGTGGAAAATTACATCAGCCTGATGCGTTACAACGGCAAGAGATTTTCTAAGCTAAAGTCCTTTAGCATTCCTTCCACAATGCAGAGGATGGCACCGGACGGGCTCCTGCACGTTGTAGATCGGAGCGGCACCAAGCGGATCACGCTGATCGATCAGGCATCCGGACTGATCGTGCTGGACGAGAATCTGGATCCCGTGAAGCATCATTATAAAAACTCGCCGAAATACCTTTGGGGCAGCGTGGATGGTAACAACGACGGCTTCAAAGGCTTCCTGATGCAGACCAATGACGATCATTTTGAGATCTTGGATCATAACTTCAGGGTTAGAGCCAGGATCAAGAATCCCTTCCCGGGGGAAGAAGGTGTTTATATGACCAGCACGGGCAACGGCTTTGGCAAGCCGAGATTGCTGGTGATCTCCTCTCCCCGCCAGACCGGCTATTACTCCTTTGAGCCCTATCCCTTCTATGTCCTGTTGCTAAACACCATAGAAAGCTATTCTCTGTGGATAATCGGTGTTTTGTTGATCCTTCTGTTTGGTGGCTGGTATGCCCATACTAAACAGATTAAGGTCTTTCGCAGAATAGACAATACCTTGGATTTTGGGATGATCCACGTACGGGGCAAGAACCGGATTGTAATGATCAACCGCTTTCTGGAGACTATGATTGTAAAGTATATGGAGCCCAATATCCTGCTGGATCGGAAGCATCTGGATGCAATCTTCCCGGAGCTCTATCCCCCCTTGCAACACTTTCAAAAGTCAAAAAACAAATCCCTCACCTACCAGGCACAGGTAAAATTTGGCAAAGAAGAGCGTAGCTTTGGAATCGCAATGTTCCGCCGCAGTAGTTTCCCCGCCCAGTTTTTGATCCTGTTTATTCCTCCTGCAGCCGGAGCGGAAGATATGAACCGTCAGCTTGCCTGGGCAGAGACAGCCCGCAGGCTATCGCATAATGTACGCAGGCATATTACAAACGTGATTTTGGCACTGGAGCCACTGGAGCAATGCAATCCCGAGAATCGCACTTCCAGCGAATACGTCGAGCTGATCCGCAGCGAGATCGAGCAGATCAGGGTCTTTACTCACGCGTTCCAGCGCTTTACGGAGCTCAAAGATTACGAGCTGCGAATTCAGGATATTTTACCCAGTATAGAGCATTGCCTGAGCCGGATCAGTATCCCTGCACAAATCAAACTGATCAAAAACTGGAATCTGACTTCGGTAGAGGCTATGATAGAGCCCATCCGCTTTGAAGAAGCTCTAATGAATATCTTGGGCAATGCCATCGACGCTATGCCTGAAGGCGGATCTCTGCACATTACGGTCAAGGAATTCCCTCTGCACGAGAGCCCCAAAGGCAATCTCTCAGTATTGGTCGAGATCGAGGATAGCGGAATAGGGATCAGTTCCAAGAATATGGAAGACATCTGGAAACCATTCTTTACGACCAAGCAATCCGGCACCGGCATCGGCATCCCGGAAAGCTTGAAGATTATTCAATCTATGCATGGAATTATTGACGTCAGCTCCGAAGAGGGACACGGTACGACCGTCTCCATCTGGCTCAAGGGGGAATAATGCCCGATCAGATAAAGATATTGATTGCAGACGACGACCGAGTCTTTAGCAAGCTTGCCTCCGATATACTCCTCAAAGAAGGATACTGCGTGCAACAAGCCAATGATGTAGGTACAGCTCTCGGTCTCCTGAGTAATACCCAATTCCACGTAATGATGCTGGATATGTGTTTGCCTACGCTCAATGACGGATTTGGTCTGCTGGATGAAGTGCGCGAGAACTATCCGGAAACTACCATCTTGATGATCTCCGGCTCCGGGCATATCCCGGATGCCGTAAACGCCATTAAAAACGGAGCTTTTGATTTCATTGAAAAACCCATCACTCCGGAGCATCTGCGCCTCAGAATCAAAAATATCAGTGCTTATGTGCGTTCTCGAAGCGCAACCCTCGAGATGGCAAAGACTGCAATAGGTATGGTAGGTGATTCACTTGCTATGCAAAATGTCTATGCCAGCATCATCCGTTCTGCGGAGTATGAAGCGCCCGTGCTGATCACCGGGGAAACCGGAGTCGGCAAGGAACTGGCTGCCCACGCCATCCATCGCCTCAGCAAGTTCAAAGACAAGGCAATGGTTTGCATCAACTGCGCTTCCATCCCCAAAGAACTTTTTGAAAGCGAGCTGTTTGGCTATGAACAGGGAGCATTCACAGGGGCTGCCAAGAACCGCAAGGGCTACTTTGAACACGCTGATAACAACACGATCTTTTTGGATGAAGTAAGTGAATTGCCTCTGGAAGTGCAAGCCAAACTGCTCCGTGTGATCAGTGAGGGCGAGATCCAAAAAGTGGGCGGTAAAATTCAAAACGTCAAGACCCGCATCGTTGCTGCTACAAACCGCGATCTCAATGATATGCAAAAGCAAAACATCTTTCGCTCCGATCTCTATTACCGCCTAAACGCGATCAATATACATATTCCTCCCCTCAGGGAGCGCAAAGATGATATCATCCAACTCGCAAGTTACTTTTGTACGGAATTTTGCAACCATAACAACATCGCTCCCCTTGCCATATCCTTCCAGGCAATGCAGTGGCTTTATGAGCAAGAATGGCACGGAAATGCCCGTGAACTTCGCAGTACTATCGAGAGGGGTGTAATTTTTGCCAAAAATGACCACCTCACGGTAGGGGATCTGCAGGCAGGTATGAATAATATTTTCGCTACTCCGGAAAACCAGAGCTATACCCTCAAACAAGCCCTGCGCAGCTTTGAGCGATCATACCTCCAACACTGTCTAAACCTGCATCACGGCAACGTTACCCGCGCAGCCCAAGCCCTAGGAATAGACAAATCAAACCTCTTTAAAAAGATCTCGCATTACACCCTGACCACCAAACCGGAGGAACCAGGCAGTTCCAAGGCTTGAGGCAAAAAATACACCCCAGTCAATCTGTGCCTTTTGCGCATATTTCTATTCTGCAGCCTCTTACGTGACTGTACCAATTTGGTCTAATCCGTGCAAACTTATATTGCCATGACGGAACAGACGTCCGACCTCATTTCTTAAAGGGAGGCTGTCGTTCTGTCGGCGATATCGTGTAGGATACATAAAAGGAGGAATTCGGTGTAGGCTCTGTGGCAAGCTGGTCTGGTATCCGTCTGCTAAAAATTTGGGTTAGGGCTTCGGATGCATTTGTAATGAGACTGAAAGGTCTCGGTTCGATGACCAGAACAAGACCCGCAGCTCCCATTCCTGCGGGTCTTTCCTTTTTTACAAGGAGTAAAGGAGGAAAGATTATTTTACTACGGATAAAGCGGAGAACAGCAGAGGGGGGGGGCGCTTTGCGCCTGGGGTGAAGCACTAAGTTCGAGCTGTCTTAGTTCTAACTGCCAAAGACGCCGTCCCGGCACAGCCCGGCCTCACTTATTAACTTCCTCTTATGTTCAACATTAACTGCTTTGAATACCACAGCTTTTTCATTGACAAATATACTCTCTCAAATTTCCTTAGTCAGACAAGCTGGGACTGCTTTGTGGAGTCTCAGCGAGCGCAGCAAGTGATTGTTAATACATATACAGATCAAATACTTAGCTGCAGTCGCCAAAAATGGAGAATTTATGAAGATACTCATCACCGGGGGAGCCGGATTCATCGGCTCGCATCTGGCAGAAAGATTATTGGCCGAGGGCCATCAGGTAAGCATCATCGACAACCTTTCCACGGGAAGGCTGGAGAATATTGAGACATTCAAGGATCATCCCAAGTTCCACTACACCATTGGCAGCATCTTAAACCGTGAATTGATGGAGAAGCTGATCAATGGTGTGGATCAAATTTATCATCTGGCAGCCGCTGTCGGCGTGAAATACATCATCGAGAATCCCTTGCTCTCGCTCAAGACCAATATAGTCGGCACGGACAACGTTCTGGAGCTTGCCAATAAACACAAGGCGAAGGTCTTGATTACCTCCACATCGGAGATCTATGGCAAGAGCGAGAATGTACCTTTCGGCGAGCAGGATGACAGACTCTTGGGATCCACTCATATCAGCCGCTGGGGTTATAGCTGCAGCAAGGCTATCGACGAGTTTATGGCGCTGGCTTTCTTCCGTGAAAAGCGCTTGCCCGTGGTGATAGTGCGCTGCTTCAATACTGTCGGCCCCCGTCAGACCGGGCAGTATGGTATGGTGCTGCCAAAATTCATCAAAGCGGCGCTCTTGGATCAGCCACTGGTTGTCTATGGCACAGGTAAGCAAACCCGCTGTTTTGCTGATGTTTCGGACGTTGTTGATGCCTTCCTAGCTCTGATGAGCTCTCCTAATTGCGAAGGTGAGATATTTAATGTGGGCACCACCGAATCCATCTCGATCGAAGATCTGGCAATCAAGGTACGCACGATGTGCCAAAGCAAATCCAAGATCGAGTATATGAAGTATGAAGATGCTTTTGAAGAGGGTTTTGAGGATATGATGAACCGGATGCCAAATCTTGAGAAGATCAAGGAATACATCGGTTACGAGCCAAAAATGAAACTGGACGATATCATTACCAGGATGATTGAATACTATGAAAACTAAAACAGGGCTATTGTTCCTGATCCTGCTAATGCTGGGTGTATATGCTTATGCCCAGTTGCAAAACCTGCCCCAGAACGTTACGCCGATCATGGTAAACGTTACCGGTATGGTGGAAAAACCCGGGCAGTACACACTGACAGTTTACAATCGTCTCTCGGATGCGGTGGAAATTGCCAAGATTCAATTACCGCAAGGACAGACAATCCGCGAAGGAAATGCTAGTCCCGCACCCATCTGGAAAGCAGTCGCAGACAGTACTCTGAGCAATCAGCAAGCACTGCGTAACGTAAGGCTGACCAGAGGTGGTCAGAGCCAAAGCTATGACCTGCTTAGCTTTTATCGCAAGGGCGAGCTATCTCAGAATCCGCTTCTGAGGGATGGAGATCTGATCTTTGTACCCGGCCTCAGAGAAACGATCACGATCAGCGGAGAAGTATATAAACCGGGTGAGTATCAATATCTTCCGGGCGATACCATTGGAGCCTTGATTGAGCTGGCAGGCGGGTTAAGACCCGGTGCTGATCTTTCTGCTACAAAGCTTTTCAAGTACGAAGCCCAAAACAATCATTACCGGGTGCAAAACCTGTTGAATTCGATTGAAAGCACGAGTGTAAGCGCATGGGACAAAATAGTAGTGCCGGGAAATAGCGAGCTACGAGCCACGCGCAGAGTGACCATCCAGGGCAAAGTACGCTTTCCCGGGGAATATCTGGTCGATCCCGGAATGGGTATCTATGGCTTGCTTAGTTTGGCGGGTGGACCCACCCAAGATGCGGATCTGGCAAGTAGCATCTATTTGAACCAAAGGATGAACGAAGCCTACGATGCGGAGTTTGAACGCCTGCGTGAGATGCCGATGGGCAGTATGACCTCGATGGAATATGCTTATCTGCGCACCAAGCTGCGTCAGATCCAGGGGCGTTACTCCGTAAACATCTCTGAGATTTGGCAAAAAGGCGCGGAGACTACAGAGCTGGAGTTGCATGATGGCGATATCATCTACATCCCGGAGATAATGAATATGATCTGGGTGAGTGGACAGGTGAAGCGTCCGGGCTGGGTCAACCTCAAAGAAGGTGAAAACTGGCAGTATTATATTCGTGCAGCAGGTGGTTATGCCTCCGGTTACAGATCAGGACGCACCCGCATCATTCGTGCGGCAAGCGGAAACTGGATCAAGCCGGGAAACAACGTCAGGCTGGAACCAGGTGATACTATCTTTGTGCCGGAGCGCATCGAAAGGGATTTTTGGACGGATGTGAAAGACATTGTGCTGTTGGCTACGCAATTGATTACCATTGTGGTGGGCGTAAGCGCCCTCACCAAATAAAGGAGTTTGAATGAAAGTCCCAATGCTGGATCTACACGCTCAATACGAGCCCTTGATGAAGGATATCAGGGCAAATTTGGAAAAGGTATTCTCCACTCATCACTACATAATGGGTGAACAGGTTAAAGAGCTCGAAGAGAAGATGCAGAAATACCTTGGCATCAAGCATGCCATCGGTTGCGCTTCCGGTACAGATGCTCTGGTGATAGCCATCAAAGCCCTCGGAATCGGCGAAGGCGACGAAGTGATCACCACTCCCTTTACCTTCTTTGCCACCGCCAGCTCGATCTGGCGCAACCATGCCAAGCCTGTCTTTGTGGATATCGATCCTCAGACTTTCAATATCGATCCGGATCAGATCGAAGCAGCTATCACGCCCAAAACCAAAGCCATTATGCCGGTGCACCTGTTTGGGCAATCAGCAGATATGGATCGGATTATGGCAATCGCCAGGAAACACAATCTCAAAGTAATCGAAGATAACGCCCAAGGCATCGGTTGCACCTGGGATGGTAAAATGAGCTGCAGCTTTGGCGATATCGGAACGCTGTCATTCTTCCCCAGCAAAAACCTCGGTGCTATGGGCGATGCCGGACTGTGTCTGACCAATGATGATGAACTCGCCGCCAAGCTGAGACAACTCCGAGTACATGGCGAAAACCCCAAGTATTTCCACAAGTGGGTGGGATTTAACAGCCGTCTGGATACTCTTCAAGCAGCCGTGCTATTGGTTAAGCTGGATGCCCTGGCAGATTGGAGCAAAGCAAGACGTGCCAATGCAGAGTTTTACGATTCAGAACTGGACAATGTCGATGGCATCATCACACCTTATATCGATCCTAAAGCAGTCTCTATCTACAATCAATACACCCTGATCTGCGAGCGTCGCGATGAGCTGATGAAATATCTCCAAGACAAAGGTATTGGCTGTGCGGTTTATTATCCGCTGCCGCTGCATCTGCAGGAATGCTTCAGTGATTTGGGATACAAAGAAGGCGATATGCCGGCTGCGGAAGCATTGGCTCAGCAAGTGCTCTCAATCCCGATCTATCCGGAGCTTACACTTGAGCAAAAGCAGTATGTAACCGACTCGATCAAAGAGTTTTACGCCAAAGGAGAATAGCCTATGAATTTGGTGGTATGCATTAAACAAGTGCCAAATACGACCGAGATCAAGATCGATCCGGTGACCAACACATTGATCCGCGAGGGTGTGGAAAGCATCCTTAATCCTTTTGATACTTATGCAGTAGAAGAAGCTGTCCGCCTCAAGGAAAAACACGGCGGTTCAGTTACCGCGCTCTGTATGGGACCTCCTCAGGGTGAGGAAATCCTGCGTGAAGCGGTCTCTTTGGGCGTGGATAAGATTGTCTTGCTATCAGACAGGCGTTTTGCCGGTGCTGATACCTGGGCTACCAGCTTAACTCTTGCCGCTGCAATCCGCAAGCTGGGCGATGTCGATCTGGTGATCACCGGTCAACAGGCCACAGACGGCGATACAGCTCAGGTAGGGCCGGGTATAGCTGCTCATATGGGCTTGCCGCAGACTTGCTTTGTGCGTCAGGTGGAAGCTGTCGAATGCAAAAACGTTATCCTGCAAAGGCTGATGGAAGATGGCTTTGACCGGGTTAAGATGCAAATGCCGGCGGTAATCTCCGTGGTCAAGGAGATCAATACTCCAAGACTGCCCTCCCTTAGAGGCAAAAAGAATGCCAAGACAGCGGAGCTTGTAATCTGGAACTGCGACGATCTTGGCCTGAGTGAGACGGAAGTGGGATTGAACGGCTCTCCTACGCAAGTGCTAAAGATCTTTACCCCAAAACACGATAAGGTGACCGAGAAATTCACCGGTCCTGCCGATGAAGCGGCTGATTTGATGGTGAAGCGTCTCGATCAATTGACCAAGCCATGATCCCGGCAGTACTGAACTTTCCCAATCTGCGTCCCGAGATAGTGAGCTTCAATCTCCTGGGAATGCAGATGCAGGTTCGTTGGTATGGATTCTTTTATGTGCTCAGCTTTGTGCTGGGCTATTTTTTGTATAAATACAACCTGGGCAAGCGTAATATCAAGCTGAGCCGCGAGCAATATGAATCCGCCCTTTTTACCATAATGCTGGGCGTGATCATTGGCGGTAGGCTGGGCTATGTGCTGTTTTACAACCTCATCTATTACATCCAGAATCCGCTCTATATCTTTGCTGTCTGGGAAGGCGGAATGTCTTTCCACGGCGGAGCTCTGGGCGTGATAATCGGTGGATTGATCTTTTGCAAGCGCCAGAAGCTGAGCTTTTATAGCATGGCAGATCCGGCAGTGCCTTTGGTGGCAGTAGGCTTGGGACTGGGACGCCTTGGCAACTTTATCAATGGCGAGCTCTATGGCAAGATCACCAGCCTGCCCTGGGGAATGATCTTCCCCGGTTCGGATGGCAAGCCCCGGCATCCTTCGCAGATCTATGAGCTGCTACTGGAAGGCGTGGTGCTGGCACTCATCACCCAATACCTCCTGGGCAAAGTTAAGCGTGAAGGCATCGTATTCTGGACCTTTATCGGCGGTTATGGCTTCTTCCGATTCCTGATCGAATTTGTCAGAGAGCCGGATAGCCTGGAGTTTTACAACAAATTTGGTATGATCTTTGGCTTTATGTCGATCGGTCAGTTTCTGTCGCTGCTGATGGTGCTGGTAAGTGCTTATGGCATCTGGAAGCTCAATATGAAAGCCTTGGAGAAGAAATGAACCCCCGAGTGATGATAATAGTATCCCTATTGGCTCTGATCCTTTTGGGAGCATGCTCAGCAAACCGCAGGCAGGCAGACGAGATGAAGCTGCGTGCCGAGATGCTGCGTTGGCAGAGCTTTCGCAGTGAGGGAATTGTCGAAGCAAACTATATGGGCCTCGCCCTACGCAAGTTTTACGTAGCCCAAAAGAATGACAGCGAGCTGCGCCTGGATGTCCTCGATGGTGGTATTATGGGGGGCTCAGGGAGTCCACTCCTTACATTTTACAAAGGCGAGTACATAGCTATCAAGTCACCGATGATGCCTCAACTCGAGCATCTGAATCTGGACCGCTTTTTCCCGGAAGAGACCTTTGATAAGTTCAATTCCTTGGGTCCTTTGGTGGATGAGCACAAAGATACTATCCTGAAAAATGGATACACCGTGATCGACTCTGTAAGAGTGGATTTTACCAAGCAATTGCAGCTATCCAGAGTGAAAGACCTGCGCTCCGGTGCGGAGATGAACCTGCTTTACGACCGCGGTGGAGAGCTGGATCAGATTAGCCTTGGCCTGGATGGCAGTATGGCTGTCAAGCTCCTGGTCGATCATATGGAATATGGTGCCCAAGCGATTGAGCCTCTGCCACGCCCCGAGAAGAGTGGATTAAGCATCTTTGATATGTTTGAGATGCAGCTTGAAGACCTGATGGAAAGGGCGGAAGATCAATGATAAAACGTTATAGCTTACCGGAAATGGAGCGTCTCTGGGCTCCTGAATACCGCTATGGTTGCTGGCTCGAGGTAGAGCTTGCCGCCTGCCGTGCAATGAACGAGCTTGGTTTGATCCCGGATGAAGACTATGCCCAGATAGTTGAAAAAGCAGATTTTAATGCTGATCGTATTGACGAGATAGAGCTTATCACCCGGCACGATGTGATCGCCTTTTTAACCAATGTGGCAGAATATGTCGGTCCTGCCTCACGCTGGATTCATTATGGTATGACCTCCAGCGATGTCCTCGATACAGCTACTTCGCTACAGCTAAAACAAGCCGGTGAGCTGTTGCTTACAGAGTTACACCGTCTGTCTGAAACTCTGAAGCTCAAAGCAAGGGAGTATCGCCACACGATCTGTATGGGACGCAGCCATGGTATTCACGCCGAACCCACCTCCTTTGGGCTCAAATTTGCCCTCTGGTATGATGAGGCTCAGCGTGATATAGAGCGCCTCTCGGATGCCATTCATAGCATCAGCATCTGCCAGCTCTCGGGCGCCGTCGGCAACTATGCCCACCTTAGCCCCAAGGTGGAAGAGCTCGCTGCCAGATACCTCGATCTGGAGCCGGTCAATATCTCCACCCAAGTGATCCAAAGAGACCGCCACGCCTATTTCCTCTCCGTGCTTGCCCTCATTGGCAGCCTTTTGGAGAAGATCGCTCTTGAGATCAGACATCTCCAACGCACAGAAGTGCTGGAAGCCGAGGAGAACTTTGGCAAGGGACAGAAAGGCAGCTCCGCGATGCCTCACAAACGCAATCCCATAGTCAGCGAGCAACTCTGCGGGCTGGCTCGTCTATTGCGTTCCAATGCCCACGCAGCGATGGAAAACAACGCACTCTGGCACGAGCGCGATATCAGCCACTCCTCGGTGGAACGCATCATTCTGCCCGATAGCTGTATCCTGCTGCACTATATGCTGGATAAAGCCACCAGCCTGATCTCCAATCTCCTGGTCTATCCGGAGAATATGAAGAAGAACCTCGAAAAGACCAACGGCCTGGCTTTTTCTCAAGCTTTGTTACTACATCTTACAAATACCGGACTGAGCAGGGAGGAATCTTATGCGATGGTCCAGGCCTGTGCCATGCAATGCTGGAAGACAGGCGAAAGCTTCCGTGAACTTGTGCTGAATGATCCCGCTATCAGTGCGGCTCTCAGCGTTGACGCCATCAACAGCATCTTTGATTATAATCGCTATCTGGACAAGGTGGATTATATTCTAAAGAGATGCAAGATCATCTAAAGCAAAGGAGTACAAATATGAGAATCCTTATGATAAGCCTCTTGATCGTGCTTATGAGCCTGCCCCTCCTATTGGCAGCTCAGGGAGCAGACCGCATTATCGGCACTTGGCTGAATGGCGAAGGCAGCAGCCGTATCCAGATCTGGAAGACTGCAAACGGCACCTATTCCGGCAAGATTGTCTGGCTGCAGACTCCCAATAACGAACAAGGACAACCCAAAGTAGACCATAAAAACCCCAATCGCTCGCTCAGAAGCCGTGCCCTGATGAACTTGGTGATCCTCACCGGACTCAGCCATGACAAAGACAACAAGTATGAAGGCGGCAGAATCTACGATCCCAAAAGCGGAAACACCTATTCCTGCAAAGGCGAACTTCGCAACAACAACACTCTTGCCTTGCGCGGATTCGTTGGCGTTTCTCTGATCGGCCGTACAGATACCTGGACGCGTGTTCGTTAAACTATGGCTATAGACGACAAAATCCTGATCCCGATCCGCCATCTGCGTGCTATCAAGAAGAAGCAGTATCTGATGCTACTCATACCCTTTGGCGTGATCGCCCTGGGCATTGGGATGCAGTATTGGTTTCCCTCAGCGGGATTCCTCAATATCCCTGCACTGGCAGTTACGCTGATCGGTATTGTGATCTATATGTGGTTTTACGCCACCTACAGATACAACAACAAGATCCCCAAGCCCGAAGAAGGCGTAATCGTATCCCCTCTCGAAGGCAAGATCAAGTACATCCGCACCAATCAGGACTTGCAATTGATAAATATCAACAAAACCTACCTGGATGTCCTCGAGATACGATGCCCTCATCAGGATTGTATCCTGGAAGACGAGATGCTGAAACTGCATAGAGAAGATGGCACCATTACATTCAGATTCAATTCTGATAATATCAAATGGCTCCAGACCTCTCATTGGGAAACCGGCGATCTGATCGGTATTATGCCCGGAAAAGGCAGTTGCACCATAAACCTGCCAAAGTCTTACGAACTTGCCATCACAGAAGGTCAAAACACTGCTCCGGGACAGACAGTCATTACTGCGATCAGCCATCAGGCACGTCCCGAACGCTCTATCACGATAGAGGAAGATCACCCGGATAATGAAGATATTTTAACTTGACGATTAGCCCCATCCGAATAGGCTATAGTCATATAGATAATTGATTACTTAATGGTATTTTAAATTTCTCAAGGAGGAATTATGAGAAAGACACTAGTTTTACTGCTTTTTGCCCTCTTGGCTATTGGCGCAGCTTATGGCCAGTACTTAGTCAATTTTGAAGGGGCAACAGAAACTAAAACAGGTTATGCTTCAGGCACAGTCAACCTCTCCGGATTGGACTGGGATATGACTGAAGCCGTCATTGGAAACTTGGCTGCAGACTTCTACATGGGAACAAAATCAGCCCGCATGAGAGGCTATGGTACATCCAGCATGACCATGCTAGCAGATAAAGCCAATGGTATCGGCACTATATCCTTCCAGTACCGACGCTATGGCACAGATTCCCAAGTCGATTGGAAAGTTGAGTACTCCTCGGACAACGGAACTTCCTGGACACAGATCGGATCTGCATTTACAGCTCCAGCTTCCGATGACATCCAAACATTCAGCGAAACTGTCAATGTTGCAGGCAGTATCAGAGTAAGGATAAAACGTGCCACAGAATCTGGTACTACCAACAAAAGAATGAACATCGACGATATCACAATCACAGATTATACTGGCGGAGCACCCACCCCGATTATCAGTATCTCCGGCACACTCAGTGCCTTCAGTGCTTGGACCGGCACTCCCTCTGATGCTCAGTCTTACACTGTAAGCGGCTCCAATCTCACTGCCAATATCGCAGTAGTAGCTCCTACAGGTTACGCACTTTCTACAGATCAGACAACCTGGACAGCAACACTCTCTTTGGCATCCACCTTCAACGGACTGGTTTACGTACGTATGACCGGAGCTACCGCAGGCGAATTCAACGGTAACATCACTCATAATAGTACCGGAGCTGCTGAAGTAACTCAGGCTGTTAGTGGAACAGTCTCTGATCCCGTGCCCACTATCCTCCCGGTCAGCAATCTTACTGCTTTCACCACACTCGTAGGCACACCTTCCGCAACTCAGCAATATAACCTGACTGCCGCATTCCTGACTGCCAATATCACTATCACCGCTCCTGCCGGCTTTGAGATATCTACAGACGGCAGCAACTATAGCGCAGGTCTATCTGTCACACCGAACTACAACGGTCAGATCTACGTCCGACTCACCGGAACTACTGCCGGAACCTTCAACGGTAACATTCTGCACTCCAGCACTGGAGCTACCGATGTAAACGTGGCAGTCTCCGGAGCTGTTACCAACCCAGCCGTACCAACAACTTTCCTGGAAGAGAATTTCAACTATACAGCTGGAACTTTGCTAACAAGTAACGGTTGGACAGCTCATGGCGGCGCAGGCACACAACCCTTAGTAGTGGGAGATACAGGCCTTGTGTATCCCTCCTATCCTGCTGTTTCAGGTCTATCCGGTCAAACAGTGTTCTCTGGAAGTGCCGAAGATGTTCACAGAACATTCACTCAGCAGACTAGTGGCAATGTGTATGCCTCATTCCTCGTTAATGCTGCATCTCTCCCCAATACTAGTGGAGATTACTTCGTTCATTTTGGTCCCAACTCCATAGGAACTGACTTCAAGGGCAGATTACATGTTCAAAAGGATGAATCAAATAACCTCAGATTTGGTGTTTCGAAGGCAGGAACTGCAATCTGGACAGATTATACGTATAGTTTGAATCAAACATATTTGATTGTACTGAAGTATGTGATAAATTCTGGTACTACCAACGATGAAGTATTTATGTGGGTTAATCCTACAATATCCGGCAGCGAACCAGCAGCTCTTCTCACTGCTTCCGATGTTTCTGGTACTGATGCGGCTAACATAGGTTCCATAGCTATCAGGCAAGGAACAAATACTCCCATAGCAAAGATTGACGGTATCCGCGTCACCAACGACTGGGCTCTGCTCTGGGATGGCACACCTCCTCCCACTCCCGTGATTATTGCCAGCACCACAGAGCTTGATCCTCTGGCGGCTATAGTTAACAGCCCCTCCGATGAGATCCGCAGCTACACTTTGTATGGCACCGATCTTCAAGGCCCCATCACCATTGTCGCCCCCACTGGCTTCCAGGTTTCCACCAGCGAAACAGAAGGCTGGGCAGCAGAAATAGCCGTTCCTTCCAGTTTCAACAGCACTATCTACGTGCGCATGTTCCCCGAAGTTAGCGGTGAGTTCACCGGCTCCATCACTCACAACAGTCCCAATGCCACTCAGGTGGATATTGTTGTCTCCGGTGAAGGAATCGAGCCTCCCACCACTTGGAATATCACTGCCAACCTGACCGCCTTCAGCGCTGAAGCCGGAACAGCATCAGCAGCCCAGAGCTACACCCTCAGTGCTACCAATGCCACTGAAAACCTGGCTTTGACCGTTGACGCTCCCTTCGAGATCAGCACCAGCGAGACTGAAGGTTTTGGCAGCAGCCTGAGCCTGGCTCCCACTTTCAATGGTACTATCTGGGTGAGGATGAACTCTGCCACCGCTGGTCCTTTTACAGGAGATATTACACACAACACCGCCAACGCCAGTCCCTACGATCTTGCTGTGAGCGGAACTGCTACTCTTGCTCCCGGAAACTATGCCACAGACCTCTTCTTCTCTGAGTACTTAGAGGGAAGCAACAGCAACAAAGCCATTGAGATATTCAATGGAACCGGCGTACCGGTGGATCTATCGATATATACTGCAAAACTAGCCAATAGCGCAGCTTCTTGGGGAACTCCTTTTGCTCTGAGCGGCATTCTGGCTAATAACGATGTATTCGTAATAACTAATGCTGGTGCGGCTTTAACTGAAATAACCAGCAACTCAGATATGACATCAACCCTTACATACTTCAATGGTGATGACGCTGTTGGCTTATTCAAAAACGATGTACTGATAGATATCATTGGAACAATCGGAACAGATCCCGGTACAGCCTGGCCAGTCGCTGGCGTTGCAAATGCTACTGCTGAGCACACTCTTATCAGAAAGCCAACCGTGGCCCAAGGCAATATAGATTGGGCATCATCAGCAGGAACAGATGCAGATAATAGCGAGTGGATCGTTCAAGCACAAAACTATGTCGCAGACCTTGGATCCCACACCTTTACCCCCGGAATGGAAATTGCTGCCACACCAGAGATTAGTCCTGCCGGTGGTCTTTACTACACTCCTGTAGAAATTACTATCACTGCCGCCACTCCCGGCTCTGTAATCCGTTACACTACCGATGGCAGCGAGCCTGATGAGACCTCTAGCCAATATACAGCACCTTTCCAAGTGACAGCCACCTCAACCGTCAAAGCCCGTGCTTATGCTACCGGCTTTGCTCCCAGTGCTGTCGCTATTGCAAACTACAGCTTCCCAGTCGCAGTAGCCAATATCGCTGCCCTCAGAGCTATGCCCACAGGTGCCACAGTGTATCAACTGACCGGCGAAGCCATCCTCACCTTCCAGCAGAGCACCCGTAACCAAAAGTACATCCAGGATGCCACTGCTGCTATCGTGATCGATGATGCTGCCGGCGTCATCACCACTGCCTACAACCTCTATGATGGAATCACAGGTATCACAGGAACCCTTGGGTTATACAATGGCTTGTTGCAATTCACACCTGTTGCTGATCCCGGTGCTGCCACTTCCACAGGGAATGTAGTGGTTCCGGAACTCCGCACCCTTGCCAGCTTGACATCTGCTGACCAAGCCAAGCTGATCAAAGTCGAAAACGTAATGGTCGATGCCACAAATGTGAACTTCGGTACATACGCAGAGAACATCAATGTCACCGATCCTACTGCTACCCTGGTGATGCGTACCTTCCCCGCAACAGATTATAGCAGCACTGCTATTCCGACCGTTGCGCAGGACGTCATCTGCCTGGTAGGAGAATTCAGCGGTACAATGCAGATCAGTCCTCGCTTCCTTTCCGATTTCAGCAATCACGCCGGCGGAACTCTGGAAGCCCCGATCGTAAGTATCAGCGTTGTGGGTAACACCATCAATCTTAGCTGGGATGCCGTCGCCGGTGCCACTAGTTACCGCGTCGAAGGCTCCTCCGATCCTTATGGAACATTCACTCCTGTTACTACTGTCACAGGCACTGCCTACAATGGCGCTGCCGAAGGAATGAAGTTCTTTAAGGTAATCGCAATTCAGTAATCACTAACCAGATAATAGACGAGGCGATCCTCCGGGATCGCCTCTCTTTTTTAGTACATAGTGAGGGCTGCGCATTCCATTTAACGAGGATTTGAGGGATAAAGGATTTAACAGGAGCTTGTTAATTGATGGTGTTGTGAACTAGGCTAGTGCTGGTACTCGCTGTGGTAAAAAATTAACTCATTTACTCCTTGTTAAATACTCCCCCTTTGAACCATCAGGTAAATCTCTGGCACTGATCTGGAGATCCCCTTGTCGTCACTAGGGGATCACTAGGGGATCACTAGGGGATCACCGGTGAATTCAAAAGGAGCCAAAGGCATACTAACAAACGCCGATCATAAGATCAAGCCTAATATAGAAATGCGCTTCTCAGTTACTAAAGACCGCCGTCATCTGTTTGCGGTAGGTTCTGCCACCCCCTGCAGGTCTCGATTCCCACACGATAAAGTACAAACCGGCAGGGAGATAGCTTCCTGTAGAGGACTTACCATCCCAGAGGAGCTGTCCTGATGAGCCCAGCTCCTGATTCACAGCCAGGACAGCACGGCGTCTGCCATCCTGATCATAGACACTGCAACTGATCCGATTTGTTTGTGCCGGAAGCTGATACACAATCTGAAGCTGTTCCCCGCGCCGAAACGGACTACCTATTACTGCCAGTCGTCCCTCGATCTGAGGAATCTCGCCCTGCGAAGCGCTATTGGCTGCACCCGGACTGCTCTTACCGGGTGAGCGTGATTCCTGCCAGCGATAGTCGTCTTCATCAGCTACTCTCTCGAGCGAATAGCCCTGTCTGGTGCTGCTTGCATTGTAGGAGAGGCTATCGGTCAGGGTAGTCGTTTGCCCACTGATATCATATAGATAAATGACGTCTCCATCGTTGTTTAGGCTAGCCCAGCCGTTTGTCTTGACGATCACCTCCGGTGGGCAATCCGGATGAGCCATCGCAAAGGAAGCTGAATCTGCGCAAATAACGTAATAACCAACCATCGGAGGCAGGCTAAAATTACTGCTGTTTCCGCTGGCATCGCGGATCACAAATGATGCTCGTGCCGTTACTGCCGCCTTCTGTACGATCTCGATCCACTCCGGCTTACCGGCATCAGGATAATACATTAGCTCGCTCAGGCTGGCTTCTGCCTGTGCTCCTTGTGTGGTGCTGCTCCAAGTATTATTAGTCTGATCAGGATCTCCGGGCAGGCTCAATATCAGGCTGATGGATTGGCTTTGAACTGGATCAAGGCTCAGATATGCTTGCACCATCGTGGAATCACCTGCCGGGATGGGTGCTATCTCCAAACTCTGCATCAGCACTTGATCCACATAGATATCCAGCGTCGCCTGATGCAAAGGGCTGTAGTGGGAACGATTGCAAATCCATACACTTAGTATGGGGCTCGTTAAGTCCGGATCAAGCTCAACGCTGCCAATTGCATAGTCGCAGGCAACTGGATTTGGCAAGCCCGGGCTGGGATCAGAAAAGGGGATAAAGTCCACTGCACTGTTGTTTGTATCGAGTCCGTTTATCTTGCGTCCGAGCGAGTATCCTTCCGGCACATCCGGGGCAAAGCTCTCGGCAGGGATACCGGTATCATCAACCAATTGATAAGTGTTTGGGCTATCATAATGCACTGTATCCGTGTAGTTTCCATTGGGCGAGACATAGCGGATGGCATCGGTCTCGCTACCGCCATTTTGCAGTGTTCCGGCAAAGGTGAAGATAGCGTTTGGCACCAGATTGCCGCCCATCAGCAGGTAGCGTCCGGGCCTCAGAATGAAGTAAGGGATGGTGAAAATTCTGGTGAAGCTGCTTCCTGCAACGTGGATTTCTGCACCGTCCAGATTGACGTTTGTATCTCCGTTGTTATAGAGCTCGATCCACTCCAATCCGCTATCCGAGCCCGTTGGATCATAGCATACTTCGTTGATCACGATGCTGGCAGAGAGAAAAGTCCAGCAGGCAAGGCCTAGCAGGACTATCAGGCTGTATTGCTTGTACTTACTGATGCAGGTCCAGATGAACCGGCCTGATCTGCCAAATCTCATCCGCATACTCCCTGATAGTGCGGTCGCTGGAGAACTTTCCGATACGGGCAATATTGATGATGGCTTGTTTTGCCCAATCACGAGGCTTTAGGTAGAGCTCATCGACTCTGGCAGAAGCCTCTACAAAGCTGCGGAAATCAGCCAGATTGAGGTAACGATCGCCCTGCTCCAATAGTGACTTTACGATCGGATCAAAGATGCCGGGCTCGTCCGTGCAGAAAGTATTATCCTGCAAGCTGTCAATCACACGCTTCAGCTCGGGATCCGCCAGGTAATAGTCCATAGGATTGTAGCCGCTTTCTTTGAGAGCTACGACCTCGTCTGCCTTGAGCCCAAAGATGAACATATTGTCCTCTCCAATCTCTTCCGCCATCTCGACATTAGCACCATCCAGAGTTCCCAGAGTGAGAGCTCCATTGAGCGCAAACTTCATATTGCCGGTGCCTGAGGCTTCATAGCCGGCGGTTGAGATCTGCTCGGAGAGATCTGCCGCAGGGATGATCTTTTCAGCAAGGCTGACGCAGTAGTTTGGCAAAAAGATTACTTTGAGCCGATCTGCGACATCAGGATCCTTGTTGATTACCTCTCCCAGGTTGTTGATTAGCTTGATGATACGCTTTGCCAGGAAGTATCCGGGCGCTGCTTTACCGGCAAAGATCACTACTCTGGGCACATACTGCCCCTCGGGATTGTCCTTGATGCGCCAATAGCGGGCAATCGTGCCCAAGACATTGAGCAACTGCCGCTTGTACTCGTGCAGACGCTTGATCTGGACATCGTAGAGCATATCAGAACGAGTCCTGATCCCGGTCACTCTGTAGATGTACTTGGCAAGGCGGGTCTTGTTGATAGCCTTGATCTCCAGGAAGCTATCCAGGAAGCCGGGATCATCGAGGTATTGCTCGATGCCACGGATATTATCCAGATTACTCACCCAGCTATCGCCGATATGTTCGGAAATCAAGCTGGCAAGATGGGGATTGCAGGTCTTGAGCCAGAGCCTTTGAGTGATACCATTGGTCTTTGACTGAAACTTACCGGGGTAAAACTCCACAAAGTCCGGGAATACCTTCTCTTTGAGAATCTTGGTATGTAGCGCTGCTACTCCATTCACCGTATGACTGCCGTGGATGGAAAGCTGTGCCATCCGAACAGACTTCTCGGTCTCTTCTTCGATCACGCTCATATTGCGCAGCTTGATAAAATCCCCCGGGTGCAGTTGATTGACCTCGCCCATAATATGGTTGTTGATCTGGAAGATCAGCATCAGATGGCGCGGCAAGAGCTCTTGCAGGAGGCTAACGCTCCATTTCTCAAGCGCTTCCGGCAGGATAGTATGATTGGTATAGCTAAAGATCTGCCGGCAATAAGCCCAGGCAGTCTCAAAACTAAGCTGCTCCTCATCAATCAGAATGCGCAGCAACTCCGGAATTGCTATCGCCGGATGTGTGTCATTAAGCTGAATGGCAGCCTTCTCCGGCAGATTGGCAAAGCTATCTTCATCTTGTTTGTAATTTGCAATGATATCCTGCAAAGTGGCCGAGACAAAGAAATACTCCTGCTTTAGCCTCAAGACTCTGCCCAGGTGTACGTTGTCGTTGGGATAGAGCACCTTGGAGATATTTTCCGAGATATTCTTATTTTCCACTGCTCTTACGTAGTCCCCATTATTGAAATAGTCAAAGTCAAATTCGTCTGTGCTGGTTGCCTGCCAGAGCCTTAGATTGTTGACAGTATCGACCTTATAGCCCGGCACGGGGATATCCCAGGCAACCGCCATCACGTCTTCCGTATCCACCCAGCGATGCTTGCAGGTTCCCCCGGCACAATCCTCTGAGATCACCTTGCCGCCGAAGCGCACCCGATAGTTGATATCAGGACGGTGAATCTCCCAGGGACAGCCTTTCTTTAGCCAGTGATCAGGCTCTTCGACCTGATAACCCTGGACAATCTCCTGCTTGAAGATGCCAAATTCATAGCGAATACCATAGCCATAGGCGGGATACTCCTGAGTCGCCAATGAATCCAAAAAGCAGGCTGCAAGACGCCCCAAGCCTCCGTTGCCAAGCCCCATATCAGGCTCCAGATCGGCGATATCCTCCAGGGAATAGCCCATCTCTTTGAGCATATCATAAGACTCGTCGTACATATCCAGATTGATCAGGGTATTACCCAATAGGCGTCCCATCAGAAACTCCATCGAGAGGAAATGCACTTTCTTGACATTGCGTTTCCGATACTCGTATTGAGTGCGGAGCCAACGCTCTATCAGCTTGGTTCTCAGTGAGATGGATAGTGCGTAATAGACGTCCCAGGGGGTAACGGTGGTCGTATCTTTGACCAGTGAATACTCCAGGTGGTTCAAAAACAATGATTTTATATCGCTCAGACATTCTTCAGCCTTATCGGTGAAGAAGATCGACTGGAAATCGTTTTTTGGTAAGAATCCTTCTTTCATTGTATCCTTCTTTAAGCGTCAACAAGCGCTTTCTCACCTGATGACACTGTCGATCAAGCCAGTTGATGGGCTCTCTGTTGTCAAGATATATCCTCCCAAGCCCCCAATAAGGCATAGTTATCAAAGCTCTTAGCCCAGCTTCCGCGTCCCATACGAGGATTTTTGAGCATCCATAGAGTGTCGTTGCTGAAATATTTCTACAGATTCTATATATGAACAATTTAGGCTGTCGTGAGGGCTCCCAGCCTGATTTGATCTGCTTTATGAGGTTTTTGAGCCGGCATAATCCAGCCTCTATCCAGGCTCCTGGTCCGCCATAAGTAACTTGTTTTCAGTACTTAGGTGACGGGGGGATCCATAAAAAAGTATTTGACAGAAATCTGAGAGCATTAATCATCTGGCTCGAATGCGATTTTACATTCCCTGAGCCTATTTCCGGTGTTTTTTGGAAAGCCTCAACCCGAATGTCAAATACGCCCAATAAACACTAGGAGATACCCATGCCAGACAAGAACTTGATTTGCAAAGACTGCAACAAGGAATTCGTGTTCACCGAAGGCGAACAGGAATTTTACGCTGAGAAAGGCCTGCAGAACGAGCCGCAACGCTGCCCGGAATGCCGCAAAGCCAAAAAGGCACAGTTCAATCGCAACAGATTCCAGCAACATCGTTCTTACTAAAGTACTGATATAGCCAGACTGTTTGACCGGTACCCTCGTGGTGCCGGTTTTTTTTGTTTTAACAAGGATTAAAGGAGTAAGGAGATTTTTTTACCACAGAGAAAGCAGAGAACAGCAAAGAAAAGCAGAGATGTGCATTGCACAGTTAGAAGTTAGTAGTTAGTCAGTTAGCGCTGCTCAAAGTTTGAGCTTTGTATTACGCTCGACAATCTCAGTCATTCCTGCGAACCTACTACCCAGCCCTAACCCCTCCGTCATTCCTGCGAACGAATCAGCAAAGCGCCAGCTTTGGGGAGTCGTGTAGGCAGGAATCCATTCTATCAACTGCGCGAAGCGCATTCCATACCATCTGTTCACTGCCCACAACGCTCTGCTCTCAAGCGTTCCTATCCCCCCCCCCTGGATCCTGCCACCTTTACGGGGAGCGCGGCGAAATCCAAGAGGAAGGGATAGGTAACATGTCACGCAACTTACCGTGATGCAAACTCTTGAACATAAAAGAAGAGCCGGACGGATCCGGCTCTTTCATACTGAAACTATGTATCAGTTCACCTTGAAGGTCTTGTCGCCTTTATCGAAGAAAGCGATGATCTGTTTGGCGGCTGCGACGCCGGCATTGGTATTGGCTTCTTCGGTCTGAGCGCCCATCTTCTTTGGGGTGTAATAGGCGCGATCGCCATATTTCTCCATCATCTCAGCGCTGCAACCGGGCTCGACATCGGAGACATATTTGAACTTTGTGTTTTCTTCAAAGCATCTCATAAGATCGGCTTCATTGATCACTTCCTTACGGGCAGTATTGACGAGGGTAGCGCCTTTCTTCATACGGGAGAGCAGGTTCCAGTTGATGGAGCCTTTGGTCTCGGCAGTGGCGGGGATATGCAGGGAGATATAATCTCCGGTGGAGAAGATCTCTTCCACGCTGGAAAGGGGCTTTACGCCGTCTTTGCTCATAATCTCGCTGGCGATGTAGGGATCATAGGCAGAGATATCCATTCCGATGCCGCGGGCGATCTTGGCAAGGTAACGGGCTACATAGCCATAACCATAGAGCACCAGAGTCTTTCCGGCAAGTTCACTGCCGCTTTTGCCATTGAATTTGCCACGAGCCATATAGATCATCATTCCGATGGCAAGCTCGGCTACAGCATTGGAATTTTGCCCGGGAGTGTTCATCACGACTACGCCTTTGGCGCTGGCAGCTTTGAGATCGACGTTGTCATAACCGGCACCTGCACGCACCACGAGCTTGAGCTTGGGAGCGGCTGCGAGTGCGGCTTCATCGATGATATCACTGCGGATGATCACGGCTTCCGCATCTGCCAGGGCAGCGTGAAGCTGGGAGACCTCTGTGTAGTTCTCCAGGAATTCAAAGTCGTATTTTGCAGCCTCCAGCTCAGCTTTGATCAGCTTGGCAGCGGTGGCGGCAAAGGGTTTTTCGGTAGCAACCAATACTTTGGGCATGGTTTCCTCCATATCTTATTTTGTTTTTTTCAAGACTTTGCAGGGCATTGTTTTGTGTCAACTGAAATCATTGCAGGATCAACACACGTTTCTGCATTGGGGAAGCTCCGGGACTATCCAGACGCAGATAGTAAATACCTGAGCCACAGAGCTTTCCTCTGGAATCCCGCAAATCCCAGGTGCTCTGGCTTTCGCCAATCGTACTGACGGGAAGCTCACGCACCAGCTGTCCGCGCAGATTGAAGATTGTCAAGACTGAGCCGGCGTTGGCGTTTGTCTTGATAGTAAGAGCATCACGCCCTGCCACGCAGGGATTGGGATAGATGGCAAGGCTGGTAGGGGCGGTGACCAGATCATCGTTGGAGACCACCGAGATTGTGACGGTATTGCTGGGTTCGCTCTCAGTATCTGTTTTGGTATATGTTATCTTGTAGTTGTAAGTACCCGGAGCCGAAGGATATGGCTCTTCATACTGGGCAAAGCTGAGGCTTGAGACCGGTAGAGTGGCAACCAGAACGTCGTTACGGTATACCTTGTAATTGGCCTGCTGACCTCCGGAGTAATCACTAGAAACAGATTGCCAATATAGCTTCACAGTGCGAGGGTCTGCAGACAATGCTTGGACATCATAGACCAAATTGGTAGGATTATATCCAACGGCAATTGATTGACTATTAAAGTAGTTTCCAGCAGCCAGCGGGAATAGAGTTCCGTCAGGCTCTCCCTGAGTAAGAACTCTGTTTCTAGCATACAGAGTATAGGCATTACCGTAAAAATCTCTGGAGAAATAGTAGGTGTCGCTTGCGGTATATACATATTGACCAATTTCCCGACCATCAAGATCTCGATAACATAGCACCCAGCGGGATTCCGGCTCAATTCCAGCTACTTCATACACAGTTACGTTCTGTTCTTCAATGTTTGGAACTCCTGTAGTAATCTCTGCTACATACTTTGTCCAGGTATCGCCTGCTTGCAGATTGGAAATCTTTTCCCAAGTACGCATCTCTTCGGGGTAGATGTATGTGAATCGTTCTTGACCTATAAAATACTGCTCTAACATGTATATCTTCAGGAAATCTCCTTCCTGATAGAGATATTTCGTTTCGTACCACCGAAAAACGAAAACCCCATATCGAACAGGATAGGTAAGGTGTCCATCCATCATTTCCGGACTATCGATCCGAATCCAGGTCGGTAGAACCATATTAATAAGAGTTACCACACCCAAATCTATCACATTACCGGCTGAGGGATTGAAAACAGTGGGATTATCATAACCACCTGGGGTAGCATTGAATTCACCATGAGTACTCAAAAACAGAATATAGAAGGGTTCCGTTGGTGTAAACTCAACACTAAAATCGGAGATCGGAACTACGCTAGATGCAATAGTCAGACCAGTTGTAGCCGAGATTAGCATGATTTGCATATAAGGATCATACAGATTATCGTAGGTCAGTGTTCCAGTGATCGTAGTCTCCTGCGCCTCCTGCAGCCATGGATCAAAATCTATGGTCGGCAGGGCTGCAGAATCGGTATGATCCATAATCACAGAGTTGATTTCAGCAGCAGTATTGAAGTCCCAATAGTTGTTTTCAGCCTTGATGATATTGCCGGCATTGGCATAAGCAGCGCAGAAGATGGCGTTGTTGTTGCCGTTGGCATCGATATTGGCCTGGATATAGTTCTCTCCCTGCGCCCAGGCGTGGTAGATGGAGAGATCGCCCAGGACGGGCATTGCATTGTTTGTAATATATAGCCCGGCATAGTTTCCGCTGATAGTGTTACGCTCGAAATAGGGTGTGGAGGTCACTCCGGAGACCATCACTCCGGCACCGCTGTTCATATCGCCGGGAATGAAGTTGTAATTGATCTGATTATCAGCGCAATAGCCGGAGGCTTGCAGATAGTAAATGCCTGTGTAGTTATACTCTATGATGTTGTTTGTAATGGTGGGATTGATAGCATTGACGCTGGCGACATCCCAGGCTGAGATGCCTTGCTTTAGGTTGTGATGGATGTGGTTGCCATCGATCAGGGGATTGTTTGAGCCTCCCGCAGACTGGTTTGAGAGCTGGATTGCCGCGCGGAATTGTGGACCGGTGCCATTGTATCTGATCTCGTTGTTGGTGATCACAGCGGCGCTGTTTTGAGCGATCAGGATGCCGTTTTGGATGCAGTTTTCGATCAGGCAGTGATCCACTGTGACAGCATTTGGCTCGGTATCACCGATGGCATTGAGCTCCATACCCTTCTCACAATAGTTAAAGCGGCTGTAGGTGATGTTCATCGGGGAATGCAGGCAGCGTACACCGTAGGTGGCATATTCCACATAGATGTAGCTGAGGGTGCTGGCTTGAGTCTCGTTTTCAAAGCGCAGTCCTGGCCAGAGAGTGGGGGCAATGTTGTTTACAAAACGGATACTATCAGCGGCTGTACCGACAGCGGTCATCGTGCCGGCAACCGTGATCTGGTAGTTTCCCATTATCTGCACCAATACACCGGGCTCGATAGTGAGATTGGAACCGGCAGGGACAGTGATAGCACCGACTACCTGGTAGGGATTATTGGCAGCCGTCCAGGTGCCGGATTGGTTTCCGCTCACATCCACAGCCATCAGGCCAAGAGCGGCAGTACAAATAAGCAAAACAAATAAGAGGCGTTTCATCGGAGACTCCTTTGGACTAATAAATACCAGTGGATAAGGAAAAAGCCGGCATTCATGCCGACTTCTTCAAATTGACTTTAGACTGTAAATGTCTTACTCGGAAATGGCTTGCACGGGGCAAGTGCCGATGCAGGCTCCGCAATCAATGCAGGTGCTCTCGTCGCACTCGGCCTTTCCATCAACCATGGAGAGGGCGCTAACGGGGCATACGCCAACGCAGGCTTCGCAGCCGATGCAGGTCTCTTTATCAATCTTAACTGCCATGATAGGACTCCTTGATAGTTTTGGGCAAGGATATATTCCGTGTAAATTGGGTCAAGGTTTTTTTGCTTTGGCTTGGTTTGCGACAGCCGAGGTGGCAGCTTCCAGTTCTTCAGGGCTTGCCAGATAGTAGCGCTTGGTGACCCTGAACTCGCTGTCAAACTCATAGACCAGTGGTATCCCGGTGGGGATATTGAGCTTTACTATGTCGGCATCGCTGATATTGTCCAGGCTCTTGACTATTGCACGCAGGCTGTTACCATGGGCAGAGACGATCATACGGCGTCCGGCAGCCAATCGCGGGATGATTACTTCATTCCAGAAAGGCAGACTACGGGCACAGGTGTCTTTGAGAGATTCGGCAAGAGGTATCTGCAGATCATCCAAATTGGCATAGCGCGGATCAGAGCCGGGATATCTGGGATCAGAGGGCTCCAAAGAGGGAGGCGGGACATCAAAACTCCGCCGCCAGAGAGTTACCTGCTCCTCGCCGTATTTGGCTGTGGTTTCTGCTTTATTCAAGCCTTGGAGGGCTCCGTAGTGACGCTCATTCAGTCGCCAGTCCTTGTGAACCGGTATCCACATCTGATCAAGCTCATCGAGGGCTATCCAAAGGGTGCGGATTGCTCTGCGCAGGACAGATGTCCAGGCTTCGTCAAAGACAAATCCGGCTTCTTTGAGCCTCTGCCCTGCTGTGTGTGCTTCGATGACTCCTTTCTCCGAGAGGTCCACATCGGTCCATCCCGTAAAGAGGTTTTCCTTGTTCCAGATGCTTTCGCCATGGCGAACCAATACTATCTTGTACATTTATAGCTCCTTATTTATTGCATGCGTGGTCTTTGGTCTTGTAGGTAATAGCGTTTGAAAGGTGTTCAATCCAGCGTGCCAGAATGAAGAAGTAATCCGAGAGACGGTTTACAAAGCTCATCAGTTCCTGCGGCACCGGCTCTCTATGAGAGAGGGCAATCACGCGGCGCTCCGCTCTACGGGAAATGGTACGGCAAACATCCAGCTTGGCGGAAACCGGAAGAGAGCCGGGTACTACAAAGCCTTTGAGATCCAGCCTTGATTCATAGTAATGGATCCTATCCGTCATCGTATCGACATCAGCCTGGCAAACAGGCAGTGGATAAGGCTGGCTGGCACTAGCAAGCTGCCCCATCACTCTAAAGAGTGTGTTTTGCAGATCGATCAGCTCTGACTTGAAATCTACCGGCACCATATGCTTTGCTTCGCCGATATTGGCATCCAACTCATCCAGGGTGCCGTAGGCATCCACCCTAAGATCATCCTTATAGACTCTTTCTCCGCTAAAGAGCGAGGTCTTGCCCTGATCTCCTGTTTTTGTAGTGATACTCATTATCGCATCGCCGTTACAGAGATCTCGATCATTCCATCTTTGGGCAGGCGAGATACCTGAATAGCTTCCCGCGCAGGATAGGGAGAATTGAAATAGCGGGCATAAATCTCGTTCATAGCGCTAAAGTTATTGAGATCACTCAGGAAGACACTACACTTCACAACGTGTGCAAAGCCCATTCCGGCTGCGTCCAGGATAGCCTTGATATTGGCAAAAACCTGATGCACCTGTGCATCAAAGCCTTCCACCAGATTGCCAGTAGTCGGATCAATGCCCAATTGCCCGGATATAAACAGGGTATTATTCTTCAAAACTGCCTGTGAATACGGACCAATAGCGCTCGGGGCGCGATGCGTCATTACAGATTGCATGGCTTTACTCCTTTCTTAGATCAATGCTTTGCGGGCAATCAGGATCTCATCCACCAGTTGATTGAGCGGTAGATACTGAGGGTGCTGCTTTACCAGATTAAAGAGCAGCAGCTTTCCTTCCCGGATATTGTTGTCCCGTAGGATTATCATCAGCGAACAGCCTTTGGCGAGGGCTTCGTCCTTGTCCTTGTCGGTCTCGCCCAGATCGGGATTGAGCACAGTGGTAATCCCGTGTTGGTGCAGCTCCGTAGCTATCTGCAGCATCATAATCTCCAGATCGCTGGATTGTGCGCAGATATAGACCGAGAAGGGACGCGTCACCGCACTGAAGACTTGTCGCTCTTCCATCACTTCAAATATTGTATCCAGATTCAGATAAAAACCAACCGCCGGAATCATTTTCCCGGTAATTTTCTCCGAGAGATAGTCGTAACGCCCACCTCCACCGATCACTAGAGGTTTACCGTTATGCTCGACTAAAAAGTCAAAAACAGTCTCGTTGTAATAAGAGAAGTTCTTTACCAGAGTGGGGTTGACTTTATATTGATGCGCCAGATTTGCCTGAACCCGCTTCACCCTGATGAAGTTTTCCTTGCACTTATCACACAGATAGTCCGTGATTTTGGGGGCACTCACCATACAAGTGCGGCAGGAATTCCTTTGGCAAGTACTATCAGCCATAGGATTGGCATAGAGCTCTTTATAACAGGTAGTACAGAGCTCTCCCTTGTTGCTGTCCAGATAGTCGCGCAGAGCCTTGGCGAAGGGTCGCTGACAGTCTTTGCAACCAAAGCTGTTGATCTCCAGGCTCACATCCGAAAGCCCCAGCTCCCGGCAAATCTTCATTCCCAAGCAGATCACCTCATTCTCGCTGAGGATGCTTTCACTGCCCAAAAACTCTACACCAAGCTGGTAAAACTCCATCGGCAAAAGATCCTGAGACTTCCGAAACATCGGGCCGTGGTAGTAGAAACGGTAATTCTCGCCCTGACGGATCATTCTGGCAGTGTGATGCAATACGCTGATCGTGCCTTCCGGCCTGAGACTCAAGAGGCTGATATCATCATCCGGTCCACTCAGGCTAAGGACGTGTTCCTCCACCTTCAGGGCTTCCCGATCCTCCATCAGAGCAGTGATGCCATCGTGCAAAACCTTGTGATCCTGCAGGATAGCAAGCCTGATTTCCTGATAATCATAGAGCGACATCAGCTCTTCGAGCTTACTCTCGATCAGCTTCCATTTCCAAACGTCCTGGGGCATAAACTCGTGGAATCCACGCTCGTTCTTCGCCATCTAAACTCCCATTCTTCTCTAATAAGAAACTACAGAGCCGAGCTTTAGCCTTCCAAAAGCAGCTTTTCTACCCCTGCGATAATTACATGCAGGACAAGCATATGTATCTCCTGAATGCGGGCAGTATCCTGAGAGGGCACAACTATCTCATAATCACAAAAGCCCCTTAGCTTGCCGCCATCCTTGCCCAATAGGCAAAAGGTAAAAGCTCCGGCAGACTGAGCCTTGCTGAGCGCTCTAAACACATTCTCGCTGTTCCCGCTGGTCGAGAGTCCAATCACCAGGTCGCCTTGATTCACATAGGCTTCTACGCCCCTGGCAAAGACCTCTTCATAGCCAAAATCATTGGCTGTGCAAGTGAGAAAGGCCGGATCGCTGAGCGCTATTGCCGGCAAAGCCTGGCGATTTTGATTAAAGCGCCCGGTGAGTTCCTCGGCAAAATGCATAGCATCCGCCATCGAGCCACCATTGCCAAAGATCACGACCTTGCCTTTTTGATCGAAGCAGCGCGTTAAAAGCCTGATCACAGCCTCGATCGTATGCAGATCTTCGGGATGATTCTGCAGATTCCTGAGCAAACTGACAGATTCGCCCAAAGCATTCTGGATCAATATCTTCACTTAATGTTCCGCCTTAGAGATTCTCTTTTACTTTTACGACCGTCTTGAGCTCCGCTTCCTCGATTTCATCAAATTCTCGCAGCACTTCATTAACCAATCGGGCTCGCTCTTTGTAAGGGATAAAGGCACTCTTAAAGCCATTGAGGATCACGTTTTTGATCGTGGGATAGCTGAGTCCCAGCTCGTGAATAGCCAGCATATACTCATCGGTTACAGTCGTATCGCTGATGATACGGTTATCGGTATTAATGGTCACGCGAAGGCCGTAATCTATATAGAAATCAATCGGATGGCTACGTATATCCTGCACTGCTTTGGTGTGGAAATTACTCTTGATACAGATCTCCAGCGGGATGCGATGGTCATTTACATAGTTCAAAAGATCTCCGTCTTCGACCAGACGTGTACCGTGCCCGATGCGGTGAGTTCCGCAGTAGTGCAGAGCTTGGTGGATACTCTCCGGGCCATAGGCTTCCCCGGCGTGAATAGTGATATTCAGGTTGTTTTTCAGCGCCAGATCAAAGGCTTCCTTGTGATCTTTGGCAGGGTGATTGTATTCACCGCCAGCCAGGTCAAAGCCGATCACACCCTTGTTTTTAAAGGCAATAGCCAGCTCTGCCAGCTTCAAAGATGTGGTGGGATCCATATTGCGGATACCACAGATGATGACGCCAGTCTTGATCGGGAAATCCCGCTCGGCGTGCTTCAGACCATCGATCACAGCCTGGCTGATTTCGGTGAGCTTCAAGCCCTTGGCTGT
Source organism: Candidatus Cloacimonetes bacterium HGW-Cloacimonetes-2 (assembly GCA_002842035.1). GTDB lineage: Bacteria > Cloacimonadota > Cloacimonadia > Cloacimonadales > Cloacimonadaceae > PHBP01. The sequence goes on along the minus strand of PHBP01000012.1, from coordinate 31,026 downwards.
GTGGAGGATGGGAGAATAGCGCACTTCCATATAGCGCACGTTTTCTGCTGCCGCATCTTCCGCCAGTTCATAAGCCGCCCGACGCAGGCCTTCTTTGGTCTGCAAGACCAGATTAACGATGTGGAAGCCGCGCAGATAGTCTTCCAGACTGGTGGTATGCTCGCCGCAAACGATCAGCTTGTGTAGCTCTTCCGGATTGGTCGTGGGCAGCTTGACGCCCTGTTCTTTTGCCATTTCGATGATGCTGCTGATGCGGACTGATCCATCCAAATGGACGTGCAGATCCGTCTTGGGCAGCTTTTGGATGAAATCCCGGGTTAGTTTTATCTCTTGCATGTTACCTCTATCTTATCTTTTATGATGTTCCTATGGTTATACTAACGACTATGACTAAAAATATAAACAAAACTACCAGTACATAAAAAACTATATCTGGAGATTTCTTATCTGTATTATAAAGAGCTTCAATAGTGTCGTTAGTCCGCATTGGTGAAGAAATACGAGTGTTATCTACATGTGTAGGTTGGGTTATTTTTTGGCTAATAGACTGGCAGTCAGAATACCTCAGTGCTGGATCCTTGGCACACATCTTTTGTAGCATCTGCACCAGATAGTCCGGAATGAACTTATATATCTGTCTCGGATCCGGCAGGGGCTCGTTAACAATTGCCGTCTGAATCGCAAACGAGCTGTCTGTACCGGTATCGTAGGGCACACGTCCGGTCAGTATCTCGTAGAAAGTGATGCCAGCGCTAAAGATATCGGTGCGATGATCTACGCGCTTGGAATCTTTCACCTGCTCCGGGCTCATATAGTAAACCGTGCCGATCTGACTGCCTGTATGTGTTTTTCCATAATCCTGCACAGCTTTGGCGATGCCAAAATCCATTATCATCACGTGATCTTGATTATCAGGATCGATCATAATGTTGCTGGGCTTGATGTCGCGGTGGATGATACCCAGCGAGTGTGTGTATGCCAGAGCGCTCAGTATCTGCAGCATCATCGGAACAGCACGCTCCGAGGTGATGGGGCCGGTGCGACCGATCAATTGTTTCAGGCTAATGCCTGGTGCATACTCCATCGCAATATAATAAGTACCTGCCTCCTGGAAGAAAGCGATCAGACTTACGATGTTGTCGTGTTTGAGTTTCTGCTGTATTCTGGCTTCCTGAGTAAAGCGTTCCACCAGTGAATTGTCCATCGCCATTTGTGGGGATAAGACTTTGAGGGCAAGCTTACGCCCCAGCATCGTATCCTCAACTAACCATACCTTGCCCATACCGCCTTCACCGAGTAGCGATATCACCTTGTAGTCCCTGATAATTGCGCCTTCTTTCAGATCCAAGATCATCTCCTTGTAAGCTTGCAATGCTTTCGGTTTTGAAGAATCAAGTTACAAGCAGTGGCAAAATAGGTCAAGTAAAACTATCCCAGTCCCTAAATACCACCCGAGCTATTCAGCCTGGTATAGCTGATATCCGGCGCAATCCGATTGCCGCTTAGCCGGTTCTCCTAAAAACTATTGTGGATTTTCCTCACATTATTTACAGAAATATGAGGCTCTAAACATCCTTTTGATCTCGTTTTAGCAGCTCGAGCACAGAGCGGAGGTCTTCGGACATTCTCCGGATGTCTCTGGCTTGCTCGATCAGCAGATTGGCAAGGATGCCGGCAATGGCAAATCCGGCGAGAGCAAAGAGCACAAAGATAGGTGGCTCAAAGCCTCCCGACATTGCTACTGCAACGCCAAAAAGCACTATGCAGCCACCAAAAGTAAGGGCTGAAAGGATCTGGTATATCTTAAAACGGTTCTTCATCTATTTCTCCCTGATCATACCTGGCTTTCCGGATCTTTATCAAGATCGGATGCTATTGCAATGTCTTGCTATCCGCCATTCGAGTCAAGCATAATGTGCTATCGCTACTATCGCATATTGAGCTGCCGGTGCCACCCTGCATTTCTTTGATCTACAGCATATCAAGTGGAGATCAAGAGCAAATCAAGTCGAACGTGGTTCGAGGTGATTTCGACTTGAATTGCTGGTGATATGCTGATGACCTGTGGGATGAATGCCGTGGAAACAAGGAGTAAAGGAGATTATTTTACTACAGAGAGAGCGCTGGGCGCAGTGGGGGAAGTGGTGTATTGATGGTGTGATGGAGTGATGGTGTGGGAGCGACATCTTGTCGCTCGGAATGAATGTGCGTCAGGATGACGCACCCACATTTATTGCTCGGAGAGGTGAGGTAGCGCGGTCGCGCAAAGAACTATACCAATGGCTGTCCATACTATCCATACCGTCCATTCTGTCCATACCGATTTGAGTCCGAATAATCGAGAGTAAAAAAAAACGGGCATCCGTGGACACCCGTTTTTTTAAGGACTGCGCTATTAGATAAACAGCTTTCGTCTATCAGGGAGTGGTGGTGGGAGCAGCGGGAGCAGCCATAGTGTCGACGACAACATTGGTGTCAACAACGGGCTCTTCCATTGTAGGCTCTTCGACCACTTCTTCCTTGGTACCGCAAGCGGCAAGGACGAACATGCTGATGAGCATCATAGCGAGAAGGCTAATTAAAAGAACTTTTTTCATTTTTGATTCCTCCATAAGTGAAATCCCTTATTTTTTTGGGTCATGGTTTTTTTAGTTCTGTTTTGTTTGCCGGAAAACCCGGCGGTAGTTGTTGTTCGTTTGACCATCTTCGAAGAGCTCGAAAGCCTTGTCAAATGGTCACACAGTCCTTACTCACAACTATGTACTGGCTTAATTATGGCTACAAATATAGGATACGATTTATTTGGCAAGCTTTTTTTTTAGAAAGCTGCGTCCAAGCCGAGGTGAATAACACCCAAACCAAAGTCCCACAGTCCTTTATCTCTGTTGCCTAAAGCATACTCCAGGCTCAAAATTCCTATCCTGCTGCGCAGTTTGATGCCCAATCCAATTGCAAACAAATCAGTTTGCAGCTCTTCAGCGCTATTGATAATGGCTGCCTGGTCAAAAAAGGCATAGAGGCGAGATTCCGCACCCAGGCGATAACGCAATTCAGCATTTAGCCACGCCAAACGCCAGCTTCGGAAGGCATCCTCACGGTAACCGCGCAGAGATTTATAGCCACCCATAGAGAATTGGTTATAAGCCTCAGAGCTTCGCTTATCAAAGCTTTTGAGATGAATCCCCAGAGCCAGCACCCATCGGTTTGTGAGCCTCAGGTAATTACCGGTATCGGCTTCCAAAGCGCTGGCAGGCTCGTCTGCATCCGCACCCAGAAAGATACGATAGCGCAGATTTGTCTCCATTCCGGTGGATGGATTGCGCAGATTATCCAGCTTTTGATAAGCCCAAAATGCGCCAAGGCTGCGGTTTGAATCACGCTGGATCTGGATTGGACGGCGAGAGCCGGGGCTGATCTCATCGAAGAGCAGTTCCATACCGAGGCGGTGATACTGATTGTAATAGTAGATATCTGTGGAAACGCGGCTTTTTACCCAGGTGCTGTCCTGGCTGCTGCGGCTGAGCGCGAGATCCGCAGCCACTGGATAGCGGTTAAACCCCGACTCATGATAGGCAAGCCTGAGATCGCTGCTGCCCTCTGGCAATCCTTTCCAATAGAGGCTGATAGCGCGGTCGGTACCCCAGAGATTGAGGAACCGCAGATTGATCAGACCATTGAGTTTGGTGCTGCCTCCACTGCGGCTAAGCCCGGCAACGCCTTCCAGATAACTCATCTTGCCCTCTCTGATGCGAATCAAGAGGCTGGAACTATCCAGAGGGATAATGCTGCAATCCTGAATATAGCTCTTCACGAGGATGCGTTCCTCCGCTTCCGCAAGGATTTGGGGCGTGATGGTAGCGATTCCACTGAGACCGGATAGACGGATCAAGGTCTGATCCCTGGAGTAAAGATTGCCCTCGCAGACGATCTCCCGCAGGCGGAAGGGAGATCCCTCATCTATACGCAATACGGCTGTGAGCTTACGTTCTTCATCCAGCACGAGTGAATCCAGTGCTACCGCTGCAAAGAGATAGCCACGGGAATTGTAAATTGAGACGATCCGGCTGATGATGCCATCCACAGAGCTCAATCCCACGGAGCTATCTGCTTGCAGAAAAAGCAGCTCCCTGATTCTGCTTTCGCTGAAATAGCGCAGTCCTTCAAAACGCAAGAGGGTATTGGCTGCATCTGCCAGACGGGAAACTCTGTAACGCAGGGCAATGCGGTTTTCTCCCAAAGGCTCGATCTGGGGAGCAGCTATTGCCACATAGTAATCGCCAAGGCTATGGAAATAGCTTTGCAGGCTCTCGGTGATGCGGGGAATATCCTGCGCCTCCAGAGCCATACCCGGCCTGATAGCCGCTGCCCGGAGCAGAAGCTCGGAGGGGATATCGAGATCAGGAGGCAATTCGCAGGAAAAGTCCTGCAAAACAAAACTGCCCACCAGCGACGAAACCACGGTGAGCAGTAAAATGATAATGCTGAGACGCATCGGGAGCTATTCCCTATCCGCCTTCAACACAGCCAGGAAGGCCTCTTGCGGAACGGTGACATTACCGATTTCCTTCATCTTCTTTTTGCCTTCTTTCTGCTTGTCCAGAAGCTTGCGTTTACGTGAGACGTCACCGCCATAACACTTTGCCAAGACGTCTTTGCGCATCGCATTGATGGTGGAACGGGCAATAATCTTGGCTCCGATCGAGGCTTGGAGAGCAATCTTGAACATATGGCGCGGGATGACCTCGGAAAGGGTCTGGGTAACGCTCTTGCCCCAATTGTGGGATTTGTCCGAATGGCAGATGAAGCTCATCGCATCGACCTTCTCGCCATTGATCAGAATATCGACTTTGACCACGTTTGAGACTCTGTTCTCCAGGAAATGGTAGTCAAGCGAGGCATAGCCGCGGCTAACGGTCTTTAGCTTGTCATAAAAATCAAAGATGATCTCAATCAGGGGGAGTTCATAGTGCAAGGCTACACGCTTCTCATCGATATATTGAATGTTCTTTTGGATGCCCCGGCGTTCCTGAGCCAGCTTCATTATGTTGCCGATGTAGTCCGTAGGAACGATGATCTCGGTAAGCATCACGGGCTCCATCACATAGTCTATATGATTGGGATCAGGGAAATCGATGGGGTTGTACACGACGATCTCGCGTCCGTCTTTGAGCTTGATCAAAAAGCGAACGCTGGGAGTGGTAGCAATAATTGGGATATTGTATTCGCGAAAGAGGCGCTCTTTGACTATCTCCAGATGCAGCATCCCGAGAAAACCGCAGCGGAACCCATAGCCCAAAGCCAGCGAACTCTCCTTTTCATAGACCAATGAGGCGTCATTAAGCTTGAGCTTGGCAATTGAATCGACCAGGTTTTCATAGTCTTCACCATTGATCGGGAAGATACCGCTATAGACCATCGGCTTGGGCTCTTGGAAGCCCGGCAGAGCTTCTTTGCAGCCGCCTTTGGCGAGCGTTATGGTATCACCAACGCGGGCATCGGCTACCTCTTTGATATTGGCAATAATATAGCCGGCTTCACCGGTCTTGAGTCCGCTCTGAGCCTGGAACTTGATACCCAGATAGCCTATCTCTTCGATATCGTATTCTCTGCCATTGGACATTAGCCGGATACGATCTCCCTTGTTAAGGCTGCCATGGAAGAGCCTGACCAGGATTACGACACCACGGTACATATCAAAATAGGAATCAAAGATCAGAGCTTGAGGCGGGGCTTCGGTACTTCCCTCGGGTGCAGGAAGATAGTCTATCACAGCGTCGAGCAGTTCTTTGACACCGAGACCGGTCTTGGCACTGACTCTCAGGATATCCGAGGAAGCACAGCCGATAATATCCATCAGATCGTGCTCTGTGCCTTCCACATCCGCTTTGGGCAGATCGATCTTGTTCATCACAGGCAGGATTTCGAGGTTGTTTTCCATAGCCAGATAGAGATTGCTCATAGTCTGGGCTTCAATGCCTTGCGAAGCGTCCACCAGAAGGATAGCCCCTTCGCAGGAAGCAAGCGCGCGGGAGACTTCATAGGAGAAATCCACGTGACCGGGTGTGTCAATCAGATTGAGGATGTAGTCCTGTCCCTTGTAGTTGTGGATCATCCTGATCGCGTGAGATTTGATAGTAATACCCTTTTCACGCTCGAGATCCATTGAATCCAGTATCTGTGCAGTGGCCTGGTTGACGTCTATTACGTGGGTTTCTTCCAGAAAACGATCTGCCAGAGTGGACTTGCCGTGGTCTATGTGCGCAATAATGCAGAAGTTACGAATTAGCTCTTGTTTCATTTATTCCCTTTAATTTAGTGTATCTGTACGTTCATCGGGTTCTTGCCGAGGAACTTGCCCATATAATCTGTATTGTCCAGGCTGGGCTGCTGGCTGGTGCTGTCTTTCTTTTCTGGTTCTTCGAGAGGTTTGGGCTGCATCATCCGGGTAAGCTCCAGCATACGCACACGCTCACTATCCGGAACTGCCGGTTCTACTTTTACAGGCTCGGTCGCGACTGCTTTGCTACTATCGGCTTTGGCTTTGCTAAACAAGTCGGGAGCTTCGAGAAAGCCTCTCTTTGAAGCATATAGTATGATGGAGCCGAGGATTACGACTATCACCAGGATGCCGATCATCCACAGAAAGTTTGTCGAGAGCATTATGCGTTTTTCCTGGGAATGGCTGATTGTAGTGGGTGGTAAAGCACTCGTAGGAGGATAGAGCCGGTTAAATTCATCCATCACTGCTGTGAGGTCAGCTTCCAGATAGCGGGCATAGTTATAGACCATCGCCTTGCGGATACCGTATTCACCCAGAGCTTCAAAGTCACCGCTCTCGATCAGCTTTATCTTGTCCTGAGGCAAACGCAGGTCTTCCCAGATCTTGCCGTAAGGCAGATCACGCTTGATTCTCAGCTCTTCAAAGTATTTTGCTAGATTTTCCATTGATAAGTTCCACTACCTGTAGTTTCGACCGGACCAGTAAGCAGGAATTGCCCATCGTCCTTTAGCAGAGTGATGGTAACTTCTCCACCGGGCATCTCGACTGTTACTACGTCGTCCAGCCCGTGCAGAGTGATCCCTGTCAGCACGCAGGCAGTCGCACCCGTGCCGCAAGCAAGGGTCGGACCTACCGCATTCTCCCAGATCTTGATCCTGATCCTGTTCTTGGCAATGAGCTGCACAAAGTGCACATTGACACTTTCAGCAAAGGTTTCGTGATGTTCCAGCCAACTACCCCATTTGAGGTGAGGATCGTCCTCTATGCTATCCTGATAGATCACATAGTGCAGATTGCCCACATCCACCAAGCTACCAGTGATCTGCCCGACTTGCTTCGTGGATTCCAGGAGCTCAGGCTTGCCAAGATTTACAGTGATCAGCAAGTCATCCCCTGCCTGACAAACCTGTACTGACTTAGAACCGGAATCAGTCTCAATGCTAAACTGCTCAAGGTGATACTTATCATAAGCCAGCTTGGTGAGACACCTCAGGGCAGAGCCGCACATTGCAGCCCGAGAGCCATCGTTGTTGTAGATCACCATCTTGCACAGATCTGTAGCCGATTGCTGCAGGAGCACCAGCCCATCCGCTCCAAAACCAGTGTGCGGTTTGCAGATGGCTACAGCCAGAGCTGAATAATCCATAGTCTGTTGCTCTGCTAGTTGATCCAGTATCAGGAAGTCATTGCCCTGAGCCTGCATCTTGATAAAATCTATCAGCATATTATCTCTGAGATCATCTCGCTAAAGGTATAAAAGCCTCTTTTACCGTTGATCCATCTGGCTGCCATAATGGCCCCTGATGCCAGAGCACTGCGCGAGCGTATCCTATGCACCAGCTCAATCGTATCGGCTTCACTATCAAAACCTATTGTATGTGTCCCCGGGACAAAACCTCCCCGGATGCTGGCAAAATGCAGTTCATTCTGTTCAGGACGCCTATCCAGCTTGTCATAGACAGCCGTATCCTTGCGCGATGAATGCTTCAGCACTCTCTGAGCCAGCTCGATAGCAGTGCCCGAGGGACTATCCGCTTTTTGCCTGTGATGCATCTCAAAGCCATAGCTATCATAAGATTCAAAGCGATCAATGAGTTCCGCGGCATATTCCACGACCCTGCCAAAAAGATTCATCCCGAGGGAGAAATTTGCTCCCCAAAGGAAACCTGTTCCGGTTTGATCCACCATTTCCCGGACTCCATCCAGATGCTGATTCCAGCCAGTCGTGCCGACTACTATGTTCTTTTTAAGTTCCAGCAAAGCTTTGATATTGTCCATCACAACTGAGGGGTGGCTAAAATCTATACAGACATCGGCATCGGCAACGGATGCAGCATCGATCACTGGATGTGCTCCCGGATGATTAGGATCGATGATGGAGACAACAGCGCAATCCATCGTAGCAGCCATACTCTCGATCATCTTGCCCATCTTGCCATAGCCGATCAATGCAAGCCGTGTCATTTTGCTTCCGAATAGAGCTGGATAAGTTTGCTTACAAAGGCTGTGCCATCTTCGAGATCCTTGATCGTGATATACTCGTTTACCGTGTGATAGCGCATCATACCCGTGCCAACAATGATCATCGGAACGCCTGCCGCATTGATGATATTGGCATCGCTACCTCCACCACCGACTGCTGTTTTAGGCTCGATTCCGATGCTTGTGAGCGCTTGTTTTGCAAGTATCACTGGTTCGGCATCCTCGCTCAATCTAAACGCCTTGTATTCGGCTTCAATCTCCAGCTCAAAGCTGGCAGCCGAATGATCGTTGTGATGCTTTGCAACTGCCGTTTCTACTGCCTTGCGAATATCAGAGCAAACCTGATCCAGTTTCGCCTGGCTATGGCTGCGCGCTTCACCGTGGATCACTACTTTATTGGGCACAATATTGGTCGCCATACCACCGGAGATCGTGCCGACATTGGCAGTAGTCTCAAAATCTATCCTGCCCAGTGGCATTGCAGCGATGGCTTCTGATGCCACCCGGATCGCATTGATGCCCTTTTCAGGCTCGACTCCCGCGTGAGCTTCCTTTCCTTTGATAATCAGTTCAAAAGAATTCTGCGAAGGTGCTCCCAGCACCAGATCTCCAATGTTCTGGGTATCAAATGCATAACCAAAAGCAGCCTTCAAGCCGCTCTTGTCAAAGCACTTTGCCCCCAGTAAACCTACTTCTTCGGATACTGTAAAGAGAATCTCCAGAGGTGCATGATCGATGCCCTGATCTTTCAAAGCCTTGATGCCCATAATGATTTCCGCCACTCCGCTCTTATCGTCCCCGCCCAGGACCGTTGTGCCATCTGTAACGACCTTGCCATCTACAATCTGAGGTTTTACCCCCACTCCCGGCACAACTGTATCTATATGTGCGCAGAAGAGGATAGGGGCTTTGTCCACACTGCCCGGGATACGGGCAATCAGGTTTCCGGCATTGCCGGTAGTGCTTTCGCAGCAACGATCTTCGGTGACCTCTGCGCCAAGCTCTATTAAGTCTTGGATCAGCGCGTCTGCGATGGCTCGTTCATTTCTCGATTCACTATCGATCTTGACAAGGCGGATAAAGTAGCTAAGGACATCGGATTCCATACGAAACTCCCTTTTCACTATAGTTTTTCTCTTCAATCACCCAATTCACCAGAGGCAATTTTGTCAATCTAAAAGACGAATCTCCCCCTTGTGGAAAAAACTAAGCTCCCAAATTCGTAGATTTCTGCAAAATTTCCGCAATATAACTTGACTAATGATCAAGTGCAGGCGATATGCTATCACAAATAGGATTAGTCTCGGTAAATGTATGCTAAATCGAGATTTAATCCAAGCAATGCAAGGAGAAATTATGAAAGGATCAGTTATCACACTGGTGATTCTCTTGGCGATAGCAAGCTGCGGAGCTTCTTTATTCGATTATTTCGCTCCGATCAGCACCAGCGCCGGCGAATATGCCCGCAATCTATCAAACAATCAAAACTATGTATTTGAGCACCACGCTGCCATTTTCGGCGGACTGGTCTCAGAAGACAATAATATCTCAATGACTTACAATCTTCAGGAAGGACGCACTTACAAGTTGTTTGTCTTTGGCGATGAAGATGCTGTCGATCTGGATATCAAGATCTATGATGAAGACGACACCGAACTAGCATCCGATGTTTCAGTGGGTGAGACCGCCTATCTGGATTTCACTCCCGATCAGGATGGCATCTACCGCGTCGAAGCCATCAACTATGAATCCGAAGCCAATGTCTTCCTGCTCTGCGGAATTATGGCTCCCGGCAATAAATCCAACAACGATGGCGAACTCTTTAGCCAAGCCTTCACCAAGATGATCAATTTCGGCCTGGAACTCGATGAAGATGAAGACATCGATTTCTATGTGGATACCATCACTTTCAGCGGTGGTGTGATTGCCGAGGAAGAGAGCGGCTGCGTTTATGACCTCAGCTTCCCTGTGGAAGCAACCGTCTATGTCGCTGCTGTCGGCAGTGATAATGCAACTGATGTCGATATCAAGATGACCCGCCAGGAAAGCCGTGGTGAAGTCGATACCGATTGGTATGCCGATGACGACGAAGAGGTCTGCGCGGACAGCTCCATCGATGATACAGCCCTTGCCCAGGGCGAGGTCACCCCGGACGATTCTTACGCAGTCAAGTTTCGCAATTACGCTTCCGAAGGCGATGCCTTTGTAGTCTATTTTATCGTAACCGAAGACTAATAATACAAAACTCTTGTTACACCCTATCTCAGGCGGTCTCCGGATCGCCTGTTTCTTTTGTGGCTATAGTTAGTATCACCCAGCGATACAATTGCCTGTGTAAAAATTTCACCAGTTACGATAGCTTACAAGGCAGTCCCCAAGCAAATTGGATTTGGCATCGGAATAATAGCAGTTTATTGTATTGTAGTGATTACCTATCAATATGGTATGCATCCATAGTAGAGTAATCCGAAATAAGCTATAAGGAGATTCCTATGAAACTCGCAGTTTTATCTATTATTTTGCTCTTGACTGTGCTCAGCCTAGGAGCATCGGTTTTTGATAATCTCAATCCTGTTGCACAGAAAGCTATCGAACACGTGCGCACCCTTAGCGGTGAAAAGTACCAATTTGACCAACATGCAGCCATCTTTGGCGGCTTGATTGATGAGGACGAATCACTCTCGATGAGTTACGATCTGGTAAGCGGCAAGGCCTACAAGATCTTCCTGTTTGGCGATGATGAAGCTTATGATTTGGATCTCAAAGTTTACGATGAAGACGATGTCATGGTAGAATCCGACACCTCCACTGATGACACCTCTTTCCTCACTTTCACTCCAGCCAGTAATGGCGTATATCGCATAGAAGCAATCAATTACAGCAGCTATGAGGCAACTTTCCTGATCTGCGGATTGATGAGCCCCGGTACTCGCACAAACAACCATACCGAGCTCTTTAGCCAGGCTATGAACAAGCTGATCACCTTTGGCAAGGAATCTGACAGCAGTAATAGCTATCACTTTGTGCCAAATACGATTGCCTTTAGCGGAGGTTTGGTTGCTTCCGGTGAGAATGGCTGCGTTTATGGCCTCTCCCTGCCCGGTGAATACACCGTCAAAATTGGCGCAGTGGGCAGCAACAACAGCACTGATGTCGATATCAAAGTTACACGACAGACCAGCCGCGAAGAAGCGGATGTGGATTGGTATGCCAGTGATGCCGGAGAGATTGCAGCGGATTCCTCCACAGATGATACTGCCCTGATCACGGCAACCCTCAGCGAAGACAATTATTATGCCTATAAGTACAGAAACTACAGCTCCACCGGCAATGCTTTCCTGATCTACTTTGTAGCTACCGAAGGGGAAGTGAGCAGCAAGCCCAGCGATGATGACGATGATTGGGACGATGATGACTGGTGGTGGTGATCTGATACCCTTTACAGCGCTTCGCGCACCCTCTGTTTTGACTCAGACAAATGCCTGCACCATCTGGCTCTGATTCATAACTATCAACGGCATTTGTTTGAGTTAAAACGAAATCCGGGCGCATCATACCTGGTTATCAGTGGTTGCACTCCGAGCAATAAGTGTGGGTGCGTCATCCTGACGCACAGTCATTCCGAGCGACAAGATGTCGCTCCCACGCCATCACTCCATCACTCCGAGCAATAAGTGTGGGTGCGTCATCCTGACGCACAGTCAATCAGAGCGACAAGATGGCGCTCCCACACCATCACTCCATCACACCATCAATACACCACTTCCCCCACTGCGCCAAGCGCTCTCCCTGTGGTAAAAAACTACTTTACTCCTGGTTTCCCCTGGCATTCATCCCACAGTTCATCAGCATATCACCAGCAATTCAAGTCGAAATCACCTCGAACCACGTTCGACTTGATTTGCTCTTGATCTCCACTTGATATGCTGTAGATTGTATTCAAGCTTGCTGTGACTTCGTACGAAAATCTGCAGAGAGAATTGATGAAACACCACCTAACGGCAGCCCAATTTCCGGAAAATTTTTGGCTAAACTCGAGTATCGTTGAGATTATTCAACAGTTAAACGTGCTCGATTCTTCTCCAGGGTACGGGCTCCGATTCCACGTACATTGGTTATTTCATCGACGGTGGCAAAGGGTCCATTCTCTGATCTGTAATCTATTATAGCACGAGCTTTTACCTCTCCAATACCATCCAATGAACAGAGCATTTCGAGGCTGGCTGTATTGATATTTACGATGCCCGTGAAGGCTGCCGGACGCTCCACGGTCCGTCGTGCAGAACGTGACCCAGGGGATGCTTCCGGGGGCGGAGTGCTATCTCCAAAGAGCACCAGCATAGACAGCATATTTTGATAAGTCTTTAGTCCTATACCTTTTACATCCATTATCTGATTCACGGAGCTAAAGGGATGCGCGGTACGGTGGGCAATTATAGCATCGGCACGAGTTTCGCCTATGCCGGGAAGCAGGATCAATTCAGCTTTGGGAGCTGTGCGTATATCGATTTTGATCTGTAGATCGGATTCTGTAGCCGCCCGCAAGCTGTCCGCCATTGCCAGATCATTGTCCCGGATACTTGGGGTCCACGCAAATAGCTGTAATCCCAGCCCCAAAAGCAGGATAAAAGACAGGTATAACAGAGCAGTCTGCTCTTTTGCAGTGACTATATTCCGCAAAGGATTACGATTCATTTACGTCCTCTGACAATCTTATTGCTGATTCCTGAGAATCGCCTCGAAAAGACAAAGTGAATGTTCAGATCAGATAGGATATTTGTCAATTGCAAATTCACTTGACATCCAAATATCCACGATCAGGATAGAGTCGTAAACAAATAAAACGATGCTTTGTTTACAAGGAGTTGAATATAGCAGAATTGCAAAAGAGGATAGCAGAGAGGAGGTAATTATGTCTCACAGAATATCCTTTTTCTTTATAGCTTTGATGGTGGTCATTCCGTTCTATTTGTGGAGTCAAAGTCTTGTTATAAGCCCCAACCCAATAAATTTTGGCACTGTTGCCACAGGTATCAACACTCAAATCCCTGTAGTCGTTACAAATACAGATCCATTTACCTATACGAACGGCGTTATGAATATTTGGGTGTCCGGCTCGGCATTTTCCTATTATGCTGATCCTCCCGAGCCCTTTGCGGTCTATGATACGCCCGTAACCTTTGATGTAATCTTTTCTCCTCCCGGCCCGGGGAACTATGATGGCACCCTGACTGTAATGGATTTCAATTACAATTACCACTACATCCCTCTGAATGGAATCTGTGAAGCTCCACCCACAGGACCTGTCCTTGGCGTCAATCCGGATATATATTGGCACAGTATGCCGGAGCTGGATTACTATGAGGAAGGCATCAGCTTTAGCAACCGGGGAGATGCGGAGCTTACTTTCGATATCATCGATAGTGAATTACCGGATTGGATATGGTTTGGCTGGTCGGATTTGATCGGAGGCAAAAGCGTTGGAATGCAAACCCTTGCAGTTGGTGATTCTATGATTATCCCGATGCATTTGAGTACTCAGGACTTGCTTCCGGGAAGCTATGGCTGTGACGTGAGAATCAGCACTAATCAGATTGGCGTGGCAGATTTGTATTGGAATGTCGATCTGGTGGTTACTTACATCCCAGTAAGGGCTTTCTTTACTGCAAGTTCTACGACAGTACACTCCGGAGATGAGATCCAGTTCACAGATCAGACTCGTTTTGCCCCGGGCGATACGCTGAGCTATGTAAGCCAGTGGTCTTGGGATATGAATGGAGATGGATTTACCGATAGTATGCTCCAGAATCCACTTTTCACATACAATACCCCCGGCGAATATAGCGTATCGCTTACCGTGCTGACCAATACGGGCAATTCCAATAAGCTCACCAAATACGATTATATTACTGTAACCAATGATGCACCGGTGGTGATAGATCCGGCAACTACACTCAGCTTTAATGAGGATAACAATTACAGCCTGATGTTGCGCTATGTCTTTAGCGATCCGGACAATGACACTCTTACTTATTTGGCGGAAAACAGCCAGCATATCAGCGCTCAGATAGTCCTTCCGTGGACTTGTGTGCTCTCGCCGGCTCCTAATTGGTACGGCACGGAGAATATTTCAATCACAGCGATGGATCCCTTTGGCTCGATGGTCAGCAAGACCTATGCCGTAACGGTTTTGCCTGTGAATGATGCTCCCATCCTCAATCTCCCTGCCAATTTCTACTTTATTCGCAATTCGCACTATACCATAGACTTTAGCCAGTATGTGGAAGATCCGGATAATCCGGATAGCGAGTTGAGTATGAATATGGTGCAGGTTGCGCCAATTAATTATGATCTGATTGTGGATTACAATCCCGGCTGGCCAGGGCATCTGACTGCTACATACCACTATACACCAGATCTGTTTGGCTCAGCAACAATTAACATCACCTTCAGTGATCACGTTGGCAGAGCCGTGGCAACCGGTACTTTTACCATTACGGTGCTGGAGCACTTTACCGTGAGTTTTAGCACTGATAACGGAAACTACTATCTCTGCGGTCAGACGGTGCCGTTCTTTGATCATACCCTGGGTAATCCGGATTGGTGGCACTGGGACTTTGAGAATGACGGGCTTACAGATAGCGATCTACAGAATCCCAGCCATGTGTTTTACAACTCCGGAACATACAGCGTAAGACTTACGCTGGGCAACTATGAATCTGGGGAATCAGCCACTGCCCTGATCCAGGATATGTTTACGATGACCGGTACAGCAATTGATACGACTACTGTGCTGCCTCCTGTGATGGTAATCGAGCAGTCACCTTATAATATTATGGGAGGTCTGAACTTCCCTGTGGATCAGCCGGTGATCGTGAATCCGGGAGTGGAAGTGATCTTCCTGGCTCCAGAACCTATCCCGGTGTTGGGAACACTACAAGCAACAGGCGCCAGCTTTAGGCCTCCGCAAGGCGGCGGATTCTGGGGTGGAATGATCTTTGGGCCCGGCTCAGGTGGGGCTAATCTGTTCAATTGCAATATTCTGGATGCCGAGAATCCGCTGGTCATAGATGGGTCTTCGCCACAACTCACCGGCCTGGAGATCTCTACCAGCGATACGACCAGCATTGTAGATGGTGAGGGTTTACAGATCGGAAACAGCTCCTCACAGCTGAATAATATCAGAATCTTCAACTATCGTACAGGTATCAGGATTAATGGAGGACCAAACCGTAACAGTCCTACCCTTACCAATATCAGGGTGCGCAATTCCAATGAGACTCAGCGGGATCTGGCTGATTATACAGGAATTGTAGTGATGGGGGGAGGCAATCCTGTGATCGAAGATGCCGAGATTGAAAACTTTGGTACTGCCATCAAGATAGAAAACTACGACCGTGAGACTGCTACGCCGACACTTACCAATATCAGAGTAAGAAACTCCAGCGAAACACAACGCATAAACACCACCGGCATCCTGATCCGGGGAGCGGTACAGCCGGAATTGGAGGATATTGAGATCGATTGGATGACGGTCGGTATTGATTACAGCGGTGCTGCTGCTCCGGTAAACTTGCGGGATACTCCTACGCTTACCAATATCAGAGTAAGAAACTCCAGCGAGACGCAGAGAACAGCCTCGACCGGACTATTGATCACAGACATCCCTGCAATCATTCTCTCTGAGATCGAGACTGTTGATCTGGGTACTGGTATCAGGATCGAAAGCAGCGGTATCCGTGCAGAATCCACTCCTACACTCACCAATATCAGAGTAAGAAACTCCAGCGAGACACAACGCACAGACGATTATGGACTGGTCTTCTCTGGGCAAGTGATCGCCAATGTGGATGATGTGATCACGGAGAATTGCAGTGTGGCGCTGCTCTATGACAAGAGCGGGCTCGATTCACGAACTACTGCCACACCTACTCTTACCAATATCCGGGTCCGAAACTCCAGCGAGACACAACGTAGCGAGAGAGTAGGTCTCAAGCTCTTAAATCTGGGTAGAGTGCTGGTGGACAACGACTCTATAGGAGGATGCACCACGTCTATCTATATTCAGAATACCTCCAGAGAGACTGCTACCCCGACACTTACCAATATCCGCGTGCGCAATTCCAGCGAGACACAAAGGGTGGAAAACGTTGGTATCTACCTTGGCAGCGGAGTAGCCGGGACTCTGGAGAATTGTGATATCAGAGGAGCTTTTACAGGGATAGTGATAGCAACCGGAAACCAAACCAAGCTGGGACGCAACTTCATCAAGAACTGTGGGACAGGCATCCGGGCAAATGGTCTGAATCCTCAGACTATCATCCGAAAGCAAGTCTTTAGCCTTGATCCGGATATATTCCAGCAATTCCCGCTATGGCCTTTCAGAGCTTTTGATATACTCAATTCCAGCTTTGCCAGGATCCAGAACAATACGATCTACAACTACCCGACCCTGCTGGTAGCTTTCAATTCTGATGTCCGCTTCAATTCCAATATAGGCTGGGCTATGGCTCCTATCCAGCAACCCTTTGTTAGCTTTAGCAGCACCATAGAAACAAGCTACTGCGATATCTTCTCACCGGGTATGAACTATCCCGGAATAGGTAATATCAATCAGTACCCCGCCTTCCTGGATACGGCTCAGGATAACTTCCTGCTCACCTCACAGAGCCCCTGTATAGATATGGGTGATCCAGCTCTGCTCAATGACGAAGATGGCTCCCGAGCTGATATTGGAGCTTATTCATACCTGCACAGAGCTGCAATGAGCAGTGACTACCGCTTTGTCACTACCGGCACTACGGTACACTTCAGTAATGAATCCTGGGGACACGATAATCTCCAGCTTACGGTGGTAAACTGGGATCTGAACAACGACCAGGTAATAGAAGCCACAAGCAGAGACTGGACCCATACATTCGACCAGCCCGGCATCTACAGCCTGCGTCTCAAGATGCAGACAGGCAGCCTGATCGATGAAGTGATCTATCAGGCAGCTATCGTAGTGCAAGATCAATTGCTGCAAGCTCCGGTGATCCAATCGCTAATCCAGGGACTAAGCAATATCATTATCAACTGGAATCCTGTGAATCAGACAGTCAATGGTGAGCCGATCTTCGTGAACTACTACATAGTTTACGGCAGTGACGATCCCAATGGCTACTTCAATTACCTTGGTCTTACCGAAGCACCACTCACTCAATTCATACACCAGGGTGGTGCACTTGCAGACAAGGGATTCTACATAGTCCTAGGTTATGCCGGAACCCGTTCTGAGCTGGAGCAGTATATCAACAGCCACTCCAGAATTGGCGGTGATGGACGTCCTGCACCCCGGATAAGGAGATCAGAGCAATAACAGCACATATCCCCCGCACTGTCCGTGAGCTTTGCCAAAGCCTCTCAAAGAGCTCTCTCCCCTATCGGAGGGAGCTCTTTGCAGGCGTAATCTTCCTTGATATCAAGGGTTTTACCAAGATTACCGAAGCAGCCAGCCGAAAAGGCAGATATGGCGTGGAACTGGTTACTCAGATCATCAACCGCCATTACCGCGAAGTAGAACAGATCATCGAGCCTTTGGGCGGAGAGATCTTCAAATTTGGCGGTGATTCCTGCCTGATCCTCTTTCCACATATCACACCCAATGACAAAGCAATCCTCGAGCTCGCCTGCAACCAAATAGAAGCCCGGGCAGAGGAACTGGATGGCATCTTCCGGGAAAGTTACGACATCAGCTTCAGTCTGCACGGCAGCCTGTGTTGGGGTCCGGTTAATCTGAACATCGTGGGCGATACGCGTTATCACCTGGATTACTATGTGGATGGCAAAACCATTAGCCGGGCTTACGAACTGGCCGATATGGGCAGCGGAATCACCCGGGAGCTTCCCGATATAGACTATCAAATCCCTGCCGAGACAGCTCTCCGCAAGCGCTACCTGATCCCTGCCCGGAGCTTTTTGCCGGAAGTATTACGGCAATCTCCGGGGACTGCTCCCCCTTCCGCCTCACTGCGCAATGCAGCAGTGATCTTCATACGCATTATCTCCGAAAGCTCCCATTACTTTGAGCTGGAGCAATATGACCACACCTACCGCCAGATCCAGCGAATGGTCGATCGATACGGCGGAGTGATCAACAAGATTGACTACACAGAAAAAGGCTATCTGATCTTGCCGGTCTTTGGTGCGCCAATACTACATCCGGATGACATCGAGCGTGCCTTCATCTGCGCCACCCGCATCACGCAGATACGTGCTCCCGGGGTTGAGCTTCGCATCGGAATCAATTACAACAATATATACACCGGTCAAATTGGCGCTAACAAGCGCTGGGAATATGGTATCATAGGCAATGCCGTCAATATCGCTGCACGCCTGATGAGCTATGCCAAGAGCCGACAGATCTGTATGTCCGGTGAGATCGAGAGCCGTATCAAACTAAAGTTTGAGACGCTTTTCCTTTCCACAACAGAGGTCAAAGGCATCCGCGACAAAATAGCCATATACAAGCTGGTAAAGGAATTACCAGAGCAGTGGAAACAATATGAACAGCGCTTTGAGAGCCGTCCGCTCTGCCTGAGGGAAAGCCTTCTGGAACCCGCATTGGAGCAAATCAAATCCTCCTCCGAGGCCCTGATCACCATCAAAGGCTCTTCCGGCAGCGGCAAAAGCTACCTCGCCTGGCTCTTGTGCAAACAACTTGAAAAGAGCGGACACAGCTTTGAGATCTTCCATTCCGATCCCTACACCCGCAGCCTGAGGCTGGATTTCTTTTACCACTCTATCCGGCGTAAACTTGGCATCGACAAACTAAGCCTCCAATTTGAGGAATTCTGCACCTGGATGGATGAAAAGCAGATCTTCTACGATCCGGAGCTGATAAAGCTTCACCTGCTAAGCCCGGAAAAGCTCTCTCCTGCCAGAGCGCGTGCAGAATACGAGCTGGCTCGTAACACTTTCTTTGATATCCTCGCAGCAATTTATCCGCCGGATGTCTGCCTTGCCATAGATCCCATCGATGGTTACGACCCACAGTCCCTCGAGCTGATCAAGATGCTGATCAAAAGAAACTTAGGCTCATCTGCCAAGGTGATTGTTACCTGCGAACAGGACTTTGTCTGGCAGAGCGATGATTACATCAATAGCTCCTGCATTACTCTCTCCAAACTACTGCCCGAGGAAGCTGGGTGGCTGGTAAGCGCTTATCTTCCGCTCGCAACCAACGCAGTTAAAGAAGAGCTCCACTCTCTCAGCGAAGGCAATGCCCGATTTCTGACAGAAATCCTCAAGCAGATCCAAGCCGTCTATCCTGCTGCCACTGATCTGATTACGCCCAATGAGATTCACTCGCTCAAGGCTCGCGGATTGATCCCGGATCGCCTGGAAAACCTGCTGATCACTACTTACAATGCTCAAGCTGCTCCCCTGCAAAAGGTTCTCTCGCTGGCTGCCATCTATGCCGTGCCCTTTACAGCTTCCGATCTACACGAGGCTTTCGGTATGAAGAATGCTGATAAGCTGATGGAAGAGCTTGCTTTAAATGGTATTCTGGAACAGGTGGATTTGCGACCCGAGGCTGTCTATGACTTTAGTAATCCACTCCTCAAAGATAGTATTTACAATAGCATCCTGCTCGCGGATAAGATTATTTATCACAAGAGCTTGGCTGCTTTCTACGAGACTCACTCAGATGATCCCAAGGCTACAGAACTTGCGGCTGCGCATTATATCCGCACCGGAGATCATAGGCTGATCCGTAAATGGAGCCTCTTCCTCGCAAAGCATTACTATAGCATTGGAGCCCTGGAACTTAGCAAGCTCTATTGGCAGATGCTGACTCAACATACAGCCGAGGCGGCAGAGCTGATCTCCGCAAAGCTATACATAGCAGAAATAATGCTGAGCCTGGCAGAGAATGACAATGCCGCGGTCGAACTCGAAGCCCTGAGGGAACTTGAGGCACAACCCGGAGCCCTTCGGGATCGTTACTACGCACTGTGGGCAATGTACTACAGCAATAGCTCCCGCTTCCCCGAGCTGGCAGATTTTGCCTCGTCCAAAGTCCTGCAGATCGGAGATCCAGCTCTAAAGATCCAGATGGAACTGCAATACCTGGAAATGCTTGCGGCACAAGGTAAAACTGAGGAGTTCCAGTCACGCGCCCTCCCGCTCTTTGACGAGCTCAAGGATCAACCAAACGAACAGAACCGCCTCAGCGGTGTGATCGCTCAATCCTTCATCAACCAGGGCGACTATCTCAGTGGCTATAAATACTATAGAATAAAGTCCGCTTTGGCGGCAAAACTACACGATCCCATCGGCAAACGCATCGCAGCCTCCGGTATGGGCAATGCTCTTTTCCGGAGGGGCAAAAAGGACGATGCACTCAAGCTCTATCAAGAGGCCCTGGAAATTGCTGAACGCAGTGGCGACCGCAATGGCTATTCCAAAGCCCTGCTCAATATCGGCACCTTCCACCGCAATCTCGGCGACTATGAATCTGCCCAAAAAGCTTATGAAAAGAGCCTGATCGTAGCGCGGCATATCGGAAATCTGATGCAGGAATCCATCATCATCTACGATATCGGAGAGCTGCATTCCTACCTGGATCAACACGATGCAGCGCTCGCTTGCTTCCGTCAATCCCTTGAGATCGCGGAGCGTATCCACGATGAGAGCGGAAAGTCTTTTTGTTACGATGCCATCGGCGATAACTACTTCAAACGTGGTCAATACGCTGAAGCAAAAGCAACTTACGAATCCAATCTGCTATTGCAGCAGAGGATAAACGATCGTGAAGGCATCGCGCACACCTTTGGAAATCTGGGCAATATCGCCAAGATGGACAAAGACTGGGATTTATCCCGCGAGTACTACAATAAGCAACTGGAAATTCTGGCAGAAGTAGGCGATCTGGATGGTAGCGGCAGAGCTTGGTTCAACCTCGCTATGATCGATCTGGAAACATCCCTGAAAGCAGATGCCAGGAACAAGCTGGAGCAAGCACTCGATCTCTTTACCCGTTGCGACGCTAGCTATTACATAGAAATCACCCGTGAGCAGATCAGAGCGCTTGACCAGTAGTACAGAATCCACAATAAATCAAATCCCATTCGCCCCACACTACTCTCCCAGATATCACCAGCAGATCAAGAGCAAATCACCTCGAACCACGTTCGACTTGATTTGCTCTTGAATTGCTCTTGATCTGCTTTAGACCTCCCAAAGGAATGCTGCATCCTCCCTGCTTCTTGCCTGCTTGAATCCTGTATGAAGATCCATCAACCGGATGTCCTGTAGAGAGTTAACACGTGTCGATTGGATAGGGAAACGAGCAGATAGCATCTTTGACCACCATAATGAGTAAGGTTCCCAAGCACAGGATTAGCCTCTTGACAGAATAGGACTATCCCGGAAGCTATGCGTTATGAAAAAAGTACTACTTTTGGCAGTCAACAGCTCGTGGTCTCACAGCTCGCTCTCGCTCTATTATCTGAGAGCAATGCTGGAGACAATGCCGTATCAGACAGAGATATACAATTGCACACTGAAGGACGATCCCTCGGAGATTTTGTATGAACTGGTCGCCAAAGAAGCCGATATCATCTGTGCCTCGGTTTATATCTGGAACAGAGCATACTTGGAGCGATTGCTGAGTGCTGTTGCGAGCTTACGACCCCGGATCAAGATCATCATTGGTGGGCCTGAGGCTCCCTATCTGAAAGCGCCGCACAGATATACCCTGATCAAAGGCCCGGGCGAACTTGCCTTTAAGCGTCTGGCAGAATCCGGCTTTCAGATTCACGAAGATTGCATCGAGGCAGAGAACTATCTTTTAAAGGAAATCCCCTTCCCCTACCGTGAGGAAGATAAAAGAGATCTGGAAGGCAAATTAGTCTATTACGAGACCGGCAGAGGCTGTCCCTATGGCTGCGTCTATTGTCTATCGGCGCAGGATCCGCGCAGGGAATTCCGCTTTGATACGAGTAATCCGCGTGATCTGGAAAAGCTCCATCGTGAATTGGATAGTTTGATCGCTCTCAAGCCCAAGACCCTGAAATTTGTAGATCGGAGTTTCAACATCAACAAGGACTTGGCGCATCGGATCTGGGAATATATGATCGATCGGGAGGATGCCTGCATCTGCCACTTTGAGATCTATCCCGATCTGATCACTGATGATGATATCCGAATTCTGAAGAAAGTAAAACCAGGCAGGTTCCGCTTTGAAATCGGCATCCAGACCTGCAATCCAGAGGCGTTAAAGGCCAGCGGACGCAACACAGATTGGCAAAAGAGCAAAGAACAGCTGTTAAAACTAAAAGAAGAGACTCATATATTGATGCACTGCGATTTACTGATAGGGTTGCCGGGTGACAGCTACCAATGGGTAATAGACTCCCTGGATCAGCTAATGGAGATCAGGCCGGCAGAGCTGCAACTGGGATTACTCAAGATTCTTCCCGATACTCCGATGCTTTCGGTCGCCCGGGAAAGGGGTTATATTTGGGAGGAGATTGCGCCTTACAAAGTGCTGCAGAGCGATACGATGAGTTTTGAGGAGATAATACACCTGGATCGTCTGGCACACGTGATCAATCTCTACTGGAACAAGGCGGATACCAGACAAATCGTGCTTGATGCCCTTTCAAAAAGCAGAGCATCAGATGTGTTTCTGGGCTTGGTGGATTATCATATCAACGAGCATCTGCCCTTCCATTCACTTTCCCCCGCCAGGAGATCAGGCGCCCTGGAATCTGTGATAAGCTCACAAATCGAAGCCGGGGAGAGGCTTGAGGGCTAGGCGAACAAAAAATACTTGCAGAAAAATGGGCATTTGGGACAGGTGGACCAGAGACTGGAGATTTAATGAAAAGAGAGCGGTTTGAGGAATTCCTCAGCAAGAATGAAAAGCGGATTTTTAACTATATCTGGCATCTGACACGTAATGAAACTGATGCCCAGGATGTGACGCAGGCAGCTTTCATAGCTTTTTTTGAGCATATCGAGAGCATCGATGAGAGCAGCGCTGTGGCATATATGTACAAAATCGCTTACAACAAATCGATCACTTTTATCAAGAACAAAGCACGCTATGTGGAAAAGGATCCGGCTGATTTTCAATACCTTGCAGCTCCGGTCAAGCCGGAAGAGCCGGATTATTCTGCGCTGCACGCAGCAATGAAGGAGCTTCCTCCCAAATTGGCGGGAGTGATTCACCTGCAGTACTTTGAGAAGCTGAGTTACAAGGAAATAGCCTCGCAACTCGGTACAACGGTCAAGGCAGTGGAATCTCTATGCGTGAGAGCCAAAAAGATACTTAGGAAGAAATTAATGCAGGAAAGCGGAGGCAAAGGAGTATAAGCTATGGAACTAAATAACGACAAGGAGTTGAAGCGATGAAATGCACATATGCACAATCACTGATCATTCGCCGTCTGGACTATGAATTACGTCCGATTGACAAGCATCGGCTTGATCTGCATCTTACTTCATGCTCCGAATGTCAGCTTTTTATGGACGCACAATCCAAGCTGGACAAAATGCTGCAGGACTTTCCTGCTCCCGAGTTCCCCGGCGATCTCCACCAGCAGATAATGGACAAGGTTTCAGCCCCTAAGTTCGTTCACAAACACGTAGTTGTGAACTTTTGGAGGCAAATACCTGCCGCTGCGGCAATCATCTCCAGCCTCTTTTTGGGCAGTCTCCTGGGTATCAAGATAGTTGCTACCCAAGCTGATGATTCAGCCCAAGTAAGCCAAGCAAACACTGAAACCAGAAGCTTCACCAGCTCCATCGAACTCTATAGTTTTGGGGAAAACAGCATTCTGGATGATATCAGTGCGGAAAAATCCGGAGTCACTTATGAGTAAAAGACTTACCAGTATATTGTTGTTGATATCTTTGGCCTTCAACCTGGCAGTTGTAGGTTCTATGATCTTTTTGAAGAGCAAAGCTGCTCCTCCGCCCTTTGTCGATCACCCGGGAGGAAGATTCCGCCCAATGGACAGATTTGATCGAATGGAAAGAATGAAAAGCGACGAGGGCAGACCGATGGGTCGTCCCGACCGGAGATCAGATGATGGCAGCCGCTTTGAGGATAGTGCCGCAACTCGTGAACTAAGGCTCAAGTTTCGCCGTTCCAAAATGGAACTGATGCAAGAGCTTGCCAAAGATCCCATCGATGAAGCCAGGATCAATACGATTTTAACGCGATCACTTACCGAGCAAACTGCCCTGGAAAGAACTCTGGGAGCCGATCTGATCGCTGCCCGTAAAAAGATGACAGCTGAGGAAGCTGAACAACGGTTCGGACGCAGAGCGGAAGCCTTGCGCCGCAGAATAGAAAGAACAGAAAATAGGAGAATCGATGACTAAGATAATTATTACAATCCTCGCCCTGGTAACAATGAGCGTGATGCTCGTTGCACAGCAAACAGAACAGAATAACCCGCCGATGGATCATAGCACTCATATGAGAAGCCAGCAAAACAATCCCCAAATGACTCCCCAGCATAGCCCGATGCATCACCAGATGAGAATGCAGCGTCAGCGTCCCGGTATGAATCAAATGATGGGCGAATGCTCTGAAATGAATTTGAATGAAGAGCAAAAAACCCGTATGACCGAGCTTCGCAACCGCTTTCAACAAGCCAAAAACACTTTTCACGCTGAAATCCAAAACCTCAAAATCGATCTGAAAGCTGCCTTGGCACAGGATAACTTTGACCAGGCCAAGACCATCGTACGTCAGATGGGAAGCAAAAGGACACAGTTTGAAGAAGCCCGTATCAGCCATATGCAGGCTGTAATGGGCCTGCTGGATGCAGAACAAAAGGTAATGGCTCGCAGAATGTTTGAAATGAGAGATCGCCAGGACAGAATGGGATCCCGCCGTAATCATCAAGGTGGACAGGATTGCCAGATGATGCAGGGTGGAATGAGACAGCACCGCGGTATGCAGGGTGGTCAGGAGTGCGGTATGAGGCATGGTGGCAGAGGCCAACACCAAGGTATGCAAGATGGCCAGCCCAATTGCGAAGATCATCAGCCCCGTCAACAGCAGCGTTCCCGCGCTCCTCAGCACAGATAATCCAATAACATATTATACACCCCGGTCCTTGTGATCGGGGTTTTCTCTATATAAAAAAAGCCACGCTATCAGGCGTGGCTTTTGGCTAATTCAGGGAGATTATTTCATCAGCATAACGCGCTGAGTGAAAGAGCGATTGCCCAGGCTCATCTTGACCAGATAGATTCCGCTGCTGCATACAGCACCGCTTTCCATCGTGCCATCCCAGATCGCCCTGTGGACTCCCGCCTCGCGGTTTCCGCTCAGCAAGCGCTTTACAAGCTGTCCACGCAGGTTGTAGATCGAGATATCGACATCTGCCCGGCTCTTCAAGCCAAAGCTGATATTGGTGGTGGGATTGAAGGGATTGGGATAGATGCTGCTAATGCCATCAAAGAGGATGACAGGCGGATTCTGGTTGCCATTGGTGATGGCATAATTCACGGCTATAGGACCGTAGAAATCGTTTGAACCATCCAGATCGGTATTTTCCAGCCAGTAATAATAGGTTCCGTCCTGATTGAGCTCAGTATCAACATAGACGTATGACTGGGCTGTGGAAGTATTGGTAGCTTCAATCAAGGGAGAGATCACTTCCGCGCCAGAAAGATCCTGCTCTACCGAACGATAGACCTTGAAGCCAATCACACCTGTCTCGGATTGGGTGACCCAATTGAGGCTGACGTAATTATTGACCGTAAGGGTCGCAGTAAAAGATGATAGTTCTACCGGCAGGGTGGAACTGGAAGGACCAGCCAGGATGAACTCGCTAAAGGACGTAATCGAGACATCCAAATAGGGATCAGTCCAGGTGGTGGTGCATTCCTCAAAGAATGGCGTGCCGTGAATGGTACGTTTATATACCTTGAGCTCGCTACAATCGATGAAGCCGGGAAGATTGGTAGTATCGATGCGGATTGTTATGGGATATCCAGGATAAGTTGTAATCCCGGTTGTACCGGGATCGATATACCAATGGAACTGGCTATATACATCCGGGGCGGTGCCCGTAAAGCCCACCCCTATCGGAGGTTCCTCTATGTAGATTACTCTGATATCACCGGCTGTTGTCACAAAATTCGGATAATATGCAGGAACTGGCACTGGTGAGTAATAAGCCCCCAATGAGGTTATCGAAAGATGGGCATCAGGATAGTTTAGGGGTACCGGTGCAAAGACATTAGGACCCACAGTAATATCTGTATCCGAAGATGGCGTGTCGTATTGCAGACGTTTTATTGTAGATGTCCCTTGGGTTGAGAAGGTTGTATAATACTCACCTTCGATCGTATCAAACCAGACAGACATCTCCGGGTAGGAGTATTCTGTGTTCGTAGCTTGTACCCACACTTTAAATTTTACAAAGTGCCCGACAGTTGCGCTCCCTGGTACGTCTCCACCCTCCATTGACACTGTAACGAAGGAAAGACCATTTTCTTCGATTGTGACCTTGTCCATTACGGTAGCACCGACTAAGAGGTCTCCGTCGAAGATGGCTATTTCATCGCCCGGAACCAAGGGGCTGCCATTAACAAAAGCACTGCGAATCAAGAAATTCATACCCAGGTATGGTGCTTGACCATGCCATGCCGGTACAAAGTGCGCAGCTTGTAACAATCCGATAGCCAACAACCCTATTAATATGGCGGTGATGTGTTTTTTCATAAGTTCCTCATTACCTTCTATATATACTATTATTATCACTTCTATCGGACTGCGTGACTCGGGAATTGGCAGGATAAGTAGCAGTCCCGCCCAATACTGGTAAGGTTTCCGTGTAGATAATCTGTGTATCTGTATCTACTAATATGCTGTAGCCTTCACCCGACTCGAAATCTCCAATATTATCTACCCATACACCGTTGTCATTGAAGATCAAATTGGCGTATTCATCTTGCACTTTGTTCAGATTATCCGCTGTGATCAGTGGTTGCAGAATGTTCATTCCAGGAACTAGACTGGTATATGGGTATGAGATTAGATTCCATCCGGCATGCAGATCTACTACAAGGGGTAGTTCAACTAATTGCCCTGTGACTACAAGAAAACAATCAGCATTTACTTTGACGTAGTAACCTTCAGTGTTTTGGAAGACTCCAATTGTATTGACCCAGCCCTGAACAGCATCATACAGATAGAACTGACCGTACTCATCCTGAACTTTTTGTAAATACCCATCGGCAATAAGCTGTGCGAAGACTGCTTCGATGGAGCTGTCTTGGGGGACGATCCAGCTTGAGACCAGGTTCCAACCGGTGTGTAAGGGGATGATGTGAGACTGCATGGGACGTTCTTCGATCACAATAGTCGAACCAAGCAAATCAGCTACAGGTACGTCTTCGTTAAGCGGACCTCTCAGAATGGCAGTTCCCAAGCTGAAGGGAGTGCCGGCTTCATCGGTGGGTTGCAGAGCTTTCAGCTTGATGATAAAGAGGCTGCCGGAGCCGGTTGCGCCACTGCTGACACCCAGGATGGATTCTGTGACGGTATATTCGCCTGCATCACCTGTGCTAAAAAGCTGGGTAAGTCCATGTGCCGAGAGCAGCTCACCCGGGCGGATATCGCCGGGATCTTCCAGCCGGAGATAATCTGTATCAAAGCTCAGGCTGATTTCGTATGCCCTGAGCGGCTCTTGAAAGCCTTGGACGTGGATCTCCAACTCAACATAATCGTCTTCGTAAACTTCGCTATAGACCGGAACCACGTAGATATAGAGTCCACTCAGGAAGGTCTCACCGTAGCTGGCATTGCCAAAGATAGATCCTTCAAAGCCATAGCCCGAACTATCTTCCATATTGTTGTCATATTTCCAATAAGCCAGCAGGTAGGGCTGCGTACTTACAGGATAATCCATATTCGCCTGGATTTCTTGCTGTGTGCGTGGAGTAGTCCAAAAGCGGGTCTCTTCAAGGGCTCCATGGAAGAAGTGATTGGCATTGAGTCCGATGGAAGCTCCAATCAGCTTGGTACCGCCTGCAGTGGTGGCAAATGTATTGTTTGCGAAGTTCACTCCTATCTCTTTGGAAGCAACCAGGACTCCATCGAGATAGAGGAATATCTTTTTGTTGGTAAAGTCGAGCACACCGGCAACGTGTTGCCAGGTATCGGTCGTCACGACCGGGGTCGCAGTTACGACATCCTGAAAAGCATCCAGATTGCGGCTGCGTCCTCCAAAGCGGATCTTGCCATCCTCCCTCAGATACATCGCTATGACGGAATTTGCACCTTGGATGGAGAAATCCACGATCGTATTGCGATAGCTATCTATAGGACTGCCATTGGCTAGGCTGGCGGGCTTGATCCAGGTCTCAAAGGTAAAGCCTGTAGCTCCGCCCAGACCTGCATTTAGCATATTCGGGAAGCTGGCATAATCCCCAGAGCCATCCAGATAGAGAGCTGCATTCTGCCCGGACAGCCCAATCATCAGAATAGCGAAGAGCAGAGCCAGAGTATACTTTAGTTTCATTGTTTCCTCCGGATATTGTAGCGCACGGGTCCCCTTACTAAATCCCGGCAACTTGGTTTAAGCAATGTACTCATAAAAAACATCCTAAATACTTACTGACGACCGGAATTGGCCGTCACTCTATAATACATTATACTGGCTGCTGGATAGTCGATCCAGCTATTGGTCTCAAGCTCGCTTGCCAATAGTTGCCATTCCGGAGCAAGCGGGCTGGAACCATATACGTTGTATATGTAACCGGGCGTCGCTGCCCAGCTAAGCTCGATACTATCCTCTGCTGTGGCAATAGCAAGGCTTACCGGAGCAGAGGGGATGATCTCGTTGATTGCTGCAGCAGTAACGGGGCTAAACTGGCTGAAGTAATCCGCCTGATACTGCTGGGTTTGCATTATCGGTACTTCAAAAGTGAATCCGCTGGGCAGATCAAAGCCCTGGATGGGGATACTGATCCTGAATAGCTGAGAGGCTGATAATGGTACTGAGACTCCAATAGAGCCTGAAAACTCGTAAATTACGATCAATCTACTATCTGAAAGATCGCGGGATATAATGGTGTAATCGCCGATCCGTGGCGATAACAGACTGCCCGCTGTGATGGCAAGATTGCCTGCGGCAGCGATGTTTGAGCCAAAAACGAGGGGATTGTAGCCGAGGACAAATGCCCCTGTGCCCAGGCTGCTCCCTTGGCTACCTGCAGCAAGCATCAGATCAAAGCTCAGGATATGCTGGTCTCCCTCTTCAGATATGCTAAAGTTAGCTGTAGAGAAATGCAGGGAGCTGGAAACAGGATTTGTAGGAGGCAGGAAGAAGGGATAGGCATTGAGATGCCAGTTTTCGACTATGTCATTGGGCATTACGACACCATCCAGATCAAAATCTGCTGCCAGATAGTCGCTAGTCCCGGCTTCGGAAAGCCATATATCACGATCGGCTAGATTGATCTGAGCATCATTATTAGCATCACCGGAGATCATTGCCCAGAGATTACCGGAGATATTCTTTACTCCTGAGTTTGTATCTATGATAAAGGAAGATCTCAGATCGTGTATAGGAACTGAGCCGCTGGAGACAAATTGCAGAGGTACAATGCTATTGAGACTGAGGTGGTTACGGTGTTTTAACTTTAGATAATAAGACCCCTGGGGTGCTCCGGGAATCAGGATATAGGGCTTGAAGGGGGACGTGACGGAACCATTTGAATGAAGGATCGCAGATTGGCTGTAAAGAGCTGATCCTCCCTGAGAAGCTGAGAGCTCCAATAGCACCCAATCTACCATATCTGCCGGGATAGTCCTCAGGGTGTCTGGATAGGAACCCAAAGGAGAGCTGATCGGTATCTTATCCTGGAGCATACAGTTCATCGTGGATCCATTGAAGGGTCCTTCCAGTAGTGCCATAGCACTTGCATAGCTGGCTCCAGAGCCGATGATAACGCTGCCATCGTTCCAGATTACATCTGCCATTGGAATGGCGTCCGTTCCATAGAGCTTGAGATTGTAAAGGTCAATGCCTGTATAGCCCTGATTGGTGGCATTAAAAGTAATATTCAGCAGATTGCCGGCACCTGTTGTGTTTACTCCGACACCAAAAATGATACATTCGATCCGCAGATAGCCCGGCTCTTCATTGGGAAGGCCGTTAAAAGCCCGCCACCAACCTACGTTTAATCCATTAAAGAGAGAGCCGCGTACAGCGGATACATAGCTGATCACCGAAGTATCGTATTTAAATCTGATAGAATAGCCCCGAGTTTGGATAGCCGTGTCCAGATTGAGAGAGACGATGAAGTTTTGCCCCTGAGTCGGAGTGGCTGGATTGGGATTGAGGCTGAGGGAGGCCGCAAAGGCTCCGCAACTGATCAAAGCCAGCATCGCAATCAATAGTAGCAGTCGTATTCTCTCTTTCATAATAAAATGTGGTGAGCCCGGCAGTCTTAGCCGGGCTCACCGATTATGGTTATTTGACCATTATGGCTCTGGTGGTCTGTTCAAGGTTGCGGGTCTGCAT
>PHBP01000002.1 GCA_002842035.1 Candidatus Cloacimonetes bacterium HGW-Cloacimonetes-2 | reverse complement strand
GACGCCCTCTGGGCAGCGGTATCTACTTGGTCAGGTTCAAGCACAATGGGAGCTTGATAGCCAGCAGAAAACTGGTTTTGATCAAAAGGAACTAAAAAAGCACTCGCGAGGGGCAGGCATATAATACCTATACCAGCTTGGAGGGTAGGGATAGAGATAGTTCTTGACAGTTTAGCCTGTTTAATTTTGGACTGGTAGTGTCTGAAATTATATATAAAATATAGATAAAGAGGTCTGAAATGTCCGAACCTACTATTTACAGATTATCGGCAGTGCTTCCACCGGAGACGGTTTTTGAGCCGGGCATCCGCAGAGCACCGGATAGAGGTTTGAATCTATCTCCGGGTGAGATCAAGCAGGCTGTGAAGAATGCTCTCCGCTATGTACCCAAAGAGCTTCATCCGATCCTGGCTCCTGAGTTTTTGAATGAGCTCAGAGCGATGGGCAGGATCTACGGATATCGCTATCGTCCTCAAGGCAGGATTTATGGCAAACCGCTCGATCAATACGAGGGGATTACTGCTGCCAAAGCAATGCAGGTAATGATAGATAATAATCTGGATTTTGATATAGCACTTTATCCTTATGAATTAGTAACGTATGGCGAGACCGGACAGGTTTGCCAAAATTGGATGCAGTATCAATTGATTATGAAGTATCTGAGGGTGATGCGTGAGGATCAGACTCTTGTCGTGGCATCCGGTCATCCGGTCGGGCTCTTTCCCTCGCGTCCTGAAGCACCCAGAGTGATTTCTACCAATGGATTAGTGATCGGTAAGTGGGATAATCCTGATGATTTCAAGAGACTTACTGCCCTGGGCGTGGCAAATTATGGACAAATGACAGCCGGTGGATGGATGTATATCGGTCCGCAGGGGATAGTGCACGGCACTTATATCACCCTGCTCAATGCCGGACGTAAATATCTGGGTATTCCCCAAGATAAGGATTTGAGCGGCGTGCTCTACATCTCCAGTGGTTTGGGCGGAATGAGCGGTGCTCAGTCCAAAGCGGTCGAAATCGCCGGAGGAATTGGGATTATAGCAGAGGTGGATTACAGCCGGATTGAGACCAGGCACAGCCAGGGCTGGGTCTCCAAAGTTTCATCCGACCTTTCTGAGATCTTCGGATGGGTAGATGAATACCGGGCTAGCGGAAAAGCCATCTCCATAGCTTATTACGGAAACATAGTCGAACTCCTGGAGTACGTTGATCAGCACGAGATCAAGGTGGAGCTGATCTCGGATCAGACCTCCTGTCATGCAGTGTATGAGGGTGGTTATACTCCTGCCGGACTCAGCTTTGCTGAGGGGAGAGCTTTGATCGCCAAAGATCAGGCCGCTTTCAATGCCAAAGTGGATGAATCGCTGATCAGGCATTACAAAGTGATAAAGCGTCTTACCGGCAAGGGAGCTAGATTCTGGGATTATGGCAATAGCTTTATGGCATCTGTCTTTGATGCCGGAATAAACGAGATTGCAGCCAATGGAATCAATACTAATGAGGGCTTTATCTGGCCTTCCTACGTGGAAGATATTATGGGTCCCCTGTGTTTTGATTATGGTTATGGACCGTTCCGTTGGGTCTGCCTGTCCGGCAGGGATGAGGATCTGCACAAGACAGATCTAATGGCAAAATCGCTGATCGATCCAAAGCGTAATGCGATGGATAGGGATAATTACCACTGGATTGCCACTGCGGAAGATAACAAGCTGGTGGTGGGCACAAAAGCCCGTATCCTTTATGCAGATGAAGAGGGTAGGGTAAGGATAGCGCTCAAATTCAACGAGATGGTGCGCAAGGGTGAGATTGGACCTGTTATGCTCGGAAGAGATCATCACGATGTCTCGGGCACGGATTCGCCTTTCCGCGAAACTGCCAATATCCGCGATGGATCAAACGTGATGGCAGATATGGCTACTCACTGCTTTGCCGGCAATATTGCGAGAGGTATGAGCCTGGTAGTACTCTCAAATGGCGGAGGAGTCGGCATCGGTAGATCAATCAATGGCGGTAATGGTATAGTCCTGGATGGCAGTAGCCGGATGGATGAGGTCGTCAAGAGCGCTCTCTCCTGGGATGTAATGGGTGGAGTTGCCAGACGTAACTGGGCAAGGAACCCCAATGCTGAAGAAACAGTGAAAGAATGGAATCGCAAGCATCAGCAAGATGGGCATATCACAGAGCCCGAAGCTATCGATGAAGACTGGCTGGATAGCATCATAACAGCCTGAAGGAGTTAATTATGCTGAGCCAACTGACCAAGGCAATGAAGGCGGAAGGAATTCCGGATGCCGTAATCAGAACATTCAGTCATTATTACGGATTACTAGAATCCGGAGAAAAGGGTATGATGCCGGATTCTGAGATAGTGCCGCCATCCAAAGATAACCTTGTCTCCTACGATGATATCAAAGACAAAGCCAAAGCTGAGCTTTTGAAAAGTACTGTGGTGATCAAGCTCAATGGGGGTTTGGGGACGTCGATGGGGCTCTGTAGAGCAAAGTCTCTACTCCCGGTAAAAGGCAATATGAACTTCCTGGATATCATTACCAGGCAGGTGCTGACCTTAAGATCGCAAACTGGATATGATATTCTGCTCCTATTGATGAATAGCTTTGTAACCGATGCGGATAGCTTGAACTATCTATCCAAGTATCCTGATCTGGCAAAGCAAGATCTGCCACTTAGCTTTATTCAGAACAAGTTTCCCCGGGTAAGACAGGACAATCTGAAGATCTTTGAAGCGGATAACAAGGATAAGATCTGGAATCCGCCCGGACACGGAGATCTCTATGCGGCAATCAGCAACAATAATCTCTTGGACAGGCTGATCGACCGGGGATATCGCTATGCCTTTGTATCTAATTCGGATAACCTTGGGGCTACGGTCGATACTGCTATCCCTGCCTATATGGAAGCAAACGGTGTACAATTTCTGATGGAAGTCTGCGAGCGCAGCCAGATTGACAAGAAAGGCGGGCATCTTTGCGAGGATAAGAGAGGTCAATTGATGCTGAGGGAAGTGGCTCAGTGTCCCCCGGAGGATTTGGACAAGTTTCAGGATATCGGGCTTTATCAGCATTTTAATACAAACAATCTCTGGATAGATTTAAAGGCGTTGCAGTGGATGCTGATCTCCGGAGAAGGGATGCTGGCACTGCCTCTGATCATCAATCCGAAGGTCGTGGACGATACACCGGTGTATCAGCTTGAGACTGCTATGGGAGCCGCGATCAGTGTCTTTAACAATTCCAAAGCGCTTGTAGTGCCGCGGCAGAGGTTTGCCCCCGTCAAGAAGACCAATGACCTGCTTACGATCTGGTCTGACCTTTATGAACTGAATGACCAGTATCAGCTGATTCTCAAGCGTGGCTTATCGGTCGTGCCAAAGATCGAGCTGGATGAAAGATATTACTCGGGACTGGAGCAGATGCAATCGAGATTCACTGCCGTGCCATCGCTCTATGCCTGCAAAGAGCTAAAGATTGAGGGCGATGTGAGTTTTGGGGATGAGGTAGTTTGTGAGGGGAGAGTGCATATCAAAGCGTCTCAACCCACACTGATCAAGAATAGATTTCTAACGGGTGAAATCAGCTATTAAAGGAGTATAAGATGGTCTCCAAAGCAGTCAAGATCAGGCTGGGCATATTTATGGTGATAGGCCTGACCCTGATCGTTCTGTTTGTGGCACTTGTTGCGGGAAACCGCTTAGTCCAAAAGCGTGATATCTACTATGTAGAATTCGAGAACTACTCAGTAGCCGGGCTCCAGGTGGGTGGAGCGGTAAACTATCAAGGTATAAAGGTCGGCAGAGTAGAAGATATCAAGATCAATCCCCGGGATGTTACAAAGATCGTCCTGACTCTATCCTTGGACCATGGGACGCCTATCAAGCAAGATACTGAGGCTATACTGGTCTTTGTTGGTATTACCGGAGTCAAAGCAGTAGAACTCAGAGGCGGAACGAACGAGGCCAGTTTCCTGAAGACAAAAGCCTATATCAAAACAGGTAGCTCTGCTATTGATGATGTCGCGGATAGGGCTATGTCTATAGCAGAAAAGGTGGATCAGATAGCTTCCAATCTGGCAGCTCTTACTGACGAGGAGAATCGCCGCAATATAGCAGAGATCCTCAGACAGTCCAGTCTCTTGATCGAGGATACCCGTAATAACCTAAGTACTACAATCAATTCCATTGCTCAGCTTTCAGACAATGCCGTGAAGATTACCAGCGATGCCAGCACCAAGCTGGATGAGATCAGCGAGAATCTAAACCGGAATATGAATGAACTTACTACTACGACTACAAGAAACATAGATCAGATATCACTGGCTGCTACCACTAATCTTGATAGCATTGGTCTTACAACTAAAAATAGCATCCAAAGCCTGACCGGGAATCTGAATCGGGATTTGGAGGCTCTCACTTCAAGCTTGAATACAGCTATCAATGATATCAATCGCCAGACAACCGATCTTTTGAGAGACACCCAGTACAACATCAACGCAGTGGGCTCAAACAGCAACGAGATGATCCTTACGACTACCAGGGAGATTACTCAGCTAAGTGTCAATCTGAATCAATCTGTGGAGAGGATCAACCAGCTGATAGGCTCAAGCGAGTTTGACAGGATTTTGTCTAATGTGGCAAGTCTGTCTGATCAGCTTGCTACTCTGGAGACTAGAGGCTTGATGCAGGAGCTTAGTACCACTATTGCAAGAGCAGGTAGCTTGATAGGCAATCTGGACAGGACTTTGATTCGCAGTAGGTCAAACTTGTATGAGACACTGGAATCCCTGCGGGAAGCATCGGAAAACCTGAACGACTTTTCCAAGCAAATCTCTGATCAGCCTTCTATCCTTCTGAGAGGTAACTAATGCGAAAAACTAATAGATTTGTCTATCTAGCGAGCCGGATATTAATACTGGGCTCGATCTTGATCTTAAGCGGCTGTTTTGCCAGATCTACCAGACGCAGCACCAATTACTATGTATTAGATTATCTTTCTGCCACAGAGCGGGCAAATCTGAGACAGAGTGCTGTAAAGCCCGTCTCGATGGAAGTATGGGATACCAACGTGGCAAGAGCTTACAGCCGAAACCAGATGGTGATAAAGGAAAACAACTTCCGGATCAGGTATATGCCTTATGATGTGTGGGCTACTCGTCTTTCTGACGCAATACCCAATCTCATAGTACAAAGGATGCGAGCATACAATATCTTTCAGAAAGTGGATCGTGATGTGGGAGCACAGAATCCAGATTACTACCTCGAGACCAATCTGCTGAATCTCGAGAAAGTCTCCGGCAAGATACCCAAAGCTTACCTGAGGATGGAATTCTATCTGCGGGATAGTGCTACACAGCGCATCCTACTGACTCACAAGGCAGAATCATACAAGCTACTCACTGATCCATCAATGGTCTATCTAGTACAGACTTACAACGAAATGATCATGGAAGAGACTGATATCTTTGCAGCCAGAACTATTATGATGCTAAATGGCAGAGAGATCTTTGAAGCTCGACAGCGAACCAGCGATAACCCGGTAGAGCAATTCTATCTGGAAAGAATCAACGCACCCAAGGCATCTTATGACTTTGGAGAGCTGTATCTCCACCTGACCAGTTCTGAGCATTCGGAGATGTATTACTTTGTTTCAGAGCTAGATAGTACAGGCTATGTGGTGGATCGTTTTAGTGGTATCTATAATCAGCCGATGTCTCTCGAGCCTGGAGAATACCTCGTTACGGTAGGTGAGAACCAAGATATTGATATACCTGTAGTGATACGTCCCCGAATGCGTACGGTTGTGGATAATGGTAGGTGGTCTGAGCTGCAGATAATGATCTTGGATTCCAGCCAAAACAGAGTCCGTCTGGGATACGATCTTTACACCAAGGAAGAAAGCGAGCTAGGTTATGAGCTCTATAGCCAGGGATACAGCCTTAGTGAGGACGAGGTAGGCGAATCCGAAAGACTATGGGTCTTGCCTCCAGGACACTATATGATAAAGCTGGGTGGAGGTTCCTGGACTGATCTGCGTGATTTCACTACCCTCAATTTAGAAGCAGGCAAGTCTCAGGTGCTTACAATTGTCGTAGATCCATCAGGAGAAAGAAATTATATGCTGGGTGCTGGAGTCTTGGGTGATGAAAGCATTATCAGCCGTGGCACCAGAATACATAGAGGAGCTGTTCATACCAATATCAGCCTGAGCAAAAAGAACTCAACCGCTCAGGAAGAGCCTGTAAACAGCTTTAATCTGGCTGCCCAGTTTGATAACACTCTCAAGCTGGAAGAACGCTATTTTGATTACTCATTAAAGAGCTTGTACGACTTGGGTATGAATCTCTCAACAGGCAGTGATTTCCGTATCTCCCAAGACGATTTGTCGCTAAAAAATACTCTGCTCTACACTCCGATCATACAGAACAGGTTCTTCAGGAATTTTGGATTGTATGGCAGAGGAGATCTCAATACTCATTTCTTCGATGAGCATCTTTACTTCAGCAGTCCTCGGAACATCATAATGATAGATAGCAAGGGCGATACGCTGAAGATAGACGAAGACCAAACCAGCATCCGTTCACATATCGCTCTTTTCCCGCTTAGGATAAAGGAAGGTGTAGGTATTACCTATCGCTTTGTCTTTAGTCCCAATGTATCAGTTGGTATCAGAGGCGGTTACGGCTGGCAACAGGAATACAACAAGCGGTCGTTTACCTTCGATAGAGTATGTACCACTTATTGCGATACACTAGATTACGATATCTACCGTGAAGCACCGGACAGCTTTGCCAAGGGTATTGAAAGCACGATAATCTTCTCTGCTCTCAATCTCTTCCGTTTTCTTAGCATCAATTCCACATTGGATGTGTTGTTCCCGATGGGCGGAGAAGACAATTCCACCAAGTTTGAGAGCGAGAATCGTTTCAACATACGCCTGTTTAGGAATATATCCATCGATATCAAGGCAAACTTGCTTTACGATAAATCCACCAAAGACTACCTGCTCTACGACTACAGCTCATTCCTGAGGCTATCACTCTTTTACTGATATGGCTGAACTCAAGCTCAATGGTAATAATCTGCAGATTACAGGTAATCTGACTGCCGAAACGGTTCAGGAGATTTCCTTGCAGGCCAGGCGCGCTTGTAAGACCTGCAAATTGAGCAAGATTGACTTGAGCGGATTGCAGAGTCTGGATTCCGCCGGAGTAGCTTTGATTGATGAACTTCAGGTCAAGCTAGGTGGAGATAGCAGCCTGATCCTGATTGAGGGGCTTAGCGACTTTCATAGAGCTATTTATGAGACATTCTCATCTCTCAAGCTGCCCAAAAGACTACCAGAAGCCAAACCGGGATTGTTTGAACGCCTGGGAAGTTCACTGGTCGAGAGAGGCAGATCGACCTATGAGGTTTTGCTGCTTTCATCAGAAGTCTTCTATTGGTCGATTGTCGGTGCATTCAACAGGCGTGCTGCCAGAAAGGGATCACTTGCCCAGCAGGCATATCTTTTGGGCTCTACTGCCTTCCCGATAATAGCACTATTGTCCTTTATCATTGGATTCATCCTTTCCCTGCAATCCGGGATACAGCTCAGAACTTTCGGTGCTAACATCTTCCTTGCAGATCTCTTGTCATTTACGATGGTCAGGGAAATGGGACCCCTGATTACTGCAATTATAGTTGCTGGTCGCAGCGGTAGCGCCATAGCCTCCGAGATAGCCACGATGAAAGTCACTGAAGAACTGGATGCACTCAGGGTGATGGCTTTGAATCCCATCCGCTATACAGTAGTACCAAAGATGCATGCAATCACCATCGTTATGCCGATTCTGGTAATGTTCTCCATCCTGTTTGGTATGATAGGCGGAGCTTTTATCGGTCTTGGCTATCTGGATATGAGCTTCAAGACTTTCTTTTCCAGAAGTATCGAAGTAATCTATCTCAAAGACATCATCATCACCTTTGCAAAATCCACTGTTTTTGCTTGGGCTATAGTGATCATAGGTGCTTTTTATGGATTTCAAGTGCGAGGCGGGGCAGAAGGGGTTGGCAAAGCCACCACAATGTCTGTCGTTAGCTCAATCTTTACTGTCATAGTGATAGACGCTATCTTTAGTTTGTTGTACCTATGAAAGAGATCATCGATCCCATTATCCAAGTGCGTAATCTGGAAGCCAGATATGGCGAGACGACCATCCTGAAGGATATCGATATAGATATTTATCCAAATCAAGTAACGGTCATTCTGGGTGGCAGTGGCTGTGGCAAAACTACATTGATGCGCAATATTCTTCGCTTGGAAGAGCCTTTCCAAGGTTCAGTGAAGTACTGGGGAGAAGAAGTCCTGGGTATGGAAGAGCCTGAATTCAACAAGATATTGCTCAAAACCGGAGTCCTCTTTCAGAATGGAGCTCTACTGAATTCTATCCCAGTATATGACAATGTCTCGATACCTCTGGAGCAACATACCAAGCTAGATCGCTCAATCAGAGACAGGATGATTCGCGTAAAACTGTCTTTGGTACACCTCGATCAGGCTGTACATTTACTGCCTTCGGAGTTATCAGGCGGGATGAAGAAACGTGCCGCTCTGGCAAGAGCAATTGTAATGGACCCGGATATCCTCTTTTGTGATGAGCCATCTGCCGGACTCGATCCTCAAACAACAGCAAGCCTTGATGAGTTATTACTCGATCTCAAAGAGCAACTGAAGATGACAATGGTAATAGTGACTCACGAGCTGGCATCCATCCATCGCATTGCCGATCGGATTATCTTTCTGGAGGCTGGATCGCTGCTCTTCCAGGGCACCTTGGCTGAATCGATGAATGCAGGCATTCCCCAGATCACAAAGTTCTTTGAGGTGGGGAGGTTCTGATGCCCAATTACTCGATCATAGCTGCTCTTGATCGCAACAGGCTAATTGGGACGGACAACAAATTGCCCTGGCGAATACCTGAAGACCTTGCTTATTTCAGAGCTAAAACTATAAACCATACTGTTATAATGGGTCGTAAAACCTGGATTTCTCTGGGTAAAGCCCTCGATCTAAGGACGAATATCGTGCTTACCAGAGACCATAGCCTGGTTTATCCAGGTATCATAGTAGTCCACGACATTACCGAGTTGGAGAACTATCTAGAGGAAGAGGAGAACTTCATTATCGGTGGAGCTAGCATCTTCAATCAGTTCCTTCCACTGGCAAACAGACTATATCTTACAAGAATCGAAGCAGAATTCACCGGTGATACCTATTTCCCGGATTGTGAAGAAGAGGATTGGGAACTCAACTTCTTCGAGCAAAAGACCAGTTCAAATGGCTATATAATAAGCTTTAACGAGTATAAACGAATCACATAAGGAGGCCCCAATGCTTAGTCTTGCCGAAGATCTCATCCTACTCGCTCTGGATGACGAGACAGGTACTTTCTTTCGTCTTACAGATATCAATTTCAGCCTTGCCCTGGTAGGTGCTCTCTTTATGGATCTGGCAATCAGGGGTAGAATCGATATCGATGCCCAGAATCTCTTTGTAGTATCCCGCGAGGAAACCGGCGATCCTTTGCTGGATAAAACTCTTCAGCTCATATCCAGCCCTGAATGCAGCTGCAATACGACAGATCTGATCCGTAATGTTTACAATGCCATACCTGGGCTAAAAGACAGCTTGCTACAGAGCCTCTTTGCCAAAGGTATCGTAGAACAGAAAGAGGAAAAGATACTCTGGCTCTTCAATCACCGACGCTATCCGGTAATCAATGACACGGAAGAACAAGAAGTCCTGAGCCGAATTCGCTCCTCAGTTCTCCAAGAGCGCAATCCGGATTCCCGGGATATCGTCCTGATAGCTCTCTTGGGCGTCTGCGACTTGCTGGAGAAGATATTTACAAGAGAAGAGCTCAACACGCATAGAGAACGTATTGAGCTCCTCAAATCGATGGATCTGATCTCTCACGCGGTCAACAAGATCATTGCCGAGATCCAGATGATGATCGCATCTTCCTATATAGCTTAGGATATGTAGTTTAGTATCTTATTTGCTTTTTCGATGAAGGCTTGCAGCTCTTTTCCGCTGAATGGCTTTTGCTCCAGCATAGACAGATCATGCAAGTAAGCGCAGAGCGTGGAAACTTCTTCATTCTTTCCTGAAGCATCCAGTTCCAAGACCTTCTTAACTATAGGGCTTTCCTGGTTTACCACCAGTGTGTGATGCTGTAGCATATCACCACTATCCTGTCTCCTGAGCATATCCATATCATGCCAACGGCGCATGAACTCGTTGAAGACTATCATAGAGGGAATTTGTTCGCTCTTCAGGCTCTTTACTTCAATCTTCAGCTCACTGTAGATATGATCCCAGAGCTCTTTCATAGCCTCTTCACCCAGTTCTTCTCTTTGAGCTTGGGGAATGCTGTAGGGATCGATCTTGGAGCTATCGCCATCCTGAACAATATAGGGAGTAAGGATAGTTGCAGCCTGAGGATACTTCTTCAGATACTCTTTATAGCTTTCCTGGCTGAATGATGCACTTAGCCCCGGATTGAGCGCTCTATTGAAGATTTCCTTTAGTTTTTCGCCATCGGTGCGGTTTTCTCTATCAACCAGCTCGGTCTTATCCTGATTCACCAGCAGGTCATTGATCTCTGAATCCACTCTCACAAACTCTATCCTCTCAAGCTTCTGCTCCAAATGTTGATAGAGATGCGTATCAAGGGGAGTATTCTGATAGATCACTTCCAGTCCCTGCTCTTTCATCAGGTTCAAGTAACTAATCTGGGTATCTTCGCTGGAGGCATACCATATTCTGGTCTTATCATCGGTTGCCTGATTTCTGGCTTTGTATTCCTCGATTGTGAGGTAGTCACCTGAGGCTGTCTTGAAGATTACGATATCTTTCATCGCATTGGAGAAATCTTCATCTCTCAGGATGCCATATTTGATGAAGGGGCTTACATCTTCCCAATACTCTTCATATTTCTTGCGGTCTTCCTTAAAGGTCTCGTTGAAGTGGTCAGCCACCTTTTTGATGATGTACTTGCTGATCTTCTGCACTTGCTTGTCATTTTGCAGGAAGCTGCGGGAGACATTCAAAGGGATATCGGGGATATCGATTCCACCCTTTAACAGGAGCAAAAAGTCTGGGACCAGATCTTCCAGGTTTTCAGCCACAAAGACGTTATTGCAAAACAACCTTACCTGGCCCTTGTAAAACTCGGTATCATTACGTAGCTTGGGGAAGTAGAGGATGCCTTTCAGGTTAAAGGGGAAATCGACATTGAGATGAATCCAAAAGACGGGATCGAGATAGTCGTGGAACATCTTTTGATAGAATTCCTTGTATTCCTCCGGCTTCACATCGGTAGGCTTGCGGTTCCAGAGAGCCTCTTTCTGGTTGATCTCCTTACCTTCAAACATGATGGGATAAGGCATAAAGTTGCAATACTTCTCGAGAATTTCCCTGATCTTGGCTTCGTCGTTGTACTCCTCTGACTCCTCATTGAGATGTATTGTGATGGTTGTCCCGACTTCCTTGCGTTTTCCTTTGCTCAGCTTGTAGTCGGTGCTGCCATCACATTCCCAAAAGGCTGCTTGTGAATCCGGTGCATAGGAAAGCGAATCTATCGTTACCTTCTCCGCCACCATAAAGGAGGAGTAAAAGCCCAGTCCAAAATGTCCGATGATATTGGTTTGAACGTCTTTGAACTTGTTGATAAATTCCTCGGCTCCCGAAAAAGCGATCTGATTGATATACTTGCGAATCTCTTCTTCGGTCATACCGATACCGCTATCGATCACTTCCAATATCTTCTTTTTCTTATCAAGCTTGATCTCAATCTTCATATCCTCAGATTTGAAGCTTTCATCAGCATACTTTCTCTTATTGATCGCATCCACAGAGTTTGAGACCAATTCCCTCAAGAAGATATCATGCTGCGAATAGAGCCACTTCTTGATTATCGGAAAGATGTTCTCAGTATGGATGCTGAGGG
Source organism: Candidatus Cloacimonetes bacterium HGW-Cloacimonetes-2 (assembly GCA_002842035.1). Lineage (GTDB taxonomy): Bacteria > Cloacimonadota > Cloacimonadia > Cloacimonadales > Cloacimonadaceae > PHBP01. The sequence goes on along the minus strand of PHBP01000002.1, from coordinate 258,829 downwards.
TTCCTGTTTCAACTTTCTTTTCTGCCATTTCTTGCTTTCTCCTTACAAAATCATATTCTGGAGATAATTTATACGAGCTCGTAGCGCTGTCAAGCAGAAACTTAGCAGACTGTTTACGTGACTGCTAATGTAGTGCGTAACCTCAGGCTTGACAGGATACAGCCGTTACCGCTAATGAACAAATATCAGTTTACCATGCATAAGGGATGGAATATGGATCTAATACTCAGACTTGAAGAAGCAGCGGATTATCGCCTTGTTGAGGAAATCACGCGGGATGCCTTTTGGGATCAGCACGTACCGGGCTGTGACGAACATTACCTGGCACATATGCTCAGGACTTCACCGGATTTCATTCCTGAGCTGGACTTCGTGGCATTTATACAAGAAGCCGATAAGGACTGGCAGCTTGCCGGCAATATCATGTACACCACAGCTACGATCAGGACTCCGGAAGGGGATATGGAGGGGATCATCAGTTTTGGTCCTCTCAGCATAGCTCCGGTTCACCAGAAAAAGGGTATTGGAGCAGCACTTGTGCGTCATACCATAGATATGGCCACCCGCTTGAATTACTCAGCAATCCTCATCTATGGAGATCCCATGTACTACTCTCGATTTGGCTTTGTAGCCGCCGAGCGATATGGAATCAGGACGAAGGATGCTTACTATTCCCCTGCCCTACAAGCCCTGGAACTGATCTCCGGATCGCTTTCCAACGCAGCCGGACTCTTTATCGAATCTGAATCCTACCTCATAGATTCCGAGGCAGCAGAGCAGTTTGACAAGCAATTTCAGCCACGGGTAAAGGGTTTCAAGCCCTCTCAGCTCCGCTTTCAGGAGCTTTTGGCACAATCACACACCTAAACTGGAGTAATAATGAAGAAAGAAAAGGACTATAGCTCCTTCCCCAATCGCATCAGTCTTGACGTTGATCTCTTGCATGCTCCGGAGTATCCCGGCTCGGCTTTCATGGTCTTTGATTTCGATCCTGAGAAGATCTTTGGCACAAAAGCCAGAGTGCCTGTGGTGATTACCATCGATGGGATCAAATTCAAACGCTATATTGCCCGTTATGCCGGTGAATTGATGATGGTATTCAATGCGGAACTCAGGGAAAAGACCGGTTACAAAGCCGGAGATCGTGTACATATGTTGATCGAGAGAGATTTTGAACCTCGTGTCGTGGAATTGCCCGAAGATGTGGAAACTGCTCTAAACGAAGCGGGAGTGATGGAGGTCTGGAAATCATGGTCATATTCACATCAGAACGAAGATATGGCTTGGATCAACGAGGCAAAAAAGCCCGAAACACGCGCCAAACGTATTGCCAAGCTGGTGGAAGTCTTATCTACAAAGGGTAAATAGCTGTTCTGAAGCTACTTTTCCATTCTTAGGGTGCTCCTTAACAGAAGGCTCACCCAAAGCTCGATCTATATACTCTCCCTCCTATCTCTTTCGATTCTCTCACAAAGTGGGAGAATCGTGAGAGAAACCACAGAGAAATGTAACATCAAGGCTAAGTAGAGCTCCCAAGTATAGCGCTCCCATTGACAGGATGCTTGTAGCCTGCATGTATCCTGCTTGAATCCTGCATGAACATCCATCAAGCGACTGGGGAACAATGCTTTAGGAATGTATCATTGAATGGGGAGGTCTAAGGGAATGGCTTGGAATAGCTTAGCTAAGGCAGATTGCGTAGTCGGTAATACCCTCTTGGATCAATTGACGCAGCTCTGCACTGTCTTTAGCTTGATTTACCTTTCTGCGTAGCTCTGCACCACCGTTTAAGCCCTTGGTATAGTGACAGATCTGTGAACGCATCTCGCGTACAACTACGTGCTCCGGCTTGTGCTGCAGAGCATAATCGATGTGGGCAAGGACGGCTGCCTTGAGCTGATCAATGGTGATAGAACCGTAAGAATTACCTGCTTGCAGTTCTTTTGTCTGCTCAAAGATCCAGGGTCTGCCCAGAGCTCCTCTGCCGATCATAATGCTGTCGCAGGCGGTTTCTTTATACATCTGCATCACTAATTCCGGGGTACCGATATCCCCATTGCCAATGAGTGGTATCTGTAATTGCTGTTTCAAGAGCTTGATATGCTCCCAATTGGATTTACCGGAGAACATCTGTTTCTGAGTTCGGGGATGCAGGCAGAGAAAATCTGCTCCGCTATCCTGCATCAAGACTCCGAAATCCAAGTAGTTCAGCGAGCTATTGTCCCATCCGGAGCGGAATTTGACCGAGAGAGGAATGGTATCACCCAACGCGCGTTTGCACTCTTTTACAATATGGGATGCTATCTCAGGATTACGCATCAAAGCGCTTCCGGCGCCGCGTTTTACCACTTTCTTCACCGGACAACCCATATTGATATCAATAAAGTCAGGTGAAAAGCGCAGGCAAAACTCAGCCGCTTGTGCCATGATCAGAGCGTTTGAGCCGAATATCTGGATTCCAAAAGGACGTTCAGCCTCCGTAAAGAGCAGATAATCAATAGTTTTGCGGGAGTCACGGATGAGTCCGTCGGCAGAAACCATCTCGCTCACCAATACATCTACGCCCCAATCTTTGGCCGTTCTGCGGAAGCCTTGATCGGTGTAACCTGCCAAAGGAGCAAGCCAGAGCTTCTTGTCAATCAGATGAGATAGATCGTGCACTATAAACTACTGCTTTTGATAGAGCTTCTTAAGCGCTTCTATATCAACGCTATCGATCTGGTCTTCTTTCATATATTGCTTGGCAAAATCGAGGTAGAGACCGGAATCCATAAAGAAATCCAGCAGGTCTTGATCCAGATCACCGTCTTTGACGCAGAATGCCATAATCTTCAGCGATTCACTGAGGGTTTTGGCTTTCTTGTAAGGACGATCTGCGGCTGTAAGTGCTTCGAAGATATCGGCTACGGCTATGATGCGGGATTGAAGAGGCAGGTCATCTGCGGTGAGTCCTTTGGGATAGCCCTTGCCGTTGAGTTTTTCGTGGTGGGTAGAGGCATAGAAAGCCACGTTTTTGTATTTCTTGGGGAAGCTGAGCTGAGAAAGCATATCCCAGGTGACCGAAACATGTGCGCTCATCTGCTTCATTTCATCGCTGGTAAGGGTACCTCTGCGTATCTGGAGATTTACTGTCTCGTTTTCCGATAACAGGATATAGTCTTTGTCTTGATAGCTGAGTTTGATGGAAGCGATCTTGGCAACTCGCTCCAGATCAGCATCGGGGACAAACTCCCCGCCGAAATTGAGCCGGCTGATAAACTGAAAAGCATCGTCCAACCATTTGTGTACAGACTGTGAATCGAGCTCATCGCCGAACACTTCTTTAATCAATTGATCCAGAACGCTATGTTCAAGTGACTTCTGCATCAGCTCCAAAACAAGATGCATCATCTCAAAGCGTTTGGAAACCAGATCGATACGATCCATGATGGTCTCCAGTTTGGTGCTCTTATCCATGATGAATTCAGGTGTTATGATCTTTCCTACATCATGCATCCAGCCAGCCATCGAGAGTTCTTTGAGTTGGTCGTCTGTAAACATTAGATCTTTGAAATGTCCACTATCGGAAGCATTCAGTTTTGCAGCGATCATATCAGTTAGCATTGCTACTCGCATGATGTGATCCGAAGAGTACTTGCTCTTGCGCTCGATACCGGTGGCAATGGAGCGCATAAACTGCATCAACAAGCTTTCCAAGTCGTCTATCAGTTTTCTGTTTGACAAGGCGATAGCGGCTTGGGAGGCGAGAGAATTGAGCATCGTTTTGTGGTCTTCGGTAAAACCTACGATATTACCATCATTATCCATGGCGTTGATGATCTGGATTACACCAAGTACTTCATCTTCATGGTTTTTAAGAGGTATGGTAAGCATGGATTTGGATCGGTAGTCATGATCTTTATCGGCTTTCTTGGTTCCTGAGACGTCAAATTCCTCTTGTATATAGACATCGTCAAAACAGAGGCTGCGTTTCAGGTGATATACATTGGTGACGATATTGGAAAGTCTGGGATTGCCATTCTCGTCATAAAGCGGGATAGAAGGCCAGCCAACCGGGCCGCGTACACCCCCCAGGCGCAGTTTCATCGTTCCGTTGAAGAGCACTTCGAAATCAAGGTACTTCTTGTCTTCGGAGACCTGGTAAATCGTAGCTCCATCGGCATTGGTAAATTCTACCGCTTCTTCCAGCATCATATCCCAGATCTTGTGAAGATCTGTCTCGGACGAGAGTGATTCACCAATGCGGGTCAAACGCTTGATATGCGCCACTTGATTTTCGGCAAGCGCGGTGATGCTCTGCACCACCCGGTTTAACATATTATTGATTTCAGGATTTGAACTAAATTGGTAGATCATATCTTGACCCCCTAGATTTTGCGGAAGAGCATATAGTTTGGCTTGTACCCGAGGCGAAGTTGCTCGCGCTCAAACCAAGTAACCACGTGCTCGTCCAATATGGGTTGCTCCTGCATAGGATTGTCATAAATCGACTGGAAGAATGGGCTCTGAAGAAACTCATCAACAATCCAATTGGCATATTCTTCATGATCGGTAGAGACCTGTACAAAAGCACCGGGCAGTAAGATTTGGGAAAGTGATTTCAGAAAATCCTGCTGGATCAGGCGGCGTTTGTGGTGCTTCTTTTTGGGCCAGGGATCAGGATGCTGGATAAATGCTCCGCTTACAGATTCTGACCTCAGGATTTCTATAATTCTGCTATCCACCAAACGCTCCACCAAGCGAACATTGGGGTGCTTTTCCGGATTTAGTTTTTTCAAGCAGTTGCTAATGCGCTTACCGCGCACCTCAAAGCCGATAAAATTCCATTCAGGATGATAGAGCGGATACCCGGAGATGAATTCTCCCTTGCCGCTGCCAACCTCTATGTAAAGAGGATTATCGTTGCCAAAGACCTTGACCGGATCAATCGGATCTTCGGCGGTGTCCAGCAGAAAGAAGGGGGCATCAGAGAGCATCATCATCCTCATCTTCGATTTCGTCATTCAGAATCTTTTGACGTCTCTCTTCACGCAGCTTCTTCATCTCTCTTCCTGTAATAAACATATCAGCCACTGAAAGACCCAATGCGACAAAGATGAAGAGCAGTAATGAGCTTACAAAGCGGTTTACCCAAAAGCCTTGCGGTACATCAATTGCCATGGCAAGATACTGCAGACGGAAGTAGATTGCCAGGAGCATCGCTGATACCAAGGCAAAGATAAAGGTTCTGAAACGCAGGAAGATGCGATTGTAAAATACAAAGATCAGAGCTCCCAAAACCGGTAGTGAGAAGGTCAACATAGGGAGGAAGAGCTTGAAGACGGATGTAGTCTCGCCTGTCAGGCTGCGGATCAGCACAGAATAGATCAACGGTATTACTATCGCTATCAAAGTGGCAGGGAACCGCTTTTGCCAATAAACCAAAAAAGCCAGAATTCCGGTAAGCAGGCTGACTCCCATATATACTTCAAACAGACCTATCCCACTGCCTGGGCTGGCTCCAAAGAAGCGGTCTGTGCCATCGCTCAGGTAGATTCCGCCCAAGAGGCTGAACAGAATCGGAAGAGCAATAATCAGTAGCATTTCGAGTTTGAACGAGCGTTCTTCCATCTTGATCCTCGTAGATTTATATTGACTAATATCCTTATTACAAAAATCTCCGACTATGTCAGAATGTCAATAATTATCATTTACGGAGATAGATTTATGCTCAGCATTGTGCGTACCCTCAGACAGAAATTGGCTCGGACCAAGAGCGGCTTCCTTGGAAAGATCGCAGAGGCGATCAAACTGCGAGGGAAGGTCGATGAAGAATTGATGGAAGAGATAGAGGATATCCTTCTGAGGTGTGATACCGGTGTCGAAATGAGCCAGTACATCATCGAAAAGCTCCAGGAGCAGATCCGTTTTGAGCAAATCACAGAAGTCGAGAGAGTGCAGGAAGTTCTTCAAGACATCATGAAAGAGATTCTGCTCAAAGACTACCAGGAGACCGAAGACATCCTGCAGATGATAGATCAAAAGCCTTATGTGATAGTATTTGTGGGCGTGAATGGAGTGGGTAAGACCACCTCTATCGGCAAGATAGCCAATAAGCTCGGCAAAGCTGGAAAGAAGGTCTTGATCATAGCAGGTGATACCTGGAGAGCCGCTGCCATAGAACAACTCGGGATCTGGGCAGAACGGAGCGGAGCACAGATCATCAAGAGCCAGCAAAATGCGGATCCTGCTGCCATCATTTACGATGGTATCAATTCTGCATTATCCAAGGATTTCGATGTTGTACTTATCGATACAGCCGGGAGACAACATACCAAGGATAAACTGATGAAAGAGCTGGAGAAGATAGATAGGACTATCAAGAAACTCATCCCGGAAGCACCGCATCAAGCCCTGCTGGTGGTTGATTCCACAACAGGCCAGAATGCGATATCCCAAGCAGTGCACTTCAACGACGTGATGAAGCTAAGCGGGATTATCCTATCTAAGTTTGACGGTACAGCAAAGGGTGGAATTATCTTTAATCTTAAGCACAAGCTGGAGCTTCCGGTTCGTATGATTGGCGTAGGAGAGGGGATCGAGGATCTGGAGGTTTTTGATGTGAATAGCTTTATCGAAGCCTTCTTTTCAGCAGAACAGAAGGAAGAGCAGGATTGAATCAAGCCGAGTATGCCTTAGAAGTCTATCAAAAGCTTGAGGAATTGCTCTCAAGCAGTGCTGAAGATAAAGCACGCTTGCTTTTGCTCAGGCAGGTGCTGGAATCTGTTTACAAGGAAAGGTGTAAAGATTCCCATACGAGTTTCAGTAGCCTCTTTGGCAGAATGCAGTATGTGCATGAACAGACCGGGATATCCGCAGAGCTCGTGTATCAGGCAAATCAGCTTAGGATTATCTGCAACAAGGTCGCTCATGAAGATTACAGTCAGAACTTAAGAGAAGCATTTGAAGCAGGGGTTGTAGCAGTAGTCAGGCTGGTAGTATTCTTTTACAATGAGACAGCACCTGAGAATCTCTCCAAACAATTGGAGCTTGTTTCCACCAAAAGCTTTCCACGCCAGGCTCATAGCGAGAAAGAAAGCTTCCTCGCAATAGTGCTGAGCTTTGCGAGAGTAGATCATGGGATTGAGATCAAGGCAGTTAATGAACTTAGCGAGCATTGCACAATCTTCCTGAGGGATGATTTTGCTGGAAATTCTGAGGGCAGGTTATGGTCCAAGCTGGCGGATGTCCTTTGGCAAAATGCTACAGTTCGCTTTCGTAAACTGACCGTCTCAAATAAAGATCAGGGACGTTATACTTCAAATCCTTTGACCATGGTGATACTGGAGCCGGATTTCCTGATTGATGCATCTGCCATTGCCGAATGCATCATGGACAACAACAAGAGTCATCCTCAGTTTTACATCATCAACAAGCTCTTCAGCGACCAGGCAAATGAGAAGATGATGCAAGGAAACATGGTAAACCAGATCTTCGATCGGATGCTCTTTGATCCCAATAGCAGCATTGACGATATGATAGAAGGAATTATCCCGCAATCTCCTATGCAGATGGTTAGCTTGGGTGATGGAGCCGTTCTGCAGATCAAAAGCAACATCAAAGAGCGTCACTATCCTCAGCTTAAGGGCTTTGTTGATCGTTTGAAAGCTCAGGAAATGCACCAGGAGCCTTCCTTCATCTGCCCGGATTATGGTTTGCAGGGGCGCTTGGATCTTCTATACAGGAAAGACGGCAAGTACTCCATAGTAGAACTAAAGAGCGGTAAAGCTCCTCATTACGACGCTTGGCACAGCCACAAGATGCAGGTTGTAGCCTACAACATGATAATACGCAAGGTCTTTAGCCACAAAGAGCTTGCCAATAGCTCAATTTTATACTCCAGCGATCCTGAACAACCACTTAGAAACGTAGTCAACGCAATCCAGATTGAACAGGAGCTGATGTTCTGCAGAAACCGCATTGTCGGCATCCTGCATCAACTATCCGAAAACCCAAAGCCATTCTTCGACTGGTTGAAAAGCTGTCCCAAGCTTGAGCTCGATCGTGTCTTGAGAGATAAACATAACAGGATATGCGACTACTTGAACAAACTTAGCCCTGATGAGTACGAATGGTTGCTGGAGCAGATCAGGCACATTATTCTCGAGATCTGGAATGTAAAACTGGGCGGCAATGCTAATGACCTGAGCTCTCGCTGGGGACACAACGCTCTCTGGCAACAGGATATATACTCCAAACAGGAAGCATACAGAATTATCCGTGACCTGGGTATTGTGAGTGTCCGTGGCGATGAAATCTGCCTGGAAGGCACTGCCGATATGCTGGTCTCTGATTTTCGTGAGGGAGATATCATTCTGCTTTACAAACAGGATCTACCTTTGGATAAACAGCAGCTCTTCCGAGGAACTATCAGCTATATCGAAGATTCCAAGCTTGAGATCAGCATTCGCGGAGGTCTCAAGATAGATGAATCAGCCAAAGGCCAGCATCTATGGTCTATTGAGCACGATATATTGGACAGCTTACTCTACACACCCCTGGCTTCCGTTACCGGCTTTCTTGAAGCCGGCGATCTGCATAAACAACGTATTTTGGGCATAACAGCTCCCGGTGAAGCATCCGGTACTTTGTCTGATGATGCGGATGATCTGGTGGATCGTATAGATAAGGCTGAAACTTACTTTGTGATCCAAGGTCCTCCCGGGACAGGAAAGACTTCCGGTTTATTGACCAAGTATGTCAAGAAGCTCTACAATGACAGCTCTCGCAGGTTATTGATAATCAGCTTTACCAATCGCGCTGTTGATGAGATCTGTTTATGTCTCAATCAAGCAGGCATACCCTTTATTCGCACAGGGAAGTCTCGCGCCGTACCTGGTCAGCTACTATCTTCACTTGCGGAAGGTAAGACGATCTCTGAGATTGAGGACATGATCCGCGATGCCAGAGTATTCGTATCCACCGTGCAAAGCGCGAATTCTTGGTTCAAGGATACAAAAAGCATCATAGCTTTTGACGAACTGATCATTGATGAAGCCTCTCAAATTATCGAGCCAAGTGTCTTGGGTATCATTTCTGAGATACCAAAGCTTATCCTGATCGGAGACCAAAACCAGCTCCCGCCTATAACCGCCCAAGACTATGATCCATACGTTTTTACCAGTGAGCAACTCTCCAGTTTGCGCTACAGCACATATCAACGCTCATTGATGGAGAGGCTCTATCTATTGTGTGACAGGAATGGCTGGCATCAATCGATCAGTATGCTATCCTGTCATTACCGAATGCACGAGAGTATTGCAGCCTTGATTGGCCATTACTACGATGGAAAGCTACAGGCTTCAACCTCACGTCAAAAGGCACCTCTACCGGCTAACAGTACGGGGCTTTCAGTACTGGACAAGCGTATTGTTTGGATTAGTTTTCCCCCTACAGATACACAGAGATACGATCTGAATCAGGTAAAAGCCGTAAAACAGCTAATTGATATCCTCACCGAAGCGGGGGAGATCAGTGACTATAGTGCAGATATCGGAGTAATTGCACCCTTTAGAGCTATGATCCATTGTCTTGCCAAAGAGCTGGACAATTCAGAGCTTATTATAGATACAGTGGAGCGTTTCCAGGGCTCTCAGCGTAAGATCATCATTCTATGCTTACCCCTAAGATCCGGCTCTGATATCGGAGCCATCGAATCCCTAAATGAAGATGGTAGTATAGACCGCAAGCTGAATGTAGCAGTCAGCCGTGCCTGTGAACGCTTGATTATACTGGGTTCCCCAAGGATCTGCCAAATTTCCCAACATTATAGAAAACTATTGGAAAGCATTAAAACAAACGGAATCATAACAGATTATGACATACTAAGGAGTTTACAATGAATCAACCCAATCAACCCCAACAGATCAACCTCAAGATCGATGAAAAGGTGGGAGAGGGCGTATATGCCAATCTCTTCGTGATCAACCACAACCCATCAGAATTCGTACTGGATTTTGGCAGAATACTGCCCGGTGTTCCGGATGCCAAGATATACTCCAGAGTGGTCTGCACGCCACAACACGCCAAACAGCTTTTGCAAGCTCTGGAAAAGAACATAGAGAATTTTGAGAATGTATTTGGTGAAATCAGAATCCAAGGTCAGACAACAGACAAAGGCGTCGGATTCAAGATGGACAATCCTGCAGAAACAAAGCACTGATTCTCATAACGCTCTCAGTCTGCATCAATAAAAGACTTGACTAAAGAGCCCTATTGAAAGTTTTGGAATAACTAAAGTAATTTGTATAACATAATATTAGAGAAAGGGAGCATAAGCCAATGAAGAAATTTTCCTGGCGCGGCCTGTCAATAGTCATTTTCATATGCCTCACAGCATATTTCTTGGCTCCTTTGGCAATTCCGAACCTACCCGAATTCTGGGCTTCTCAAAAATTGAGACTCGGCCTGGATTTGAAGGGTGGTACTCAGATCCTTCTGGCAGTTGATACTAAGGGGCTGTCCGAGGCTGACGCAGCCAAAGCAGTCGATCAAAACATCAAAATTATCAGCGAGCGTATCGACCAATACGGTGTTGCTGAGCCCATCATTCAAAAGGTGGGGACAAACCGAATAATGGTGCAATTACCCGGTGTGCGCGATCCCGAAGCAGCCGAGCAATTGATCCGTCAAACTGCTATGCTTGAATTCAAGCTGGTTGCCCCTCCTGATGCTGCAAATCAGGTTATTCAGATTCTGGATGCCAATGTCGCAGCTAATCTACAGCAATTCCCTGCTCTGCAGGAGATCGCCAGAAAGGACAAGCAACTCATAGCCGGCGCTGACAGCACCAAAGCTGATACCCTAGATACCGGCACAGGTGTCTTTAGCAGCCTTGTCCGCAAGGGTGAAGTCGATCTCAAAGTCCAATACGACGTTGTTGATATCATTCAAACCCTTGTTGCTGATACCAATTTTGTAAAGCTGATGCCTATGGGATACACTCTTGCTCTTGGCAAATCCAATCTGGAATCCAAGCTTGAAGACCGGGATCTCTATGTACTGAGCTCAGAAGCCAAAATGAACGGCTCTGATCTTGCTAAAGCTCGCGTTGAGATTGGTTCATCAACCTCCACAGATATTCGTACAGCGAATAAGCCTTATATTTCTATCGAAATGAAGCGTGAAGGCGCTCGTAAGTTTGAGACTGTAACCGGCGACAACGTTGGTCGCAGATTGGCGATAGTGCTGGATGGAGTAGTCTATAGTGCGCCCAATATCCAAGAACGCATCGCCGGCGGAAGCGCTCAGATTACAGGCAGTTTCACCATTCAGGAAGCCAATGATCTTGCCATCGTGCTTAATACCGGTAACCTTCTGGCACCTATTGAGCCAATTAACCGTACTGACGTCGGAGCTACACTTGGTAAAGATAGCATCGAGTCCGGTAAGTTGGCAGGCTTGATCGGTATCATTGCGGTTGCCCTCTTTATGCTTATCTATTACAAGCTCTCAGGCTTGATTGCAGATATCGCGCTTGTCTTCAACGTAGGTTTCATCCTCGCTATGCTGACCGCTTTTGGCGCATCACTTACAATGCCCGGTATAGCAGGTATTATCCTGACCATAGGTATGGCAGTTGATGCGAACGTTTTGATTTACGAACGCATCAAAGAAGAGATGGCACAAGGCAAGACTCCGCGCAGCGCAGTTGACGCAGGCTACAAACGTGCTACTATCACCATCTGGGATTCCCAGCTTACGACCCTGATCGCAGCAGCTGTGCTTTATAATTTTGGCACAGGCCCGATCCGCGGTTTTGCCGTGACTCTCGCCATCGGTATCGTTGGTTCGATGTTCACAGCAATCGTCTTTGTACGCTCAATCCTTGAGACCTTCGTTGTAAACGGCACTAAAAAGAGCCTGAGTATATAAGGAGCGAAAGATGAAACTGATAAAACAAACCAATATCCAGTTCGTTAAGAGTCGTTACATTGCTTATGCATTTTCGCTCATCCTGATTATCGCAGGTATCGTTGGAATCGCAGTTCGTGGCTTAAACTGGAGTATCGATTTCTCCAGCGGTGTTGCTACTCAAGTCAATCTGAAAGCCCTCGATCAGAATGTCCCCGATGTTACTGTAGATAAGCTTCGCTCAGTACTAAAAAGCAAATTCCCCGAAGCTCAGATCCAATACGTCGGTGATGAAGCTGATGCTACTTTCCTGATTAAGATCAGAAGCATAGACAAAACTGAAGATACTTCCTCAGAAACCAGTAAAGCCCTGATCGCCCTGATCCAAGAGTCATTCCCCGAGCAGCTCAAGGGTAGAGACATCAGCCAAGACGTGATCCTTGAGACTAACGTTGTCGGTCCCAAGGTCGGTGGAGAACTCCGTACGCAAGCTATACTTGCGGTCTTGATTTCTCTGCTTCTGATGATCATCTACATCTGGTTCCGCTTCGAATTCATCTTTGGTTTGATGGCTATAGTAGCTCTCTTCCACGATGTGATGATTATTCTGGGAATCTTTGCCCTTACAGGCAAGGAAATCTCCATCCAGATCATCGCGGCATTGCTTACAATCGTCGGTTATTCGATCAATGATACAATCGTGGTCTTTGATAGAATCCGTGAAGATATGAAGCTGGATCGCAAAGCTGACTATCACGAAGTATTTAACAAGGCAATCAACAGAACTCTTAGCAGAACTGTAATCACTGCCCTTACAACCTTCTTCACAGCGTTTGCTTTGTACCTGTTTGGTGGTACTGTAATCCACGACTTTGCGTTTGCAATGTGCCTCGGCTTGATCTTTGGAACCTATTCCTCGATCTTCGTTGCCAGCAACCTCGTGGTGGAGACCTTCCATCTTACTCACAAAGAGAAAGATGCCATTCAACATCTGACCAAAAAGAAAAAGTAATTCCGCTACAACGGAAACATAAAAGCCACCTCATCAGGGGTGGCTTTTTTCAATTGATCAGCAGCCTAATAGGCTGATCTTGTGCCAAGGAATCAATTCTATCACTAAGTCTTGCGTGCAGATACTCTGAGGATCTCTTTTTCTCTCTCGAAGCACCCACCTGTGCAGCCCGTGTGCATCCCCGAGACAGCAGATTCACAGCTTCTAAACAGCTGTTGCACAGGTGGGTGCTTCGAGAGAGCTTAATGTGCTCTCTTTGATATGATGCTTCTATCCTGCTTGTATCCTGCTTCTACCCTGCTTGAATCCTGTATGAACAAGTATGAAACGGCTGTCCTGTATATACATAAGATCATATCACTGAATCAGGAGGCGATAGGGGAGGAGTGGAATCGTGATGCTAATGCGAAGAAAAAACGGGAGATAGCGTAGTATCTTGTCAGGCTCGTTCGGAGAGTTCCGCCCAACGCTCAAAGAGGCTATTGTGCCTGCTTTGTAATTCTTCCAGCCGGGTGCTGATATTGTGGTAATCAGTATGGCTGAGAGATGCACCGGAGCTTACCAGGCTCTCTTCCAGGCTCACTATCTCAAGCTCGAGCTCATCTATGGTCTTCTCGAGCGCGGTCAGTTCACGTTGCTCGTTGTAGCTAAGGCCTTTATAAACTCGCTTTGGACGCATTATCACCTGCTTCTCGGCCTTCTCTTCCTCTTCATACTTATGAACAAGCAGGTAATCCGAATAAGATCCCGGGAATTTACGTATCCCGCGTTCCTCAAAGATAAACAGGTAATCTACAGTACGATCCAGAAAGAATCTATCATGCGAAACGATCAATAGACAGCCGCGGAAGGCATCCAGATAGTCCTCGAGAATTTCGAGAGTACGAATATCCAGATCATTGGTAGGCTCGTCCAAGACAATAAAATTTGCGCCAAAGATCAGAGATTTCAGTAAGAAGAGGCGTTTTCGTTCACCCCCAGACAGCGATGAGAGCTTGGATTGCTGCATCTTGGCATCGAAGAGAAAGCGCTTTAGCATCTCGCTTGCTGTGAGTTTGGTCCCATCGCGAGTCTTGATCACCTCGGCATACTGGGCAATGTAGTCATAGACGCAGAGAGTGGGGTCAAAACTATCCTCTTCTTGCTTGTAGTATGCAAAGTTTGTATTTATCCCGGCTTTGACGGTGCCCAGATCCGGCTCCATTTCTCCAGTGATGATCTTTAAGAGGCTGGTTTTACCGCAACCATTGGGACCTATGATACCTATGCGTTCTCCGGGTTGAAAATGGTGTTCAAGACCGTGGAAAAGTTCTTTTCCACCCAGGCTTTTCGATAGGTGATGCAACTCCAGTATAGTCTTGCCCAGTCTATCAGTCTGGAAGGATATACTTAGCTCAGCATTTGAGATCAGGTAAGATTTGGAAAGTAGCTCTTTAACCCGGTCGATATGGTTTTTGGGCTTGGAGCTGCGAGCCTGGGCACCACGATTGAGCCAATCCAGCTCTTTCTTGAGCTGAGCTTGACGCCTGGTTTCTTTACGTTGCAGATCAGTAGCTCTGATGATCTTACCACGGACGTATTCGCTGTAGTTACCCTCATACAGATATGCCTTGCTGTGTTCGATCTCCAAAATGCGAGTGCAAATTGCATCCAGAAAATAGCGGTCGTGCGTTACGAAGATCACTGTCATCTTGGAGTTCGCTAAGAGATTTTGCAGCCATTCGATACTCGCTAGATCAAGATGGTTAGTAGGCTCATCGAGAAAGAGCAGGTCAGGTTCGCGTACCAGAACTCGAGCCAGATCGACCTTGCGACGCTGGCCTCCGGAGAGCTTGAACATAGGAAGGTCGTGATCGGTAATGCCCAGAAGTGTAAGCATTGCTTTACAAAGATGCTCATCCGGGGCTGAATCATCCTGGCTTACAAACTCCAAAGGCGTAAGAGGAATTTGTAACTCTGCATCTTGCATCAGATATGCAGTCTTAATCCCTTTACGGATAGTGATAGTGCCATTTGTGGGTGGAATTTGAGTGCTAAGTAGCTTGAGGAGGGTGGTTTTACCTGAGCCATTGACTCCTACTACACCAATCTTGTCTCCTGAGTGGATGCCGAGGGATAAATCATCCAGGAGAAGCAAGTCTCCAATCTCTTTGGAGACGTGTTCCAGAGTAAGAATGACGTCAGTAGGCATAAGGGAGGGCTTGGCGTCCCTGAGGCGATTCGAACGCCTGACCTTCACCTTCGGAGGGTGCCACTCTATCCAGCTGAGCTACAGGGACGCAAGGATCAATGTGCATAAATCTGAAAGATGCTTTATCTGTCAATCATTAATGCAGAATTCACTCTTCCCGCAGAGGTATCTGGAGGCAAACGGGGCAAAGACGCGGACATACGTGCGCATCAGGTCTGAAATATTGCGGATCTCAGCTTGAGCGTGATCATCTGAGCGTAAGCGCACGAAGTGGTAGATCTCTCGGAGATTGAACTGAGCCAGTATCTTTACAGTATCAGTGTTCATTCTGATATATCGGGCTGCTTCTTCATTATGAAAACTCAATTGGTCTCGGAAGTAATGGACTTTCTCTATCTGGGTTTCCCATATCTCTGTTCTCTTCACCTTGCGAATTGCTTCCTGGTAAAAGTGGCTGGGTTCGTAAACCTCATCTTCTTTGATGATTGTACCAATCCGATGGCGCTTGAACTGAGCCCAGCAGGATTCGGACATTATAATCTCAAAGCAGAACACACAAAGTTCAAAGGCTCTGGGCATCTTGTGCCAGGATTGGATGCCCTCAAAAACGTCGCGCCAAAGCTTGTCCTGCTCATCCCATGACATATCATAAATCAGTTCCTTTATATCTTCTATGCCATAGTATAGCTCTTCAGTTAATAAAGCTGCCAGAATCAACTCGTCCGGATCAGGGGTAAATGAAACAACTTTGAGTGGTTTATCTACATCGAGTTGTTCTTTCCAGATAGGTAAAGACTTATTGATTGATCTTAGCTTTGGTTTTAGGCCAGTACTCTCTGTATAACGGATAAGGGATGGACTGATCTTACTTACTTCCGTAAACAGCAAATCATAAAGTTCCTTTGCTTCGAGCAAGGGGCTGTGGTATAGCTTGCGTAGCAGGTTTTCCAAGCTGCGAGCATTGATAGTGATCCCCATTTGCGTCTTAGTGGACATCGGGAGGATATATCTTGCGTCTTCCTTTGCTTTGCCTTCGAGCTCACGCTGGTTTAGCTTTGGAAACTTCTTTTTGTAATAAACGAGGAGCTTATCGTAGGTCTTTTGATACTCGGCAAAAAGTTGTTTGCTGTAAGCGATATAACGTTTTTTAAACCAGTCCAGCTTTGGATCGTCTAGCTCCTTGGGGATTACAAAGTCTTCATCAAGAGTCACATAACGTTGTGATTTCTCGGTAAATGAAGCTAAACGCACAGATTGAATCAATTCTGCTAATACTCGGGATATACCAATGATATCGATATTGAAGACCGCGTGTTCGGCAATCGACGAATGCCCCATCTCGAAGATTATCCTATCATTGGAGGCTCTGGCTTTGGCAAGCTCTTCCATAGCCTCAGTGCGGAGCTCAGTGACGTCTTTGCTGCTTCTACTGATTCTGGCATAGGCTGCCGAGATTACCTCGGGAGTAGCGAGCTCTGTATCAAGCTTGTCGATCAGGCTTTTATCAATATTGAATCCGGCTATTTGTACTTGCATTTTATACTTCCAGTATCTCTTTTACTGCAGAAGCACCGATTCGGCTAGCTCCGGAATCTATCATAAGCAGAGCTTGTTCTCTCGTTCGGACTCCCCCGGATGCTTTAACCCCAAGTTTGGGTCCGACGGTTTCGCGCATTAATGCAATATTTTCTGCAGTAGCTCCTGCCGTGCCAAACCCCGTGGATGTCTTTACAAAATGAGCACCGGCTTTCTTTGCGATAAGACAGCTGATGATGATCTGCTCACGATCCAGATAACAAGTCTCAAGGATAACCTTTAGCAATACGGATTGAGCAATACATTGCTCAGCTACCAAAGCAATGCTTTCTTGAGCTTCGTTGTAGTCCTCATCCAGTAAGGCAGGAAGATTTTGAACCATATCAAGCTCGGATATTCCTGCTTTGATAACAGCACAGGCTTCTGCCAGGATTGCTTCGCTTGAGCCTGCTCCCAGCGGGAAATTGATCACTGTACAGGTCACCGGATTGCCGGCCAACAATTTCCCGGCTAGCTCAATGAAATGTGAGTTTATGCATACCGATGCGGTCTGGTACTTATTAGCTACGGAGCAAAGCTCTTTTACCTCGATATCTGTAGCTTGAGCTTTGAGTACGGTTGCATCAATCGTGGATGCCAAGCCATCTCTTTCGTTATAAATTCTGTCTGGTTCATGTGCTCTGCATACAGCACACTTCAAGCAAATCTCGTGTCCTCCACCGCAAGCGCAGGGGTGTGAATCTCCGAATAGTTCTTTGGCGATTTGAGCTATTGTTTTCATCTTTTCTCCTATACTTTTGCGACCAGTTGACCACAGGCACCCGAGATGTCTTTGCCTCGGCTTTTTCTGAGTGTGACGGCTTGTTTTACAATCATCGCTTTACTCATAAATTGTTCAATTTCTTCCTGGCTGGGTGCCCGCCAAGGACTGCCGGGGCTGGGATTGTAGGGAATAATATTAACCTTGCAGCTGATGTCATTTACATAGGCCGCCAAGGCTTTTAAATCTGCGGCATCCATATTGACATCAGGTATTAAGATATACTCAAAAGTAATTCTAAAATTCGTCTTCCTACGGAAGTAGAGCAGTGATTGTTTGAGGTCTGGGAGTGGATAAGCTGCATTAACAGGCATCAAATTGGTTCGTTTTACATTGATTGCAGAATTTAGCGAGACTGCCAGCTTGGTCTTGATCCCCAGATCTGCAAGCTTCCTAATTCCCGGGATAACGCCGCAAGTGGATACGGTTATCCTTCTGGGACTGAAACTCAAACCTGTCTCTGATTGGAGCTGGATGAGGCTTTGGATCAGATTATCTAGATTATCCATAGGTTCGCCCATACCCATAAAGACTATATTTGTTAGGCGATCCGGGGTAAGTTCCCGACTGGCCAGAATGATCTGTCCCAAGATCTCATAGACCTCAAGATTCCGTTTTAGTTTCATCTTTGCAGTGGCGCAAAATGAGCAGTTTCGAGAACAACCTACCTGAGATGAAACACAGAGAGTTCTTTTGTTATCTTCCGGGATTATCACCATCTCGATCAATGCACCGTCATTCAGCTTTAACCTGTATTTTACAGTTCCATCGGATGATACGAGTTTCAAATCTATCTCAGGGAGGTTTGAATTGTAATGCTTGATCAGCCAATCTTTGAGCTCTTTCGGAAGATTAGACATATCCAGAGGATCGTAAATGAACTTCTTATAGAGCCAGTCCAATACCTGTTTTGCTCTGTAAGATTTGAATTCTTTAGCTATCTCAGCTGATAGAATATCCGGATGAACTTGATAGATATTCTTCAGCATTGTTCAATAGCAGGCTTACTAACCAGTTCCAAGCCTTCAAATTGCTCAAGACTGATTTCTGTAAGTTCCTGATTCTCATTTGTGAGGGTTACTTTCTTGTTGATGACGTCGTTTCGTAGCACGATCATCCGTGTTCCATTCATCTTTACACAAGTGCCGACCAGAGGGAAGTCTCTGGCTTCCTCTACATAGAAGTCTTCTTCGAAATTGAGGCAGCAAAGCAATCTGCCGCAAGGGCCGGATATTTTGGATAGATTACCTGCAAGATTCTGGTCTTTTGCCATCTTGATAGTAACTTGGTTAAAGTGCTTTAGAAAGCTTCCGCAGCAGTATTGCAGCCCACACATTCCGAATCCGCCCAGACGCTTGGCTTCATCTCTGCCAGTGGTTTGGTGCAATTCGATGCGGGTTCTGAATACCAAAGCCAGTTCACGCACAAATTGACGAAAGTCGATCCTTCCATCAGCGGTGAAGAAGAAAGTAAGCTTGTTTCCATCAAACTGGTAAATGGTCTCGATAAGCTTCATTTCAAAGGGATATCGTTCTAAGATATCAAGAAAAGTCTTTGAAGCTTTCTCTTCTTCAAAGCCTATGTTGCTTAGCTTGCCGAGATCCTCTTCTGTAGCAATTCGCTTGATATTCAAGAGCTTTCCCTTGGTTAACTGATCATCCAGTTCCGCAGCAGGGATCGACATATGGACTACTTGCGCTATATCTTCTCCGCGCTCTACCTCCACAATCACAAGATCTTCCGGATTTACCGGAATACTGGCTGCATTCTGGAAGTAACCCATACGTCCCGAGCGGAATTCTACTTCTATATAATCGTTCATTGATTCTCCTGGTATCTATGATATATACTGGTGTATAGTGATCTCTCTTTATTGGATAGCTTGAGCTGTCTGCGTTGTTTTACCAGCTGTGCGGTAGATAGGAATGCATCAATCCTATAGGGCTGGAGCAGGGAAGCTTCACCCCAGGAAAACTCCGGTATGTAGCCAGAGATAAGGTCCCGACCCCAGAGATTGGAGCCTGTTCCGACTACACAACCCGTGTTTATGGTAGAATTGATCCCCAGCTTGGTATGATCTCCAATGATACAGCCCATAAACATAGTATTGGTGTCGAAGGGTGGTCGATCATTATAGGAGTGCATTACAACATTCTTGTATGTATTCTTTAAATCACTGTTATTGGTATCAGCCCCCAGATTAACCCACTCTCCCAGATACGAGTGACCTAGAAAGCCATCATGCTGTTTATTGGTGTAGGCTTGGATGATACAAGCTTCAAGCTCTCCACCAACCTTGCAGACCGGTCCTATGGAGCAATTCTCGTAGATCTTGGCAGCTACTTTGATGATGCTGTTCTTTCCAATATAGGCTGGACCTATGACAACTGAATTATGCATCAAAAGGGCGTCGTTATCAATGATTACCGGACCATCGGAGGCATCTATGACAACACCGGGCTTCAATTCCACACCTTCCCCCAGCCATACGTTATAGGGATTCAGTATAGTGGCACCAGGCTCGGTCTCGAAGCTATTGTCCTTGTCAGAGAAGAAATTGTCGAAATCGTAAGTAATCATTCTGCCATTATCGTGGACTAGATCAGCTGGATGCTTATAAAGTGCGTCATCAACATTCTCTGTTGATATCCCGAATTGCTTAAGTACTGAATCAGGATCAAATGATCCATGATCTTTATTACTTCTGTATGCTACTAAAGCATTGCCTTGCACCAGAGCTTGCTCATGATCCAGGGTCTGTATCTTATCAAACAGGGTAGGGCTGTACTTTAGGAGACAATTAACAAATAGCTTGTCTCCGGGTTTGATAAGATTAATCTGCCAGTCAGGATGCCGTTCTGAGTACAAATCCTCTATTGAACTGTCAATCAGGAAAGAAACCTCGTCGTCTGTTAACAAAGCCTCCAGGCGTTGCCTGAGCTTCAATGCTCCGCATCGCAAGTCTCCTGTAAATCGTGTTAACGTCAGGGGAAAGAAGTTCTCTCGCAGCTTATCTTCAAACAGCAGCAGCTTCATTTGATTGACTCCTTCTATAAGGTTTCTTGCCATGCCAACTGAATAGGTTAAACTGCCCCAGTACCATCGTAAAGACCAGGAAGAAGGTCTGAATTACAAACCAGATTGGGTAAAACCATGCCATTTCATTACCAATGCCAAAGCGTTTTCTGGTATAGGATAGGAAGACAGTTTCCACCGTCCACCTGAAGATCATTATGGATAAGGCAATCTTCCAGCTAAAAATGAACATCAGTACACCACCCCAATACATAAGCCCCATTGATAGTAGGATGAAGAAAAACTCAGGATCAAACTTGAGCTGATATTTCATATTTGAAGCCCAGCGACTACGTTGATTTACCAGCTTCTTCCAGCTACCAACGGGACGTGTATAAACGTATGACTTGGGGTTGAAATTAAAAATAATCTTGTGTCCCTTTCTGCGCATCAATTGCATTAGGTTTACATCGTCGCCTGAGATCAAATGTCTGATCTGGTCAAATCCACCTACGTCTTCAAATGCAGATCTCCGGTAAGCCAGGTTTTGCCCAATGCAAGCCCAACTTCTTCCGATCGTATAACCTCCGCCCAGAACCATATATGTAGCTGCAAAATCGAAGTGTTCATATTTATGCAGCAAGCTTTCACCAGCCCAGTCATTAAGCTGTGTTCTGGAATATCCGGCGACCATCGATACGTCATCTGCAAAGGCTTCAACCATCTTCTCAATCCAGGTTGTTGGGACAATGCAATCAGCATCTGTCGTAAGAATCAACTCACCATTGCTTGCTAGAATAGCCTTTTCCAGGGCTTGTTTCTTTGGAGAGATAGCTTTCTCCCTTCCCAGAATATGCATGTAGCGTACGCTTACTTCGTTATCTTTGTACATCGCGACAACTTCTTCGGTATCATCCTCGGAGTCATCATCTGCGACTATAACCTCATAGAGGTTCTTTGGGTAGTTCTGATTGACAAGTACCAGTAGTAGCTTGCGTAAGTTGTCCGCTTCATTTCTGCTTACAATGATCACGGAAACGGTCTTCTTTGTATATGAAAGAGTGGGCTTGTAGTTCTTATATCCGAAATAGAACCTGATACAGAAATATACATAGGTTACAAAACCTCCGGAGACCAGTGCAAAAAGAATGTAGAAGAGTGTTTCCTTCAAACTCATCAGTCCTGACCTCGTTTGGGTTTATCTGAAGAAAAGTCATCCTGGAAAGTATAACCAGTGGGATAGAAATTCATCCTCAGTGAGTCTGAAACAGCCTGAGGTATGTTGTCTTCAATAAAGACTTCTTCAATACCACCGGCTTCGACTACAAAACCCGTTCTGGAGTTAATCTGACGCGACACAATCTTTGCCGGTCTGCTAAATCCATATCTCTCATCATTGGCTTTGGGCAGACGCTTGTTGTTATCATTGCGTATCGCTCTAGTCATTATCTGCCCCCAAATAGGCGTTGCTACAGGAGAACTGCCGCCACTTGCAGCCATCGCCTGATTGCTGTCAAAACCTAGCCAGATACCGAGTGTGAAGCGTTTATTGAATCCGATAAACCATGCATCCCGGTGGTCTTCTGAGGTACCGGTCTTGCCGGCTGCTGCCCAGTGATAACCTTGCATTGCTTGACCACCAGTTCCTCCAGATACTACTGATTGCAGCATTGAAGTCATAATGTAAGCCACTTCTTCGCTGCAAACGCGGGATCTTTGAGGTGAGAAACGTTCCAAGACTCTGCCTTTATCGTCTTCGATCTTAGTGATCATGAGCGGCATTACTCTGAATCCGCCATTGGGGAAAGTAGTATAAGCTGCAATGTGCTTTATCGGGACTACCTCGTATGAACCGAGTGCGGCAGAGAAATCCGTAACGTCTCCGCCAACCCCAAATCTCCGGAAGGCATCGCTCATTTTGTCCAGACCGATATCCATAGCGCACTTCACTGCCCAGACATTGTAGGAGTGCTGTAATGCCACTCTCATCCTGGTATAGCCGTAATATCCCCTGGAGAAGTTTTTTGGTGTCCAAGAACCCTCTCCGGTGCCTACAGTAAGAGGTGCATCATTGATAATCGTGGAAGGTGTATAGCCGTTTTCCACTGCTAGAGTATAGTAAATGGGCTTGATTGATGAGCCTGGCTGCCTTCGTGCCTGAGTCATCCTGTTGAACTTGCTGTGAACAAAGTTTCTGCCCCCAATCAGGGCTTTCACATGCCCAGTCGAGTTTTCTATCAAAGCCAGACCGCCTTGTATGTATCTGGTGTCGATGTCATAGGCATCTCTGGATGTTTGCGAGTACTTTATTCTGAATCCTCTGCTATTTTCAATCTGTGTAAGGTATTTGTTCAAAGTGGAATCTGCATAGGCGGATAAATCTGGATCCAATGTAGTATAGATCTTCAAACCACCTTCAAACAGCCTGTCAGTGCCGTACTTGCGTTCAAGTTGCACTCTGATATGGTCGATAAAATAGTCATTGGCAAATCGCTGCATTCCTGATGGATCGGTTATAATAGGTGAAGCAATTGCGGCATTGTATTCTTCTTCAGATATTTTCTTTGATTTATACATCCTTTTCAATACAGAATTGCGTCTATTAAGGGCAGCTTCAGGGTTCTTAAGCGGACTATAGTAGTTCGGGCGTTGAATCATTCCGACTAGCATAGCCGATTCTGCAACGTTCAAATCTCGGGCATGCTTACCAAAGTAATAGAGCGATGCGGTCTCCAAGCCATGTATCTGCCCACCCCAGAATATCTTGTTAAAATAGATCTCAAGGATTTCGTCCTTGGTGAAGCTACGCTCGATCCTAATCGCAAGAATAATCTCCTTGATCTTGCGAGAGACTTTCTTGTCCAAGGTCAGGAACATATTTCTTGCCATTTGCTGAGTAATTGTACTGGCGCCTTGGGAAAAGTCCATCCTAACTATATCAATCAATACTGCCCTTATATTCCCTATGATATCGACACCAAAGTGGGAGTAAAAGTACTTATCCTCGGTTACGAGTAACGCATCGATCAAATGGGGAGGAAGTTCCTTAAGCGATACGAGCTTTCTCTTTTCAAAAGCAAAGAGATAGATCATTTTGCCATTTGCGTCATAAACTTCGCTTCCGGTTCTCAGCGTAAAGTTCCTGAGCTCACTGGTTGGAGGTAGATCATCCTGGTAAAACCAAAACAAGCCCATGATCATTCCGATCAATATACAAGCACCCAAGCCTGACCACTTCAGGATTCTATTCCAGCGTTCTTTCTTTCTTTTATTCATAAGCTAGGTAAGCCTCAAATCTTTAATTTTATCTCTAAATATCAGCGTGAGATACGCAACCACTATTCCACTGACCATTCCAAGCAATAGCAGTATAGGTGTCAATACAAAAACTTGCACATTTGGAATAATCGTATATTTCACTAGCGCCAATTGAGTGAGATTGTGCAATACTGCGCCTGCGATGCTGATTCCATAGATCGAAAAGCCAAGCTTGCTCGATTTCGCAGCCATCATTACAAGCAAAGCTGCTATACCTCCGCTGATCGATAGCATTGTAGCAGGACTGATCAGGGTATAAGTAAAGAATCCTCCGATTAGTGATTTAGCTATGTTCACTACGAAAGCATGCTTATACTGACGCTCTGTAACCAGATGCAAGATGATGATATTAGAAAGCCCCAGCCTCAAAAATGACATAGGTAAAAACCTCATAATGAGGCTTTCAATCATATATATCACACAAGCTGTAGCTATTAGAAAACCAAGCCATAGATTTCTATTCACAGGCATTACAAATCCAGAAATTCCCTCATCATTGAGTTATTTGTCTTGCCTATATCCGTCAAATTACCATAATACAACAACTTGCCATTATCTATGAAAAGCAGTTTGTCAGAAATCTTGTGGAGATCTTTGAGATTGTGAGTCACAGTGATTACTGTTACATCTCTATCCTGAGCGATTTTGGCTATGTAGTAGAGAACCTCTGCAGATGTCATTGGATCTAATCCCGAGACAGGTTCGTCAAATATGATATATTGCGGATTATATGCCAAGGCTCGAGCTATCCCAATCCTCTTTTTCATTCCACCGCTCAACTCTGCCGGGTAGAGGCTTCTGGTTTCTGCCAGCCCTACAATCTCCAGGCACTGGTCGACTCTACTACGGATTTCTTCTTCAGTGCCATACCGGCGCTCGAATAGAGGCAGGGAGATGTTTTGATATACAGTAAATGAGTCCAGTAAAGCCGCGTTTTGAAAGACCATAGCAAATTTCTCTTTGAGAGCTTGGTTATCTTTTCTTTCTTGATTACCGATATCAAACCCATCTACCAAAATCCGTCCCTTCGAGGGAGGGTAGATCCCCAAAAGAGTCTTGGTCAATACAGTCTTGCCGGAGCCACTTCGTCCCAGGATCACCAGGTTTTCGTTTGATTCCAATACAAAGCTGATCTGATTGAGAATCTGCCTATTATCGAGCTTAACGCTTACTTCTTGAAACTCTATCATTGTGCAAAGTACCTAGATATGCCAAAGCTATCCCTGAGCAGTTTGCCAGCAGATCATAAACTGATACTGTCCTGCCTCTGATCAATACCTGATGCTGCTCATCCAGGCTGGCAAGCAGTATTAGTACAGCGTATATTAAATTTATCCATCTGCGGCTCAAGCTCAATTCTTTGATCCATGAATTGACTAGTAAGCCCAAAACCAGATATACTGCTATATGAGCAAGTTTATCTGCACTGACAATTTTGATCCCGGGGAGTTCATCGCTAGGTATGGATGATACAATCCAGATCAGGGACAGCCAGCCCAAAGACATCGCCAGCCTTGGACTAAAGGTATTCTTTGTCAATTTCGATATTCCTGGAGTTCCCAATTCATCGAAGTAATACCCCGCCTTACTCGGGCCATAGTTATTAAACCACTATCTGCTATCCACAGGTTTAACACTGTATCGCGATTGAGGATATTATTCGTTACCATATCTACATAGGGTGCTTTGGTGATACCTCTTCCGGACAAGGAAATCCGATACTCTTTGCAAAGCAGATTTCCGATTTTTGTTCTTACTTGCTCTCTTGATACCACTTCAAGATCTGCATCCCAAATGCTGCCATTACCATCAACAGTGTATCGGGTGGCGCGGCTGGGTTGATTGGAGGAAATATACGCCAATAAAGAGAACAAGTCTCTGGTATTAGCTGGTAAGCTGTATTGAATTATCTGCCTTGTGCTGTGCCGATACAAAGTGGCATTACCGGCATTGTGATTGTAAGTAGTATAGACTGAATCCCTATCTGAGTCCTGAACTACTTTTCGGCTGAAAGAGCTCGGTAGATATCCAGAATTATAATAGCTCACATAAGTGTTGTTCATTGCCGGGGCTAATGCTGATCCGGAGTTATTGGCTCTAACTTTGATCCTGCGGGGCGTTACATTCAAAGATATTCTTGAAACAGTTATTCCAAGCGATTTGACATGATATGTAGCTTCCCAGGCATTGAGGCAAATTGAGAACAACAGGAGAAGGGCTAGCATCAGCCTTCGGATCAAATCTCATCCTCTTTGGATATGCTGATGCGTACCTGCTTGATGCTCTTCTCATCGCTTTCCAATACAGTGAAGGTAATTCTATCATCCAGAACAAAGCTTTCGGAGATGCTGGGAACGTGGTTGAAGTTTTCCAGCAAAAACTGGGCTATATTGTCGTACTCTTCGGTATCGAGGTCGGTGCCAAATTCATGATTGAATTGGCGAATACCATAAGAACCGCAAATATCATATTCATTGTCATTGATCTTGACTATCTCAGGGCTCTCGTCCAGATCATATTCATCCTGGATTTCGCCAACGATTTCTTCGAGGATGTCTTCAAGCGAGATTATACCGGATGTTCCGCCATACTCATCAACTACGATGGCGACTTGCAGCTTCTTACTTTTGAATTGATTCAGCAGTGTCTGGACCTTCATATTCTCGGTCACAAACCAAGCTGGGCGAATGTATTCCTTGATGCTATTGCGATCAGGATAAAGCAGCAAGTCTTTTACGTAAATAATTCCGATAATGTCGTCTATGCTTTCGCGATAAACAGGTATTCTTGAGTAGCCGGAGCTGATGATCAGATCTCGTAGTTCGTCCAGGCTTTGGTTCTCTTCAATAGCTGTTATCTTGACTCTTGGAACGTATATCTCGCTGATCTCGGCTTCCTTAAATCTAAACAGGCCGACCAACATTTTCTTCTCATGCTCTTCAAGGCTGTGTTTTGAACTCTCGGATTGGATCAGTTTATGAAACTCCTCTGTGGTGAAGCGAGAGCCCAAATGCTTATCTGTAGTGCTCTTGCGTGATACCATCTGGCTGATCCAGATAAAGATACTCACAAATGGCCACAATAGGATCTGGATGATCTGCAGCGGTAGGCTAAGAAATACGCTCAGTTTATCAGCGGTGGCAAGTGCAACCAGCTTGGGAATAATCTCTCCAAATACTAAGATCAATATAGTGACCAATACTACTTGGATTGTGATCATCCAACTAAGAGAGAAGACTTGCACCTTCGAGGCTATATCAATTGCCCACAATGTGGCAAGAGATGATAATGCGATATTTACGAAGGTATTGCCCAATAGCAGAGTTATCAACAATCTGCGCGGCTTACTAAGCAATTTGAGCACCCTTCTGCCACCTGCACCAGTAGTGTTTTCCAGTTTTTTAAGATATATCCTGGACAGGGAGAAGAGGGCAGTTTCTGAGCTTGAAAAAAATGCGGACAGAATTAGTAACGACAATATTAAAAGCGGTTTACCGTCTTCCACTTTAGCTTACACCTTGTAATAGCTGCTTGTAATAGTTTTCTTTTGTTTCCATCTTTTCTTTATCTTTAGTCTTCATATGGTCATACCCAAGAATATGCAGGAATGAATGTATTAGAACTTCCTCAATCTCTTGTGTATAACCATTAGAACCCTTTTGTGATTGTATGTACTTTGTGTCAATGATTATATCGCAAATCCACTTCTCACCTTGTACCCCAAGCGCGAGATCAAAGGCCTTGCTCGAGAAACTAAGCACATCAGTAACGCTGTCACAGCCTCTATACTGGCGGTTTAGTTCCCTCATCCTATCATCGCCGCAGAAGAGGATTGATATCTCATATTCACCTTGTACCCTTTCCTCTTCCCAGATTGTCTCGGCTATTTGCTCGATCCGCTCCAGTTCGGGTGAAATCCCCTCTTCTATTACAATGTCAATTTGCGGTTTCATCAGCAGGGCTATCCGGGTAATCAAGGCGCTTTCGATAAATGCTTTCAAGTATAGGGACCATTACCGTCTTAGCCATAAATATCTCTTTGAGCGTTATTGGTGCTTCATCAAACTGGTTTTCTCTGATCAGCCTTTGAACTGTCTGTTCTACAATTGCATCGATATCTTCAACGCTCTTGATATTCTTGGCTTTGGTAGTAGATTCAATAATATCAGCCATCATCACCAGTGCAGCTTCTTTGGTCTGTGGACGCGGACCTGGGTATTGGAAAACAGTACTATCAACCTGACGGTTTTCACGCTTTGCCTGCTCCAAAAAGTACCTGATATGGCTGGTTCCGTGATGCTGCATAATGATATCGATTACCGGCTGAGGCATCTTATAGCGTCTTGCCATCTCTATGCCTTCCAGGACGTGCCCCTTGATCAGTTTAGCGCTGTCTTCCGGCTCGATATCGTCGTGGATTTCATCAGAGTCTTCGTTGTTTTCTGTAAAGATATCCGTGTTTATCACTTTCCCGATGTCGTGATAATAGCTACCCACCCGTGCCAAAAGCGGATTTGCTCCAATGGCTTCCGCTGCACGCTCGGTTAAATTGCCTACGATCAGACTGTGATGATATGTTCCAACCGCTTCTGTAGCTAGTTTCTTCAGCAGGGGGTGATTAAAATCCAGCAGCTCCAACAAAGTCTGTCTGGTTGCCCTGTGCCACTTCTTTTCATAATATGGAACGATCAAGAGTATCCCTGCTACTGAGATACTGGAGGAGATGAAGCTATAGCCGGTAGTCGAAAGTACAGTCATCAAGGGATCGTTTTTGTATATTCCCAAAGAGATGTTTACTACAGCCCCGGAGAGTAGTAGGTAAAGCCAGATACTGAGATAATTATGAAAAACGTTAAAGCGGATCATCAGGATCAGGGTCAGTATAGTTGTCATCACCAGTACGACTGGAGTATAAGTCTCCCAGTTGATAAAGGGGCTTATCACAAATAGAGTGCTGAGGCTGTAGAAAATGCC
The DNA here is from genome assembly GCA_002842035.1 of Candidatus Cloacimonetes bacterium HGW-Cloacimonetes-2. GTDB lineage: Bacteria > Cloacimonadota > Cloacimonadia > Cloacimonadales > Cloacimonadaceae > PHBP01. Next base: position 230,071 of record PHBP01000002.1, on the reverse strand, counting down.
AAAATCTACTCCCACCAGAATCGCTGCTGATAATGCTACCATTGCAAACGGGATGATCAGATTACTGTAGCCCAAAAGCATATTGTTCGAAAGACTCAAAATAACAATCAGAACAAAGCCCAGGTTCAGAGGAAGGCAATCCATAAATCTATTCGTAGATTTGCGCTCTATAAAGGCATAGTATGTATTTGCCACAAGAATGATGATGAAATTAAACAGCAGTAAACCCAGTGATAGCATCAGTTGCTGGAGAGGAGACCGGCTGATCTCACGATTACGGTAAGCAGCTTGTAGTGAATTCAGCTTTACCATATCCGCCTCTGTTATCCTGGCATTCTTGCGGATGATCACCTCGTTTTGTAATACCATCCCCTCGGTATCTTGAATCTGTCTGGTAGCATCTTCGGAAATTCTGGTTAGCATCGCATCGTCAAGGATCAGATTCGCATTCACCAGGATGGGGGAGAGCTCGATCACGATATCTTTGTATTCTGTTCCGTTGAAAGCTGACTGAAGCTTTTGCCTGGCTTCTTCAAGGCTGTTAAAGCTATTTTTTGGTACTTCTTTGAGTTCGTCACCACTAACGAACAAGACAGAATCTCCTCTGATCGATTCATAAATCCCTTTTCTGTATAACTTGTCCAGCTCTTGTCCCAAGCGCGTATAGAGCGCATCGGCTCTGTTTCTGGTAAGCAGCGGTCCCAGATTCTGGGGGTTTATCTTGAAGCCCTTTTCAGTAAGGGCTAAACTGAGTTGCTCAGCATTCATCGCCTGGGTATCGTGAACCACCAGAAAAAAGTCATCCAACAAAGCGTTGGCATCAAACAGTCTATCTTCTGTTATGCGGTGAGGCTTCTTCAGGCTGGCAATTGTTTCGTTTTTCTCCTGCTGCAGTCTTTCCTCGGATTTTAAAATCGGAAAATCAAATGGGGCTATCAGCTCAGCATCGGAGACTTGCCCTGCCTTGAGTTTAAACTCAGGATAGTTGAATCTACCTACGGCAAAAAGGTGGTACAATCCCACTATCACAAGTGCAGTTATCAGGCTGTAATATATATGTTTAGTTTCCATATACCCCTTTTATCGCGATTAGGTTTTGGTGTCAAGCCTCTTCCGCTCCCATTCAAATCCAATATCCTAAAGCATTACAGGACAAGTCATTCATGGTTGTTCATGCAGGATTCAAGCAGGATACATGCAGGATAGAAGCATCCTATCAAGCAGGGAGCAGTTACCATCCGGATCAGAGATCACCGATGCATCCTTAGAAAAGCTTGTAAAGATCCTTGATATCCCGGAGTCCTATTACTTTGGTTTTGTGCTTGGTCTTGGCATATCCTGAGATGTAGATCTTCTCATACCCCAGCTTGATGGCTTCTTTGATTCGCTGTTCCATCTGGCTTACGGGGCGTATCTGGCCATTAAGACCAACTTCTCCTATGAAAACTGAATGCTCCGGTACCGGTACATCTTTGAGGCTGGAAATAATAGCGGCCAGGATGGATAGATCAAGGCTGGGGTCGTTTGTGCGTATTCCACCGGTCAGATTGATAAAGACGTCGCTGCTCCTGAGATAGAGAGCGAGGTTCTTCTCCAGTATAGCCAAAAGAAGAGCGAGCTTTTTCTGTTCCAAGCCCATTACAACTCTTTGGGGAGTGCCGTAGTTTGAGCCGGTTGCCAGCGACTGAACTTCGATGATGAAGCTGCGGCTACCTTCCATTATACATGCATAAGAATTACCAATTTGGTTGCCTTCGGTACTTAGGAAAATGAAATTCGGATCGAGGACTTCCATCAATCCTGAGGAGGTCATTTCGAATAGACCAATCTCATTGGTTGATCCAAACCGGTTTTTTACTGCACGCAGAATCTTGTATTGATTACGCAATTCGCCCTCGAAATAGAGTACAGTATCTACCATATGCTCCAATATCTTGGGGCCTGCGACGAATCCTTCCTTTGTGACATGTCCGACCAGGAAGATTGGGATGTTTTCGTTCTTTGCAAGACGTAGCAATCGATTGCAGCTCTCACGGAGTTGAGTAACGCTACCCGGGATCGAATCCAGAGAGGGGATCGATACAGATTGGATCGAATCTACTACCACAAGTCCTGGTTTATTGTCAGATACCAGATCAATTATTTGCTCCGTATCGTTAGTGCAAAGCAGCCAGATATTCTCGTTGTGAACCGATAGTCGGTTGCTCCGTTGGCGTATTTGTTCCATACTTTCTTCACCGGAGCAGTAGAGCACGGACTTGCCCAGTTTGCCCATCCATTCTGATAGCTGCAGCATTAAGGTCGATTTACCTATACCCGGTTCGCCTCCAATCAAAGTGAGCATACCGGGGACGATTCCACCACCCAAGACGAGATCAAACTCTCTGCTGCCTGTGTTTATCCTTTCGACAGCAGCAGCTTTGAGATCCACTATTCTTTCCGGTTTGGCCTGAGTGCCAACGCTTTGCTTACCTTTCTTGCCAACGACTACAGTGCTTTCTTTGAGGCTGTCCCAAGCACCGCAGGATGGACATTTGCCAGACCACTTGGAACTTTCATATCCGCATTCTTTGCAAAAGAAGCTACTAGCCATTCTTTCTCCAGATTAGATTTTTGCACAGCTTTGCAGGTCACTTCAAACTGGCAAGTAATTTTTTTACTGCCAGTATATCACATAGACAAGGGTAAATGACCTCAATCATAAAAATTTGGCAGGTCATCAAAAATAGTTTTGGTGAATTGCGTGAATTGTGTTAATATATGTTTGAGGTTCAATAATGAGATTCAACATAGTAGTTTTTAGTACGCCAACTTGTTCTTGGTGTAAGAAAGTGAAAGACTATCTTCGCTCTAAAGGATTTAATTATAAAGATATAGATGTGTCTAGGGATGACGCCGGGCTTAGAGATATGATCCGCAAGACAGGACAGCAATCGGTCCCACAATTATGGATCAACAACCAACCGGTCGTGGGCTTCGATCGTAGTAAAATCGATCGATTATTAGGAATTATTAAATAGAAAAAAGGAGAATACCATGGCAAATTACCCCGAGAAATTTCATGAGCTGATCACCAGATTACAGGTTGTACTCAGCGACATCGACTACTCTCAAAAAGCTTGTCTGCAGGCAGGAAAGATGGAGTGTCACCTTCTGAATTACCTCTTTCAGATCAAGACACCCGCAAATATGAACGAACTCGCCAAAGTGCTTAATGTCTCTCATAGCAGAGTGACTCGCATAATGGACAATCTGGTGAGCAAAAAGCTGGTCACCCGTAAGCCTTCCGAAGAAGATCGCCGCTGCTGGTTTGCGATAATTACAGAAAAAGGTAAGAAGCTTGCGGAAAATAGTCAACAGACTATTGTGGACCATCAGAAGAAGATTATCAAGCGCATCCCTGAAAAGAACCTGGATGATATTTACAAAGCCTTCAAGACTTACGTCGATAAGTATGAGGAAATACTCAAAGAAACATACGTGGAGATCTAATGCCAACTAAAGTCGTAACCAAGTGGGTAGAGGGTATGACCTTTGATACAGAGGTCAACGGACACCATTTCTTTATGGATGCTGATCCTGAGTGGGGTGGACTCAACAAGGGTCCCCGGCCAAAGCCATTGCTGCTTTCGGCTCTCAGCGGATGCTCCGGAATGGATGTCGTTTCTATCCTGGATAAAATGAAGATAAACGGATACCAGTTTCGAATGGAAGTAGAAGCTGATTCCACAGATGAACATCCCGTTATTTATAAAGACATCAAGCTGAAATTCTTCTTTGAAGGTGAGAATCTTCCTCAGGACAAGGTAATGAAGGCGGTTAGGCTTTCTACCGAGCAGTACTGTGGAGTGAATGCTATGCTGAAGAAGTCTTCAGATGTTACAGCTATTGTCTATATAAACGGTGAAGAGGTCAAACAATGAAACTATTCATCACAATACTACTACTGTCATTGGTGATGGTTGCCGGTTGCACTCCAGCACCAGAGCCTGCTATGGAGAATCCTCCCGAACCACAGGAGCCGACAATAGATGAAGCTCTTGGTGCTTATGGTCAGGGCGAATGGATCACAGACTATCAGGAAGCTCTGCGTTATGCGCAAGAACTTGGAAGGCCAATCCTGATGAACTTCACCGGTTCTGACTGGTGTAGCTGGTGTATTAAGCTTCGCAACGAAGTCTTTTCCCGCCAGGAATTCACAGATTATGCCAAGGACAACCTTGTGCTACTGACCATTGACTTCCCCAGGGTCAACAACCAAAGCCAGGCTGAGAGAGCTCAGAACAACGAGTTACAAGAACGCCTTGGGATAACTGGTTATCCTACGATAGTTCTGGTTAATTCTGAGGGTGTGGAGATCAACCGGACCGGATACAGACCCGGTGGTGCGAGCAGCTATGTAGATCATCTCAAGCAGTTGCTGGTGCCCAAAGCAAAGTAAATAAACCAGATAATAAGAAAGAACCCCGCTTGCGCGGGGTTCTTTCTTTATACTTTAAAATCAGGCTTTAAGATACCTTTGGATTACCTGCATTACTTCAGGAAGATCCATACCAATTGATTTGAGGTGTTCAGGAGTAGGTACACCATCAGGAGTCCAGCCTTTACGTTTGTAAACAGAATCAACCAACTGCTGGTATTGTGATTCTCTATACTCGCGAAGCTTTGCCATTCTCTCGATGATTGTGAGGTTCTGAGGATCAACACCTTGCTTTTCAACAAGGGCTTTGTCATAACGTTCCTGGCGGGAGAGATACTCTTCCTCTGTGACCGGTCCGACTGCACGGTATGGCGGGATATCGTCTATTCTGCGGCCTTTGCCCATTCTCATACAGAAGACCTTTTGGAAGTTGTAAACGCGTTCAGACTGGCGTATCAGCTCATGCTTGTCCATCGGTTTCCCGGTGATAGCTTTGTAGATATCAACGTAGTTTTGGACATGCTCAGGAACCTTAGCAGGTTCGTCTGTTTGAGCATTGTCATCCGGCTCAATATCGTTCCAGGGAAGCTTGCAGAGTCCCTGCAGACCAAACCAGGTGCGGAACATCGGGAAGTAATGCAGAGCTTCAGCTTTATCTTCAAAGGTGGGAATCAGGTTGTTCACCATATCCATAAAGATCAGCCAGGCTTCATCGTGTTGAGGTCCCTTCAGCGCGAGAGTGTAACCACCTTGCTGAGCGAGTGACTCTTTGGACATATACTGGCTGTATTCCAAGCCTTTGGCTTCCATTCCGATATCTTGCAAGAACTGGGGATCAGCACCGTATTCTCTAGCGAAGATCTCTTTCATCTTACGGACGCCCATTCCGACTGTCACGCCAAAGCCTTCACCACGAGCCATCTGGTGTAGTAATTCCAAAGCTGCATCGGCATTGCCCCAGCTAAGATCCAAGCCTCCGGTGCGTTCTTTATTAAGGATACCATTCTCGTAACACTCCATCGCAAAAGCCACTGATGTTCCGAAGGAGATTGTATCAACCCCGTAGGTATCGCAGTAGAAATTTATCTCGACCACATCCTTGGGGTCCCAGATGCAGAGATTGGAGCCACAACCGGCACCTGTCTCATATTCGGGGCCGTCAACGCAGACCGGCTGTCCTTTGTAAGGACCTGTACGAGGCAAGAAATCATCCACAGCCTTGCAGCAGGAGAGCGAGCATCCAAACCAGCAACCATCAGGCATATTCTGGGTGAAGAGCTTTTTGAACTCCCAAGATGCCAAGCTGATTGCTTCCGGCATCTGACCGTATTTGAAGTTTCTGATCGGCAGGAGATCGTAATCGTTCATAATCTCCATCAGGTGAGCAGTCCCCATTTCTCTCATATGGCACTGGCTGCTATCGCCTTTCTCAATCTCATTGTGCAGTTTGAGACCTGTCTTCTGAAGTGTATCGATATCTTCGGGATCGTTAGTATCTCCGGACAATGCGGAGTATTTCACTACCAATGCTTTGAGCTTCTTATCTCTAAACACGCTTCCGGTGCCACCACGACCAGCTTGTTTAAGCCTCGCTACCTTGCGGCGTTTATCCCAAAAAGAGAAATTGAGACAGGTGATATTAACATGTGATGAAGCTCTTCCGGAGGATACCACAGAGACGTGTTGCAGATGCTCTTCACTGCCAGCAAACTCTTTGTGGAGCTCTTCGGATATAATATGGCTGTTTACTTCCTCATCCGGAGCGGAGAGGATCTGTACTATTCCATTATCACCATCGATATAGAGCAATACATCTTCGCGGGCTTTGCCTTGAATCTCCAAAGCATCCCAACCGGCAAACTTGGTGTAGGGGCCAAAATGACCGCCAACATTACAATCAACCGGAATACCTGTAAGGGGAGAGATCGTAGTAACTATGGACTTTCCGCTTCCGGGATAGTTGGTATTACCGCAGAGAGGACCAAAGGAGATACAAATCTCATTCTCGGGATCGTTCCATTTGGTGTCGTCTTTGACGCCATGCCACATCAGATAGAGATCAAATCCCTTACCGCCTACAAATTTGTCTATCATCATATCGGTCACAGGTTTGGATTTGATTTCAAGTGTATCGAGATTAACATACAATGTTCTACGGTTGTAACCTCTTACTATCGGTTTCAGCTCATAGCGAAACTCAGCGAGTACTTTTCTGCTTTCCATTATTCCTCCGTCTCTATTTTGAGCGCTTCAACCGGGCACTGCTTGGCACAAGCTCCACAGGCAATGCACTTGAAAGGGCTTAGCGCTCCCTCGAAATGCATCATAGTCTTGGTCGGACAAGCTGCTACACACATCAGACATCCGATGCAGAGCTTCTTATTGAGCATTACAACGCCTTGGTGATTGACACTAAGGGCTTGGGTGGGGCAGACCTGTACGCAGGTTTGGCACTGGTTACAGACTTTCATCTCGGTAGGGCTAAAGCTTTCATTGATCCTGATACAGGATTTCTCAGCCTTGTCTACCTTGAAATAGAGATTTGAGCATACACTCTCACAGAGGTGACAAGCTATGCACTTATCGGGGTAGGTTTTCAGAACTTTTTTCATAACCCGCTCCTATCATATTTTTGTTTTTTGCCAGTTTGAACAAAGCTGTTTTTCAGTCAATGAAATTTAGCTAATAACGAAAAAGGCAAGCCTTTTGGGGGCTTGCCTCGTATATAGGACAAAGAAATACTTATAGATTGGCTTTGATCTTTTTAATGAGGCTGATGCTATCGAGCTCTGCCCATTTATATACCTCATCGGAGTTTCCTGCAAAGGGGTATTGCTTGATTCCCAGCTTGATCAAAGGAGCACGCAATCCCATAGCAACCAGCTTGTCTGCGATCACACTGCCAAGGCCGCTATGCACGTTATGATCTTCGATACTAAAGATCACGCCGTGCGATACAGCTTTCTCGATCGCATCATCAGAGATTTCCAACGGGCTGGACACGTAGTACAGATTGAGGTAAATACCCTCATCCCTCAGGCTGTCTATTGCTTTGAGAGCTCTGCCAACCGGTGTCCCCGTAACAAATACAGTCCCGTGGTTTCCGATCCTTAGCTGGTCTTCTTTACCATACTCATAGTTGTAGCCCATATCATAAAAGATTGCTCCCTCTTCGTTACGAATCACAGGAAGCTTGGATCTACCCATTGTGATGAAGTAGTTACCGGGTTTATTGATCAGGTATCGGATAATTCTATCAGTCTGGTTTGAATCAGCCGGGCAGATCAGTTTGAAATTGTAGAGGTTTCTTGCCAGACCGATATAGTCTATGCATTGGTGCGTTTTGCCATCTTCACCAACGTCGATGCCAACGTGGGTTACGGCTACCTTCAGGTTAGTATGGTTGATATCATTGAGTCTGTGCATATTGTAAACTTCATCGATCCCAAACATTCCGAAATCACTCCAGAAAGTCTGGATACCGCTGGCAGAAAGTGCTCCACTGAGAACTGCTGCATTATGCTCCATAATACCGGCTTGGATAAATCTATCTGGTGCCACTTTGGCAAAATCACCCGTTTTAACGCTTGCTGCAAGGTCACAATCCACTACTACCAGAGCTGTATCTGCTTTCTCATTGATCTTTGCAAGGTCAGCAATGGCGTTGCCCCAAGCACTTCGATTGTCGTTCTCAGTGTCATAAACAATCGGTTGTCCTGCCGTCAGATCGCCTTTCAGCTCAAACTGAGCCGTTTTGTGTTCTGTCAAGTCATAGACGAATTCAGTCCTTGCTTTACGATAATCTCTGAGCTTGTTCACGGCTCCCAGCTCCTTGAGGGCTTCATCGAGCTGTGATTCAGTAAGGGTAGAGCCGTGATACTTAGCCAGGTTTTCCATAAAGCTTACGCCTTTGCCCATTACTGTATGCGCAAGGATCATCACAGGCTTGTCAATGCCTGCCGCTTCATCCAGACTATCAAGGATCTTTGCAAAATCGTGACCATCTGTCTCGATCACTGCCCAGCCGTCCGATTCCCAGTTAGCGCGTATCTGTTGAGGCATTACATCTTCGATGGAACCGCTGATCTGTAAACGATTGTAGTCCACTATCGCACAGAGGTTGTTTAGCTGATATTTTACGGCAAAACGTCTTGCTTCACTGATCTGACCCTTTTGCTGCTCTCCGTCTCCCATCAAGACAAAGACCTTATAAGGGGTCTTATTTATGACAGAAGCCATCGCAAATCCAGCTCCAGCAGAAAGTCCCTGTCCCAGATTACCTGTCGTCCATTCCACTCCGGGCACTGTTCTCTCAATGTGTCCTTCATAGATGCTGCCAAACTTTCTAAATAGCGCTATTGCATCATCCAATTCAAAGTACTTATGAATTCCCAATGTGCTGTACACAGCAGGGGAGATATGGCCATTGGACACAACGACCCTATCCCTATCAGGCATATATGGCTTGCGGGGATCGTGCTTGATTTGGGAATAAACTGCCAAAAGCAGGTCGATGGAGGACATTGATCCGCCGGGATGTCCTGAAGCTGCCAGAGTAGTCATATGAAGGATGGCAGTTCTGGCTATCAGAGCCTGATTTTGTAATGTAGCTATGAGGTTTTGCTTGATCATTTCTGTTTTCCTTTACTGAAAAAACCTGTTAAAATAAGATTCCCCTCCACATTGCTGGGCAACGTGAAGGGGTATATTTGGTGGAGCATAACGGGATCGAACCGTTGACCTCATGACTGCCAGTCATGCGCTCTCCCAGCTGAGCTAATGCCCCAAAACTGAGCGTTTCAAAGTTTTGCCAAGTTCCTTTGGGGCTGCTTTTTTGTCAAGCAGATTCTGGCAAAATATCCAAGGAAATCTTCTTTTAGCACGCCATCTCCTAACCAGACAATTTCTTAGTAAAAATGATCCATTTCAGATTGAAATACGCATGCAAGCATCTGAACTGGTTCGTATGTTCAAAAAAAGCCCCGGAAATACCGGGGCTGGGATAGCTTTAACAGGTAGTATATTTAGAACTCAGCTTTGAGTGTGGTGCCAAGCAGGTAAAGAGCGTTGGGATCGTTGTCGATACCTTCGCCGGGATTACCAAAAGCTCCAAACACAGCCATCTTAATCTTGTCACGATAGAGATTCATCTCGATACCGGCATTCAGCTCAAGACCTACTGCGGGATCGTTGTTTGCCATTGTGGTGACGTATCCGGCATTGGCAAAAGCCTTCATCTTGGGATTAACTTGATAGTGGACTTGTCCTACTGCGGAAAGCAAGCCATCGTTTCCATCAGGATAAGGGAAAGCGACGGTAACGCTATCGTTCCACTGACCCCATCCAAACAGATACAGACCATTCTGATAGTAAGGAGAGAGGACAGTGAGACCATTCTCTCCCATATATAGCAGGTCTGCGCCGATTCCGGCATTACCCATATTAGCTTCAGCTTTGAAAGCTGCGCCAAAACCAATCTGGTCGTCACCGGGTACTACCTGGTAATCAACAAAAAGGGTGGCATCAAGCTCTACAGGACCGGCAGGCATTGTGATAAAGGGCATTACGGTGAAGTTTGCCATATCGTTTTGCTTCAGATCGTTACCATAGAACGAATGCATACCTGCATTGAGCCTGTCCATATACAAGCTAAACATTCCGATATGATAGTCATCGTTGATGTCCCAGCGTCTTTCCATAGGCTTCATATAAGCGAGCTCTGCTCTCATTCCGCCCAGATCGCCAATCTCGACCAGAGCGCCGGAGAAAGGATCATCAAGAATCATACTGCGGTGATCTGCCCAATATTGTTGACCAATCTTGAACTTCAAGTTTTTCGCAACCCAGTTGTGCTCAATATAGAGCTCAGCAGTTTCAATATTGACACCACGGGTAGCGATTCCACCACCGGCACCGCCCCAAACAATATCACCAATCTCAGCACCATAGACCAGATTCCAATTGGGATAGAGCCTTCCGGTCATATTAAGAAGCAAACGGTTGTCGATGTGTCCGCCATTGTCCTCATCGGTATCGTTGTACATTGCTGCGCGTGAACGGAATTCTCCGCCCAATTCCACTTCAAAAGCGGCCAAGCCGACAACGATCAGGAGCGGTAACAAAAGGGCAATAATTTTCTTCATTCTTAGTTCTCCTTTGTATTGGTTTTTTATCGATAGTATAAAGGCAAAAACCTTTAATGCAAGCGGGAATTGCTTTACGGTATGAATCGCAGCTAATTAGACTATCACAAGCTATCCCGTAATGCATTGGTAAAGCTATTAAATACAAGGAGATAAGATATGTTAAGCACAGAGTATTTGTTTTAGATAAGTTTTATAAAAACGTGGGGAAGTCAGCAAGATACTCATCGGTTACATATATGCACAATCCAATGCCAGCCATAGTATTACAAGAAAATCTGGATATGAGTAGTGGCTACTGGTGTAATGCAGTCAGATTACCTTAGGCTTCCCTTTAGAAGTGCTGGGTCTAAAGCTGGCCCAAGGCGGGAGATTCCCGGGCATAGGCCCGGGAATCTCCCGGGGATCTCCCGCCTATGCCCCGGCAATTCTTTAGGGAAGATGGGGAAAAGTTCATATAAAATAAGCCTGATCATCCGGTCGAATAAGCTCTACCAGACATTCAGGCTCGAATACTATACTAATATACTATCTATAATGCTGCGTACTGAGCAGCTTCTCTGAGGGAGATGATACGTACGCCCATAGCTTGTATCTGTGTGATAAACTTTTGTAGAGCCTCGAGTTTGCTGCGGTTGTGACAATGTGTGATCACAACGATCGGTTCACGTCGTCCCTTGTATCGTCCCAGGCCCTCTATCTTTTGGGCAATGGTAGCATCGGTATTATCAGGTACATCCAGGAAGATATCTCTTCTATGAGATCTGAAACCCTTCTGCTTTGCCAGATTGTAGCTCAGGCGGTTAGCTGTGACGGCACTATCGATAAAGAACAAACCCAGGCTGTTGAGGTGATCCAGCACTGGATTCATCAGCTCTTCATTTGAGGTGGCAGATGATCCCATATGATTGTTTGCGGCTATAGCCATCGGGATTTGTCTATGGAAATCGCTAAGAAGCTCGCGGATTTCTTCAGCCTGCATACCGGTCTTTATATATCGTGCTCCGGGGCTGGTGGGGCTGTTCAGAGCTTGCATCGGAACGTGGATGATGACTTCGTGACCGTTTTGGGATGCAATCTGACCGCTTCTGGCAGTTTGAGGGAGATCAGGCAATACTGCGAAGACGATCTCTTTGGGCAGGGAGGCAAAGTCTTCAAGCAAGCTTCCCGCAGCATATCCAAAGTCATCTATAATGATGACTACGTCAGGAATGGCATCCGAGCCAGTCCATGTATACTCATAATTGGCAATCGTAGAGCCGGGGCTGCTCGCCGGACGGTCTTTGTGCTCGCTATTCAGAGTATCAGATTGCTCGGATTCGGAATATTCATTAGAACTTTGGGCAGGCATTTCGTCTTCGGTATAATAATCTTCGCCGACTTCCTTTTTGCCGCAAGCAAACAGGAGGAGGAGGGGAATCAGGATCGTTAATAGAATTACAATTCTTGCCATCTGATACTATCGCCTTCTTTGATATTTAGTCTGTCGCAGCTCCCGGCAAGGAGCTCGAGAGTGTATTTGTTGATCTTGTCCGGAGGAAGCGTTTCTTCACTGAATGGAATAGTGTTTTTGTAGATTTGGAAGATACTCCTGGTGTGGTCTATATAGATGATATCGAGAGAGAGGTAGGTGTCTTGCATCCAAAAGGAATGAGCAGTATCTCCGCTCATTATGAAGAGCATTCCCTGGTTCTCACCAAGTTTATCCCGATATTTCAGCCCTTGCATCAGAGCAAGATCGGTGCTCACGATCTCTACATCAAAGCGTGCTTTGGTCGTGCCATCAGGAGCCACTACTTCGAGCTCACCATCTTTACGAAACTCGTATCTACGCTCTTCCTGATCTGGAGCTTGCTGTTTTGTACAAGCAATCGCCAAGATACTGATCAATGCCATCAGGCAGATAACTGCTAAAAGTCTGAGCTTCATTTGAGCAGCACCATCCTGCGAGTCGTGTCAAAGGAAGGAGTTTTTAGTCTATAGAGATAAAGCCCTGCAGATACCGCTTCACCGGCTTCATCTGTGCCATTCCAGACGATATGGTGATTTCCTGATGCCTGGATCTGGTTTACCAGAGTCTTGACCAATTGGCCACGAGCGTTGTAGATATCCAAACGAACCATTTGATCAGCTTCTTTGATGCTATAGGAGATGATCGTGGACGGATTGAAAGGATTGGGGTAGTTTTGGTTCAGAGCGTTTATAACTGCAGGGTTACTATCATCATCCGCAGAGCTACCGGTATTGATACTGATTTGATAAGCAGAGCCGTTGACGAGTCCGCTTGCAATCACAGGGAAGCTGGGGCTGGTGAGATTAAAAGTTATCTGCAGAGCATTGCCTTCAGTAACCAATCCAATGTACTTATCATTCAGATTCACAGTATGATACAAAGCACCGGTAATGCTGACGTTACTGATCGAAGTGTTTGCTCCGGTAAAACTGATACTGAGGGAACGCAGATCACCCTGGGGATTGGCATTGATCTGTATTTGATTGTTGATATTTGCATAGCTGATCTGGGGGCTAGGGAACTGCTCAGGCACTCCTGTCTGAACCGGCAGCCTGTATGCTCCAAGCGTCATATACTTGTGTATAAGGTAAGCATCAAGCTCGTCAACAGAGCCATTAGCATCGACATCTGCTGCCTGAGTCTGAGCAGTTGTCCAGGCTTCTTCATCCATATCGGCACAGTGGAGCATCAATCGATCAATGTCATTACGAGAGATGCGACCGTCTATGTTGACATCGCCTGCCAGCAGGAGGTTGCTTTGCATCCCGGTGATTACTATGTCGTCTATAGTTATGCCATCAGCGGTTACACCACTATCGGTCGTAATCCTGAATCTAAGGTGCAGCGGTCCCCCGGCAAAGGGGTTAAGGGAGTAGTTGTAGTTTTGCCAATTGCTTTGATTGCCGGTAAAACTTGCCAGCTCTGTCCAACTGGTGCCTGTGGCTGAAGCCTCCACTCTCACGAAATCATAACCTGATTCTAGAGCGTACTTGGCTCGGAACTGCAACTGAGGATTGGTGATCGAGCTCAGATCCAGAGGGCTGGTCAGTTTGACACTCTTGTTTATGTTATTCGCATAATTCCCGCTGGGAGAGTCTTTGAGCACGCTGTTTCCGCTCTCGGTTGTGATTGCCCAGGGCGAGGTTGCTGTCCAGTTGCCGATACCACTCTCAAAATCTTCTGTAAAGATCGGTTCAGTCAGGATGAAGACCTGACGATTGTCATTACTGAGAGCATTCATCACGGTATTCAATTGCGGGCTTCCGCTGGCACTAATCACAAGTGAGTAATTACCTTCATAGATACTGGGTATAATAAAGCTACCATCTACAGCCGTTGTGATCTCCAAGGGTGGCTCTGTGCCTATCGTGACCTGAGCTTGAGGAACTGCAAAGCCATTCTGGTCTCGGACTATTCCCATAAAGCTGATCTGCTGGGCAGGCTCCAGGCTGAAGTTCAAGCTAGCCGCTCCACCAGCCGGGATAGTGATGCTCTGTGTCTGGGGGATAAAGCCATTTGCCTGTGCTGTTACACTATATGTGCCACCCAGCAAGAGCCTGTGATAGTCTCCAATTGAGGGATCAGTGTGTGTAATCCGGCTGTTTCCTGATACAACGATGGCTGCATCGAGCGGATTACCGGAGCTATCAGTAACCAGGCCGTGCAAGCCTTTCAGAGCATATTCCATATAGTTCAGGATAGATTCACGGTTTTGATTCCAATAGCTATCCAGGGTCGTGGCGTTTGGCCACTTGATGTTACTGATTTCTGCTGTAATATCTATACAATCTGTGAGACCATAATTCCAATCCTGCAGCGAACCGGTGATCACATACCAGGCAGCACCATTGGTAATGCCTTGGTTAAACTCACCATTATACATTGCTGTATTTGTCGTGGAGTAAGCCAGAGACATATCTATCAAAAGCGAATTATCAGGTGCCAAAGTATAGGTATAATCCCAGGGATAATTTATCACCAGCGCACCGCCATGGAAGTTTATCGAGTGGCCAAAGTTCTTGCTATTGGCAAAATTCATAAAGGCTATGTTTTCCACACCCCAGACGTTTCCATCGGGATGCTGCTCACCGGTCGGCATCGGGAGGTTTCTATTGAGGTCAATCCCCGCGGCGTTGAATCTTTGTTGAAGCTGGTAACCATCAGGGTTGTACATTGGATTGATCCAGATTTCCGCATTGTTTACGATATTGGTGATTCTGGTATCCGTGCCATAACCTGTCGTAAGAAGCTGAATCAAGCGGATCATCATATCATAACCCACCACTTCGTCGCCGTGAATGCTTGATACATAGCGAAACTCCGGCTCATTCTCGTTCAGGCTTACGTTATCCGTAATCTTGAGATACATCAAGGGATTTCCATTTGCAGAATTTCCGATTGTAACAAGCTGGCAGATGGCAGGATATTGAGCCGCTGTGTTTTGCATAAAGCTCTGATACTCAGCGAGGCTATAATAAGCATTCATCGGATCTTTGCTATCCTTGGTTTCTTCCCAAAGCCGAGCAGCATATTCCTTATCCGGCTCCGGGACGCGTTCAGTAGAATATCCCAGAGATTTGATGCTTTCTTCATCAACTGAGTTTCGCACATAAACGATGATCACTCCGGTCGTACGGTTTACGTAATCTATTGAAGCTCTGGCATTGTTCAAAACCTTGATATCGTTGTCTATGTCCCAGCTTTGGATTCTGACGGGATAGGCAAAAACTGCCAGTACGGCCAGAACCGAAAGCAGGGCAAGTATCACTTTTTTCATACCAAATATAATCCTTTAATTGTATAAATCTGATGAATATTCAGAGCAATTTCCATACCACAAAAGCAGAATGTGAAAAAGGCCAGGCTAACAACGACACATGACTGGCATTGCTTAATGCTGCTTCATTCCTGACCTGACATGGTTCACAAGCAGCCATTGTGTTGCGCCTGGCTGATGCAAAGCTCCTGAGCGGGCTCATTTTGTCAATGGCTTTCTCCAAGCAGAGAGTGGATCAGCTCTTTAGCGAACTCTTGTCCCCCTGGCATCGGGTCTGCCCGGAGAGCTATCATAGATCTCTGTGGCATAATAGACCGCGGCTATGTAATCTCTGGGAAAAGCTCCGTGAAAGAAACTATGCATCAGATTGATATAGTGGATTGTCTGTTTTTCATATTCAGATAGTGCCGTATCTTTGGGATCGAGCAATCTCACAATCGCTTTCATCTTGAAAGTAGGTATATCCATCCATACGATCACAGCCTGAGGATTGACCATCTGATTGATAAAGGTCTGGGTCTGATAGCCAGGCTCTGCATAGAGCTCCAGTGAGATCAGGCGATCTGCTTCAAAGTATTTCTCGGCATTGGCATACAGTGAATCAAGAATATCCAGCTTTACATTGAGAGGCTCTTCCAGGTTAGTCTCAAGCCGATTGATTATCTCAGCCAGATAAGCCGGTTTGGGTAGAAAGCCCATACCTTTGATGGCATTATTGAGCTTGAAACGGCTGTCTCCACGTGCCTGTCCATAGGTGGCTATGATGCCGTTATGAGGCCCTGCAAGCTGGGGTTGACGAGTAGCCCGGGGGCCTTGCTCCAGCATTTCCCTGAATATCTGGATATACTCCATCCGCTTGCTTCTGTTCCATTCCCAAAAACTATCCGGAAAAGATACCAGCGGATAGCTGGCCCATGTACCATCAATCTGCGCTCTGATAGCTGACGCACCTTCGCGGGGAGTCTGTGCCGTGGTCTGCACGGCTACTCCATCCGTCCATAAACCTTCAATCTCCGGCAGTTCTTCAGCATAAGCCAGAGCCGAAACGACAAGTAAAACTACGATCAAAATCACTATGTTTTCCATAATGCATATTCTCTGACAATTCTGTTGAACGTCAAGTGCTTTTTCGTTTGCATGTTAGTATCGGCTAAGTATCATCAATATAGTCGATTACCTGGCTCCCTCAATTGCTCCCTTTCGATGAAACAATTATAAAGCATTGCAGGACAGCTTTATGATGCCTGTTCAAGCAGGATTCAAGCAGGATACAAGCAGGGTAGAAGCATCCTATCAAAGAGAGCGCAGTTCACAAAGTCTCTCCTTAAGCTCTCTCATAGATTACTGCCTGCTCGCTCCCTCATATCTCCCTCTTTGTGGGAGAATCGTGGGAGATACCTGGGTGCATTCATACGTGGTGCTTCAGGGGAGACTAAGAGCGCTTGGTATATCTATATGTAATACAATAGGATATAGAATGGGTCATTTAGAAAGGTGAGGCATTAAAGCCAGCTTTGGAACAAAAATGGCTCATACTATCGTAAGTGATTGATTTAGAAGATCTACGCCTATGAAAAAAATAACGATAATAACAATAATTGTAATACTATGCTCTGCTTTGAGTGCCGGCAACTTTAGCTGGTTTTCTCAAAATGATTCGAGATGGAATAGCGAACGACTGGGATCGAGCCGTAGTTCGATCGGAAACAGTGGTTGCGTTCTGAGTTGCCTGGCAATGTTACTCAATACAGAGGCCAGCAATACCCGTATGACTCCGGACCGTCTTAATGACTGGTTACGCCGCAACGGTGGCTTTGCCGGGAACAATATGCGCTGGCAGATACCCGGAGAGATCGATGGATCAGGCTTTGGGCTGGAACTGGTCTCCCAGAGTGCGCGCAGAAACGATTGGGACTATCTCAGTGGTGAGCTCTCAAAAGGCAATAAAGTAATTGTAAAAGTCGCCGGACGCCGTAGCCATTGGGTGCTCGTCGTGGAGCAGCGCGGGCCTGCCAATGTGGCATCATCATATATAGTAAACGATCCCGGTATGACGACCTATCAAGAGCGAACCCTGGCATACTTTGGTGGATTCAAGGCTGCCAGATCATACTCCGGAAATTGGCTGGATGAAGATGCGTTCAATATGGATAGCGAGATTGTAGTTCAGGATGTAAGTAGCGACGAGCTATTCCTCTATGAACTGGGCGATCTGCAACGGCCTACGGATGTTTACGTTACACTTTCAAACCGCTTGTCAGTTCCGGTCACCGGATTCTTTATGCTTGCCCTATTCAATTCTGATGGTACTTATCTGGAGACAATCGATCACGAGTATGCAACGGTTGATGCCAGTGGTTCCTTGGATCTGATCTACCAAATGCCGGATGTCAGCAGGCTCAAAGAAGATGACTTACGTATAGTATATAGTAAATATTTCTCCGATATGCCCTCTATCTATGATACATTTCAGCCGGTTAACCAGAGGGTGTTAAACAATACTCAAAACGTAAGCGAAGCCTCAGAATCCAGCTTAAACTGATTATCAGGGCAGTAAATCCCCGAAGTTAAAAGCTTGCAGAGCAGGCTAATAGCACTTTCTTTAGGTTTTTGGGCATAAAAACCTTGACGATTTCAGACAATTGAAAAAAATCAACACAAATGAAATCTAAGATTTATAGGGGCTGAGATGAATAATTACTTCATGGAGACCCATCATCATGAATGGATCCTCTCCAATAGGAAGGGATCATACGCGCTGGGAACGGGAAATCTGATTAATCAGCGTAAGTATCATGGGCTTTTGATAGCCAGTGATAGCAACTTCAATCGTCGGCATCTGATTGCCGGGATGGAAGAGAAGGTGGAATGGCGAGGTGAGATTATTCACCTGGATAGCAATAACTATAGCAACTGCATTTACCCGGAAGGCTTTCTCTATCTGGTAAAGCCCTGGCTAAGACCATATCCCGCCTTTCTCTACAGTGCATTGCCGCATCAAAACGAGATACTGATCCTCAAAGAGATTATGATGGATGAAGATAGCAATACTGTCTTGGTGCGTTATCGCAATCTGGGGCATCATAGGTTGCATTTCCATCTGCACCCCAAATATACAATGACTCATCATCATCAGCTCAATAGTCCGGGAAGCCTCGACAATGAGGACTTTTATACAGAGATAAATGGTGGTGAAGATCGCCCGGAAGGTTATTGCCGGAGAAACAGCAATCAGTATGAAGTCTTTACCTATACTCAGAAAGGTATGATTGAGAGCAACCGTTATGTCTATTACAACGTTTACTATCCTTGGGAAGTGATGAGCGGATATGAAGGCATCGGCGATCAGATCAGCCTGTTTGAGCTCAGCTTTGAGCTTGGCATAGGAGAGAGCAATTGCATCGTCTTTAGCGATGTGAAGATAGCTGATCCGGAAAAAGCAATCGCCAAGATAATCAATCGCTACTCAGATCTGCCCCAACCGATGGATCTTCCACTACTTCCCGATCAGGATGATACACTGCTCACCAATCTTGATTACGCAGATAACAAGCTCTTTCGTCCAGAGGCTTATCAAAAAATCCTAGAGCTTGCGCTGATGGATTTCATTGGTAATGACGATGTGGTCGCCGGCTATCCTTTCTATGGTGCCTGGGGCAGGGATTCGATGTTTGTGATCAATGCGCTGCTTCATATGGACGGAAATCAAGACCTGGCAGAAAGGATTCTGAGAAAATACAATCTCTATACAAAGAATGGTCTGATCCCAAACGTCTTTGAAGAGAGCGGCAGAGAAGTAAACTATGATACTATTGATGCCAGCTTGTGGTATGTAATAATGCTCTGGAAGCTCGGGAAGAGAAAACCGGAGCTACTACCGGAAATGGCTGGC
The DNA here is from genome assembly GCA_002842035.1 of Candidatus Cloacimonetes bacterium HGW-Cloacimonetes-2. Taxonomy (GTDB): domain Bacteria; phylum Cloacimonadota; class Cloacimonadia; order Cloacimonadales; family Cloacimonadaceae; genus PHBP01. Next base: position 210,826 of record PHBP01000002.1, on the reverse strand, counting down.
ATTGTGGAGAAGATCCTGCTGGCTATTTTGGACAATGTGAATTTCCCCTTCAGAGTAAGAGAAGACAAGCTATTGGAGTTACTGCCGGAATTTGCGCATGCCACTTGGATGGATGTAAGAATTGATGGTCGCCCGGTAACACCCAGAAATGGTGCACCGGTGGAAATCAACGCTCTGTGGTACAATTCGATTTGCGTATATGAAGATATTGCACAACGTCTTAACATCAGGGATTTCACAGTCTCGCAAGAGCGCATCCTGCAGCTAAAAGATCCTCTGAAAGTATCTCTAAAGAAGTTTTGGAACGGCTCATATCTGGCGGACAGACTGCTGGGGGATGAGAGTATTAATGAGATCAGACCTAATGCTGTGATTGCTCTATCCCTACCTTTCGATTTCCTTGATAAAGAAAAGATGAAATCAGTTTTTAACATAGCGAAAGCAGAGCTCTATACCCCTTATGGTATCAGAACACTCAGTCCAAAAGACCCTAAGTTTAGGAAAAAGTATTATGGTCCTCAAAGAGAACGTGATCTGGCATGTCATAATGGCAGCGTATGGTCTTGGCTTCTGAGTCCTTTCTGCGGTCTGTTTGTTAAGATCAATAGTGAGCATCTATCTGATCCCGAGCTTGCTGATAAACTGGAAGAGATTATCGGGACATTCAGAACGAGCTTTATGAAGGGGCATATCGCTTCCATTGCGGAGATCTGGGATGGTGATAATCCACACTTTCCCAAAGGTGCTCCGGCACTGGCAATGAGCGTGGCTGCTCTGTATAACGTAGAGAGTTTCATCACCATGCTGAGGGAGCCGAAATGAAGATATTGATGTTTTCTTGGGAGTTTCCGCCTCTGATTTCCGGAGGTTTAGCGATGGCATGCTATGGTATGGTCAAAGCCCTCCTGGCTCAGGGGATCAAGATTGATCTCGTCTTGCCTACAAGGGAGATGGTCTATTTCCCGTTGAGGCAAGAAAGCGATGCTGATACTATGCCGGTGGTCTTCCTTGATCCTGTTCAGCACTCAGAGTATATCATCCAGAAGTTTGAGACAATGCAGGAAAGGCTGGAGTATGTGGGGATCAGTACTCGTCCGGAATCATATTTTCAGCTTTCCGAAGTAAAGAATTTCCTCGTTAGCTACCGGAGCAAAGAGTATAGCGAAAGCCATAATCTTGCAGAGAACGAGCTGTTTGATGAGATGACCACGCACCTGATCGGAGATGAAGACCTGATGAAAAAGGTGCAGGAATACACTGTCCGATCGGAACGGTTTGCCAAAGAACTCCAGTATGATCTGATCCATGCCCATGACTGGCTCACCTATCCGGCAGGAATGCTGAGCCGTAAGATATCACAAAAGCCTTTGGTGGTTCATATCCACGCTACAGAATTTGATCGGGCTGGCGGTCCAGGCGACGAGCGCATCCACAAGATAGAGCATGCCGGAATGATGTATGCCAATCTGGTGATAGCCGTATCCCAATATACGGCACAGATGATAATGTCCAGATATAGAATAGATACCGGCAAGATCAGGATAGTTCACAATGCTTTCTCAATGCCTGAGGATGCAGTATATGCCAAAAAGAGGATATTCAAGGGACCTACAGTGCTGTTCCTTGGGCGTATCACGCTACAGAAGGGGCCTGATTACTTCCTGGATGTAGCAGCAAGGGTTTTAGAACAACATCCTGATGCAAGGTTTATAATGGCAGGGACGGGTGATATGGCGCGCAGGCTGCTAAGGAGATCAGCGGAGCTAAGATTGAGAAACAAGTTCTTGTTCTCCGGTTTCCTCAATCGTAAGCAGGTGGAGCGTATTCTCCGTGCCAGCGATATCTATGTCTTACCATCAGTATCAGAGCCCTTTGGAATCGCCCCTCTTGAAGCGATGGCATATGGCATTACAGCGATTATCTCAAAGCAATCTGGCGTTGCGGAAGTAGTAAATCACGCCTTCAAGGTTGATTATTGGGATGTCGATCTGATGGCAGATACAATCAACCATCTGATCGAGCATCCGGAGCTTTGCCGTAAGATGGGTCTTGATGGTAAAAATGAAGTGAACAGGATTCAGTGGAATGAAGCCGCAGAAAAGATCAGGCCTCTGTATTCACAGGTTTTGGCGCAGTATCTGAAGGAACAGGAGTAAGTATGCTGAATATTGTCTTTTACTTCCAAGTGCATCAGCCATATAGGCTCAGACACGTGAACTTGCTGGATATTGGCGAGAATCCGGAGTTGTTTGATGCAAAGCTGAATTCTATGGTGATGAAGAAAGTAGCAGAGAAGTGTTACTTGCCTACTAATAAGCTGCTACTCGACCTGATCAGGAAACACGAAGGACGCTTTAAGATAGCTTACTCAATTACCGGTACAGCGATTGAGCAGTTTAAGCTATATAGTCCTGAGGTGCTGGATAGCTTCAAGGCTCTGGCAGAGACAGGATCTGTGGAGTTTTTGGGGGAGACTTACTATCACTCCCTGGCTTTCCTCTATGATACAAACGAGTTTCTGGATCAAGTGATGATGCATCGAAAGCTAATGCAAGATGAGTTTGGGTGCTTTACGGAGACTTTTCGCAATACGGAATTGATCTATCAGGATCGCTTATCAGATCTGATCTATGAGATAGAGGGCTTTAAGACTATTATTACCGAGGGAGTCGATAGGATTTTACAGTGGCGTTCTCCTCTGTACTCCTATAAGAACTACTCCAAAGACTTGAATCTGCTCTTGAAGTATTATAAACTTTCAGATGATATAGCTTTCAGGTTCTCAAACCGGGATTGGCCGGAGTATCCGCTCACAGTAGATAAATTTACGAACTGGATTGATCACCTCACATTGGATGAGAAGAAAGGAAGAAACCAATTCCTCAATCTCTTTATGGATTATGAGACTTTTGGAGAGCATCAGTGGGCAGAATCCGGGATATTTGAGTTTATGAAACATTTCCCTGATGAAGTCTTGAAAAGAGATCACCTGGGTTTCGTTACTCCCCGGGAAACAACCCATCTATCAAATTACCAGCAGGAATCTCTGTCGTTTACTGATCCGGTAAGCTGGGCAGATGAAGAAAGAGACCTATCAGCATGGCTGGAAAACGATATGCAAAAGAATGCCATCGAGACTTTTTATGACCTCTTGTATCATGTAAAGCAAAAGGGTGATGAGAAGCTTTTGGATATCGCCCGTAAGCTCAGCACAAGCGACCACTTCTATTATATGTGCACAAAGTATTTCCAGGATGGAGACGTACACAAGTACTTCTCTCCGTATGACTCGCCTGATCAGGCATATATATACTATATAAACTCACTGGCGGACTTAGAGGAACGCCTTAGATAGGATACAAGATGAAAGGAAAAGTAATCATACTCGAAGACGATGTAGTACTCTCGACTAATGTAGGCAATATCATTCAGAGACACGGTTATGAAGTGCTCCAAACCACAAATAGCGATGCTTTCTTTAATGAGCTGCGAAACTTTAAGCCGGATGTTATATTATTGGATGTCTTCTTGATTGGAAGTCCCCTGAATGGAATACAGGTTTTGAGATACTTGAGGGATAATCTCGATCTGAATTACAAAGTAATTGTGATTTCCGGTGAAGCCAATTCACAACAAGTCTCAGAGATCAGAGAGCTTGGAGCATACCACTTCATTGAGAAAGGCGCTAGCTTTAATACCAATCAATTGCTGCTGCATATAGATAATGCTGTTACCCTGAAGCGACAAGAAGAGGAGCATATTGGCCTTCAGATTGAGTTTATCAACTTGAAGAAGCAGTTCACCCGCAGTTTTCCCTTTATCGGCGAAAGCGAAGTGATCAAGCAGGTAAGAGCCCAGATTTCAAAGCTAGCTGAGGTCGATGAGGATCTCTTCCTAGTTGGAGAGACAGGCACAGGCAAAGAGGTTGCAGCTAACTACTACTATATAAACAGCCGTAGGTTTGGCAAGATGTTCCATACAGTAAACTGCAGCGCTCTCACCGAAACGATCATCGAAAGTGAGCTATTTGGCCACGTCAAGGGTTCCTTCACTGATGCCAGTAAAAACAAGACCGGCTTTTTCGAAGAGTGTAGCAATGGCTTGCTATTTCTGGATGAAGTTACCAACCTCTCGCTGAAAGCCCAGGCCAAGATCCTGAGAGCTATTGAGAACAAGGAGATTCAGGTCGTTGGTGGCAATATGAAGAAGGTCAATACCCGCCTGGTCTTTGCTACCAACGCAGAACCATCTAGCTTGAGTGATCCCAATATACTGCGCAAAGACCTCTTCTTCCGCATCGAAGGCAATATAGTGGAGCTGCCTCCCCTCAGAGAGCGTGAGAAGGACATCCTGCTGATTATGAGCTACTTCCTGACCAGTTATTCATCACAATATGATTTCAACGACAAACTCGATCTCGAAGCTCTGTATGATGATCTGATGGATTATACATGGCCTGGTAATATCCGCGAACTGATGAATTTCTGCAAGTTCATTATGATCAACGAGAAAGAGATCACAAACAATGTCATACTAAAGCATCTTCGACAGAAGGTGAACCATACAGCCTACACGACTGAGAATGCGGTGGACAAGTACCTATCAATCAGCAATATCAGAGACAGCACGGCTGCATTCGAGCGTGATTATATCCTCCATTATCTCAAAGAATACGACTGGCGTGTAAGTGCTACTGCCAAGGCTATTGGAATTGAGCGAACTACTCTATACAAGAAAATGAAGTTATTGGGTATAAATCCGGTCTATTCGGAGGAATAATTGCGTAGTGAATACCTTGGTACAAAGCTGCTCGCGGTATTAATAGCCATCTTGCTTTGGCTTCAAGCAGCTTTGATTAATGAACACAGAACGATCATCAAGCTCCCGGTTCAGCTGCTGAATAGTCCTCGTGATATCAGCATCGACAAACAGCCGGATAGCATTCCTTTTGTCGTTCAGGGTAAGGGTATTGAGATCCTCCGCTTTGCTTTGTCCAAGACCAAGCTCGCCATAGATGCCAGCCAGTTAAAGCCCGGAGAGGACATTCTGTCTCTGGAAAACTACAGCCTGGATATCCCAGATAATATCAAGCTTACACTCGTAGGTCCCGCAGTAGGAGAAGATATAAAAGTACACGCTGAGACACAGAAGGAAAAACGTGTTCCTGTAAGGCTCAGCTTTGCTGATGAAGCTACAAGCGCGGAATTCAGCAGCAAAACCTTGCAGATATCCCCGGAATCTATTCTGCTCTCAGGCCCGGCTACCGAGCTTGACCGAATTCGCTATATCGTAAGCTCTGAGATCAATCGCAAACACTCCAATCTCACCAGCTTCCGAATTCCACTGGTCTCTCCGGGTGAGAAGATCAGAATGGATGTCACTGAACTTAGAGTGGTGGTATCCTCAAATCAAAATGTAACCCGAGTGATAAATAATATCTCACTGAGCCCTTCAGATAGACAGAGATTCTTTCCACCTCGCATCACTGTAAAAATCAACGGTGATCGTCAGCTTGTGGATAGCCTAAGAAGCTCCAGCTTGGTTCCTATCGTGTCCGAAACTCCCGACGCTTTGGGCAATCACGAGATCACTATCAGAACCCCGGACGGGATTAATCTGCTGGACATCACTCCAGAAAAAGTAAGAGCCATCAATTGAGCAATTCACTCATCCTCGCATTCGAATCCTCCTGCGACGATACTTCAGTCGCTATAATTGATACTGATTACAAGGTGCTGGTAAACCTCATTTCGTCTCAACCCCAGCATCTTGAATTTGGCGGTGTCCTGCCGGAACTGGCATCAAGGCTGCATATGAAGAATATAGCTTATCTCACCGATGCTGCCATCAGAGAAGCCAAGCTGGATATCTCGGACATTTCCGCTATTGCTGTTTCCATCAATCCAGGCTTGATAGGTTCTCTGATCGTTGGCTTATCTTTTGCCAAGGGTCTTGCCTGGAGCAGGAATATCCCGCTGATAACCGTAAACCATATGCTGGCACATATCTTTGCCAATTTCATAGATCATCCCCAGATTAAACCGCCATTTCTGGCTCTGGTAGTCTCAGGAGGTCATACAGAAATGGTTCATTTTAAGACTATGACAGAGTTTGAACTGGTGGGCAAGACTCTCGATGATGCAGCCGGGGAGACTTTTGATAAATGTGCCAAGCTGCTTGGGCTGGGTTTTCCTGGAGGTCCACTGATTGATCGTTTAGCCAAGACCGGCGATCCCGGCTATGTAGATTTTCCCCGGGGGCTGAAGCAAAAGACCAATTTCAATTTTAGCTACAGTGGTCTCAAAACATCTGTCCTGACTCACCTCAGCCAGATGGACGAGGCTGACATTGAGCAGCACAAGCCCGATCTTGCAGCGTCTATCCAGGCAGCCATAGTGGATCCTCTGATCAGCAAAAGTACTCGCTATGCCAGAACAAACGGTATAAATACTATAGTTATAGCCGGAGGAGTGGCTGCCAATTCCGAATTACGCGCCAGACTCGCAGCTACAGCCGCCCCTTATGGTATTGATACCTACTATCCTTCCCTAAAGCTGTGTATGGACAATGCCGCAATGGTAGGTGCGGCAGCTATTCCCAAGCTAAACAACCAATCCTATGCGGAGTTAAATGTAAATGCGTTCTCGCTCAAAGGCACCAAGACTATATAGTCGTTTGCTGTTATCAGAACTAATCATACTGATTTGTATGATAGTAATATTGGTAATGATCAATCGTGAATCCCGAGTGGAAGCCAAAGAAGTTTCGGGTGCAGACAGCCTGCTGAACGCGATAAGTCCAGAACTGCCTGATAGCACAGATTACTCAGTAGATTTTCTAATCGGAAAAACTGATCATCCGGATTTCATAATGGTGCGAGATCCAAGATATGTGTTTACCGATATGCCTGTTCACAGACTTGTGTTTGAGGCTTTCAAGCGTATGCAAGCTGCAGCATCACGGGATAGCATAAACCTCAAGATTGTCTCCGCTGCTAGATCCTGGACAAAGCAGCGCTCTATCTGGGAAGCCCGTATGCAGGGACACGGATATCGTGGCAACCTTAGTCGCGAGCAAAAGATTGTCATCATTCGCAGAAGTCTCCGATACAACTCAATGCCGGGTATATCCAGGCATCATTGGGGCACGGAGCTCGATCTATGTAGTGTAGATCCAGCTTACTTTGAAACAACCCGGGGACGCAAGATCTTCCGTTGGCTCTCAGAACACGCAGGTGACTATGGCTTTGTCCAGGTTTACACTGCTCCGGAGATCGATAGCTCTCGTACTGGGTTCTTCAGCGAGCCTTGGCACTGGAGCTATGCTCCGCTATCAAAGCCCATATTGACACAGTATCTCCAAAAAGTAAACTACACCCACCTGAAAGGCTTCAGCGGTGATGATCTGGCTGAGGCAGTAAACGTGATCCAGGAATACGTCGGTGGAGTCAATCCAGCTTTAAAATAGAAATATTCTTAGTTCCCCTGGCAAATGCTCAGAAAGTTCTTGCCAAAATTGGGGCTTCGCAATAGCTAGTATATATTGACGCCTTATGAAGGCGCATAATTGACCTGCGATGGGGGATACGCTCTGCCATCAAGGGTAAAGACAGCTCTTACAGAGATCTCTTTATCCCCAATCCCCCTTTTGCTGATAAAGGAGTACCGTATATGGAGATGATGAGACACGTTGTTACGATAGTTGTAGGGGATGTGGACAAGGCATTTGTCCCCGTATCTGATTTACTCCACGAATACGCAAAACATATCCACCTGAGAGTAGGCTACCCAATGCGGGATAAAAACGTCTCCGTGATCTTCCTGATCATAGAGCTCGATCCAGATGATATGGGCGCTTTCTCCGGCAAACTAGGGCAGATAAAATCCGTCAAAGTAAAGACAATAAAATTAAAGATAGATTAGGAGTAAACCAATGAAGATTTCCACTGAAGGCGTTAAATCGTTCATTCCGACTGCTCAGATTGAGGAGCAGATTGTCAAGGCAAAGAACGCACCGGCTTCTCAGATCAAAGATATCATCGACAAATCTCTTTCAAAACAGAGGCTTGATCCGATGGAGACCGCGGCACTACTGAGTGTTACCGATCCCGAACTGCGCAATATGATCCTGGAAGGTGCTCACGAGCTCAAAGAACGTATCTATGGCAATCGGATAGTCCTCTTTGCTCCGCTCTATGTCGGAAATGAGTGCATAAACGATTGTGTATATTGCGGGTTTCGCATATCTAATAACGAATGCCACCGCTCTACCCTCAGCCATGATCAACTCGTTGCCGAGACCCAAGCTCTGGTAGAGACCGGACACAAGCGCTTGATTATGGTCTATGGAGAACACCCTATGTATTCGGCAGATTATATCGCCGAAACTGTCCGTACTGTCTATGACACCAAGTACAAGAAGGGTGAGATCCGCCGTGTTAATATCAATGCAGCCCCGCTGGATATCGAGGGCTTCCGCACCGTTAAATCAGTTGGTATCGGCACATACCAGATATTTCAGGAAACCTATCACGAAGAGACTTACAAGAAGCTGCATCCCAGAGGTCCCAAGAGCAACTTCCTGTGGCGTTTGGATGGTCTAGACCGCGCAATGCTCGCCGGTATCGATGATCTTGGCATAGGCGCTTTGATGGGTCTCTATGATTGGAAGTTTGAAGTAATGGGATTGCTCTATCATACAATCCACTTGGAAGATCGCTTTGGAGTAGGTCCGCATACCATATCATTCCCCCGGATCGAGCCTGCCAATGGCACGGAGTTTGCGGAGCGTCCTCCGAATCAGGTCTCGGACGAAGATTTTAAGCACTTGGTTGCTACGATACGCCTATCCGTACCATATACGGGAATGATTCTTACAGCCAGAGAGCCAATCGAAATCCGCAATGAAGTGCTGCGCTATGGCGTATCACAGATCGATGCCGGCAGCAGCATCGGAGTCGGCGATTACTCAAACAAGGATGAAGAATCCAAAAAGAAGAGCCAGTTTGTCCTGGGAGATACTCGCAGTTTGGACGATGTAATCTACGAACTCGCTCAGCACGGCTATATTCCCTCATTCTGCACCAGTTGCTACCGTGCTGGACGCACCGGGGAACACTTTATGGAATTTGCCATCCCGGGATTTGTTAAGCGCTTTTGCACACCCAATGCCCTACTCACCTTTGCCGAGTATCTCAATGACTTTTCCTCCGATCGTACAAAGGCTGCAGGGCTCAATCTCATCAAGAGCGAGCTAACCAAGATCGCGGATGATGGTATGCGTAATTCCGTAGTTGAGAAGCTTGCAGAGCTCAATGCCGGAAAGCGTGATCTCTTCTACTAAGAAAAATCTTACTGCATAACTAATAAGCCGGGTATCAGATATGGTCCCGGCTTTTAGTATGTTCAGGAAAGCCAGAACAATACTCTCATAAGCAAAAGTCTAACTTATGCTTATCTGCCCTTCCTGGATGAAACGATGCTAAGTCATTGCAGAAAGCTTGTTTGATGCTTCGTGATGCATCCTGCAAGCAGGGAACAAGCAGGATTCAAGCATCCTATTAAAGGGGAAGGATGCAGGGACTGAGCCCTATAACTGGCATTGATTTATGTAAATCGTTGAGTATAGGTTTGGCAGCACCCGGATTGTCCTTAGTTTATAGTCTATGAGGATATTCTGAGCTAATAGAATACTCCCAAAAAAGAGATGTTTGAAATTGAGGATAGACAGATGAGAATACTGGCAATAATTATACTGGTCTTGTTAAGCGCTTGCTCCACAAATAAGAGCAATTTACAGACGGTAGAATCGGTCGATATGGATAGGTATCTGGGCAAGTGGTATCAGTATGCTTATATCCCGAATAGTTTTCAACCGCGTGATGGTGCGCTGACAACTGCCGAATACAGCCTTAAACCCAATGGCAAGATATCTGTGGTCAATACCAGCTACAAAGATTGGCAAGGCACGGAAATCAAGAAGGTTGCCAAAGCAAGAGCCTGGGTAGTAGATCCCAGCAATGCCAAGCTCAAGGTTAGTTTCTTCTGGCCTTTTACCGGAGACTACTGGATCATAGATCTGGATCAGGAGAACTACAGCTATGCCGTGGTGGGAGAACCTAGCCTGAAATACCTTTGGATCTTGAGCCGCAGTACCCAGATGGATGCAGTTCTATATAGCGAAATTCTGGAGCGGATCAGGAATAAGGGATATAATACAGATTTGTTAGTGGAGACGCATCCGTAGTAAAAGATTGGAGCGGGCAACGGGACTCGAACCCGCGACTCCCAGCTTGGGAAGCTAGTGCTCTACCAACTGAGCTATGCCCGCTCGCTGAGATCAAAAACTATTGAAGGGCAGGGATTGTCAAGCAGATTGATTGGGATTATCCGCGCTGTGAACGCTGCGTCCTCGGATGATCGTCTCGTGAACTTTGAATTGATCTCCAAAGAAGCATAATCTGGAAAGGCAATCAGGACCAATCTGCATACCTTCAAATACATCAAAGATAGCCAGATCGGCTTCTTTACCGGGATCAAGTGAGCCAATACAATCTTGCATATCCAGGGCTGTGGCAGAGCCAAGGCTTAGGTTATAGAGCAACTCAGCAGGCTGGATAGCCAGGCTGGACTGACGGTAATTCATCATTTTGGCGTGGTAGAGCATACTGAGCTTTGTCCCTGCTCCTACGTCCGAACCCAAAGCTATCTTGAGACCGGCATCAGATAAACGCTGGTAGTCCATCTCTCCACTCTTCAGGTAGAAGTTTGAATCCGGGCAATGAGCAATCCTGCAATCATAATCCGCCAGACGAGAGATTTCAGTATCATCAAGATGAATACAATGGGCAAGGATGGTGCGGCTACCAAGCAGACCCAGCTTGTCATAAACTGCAGTATAGGATGGCATTCCAAAAAGCTCTTGCACCCAGGCGATTTCGTCCTTGTTCTCCGAGAGATGCGTTTGAATACGAATACTCTTTTGTTCAGCATATCTTCCTATCTCGCACATCAAATCCTCTGAACAAGTGGGGGCAAAGCGGGGAGTGAATATGTAATCCAGCAGGGCTGTCCTGTGGTGGTATCTTTCGCAAAGGTCAATACTGCGGCTCAAGGCGTAATCTGTAGTTTGCATCAGTCCGCCAGGGCTGTTACGATCCATCAATGTCATCCCAATGATAGCTCTTGCTCCCAGGCTTTCAGCAGCAGCAAAAGCTGTCTCGCAGGCTTCGGCAAAGGGTGCCGTATAAATCACTGCAGTCGTTGTGCCAGCTTGAAACAAAGCTTTGAAAAAGTCATTGGACAGGTCTCTGGCGTATAGCGGGTCGGATGATAGCTGTTCTTCTGGGAAAACACATTCCTGTAGCCAAGGCAATAAAGCCGGGCGGTAAAGTCCGCGCATACGGTATTGACTAAGATGGACGTGGATATCAACAAGTCCCGGGAGCACGATCTTATCCCGTAAATCCTCGTAATCGGTATGTCTGGCTGGGTCAAAGGGCTCAAGATTATTAATCTTGCCATTATCCCAAGATAGGATATGATCAGATAAATAGTCGCAATGCTCTGGAGAGCGTGGATTAAAGAAATTGCTTCGAATGGTACGCATAGTAATCCTATTCTCTAAATAAGTCGTCTCGCGTGCCGAGACCAAAATGCAGTTCCTGGCAGCTTTGAGAGCTGGTTCCCTTGGCACTGGAAAGCTCTCTCATCAGCTTGAGATTGAATGATCTTCCTTCTCTATCCTGAGTCAGTATCTCAAATCTAGTACCAAAAGCAGGACTATTGGGGTAATCAGAATGCTCGGTATAGCTGGGGATGAATACGACTTCACCATTGTAATGGACAGGCTTGATCCACTGGCTCTTGTTCTCAGTAGGGGTTTGATTGATCAGGATGCGAGTACCGCTTCCACTGCCAACGACGATATCAGAAAGGCCATCACGATTCAAATCACCCATAGCATTGCCCCAGCCGTTGTAAACACGAGCTCCGGAAAGGTAAGTGATATCACGGAAACTACCATTACCCAGGTTCTCATACAGATAGCTGCGTTCATTTTCATAGATGCTGGTGATAAAGAGATCAAGGTCACCATCATTATCGACATCTACCCACAGCGGATCGCTGTGAAGTTCGTCATAGGTGATGCCGGCTTTTCGAGTGACATCTGTGAATTGCCAGTAAAAGAGGGTATCGGCTTCTACTACACGCTGCGCAGGACCGTCGTTTCGCAAAAGAAAGCTGACATCAGAGATCTCTATGTAACGGGGATGAGCTAGATTGGCGATGAAGAGATCAAGATCGCCATCATTGTCATAATCTCCCCAATCTGCACCAATGCTATGCCCGTAATAACCTTGCTTACATTTGCCCTGGAGCGTGTTATGCCCGGCTGTATCGACCCAGATGCTATCTTGGAAGTCCCAGAGGAAGTTGCGTGTCAGGCGGTAGTTTGTTACCAATATCTCTTGGATGCCGTCGTTATCAAAATCGGCTGGGGCTACTCCACGACCGGCGAGACCGGGATCGGTCGCGTATTTAGGAGCATAAAAGCCCAGTGCTGAGCTTTGGTCTGTAAAGTAGCCTTCATTGTTCTGATGGTAATAATCCTCATATCCGGTTCTCTGCATCCATTTCTCGTAGTTTGCCAGATAGAGTGATGGATAGCCGGTCAATTGGGGATCGATCCAGGCTCCGCCTTCGGTAGGATAAGTATCGGCGATGTCACCGGCACGCTCGTTGACTGAAACGAAGTACTCGTTACCCTGATTCTTCATAAGCTGTTCGCCGGTCAGTTCATCCTGGGAGAGAGTTACGTAGTCCAGGCGACCATCGCGATTGAAGTCTGCCCATAGACCTCCGGATGCAGGATAGTACGAAACATTCGTAGTGTCGCTTACATCAGTAAAACCTGTTCCCATGTCATTACGATAAAGCCGGCAGCCATTAAATAGCAGGTCGTGCCAGCCATCGTTATTATAATCACCTATTGCAATACGGGTAAAACGGGTATCTGCCAAACCCAGAAGAGAGGTCTGGTCGGCAAAAATGGGTCCTGAATAATCCAGTAACTGGCGCATCCACGTGAGAGGATCGGTTTTAACCATACTTATCTTGTGCAATTGCAGGATGTATTTGTAGCAATCTTCATCGTAGCGATTACGCGGAGAACCATAGGCCAGACTCTTAGCGAAGTAAGCAGCGATGTAATCTGGACTAAAACTTTCAGAGGCCAAGGCATAGGCTCGTCCCAGCCAATAGTTAAGCTCGGCTAGTTCACCTCGGTCATTATCGGGAAAAGTAATCTGCTCCAAAGTGTCGATCATCTCGATCCAATCATTCGAATCAGAGCTGCAAATGGCAATCAGGTTTTCTTCGTCTCCATATAGGTTGTTTCTAGCAATCATATTGTAGTAAAAGGCTTTGGCTTTGAGGAGGGAAAGCTTGTTTTTCCAGTATTCGGGGCTGTAGCTATCATAGAGTATCTGTATGTCATCTGTATCCATTGATAGCTCATAGAGTAGGTTCCAGATATGGGACTGCGCTGATTCAGTAGAACCGGATGATAGAGCCAGAGCTCTGCGAACAGAGGGCATCATCAGATAGAGTACAGAGATATAAGCGTGTTCAGTACTCAGGCTGCTATAGCGGTTAACAAGGTTCAGCAATGACTGATAAGCATTAGAATTATTTAGATGATAAAGATGGTAATAGTAAGCTGTCTGGTGCCAATGGGAATGGGGGAATAGGGTGTAGAACTCCTCAATCTTTGATATTGCCAGGCTATCTTCCCGGATCACACCGATGTCATCGATCGAAGCTTTGGCGAGGTTCTCGATGTAGTCATTGTATTGATCCAGATTCGGTAATCCCTTGATTATGAGCTCTGTAGGGTCATTTGAGGTAATACTGCCTATTACCAATTGATCAGCGGGGTTATCAAATTGACTTCGAAAGCTAGTTATGGTCTGTTCATAGGCAGCGTAGGCTTCGTAATCTTCCCTATACTCTTCATAATGTCTTCTAAGACCTCCGACACCATCAACATCAGGGATGGGTACTCCAACATACTTTTTACGTAGCTGTATCCAGTCCAAAGCGTCATCCAATGAATTGAGTCGTCTGGCTCGCTCGAGATATACTTTTAGTAGGAAGCGGTTTGCGTTCAAACGTTCTTGGCGCGGGAGGCTCAGAATGCCCTGTACTTCTGTAATTGGGTAAACTCTTTGGCTGCTGCGTTCAGCATACTCAAGGATAGTGTCCCAGTCTGAAAGGCTAAGGCTATCGCGATCAATCAGCTCTTCAATCATTGCTTCGTTCTTAGAGAGGATATCGAGGTAGTCGTGATCCAGGCAAAATCGGATATCATCTATAGAGATTGATACCAAGGATATACTGAAGATCATCAATAGGGCAGTTAACAAGTATCTCATAGACTCTCGATAATGGATGCTATATCTTGTTGGCTAAATACATAGCTGGTACTGCAATAGTGGCAGACGGGCGATATCCCTTCATTCATTGACTCCAGTTCGGCTCGTCCCAAGAGGCGCATGGCCGCTGCAAAACGTTCTTTGGAGCAGTTGCATTTGTAGCGAACCTCTTTGGTATCCAGCATTTTCCATTCGACATCTTTCAGAACAAACCGATCCAGAATGGCTGGTATATCCATACCCATATCCATTAAATCACTTACGTTAGGCGTGGCATTGAGATTAGAAACAATCCGGTCTGCCAGGTTTAGATCTGCACCGGGCATCTGCTGGATCATAAATCCCCCTGCAGCCCTGACTCGGGCTTGGGGATCGATTAGGATTCCCAGGTTTACCGCCGTGGGGATTTGTTCGGATTGCTGATAGTAATAGGCAATATCCTCTGCAAGATCTCCACTGATTAGCTCGATGTGGCCGGAATAAGGACGTCTTGATTGGTAGCTTTTAATAATGCTAAGAGTTCCGGGGAGCAGGAATTTACCGGGGAGGAAGTTGTCCTTTGGCTCATCAATCAAAAGCTTTGGTTCAAAGGCATAGCCCTTTATGTCTCCTGATCCGTTGATGATGGTAAGTGCACCACGCAAAGGCTGATCGCTATCTATGCGGAGACTGAGCTCGGAATTTGTATCTTTTAACTCTGTGCTCATCATCGCTATTGCAGTTATCAATCTGCCCATCAGGATTGTTGAGATAGGGGAGAGGTCGTGCAAATCTCTGGCTCTTTGGCAAGTATTTGTGGTATCAGCCGCGATCACTCTAAACTGGTCATTCATAGCTGTAGAACGATATATTGTATCTGTCTTATTCATAATTCAACCAATCTGTTCTTAGTAGTGTCCCAGGGTAGTAGTGGCTTAGAATTTCTCTGTAATCAGCACCATCTCTACTCATTCTCAGTGCTCCAACCTGGCACATCCCAACTCCGTGTCCGCTACCTTTGCCTTTGATTCGGAGATTTGCTCCGAGCTCATAGACTGCATTGCCATTGGAGTTTATGCTATATCTGCCGTCGATGAAGAAGAGAGAACTGGGTAGCGATCCAAAGGCTCGACGGATTTGGTATTCACCGGAAACTGTTTTACTGGAACTCCCGGAAAACCTGATGGATAGAATTCTTCCGGACTGTCCTCTTGCAAGGATCTCTGCTCTGCTGATGCTGGATAATCCTAGATTTGAGGCAAGCGTCGAGAGTCTGATACTGCGAGTCCAGGTCTGGCTGGCGCGCTCCCAAGAGCTCATTCCGCTGGAATTTGTGGATGTATTGATCCAACGCCTGGCATCTTCCTCACGGCTTAGATCCAGGTTAGCGGCATCATCAATACAAGTAACACCCATAAGGTAGGGAGTGGGCGTTCCTCTCCAGATTAACTGGGAGGAGTCTGTCTTTCCACCGCATGCACTATGGTAAGTAGCATCTATTGCTCTGCCATTGTAGCTTAAAATCTCTCCGCCTGTAGATAGTACAGCTTCAAGTATATTGGCATTTTGCAGGTATTCGCCTTTGTATACTTGGCAATGAGTGCCGTTGCAGAGATCATATCCATCGTTCTTGTGTCGGTTATAGAGAAGCATTGATACAGCATGGGAGCGGGCAGCAACGGCTTGGGCTTTGAGTGCTTCCAAGGGTGCTCCATTGCCAATCTCGTTTTGTACTACGCCTGCAAGGTAGTTCTCTAGATTAATGAGGTGATTCACCTGGATCTGATTGCCGATAACTTTGATGATGAACTCACCGCTATATTCCAGACCTGAATTATCAAAGGAGAGTGGTGAATTAGCCCTTAGCCTTACTGGTGATTCAAAGTACAGCTTCCTTCCGCTTGAATCAGTGATCTCCAGAGTAGAACCAGACATTGGGACGTTATAAACCATCGTTGAAGCAATTCTGTTCTCACGGGCAAAGCTAGTAGCAGCTTCTTCTGTAGTAAAGCTCATATCCAATAAGTAGATGTGCTCTTCCTTTATTGCCAGGGTGCTATCCTCCCAAGCGAAGAAGCTTCTGCTTGAGTAATCGTCAGAATCAGAATAGTCAAGCTCGGCAGTCACTACCCTATCGATTATGCCATAATGAGAAACCGGGCTACCGCTGATGCGTATGTCGATATCGGAAGACACATCTCGAGAATAAATCCCCGAATCATCCGTTAGATTAGCAGAACCGGTTTGTCTGATATTCACCTGACTACTGTGATGTAGCGATATTTCTAGCCACAGGCTACCATTTCTGATCTCTGCAGCATATAAACCTCCCCAAGTAAGCAGAATGCATAGCAGGATATTGAACAACAAGCAATTTAGTCTCATCTAAGAGATAGTCGCTCCGGGCATACTGTCTTTGTGAGGGTGTAATAAACTGAGGCTACCATTGGTATCAGCAGCCAGAATCATTCCTTGAGACAAGATGCCTCTTATCTTTCTTGGCTCGAGATTAACCAGCATTACGACTTTCTTGCCGATGAGATCTTCTGCCTTGTAGTGCAGAGCCAGACCAGCTACAAGCTCTCGCTGTTCGCTGCCAATATCCACTTTCAGATGAAGTAGCTTGTCGGTCTTGGGTACAGGCTCTGCATGCAGGACTTGGGCAATTCTGATGTCCATCCTGGCAAAATCATCATAAGAGATAGTATCTTTAATAGGTAGATACTCCTGAGAGATAGCTTTGGCTATCGATTTGCTTTTGAGTGCTTCAATCTGGGCATCAATAAGCTCATCGTCAAGTTTTGAGAATAATGCTTCCACTTTCTCGATTACTACCTTACCACAGGGCTCAGCAAAGGCATCAGCAAAGCTGTATTGACTTGGTAGCTTCATCATTCTGCGGAGCTGATTCATACTCTTTGGCATAATTGGCGTCAAAGCAATTGACACTTTATGGAGTAGCAACATACTCACCCATAGGGTTTCTTTGACCGATTGCCTATCTTCTTTGATCTGCTTCCAGGGTTGTCTATCATCAAAGTACTTATTACCCAATCGAGCCATATCCATTATAAGCTTGCAGTTCTTTTTTACTTGATACTCCTGATATGACTTATCAATTTCCATAAGGAGATCATCCGCTTCTTTGAGAACGTCTATGGACTGCTGAGTGAGTTCTACTTTCTCAACCATTCCCTCAAAATACTTCATACTGAAGCTAAGCATACGATTTGCTAGGTTGCCCAGAACGTTGTTTAACTCCCCATTGACCTTTTGCTGGAAGTCTTTGAAACTAAAGTCACTATCTTTGGATTCGGGGGCATTGACTGCCAGGTAATAGCGCAGGTATTCTCCCGGGAATACTTTAACAAATTCATCCACCCAGACGGCCCAATCCCGGCTGGTAGAAATTTTATCACCTTCAAGATTCATAAATTCATTGGCCGGGATATCGTGGGGAAGACAATACTTCTTGTCCTGCCCCATTAGCATCGCAGGCCAGATCAGAGCATGAAAGATAATATTATCTTTACCGATAAAGTGGATCAATTGAGTATCCTCAGAAAGCCAATAGTCTTTCCAAAGATCAGGCTGTCCTATCCTCTTTGCCCACTCTATTGTCGAGGAAATATAGCCAATGGGAGCATCAAACCATACATAGAGCACTTTGCCCACTGCTTCATCCAAAGGCACCGGCACTCCCCAGCTGAGGTCTCTGGTAATTGATCTTTCTATCAGGCCTTGATCCAGAAGATTCAGCATAAAGTTCCGGACATTCTCTCTCCAATAGTCCTTGTGACTGATCCAATCCTTCATCTGCTCAGTGAACTTTGCCAGTTGTAGAAACCAATGCTTGGTCTCTCTGATTTCTGGCTGATTACCGCATATCTTACAAGTGGGTTGTTTCAAAGAAGTAGTATCGTAGATTTGTCCACAGGCATCGCATTGATCACCTCGTGCCCCGCTTGCACCGCACTTTGGGCAAGTTCCTTCCACATATCTATCCGGAAGGTAGCGCTTGTCGTGATGACAATAGAACTGAAGCGTGCTCTTGGGAGTTATGAATCCCTTGTCATGCAGATTGGTAAAGAACTCTTGTGACAGCTTGTGATGATCCTCTCTGGCTGTTCCAGAGAAGTTGTCAAATTCTACCCCAATCCCATCGAAAGCTTCTTTGATGCTTTCGTGATATCTTTTTACAACATCGGAAGGACTGATCCCTTCTTTATCGGCACTGATTGAGATCGGTGTGCCATGTTCATCAGTACCGCAGATATAGATCACATCCTCTTCTTTGAGTCTCAGATATCTAACGAATATATCGGCAGGCAGATAAGCACCGGCAACATGGCCTACATGCAGCTTCCCGTTTGCATAGGGGAGGGCACTGGTAACCAGATATCTCATTTTGACTCCTCGATATATGTTTTATGCAGCAAGTTCAAGCATTCTACAAGGTTGTCGCTGTTGATCAGCAGATCAATAGTCTTGTCGCTATGACTTATACTCTCGATATGAAACTCATTCAGCAGATCCAGAAGATCAGCCAGAAACACAGGATCCAGATTGATGCCAAGCCCAACCAAGCTGATCGAAGCCCATACTGAGCTCTTATCATACAGGTCAAATCCTTGGCTGACCATCAAGTGATCTATCTCATTTTCGTATTTGGATTCGATCACCAGTTCCAAAACACCCTCTACAAAGCGATATCTAAAGATCTCGTTATTCCACTTCTTTAGGGATTCAATAAGCTTGGGTTCGAGATTGAATTGATATCTGATCAATCCATCTTTATGAGCTATTGCAGTTATCTTTTTGTCTTCCATAAAAGTCTTTCTATTCTCCATATTTGAGGCTGATCGCATCATCGTGCCAGGTGCAAAGCTGAATGAGGACTTGATCTCAACTGGTATATTGTATTTATATGCAAATTCCACTGCTCTGGGATGCAGCACCTTGGAGCCGCTGTATGCCAGTGCTAGCATCAGTTCATAGTCAATTTCAGGAATCAGTCTCGCATTAGCCACCAAACGTGGATCTGCCGTATAGACTCCATCTACATCAGTAAATATCTCGCATTTATCTGCCTTAAGATAACTAGCCAAAGCCACTGCTGAGGTATCGGAACCACCTCTGCCCAGAGTAGTGATCTCTTTTGCTGGGCTTACGCCCTGAAATCCTGCGACGATCACAATCTTGCCTTTCCCTAGCTCCTCGCGGATTCTAAAGGCATTGACATCTGTGATTCTGGCGTTTCCGTGCATCGCATCTGTCAAAATTCCACTTTGAGATCCCGTAAAACTGATAGAGGAATAGCCCTCATTATGCAAGGCCAGAGACAATAACGACATCGAAATTCTTTCTCCTGCAGTGAGCAGCATATCTAGCTCTCTGCGAGATGGGTGATCAGAAATCTCAAAGGCGAGCCTCATCAGTTCATCCGTGGTTTTGGCCATTGCAGAGACTACTAAAACCAGAGATTCACCCTCTTGGTGAGTTATTGCAATTTTATGCGCTATTGATCTGATCAGCTCTATGCTGCCGACAGAGGTTCCGCCGAACTTTTTGACTACTATGGCCATCTCACTCATCCATATAGTTTTGGAACATTTGTGCTGCACCGTTTAAGGCAGTCCTATTATCCTTTTTCCTGGCGATAGCCTCTTCCAGGAATTCCTTGAGCTTTGGTCTGGCCTTGAACCAAGCTGCAATCTGAGGTTCATAGACTGCGCTTTCCAATTGCTCGAAGATTGCCCTAAACTGAGGATACTGGGTCAAGAATTCTTGAATAGTGCTGCTATTCATAGCACTGCGTCTTACCGGCATATAGAATGTTCTGGTAGCCCATTCGGCTGTCTGCTCGGTATCTGTAAACCACTTGATAAACTCCCAGGCGGCCTGTTCTCTACGAGTATCTCCGCTTTTAAAGATAACGATGTTTGTCCCACTCACAGCACTATTGTTTGTTCTATAAGTAGGCAGCGGGGCATAGCCCATATTAAAATTGATAGGTTCTTGCCTCATATGAGTGATGGACACACTGGAACCCTCATACATAGCTACTTTCCCTGCGAGAAAGTCATTCTGACCCTCATATCCGCTAACTGTATATACTGTGCCATCTGTATGGATAAGATCAGTAATGAAATTGAGTGCTTCCAATCCGTATGAGCTGTTTAAGGCAGGCTTCCCATTCTGATCCAGCAGGCTTCCACCGGCTTGATGCAGGAGATTGATAAACTGCCATTCATTAACTGCAAAGTTTGTACCATAGTGGTTTGGTTTGGAGCCTTGGGGTACTTTATCCGTGAGTTTCTGGCAATACTCTCTGAATTCCTGCCAAGTCTTCGGGAAATAGTTGGGATCAAGGCCAGCTCTGTAGAAAGCGTCTTTATTATAAAAGTATGCTCGCACGCTCTTATTGAAGGGAAAGCTGTAAAGCGTGTCGTTGAATGTATTGGATTTCAGGAAAACCGGATAGATATCTGCAAGGTCATCATCTCCAAATGCGGGATCTTTGTCTATCATATCTTGTAGGGACACCAAGACCCCTGCATCTATGTATTTGGCTGTCCATGATTCATAGACCTGTGCAATATCAGGTTGCTTGTTAGCTTGAATCGATGCCATCAGTTTCTGCGATAGAGCTGCGTAACTACTCACAGGAATTGCCACGATGTCAATATCCGGGTGACTCTTTTCAAAGTCCTTGATCATATCAGACAAGACGTCTCCGATCGGACCACTGGTGCCATGCCAAAAGCTCACTTTGATCTTTTCAGATTGGGAGGTCTTGCTGCAAGCTCCCACCAACAGCATTATTAAGAGCAAAAAGTAGCTGATCTTTCTCATTCTATCCTCTCAGATTGTCTATTAGTTCTTAACCTTCACTTGTATCTATCATCTCAAAGCCCAATTCCTGCTGCATTTCTCTGATATTTTTCAGGAGATTAGGCACAATAGGGACGCCATTTGTTCGGATATCGAGTTCTTTGTCATACTCTTTTTCGCCGGCCACCCAGATTCTGTCCTGTCCGGGCAGTTTGGCGGAGTTTTGTAAATCCCGGCAGATTTGTCCTGCGATAGCTTTGAAGCGATCCAATTCTATAAAGAAATCTATGTTGATTGCCATGAAGAAGTGCCCCAGCTTGTATGGCGCGGGCTTTCCATTGGCATCCTGACCCAAAAGATCATTAGTAAAGCTACCGTCTTGCAAAGCTGCACATAGTATCTCGACCATTGTAGCCAAGCCGTATCCCTTGTGGCTTCCACTTAGTTCATCCATTCCACCGATGGGTAGCATCGCGGCTGTTTGGCTTACCAAATCCTTGAGTAGTTGCTTGGTGTCTGTACAGTAGTTTCCGTCTTTGTCTATTGCCCAGCCTTCCGGAGTAGCTTTTTCCTCGCGATCAAGCTGCTCGATCTTGCCTCTTTGAGAGATAGAGGTAGCCGCATCGTACAAGAATGGATAATCAAGATCAGTGGGTGCTCCAAAGCAGATCGGATTTGTTCCCAATAGTGGGGAAGATCCGTGAGTAGGGCATATAGAAGGGCGTGCATTAGTAAAGGTAAGCCCCAGCATACCTTGCTTGGCAGCCATCTCAGCATAGTATCCGCAGATACCGTAATGTGTGGAATTGCGGACAGCTACAGCTCCAAGGCCAAATTGAGATGCCTTTTGAATCGCTGTCTGCATAGCTTTTGTCCCTACGACGTGCCCCATCCCGTGATTACCATCCCAGACTGCCACGGCTGCTCTGTCTCTTATAACATCAATCTTGGTCTGGGGCTCTTGAATCCCAAGCTTGATCCTGTCGTAATACATCTTTAATCTTCCGATCCCGTGTGATTCTATCCCTTTGAGATCTGATGCGATAAGTACTTCTGAACAAATCCTGGCATCCTCAATCGGAACGCCAATCTTTGTGAAGACAGCGACCATAAAATCTTGCAGCAGTTCTATTGGTAATCTTAACATATTACAACCTTATATGCTTTGGTAGAATCTCAGCTCTAAGAGGCGGAAAACCATTGAAGTTTACCGAGCTATAGCTCTGGGTATAAGCGCCGGTAGTAAAAATGTAGACCTTGTCGCCGGGCATTGCTGTATCTGGCATATGATACTTGTAGTTTTCATACAAAATATCCATTGAGTCGCAAGTGGGACCAGCCAGGATAATCTCATCTGCCATTCCTTCACGATCAAAGTAAATCGGGAACTTGATTGATTCGTCGATTGTCTCGATCATCCCGCCAAACTTGCCGACATCCAGATAAACCCAGAGATAAAGGTTATTCTTTGATTTACGCGTGATATTGATGATCTCGGATACGATAATTCCGCAGTCTGCCACCAAAGATCTACCCGGCTCGAGGATCAATTGTGGCATATTATCGCCAAAGTCTTCTTCTATGAATCTCAATATTTCAGCGGCATACTCAGCAACGCCATAAGTAGGATCTACGTAACTTGCAGGGAATCCACCGCCCAGATTGATCATCTTGAGCTCGATTCCTTCTTCCCAAGCTGCGTCAAAGAGATACTTGCATCTGGCTATGGCATCGTCCCACTGGCCTATGTCTCTCTGCTGGGAGCCCACGTGGAAAGATATACCATAAGGTTGCAAACCTAGCTGCTGGGCTTGCAAAATCAGGTAGTAGATCACATCGGAGTGAGATCCGAATTTACGGGATAATGGCCAGTCTGCGCCTGTACCTTCTGTAAGAATCCTAAAGAGTATTCTGCTCCCCGGAGCAAGGAGTGAGATGTTTTTCAGATCATTTTCAGAATCGGTGACAAACATCCTAACGCCGTGATCATAAAAGTACTTGATATCGCTGGGTTTCTTGATAGTGTTGCCATAGCTTAGCCGATCCGGACTGATTCCCAATCTCAGCATTTGGTCTAATTCATAACGCGAAGCAATATCGAAATTGGAGCCTTCGGATTCCAGCATATTGACTACTGAGTCTTGAGGATTAGCCTTGACTGCATAGTATATCTGTGCCATGGGAAAACTCTGATTGAGCTCTCTATACTTTTGCCTGATCTTTTCCACATCTATCAGGAGAACAGGAGTGGGAAGATCGCTTACATAATCTTTTAGGGCTTCAAACTGCTCGGGCTCTATAAAGCGTTGCAGCGAGAAGTGGTAGGGCTCTTTGTACATTACGGATTCCTCTGAATACAATACTTTCGTTCAATCTGACACAATGCCCGTTTGTGTCAATAGATTTCATCCTCTCTGCTTCATAGGATGCCTGTATCCTGCTTCTATCCTGCTTGAATCCTGCATGAACAAGCAGGAAAGGCTTATTCTGCAATGTATTACGAAGGTATAATTGAATAGGGGAGGGAAGAGGGTATAATCTATTATATCTCAGCTTTCTGCAGGAAGGCATAACCTAATAAAGTAAAGACTATATTTGGTAACCAGGCAGCCCAAACAGGAGGAATGATGCCGTTGTAGCCCAGGCTTTGGATGATTCTGACCACTATTAAGTAGGCGAAACAGACCACCAAACCAAGCATAAAGACCCAGCCTCTACCTTTGCTGCGGACATTGGTAGTGGCTATTGGGATAAAGAAGAAGATCACAATCAGGTTTGTAAGAGGGAAGGACAGCTTCATATGCAAATCTGTGCGTTCCCGGAAAGTGCTGTCTCCCAGCTTTTCCAAGCGCTTGATATAGTCCTGCAGTTCAAAGAATGTAAGGCTGAGGGTTTTCTTGGTGATCCTTACAAAGTCTTTGGGCTCGACATCCAATAGAGCCAGATCAGTGCGTGGGTAGTACTGGCTATAGACCTGTTTGCCACCTACAAAACGCCTGATCTCACAGTCTTCGATGATCCATTTACCATCCAGCCAGGTTGCACTGGCGGCTGTAACATGCTCCAATATCTGATTTGTCTCATAGTCAACCTTGGTAAGGTCGATGATCCTTAAGGTATTCTTGTATCCATCAAAGAAACCAAAATAATAAAAGTCGTTTGCCTTGCCCTGATAATGGATACGGGCTTTGAGCATCTGATCTTCCGGTTCTTCACCCTTGATTTGGACATTGTAAACATAAGAACGCCTCGATTCTGCATAAGGAAGCAGATACTCGCCGATCACAGCGATCCCCAGGCTAATCATAAAACCTATGATAAACAGAGGCATCATCGAGCGTTTGATACTGAGTCCCGCCGCGCGGATAGCAACACTCTCATTGTGTTTTGACAAGCTGTTCATCATAAACAGGCCTGTCAGAAGCACAGTCACAGGAGAGGTAAGCACGATCAGATAAGGCAAGCGTAAGAGATAATAGAGCGCCGCAAGCTCAGTGCTGGCACCACTGCGGATCAAGCGGGGCAGATTGTCGATTACATCTATCACAATAAAAAGCACAGCGAAAGAGAAAAAGATGATCAAATATGTCTTGAGGAACTCACGAGTAATGTATCTATCTATTATACGCATTTTAATACCTGATTTCGTCTGGGATTTCAGTCTTTTTCTTGCGGAAGTTTGAGAGTCTCCACGCCAGCTGATGCAAATCTATCAGTTTCTTTTCCTTTACTGATGCGTAGATCAAAAGCATTGCCGCTGCCAGGAATACAAAATTTGAAATCCACATCGACAAGAAGGGAGACATATAGCCTTTGTCTGCCAGTTGTTCCCCACCGTTGAGGGCAACATAGTAGATCAGGAAGATCACCGAACTCACTGAAAATGCCATTCCGATTCCACTGGAGCGGGTCATCAGCCCCAAAGGCATACCAATCAGGATGAAGATGATGATTGCAAATGATAAGGCGTACTTTTTGTGATATTCTACCTGCATCGAACGTAAAGCTTCTGAGACATCGCTTTCGCGATCCTTGCTCATCTGAAGCATTACTTTGGTGCGCCGGATGTCATTATCTCTGTAGAATCCGGGAGCTTCGGCTTCCAGCGAACTAAGGCTGGATTGCAATTTACCGCTTTCGGTTGCGATGCCGGCAAGTTCGGCTTTCTTCTCGTTGATAGCTTTGCGGAGCTGAGATTCGGTCATCTCACGATCGCTCCTGAAGCCGGACTCAAAGAAATCCATCTCATTGCCAATATTTCTGATGTTTACGGTAAAAGACTTAAAGCGCCTGATCTGGTATTTACCTTGTTCTCGGTCATTGCGCTCGTGCATCTCTCCATCATTCAATGTGATCTGAAGGCTGTTTCCTTTGTCCATCTGAACTATTCTGCCTTCATTGGCAAAAACCATCCTGGGAAAGCGAGATTGGCTGCGGTCGTAGATAATCACATCTCCCAAAACAGATTCATTATTGCTTTTAGCGAAGATTGTATAATCCATCACAGTGGTAAACTCACCTGCCTTGATAATGGTCATAGGCTTGTAATAAGCAATCTTGATCATCAGATTCTTGAGTTTGTGGTTTTGGTTTGGCAGATAGTTGTGATTAAAATAGATCATCAGTCCGGTAAGCATCACTGCCACTACCAAAAGCGGGGCAATTTGGCGATAAACATTGATACCACTTGATTTCATCGCGATGATTTCTCTATCGACTGCCATTCTGCCAAAAGCAAGAATCGTTGCCACAAGTACAGCCATCGGGATCGAGAGAGCCAGCATATAGGGCAGAGAGAGCCCAAAGAGTTCCAACACTGTCCAGGCATCGAGTTTCTTTTCGAGGATAAGATTCAAGAGATCCATTACCCGATCGATTAAGAGTACAAAAGTGACTACCAGTAGGGACACAAAGAAGGGGGAGATGTGTTCCCGGAGGACATAACGTTTTAGGATCAAGAGGATTCCTCCATCATAGTGAGCAGAGCGGATTCATCGAGAATTGTGATGCTGGGAAGCTTTTGTGCTTTTGCGAGCTTGGAGCCGGGTTTGTCTCCCACTACGAGGTAATCGAGATTGCCGGAGACACCACTCACAATCTTTCCTCCGTGCTTACGAATCAAGTCTTCAGCTTGGGTTCTGGACATCGAGTTGAGAGTTCCGGTGATTAGGAAGCTCTTACCGGCAAGATTTTCCGATATCTTTACCGTGCGATACTCAAAACTCAAGCCAAGCTCTTTGAGTTCATTTATCAGCTCAAGATTTGCATTATTAGCAAAGAAAGCCAGGATAGCATCTGCGATGATCTGTCCGATTTCTGGAGTATTCAGCAGTTGATCCTGGGAAGCACTCATTAGACTGTCGATATCGCCAAAGCTCTCAGCAAGGTTTCGGGCTGTCTTTTCTCCGATGTAGCGGATACCCAGTGCGAATAGCTTACGGTCAAAATTCTGCTGTTTGGATGCTTCAATAGCTGCCTTTAGGTTAGTGGCGGAGCGTTCACCAAAGCGATCCATAGCAGCCAAACGGGTATAATCCAGCTTGTATATATCAGGTAGATGTCTGATCTGACCATCCTCTATCAAGCGTGCTATCAAGCTTTCTCCCAAGCCGGTGATATCCATTGCATCTCGGGAGGCAAAGTGCTCCAGGCGTCTTTGAAGCTGAGCGGGGCAATCCAGATTGGGGCAGTAATGGATCGAGGCATCCTCAGCTTTGATTAGGATGCTGTTGCAGACAGGGCAGCTCTTGGTAAAACGGATGGGGGAGGAATCTATTGGTCTTTTTTGGGGTAAGACTTTGAGTATCTTGGGGATGATCTCACCGCTCTTAATCAGTACTACGGTATCACCGTCGTGCAGATCCAAGCGGATTAACTCATCCTCATTGTGCAAGGTAGCACGGGACACAGTCGAGCCGGAGATGTAAACAGGCTCCAAATTGGCAACCGGGGTCACGGCTCCGGTGCGCCCCACCTGAAATTCCACGCTCTTGAGCAGAGTCTCCTTTTCTTCGGGTTTAAACTTATAGGCAATAGCCCACTTGGGGCTCTTGTTTGTAAAACCTAGCTTGTTCTGCAGGTTCTGATCATTTATCTTGACTACGATACCGTCTATGTCATAATCCAGCATATGCCTTTTTTTGTCCCAGAGCTCACAGAAATCACTAAGCTCTTTGAATGAGCCACATTGGTAATGATTAGGCTCTACCAAAAATCCCTTGTCTTTGATCCAGGAGAGGGTCTCGATCTGAGTGCTAACAGGGCTTGCGCCCGTAGGAGCAATACTGTAAAAAAAGGCTTTGAGACGACGCTTGATTACTTCGTCCGGGTCTTTGAGCTTGATAGAGCCAGCCGCGGCATTGCGCGGATTGGCAAAGGTCTTGGCGTCACTGCTACGGCGTTCTTCATTGATGGCAAGAAAGTCGCTAACTGCTATGTATATTTCGCCACGGATCTCAACTGGCTCTGGATATTCTATCTGTAGAGGGATTCCTTCTACAGCAGTGATATTGGCAGAGACGTCTTCACCTTCAAAGCCATCACCACGAGTCGTGGCATATTGCAGTATTCCCTTGTCATAGAAGAGATTTATGCTGAATCCATCGATCTTGAGTTCAGCGCAAAGATTCGGGAAACTGCCGGTATCATCAGCGATTCTCTGTAAGAATGATCTCAGTTCCTCAAGGCTGTATGCGTTATCGAGGCTGTACATACGCTGTTTGTGGGGGATGACTTTACTGCCGGTGCTAAGGTCACTACCAACTGCTTGGATCGGGCTGGGACTACTATCTTGTTCCTGGGCTTCCAGTTCTGCAAGCTGACGCACCAACTGGTCGTATTCAAAGTCGCTGATAATGGGATTTGCGAGCTCGTAGTACAGCAGGTTATGCCGCTCTATTTCAGCGCGTAGTTTATCTATCTCTTGCTTGATATCTTTGCTCATCCCAGAATATACATATCTGGACGCCTATCGGTAAAGGCATCGTTGTGGGGCGTAACGGTCTTGTCTTGAGCAAGTCTGGGATCGATCACCAAAGTGGCAATATCCTCAGAATCTGTTGCCAGGCGTATGAGGATTTCTCCCTTGATACCAAGTATCTGGCTTGCCCCGGTAAAGGTTTCCTTTTGGTCGCCGTTGATCTCGGTGCCAATGCGGTTTGAAGTGATGCTATAGCAACGGTTTTCCAGACTGCGGGTCTTCATCGCTTCCTGACACCAGGGTAGCACCAAGTTTGAAGGATGGCATACAATCATAGCACCCTGTAAGGCCAGAGAGCGCATTGCTTCGGGGAACTGCCAGTCAAAACAAATCATCATTCCTATGGGGATTCCACCCTTGGCGTTGGCAATGGCAAAGCCGGTGTCTCCGGGCTCAAAGAAGAGCTTTTCACGATAAAACAAGTGTGTCTTGCGGTAGATCTGATAGCTCCCGTCCGGGTTTACGAGTGCACTGGAGTTGTACAGCTTAGAACCGTCCAGTTCGCTGAATCCATAGACTAATGAGCAGTCGTGAACCCTTGATAGCTCTTGCATAGCTTTGAAGACCTTACCATCTGGGATGGATTCGGAGATGCTGCGGACTTCCTCCTTGGTACGGAAGACGTATCCGCTGGTGGCAAGCTCAGGAAAGACGATCAAGTCTGTATCAACAGTCGCTATCATCTCGGACATACGTTTCAGGTTGTAATCAAGATCCAGTAGTTTAGGCTCAAATTGACATACAGATACACGATACATATCAATTCTCCTTGTTTTCGTAGAGCGGGGCTACAGCTCGCTCCAAGACGCCATTGAGTTTGGATATGGTCATACCATAGTTTGTAATTGGAACGCCTCTGCGTTGAGCCTCTATGATGCGTCGGTTCATCTCCATAGCATTGATCATACAGCCTCCGCAGTGGATGGCTACCTTGTATTTCTCCAGGTCTTCAGGGAAGTCGTGTCCTGCAAAGACATCAAATATCAGGTCTTTGCCTGTATAATCCCTGATCCATTTGGGCAGCTTGTTCCTGCCGATATCATCTTTTTGCACGTGATGGGAGCAAGCTTCTGCAATCAGTACCTTATCGCTATCTTCCAGTTTGTCCAGCATCCGGGTGCCTTCCAGTAGTGTATCCAACTCACCTTTATATCGGGCAAACAGGATCGAGAAGGTGGTAAGGCGTACTTCCGGTGGAGTCTCACGCTGCACTTGCTCAATAGCCTGGGAATCTGTAATCACCAAGTCCGGCAGCTCTTTAAATGAGTAGATCGCATCGAGAAGTTCAGTCTCTTTGACTACCATTGCTTGTCCATCGTGATCCAATACGTCTCGGATTACCTGCACTTGCGGGAGAATCAGCCTTCCCTTGGGCGCTGCAGAATCGATAGGGCAGACTAGTATCACTCTGCTCTTGGGTTTGATGATATCGCCCACCAGGATGCGGTTTTCTTTCAAATACTTTGGCGCCAGGCGGATTAGCTCTTCTTTGGCTTCCAGTATGCCAGATTTCTCCAGGGCGGACACTGCCACAAAAGGCAGTTCGTTGTCCTTGCACCAGGCGATATTGTCTTGATTGGCAGCTCTCAAATCTGTCTTATTGAGGATTATCAGAGTAGGTATCTCCATCTCCCTGATGCGTGCCAGCATAGCTAATTCCTGGGGACAAAAAGCTTCATTGTCATTTACAAAGAGCACAATGTCAGCTCTATAAAGTATCTTGCGGGTTGCTTTTACGCGCTGATCTCCCAGACTTCCTTCGTCATCGACACCTGCTGTGTCATAAAAGGTCACAGGACCAAGCGGTAACAGCTCATAATGCTTGTCCACCGGATCAGTCGTAGTGCCCGGGATCTCTGAAACTATAGCTATTTCCTGACCCACAATTGCATTGATCAGGCTGGATTTGCCTGCATTGCGTTTGCCTATCAAGGCAATAATAAGGCGTTCACCTCTAGGTGCTGTACTCATTTATCTTGCTCCGTAATATACATTTTTTTGCCATTTGGAGAGCTATGCCGGTTTTGGTCAAGAGCTTTTTATCCTGGACCAGATACTTAGTTCCGAGAGAGGAGCAAAGCTCATTCTGTGGATAGGACAGGGGCCAAACTTTTCAATAGCTCTCAGATGTTCTGCTGTGCCATAGCCCTTGTTTCTCTCAAATCCATAATCGGGATACTGCTCGGAAGCTGCTGTCATCAGCCTGTCTCTGTGCACCTTTGCCAGGATCGAGGCGGCGGCTATACATCCGTGTAGCGAATCTCCCCTTACTACAGCCCTCGCGACCATATCTTTGGGTACTGAATTACCATCTATAAGGATCAGAGAATTACGTCGCGCTGTGGCTTTGGCTGCTTGTCTCATCCCCTCCATAGTAGCTTCAAGGATATTATACTCGTCTATATAGGCCTTATCAATCTCAATTATACTGAATGCTACAAGATCTTCCATTATAAGCTCGTACAAGTTTTCCCGTGTCTTAGCACATATCTTTTTAGAGTCATTGAGTTGATCCAGGGGATATGTGTAGCTCAATATCACTGCTGCAACCACTACAGGTCCCGCCAAAGCTCCTCTGCCTGCTTCGTCGATCCCGACTAGCGAGCTTTCGCAAAGCTCCAGGTCATTCTTCAACAATCTGTTCATTCGGGCTTTTTGAGGATGTAAAACAGACGAGGATACTTATGATCCAGCATAGATTGATCCCTCTTGAGCAAGTTTCCCTGAGTCTCTGTGCTATAAACTGCTTCCAGACAAAGCGGCGAATTGTGTATCAACTCCACAATCTCGTAGTGCCTATAGACCATCTGTACGTGGCTTTCGCGTTCCATCGAGTAAGAGAATGGCTGCTTCACAAAGTGATAGAGATGCGATCTCTGTTTGTGAGAAAAGTCTTCGTATTCCGCATGATGCATCAGGTATCCTTTATCAAGCCGGGTAAAACTATACGTATCGTTAAAGTTTTCCACGCTGTTGTTCAGAGTCGAGATATCAAAGATAAAGAGTCCGCCTGGTTTGAGAGCATCGCAAACGCTTGCAAGGGTAGCCTTGATTTCCTGCTTCTTTAACAAGTAATTGATGCTGTCAAAAAGACAGATCACCAGATCGTAATCCCCATCAGGGAGCTTATCAGTCATTGACTGCCTGAACAACCTGGGTTTTACTGGTTTCTGCTGTGCTATCTCCAGCATTTGTCTCGAGAGATCGCAAGCCTCCACCTCAAATCCCTCCTGACAAAGCAAACCCGCCACATTGGCTGTGCCGCAGGCAAGCTCCATCACCTTCCGGCATTTTGATCCCGAATGGCGCTTTTGCCACTTGATGATGTTCTCTACCCAACAGTGGTAATCCACATGCGCCATATAGGAGTCATATTGCCTGGCAAAAAAGGAATAAGCAGCATTGCCCGATTGCCCCCTATGCACAAAATCAGCAAGGTTGAGTCGTTCTATACCTTCCGTAATTAGATGCTCCAGCCTGCTGAGCTCTTTGAAACACTTATCTGTGATCCGTGAAGGCTCTACCAATTGGAGATTAAGCTGCAAAACAGGCATATCAACGGATGATACTATCTCCAGTGTATCAAAAGGATCAATTGCCAATAGCAATTCACGTAGTTCCAAAGACTCGTTGTAGAGCATATACTCAGCCCCTGCGGAATGAATCAATTCACTCAGTGATCTCTCAGTTCCATCCTCCTCCAGCTCAATCATACCTGATACATTTGGGCAAGGCTGGAAATCACCAGCATCTTTGCCTGCAGCCAGGCATAGCCCAGAACTCAATATATAGCTTGCACCGTAGGTAAGACCACTCTGGTATGCTAAAGAAATACTGGTCCTATCAGCAAAGACAACAGCATCCGCTGCCCAATCGCTCTGCCCGAGCTCTGGCAAAGGCAGTATGGAGTAGGCGCTGAATTGCTCCGGGACTTCGTCCAGGATAAGCATATTTACCAGTTCCCGGGGGCAGAAATGTTCGTAGGTTACACCTTCCAAAGGCTTGTGAAAGCGAAAGAATTCCACTATCCTGCCGGCTATGGCAGGCTCAGTGGAGACGATCCTGATCTTCATTTCTTGTCGCTAGCGCCCGGCTTTACCAAAGCCATTCCTTGCTTGCAAAGTTCACAGTCGGAGGCTTCCCAACTGGGAATATCCAGTTCAAGGAGTGCCTCAAATGGTCTGCCAAAATCGACCTTTGCTCCACTGCGATCTACCAAGGCGGCTACTACGACTACCTCGATGCCTCTGGTTTCGAGCGCTGTGATCACTTCAAAGACGCTTCCACCAGTTGTTACGATATCTTCCACCACCGCTACTTTCTTGATGCCGGATAGATCAAAGCCGCTACGAATGGTCATTTGCTCATCTTTTCTTTGAGTAAAGACAAAGTCCTTGTCCAGTATCCGTGCCACTTCAAATGCCAGAGCAATGCCTCCATAAGCTGGACCGATGATAGCATCCAGCTCATAATCTTTGATTCTGTCTGCGATCTTGCGGCATAATAGTGATGCTGCTCCGGGTGATTGCAGAATGCGGATCTTTTCGATATAAGCAGAGCTGTGCCTACCAGAGGTTAAAAGGAAATGTCCATCCAACAAAGCATTATTGGCTGATAAGAGTTGGGATGCGAAAGCAGCATCATCCAGCTCTTCCAGTATCCTTGCCGCTTTCTCCTCATCCAGGCTGGAGACCTGCAATTGGATATAATACATATCTCCGGCTGTAGTGGGGTAGATGCCCATCATACGCTCATTGAGCAGATATACTCTGATCTCCATATCTTCCAAGAGATTCTTTGCCAGTTCTGCTTCAAAGTTATTGTCATAACGTGCTATAGTTACCAGATGTTCGTCCATAATATATTCCTCTCAAGGAAATAATACGTGTTTTGCTGCTTCCTGCCAAGATCAAAAGAAGCTTGTGAGATGCTTCACAGCCTTGCCACAATCTCTTTCTTGAGCATTTCAAATTCGGTGGGATTATTCTTTAAATCCTGGCTTAATGAATAGGTCTTGATGAAGCGTCCGGGTGACTTATCCATCAATTCTATTCTGTCTGATAGCTTGATAGCTTCGCTGATATCGTGTGTTACCAGGATTATGGTGAGCTCCAGCTTCTCTTTGATCCGTAGTAACCATTCCTGCATCTGCAATCTCGTAATGGCATCCAGCGAAGCAAACGGCTCGTCCAGTAGTAGTAGGTGCGAGCCCGTCATATATGTCCTGAGTAGCGCCACACGTTGCTTTAGCCCACCTGAAAGCTGATAAGGTAGTAACTTGGAATGGTTTTCCAATCCAAAGACCGGGAGCAACCGCTTGATCTCTGCTCTGGCTTGCGCCAGATCTCGTTTCTTTATCCGTGCCGGTAGTAAGACATTCTGCTCTGTACTGAGCCAGGGAAAAAGTAAATCTTCCTGAGGCATATATCCCAGATGACCGCTTTGTCCTGTAATATCATCACCACATAGCAGGATACTACCGTTATCGGGTCTGGTGATTCCGGCAAATAGCTCCAGAAGAGTGCTTTTGCCACAACCGCTGGAACCCAGTATAGAGACAAATTCTCCTTCACAGATATCAAAATCAAGTTCACTCAAGATACCTATCTTATTGCCTCCAAAGAGGAAGCTCTTGTTTATCTTGCGAGCGCTCAGATATGCTGTCATTGCGGTAAGAAATGATTTGTAAATGCCTTGTCGGCTTCAACTGATACGTTGATTATCCGATTGTCAAAAGCCCAATCGATGAAGCGTTTCCAGACGACTGTTTGCTGTTCGCCCCATCGCGCAGCATCAGAGCGATATTCCGCGGCAAGATATCCCTGAGAACCTTTTACCAATGCGCTATCCAATTCCGGAACGTATTTGAGCAAAACGTCCGCTGCCTCGGAGGGCTTGGCTATGCAATAATCATAGCCCCGGCTAAGGGCTTTCATAAAGCTACTGATCATCTCACCATCCTGGGCGATCAGCTTTTCACTGGTTATAATCACCGGTGTATAGTAATCAAAGACCGGATCAAGCTCTCTGAGAGGTATATAGTTTATCTCGATCCCCTTATTGCGAGCTTCGATACCTGTCCAGGCATCATAAATCCATTCAAAATCTGCATCTTTGCCAATAGTAGTAAAGAAATCATAGACTCCGGAGACTATCCTTACCTTGGAGAAATCAGCACCGCTCTTTTCCATCACTGTCTTGAGTATAGCCAGTTCGGATGGTGAATCCCAACTGCCATAGCGCTTGTTCTCAAAATCTTTGGGGCTCATTATCCCGGAATTCTTCAAGGCAGCAAAACCCGAAGTATTATGCTGAATCACAGCCGCGATGGAGACCAATGGGATGCTCTGAGCGCGAGCCAGTACTACATTTTCCTGATAGCTGACTCCAAATTCGCTGTTTCCTGAAGCTACGATCTGATCGGTCGTGTTTTGACCGGGTTGCAGAATCTCTACATCCAAACCTTCCTCAGCAAAGTAACCGAGTTCCTTAGCGACATAAATGCCTGTATGATTGGTATTAGGTGTCCAATCGAGGGTAATTCTCACCTTACGAAGCTCTTTTGCCTCTTCTTTCTTTGGTGAGCAGCCTGGTAGTATTATCAGGCAGCTAAAGATTACCGCTAAAAGTATCATTCTTCTCATATCTATCTCCATTTTACTTTGATCTGGGGTGGTAAACTCTATGTGTTTCTATCAGGTATCTGGTATCAACGTGTGTATAAATCTGTGTAGTATCGATGCTGGCGTGTCCCAGTAGAGCTTGCACGATGCGCAGATTGACTCCGGCTTCCAGCAGGTGGGTGGCAAAGGAATGTCTAAAGGTATGTGGAGTAATCTCTTGCTTGATTTTTGCTTCCAGGCAGGCTTTGCGCAAGATCTTCCAAAAACCCATCCTGCTCATCTGCTTGCCCCGGTAATTGGGGAAAAGAATATCAGTATTGATAAAACCAATAATCACCGGTCTTGCTTGTGCCATATAATGAGCCAGCAGATTGCCGATTGATTCAGGATATGGTACATATCGCTGTTTATTGCCTTTGCCCCTTACCAAAATCAGCATTTGTGCATCGATGATATCGTGCAGGCTCAAGCCCAATAGCTCCGAGATTCTCAGGCCACAGGCGTACATCAGCTCCATCATTGCCTTGTTTCTCAGATCCAATGCAGTAGCGGTGGGCAATCCGTCCAATAGCCCCAGCATTTGCTCCACGCTGAGGAAATCCGGTAAGTGCTGTTCAATTTTCACCGAGGGTACTTTCTCAAAATCCACACCTACCTGATAGTCATTTTCGGATAAATACAGAAAGAACTGCTTGATAGCCACTCTTCTTCTGGCAAGGCTGCTATTTACCAGCCCTGTGCGTTGCAGGCTTACGAAGTAATCGATTACATCACCGTGCTGGTAGGCACCGATATCCTTGGAATTATAGAGCAAAAAGTCTCTTACATCCCGGCTATAAGCTTCGATGCTATTTTCCGCGAGCCCTTTTTCAACTCTCAGGTAAAAGCTAAAAGCGCTGATCAGATCGTTATAAGTCTGCTCATTCACTGCTATGGTAATTGGGTGTTTCTTTGGTGATACGGATATCGTGGGGATGCGATTCTTTCAATCCGGCTGGAGTGATCTCTATAAATTCCGCATTGGTTCTCAGAGCCAGCAGATTGGCTGCTCCGCAATAACCCATACCGCTTCTGATCCCGCCTACCAACTGGAACAAATAGTCTTTCAGAGGGCCTTTGTAAGGCACCATTCCCTCGATTCCCTCTGCCACAAGCTTGTTTTCCTCGCTGCTCTCCTGGAAATAGCGATCTTTGCTGCCAAGTTTCATAGCTCCAATCGATCCCATTCCGCGATAGGTCTTGAATCTGCGGCCATTGTAGATAATGTATTCACCCGGGCTCTCATCTGTGCCGGCAAAGAGCGAGCCGATCATCACAGCATTTGCTCCTGCTGCTAATGCTTTTACAATGTCTCCAGAATACTTGATCCCGCCATCAGCGATCAGAGGAATGCCTCTTGTATTGGCGATTTCAGCGCAATCCATTATGGCAGAAAGCTGGGGTACGCCAATTCCTGCCACTACTCGAGTCGTGCAGATTGAGCCGGGTCCAATCCCGATTTTGATAGCATCAGCACCGGCATCTATCAGATACTTTGCCGCTGCTGCGGTAGCGATATTTCCTGCTAAAACGTCAATACTAAGGTGCTTTTTGATCTTACTAATCGCTTCTTTGATATTGATCTGATGACCGTGTGCGGTATCGATGGTGATGATATCAGCACCCTTAACCGCCAATTCCTGGGCACGCTCCAAAAAGTCTCCGGTTACACCAACGGCAGCGCCTACTAAAAGCCTGTTTTTACTGTCCTGCACTGCATTTGGAAAGTCAATCCCCTTCATAATATCTTTTACGGTGATCATCCCTGCCAGGCTCTGATCCGGATTGATCAATAGAAGTTTCTCAATTCTGTTCTTTTGAAGCAGTGCTTTAGCTTCTTCCGTCGATACGCCGATCGGAGCGGTAATCAGTCTGTCCTTGGGAGTCATCAGGTCTTTTACCATGCGTTTTTGATTGGTCTCAAATCGGATATCTCTATTGGTGAGTATTCCCACCAGCTTCCTGCCCTCAACTACCGGGAATCCGCCCACTTTATGCTGCTGCTTGAGCTCAAGAACCTTTTTGAGGCTGTCTTTGGGGGATACCGTATAGGGATTGGTGATCACTCCGCTTTCGGCACGCTTAACCAAGTGAACCTCATTTGCTTGCGCTTCGATGGATAGATTCTTGTGAATTATTCCCAGCCCGCCTTCACGTGCCATCGCTATCGCCAAATCACTCTCTGTGACGGTATCCATTGCAGCGCTAATGATGGGGACTTTTAGAGTGATCTTGGGGCTGATGCGGGTTTCGAGACTAACGGTGGAAGGCAAAACACGGGAGTATTGAGGTACGAGCAGTACATCATCAAAAGTGTAGGACTTACGCACGGTTTTCTTCATCTGAGACTCCTTTTCAAGCCAATTATTTGCAAGAGCTTATGCTGTCAAGTTTGGCATTAGCTATTTTCTGCTCTCTGCTTGCCAGGATGCTTGTATCCTGCTTGTATCCTGCTTGTATCCTGCATGATGATGCAGCAAGCAATAGTCAATCAGGTAGTTAGCAATTTACTATCAAAGGGGTGAGCTAAGTGCAAGAATGTAATACTCCTTATCTTCCTTTAAACAGCCTCCTGTACAAGTGCTGGATAGGAGCTGAGAATCCCCTGTCCCACAGCGGAATCACAGGGGATGCAGAGGTGTGAGCTTTGAGGAAGGCTAAATATGGATGCAACATAATGCAAATGATCCTTGAAACAAAATGTTGACAGTGTCAACAGGGACACATAGCGCGGCTCATTATTAATCGCCCGTTCTAAGGAGTATAAATGAGACAGATGCTCTTTGCAGTCCAAATCTTCGGATTGCTGGCAGGGGCTTATGGAATTAATGCCAGCCAGGTGAATTAGAAAGGTGACCTCCCGGTAAGACGGACTCTAAGCTGACCAAGCTCAAGACCCGCAACTATACCATCCCGGGCAAGCGCACCAGCACGGTCGAACTCAACATCTCCGGACTCTCCACCAAGCAGAAGAACTTCCTGGAAAGCACCCTGTTCATGAGCAAGGATACCACCATCGTAGTGGCTTCCAAGGAACTGGATCGGGTGGTGATCTTCACCGGACTACGCTGGACAGTTGACTGGTCGGGAGAGGCTGATGGCCTCTTCAACGTAGTCATCTCCACCGAGTTCTCTGGAGTGACCTCCAACAAGATCTTCCTGCTCAAGGATATCCCTCCGGGAGTATAAGATCACTGCTCTTCGCAGCTACACTCGAAAACAAGGAACTGCTATGGACTGCCAGTGCAAACCTGAGATCGCGGGGTCCTCGCAGCACAACTCGTTGTGCTGTGGGGTGCTCAAGGAGAAAATCGATTCGGTTCACGAGGAGATCTATGGCAATGGTGACAGCAACAAGTCACTGGTAACCAGAATGGCGAGAGTGGAGACGAATATGAAGATACTGCTAACCGTCTCCACCTCGCAATTCCTGCTCTTACTAGGCATTGCCCTCGAAATGTTCTTTGGTCAATAAGAAAAGGATTATTCTATGAAGCGAGAACCAAAACTCAGCTATAGCCAACTGCGGCAAATACTCTGTCTCACGATCTCGAACGCTACCTTGAAAGCCAAGCTTGAGGACTTCCTATCCGGCAAGGTAGCCAAGGTGAGTGAGCTGGAACTGCTTGAACTGATCAGCCAATCGGAAGCCGATAAAGAGCTGATCCGTATCATCTCAAACCAGGACCCGGACAATATGGATGCACTTGAAGCACTGGAGCATATCTCCGCTTTTTTCGTCTATATCAGAGCCAACAAAGAGAGGTTCGCAGGTTGGCTCGGGAGTTTCGGATTGGCGGTAACGGCGTCTCCAAATACCCCTTCGAGAGGTTCGAAATGATCCTCAGAAAGCTGGGCTTCGAGAGTGTTGACTTCGACACTCTCACATTACCTGAACTGTATCTGCGACTCTGTATCACCGACCCGAAAGGAGATGTCTGATGGATGCGATCATCGGCTGGATAGGCGGTAAACGCCTCCTGAGAAAGGTCATCGCTCCCTACGTCCCCAAGGACATCAAAGGCTACATCGAGCCCTTCGGTGGGGCTGCCTGGATGCTTCTCTACAAAGAGAAATGGGGAGATCTGGAAGTCTATAACGATCTCGATAACCGCCTGGTCAACCTGTTCATGCAGGTAAAGTATCATCCTGATGAGCTGATCAAGGAACTGGACTGGTTAGTTGCCAGCCGCAAGCTCTTTGGGGATATCCTCAAGCAGGAAGGTCTTACCGAGATACAGCGTGCTGCCAGGTTCATGTATCTGATCACCAGATCATTCGGAAGTAAGGGTGACAGCTTCGGCACCTCTCAGAAGCGTGGTACCTCCAGTATGTATAATCGTCTGGAACGCATCAAAGAACTCCACAAACGCCTGGATATGGTGATCATTGAGAATCTGTCTTATGAGCAGGTGATCGATAAGTATGACACCAAGAGCAACTTCTTCTATTGCGATCCTCCTTACATGCTGGGCTATACCTATGAGAACTCCAAGCAGTTCAGCCATGAAGCCTTGAGAGACATACTGAAGAACATCAAGGGAAGGTTCATTCTGTCCTACGATGATAATCCCGAAGTGCTTAAGCTATACAAGGGTTTTGACATCAGGCATGTTACCCGAACCAAGGGCATCAACCGCAAGGAAGGCAAGTCCGAGTTTAACGAAGTGATCATCGCCAACTTCAAACTGGAGGAGTCGGGGTCCTCGCTGCCCAACTTGTTGGGAAGTGGGGTGAAACAATGAACTCTATCATCTCCTGGGTAGGCGGCAAGCGTCTCCTCCGCAAGAAAATCCTTCCGCTCATCCCCAAGCATGACATCTACTGCGAAGTCTTTGGAGGTGCGGCCTGGATACTATTCGGGAAGAGTGCCAACAAGGAAGATTGGCAGCTATCTAAGAAGAGTCGCTATACTGAGGTCTATAACGATATCAATGGCGATCTGGTAAACTTCTGGAAGTACATCAAGAACCACCCGGAAGCCTTCGTTACCGAACTGAACAACTATCTGATCGCCAGGGAGATGTTTGATAACTTCATGATGCATGAGCCCAGAACCGAGTTGGAAAGGGCGATCAAGTTCTATTACAACCTCGCCTGCAGCTATGGCTCAAGATCAAAGAACTTCTGCGTCAATCAGGGCTACAAATACATGCCACTGAGGAATCTGGACAAGGTGAAGGAAGCCTCGGAACGTCTGAGGCACGTTATCATTGAAAAGCAGCCTTGGGAGAAGATCGTAGCCCGGTTCGATCAGCCCCACACGTTCTTCTATCTTGACCCTCCCTACTATACCAAGGAGCACATCTACGAACGTGAGGACGCGGATGCTTTCAACCAGCATGTAGAGCTGGCAGAAGCCTTGAAACAGATCAAGGGCAAGTTCCTGCTATCCTACAACAACGATCCTTACATAAAGCAGCTATACGATGGCTGTCTCATTGAAGAAGTTGAGACGCAGTACTCCGTATCTGGAGCTTTCCAGGCTGAGACTGAGTTGCTGATTAGGAATTATATCAAATCGCCAGTATAGAATTTGCGAATTAATAGCGAAAGAGATAAAAAAAGTGTTGGCAGCCTCCACATTTAAACTATATTGATATAAAGTAGCTATAGTTTGAGACAAGGAGGTTGAGATGATGAGAAAGCTGTCCTTATTTCTGCTGGGGCTTCTCATATGGGGAGCAGCATATTCAACTCCGGCGTCAATTCTTCAGTACAAGGTGGAACCAACCGAAGATCATAAAACTGAGTTCTTTAGAAGAGCAAGAGAAGATCCCGAGTTATACTCCTATAATCCCTTGCACGTGGGAAACAAATGGTGGAGAAGTTTGTCCTCTGGCGGGTATCAGCTTATCAGAGAGGTAGTCGCATCTACGGAAATCAATGGTAACGTGTATTACAAAGTCGTTGGATTGTTGGGGTCTGGTGAAAACCACTGGATTCGGAATGAAGGTGATATTACTTATGCTTATGACGAATTTGACTTGGACAATAATCCGGATACCGATGAGATAATTCACGAGAATTTTTCATCTGTCGGATCTTTCTATGTCTTTCATTTCTTAGATGATTGGCCTTATCCATGGATCTGCACCAGTGACGGAGAGCACTATTTGAGTCATTACTATATCCCGACCTACATTAGATTCCATGAATACTGGGCCCCCGGCTGGGCAACAAGTCATCATACTCGAGGATGGGCAAGGGGGTTTGGGCCTACCTATGAAGAATGGGATGATCAGCCAGATAATGTAATAGCTTCTGCAGCTTGCGAGATCAATGGAGTTCATTATGGTCAGCCGGTGTCAGTATATGAACCTATGCCTCCATCTATTGCACTCGGTTTATCCTGTTTTCCAAATCCATTCAAAGATGCAATAACCATCAGCTACATAATACCTGATAGGAGCAAAACCGGAACTCTATCCATATTCAACATTAAAGGCCAATTGATAATCAGTATCCCCGTAAATGGAGATGGAGCTGTTAAGTGGGATGGACGTAACGAATCAGGCAAGTTGTTACCGAGTGGAGTCTATTATTGTAGCCTCAGAACACAAGAGGGCTCAAAACTCTCAAAACTTATTTTAATAAAATAGGGGGAACTATGCGAGTTACATTAAGTTTACTGCTTGCTTTTGTGATGTCATTGTTGTCGTCTCAGCTTTATTGTCAGGGGCGTTGGGATGACTATGATGAATACAGCCCTGAAGATTCATTAACGACAACACACATCAGGTTGTTTCCACGAGGTGGACATTCAGTACCATCTACTGGGATCATGAGAGTATGTATAATCTTTGTTGATCGAGAAGGTGAAGAATATCTTCCCAATGCACCCTACTGGCCATCACCGGGAGATCCGGATTATCAAAACATCTTCATAGAAAGCATTAACTTTGATCCGTTTACGCCAGGATTCTAATGGCTGTCAGATATCAACATAACCAAATATTTCTGGGACATGTCTCGAGGTGTTTACAAGTATGTTGGAGATGTCTATAGATTTACATTACCCAATCCATATCCGCCGGGGTTCAATTCATCATCCTATGGCTCAATAAATAACTACATTCTAAGCAGCATGGATTCGGTCATTGATTTCGGTCTTTACGATAACTGGACATCTACTTATGACCATCAGAGTCAGTCATACAATCACATTAATCAACCTGATGGATTTGCAGATCTGGTCTTTATATCATATAGGAGTCCATTAAATGGTGCTCACATGGATCCAGCGGTAAATGTCTATGGACCAAATGTTACTTATTCTGGAATTGCTTCGCTTATAACAACTTACACATCTAATGATACATTACCATCAGGACAGCCAATAATTGTATCGAATGGTACGACGCAAGGTGGAAATTTAAATGGTCATTTGTGGGCACGGGATAGAATACTGCATGAAGTAGGTCATTGGTTGATAAGAGGTGGAGTTGGCGGTCATACAGGTAGAATTGCAAATCTTGGATTGTTGAACGCAAATCAGGTCGGATTTGACGCATCAAAAGGAATGTGTGCCTGGGAAAGAGAGTTGATGGGTTGGTATTCGACAACTCCCAGGAGAGAATGTATCGGCTGTACCAATCCATGACCGCCACCAGATAAAGCCAGCCATTCGTCATCCTGATGTAAGTTATGTCCGAACACCAAACCTGATTCGGTCGCTCTATCTTCACGTTTCTGAGTAAATAGGGGTAGCTTCTAT
The DNA here is from genome assembly GCA_002842035.1 of Candidatus Cloacimonetes bacterium HGW-Cloacimonetes-2. GTDB lineage: Bacteria > Cloacimonadota > Cloacimonadia > Cloacimonadales > Cloacimonadaceae > PHBP01. The sequence continues at coordinate 168,221 of PHBP01000002.1, read as the reverse complement.
GCTCTAAATTGGGCTTGCTTAGATTAGGCTTGGGATAAATAGCTTCAATACCCATTTTATCCATCAGAGCTTGCACTTTCCTTCTACCGACGGATAAGCCTAACTGCTTCAATTCCATCATTATCCGACGCGAGCCGAAAAATGGCCTCCTGGTATAAATCTCATCAATCTTAGCCATTAGCTCTAAATCAAACTCATTTATCCGCGGTTTGTAATAGTAGGACGACTGAGAGATGCCCAGCAACTCGCACTGTCGGACAACACTGATACTCTCTTGCGCCGATTCAATAAGCTGCACTTTAGCCCTTACCGATGATCCCAGATTTTTTTTTCAGCCAGTCTAACTCTACTTTTAGCTGGCCTATTTGCTTGTATAACTCATCTATTAGCTGAGCATTATCTTCCTTATCCCTTTTTCGCTTGTCGGAAAAGATTTCTTCAGATCTCGCTAACAACTGACTCTTCCACTGACTGATCTGATTCGGATGCAACGAAAACTCAGACGCCAACTCCGCTATTGTCTTTCTGCCCTCGATTGCCGCAAGGGCAACCTTGCTCTTAAACTTACCGCTGTAAGTGCTGCGCTTTTTCATTTGAACCTCCCACGGTTGTACTTTCTTCATCGCTTTCTTAATGTCAAGTACACCTTATTGGGCTGTCCTAAAAATCTAATCCACTATATGCCCTCCGATACGTGGGAACACCACCCGGTGTCTCCCACTTTTTTTTATGTGGAATCCCATTTGAAGTTTCTGTGATAAAAGTTTGAAGAAATGGTGATGGTGATTTGAAGAAAGTATGATAAAAGCTTGAAGTCTTCAGTGATCAGATTTGAAGAAACGGTGATGGTATTTGAAGAAATGGTGATAAAAACCATGAGCCCAGAATACCCCTGTTATGACCGGATTTCCCCGATTTGAAGTTTTGGTGATTGGATTTGAAGTTTTCAGTGAGGGTTTATAAAGAAGTTTTGTTAGCCGGCTTTTAAGCAGTCTCACATTTTGATTGACAATTTAGCAGACTCGATTAGATTGTCCTCAGATTAGCAGATGAATGATGGGACTGCTAATAAGTTCTGAGGAATGAGGAAGATGAAGAAGAATCAGCTAAGATTGAATGAGACTTTGCTGGCATTGGTGGATGAATTTATCCAGACTAATGAGCCAGTCTCTTCGCGAATGCTAAATGAAAAGTATCTGCAGGAAGTGAGTTCTGCGACCTTGCGCCTGGATTTGTTTAAGCTGGAACAAGGAAATCTGATCCATCAACCCCATACATCCGCCGGAAGGATACCTACGATCCGCGGTTACAGGCAGTACCTGGAGCTGATCGCTGAGGATCATAAAAGGGTAAGTTTTGAGCGGATGGATATACTGCGGGATCTTCTGATCCACAACTACAAAGACACTCCCAGAGCTCTGCACTACATTATGCAGATACTTGCCAAAGAGACAGATCAGCTTAGCTTTGTGGCAGAGCCTGAGGTCTCAAATGGATATTTAGCAAAGCTGGATGTTTTTCCGATTGGGGATGGCAAGCTGCTCTTTGTGATGAGCTTGGATAGCGGTCTGGACAAGACAGTGATCCTGAAATGCGAATATGAGATGAGCGAGACCCAGTTGCGAAAACTGGTGCGATATCTCAATGACGAATTGGTTGGCTTGAGAGTCTATGACATTGCCAATAAAGTCCTCGTGGAAATGCGGGAGAATATGCATCAGGAAAACCTGCTGGTTAGTTCTTTTCTCCAGGAATTGCATCGTGCTTTTATAGAGATCAGTGATTTCTTCATTCACTATGATGGCTCGATCAAGTTTTTGGAACAACCGGAGTTTGATTCTAAACAGTCTATTTTGAGCTTTATGAATCTGATCCAGAGACAGGATAATCTTCTCGGGATTATGAGGGCCAATCAGGACGATAATGAAGTAAAGGTCTTGATGGGCGAAGAGCTCTGCGAGCCAAACTGGCTGGATTTTGTAGTGATCTTTGGGAAATATGAAGTCTTTGGCATACCCGGGTATCTGGGTGTAGTAGCACCTCTCAGGACAGATTATCGCAAGCTGATACCCTTGATCAGAGATATTACCCGTACGATTACTGAAACCACCCGCAAGGGGATGATCGTGCCGAAACAGGGAGTTTGATAATGTCACATAAAAAGAAACATCATCCGGAAGATCAAGAGCCTGTGCTTGAGCAGGTTGATCAAGATCAAACCGGGCAAGAAGAAACGATTGAGGACGAATTGACGAAGCTAAGTCGCGAAAGAGACGAATGGAAAGACAAGTATCTGCGTTCAATGGCTGAATTTGAGAATTACCGCAGACGCACAAACCAGGAAAAAGCAGATTGGATCAAGCGTTCCACAGAGAAACTAGCTCTCAATGTCTGTGATGTCCTGGATAATTTTGAGCGTGCTTTGGCTCAGATAGATCCAGAGCAGGCTGAGGACAAGTTTTTCAAAGGTATCAGCCTGATCGAGCAGCAACTCACTAGCGTCTTGGAACGTGAAGGAGTAAAGAAGATTGAAGCTTTGGGTCACGATTTTGATCCTGCAAAGCATGAAGCTCTGGCTCATATACCTTCAGTTGATTTTGAAGAGAATATTGTGGCAGCCGTGATCCAAAACGGCTACACAATGAATGATATAGTAATCCGCCCTGTGAGGGTGGCAGTATCCAGCGGAAATCCGCAAACCCAAGATTCAAATGAATAATATGAATATATGGAGGAAACCATGGGAAAGATAATCGGTATCGACCTTGGTACAACCAATTCCTGCGTTGCTGTCGTGGAAGGCGGCAAGCCGGTAGTTATTACAAATGTGGAAGGAACCCGTACCACACCATCAGTGGTGGGTTTTACCAGAGACGGACAGCGTCTGGTGGGTCAATTAGCAAAGCGTCAGGCAGTTACTAATCCCACAAATACAGTATATTCGATCAAACGCTTTATGGGTAGAGCCTATAACGAAGTAAGCGAAGAGATCAAGCAAGTACCTTACAAGGTCAAAAGCGGGCTCAAGAATCAGGCAGCAGTGCACATTGACTCCGAGAACAAAGATTTCACTCCTCAGGAGATATCCGCTCTGGTGCTCACCAAGATGAAAGAAACAGCAGAAGCATATTTGGGACAAACAGTCACCGAAGCTGTGATCACAGTCCCGGCATACTTCAATGACGACCAAAGACAGGCGACTAAAGATGCCGGCAAGATTGCAGGTCTCGAAGTAAAGCGTATCATCAACGAGCCTACCGCTGCGGCTTTGGCCTATGGTATGGAAAATAAGAAGGAACAAAAAGTCGCCGTCTATGATCTGGGTGGCGGAACTTTTGACATCTCCATCCTGGATATCTCCCAGGGTGTTGTGGAAGTACTATCTACAAACGGTGACACTCACTTGGGTGGAGACGATTTTGACAAGCGTGTGATAGATTGGATCTTGGAAAAGTTCAAAGCTCAGGAAGGGATTGATCTCTCCAAAGATCCGATGGCTCTGCAGAGACTGCGTGAAGCAGCTGAGAAAGCCAAGATAGAGCTTTCCGGTACTCAGACAGCCAATATCAATCTGCCTTTTATCACAGCCGATGCTACAGGTCCCAAGCATTTGAATCTCGATCTGAGCCTGGCTGAATTCAACCGGCTTACTGCAGATCTGGTAGAGCGTAGCCTTGGTCCTTGCAAGAAGGCTTTAACCGATGCCAAGCTCAATGCTTCCGAAATACAGGAAGTCCTCCTGGTGGGGGGAAGCACACGTATCCCGGCAGTGCAGGAAGCAGTCGAAAGATTCTTTGGCAAAAAGCCAAACCGCAGCCTCAATCCTGATGAAGTGGTCGCCATTGGTGCAGCTATTCAGGGTGCTATAATGTCCGGCGATGAGAAGGTAAGTGACGTTCTCTTGCTCGATGTGACACCCCTGTCTTTGGGTATAGAGACTTTGGGAGGAGTGATGACTGCTTTGATCAATAGAAACACCACCATCCCGACCAAGAAGAGTCAAGTCTTCTCCACGGCAGCGGATAATCAAACTGCAGTCACCATCCATGTCTTGCAAGGAGAGCGTCCTATGGCTCTTGATAACAAGTCGCTGGGACGTTTTGATCTGGTTGGTATTCCTTCAGCACCACGTGGAGTACCTCAGATTGAGGTTACCTTTGATATAGATGCCAATGGTCTTTTGCATGTATCAGCCAAGGACAAGGGAACCGGCAAGGAACAATCAATAGTGATCGATCGTGCCGGAAACCTCAATCAGGATGATATCGAGCGGATGATCAAAGATGCAGAGATGCACGCTGATGAAGACAAGAAGCGCCAGGAGTTTGTAACCGCCAAGAACGAGCTTGACACTCTGATCTTCTCTACAGAAAAGAGCCTCAGCGAATATGCTGAGAAGCTACCATCAGATGAAAAAGCCAAGATTGAGGAAGCCGTCAAAGAAGCTAAGGCTCAGATGGAGAAAGCAGACACCAAGGAAGAGCTGGACAAGATCAAGGATGAACTTGGTAAGAAAGCTCAGAAACTGGGTGAGATCATCTATGCAGACATGCAAAGCAAGCAAGGTGGAGCCGGTGCAGGCTTTGATCCCAATGCAGCAGGATTTAATCCAGAAGACTTTGCACAAGGTCAGCCCCAGCAAGAAGAAAAGAATGATGGACCTATCGACGCGGATTTTGAAGTCGTCGATGACAAATAAAGACAGCTTAGGTGGGGTGTCCGATGGGCACCCCATAATATTCACTGGAGTTCAGTTTTAGATGGCAAAAAGAGATTACTACGAAGTATTGGGCGTTGATAAAACAGCCGATGAAGCGACTATCAAGAAGGCATACCGTAAATTGGCTATGCAGTTTCACCCTGATAAAAATCCCGATAACAAGGAAGCAGAAGAGAAGTTCAAAGAAGCTTCGGAAGCCTATGAGGTGCTTTCAGATAAGGACAAGCGCCAACGGTATGACCAATTTGGACACGCAGGAGTAGAAGGTCAGTTTGGCGGTGGCGGATTCAATTGGGATAACTTCAGTCACTTTGATGATATCAGCGATCTCTTTGGTGGTGGCGGGTTCAGTAGTATTTTCGAATCCATCTTTGGTGGTGGTTTCGGTGGGGGAGGAGGAAGAGGAAGATCCTCAAACCGCGGAGAAGATTTGCAGATCGAGCTTTCCCTTAGTCTTAAAGAGATTGCCATCGGTGCTGAGAAAAAGATTAAGGTAGGCGTCAAGAGTTCCTGCGAAACCTGTAGTGGAACAGGCTCTGCTGATGGGAAGAGCGAGACTTGTACGCAGTGCCATGGTACCGGACAGATTCGCAGAGTAGTACAATCACTGTTTGGACAGATGCAGACTGCCTCCGAATGTCCTTCCTGTAGAGGAGAGGGCAAGATCATCAAAAACCGCTGCTCCAAGTGTTACGGTGAGGGACGCGTAGGCAAGGTTACCGAGATCAATGTCAAGATACCTGCCGGAGTGGAGGAAAACCAATACATCCGCCTTAGAGGCCAGGGTAACGTAGGACCGCGGGGTGGATCAAATGGTGACATCCTGGTCTTGATCCGTGAAAAACAGGATGATACATTCGAACGAGATGGTAATAACATCGTGCTCGATTTTCCCATATCTGTATCACAGGCAGTGCTTGGAGATGAACTTGTAGTTCCCACGATCACCGGTAGTGCCAAGATGAAGATTCCTGCTGGTACGCAAAATGGCAGGCTCTTCCGTCTCAAAGGACAGGGTATTCAAAGCTTGCATTCCAGTGCCAAGGGAGACTTGATAGTAAGGATCACTGTTGTGATACCGAACAAGCTCTCCAAAGAAGAAACGGAAATATACACCAAGCTCAAGACCTTTGATCACAAACACGAGTTCAAGCCCGGCAAAGGTTTCTTTTCCAAGATGAGAGAGTTTTTTAGTTGATGCCTTCTTACTTTCTGCCCGATCTCAAGCCTGAGGTCGGTTCAATCCAGCAACTAAGTGGTCAAGAGCACCATCATCTCTCTATTGTAAGCAGAGCCAGAATAGGGGATAGGATGATGCTCAATAACGGAAAAGGCATTCTGGCGGAAGCTGAGATTACCCAGATAGACAAACAAAGCAGCAGCTTTATAGTTACTGCTCTTCTATCACAGAGTCTGGTTCCACGCTATGCAATAGCACTAAGTCTCCTTAAAAACCAGAATGATGAGCTTGTAATCGAAAAGTGTACAGAGCTCGGAGCGGGTGAGTTCTTTCCTTTTACCTCCAGGTACAGCGTAAGAAAGCCCTCTCCCAGTTCGATAAGCCGATTTGAGAAGATCGCTCTGGCAGCTATCAAGCAGTGTGACAATCCATATCTACCTATGATCAATCCAGTCATGATTCTCAAAGCAACGCTTAGCTCTATCATAAGCAAAGGCTATTTGCCTGTGCTGTGCAGTGAGAAAAGACCCGACCTGTGGGCTGATAATCTGGATAAATGTGATCCCTGCTTTATAATAGGCCCGGAAGGTGGATGGTCTGAGGATGAGTATGAGCTCTTCAAGGAGATTCCTCATATCTCGATTAGTCCCTTGGTCACCCGCGCAGAAACCGCTGCTATAGCGATTGCGTCTCAATATCTACTCAGTTCTCGTATCAAGAGCTAATCGTTCCAAGATCAGCTCAATCAGCCCATTCTCGACCGTATCCGCTTCAATTTCGATATAGCTTAGCCTATCGTTCAGCTCATCTTTATGCAACAACTTGTCCAGGTCTTTGTGGGTACATATAAACTGCTGCTGTGGATTGGCTTTGATATCATCAAGAATAGCAGATACATCCACAAAGTTATAGTGATCAGGATATCTGTAGTGCTTCAGGAAATCAATCCCTATTGTACGGGCAGTCTCTTCAAAGGATTGTGGGTTTCCAATTCCTGAGATAAGGATTGGCTTATCAAGTTCTACTGGATCAAGCTCTTTTCCACTTGCAGTAAATAATCCCTTAACTCTCACCCTGCTGTGTAGCGGCTTGATTCCTTGCTTTTTGAGGCTTTGCTCAAACTCTGGGTTATTCGCAAAACCTTTGGAACTGATCACTACTATCTGCTCCTTGTTGATGCTACTTACAGGTTCTCTAAGGTATCCCGCGGGAAGCAGAAAACCATTGCCTATCCCGTAATCTTCACTAAAGACCACGATATCCAGATCGTGAAATACTTTTCTATTCTGCAGAGAATCATCCAGGATGATCAGATCGAGATCCGGATAGAGCTTCAATAGACTGATGATTGCAAGTTTACGGTCTTTACCCACTGCTACAGGTGTTTGTGGCAGTGCATTGCTGAACATATAGGCTTCGTCACCCAAGCTAAGTGCATCCTCATCCAGGATTGAGCCCAAGACTATCTTCATCGAATGTTCGTATTTACCTTTGAAACCTCGATGCGAAATTGCCAGCTTGGTTCCTCTCTCAGTCATAGCCTTAGCGATTGCAATAGTGAGTGGAGTCTTTCCGCTACCCCCGGCAGTGATATTGCCAATGCTGATGATTTTACATGCTGCTCTAAACTGGTTTCTGCTATTAAAGTGTTGCTTGATCTTGTGTAGTGCAAAGTACAATAGGGAAAGGGGATAGAGCATATAGCTTATCCCCGTTCTTCTGAATAAATGTCTGCGGATCAGATCCTGTAGCGTTGGCTACTCCTTATCGGGAAGACGACGTTCGATCAGCTCGACCAAACGCTCCACATCAAAAGGTTTGTACAGGATATCCTGCAGACCGTCCACCTTAGCTCTAACCAATACGTGGTTTGGGTCATAGCCAAATCCAGTCATCATAATAACTGGAAGATCTTCTTTATAATCTTTTATACGCCAAAACAGTTCATAACCATCCATATCCGGCATTGCGATATCGGTTAGCACCAGATCAATCGTGCCTTTCATTATCTCCTGGATGGCAGTAAGCCCGGAGGAGAAGCCTTTGACTTCCCAATTAGGGCGCAGTGCTTTTATCTCATATTGAAGATTTGCTACCAGTTCGTCTTCATCATCCACGACGCAGATAACTCTTACCATTGTCTTGTTTCGTCCTTTGTGATTGTCTTGTATATTTTTGTGTATTTATCACGTGTCTGTTCGACTACATCGAGCGGAAGCTCCGGAGCGGGTGGTTGCTTGTCCCAACCGATCTTTTCAAGATAGTCCCGCAGATACTGCTTGTCAAAGCTGAGCGGTGTTTTGCCAATTTCATAGGAGTCTTTGTCCCAAAAGCGAGAGGAATCAGGGGTCAGGACTTCATCGATAAGTATTACTTCGTTTCCGATTGTTCCAAATTCCAGCTTTGTATCGGCTACAATAATTCCCTCATCCCAGAGCAGATCGTGAGCGTAATTGAAGATGGCCAATGAGTAATCCTTGATCTTTACAGCCAACCACTCATCCATCCTGTGAAGCATTTCGCGGTAACTGATGTTTTCATCGTGTCCGCTATCAGCTTTGGTGCTGGGAGTAAAAAGAGGTGTAGCAAAGCGTTGGCTTTCCAACATACCGTCAGGAAGTAGCATTCCGCCGATAGTTCCGCTGCGCTTGTATTCACTCCAAGCACTGCCGGTGATGTAGCCGCGAACGATACACTCAAAGGGGATAACTCTGGTCTTACGAACCAGCATACTGCGTCCTTCCAGGTACTCTGCAAAAGGCATAAAGTCTGCGCCAAAATCCTCCACTTTGTCGCTGATGAAGTGGTTTGGCACAATGTTTTGAGTTTGTTTGAAGAAATGGATCGAGATTTGGGTGAGTATTTTCCCTTTATCTGGGATAGGTGTGGGGAAGACTACGTCGAAGGCTGAGATACGATCGCTGGTCACGATCAGGAGTTCTTCTCCCAGATCGTAGATATCGCGCACCTTTCCCTGCCAGCTTTGCTTCACATTGGAGAGCTTGCTGAGTTCATTATACATCATCTAACCTCTTTATATTTTATGTAATTATAGAGTATTCTAGCTTCGTCGGCAAGGCTTTTGTCCAGTGCCAGAAATTCATTCGGATTAAACGCCAATTCTTGGCAATGTAAATCTATCCAATCTTTGCCATCGTGATATGCCTTTAGTTGACCAGATTGTACATTGATCCGATCATCCCGATAATCAATCCTTCTTGCTTCAATCAGAAACTCCAGCCAGTCCTTGTAAAACTCGTGAAGCTTGATGGCATCTGAGAAAAGCTCTGCCTTTTCAAATTCAAGATCGTCGAAATACTTGTCGTGTTCGGTCTTGAGCATATTGATGATAGTATCAGTAGGCGTCATATATGACTCAAAAAGCAGTTTCTCGAGCTTTGCGATGTCTCTGGCGGTATCGCTCTCCGCTTCCGGAGCGAGATTGAGGCACCAACCGCGACATGTGCCAAGATCAAACTTTTCGCAAGGGAATGTCCCTGTCTCACAATTGGGCAGCATTAGTATACGTGAGACGCTATCAATGAAGTCGGCCAGTACAAACCTGCTGCGGAATGGACCAACATAGTTCCAATTCTCGATAGTATAATCTGCAATTTTGATAAATGGGAATGTCTGTGCATTCAGTGCCAGATAAACATAATCCCTCTGTGCAAACAGAGCTTGCTGCTGGATCGGCTTTTCTTGGGTAATAACGATTTTGAAAGCGATTAGAGCTTCAAGAGAGCTTTCACAACGCTCCCAACAAATCTCATCACACAAGGTAAGCAACTCTGAATACGCGTTACCATCGGTGTCCCTACTCAAGATTGATTTCAGCCTTTGACGCAGATCTCCTGTAATCAGTGCGTACTGAGCTAAGCCTTCACTGCGGAAGATGACTATTGCCCAATCTCGGGGAAGACCTGCTAAATAGCTGTCTGTCAGATTACTAATATTGATACGTTCCATCCGAGTCATCATTTTACTTGAGCTCTTTATGTCAAATCAATTCCCTTATCTCTCTGCTTGAATCCTCTGGAGATCCTCTTGTGATCCTCTTGTGATCCCCTTGTGATCCCTTGGTGGCCACCAAAGGATCACCAGATTCATTCTTGAGTATTACCTTAGAATTCAATAGGCAAAGAAAGAATAATCCTCCTTCAGCTTGGATGATCTTACACTTAAGAATAGGTTCCAAAGATATGTCAGATAGAGCGTAAACAAACGGCATCAACTATGCCAGTTGAAGTAATTCAACAATAGACCTGGAATATGCAAAACAGTCTTCTTGTATGCTCTTGACAAAGAATTAGACTATCAGAATGTAATTAGGCAAGTAAATACTGATTGTGCAAGCTACATATTGTATAGTGAGTTAGCAAACAATGTCCTGGTATTAACCGGTTTGCCTCGGATGCTTACCGAAGTTATAGAGTTAGTCGTTACAATTGGGTCTTTGACCCTGTTTGTGTTCAACCAATAAAGAAAAGGAACGATACAATGAAAAAAGTCACTTTATTTGTCGTCTTTATTGCAGTGCTCTCATTAGCATTGTATGCAAATGGCGTTGTTGCAGCAAATCAAAAGAACGATATTGAATTCGGAGCTGCTGTACCCGTAGTCAATCAAAGTCCAGCTCAGCCCAAGGATACTTCAGGCTTGCTAGTACCGTGGGATAGCAACTTTGTCTTGGCTATGAGTCCTAATGATGATAGCTATGTTGGTCCCATCAATTATGTGTTCAACTTCTCACTATATGGAAGTATCTATACAGAATGCTGGATCAACAATAATGGTAATGTCACATTTGATGGAGGCTATTCTTCATATACTCCTTGGGGTTTCCCGATTAATGGCTCTCCGATGCTGGCTCCCTTCTTTGGAGATGTTGATACCCGTGGAACAGGATCAGTTTGGTACAAGATTGAAGCAAACCGGATGATTGTGATCTGGGATGCGGTTGGTTACTTTGGCTCGCATACGGACAAGCTGAACACTTTTGAACTAATCTTTACTGATGGTACAGATCCTACAATAGGCATAGGAAATACAGTTGCATTCAGTTATGGTGACATGGCTTGGACGACCGGTGATGCATCTGGCGGAGCTGAAGGTTTCGGTGGTACTCCTGCAACAGTCGGTATCAACAAAGGTGATGGTGCGCTCTATGCTCAGATAGGTCGTTTTGATCAACCCGGGACTGCTTATGATGGCGGTTACGACAATAATGATGGTGTTGATTGGCTCGATAATCAGCTCTTCTATTTCAACACCGGCACAGGTGGCTCGGGTGTATTAATCGTAAGTCCTTCAACAGTAGATCTTGTAACTGCCAGCGGTGGATATCCCGGCGGAACAGAACCCGGAGATCCTGGTTTGCAGGGCTATGTCGCCAGCTATCCCGGCCCCGGCAACCAGACTATCACTATCCCAGTAGGCCCCGGCATCTGGAGAGGATGGGCTTGGTATAACAGCATTTGGAATCAAGCTGATGTTTTCCCGATGACTGGACCTGGAGATCTGGTATGGTCAAATGTTCCTTTCGGAGCAAAAGCTGATGTGCCCATCCTGATTGTCAATGATCAGACTTTGCCGGTGGAACTGAGCAGTTTCTCCGCTTTTGTGACTGCTTCAAATTTCGTGGGTCTGGCATGGATCACTCAATCAGAGACCAATATGAGTGGTTACAGAGTCTATCGCAATGAAAGCGCGGATTTTGCTTCGGCTATCAGCCTGTGGTTTGAGACCTCAACCAATAGCTCCACTCAGCATAATTATAGCTTCACAGATACCGAAGTCGAGACGGGGCATACCTATCGCTACTGGCTGCAAGCCGTAGAAATGGACGGCACCAGCACTCTGCACGGTCCTGTAGTCGTCAATGTAAGTGAAAGCTCAGTGCCTACTCTTCCCACTGCTACGGTCTTGGGTAATGCCTATCCCAATCCTTTCAGAGGTATGACCAATATCGATCTTACAGTGAAAGAGGGAGAAACTGCAATGGTTACAGTTTATAACATCCTCGGTCAGGTAGTTCGCAGCTACGAAAGAGGCCAGGGAACACACTCGCTGAAGTGGGATGGAATGGATCAGTATAACCGTCCTTGCAGCAGCGGAATCTATTTCTATAGAGTTACCAGCCCTACAATGAATCAAACCAAAAAACTGGTATTGGTAAAGTAAAAACTCAGTCGATTATATATATAGCCCCGGTTTCCGGGGCTTTTTTGTTGCTGTAATGCGCTTTGTGCTTGCGAATGAAGCTGGGATTGTTTATCCTATATCTAAACGGAGATGTACAATGAAAGATAAATTCAAAGAGATATTCAAAGATATTCGTGCAAAAAACGAGTGTTCATTGCAGAACAGGGCTTTCAAAGACGAAGCAGCCTTCAGAAGTCGTGATGAAGAAGCAGACGATATGCGTTCCAGATTTGCTGTCGATAGAGATCGCATTCTCTACAGCGGGGCTTATCGGAGATATCACGGCAAGACACAAGTCTTTTCCTTCACCAATCTGATCGATGAAGAGATGACCAATCGCAATCTGCACATTGCCTATGTATCACAGATTTCCAGGACGATAGGCAAGTATCTGGGGCTAAATACAGAGCTGATAGAAGCGATAGCTTTGGGACACGATCTGGGGCATGCACCCTTTGGTCACGATGGAGAGAAGGCTCTTAGCCAGTGCTGTGAAGCAGCCGGGATCGGTCAGTTTCATCACAATATCGAAAGCTTGCACATTGTTGACTACATCTCGAGGAAGGGAAGAGGCTTAAATCTTACTTTCCAGGTACGAGACGGGATCATCAGTCATGATGGTGAAGTCCATAATACTGTTTTAATGCCTGATCTTACAAAGTCTGAAGCAGATATCCAAAGCTATATTAGCAGCAAGAAAGAAGGCAAAAACGTGCAATGGATGCCAGCAACTCTGGAAGGTTGTGTAGTAAGGATCACAGATACTATCGCCTACATAGGTCAAGATATTGAAGATGCCATCCGCTATAATATCCTCAAGCGTGATGAACTGCCGGCAGAGGTCACAAAGCACTTAGGGAACACCAATTCCCAGATCATAGATACCTTGATCCGCAGCGTGATCATCAATAGTTACGATCAGGATTGGATAGCTTTTGATGAGGATACTTCTGCTCACCTATTGGAACTGAAACGCTTCAATTACAAACACATCTATACAGATGATAACGTGAAGAAATCCAATATGATCATCTATCGCACGATGAGTATGATGTTTGAGAAGTATCTTGAAGATATTAAAAAGCAAAACCGCTCTTCCAAGATATTCAAGCACTTTCTGGATCACAAAGCTTCGGCTTATTTGGAGCAGTTTAGCCCAGCCGAGCAGGTAAGAGACTTTATCGCTACAATGACTGACAGATATTACAATGAAGAAATAAAGGACTATTTCCTACCGTGGAAATGGTGAGAAGGACGACAATGAAAACACGTATTACCCTTATTCTGATCAGCCTGCTGATGATCGGGGGCTTGTTTGCTCAATACGATCGCTCATCCAGCGACAACAGAACACCTGTAGTGCAGGAAGCGACTCGTGCAGTTACCAATGAATCTGTCTTTGCAGATTTCCTTGCCGGTGGCTATCTGATGCCGATCTCGATCAATTATTTCTCATCCGATAGTGATGATATCGAGGGTCTCAGTTCTGTAAATCTCAGCATCTTGCGCTGGGGTATCAACAATATGAAGATCAGGGGCGAGAAAGCTCCGATCGTGATGGGTTACCTCGGTCTGTTTGATAATGCCGGGCTTACATATGCTTCGGTGAAAGATGAAGAGAAGACAGCCTTTTATGCAGACATAGTTTCTGCTTATGCCGGTGTGACCTACCCCGTCCTGAACTATCTGGGCTATGTAAATGTGGGCGCAAAGCTCTCTGCCTTTACGCAGACTCCCCTGTATGAGGAGATTGAGCTTGGCGGAGCAAAATACAAGTATGTTTATGACTTTGAGGATGACAATGGAGACCGCACCATCAAAGAATCTACTCCGATCACTGCAGGACTGGAGCTTGCTGCACGGGGTGGATTTAGAGTGTATCAAAACTTTTTTCTCAGCCTGACTGCAGGAATGCGCTACAATACTGCCAGAGACGGCAACTGGTATCTTAAGAGCGATGTGGATGATTGGACAAGTGGCAATGCAATCTTTGAGCCTGACCCCTGGCTACCCGCAGCTACTTTGCCTTTACCCGAAAGGAATACCATATTTGAAGGTGCCAGCCCCTTTATTGGGATCAGTCTGGGAACAAACTTCTAAACCGGCTTTTCAACTGCTACAAAAGAAAAAGCCTCGATTACTCGAGGCTTTTTGCTATTAAAAAAATACTGGTCGGGATGACAGGATTTGAACCTGCGACCACTTGAACCCCATTCAAGTACGCTAGCCGGACTGCGCTACATCCCGACCGGATGTGAAGCCCATAAATTCTACTGCGCTTTTTTTGGCAAGTCCTTTTTTTCTGTACTTGAATTCGTTATCGACTCTCTGCTGCTAAAGTATTACTGGATTCCTATTGATTTCTAATGATCTAGAGCATATCACCAGCAGATCAAAAGCAAATCAAGTCGAACGTGGTTCGGCTTGAATTGCTCTTGAATTGCTCTTGATCTCATAATGACTGATTGGCAGCCCAGGGGCTAGGATTGGGTAGGAAAGAAAAAAACTTTGTATTGACACGGAATGTCCATTTTTAATATGGTGACCTACAGAAAATCATTACAAAAAGGATAAATGGAGGAATCATGTCCGAGAATCTAGTTTACGGAAAGATCAGCTCGAAAGAAGCTATGGAACTGGAAGAAAAATATGGTGCGCACAATTACCATCCGCTGCCGGTAGTATTGGCAAAGGGTGAAGGTGTATTCCTATGGGATCCGGAAGGAAACCGCTATTTTGACTTCTTATCCGCTTATTCCGCTGTCAACCAGGGACATTGCCATCCCAAAATCATCGGCGCTCTTTGCGACCAGGCAAAAGAACTTACACTCACATCCCGCGCTTTCTTTAACAACAAGCTGGGTGAGTATGAGAAATTCATCACCGAATACTTCGGTTATGATATGGTGCTCCCGATGAACTCCGGTGCCGAGGGCGTAGAAACAGCTCTCAAGCTTGCACGCAAGTGGGCTTACACCGTCAAAGGCGTCGAGAAAGACAATGCAATCATCATTTTCTGTGAGAATAACTTCCATGGCAGAACTCTCTTTGTAGTCTCTGCTTCTACCGATCCTGATTGCTATGAAGGATTTGGTCCTTTCATCCCCGGCGTGATGAAGATACCATACAATGATGCTTCCTCGCTCAAAGCTGCTCTTGAAAAGCATGGAAAGAATGTAGCTGCCTTTATTGCAGAGCCCATTCAGGGTGAAGCCGGGGTCTTCGTGCCTGATGAGGGTTATCTGAAGAACTGTTATGATCTCTGCAAAGAACACAATGTTCTATTCATCGCAGATGAAGTACAGACCGGTATTGCACGCACAGGAAAGCTCCTGGCTTGCGATCATGAGAATGTCCGCCCTGATATACTGATCCTGGGCAAAGCAATCTCCGGTGGTGTGCTGCCCGTATCAGCAGTGCTGGCAGATAAAGATATTATGCTCACCATCAAACCGGGCCAACATGGCTCTACCTTTGGTGGATTCCCGCTGGCCTGTGTTGTAGCCAAAGCTGCGTTGGAAGTAGTCAAAGAAGAGAAGCTTGCCGAACGTTCCCAGATATTGGGCGAAAGATTCCGTGCCTCTCTCAGAGCTATCAAACACCCGATGCTGAAGCTGGTGCGTGGTAAAGGTCTGCTGAATGCCATAGTAGTCGAGCCCAAAGATGGCGTCGAAGCTTGGGACGTATGCCTGATGCTAAAAGAAAAGGGCATCCTCTGCAAGCCTACACATCGTCATATCATCCGTCTTGCTCCTCCTTTGGTGATCACCGAAGAGCAGCTTGATGAATGCGCAGCCATCATCAAGAGTGTCTTTGAGGCTCTTTGATAGATAATTGAGTTATTCCGCCGGGAGTCAAGATCCCGGCGGAGCTCTTTTGATAAAGATGGTTTCAGCAGATTTTCGTAGCGGATTCGTTTGCATAGTCGGTAAGCCCAATACAGGCAAATCGACCTTGATGAATAGGATCTTGGAACAAAAGATATCAATTACATCGCCTAAACCTCAGACCACAAGGTACGCCATCAAGGGTATCTGGAATGATGAGTCGCACCAGATAGTCTTTATTGATACGCCCGGTTATCTCAAGCCCAGATACGAGATGCAACGCAAGATGCTCAAGATTTGGAGTGATGCCTTGCGTGATGTGGATTTGATAGTATTTATGACGGATATGAACGGCTTTCCCTCTGAATATGATCTGGAAGTGCTGGAAATCCTCAAAAGCCTCAAGAATCCACAATTGGCTGTATTTAACAAAATAGATCTCTTGCACGATATTGATAAAGCTAAGCTGGAATCATATCTTCCGCCCTCGATCAACCAAGTGCATTACATATCTGCAAGGACAGCAGAGAACCTTCCGGCATTACTAGAGAGCATTACAAGTTATATCCCCTATCACGAGCCTTATTATGAAGAGGATCAGCTATCTGATCTGCCAATGCGATTCTTTGCCAGGGAAGTGATCAGGGAGGGTATCTTCCATCTTCTGGAGCAGGAATTGCCGTATGCGGCAGCAGTCTTGATAGAGAAGTTTACAGAACTGCCCGACAGATCGATCATCGATGCAGTTATCTGGCTGGAAAGACACAGCCAGAAGGTGATTCTGATAGGACGTAATGGCGCGATGCTTGCCAAGATCAGGCAATATGCCGAGCAGCAGTTGAGCGAGTTTATGGATATGCCTGTGCAAGTACATCTGTGGGTCAAGATCAATCCCAATTGGCGAAAGAAGACAAATTCTCTGAAAGAACTCGGTTTCGATTGAGAAAAGTATTGACATAATTGGCTATTCGAGGAGATTCGCTTGGAGTGTGAATTCTGGTCTTGTTTTTGTATTTTTTAATAATCTTATTATTGAGTTGGGAATATGCATCCGTATAAGCCAGAGATATCTGTAATGGTGACAGATATTGGAAATACCAAAACAAGCTGTGCATTGTACAAAGCTGATAATAAGCTTTGGCAGATTCGCATTGGAACCGATCCTAAGACGGTTCCTGAGGACTTGTTTGGGCAGATCAAGGATGCAATACCTGATGATATTTCAATTATCCAGCACGTTATCATCGCTAGTGTAGTCCCAGAGCTTACCGATGTTTGGATTCAGGTATTGGAGACTAAGTTCCATTGTGAATACCTGATTCTGGACGGCAAGAGCAGGCTGGGCTTGAGACTTCCTTATACCGATCCTCTGGCGATAGGAGCTGATCTGATTGCCAATGCCTTTGGGGCGTGGAAAAAGTATTCACGGGATCTGATCATATTGGACTTAGGTACTGCTAGTACAATACAACTAGTAAGAGCTGATGGGTTCTATGAAGGCGTCTCAATCATCCCCGGGATGGTTACCGCAGCTGAATCTCTCTATTCCAGGACATCAAGATTAAAGCCCATTGAGCTTAGCATCCCGCATAAGCTATTAGGCACAAGTACTTCGGAAGCACTGCTATCGGGGATAGTAGGATCATATTGCCTGATGCTGGATGCTTTTGTTCAAAGGATCAAGCAAGATCATACAAATACTGATCAATTGTTGACTGTTGCAACCGGAGGTTTATCCACTATGCTGGCAGAAGCAGTCTATTCTATCGATATCGTAGATCAGGACCTGACACTGGAAGGTCTATATCTGGCATACAGAGAGATACAAGGATTGTAAGAAGTACACCAGATGCGGATTAAGATACTGATTGTTCTGAACCTGTTGGCAGCTATCAGCTCTCTGGCAGCAAATGTCTATAGTCCGAGAATGTATCTTGAGGGTTATGCTCCTATAGTCTATAACCAACGCGATATCTACAAGCTGAATAAGGGCTTGAACTTTACCAAGACCCAAGCTTACAGCATTCAGGGTATGGCTCCCACACGCAAGGATACCTACAACCGGGAGCAGGATAATATCAGAATCAGCCTTACCGTAGAAGGGCAAACTATTGTTCCTGATCTGGTGATGCCTTTCAATAGATATTCAGAGAATATCCGCAAGAAGATTTTTAGATCATCTCTATTGGCTCAGGGTAAGATTAGAGCTCAGGCTACGCAACCTACACAAACCGGTCTGATCAGAGAGTTTGTAATCGATTTACCAACAATAGCTATGCCTAGGGCAGTGCAAAGAGTCTTGGGCTCCAGAGCAGGCAGGCTCAATTTGGATGGTACTCAGAAACTCAGCCTGGAGGGTAGCTCCACAAAGCGCAAAAGAGTTCCAATCTATGAGACGGAGAATAACGCTCGCTTTGATATGAAGATGAATCAGGAGACTAATCTCAGGCTCAGCGGAACAATAGGTGAGAAGATCGCAGTAAACCTGAAGTACAACTCACAGATGGATGAGCAGATTTTTGATCCGAATAATATCAATATCAAGTATACAGGCGATGAGGATGAGATTGTCAAGTCTATCGAGGCCGGTAATATCACTCTTTCGCTTACAGGATCAAGATACATCAGCTATTCGACCAGTTCTCAGGGATTATTTGGAGTTACCTCAAAGTTCAAGTATGGCAATCTCGATCTCTCGGTCATTGCAAGTAAAGAGGAAGGACAAAAGAATACTCAGACATATCTAGGAACTAGCCAGGCAGATTCTACTATCTTCCGCAGTAAAGATTATGCAGCCCGTACAATGTACTTTATAAATGATCCTTATGAGCTATATGAGCTATACACTGAAGACGATTTGGGACCTAATGTACCACAAGGTTATGTCAATAACGCTGTAAAGACAGATCCTACCGGAGCCTGGATTATAAAAAATCCCCAGTTGCTGCCAAAGCCAGGCTCAGTGAAGCTCTACCTGGATGATGCAAATGTAAATAATAACATTGGTCTCCCTGAGGGTGATCCAATCTATATGAGTGAAAACGACTTCTACGTTCCAATATATGAAGAACTGATCGAAGGAACAGATTTCGTTACAAATTACAACGCCGGTACGATCCAGGTAATGAGAGCATTGGACAGACGCAGCACTCTTGCCGTTCGTTATGTACAAGGGGATAATACTCCCATTCCTGCTAATAGTGGCATAGAAGGCGGTATCCTCCACGCAAAACCCATCCGACGCCGCAATCAGGAATACAATCCGGACGATCCCGATAATGTATGGCATTACCAGATGCGTAATGTTTACAATATGAACAAAACAAACATCAAGAATGATGGCTTTACACTTCAGATATACACGGAGAATGTAGATCGTACCAGAAACTTCTACGTACCGGATTCACTTGCAGCTGGTACTATAGCAACTTACACAGATTATCTAAGGATGGATAGTTCCGGTGACGGTTTGATCAATGGCGACGACAATACAGTCAATCTGGCTGCCGGCTTGGTAACTATCCCCTTCCTGGAGCCTTTCAAGCCCCTGGGTGATGGGATTGTCTATCAGGATGAAAACGAGAGTATCTACTACCAAGACATTGCGTTCTTTATGTCTGTAAAAGGCAAGATAGGCAGGGAAGCAATCGAGCTGGGACAAGGTGGTATCCTCAAAGGGAGCGTTAGAGTACTGGTTAATTCCCGTGTACAGCGAGAGAACATAGATTATTTGGTGGATTATGACTTTGGCAGAATTACCTTCCTTACTTCCGAGGGCAAAGACCCCGATGCCAAGATCGAGATAGATTACGAATACCGCAGCACCTTTGCTGTTGCTCGCAAGACATTGGCAGGCTTCCGGGCTGACTGGAACTTGACTGATTATGCCAAGCTTGGTGGAACACTGATCTACCGCTCTGAAAGCGTGAATGACAAGCGTCCCAGAATAGGTAATGAAAACATCCAGATGTGGATGGCGAATATCGATGGTACTATAAATCTCAAGCCAAGGTTCCTTACCAGGTGGCTGGATGCTTTGCCATTGATCGCTACGAATGCAGAGTCACGGGTAACCCTTTCGGGAGAGATTGCCTACACTATTCCCAGCATTTATGGTGATCCCGATGGCAAGCAAAAGAGTGCTTATATAGACGATATGGAGTCCATCGTGGATTCCTACCCCTTGGGCTCAACTATTAGTACTTGGAGCCTTGGTAGCCGTCCCTGGGCTACTTCCCTGGCAAAGGGACGCACAATATGGTATAATCCCAAAAACATTCGCCGCGAACAGCTCGAAGATCCCTCTACTCTTACAGAACGAGAAAAGAAAGAGACAGTGACAGTTCTTGCTCTCAAGGTATTCCCTAACAATCTGGATATGCCGGGTTCGACTGTCTGGAGTTGGGGCGGGATTATGAAGTATCTCGGCAACCAGCTTGACTTCTCTCAAAAGAAATATATAGAGATAATGGTCAAAGTCGATACCAGGGAAGGTGAGCCCACACCCAATGCTATTCTTCACATTGATTTGGGTGATCTGAACGAAGACTATTATACAGAATTCGGTGGTCTGGGAACGATCAATAAAGAAGATAAGAACAACGACGGTGTGCTGACCCTCGAAGAGGACACCGGATTGGATGGCATCAGGCACGGAGAGCCCGGTCATGATCCAAACGATCTTGCTTCAAATCAGATAGATCCACAGACAGGTGATTATCCATATATCAACGGTACTGAAAACAACGGTATTCTGGATACTGAAGATCTGAATGGTGATGGTGTTCTTAGCCAGCTCGACCGCTATTTCTCATACGCAGTATCTCTCAATGATTCTCTGCATCTTGAAAATATCAATCACGATGGCTGGAGAGTCTATCGTATTCCCGTCACTGATCCGGCTTATTATCAGATTGTGAATAACTATTCCACGGGTGTCCAACCCACTCTCAAGAAGATCTCATATGCCAGGATTTGGCTGGAGACCAATGAGACTGCCAAGGTACTGATTGCTGATGCCTCAGTCGTAGGTAACAAATGGCAGGACTTCTATGTCCGCAATCAGCAAGGTATTCCTCTTACTGAAAGCGAGATGTTCCTCTATAACACCACTTATATCTCGGGTATCGTAAACAACCAGAAGAACCGGATGCATTATACACCACCTCCCGGCACTGTTTACATAGAAGACCGTCGCGAGACCAATGAATCCGCTCTGACCCTCAGTATGAACAACCTGCAGCCAGGCAATCACTGCCTTTTGCGGCAACGACTGTTCGATCCTTATAGCTTGCTTTCGTATGACAAGATCCAGTTCTGGATCTATCCCGAAGCTCACGATCTATACACCGATAAGCCCGATTCGCTCGATATCATCTTTAGAGTAGGCGCGGATTCGCTGAATTACTACCAGATCAATCAGCGTGTAGCAGTGATCGATTGGCAATCCAAGATGGATGAAGATGCCTGGATCAATTATAGCTATGAGTTACAAGAGATATCTGCATTAAAAGAGATCAATCCGACAGCTTTGGAGGGCTCTGTAAATTACGGTACTTATACTATTTCATACAAAGGCAGACCCACTCTTACCAATATCAGAGACATCTTCTTCGGTTTGGAGAATCCTACTGATATCAGCGATCCCAAGCCTTATACCGGTACTATATACTTCAATGATCTCAGGGTAGCAGATCCCTATGAGGATATTGGTATAGCCAAGCGTGTCTCTCTCAATACTGCCATTGCTGATTTCATCACTCTCGACATAAACTACGAAGACAAGAGCGAAAACTTCAATCCCAATATCCAGCGGGGAAGATCAAACACCTTTACCAGTCAGCGTAATTTTGATATCAATAACAAATATTTCCTGCAAAAGCTCTTCCCGGCTTCGTGGAATCTGGATATCCCTCTCAACCTCAGCCGTACATATAGCAAAGGTATCCCAAGATTCAGAGCAAATTCAGACCTGTTGAGAGATAATATTACTGATCCGATCGAGAAAGAGAGAGAGCAAAACGAGAGCTTGATCTATGCTGCGGATATCGCACTCAGTATGCGCAATGCCCCTCGTAACAAGATCTTGGAATACACTCTCTACCGTACGTCATTCAGCGCCAGATATGAAGATTCATATAGACAGACACCTACTACCAAGGATGACATACTGAGCTGGCGCGGGACATTGAATTACAACCTTAGTTTCCCGTCTGATAAAGTAAGTATCCCTCTGCTGGGTAGATATAGAGTTGGTTGGTTCCCGACTACCTGGAACAACAGCTTTACATTCAACTCAACCCAGCCGGAAAGCTACAATTGGGAGATCAGGGAAAACGTCCCAGGATGGTACGATCGTCCCCAGATCGTCGATACAAGAGTTCTTACTACCGATAACAACGTCAATTGGGCTCTGCTTTCTGATCTCAGCGTACGAGCCAGGCTCAATACCAAAAGGGATCTGATCCAAAAGAACTACTTCAAAACAGTCAATTTGGGCAAAGAGACGGAGTATGTCCAGGATCTGGAGCTTTCATACAATCCTGCCTACCTGCCACGAGTCTTCAATTTCAGCGCCACACTCAGTACCAAATACTCCGAATATCAGCGCAAATACTCCCAAACAGTCGATGGAGCAGTAGTAGATTTATTCCAGCTTGATGGAGGCAATACCCGCGGCTTCCGCACTAATCTGGTCTTACAGAATTCTTCTATCTTGAACGGCTGGGCACGAAAACTGGAACAAGCCCACCAAGTACGGACTGCAAACCGCAGAGCAGAAGAATCCAGACGCGATGCAGAGCAAAACCCAAGTCCCGGTGAAGAGACTAAGCCTGAGGAACTGTCAGAAGAGCCTGTTAATGAACCTTCCCTTGATCCTATGCCGGATAAAGACCTGCCGGAGGATGAGCTTAGACGTCTCGAAGAAGAGCGCATCCGTAGGGAAGAACTACTCAAAGAGATGGAAGGCAATCCTGATCAATTCCCTGAGATGAAGCCAGAAGATCAGCTACCCCCGGCTGACCCCGGACAAGACAATCAAGACAGCATCGGCCCCTATATTCCAGGCCTGATCGTGAAGTATGTCGGTATGCTGAAGAATATCAATCTATCCTATCAAAACAGCTATGCGATGAACTTTACCAGGAAAGAAGACAGACCTTCCTTCCCCTTTATGATTGGTTTGCCACATTCCGTGGCTCCGGATTTCCTTGATGCCACGACCAATGACAATACCCTTTCGCTATCCTCCGGATTGAGTCTGGGCAGGGCTTTCGATAGTGTCGTAGCTTATTCCTACTCCATAAACAAGCGATACTCTGATGCCAGCAACCAGACAGTTGCGATGACCTTCCCTGATCTCTCGGTAACTTTCTCGGGATTTGACCAATGGTTTGGGATGTCACGCTATGTGAGCGGCAGCAGACTAAATTCTGCTTTCCAATACACAGTCCGGCAATCAGGAAATCTTGATTGGATCAAGCCTAAGCAAGAGACCTTGACGACATCCTTTAGCCCATTGATCGGTATTACGACCAATGTGATGAACGCTCTAAGCGTAAACCTTAGTTACTCTGTTTCCAGATCACTCAATACAACCGATATGGAATCTTACAATATCCTCAAGACCAATGATTCGCAAACCCTCAATGGCTCTTTCTCCTATTCATTCCGTGCCGGACGTGGATTTACCATACCATTTACTAAGAAGCGCATCCATATCAACAACGAGCTCAGCTCCTCGCTCAATCTTGCCTACGAGAAAAACCATGATGAGACAAAAGGACTGGATGCCACCCAGGTCGATCGGGATACCAGCCGCTTCTCTATCACACCGGGTGCAACCTACCAATTTGACCGCAATATCCGGGGTGGACTCACCAGTTCGTTCGAAGTAACCACAAATAAAAAGATGGATGATGGTACTACGATCTTCAGAATTGGTGTCTGGGTAGAAGTAAACCTATAGTAATCAAGCTACTAAGGCCATACACCTCGACCAGTACATACACAATATTATCGTAAAGCAATGCTATAATATCTGTATCATACTTCCAGACTTATCTCTTTGTTCCCTCTTATTCAATCTCACAATCCTAAGTCTATACAGGGTAGCTGTATCCTGCTTGTTCAAGCAGGATTCAAGCAGGCTACAAGCAGGGTAGAAGCATCCTATCAATAGGAGCGCAGTTCACAAAGGCTCTGCTTAAGCTCGCTCATAGATTGCTGCCTGCTCACTCCCTCATATCTCCCTCTTTGTGGGAGAATCGTGGGAGATACCTGGGATCGGTGAACGATTAAGCCTAAGAGGAGGTAATATAAGCAATAAAAAAACGGATGAGCTGAACAACTCATCCGCTATGGATTAATATGGTTATCAGGCTTGGAAATCGATCCCGGCTTGCAGAGCTCGCAGATTGGATTCTACGACTACATCACCCTTGCGGGCGAAGATAGCGGTGATCGAAGCCTGAATTTCCTCGGCAGAGAATCCAAGATGCTTGATCGCTGCGCCCAGCATTACGATATTCATCGCACGGCTGGCTTTCACCTCTTTGGCAATGTTGTCCGCATCGAGCAGGAGGTGGTTTGGAATAGCTTTGATCTCGGCATAGATCTTGTCCATCTCGGGGTAATTAGTAATATTGACGAAGGGGTTGCTATTGGCTATGATCCAGCCATCAGGAGCCAGATAGGGCAGATAGCGCAAGGCTTCCATAGGCTCTACAGAAAGGATCATATCAGCTTGACCCATTGGGATCAGATCAGACCAGATCTCGTTATCAGACAATCTAAGATGGGATTGGACGTCTCCACCACGTTGACTCATTCCGTGTACTTCGGCTTGTTTGATTTGCCAGCCGCGCTTGAGAGCTGCTTCACCAATGATGGTAGCGATGGTCAGGATACCCTGTCCACCAACTCCGGCGAGAATAATATCCTTTTTCATTGCGGTATCTCCATCTTGTTTTTGCGTTTGAGAATCTGGACGCATTCGCGGCGCGGGATGATCACAGAGATGCCATTATAGGCTATCTCTTCTTTGTAGATCTGCACCATCTCATCAAAGTCCTTTTTGAAAGGAACGAAGACACGGATGTGTTCTTTTTCTACGCCGAGTCCTTCACAAATGGCTTCCAGTTTACCTGCGGCAGTGTAATCTTGTCCACCGGTCATACCGGTAGTAGCATTGTCCAGGATCACAATCACGACATTGCTCTTGTCGAATATGCAATCCAGCATACCGGTGAGCCCGGAATGAGCGAAAGTGGAATCACCAATCACTGCTACAGCGGGGAAGAGGCCTGCATCGGCGGCACCTTTTGCCATAGTGATTGAAGCTCCCATATCGACACAAGCATTGATCGAATTGTAAGGAGGCATAAAGCCGAGAGTGTAGCAACCGATATCGCTGAAGACGTGTCCCTTGCCGTATTCTTTCATAGCTTCATTGAGAGCCAGGAAACTATCAGCGTGAGGGCAGCCAACGCAGAGAGCAGGCGGTCTTCCGGCAAGCACTTCGGGAATGTCTTTGCCATAGGTATCAGGCAAACCGAGAGCTTGAGCCACTTTGTTTGGATTGAGCTCGCCATCGCGAGGGATTGTGCCATCCAATCTTCCATGCACAGGCTTTTCCATACCCAGTCCATATCCCTTGAAGAGCTCTTCCATCAGAGGCATACCTTCTTCAAAGACTACCAGGGATTCGCATTTCTTGTAAAGCTCTTGAATAATGTCCTTGGGAATGGGATACTGGCTGATCTTATAGACAGGATAGGGGATCTCTTCGCCTTTATAGGCTTCGCGCAGGTAGTTGTAACCGAGGCCAGTAGTGATGATGCCTTTGGAGTAATCACGAGCTTCCAGCTTGAAGCTATTGAAGGGAGAATCGAGAGCTTCCTGCTCGAATTTGGCTTGAAGGCTGATCAGGTGTTTATACTTCTTTCTGGCTATGGCGGGAAGCAGCATAAACTGGTTGATATCCTCAGGTTTGTTAAGGGGATTCTGGGTGAGGGTCTGGCGTCTGCTGACACCGGCACGGGAGTGTGAAAGCCGTGTCGTAAGCCTGATCATTACAGGGACGTGATACTTCTCGGAGAGCTCAAACCCCCAGAAGGCCATATCATAACATTCCTGTTGGTTGGATGGCTCTAGTACCGGGATCATAGCGAATTTACCGTAGAAGCGTGAATCCTGCTCATTCTGGGATGAATGCATCGAAGGATCATCCGCAACGGTTACGATCAAACCACCATTTGCGCCTGTGAAAGCGCTGTTCATAAAGGGATCGGCAGCTACGTTCAGACCTACGTGTTTCATCATCACCATAGTTCTCTTGCCGCTATAAGACATACCAATAGCAGATTCCATAGCTGTCTTTTCGTTTGAACTCCAGGTGCGGTGGATCTTGCTTTCCTCTGCTTGTTTGCTATGCTGGGCGTATTCCATAATCTCAGTGGAGGGAGTGCCCGGGTAAGCATAAAAGCCGGAAATGCCCGCATCAAGAGCACCCTGTGCCAAGGCTTCATCGCCGAGTAGCATCAGTTTTTCCATACTTTCTCCTTATCTGTTTTTTATTGTGACATGTTAATAATAGTACTTTAGTAGAGCCCAGAGCTCACGACCACGCATTGGCAGACCGGCAAAGTCGGTTGCTTTGGAGCCGAAGATGCGCTTCATTCCACCCACAAGATGCAGTTCCTCTGTAATGGCGCGGTCTATTGTAAAATTGAGATCCACATCTTCGGGGAGCTTTTGCCAGTTGCTGTCCAATCTGCCATAGTTTTGAAACAGCGTGATCAGGTAATGTGTTCCTGTGGCATAAAAATCAAGCTCAGTGGTCGAGCTAAGCAGCTCCTTATAGGGGAGACGCCGGTAGTTATGCTCAGGAAGATAGCATAGGTTTACATCAAATTGTTGCTTCAGGACAGCATC
The DNA here is from genome assembly GCA_002842035.1 of Candidatus Cloacimonetes bacterium HGW-Cloacimonetes-2. Lineage (GTDB taxonomy): Bacteria > Cloacimonadota > Cloacimonadia > Cloacimonadales > Cloacimonadaceae > PHBP01. Next base: position 141,355 of record PHBP01000002.1, on the reverse strand, counting down.
CTCCGCTTCGAGGGAGAAGCCTCCGCCCAAGTGGAGAGCAAACTGGTCAGTATGTATTATACCGGGGACAGATGTGGATAGATCATCATATAGCGTAGGCTTGCCAAGGGTATAGCTGGTGACTGCTTCGAGATGGAAGTCTTTGAGCTGGGCGTTCTGTGGAGTCATCCTGAAGTAATCTGCCCGTAGATTGAGAATCTCCATAGGGATTCTCGGCTTATCAGGACGGTGTATCCAGGTATAGCTATCGAGTTGATCGAAGTGGTCACTTACTACAATACCTGCGGTTTGTCCAAGCTCCAAGTACTCATATTTGCCAAGAATTGGTTTATACTTCATCGATATGGAGGGAGCCAGCTTCTTAAAATCAGTGATGAGCCCTAGCTTGATGTCTTCCAGGAAGATTCGCTGCTGAGGTAGATGATAGGCAAGATTTACGGCAGTTTGGCTCCCGTAATGCGTAAATTGCAGATCAAAGGCAGTTTTGTATAGATCTATCCGGCTTTGATGAGACAATAGCAAATCAATCCCATCATCAGCAGCCCCAGCTTGCTGATCCCAGAGATCTATCGCCAATTCAGTTGATGGTAGCGTCCAGGCGAACCTGCCCAAATCAAGCTCTCGTGTATAATGGCTGAGACTAAGCTTGTTGTTACTGCTATGAAAGCCATCAGCCCTGCTATAAAAGAGCTCTAGGGCGGGACTAAGCGTATGCGCCCTCGTAGTGATCAATGCGTCCAGATTGAGGCGATGTGCTTTGTAGCCTGCATTATCAATAGTGGGTGCGTAGTCCAGTACTATGGCCTTAAAATTGGGATCGACAGGATAATGAGATATCCTGGCAGCAAGATCGCCATTGGTATCAGCACTTAGCTCACCAAGTATCTTAACAGACTTTGAAGGATTGTAGATAGGAGCTACACTTGGCGTAGCCTTTAGCGGAGCCAGAAAGGGCGGCAAAGAGTCATAGGCAGTGTGGCTGGGTGAATAAGTAAGAGTCTTTTTGTAGAGATAAGCCTTGATGGGCGAATCAGCCACTACAGTTTGCTCCGGGAGCTCAACTACTTGTGCCAGGCAGATAGAGCTAAGCAGGGCAATGAACAAAATCAGATATCTCATCTCAGGCTCTCCAGTTTATTGTTGATAATCAATATCTGATCTTCATCCAGGATATTCAAGCTCTCCCAATACAACTGCTGCGCCTCTGAGATAGCTCCGCTTTGAAGTAAAGACTTGATCTGTAGAAAACTAGCCGCTTTGATAATATCCGGGAAATCCGGATAAAGCTCTCTAATACGCACAAGAGAGCGGATTGCGTCTTGGAAATTATCCAGCCTGAAATCAGTTTCGGCAACCACAAGATATGCCTGGGCATAGTAATAATCGGACAAGTTCATATCCAGTATATTGATTGCGGCGAGTCTGGCTGCGGGAAGATCCTCTGAATTGAGATTGTATCTCATTAAGCTGGTGAGCGACCAGGGATTGGCTTCGGCATACTCCGATCCAAGCTCCCAAATCTCGCTATAGGATTGAAACTCCAAGTATTCCGAGCACTCCAGCATTCTGATCCAGATATCCGGCTCACGTGTGGCAGCATAAGCAGTTCTAAGCTTTTCCAGAGCAGATTGGTAGTCTTCTCCCAGAATCTCGAGCTCAGCCCATTTGAGTAAAGCTGGGATGGATTGGCTTTCGGTATAGATGCCTGCGAGCAGGCTATCAGCTTGATCAGTTTGATTGAGCTTGATGAGGGACTCTGCCATCAGGAGCTCGATCTCGTTCTTGCGCTCTATACCAGCGGTGGCACGGATAGATTCAGCTTCATTGAGCAGCATTTCCCACATACCGCGATCAGCGTAGAGCTTTACGAGGATGTATTGTAGTTCAAACTTGATATAATCGGAGCTAAAGAGATCTATCATTGTGATCAGGTCTTCAGCTTCATCAAATCCGCTCACCCGGGAGAGACAGAGCTCAATTCCGGAGAATACTTCTCTCAGGGTTTGGCGTTCTTGCTGAGTAAAGCCTGTTTTGTCTTTGTATCTACGCAAGACACTTGCCCAGGTGCGATAAGCACTGCCATACCGGCTTAGATTGAAATCGATCGTAGCCATATCAGAGAGCACATTGTAGAGATGGGCAGAATCCGGGAATTGGGTCAGAAACCTATCATATAGATCCATTGCCTGGCTGGTGTTACCGGATTGCATAGCAGATTTTGCAGCCAGGAATAGATAGGTGTCGGGATTAGCTTGAGTACCGGAGAGCTCTAGATAGAGATCGGATGCCTCTCTGAATCTTCCCAATTGATAGAGAGTGAGAGCTTTATAACTTAGTGCTTCTGTTTGCTGAACGCTATTCTGACTGAGATCATATACTCGTTGATAGCTCTCAAGAGCTGCGGAAAACTGCCTGCGATTGAAGTGGATATTTGCTCTTAAAAGAGCAGAATCCCGGTTCTCTACTACAAGGCTATCAACTACCGAGAGAGCTTGAGCGAAGTTTTGATTGAAATATAGCGATTGAGCCAGTCTTAGTCTTAGGGCGTCGTCAGTGGGGTGAAGGTCCAATAGTGTTCTGTAGCCTTGGGCAGCAATGGTATAATTGGAGAGGAAGAAATCAGATTCTGCCAGGTAGAAATTTGCATCCTGTATAAGCTTGGATTCGGGATGACGTGTCTTGAGGGCATACAAACGAGACTTGGTTTGATTGTAATCTCTGTTTTGAAATGATGTGATACCAAGATTGAACCAGGCACGATCTCTGAACAGACCTTTGGGGTAGAGGTTTAAGTATCTATTCAGGTTCTCTTCAGCTTGGTTGTTCATCCCCAGCATCAGCCAGCACTCTCCGGTCATTGCATCTGTTCTCTCTTTTTGGAATGCCGTCAGATCGTAATTTTTGCTGCGGGAGAAATACCGCAATGCATTCTCATGCTCATTTCTCTGGTATGATAAGCTGCCTGCCAAAAAGTAAGCTTCTCCTAAAAGATTCGATTGGGGATTGGTTTCGATGAAGTTTTGAAGCTGGGTCAAAGCAGCTTGTTGATCGCTTTCAAAGAGTATCTTTAAACGCTCGAAATAGCTCATCACCGCTATATCAAAATCACTGGAACCAACAAGATCGGCAAGGATATAATCAGCCTCAGGAGTAAAACCTCTGCCCCTTAGCAACAGAGCTCTATAATACGTGGCAGTGTCACTACTCTCAGTTAGAGCAGATAGGTAAATTTGGGCATTGTCATAGTTGTTTTCCAAAAGCCAACGGCGGATATTGAGCAATCTGATGGCATTGGTGGAGTTCTCAGGGGTGATTCTATATTCTAGTTGAGCTCCATCAAAGTCATCGTAAAAGCCTACTCGCAGATAGAAGCTAAGTAGAGCTTCCAGGTATGGGAAGATCAGTCTTCCCGGATCATTGGGATTGAGATTGTCCAGCATTCTGATAGCTGTGCTAATCTCTCGTAGATTCAGGAGCACAGAGAACATCTCAAGCCTGACATTGGAGTTATCATGTATTCCTGGCAAGGCTATCTCATAGTATCGCTTTGCGCTAAGATACTGACCACCTTCTGCAAAGATCCTGGCCATCCAAAGAGCACCTTGATGCTTGTAGGACTCAAAGTCATACTCGGAAATCAGAGTCTGAAACGATTCCTGAGCTTGATGATAGGTTTTCAGGTAGTAGTAGCAGATGCCCATATGTAGCAGGGACTCAGCTCTTAAGACAGGATCGATCTCATCCCGCAGAATGAGCTTGTAATCATCTATTGCTGCCTGATAGTTGTTGTAATAGAACTGAGTCTCGGCTCTAATGAAACGTACAGTAGATCTGTGTTCGTTACTCGGATGTTTGATCAGGAAGAGCTCTGCTTCAACCTTGGCTTCTGCCAGATTGGCATTTTGGTACATTGCTTGTACGCGTTCAAAATCTCTTTGTGCACTGCGCTCCAAAGCAAATAGAGAGCTTATGGACAATCCTATCAATAGGGCTGGTATAGCTGTTCTTAATCGGGGCATCTTACCTCAGCGAGCCTTCACTGGAAGGCTGATAAATACTGTTGTTCCTTCGTTTTCTTTACTTTTAATCCAAATCTGGCCTCTGTGAAGCTCAGCTATCCTGCGAGAAGTTGCCAAGCCCAGTCCCAAGCCTGATGAACGATATTCTACAGTTCCGGATTTGTGAGCATAGATCTCGTTCAGTTCATAGAATTTACGGAAGACATTCTTCAGCTGGTATTCAGGTATTCCGATGCCATTGTCCTGAACAAAGATTACTACAGAATCTTTACCATCGATTTTCTCTTGTTGGAAAGCTGAGATCCTTGCTCCGATGATTACTGTCCCAAAGTCGTTTGTAAAGCGTATTGCATTGAGAACTATATTGTAAATCATCAGGTGCAATGCTTCCCAGTTTGCCTCAAGCATTGGGAGGTCTTTTTCGATCTCCATCTTGATGAACATCTTGCGTTTGCGAGATATTATCTCGACTTCCTGTTGTACCAGCTCCAGGATCTCGCGAATGTCGATTGGCGCTTTGACAAGCTGCTTGGTGAGATTGTAGTTGTTCATCGTTGTGATATCGGTTGTAGTCAGGATCAGTTTCTTCACTGAATTCTCGATCTTCTGGATGATCTCTTTACGCTCGTCTTCATCTGCGTAGAGATTTCGCTTTAGTCTGGACACATAGCTCTGGAGCGTGGTAAGAGGTGTATTGAGTTCGTGTGCGACAATCGCCATAAATTCATCTTTAAGTTCTTCAAAAGCGTTTAGCTCTGAATTCTTTCTGATCACAGAGGCGTATTGGCTCGCATTTTTAAGAGCTACGCTGATCTGTTCGATAAAGAGGTCTACAATTTCTGTTGTAAGGTACATCTCACGGTTGTTTTCGCCCAGGTTATCAAGATAAAGGAAGCCGTAAATTGCATCATCTACTCTTAGTGGAGCACAAAAGAGGGCATTAATGGAATAATCCTGAACACTGATTGAGCCTTTGAATCGATCATCTTCCAAAGCATTGTAAGTGAAGACAGGAGTTCCGGTGACCGCGCTGGTGCTGATTGCGGATTTACATATCCCTGAGATGGAGGATAGCACCTGATTGTTTCTGTCTAGGTGGATTTTGTAGACGTTGTTTCCCTCATTGTCTTTCTTGATCAGGAAGCCCCGGCTGCTGTTTGTGAAATTGATGGCTGCAGTCACTATCTCATGTTCCAGAGTGGCAATATCAACTACTCTCATCAGTTCATGGGATATCTGCATCAATTGGTTCATCTTTTCTATGCGTTGGGTTATCTGGGTGTAATCCCTGATCCGAATAATCAAGGCTGATAGATGCTGCTTTATGCTACGCAGTATGGAGAGTTCCTGCCTTGAAAACTCCAGTTCGTTTTGATCTGCCAGAATTAGAAGGCCAATTGGTTTTGTCCCTGTTTTCAGAGGCACGATTACCACATTCTGCTCCTGGAAGTTTGTGGTAACGATGTTATCGCTCTTGACTGCCTTATCAATGTAGGGGTGTAGTTCTGGGGCTAAGATGCGGTCTCTTTCACAATTGAGGCACTGCACAGTATAGAAACTGGATATCCTCTCAGAATACTCCATCAATCTGAATTGCCAAGGTGATATAACCTGTCTTAAACCCTTCTCTATGAGGAATTGAATCCTATCCACTGTGTTGACGTTAGCAATATTGTAAAGTAGCTCGTTCCAATTACTGCGGAGGTCTTTTCTTCTGGATACGATCTCGAGCATATCAAACTTGCGAACGTTTTTCAGGCTATACCTGCAATAACCGAGATAGTTTTGACGATCCTCATCGTCTATGTCCGAAGTGATTTGTTCCAAGTATATCTTATACTCATCAAAGACCTTTTGGGCTAGTGACTCTGCTCCCAGATCCAATAAGACCTGAATATTGATCTGGAATAGCTCAACAACCAGCTGGTAGTATTCTCTTTCTTGACATTCCTGCATAGTCGAGTTGCATCGCCTTAGAATGTCTCTGAGAGGAATCTCTGCATTCAGAAGATCAAGTTTTAGCTCCCAAATCAGCAGGTTGTATAGCCAATACTGGTAATTGTGGGTTTGAACCATGTTCTTTGCTATGGAAAGCAGTTCCTGAGCCCGTTTATGATCACCCAAGCCGTATAAACAGGTAATTTGAAGCACATAAAACACGGCAATAGCATAGTTATTGTTTATGTCGCCGGCATACTTCATAGCTTTCTTCAGCTCTGCCTGGGCTCTCTCAAAGTCCTTTTCTGATAGTGCCAAAAGGCTAAGGATATTGTGATAAAACTCGTCCTCATAAATATGCTTGTAGTTGATGTGGACATTCTTGCGAATAAGTTTCTTTAGCTTCTTGGGATTTGCCATTTCGTGCAGATAATAGAAGTAGGTCTTGACCAGAGGATTGATCTCGCGTATATAGCCAGTGATCAGTTCAGGTTCATTCTCTTGGATAAACTTATAGTAATATGCAAACCCACCTATTTTGCTCTTTGCTAGCGCCAAGTTTCTTTGGATCGAATCCAGATACTTTTTACTGCCAATGCTTAGTATCAGTTCCCTACTCTCGATCAGCTTGTTTTCTGCTTCCCTAAAGTCTCCCATCTTGATTCTCGCTTCACCCTGATTCAGCAGTGCAAGAGCTTTATTCATCACCAGATTGAGCTTATCCGCATAGTAGTAAGCCATTCTGGAGTATTCTTCAGATTGCAGGATCAAGCCTTGCTTGAGGTAGAGATCAGAGATATTATTGTAGATCAAGCCGAGATAGCGCTTGATGTTGTAGCGCTTCCAAATGTTCAAGGCGCTATTGAGGTGCTCCGTGGCTTCTTCGATGTTCTTTTGATCGCTATAGAATACCCCGAGATCATTATGCATTGCTGCAAGACGGATCATTACGCTGGTATCGTGTTCCGGAGGCAGCGCTTCAAAGAAAGTCTCGATTGTCTTGATCGCTCTATCCGTATCTTTCATCAGCGAGTAGTAAACTGCCAATCTATCCACATAGAGAATCTGCATATCCAGTGGTAAAGTGAATCGGGATATCTTATCCAGATAGTCCTTCATAATCTTTGGATCAATCCGGGTATAGATTTGGGCTTGATACTGCCAACACAGTATCTTCTGCTTGCCTGTAAGAGCTGATTCTTCGGCTTTGTTAAAGTTCTTAACAGCGCTTTTTACGTTCTCCGAGAGCAGATCCATCGTCCCCAATAGGATAAACTTCTCAAAAATATCCGGCACTTTCTTAAGCTTCTTGACCAGGGTTTCAGCTTGTTTTACAAAGCCTGTAATCTCAGTTTTGGCTTGGAAGAGGTTCAGATCTTCGATCACTTCCTTCATTGGGACATCCAGGTCCGAATCCACATCGAGAAGAACCACCCTCAGAATTGTCTCGTAAGCATCTTCCTGTAAATGGTCAGCATCGTAGATATGATAGAGCTTGAGGAGATAGTATCGGGTCTTTTCAAGATCACCGGCTATCTCAGCATTTCTGATAATGCCTCTGCACAGTTCCGGACTGTGGATTACTTGGTCTTTGTAATGCTGGAGGACTTTCTTTGATATAGAAATATGCTCGGTAGGTTCCAGCTCGGAAATCAGCCTGGCTTTAGCTTCTTGGAAAGAGAACTGATAGTTCTTTCCATCCTTGAGTAGCAGCTCGTTGTAAACAGCCTCATTGATCAATGAATAGAGCTCGACATCGCTGATCTCCAGTATATTTCTAATCAACGATCTGGATAGCTTGGTCTGCACGATTGCTATCTTTTGCAAGTATTGATAGTTATTTAGCGTGAGATGGCTCATTCTGGAATAAACAGAATGAATTAATCTCGTTGGCAAGGCATAGCCATCCAGATTGTCCGGATATCGGAATCTATCTTCGAAGACTATCTTCTTCTTCTGGATTAGATCTACTAGTATCTCTCTGATAAAGTGAGGATTACCTGCTGAGCGGGAGAATATGGCGTTTACCAGATTTTCCGGCAGTTTCTCTCCCAATAGTTTGCTGGTATAGCTGGATGCTTCATCGTAATTCAGAGGAGGAAGAGCCAAAAGGATAGTGTGATCCAGTAACTTGACCTTATTGAAGTCGTTACAACTGAGCACGATCAGTACCCTGCTCTGCACTATGAACGAGGAAAGGAAGTTGATAAAGTCTATGGTGTGTCTGTGTACAAACTGGAAATCCCTGATGATAAAGATCACCGGCTTTCGTTCGGACAGCTCTTTGAGCAGCATCCTGACGCTCTCAAAATCCGCCATTAGCTCATCCTGGGATTGTGCAATTCCCTTGGATTCTTTTTCCGACTCAAACAGGTAGTGCTTGAATTTGGCAGATATTTGTTGCAGGGTCTGATTTGCACTCAATTCTTCTTGAGATAGGGATGCAAGATACTCCTTAATCAAGGCAAAGAATGCTTCGTGATCGGTCTTTGTGCAGCTATAATCAAAGAGGAAATACTCACCACTCAGTATGTGATATCTGAATAATGACAAAATACTGTCTTTACCCAGTCCATCACCCCCAACCAGCGAGATAGTCTTGCCGTTGCCGGCTTCAACTGCCGGGATGAAATCCAATAGCTGATGCGAGTATTTCTCCCGAACAATATAACTATTGAACCGGATTGTATTCAAGATAGACCACGAAGAGGAGAATGGATACTCCTTGTGCTGGATGCGATTGATGTAGCCGATAATCTCCTGTGCATCGTGGAATCTATTCTCTGGATTTCTCTCTAATAACTTTAGTATAAACTTCTCCAGAGGAAGCGGTATATCCGGATTTAGCTCAGAGGGGAAGATGGGAATAAAGTACTGCTGGTTACCTGTCATCAGAGCATTGATCTGATCTATGCTATAAGGCAATGATCCGGTAGTGATTCGATACAACATTACACCCAGAGAGTAGAAATCGCTGGTATGATTTGCACCTTTGCCCATATAAACTTCCGGAGCGATATAGGGCAGAGTGCCTGATATCATTTGTGAATCAGCATTGGAATCAACCTTGGTAAAGCCATAGTCTATTATCCTGAGCTCTACCTTGTTGTTCTCTATCTTGTAAAGCACGTTTTCCAGCTTCAGGTCTTTATGAATGATATTCTGAGCGTGTAATGCATTCAAAGCATAGGCAATCTGTACTATTATGTCATATAACAGCTCAATCTTGGTCTTGCTAAAGCGGAAGTTATTCAGCGTAGAACCTTCAAAGTAATCGCTAATAAAATAGATATGATCACCTACATGGCCAAAATCCACTACGTGGCTAAGATTGGGATGCTCAATCTTTGTGATATGATGCATCTCCTCTGCACTAAACCTGGAATACAGCTCGTCTGAGGGGATGTATTGAAACAGCTTCAGAGTATAAAGCTTGTCTGTACGTATATCCCGAACTTTATAGACAGTTGCCCAGGAACCTGTTCCCAAGCCTTCCAATACTTCGTATCTATGGTCTATATACATTACTGCTCCTATAGTTTAAGAAAAGTCCAAATGGAGTGTGAAGGGGAGATTTGTCAACCCGAAATTGACCTTATCAATTTGTCCAGGATTGCAGATTGTCTTGAGCTTTCCAAATCACTGCAATCATGAGTGTTTCTGATGTATCTATCCCTTTGCCAAGCAGATATAGATCTCTTAACAAAATCCAGCACAGCCGGATCGTCAGCATCTTGCACGATAAGCCCTGCATCATAGCTGCAAATCAACTGGGCTGCTTCACTTTCCATATCACCAAGACACAAGATTGGGGTTCTTGATGCCAGATATTCAAAAAGCTTTGTGGTAAGCATACCTTTGCTACCCGGATAGTCATTGATGATCAATACCAAAAGCTCTGCATTCACCATCTCGGATATTGCCTCTTTATGCTTTAGAAAGCCCTTTCTAATGATCTTGAGTTTTCCGGGATCATTTGCCTTTGAAAGATATCCATCTATCCCGTTTGTTCCTATAAAACTAAACTCTGCATCAAGATCGGATAGTTTCTTCAGTAGTGGCTTGATATTCTGTCCTGCTGTCAACTGCCCAATGTACTTGATACGAAACACATTGGCTTTGTGATACTCAATTCCGCTATAGTCCTTATCACTATATCCATTGTAAAAGATATGCTTGTTCCCATCAGGCAGTTCACTGGATATATGATGAGAGATGACGCTTACTGCGCTTGCGCTATTTACAACCTTTCTTTCGAGGTATCTATGGATCTTCATAGTAATCTTACTGGGATTAGCCAGGTATAAGTAGTGAATTCTAGACCAGGGATCACGAAAATCTGCCAACCAGGGTTTTCTAAACCTATTACTCAGGAATAGACCACACAAATGAGTGGAGTGGGGAGGACCTGTGGTGATGATCAGATCGTAATCAAATCTACGCAGTTCCTTACACGCTGCTGTAAGCGCAGCCGGCAGCCAGTTAATTCGTATGTCGGGGATCACCAGATTCAGCCTGATCCAGATCAACAATCTGCGCAATATACTGTCATTCTTGGAGCTATTCAAATTGCCATAGGGTAAGAGCCCGTCCTTTTGCCAATTGGCAAGTAAGCTAGATCGACCTGTTCTGATTACTCTCAACTCGTTGGGAAGCTCTCTCAGCAAGCTTTCATCCAGATAGGGATATGCGCCTCGATTGGGGCAAATTACTGAAATCTGATGCCCTAGTGTGATTAAAGCTGGGATAAAGCGGTGCCATCTTTGGACAGCCGCACCTCCGGCAGGAGGGAAGTAGTAAGTTAAGATAAGTATCCTGCTCATAGTCCTTGGACAAATTCAGCTAGTTTTTGCCAGGAATAGCGTTTGCGATATTCAGCAATGCTGATCCGCATACTCTCAAGAGCGTTCGATCTGTAATGCTCTACTACTGCCTCCGCTAAAGCAACAGGATCCTCCGGAGCAACCAAATATCCGGTTCTACCTGGCTCTATATATTCTTTCAATCCGCCTACATCAGTAGCTAATACCGGCACACCAAAGCTGTATGCATTTGCAATTACACCACTCTGGGTTGCAGTTCTGTAGGGCAGTATGCAAAGCTGTGATCTACTAAAGAAATCTGCCATTTCATTATCTGAGATGTATCTGAATTGAAGCTCAACACTTCTCTTGATCCCCAGATCATCAATCAATTTGTAATATGATTCACTCTCTCCATACACAGCTCCCGCGACCACAAGCTTGATATCGGGGATTTCCTTGATAATCAAGGGTATTGCCATCAGGAGCAGATCGAGACCCTTGTAGGGCTTGATCAGGCCGAAGAATAGAATCTGCTTGTTCTCCGTTTTTACTGCAACTGCTTCTTTCTCTTCAATGGGGTGAAAGCCCAGGACACCTCTCAGTGCCACTCTATTCGGCAAGAGCTTGTTTAGCTGAACCTGGCAGGCTTTGGATAGTAATATGATCTGATCCGCTTTTCCAAGAGCCAGCTTGCGAAATAGTGATCCCAACGGCCATCTTTCGTGACTCTCGATATTATGAGCCAGAAAGAAAATCCTGCAGTCCTTTATCTGAGATGCTATAAATGCATAAGAAGGCGCAAAGAAGGGTAGCCAATATGAGATAATCAGAAGATCGGGCTGATACTGCTTTATAGCTTTTACAGCCTTGCCCCATGTCCACGGCAGATAGGGAGTGTAAACCGCTTCTATATCCGGCTGATCATTCCTCTCTACCAGCTCTGTCTGGCTTCCGCCCGGAAAAATGAGTGCAGGATATTGACGGACAAAATTGAAGAGCTTTACTTCAGCTCCTACATCTCGTAAGGCAATGGCTAAATTATATCCAAAATTGGAGATACCGCCCCTGAATGGTGGCGCAGGCCCCAAAAACGCAATTCTCTTGTATTTCAAGCTTTCCATAAAAGGCAAATGTACTGATAGCAGTTTTACGTCAATATAAAAGTCCAAATTACTCTACTTTGGCATAAGCATTTGTCGGTAAATAGACTTGACAGCATATCCTAAGCAAGATTAGCTTGTCTGGAGAATAAGGAGGAACTTATGAAGAGCAGATTGCTTTATCTGTTAGTATGTATCTGCTGGGGATAGCTTTTGATCATCAGCCCAGTCCTGGCCGCCAATCCGGTCTATATTCCTGCCGATCAAACTTCTAGCTATAGGGTGGAATTACTTCAAAACGGTAGCAACGAATATCCTCTGGAAAGCGGAGAAATACCTTTCTGGCAAGAAGTAGTGGGCACAAATTGGACTCAGAGGAGTTCCAATCCAGAGCCCTACGATGGTGACTATTACTTTTTTGCCGGAGCGGGAGCTACAGCAGAACTACGACAGGATGTAAATGTATCACAATATACGGCTCTGATAGATAACGGCAATCAGAGCTTCAATTTCTCTGGCTGGGTGCGTTCCTGGGATCAGAGCCCATCTGACGTGTCGCGTGTGATTATTGAGTATCTCAATCATGACAAAAGCTATATTCTCGCCAGTACTGATTTGGGTGCATACAATAGTATCACAAGTTGGATTCAAGTGTTGCATAGCACCCTTGCCCCCAGCGGTACACGCCATATCCGCATAAGACTGATCAGTACAAGATATTCAGGCACCAACAACGATGGATACTTTGATGGTCTGTCTCTTACAACCAGCTTGCCTGTTCCAGCAGCTCCGCAGAACGTCATTGTGACTATCGATGGGATAAATGTAGTCCTTAGCTGGTCTCCGGTCACCAGCACCATAGATGGTTATCCCATAAATGTAAGCTATTACAATGTCTATGCCAGCAACAGCCCTGATTTTGTTTGCGACTATTCCACTTTGGTAGGAGCTAGTCCAATGAGTCAGATCAGCTTTTCAGGCTGGGCAACAAGCGAGCAATATAAGTTCTTCAAAGTCATTGCTATAGCAGCCGATTGATGGCTGGCGCCAATGCTCTGATCTCAAGAAATTCCTTTACAAAAAGCTGATTGCCTTTTAACTGGCAAAAAAATACTTATGGAAACAAGGAGTCAGTAATGTCCAAACTCGGTTTTGATTTCCCTGCCGATATCCGCGCAACTTTCCTCTATGATCTGGAAGAGAATTGGTACAACCCACTATTAGCTGCCAAACTGGGCACAAGTCCGCAAGCAACCAAACGCAGCAATTTCGGTGAGTACAATATGGCTGTAAACTACCAGACATCCGTATTGGAAGAGGCTGCAGCGGTCAATAAGGTTGCAGTTTACAATATTGATCATATGGCTCAGCTTCGCTTTTGGGGCAAAGATGTGGCAGTAGTGCTAAACCGTGCTTTGGCAGGAAATCTTGCAGAGATGAAGATCGGCTCCTGCAAATACACTTTACTTCTCAATGAGCAGGGTGGAGTGCAGGATGATTTGATCGCTATGCGCATTTCCGAGCAGGAATATATCCTCGTGATCAACGCCGGACACGATATTACTGGCAAGGGCATTTCACACGGAGAAGAGACTGAGCTGATCGCGGATATAGACCGCATTATGGCTGTCAAACTGGATGGGGAAGAGGTCTGTGCAGAAGACATCTCCCATACCCTGGTTAAAGTCGATGTGCAAGGCCCCTATTCATTCAAACTGATCAAGTCCATCTTTGGGGAAGCCGTCTTGAAAAATCGTTCGAACCCGGACAAGAATATGAACTTCTTTAGCTTCAACGAATTCGATCGTAATGGAGCGCATTACTATATCAGCCGCACTGGTTATACAAACCGTTGGGGCTGGGAGATCTATCTGCCTGTGAAGAACGCTGCAGAAGATTTTAAGGCAATAGTGACAACAGCGCTTGATTTGGGCGGACTGCTCGTAGGACTGGGCGGACGCGATGAAAACCGTATCTCCGCAGGTGCTTACGGCTTACCGCTGATGGGGCAGGAATACGATCCTCACCACAACCCGGTCAATGCTCCGCTGTTTGAAGCGGCGGTCGATATGAACAAGGACTACTTCGTTGGCAAGGCCGCTCTGCAAAAGGAAATTGATGCCGGATGCAACAAGAAGATGTGTATCATAATCACCGAAGGAATTGTGACCGGCAGAGCTGTTTACAATAACGGCAAGCGTCTGGGCTCTGTGACTTCCTCGATCAATTCCCCAAATCTGACTATTGAAAAACGCCTGGCAATCGGCTCCAAACGCAAAAACGTCAATGAACCTGCCGGAACAGCAGCAATCGGTCTTGCCTGGCTCTACAACAATCCTTTCGAGCTTGATGCAGAAGGCAAAGATGTCATAGGCACTGAAGACGAACCTGTACGCATCCACGTGGAGTTTTATCGTGAGGATGCCGAAGGCAAGCCCATCGGTACTGCTGTGATCGGCTATATTACCGCTGAAGGGATCAGTCCGGCCACAGCGCCAAAAGCCCTCAAGAACATAGAGAATTTATAATAGAATAGGATTCAACTGATCAGCCCGGCGAAGCGATTCTGCCGGGCTTTTTCGTATCAATTGAATATCTTTCATCCTTGTTCAAACTATCATATGCAAAAGCTCGCTTAAAGAACTGCGAGGGCATAGAGAGGCCTAGGGCAGGAGATTCCCGGGCATAGGCCCGGGAATCTCCCGGGTATGTCCTGCGAAATTCCCGGCAATTCTTTCTGGCGGACTAGGAGTGAGTCTGGAAAGAAATAGGGAGACTAATGATGCCTTTGAGAATGATGATTTGATCATCACTCTACTCATAGTATTATGTTATCAATGGTTATAACGCAGATGATCTAAACAATAACATCGTATCATTTACAGTAATAAGTTAGCAGAGAGGTAAATAAACTATCGAGAAACACAAATACATAGCCATAGATGACAATAAGTCATACAGCTAGACCCGAATAGGCTCCCCTCAGAATGGTATGATCCTAAGTGCTTACAGGATAGTTTATTGCTGCTTCCTCATGCAGGATTCAAGCAGGATAGAAGCAGGATTGATGCAGGCAGCGAAGGAGCAAGCTATCAGATATTGATGATCAGTTCGTCCAAACCGCGTTTGGGAACGTGATGTACATCGTTGGCATCCCGGTAGTATTCGATGTCATCCGGATCGATCACAGGATCGATTACGACTGTTTCTGCCGGCTTGCCAATAGCGATAAGCAGGCATATCTCGTACTCTTCAGGGATTTGCAGGGCATCTTTGATCGCTTCTTTGTCCATCGATGCGATCATACAACCGCCAAGTTCCATCTCTGTAGCTTTGAGTAAAATACTCTGGGCAGCGATACCAGTATCTATCAGGTGGTACTTGCTGCAATGGTCAGGACTGAGCATCAGAATGTAGGCAGAGGGCTGTTCTGCAGGTGCAGGACCATCCCAGTATTTCAGGTAGCCAGCCCATTTCAGATGTGGGAAAATGGCATTATTGGTAGAATCTTCCCAGGAAATGAAGAATCTCAGGTTTTGCAGATTGGCAGCGCTGGGGCTGAGGCGAGCAGCCTCTATGAGGGCTTCGAGTTCTGCTCTGCTAATGGCACGGTTGTGATCAAAACGGCGGTAACTACGTGATTTGCTTATCAGGTCCAGAATCATTTATCACTCCTGTTTATTCCTTGATGTTCAGCTTGTTGTGCAGCGTTTTTCTGTCAATCTTCAAGATTCTGGCAGCAAGACTTTTGTTACCATTGACAGATGCCAAGACATCGGAAATATACTCCATTTCAACCTCTTCCAGGCTACGGTTGAGGTTTTTGCTACGGTTGATTGTGAATTTGAGATAATCGGGCAAATCGCTTACATTGATCTGGCGGTCTTCGCTCATCACCATCAGCCTGTAGATCAGATTCTCCAGCTCACGGACGTTTCCAGGCCATTGGTATTTCTTCAAAGCCTCCAAAGCATCATCAGAGATATGAGGCGGAGTTTGTGCGTTTTCGCGGGCAAACTTCTCGAGGAAGTGGCTGGCCAGGATGGATACATCATCGCCGCGTTCGCGTAAGGCAGGCAGGGCGATAGGCAGGACGTTTAGCCTGTAATACAGATCTTCCCTAAAGCTGCCCTGAAGGATAAGCTGTTGCAGGTCTTTGTTTGTAGATGCGATTACGCGAATATTGACAGAGCGGGCTTGTTTTGAGCCGATCATAGTGACCTGTTTGTCTTGCAGAACCCGGAGTAACTTGACCTGCATCGATAGGGAGGTTTCACTGATTTCATCGAGGAAGATCGTACCTCCATCCGCAGTGAGGAAATAGCCGGCTCTGGTCTCGGTTGCTCCGGTAAAAGATCCCTTTGTGTAGCCGAATAACTCTGCTTCGAGCAGCGTTTCGGGAATAGCACCACAATTGACAGGCACAAAAGGAGCTTTGCTACGTTTGGAATTGTAGTGGATAGCTCTGGCAACCAGTTCCTTACCGGTTCCGCTTTCACCGCTGATCAGTACGGTGGCGTTGTTTGCTGCTGATTTCTTGATGCTATTGTAAACCTTGGTCATTGGAGTTGATAAGCCGATCATTCCATAAGGATTGCCCTGGGTGGAATGAGGCTTGGTGGCGATCTTTTGCTGCAATATCTTGGCTTGGGCACTGCTGATAGCGCCGAACAACTCCTCATCTGTAAATGGCTTTGTAAGATATTCTTCAGCTCCAAACTTCACAGCCTCTACTGCTCCTTCAATGGTCGGATAGCCTGTAATCATTATCACACGCGTATTAGGATGATGATCCCTGAGGTGGCGGATCAAGTCCAATCCGCTGTGTTTAGGCATCTTATAATCTGTCAAAACAAGATCAATCTCGGTCTTGCCAAGTATATCAAGAGCCCGTTCCACGCTTTGGGCACTATAGCAGCTAAAGCCATGCGAATTGAGCTTTCGGGCTATCATCTCCAGAGTATCAATTGAATCATCCACGATCAGAATCGGAGTCTTGTTGTCAGGCATGTCTTACCTCAAAATAGATGTTAAAAATGCTGCCTTTACCCAGTTTGCTATCCACCTCGATTTTGCCGTTGTGGCTGCTAATAATGCCGTGAACCACAGAGAGCCCCAGCCCTGTGCCTTGATTGATGTCCTTCGTAGTATAAAATGGTATAAAGACCTTGCTTTTGATCTCGTCAGTCATCCCCGTGCCTGTGTCAGCTACACTGAAGAGGACGGAGTCTTTCAGTTGTTTGGTACGCAAAGTGAGCTTTCCGCCTTCTGGCATCGCATGCATAGCGTTTACTACCAGATTGACCATCACCTGATGAATCTGGCTGGCATCGGCTACAATGGTGGGATTGGCAGGATCAAGATCTTTTTCAATCTCTATGGATTGTCTTTCGCAACGGCTTTCCAAAAAGTAGAAGCCATCGGTGATAACTTTGTTCAGATTTAGTTCCACCTTATTCGGGGGAACCTGCCGCGAGAAAAGCATCAGTTTACGGATTACTTCCCGGGCATGCAAGGCGGCGCTAATGATGCGCCCTGTGTCTTGTTTGACCTGCTGAGAGATGTCTTCTTCCTCATCGATCAATTGGGCATAGCCCATAATTGTAGCAAGAGGCTCATTGATCTCGTGAGCAATTCCTGCAGCTAACTGACCTATCGTGGCCAATCTGTCTGCGTGTCTGAGCTGTTCTTGCAGTTTGCTATTGTATTCTTCTACGCTGCGGCGCTCGATCACCAGCGAGATTTGCTTGGCAATCGTATTCAGCAAGCGCTCTTCTTCCGGGAGAAAGCTTGGTAGAGAGCCATCGGACTCGCTTTGATAAAAGACTTCCAGTATGCCACGGTTGATGTAGTTCACAAAGATATCAGCGCTGATTTGGACAGGACCTTGAACTACTGTGTGGCTACTGATGGCGTTTCCATCCAGCATCAGTCTTGCTCCGGCGAGATGGGGATATTGCATTGCTGCAGGGATAATACTGATTATCCTGCTGAGTATTTCACGTGTCTCCAGATCAGGCTGTTGTGCTATATCGCCAATCTGGTATAGACAATCGAGTTCTTTGACGCGCTCTTGCAGAGCTGCCAGAATACCTGCTTCGTTAATTGCTTTACTCTTCATATCATCCATATAAGACTATCCGGGAACCGGAGTTCCCGGATAGCCAGTTCACAAGTTTATTATACTATGCCTTGATCCATCATAGCGTTTGCTACTTTGATAAATCCGGCTACGTTTGCGCCTTTGACATAATTGATGAAGTCACCATCCTTGCCGTAAGTAACGCATTGTTGGTGGATTGCTTTCATAATCCCGTGGAGCTTGGCATCGACTTCTTCTCTTGACCAGGAGATACGCATTGAGTTCTGAGTCATCTCCAGACCGGAAGTAGCCACACCACCAGCATTGGCAGCTTTACCGGGACCATACAGTATCTTGGAATCGAGGTAAACTTCGACGCCTTCGGGAGTGGTCGGCATATTTGCACCTTCGGATACGCAGATACATCCATTCTTGATCAATGTGCGGGCTTCCTCACCGTTGATCTCGTTTTGTGTGGCACAGGGAAGTGCAATTTGACCTTCGATACTCCAGGGACGTGCTCCCGGGAAGTATTTTACGCCAAATTCATCTGCATATTCGCTGATACGACCGCGTTTGACGTTCTTGAGATCCAGCAGATATTCCCACTTCTCACCCTTAATTCCATCGGGATCGTAGATGAAACCGTCTGAATCGGAGGCTGTTACGACTTTTCCGCCAAGTTGGTTAACCTTTTGGATCGCATATTGGGATACGTTTCCGGAGCCTGAGACCAGGACGGTCTTGCCATCGAAGCTCTGTCCTTTGGTCTTGAGCATTTCTTCTGCGAAATAAACAGTACCAAAGCCTGTTGCTTCAGGACGGATCAGGCTGCCGCCCCATTCCAGTCCTTTACCGGTGAAGACGCCTGTGGCTTCGTTGCGAATCTTCTTGTACATTCCATACATAAAACCAATCTCGCGCTTACCAACTCCAATGTCTCCTGCGGGGACATCAGTGTCAGGACCGATATGGCGGAAGAGCTCCAGCATAAAGGAATGACAAAATCTCATCACTTCTTCATCAGAACGACCTCTGGGATTGAAGTCACTACCACCTTTACCTCCGCCCATGGGAAGAGTAGTCAGGCTGTTCTTGAAGATCTGTTCAAAGCCCAGAAACTTCAAGATACCAAGGTTGACGCTGGGGTGAAAGCGTAATCCGCCCTTGTAAGGCCCGATTGCACCGTTGAACTCCACACGATAACCACGGTTTACCATTACTTCACCACTGTCGGTTTGCCATGGTACTCTGAAGATAATCACCCGTTCAGGCTCGACAATCCTGTCCAGGATCTTGGCTTTGCGATACTGGGGATTGGATTCATAGACATCCCAGATCGTCTCGACCACTTCGGTTACTGCTTGGATAAATTCAGGCTGATCGGCATTCTTAGCCGATACCTGATGCAGAAATTCGTGCATTGTCATAAACACATACCTCCTGTGTTATTTTTACGTTATACACGGTTCTTTTCAATACATACACACGCTGTTCACTTTAATATGACTGCGTTCTTTCCGTCAAATAAAATCTTGAGACTTGCTTTATATTTACACACACTGATATACTTGCCTGTGATCAAGGGCTCCATTTCTTCCATTGCATCCCAGTCGATAAAGTCTTTAGCTGCCTTGTCCCAAATCGTTAGATAGCCTACATTCATTGAGAAGAGGTTATGGAAAAAATGAGAGCCGTGAGAGGCTTCTATAGACATATTGGGAAGCACTACTTCAATAATGAGTTTAGCTGCTGAGATCTGACTCCACGCCACGGGCACACCCAGAAATCTATCACTGGAGCCCCACCTGCCTGCTCCTGCCAGGATGTATTTCTTGTCCATTGCTTTGAGCTGTTGATTGATATCTTCCAGCTCTGCTGCTATCTCTTCTGTCTTGATAATGTCAAACTTGGATGGGTGTATATACACAATTATATCCAGCTCTTCATCCATCTCGCTTCCCAAGGCATAAGAAGAAAATGCCAGCAACTGCTCTCGCTTGGCTGCCCAATGCTCAAGAGAGCTGGAGTAGAGCTTTTGACTTACTGTGATCGGTCGTATCTGCAATAGATAAAAGCTTGCTTCGGATCTTCGGCTATCTACATCAAAGGCAAATTCCATCTCGATCTCGCAACCCATCACCAGCCTGCCAAGCTCCAGAAAGTCCTTTAGTATATCAGCAAGTGGATACTGCCTGTAATGGAGCAATGATCGATATGTTATCACGCGAGGCCCTTTGGCGTATTTACCAGCTATAAACTCCTTGTTATCGTGATCCCATACGGAGGAAAGCAGTTCCAGTTCATTCTCTAAAAGCGCTTGAGAAATCCTCAGTCTCCCCAGAGATGAATCTTCTCCGCTGCGCAGATCAAAATCCCTCTTCTCCGGCATAATGGCATAGAGTCTTCTCTGAGCTCCCTCCACAATATTGATAGCTGTAAACATATCTTTATTGGGATACCTGGGGCAAAAAGCAAATGTACGCTCCCGTTCCACCGCTGTCTTACCCAGGCCTGTTGATAAGGTAACGACTCCATCCTCGTGCTTCATATTGGTACTGGGATAGTAATTGTATGATTGAGCTACTCCGGAGACCAAAGGGTAGAAGTAATCCCCATGCATAGAGCCTGCCACTTTCTGTATAATCACTGCCATCTTTTCCTCGCGGGATGGTATCCTTAGCGATTCTCGATAGACGCGTGCTCCTTTCAGATACATTGAGGCATAAACGAGCTTTACAGCCTGAATAAGTTGTTGCAGCCTGAGCTCATCCTTGGTGTGGCTATTGGGGATCAGAAAGGTTCTAAAGACTCCCGCAAAAGGATTGGTAATGGAATCCTCAAGTACACTGGAGGAACGGATAGCCAGAGGATATCTCGTTTGTTCAATTACCTGGCTTAGTATCTGTAACGTATCATAGGGTATAGTACACTCCAGAAAGAGCTCATCGATCTCTTTATCAGTCAGATCGTCCCTTGTCCCAATTCCCTGAAGCATTGGATTAGCATTGATAAACTTATCAAACTCACCTGTGGCAAGGATAGCCGCAACCGGCACGCTGATATTGACTCCGGGATACTTCTCGCAGATCTCGCTATAGCGATTTAGCATCACATTCAGGAATGCCAGCCCGCGTCCTTTACCTCCGATCGAATCATCTCCGATCTTGTAGATCAGATTCATCTGCAGATCAGCTTCTTCGTTCCAATCCTGGATCTTTTCCCTTCTGCGGAATGAGATCAGTGAACTGAAAGCCTCGCATAAGTCATCTCTCAGTTGCGAAACCGACTGGTAATCCTTCAAGCCTCCGATATACTCCGCCAAAGCAAGCTCTGCGTGAGTCTTGAGCCAATTACAGATATGTCCCCCACGATAGTGATATTCCAAAGAATCATCCGGGATTACACTTAATCTATGCACAAAACCAATCAAAGTTCCTGCTTCATCGATCTTGACGTGATCAGCACCCCTAAAGACAAATCTGCCAAATCCGACCTCCGATTCCAGCCATCTCTTGACTTGCACCCTCAGGCCGGGCAAGTCTTTGTAGAGGAAGTCACCTTCGCTGGCTGTAACGATATCCCTATACATAGGGTTGAATGACTGCAAGAGAAATGGCAAAGTGGGCTTGCGTTTACGGATATACTGCAGGAGCCTGAGTCCCGCATCACGATCCGTCTGAGCCCGGTGATCGTAATTGATATTGCTGATAATACCGATCACATTCCCGCTATACTTCTCATAGGTCTCGACCGCTGTCTGGTAGTCGTGCAAGAGTATCACCCTCGGCCTGGCTTTCATATAGAGAGCTTTGTTTACATCCTGATGCTCTCCTCTGATCACAGACTGGTTCAATTGCAGTATAAGCTCCAAAAATAACGGTAAAAACTGTGAGTAATAAGGTATAAAGGTCTCAATCACGAGGATCACAGGTACTTGCATCAGAGATGTATCGTGCTGCAGATTCTGATGCTCTTCCCAGAGCTTGATCATAGCCAGAAATAGCTTTGAATCACCATTCCAATAAAAGAAATCATCTACCGGAGCCAGATCTGGGATGTGATTCTCGACAAACATCAGATCCAGCGGCGCTCCCAGGAGGAAAAAGACCGGTGTATCGGGATACTTGTCCTTGACAGCGCGTAAAAGCTCAAGTGCGATTGTGCGCATCGAAGCCAGATGCACGACCACTATATCGATCTTTTCCAACTCAAGCAGCTTGAGCGCACCCTCAGTGCCCGATGCGTGAAAGATACCCGGCTGAGTACTGAGATTGAGCAAATAAAAGTCTGATGCCACTTGCTCTGCCAGGAAACCATCGACCTCAAACACAAATGAATCGTACAAGGACGCAATCAGCAGGACGTGCTGAACGCGATAAGGCATTAGCTGCTCCAGCCTTTCCAGTTCTGCTGACCAATAATTCGAATTGATCATTGCCTGCTGCCTACTACACTTTGTGGATTACCGCCAGTCCAGTCTTTCCATCCATTCTCACTATCAATGGCTTCTTAAAAGCCAAATGTACAAAGTAGTTACCTCGCTCTATCTCCTCCTGATCCAAGAGCCAGTTCCAATCCACAAAGTCTGTCTGTGATACATATGGAATCGTAAAATAGCCCACATTCATCGCTACCAGATTGTGGAAGAAGTGTGTTCCCTGGCTCGCTTCAACAATAAAATCACTCAGCCCAGTCTCCAGGATAACCTTGGCACGGTTGATTTGAGGCCAACGCACCGGTATCCCCAGGAAACGGTCTCTGGAACCCCATCTACCGGGACCGATCAACATATAACGCTTGCCTTCCCGAGCCATCTTCTCGTTGAATCGCTCGATCTCAGCCTGCATCTCGACCGTCTTTGTCTTGTCAAAACAATTGGGATCAAGGAAAACTACATCATAAAGATCATCGATAACACCATTGCCCATCCCATGCTCAGTGTACATCAAAAGCTCATTCTTCACCAACTTCTCCGCATCGATCCGATAGGCATCCGTATTCACCGAAAGAGGTCTGATCTGCAAAATATAGAAGGTAGGCTTATGATTATGAATCGAATCATATTCCAGATTGACGGCAAACTCAATCTCGACCGGGATACCCAGGGCGATCTCTCCAATCTCCAGCAGTTCCTCGACTATCTTGGCAAGTGGGAAGTAGTTATACTTCAATATCCCGGCAAAGGTAAGCACCTTCATTCCCTTCTCATCAAGGTTATCTGTGAGCCGGTAGTTTTCAAAATCCCACACCGAGGCGATGTACCTTAGTACATTGTGCTGCTCCGCATCTTTGATCAAGAGCTTGGCGAGAGTAATCTCCTCGCCTTTCTTGAGGTCAAAATCGCTTCTGGAGAGATCAAGGGCATAAAACTCCTTTTGACTTGTACGCATCATCTCCATCTGGGGCAGCATTTCAGTCTCCGGATACTTGGGGCAAAAGCGGAAATTCAGCTTTCCTTCAACCACTGATTTGCCCAATCCCAAAGCAATATTGGCTATTCCATCCGTATGCTGCATATGCGAGGTGGGGTAGAAGTTATAAGATTGAGCCACGCCCGAAATTTGGGGATAGTAATAGTTTTCACCTTTGGGACTACCCACCACTTCCTGAATAATCACCGCCATCTTTTCTTCTTCCGCCTTAAAATTCAGAGCTTCCAGAAATGCCCTGGCATCAGACAGATAGACCGAAGCAAAGACCAGCTTGATCGCATTCATCAATTGCACCAGACGGTAATGCGGATCATTATGATTATTAGGCAGCATAAAGGTGCGGTAAACACCTGCCAAAGGCTGAGCCTGAGAATCTTCCAATAGCGAAGAAGATCTCACAGCCACGGGATAGTGGATATGATCCAGATATATCTGCAGTCTTTCCACCAATTGCCTGGAAAGTTTCCCGGCAATAAAGATGCAATCTATCTCATCATCAGTCTTGCCGACCACCTTTTCCTGGATATTGTTGGATTCCACAAAACTATCAAATTCATTAGTTCCAATGATTGCGGTGGAGGGCAGAGAGATCGAGATATTCTCGTATTTGCGTTCGTAATCCATCGTGCAAAGCAAAGCATTGAGAAATGCCAGACCGCGCCCTTTACCACCCAGAGAACCTTCTGTCAGCCTGATAATCTGGTTCATCTCCGCCAGCGAGACTGCATCAAAATTGATGATCTTTCCCCGGTTTTTATCTATTCTAACCGTCCTGAAGGTATGATGCAGAAACTGTCTTAGCTCCTCTTTGCTGGAGAAGTCATCTATCTTCATCGGCCTGATGCGCTTGGCAATCTGTACTTCACCGTGGGCTATCAGCCAGTTTGAAAAGTGATTGAACTTACTGTGAAAAACTATGGTCTCTTCGGGCACGGTGAGGATTTTCTCCTCAAATTCCGCGATATTGGCAGCTTCATCGATAACCGAGCCATCCGCGCTACGAAAGATAAAATTGCCAAAACCCAGATTATAAACCATAAAAGCCCTAAGATCAGAAAATAGATGCTTGGAGTTTTTGTTCAGGAAATGCGCACCCTTGGCTCTGGCTGGCTCTTCGTTTTCATCCTCAGAACTCTGCAGGATGATGGGTAGCTCAGAATTGCTGCTGACCACGTGATCAATTAGCTTGAAACCAGCCTTGGGATCGACCTCTCCGCCTACTTTGTAGCGGATATCAGAGATCACACAGAGCATATATTCCTTGTAACGGTCATAAAGCTCGACTGCTTCTTCGTAATCGTGCGCCAATAGCACCTTGGGACGGATACGCATCCTGAGCCTTTTGTTGATATCGCTTACTTCTTCTTCGATCAACCGCTGTGTCTGCTTCATTATCACAGAATACAGAGAAGGCAAAAACAGGGAGTAATAATGCAGCGAATCTTCGACCAGCAGGATCACACGTACCAATCCGTGAGCTGTGTCAAAAGCCACGTTCATCTGGTCTTCAACGTTCTTGACCATTGCCAAAAACAGCTTCGTATCACCGTTCCAGAGGAAAACGTCATCGATATACTGCCTGTCTTCGGTATGATTCTCCCAGATTACGTAATCAGATGCGACATTTAGAAGCAGCAAAACCGGCAAATCCGGCTGTTTGGACTTGATCTCTTTTGCGAGTTGAAATGGCCCGATATCACCTATACGCATCATTGTGATCACGAGATCAAAGCTCTGCTTCTTGAGGATTTCGAGGGCATCCTCACCGGTCGGAACGCTGGTTATGCGCGGTGCTGTAGTAAGATTGAGCTGACGGTATTCGCCAAAGATTTGCTCCGAAAGTCTGCCATCCTGTTCAAAGATAAATGCATCGTAAAACGTTGAAACCAACAGGATGTCCCGCACACGCTTCTGCATCAACTGGTGGAATATGTCCTCACCGAATTTGAACTTGTTATAATAATAGTTCAGTTCTTCCATCTTCATAAGCATCATCCTCAACAACAGTGATTTGTAACTTTTTTCATTCTACGCGGATCAAAGCCTCTTTGTCAAGCCCTATTTTCCCCTATGTGGCGGAAGAAGGTATAGGATATGATACAAACGTGGCTCTGCGATAGCTTTGAAGTGATCTACGGGTCTGGCTTTGCGGCATTTTCCCTGCTTCGTATCATGCCTGTAGGATGCTTCTACCCTGTATGTACCCTGCTTGAACCCTGTATGAACAGGCATCAAACGACTGTTGTATATACGTTTAGCATCATACCACCCAAGAGGCAAGGCTAAAGTACTGTCTCCTAAGGAATTGCCGGGAGATTCCCGGGTCTATCCCGGGTCTATCGCAGGCGTAGGCCTGTGGATCTCCCGGCTTGGTGCTTGCCTGCTCCCTGCATCTGCTTCATAAAGGATAGGGGGCAGAGAGTAGAGATAGTAGTGTTAGTCATAATTAGTCAATGCAGATTGAAAGACTAATGATCGAGAAAAGTGCCGTTCTATAACACTGCTATATTATAGCATTACGAGTAAGTCGATAAAAAGAGAGTAGAATTATCTTGACAGATTTAGTCGATACAGAAATATCGATAACAGATTATTGATAACGCCCAGAAGCGAGGATAAAAGATGGATTCGATACCGATTTTGACTCTGAAGAGATTGCCCAAGTATCTTGAGACTCTATACCAGCTCAAGAAGACCGGGATCAGAACCGTTACTGCTACCAAGATAGCGGTCTTTACCGATGTACATATGACGCAGGTTCGCAAAGACCTGGCTTACACAGGTGTGGTCGGCACGCCCAAGGTTGGCCATCGCATCGACGATCTGATCAATGCCATCGAGCAATGTCTCAATTGGAATGATGTTAGCTCCTGCTTCCTGGTAGGCGTAGGTCATCTGGGCAAGGCATTGATGGGATATTCGGAGCTTAGTCGCAAGGGGCTGCGCATTATTGCCGCCTTTGATGCCAAGCCTGAAGCCACTGGTTCATATCTGCATGGCATCCCGATCTATGGAATGGACAAGTTTACTAATCTTTTATCCAGATTGCACGTCCATATCGGGATTATTACGACTCCTGCCGAAGCAGCGCAGGAAGTGGCAAATCTGATGGTTGAAAACGGCGTTATCGCCATTTGGAATTTTACTCCGGTCAAGCTGGAGCTACCAACCGAGATCATAGTCGAAAACATCGATATGAGCGCTTCTCTTGCCGTCTTATCGCGCAGAGTTGCTGAAAAGCTTTACAATACTGCTCCCCGGGACTTGATATAGCATAGTCGCAGGTTCCGAGCCAAATCACAAGTTTTACCTTGGTTCTAAAAGTACGTCTTAATAAATCATTAAAAAATAGATACAGGAGTAACAATGAGTGCGACTTACGCAGCAGCTCACAGCTTCAACAAGGTGATGGAGATTCTGGATCGCTTTGAACGCAGCGAGACCAAGATCATCCCGATTTTGCAGGCGGTGCAAGAAGAATACCGCTATTTGCCTCAGGAAGTGATGACCTTTATCGCTACTTCCCTGGGCGTCTCTCCAGCCCGTCTCTATGGCGTGGCTACCTTTTACAGCCACTTTTCTCTCGAGCCCAAAGGTAAGCATATCCTAAAGATGTGTGATGGTACTGCCTGCCACGTGCGTGGTTCTTCCGCTGTGATCGATGCGATCCGGGCAAAGCTCAATCTTACGCCCAAGAAGATCACCACAGACGATATGATGTACACTTTTGAGACCGTCTCCTGCCTGGGAGCTTGCGGTCTGGCGCCCGTGTTGGTTGTTGATGACGAGGTACACGGTCAGGTTACGCCTGAGCAGGCTTTACAACTGATCGCTAAAATCGAAGCAGAGGAGAAGGAAAATGCCTAAGCTGGAACAAATTCGCGATGCCTACAATGAAGCTCGTGCACGCTGCAAGAAGCGTATAGTGGTCTGCGCAGGAACCGGTTGTATTGCCAATGGTTCGCTCAAAGTCTTTGAGAGCCTCAAAAACTCTATCGCCCTCAGAGGCCTGGATATTACTGTATCGCTCAAATCTGATGATCACACCGATCACAAGGATCACGATGTCTATATGGTCGGTAGCGGTTGCCAGGGCTTTTGCCAGGTAGGTCCGCTGGTCACAATTGAGCCTGCAGGTATTATGTATGGCCACGTGAAACCTGAAGATACAGAAGAGATTGTAGAGAAATCAATCCTCAGGGATGAGCTGATCGAGCGCTTGCTATATCACGATCCGGTGAGCGGCAAGGCCTACAAAGGCACAGCCGAGATACCTTTTTACACGCGCCAAAGCCGTACCGGGCTCAAGGATTGCGGGCACGTTGATCCTGAGAATATCAGTGAATACATTGCGCATGGCGGTTACTTTTCCGCTCGTGATGCCTACACCAAATACAGCCCGGAAGAACTCTGCAAGCTCTATCAGGATAGCGGCTTGCGTGGACGTGGCGGCGGTGGCTTTTCCACAGGATTAAAGTGGGATTTTGCCCGTCGTGAAGACAACGAAAAGAAGTATGTGGTTTGCAACGGAGACGAAGGTGATCCGGGTGCTTTTATGGATAGATCTATCCTGGAAGGCAATCCCCACAGCGTGATCGAAGGAATGATGATTGCAGCCAGAGCTATCGGTGCTGATGAAGGCTATGTTTATGTCCGTATGGAGTATCCGCTGGCTTGCACACGTATCCGCAAAGCGATCAAGATTGCCGAAGATTACGGTATCCTGGGCGACGACGTCTTTGGCAGTGGTAAAGGCTTTCGCATCAATGTGATGGAAGGTGCCGGTGCATTTGTCTGCGGAGAAGAAACAGCTCTCCTGGCATCAATCGAAGGCAAGCGTGGAATGCCCAATCCCAAGCCGCCTTTCCCTGCTCAGAAAGGACTCTTTGGCAAGCCGACTGTGATCAACAACGTTGAGACCCTTGCCCTTGTGCCTATCGTCTTGCAACAGGGAGTGGATAAGTTCCGCAGTGTTGGCACAGCCAAATCTCCCGGCACAAAGACCTTTGCTCTTACCGGACACGTTGCCAATACAGGACTGATCGAAGTTCCCTTTGGCACGACTATCCGTGAGATCGTCTTTGAGATTGGCGGTGGCGTCCTTGATAAAGATGGCAAGATCAACAACGATGCCTTCAAAGCAGTGCAAATAGGCGGTCCCAGCGGTGGTTGCCTTACTCGCGAACATCTGGATTTCCCTCTGGATTTTGATTCACTGGGTACTATTGGTGCGATGGTTGGCTCAGGTGGTATGGTCGTGATGAACGACAGCACCTGTATGGTCGAGACTGCCCGCTACTTTATGACCTTTACTCAGCACGAATCCTGCGGGAAGTGCGTGCCCTGCCGTGAAGGCACACGACAGATGCTCGAGATGCTGGAAGATGTGGTAGCCGGAGAAGCTACGGAGGAGACTTTGGAGCTTTTGCAGGAAGCCGGTGAAGCGGTGAAGATCACTTCCCTTTGCGGGCTTGGCAAGTCAGCACCCAATCCTGTGCTCTCCACACTGCGCTATTTCCGCGATGAGTACGAAGCTCACGTCAAGGTAAAGTATTGCCCTACTCGTTCTTGCAAAGCTCTCACTCCGATCTCTATTGATCCGGAGATTTGCAAGGGCTGCACCCTTTGCAAGAGAGTCTGTCCGGTTGGCGCGATCAGCGGTGAAGTAAAACAGCCGCATAGTATCGATCCGCTGGTCTGCATCAAGTGCGGTGCTTGCGTAAGCACCTGTAAGTTCAAAGCCATCAGCTAATAAGGGGAGATAATAATGGACAAATACATCTATATAAATGACCGGCCTGTCCTTTGGGAAGGCGAGACCAATATCCTTGCCCTGGCTCGCAAGGCACATATCGAGATTCCGACCTTTTGTTACCACAGTGAGCTCAGTATCTATGGTGCTTGCAGGCTTTGTATGGTCGAGCTGGAGGGAAGAGGTTTGGTGACTTCCTGCTCTACGGAGCCTTTTGAAGGAATGCGGATCAAGACGCATACAGATCAGATTCTCAAGCTGCGTAAAACTATCGTCGAGATGCTGCTTGCCAATCACGATCAGGAATGCACAAAGTGCAGTCGTGCATCTGATTGCAAACTGCGTGATATCTCAAACAGACTATCGATAGACAAGGTTCGTTTTCGTCAGACACGTGAGCGCAAGCCCAAAGATCTCGGTAGCGAATCACTAGTAAGAGATCCCAATAAATGCGTACTCTGTGGTGATTGCGTAAGGTTCTGCGATGAGATTCAAGGCATAGGCGCGATAGACTTTGCGGCTCGTGGTCAAAACGTCAATGTAGCTGCAGCCTATGGCAAAAGCTTATCCCAGGTGGATTGTGTCAATTGCGGACAGTGCGCTGCTGTATGTCCCACCGGTGCTATTACAGTCAAGAGCCATATTCCCCAAGTCTGGGATGCTATCCACAGCAATGACAGATACGTAGTTGCTCAGATTGCACCCGCTGTGCGAGTAGCCTTGGGCGAGATGTTCAATCTCCCAGCCGGAGACATCACGACTGGTAAGATGGTCGCTGCAATGCGGATATTGGGCTTTGAGAAGGTCTTTGATACAGCTTTCTCTGCCGATCTTACTGTGATCGAAGAAGCAAATGAGTTTATCTCTCGTAAGGCCAAGGGCGAAAAGCTCCCGATTTTCACATCCTGCTGCCCTGCCTGGGTGAAGTATGCAGAGCAAAGCTATCCCCAGCTCCTGGGCAATCTCTCCAGTTGCCGCTCTCCCCAGCAGATGTTTGGAGCAATTGCCAAAGAACGCTTGCCGGAGCTGCTCAAGGTAGAGAAAGAGAAGCTCTTTATAGTTTCAATAATGCCTTGCACCGCCAAGAAGTATGAATGCAAGCGTCCTGAGTTTACTCACGAAGGCATCGCTGATGTTGATGTGGTGCTTACAACTCAGGAATTGGGCAGAATGATCAAAGAAGCAGGTATCGATCTGGGTGGACTAGAGCCTGAATCAATGGATCTGCCAATGGGCTTTGCCACCGGAGCCGGAGTGATCTTTGGCAATAGCGGTGGAGTAAGCGAAGCAGTACTTCGATATGCTGCAGACAAATTTGATATTCCTGTACCCGAAAGCATCGTACTGCAAGAAGTACGTGGTAGTTCCGGTCTGCGTGAAGCCAGCCTTGCTGATGGTAATCTCAAGATGGCTGTAGTGCATGGACTTCGCAATGCACAAGAGCTATGCGACAAGATAGTCAATGGAGAAACACATTATGATATCGTTGAAGTGATGGCTTGCCCGGGAGGTTGCACAGGCGGAGCAGGACAGCCAATTGTCCAATCCCAAAAGCAGCGTAAGGATCGTACTACGTCAATTTATCACGCTGACAAGACTATGCCTATGCACAGAGCTCAGGACAATCCCTTTATTACAGAGCTCTATGATGCTCTATTGGACAAGCCCAATAGCCACAAGGCACACGAACTGCTGCATACTGCTTACAAACATCGTAAACGTATCGATGATGACGAGCTGAGCCTTTCCGGCACAGGCAGTGAGGATCGTTGCAAGGTTCGCGTCTGCGTAGGTACCTCCTGCTATCTGCGTGGTTCTCAGGACATCCTTGCCAAGACCCTTCAAATGGTCGAGGAGAATGCTTGGGGCAATCGCTTTGATATAGGTGCCACCTTCTGCAGCGAGCAATGTGACAAAGGCCCGACCATCAGTATTGGCGACAAAGTGATTCACCATGCCAAACTAGCAGAGATTAAGGAACTGATCAGCAAAGAAGCCTCTGTGAGGGACTAATGAAGACCATCCATATCTGCATGGGAAGTTCCTGCTTTGCTAGGGAAAACAGAGAAAACCTCAAGGTGATAGAGGAGTACCTTAGAACCAAAGGTCTTAGTGAAAGCGTCCATATAGAAGGTTCGCTCTGCATGGGCGAATGCTCCAAAGGACCCAATCTCTCAATCAACGGCAATCCCTACCACGAGGTTCACTCCGAGGACTTGCCGGCAATACTGGATAAAGAACTGCTACAGTTATGAATAAACTGAAACCGATATACACCGAAAAGACCGAATGCCAGGATTGTTACAAGTGCGTTCGAGGCTGCCCGGTCAAAGCCATCCGGGTAGTCGATGGCAGCGCACAAGTAATCCCCGAAGCCTGTATCCTCTGTGGTCACTGCACAGAAGTCTGCCCAGTGGGTGCAAAGAAGATACGCAACGACCTGGGTGATGCGATCAAGCTGCTGAAGTCCAAAGAGCAAGTCTATGTCTCGCTGGCTCCATCCTTTCGCACAGAATTCAGCGGGATAGACAGCCAAAAGCTGATTGCAGCAATAATGGAGCTTGGTTTTGCCGGAGTATCGGAGACAGCCTTGGGTGCGCAGGTGGTTTCAGCTGCCTGCGCAGCTCTCTTGCGTGAAGAGGGTGCAGGCATCCAGATATCCTCCGCTTGTCCCAGCGTAATTCACTTGATAGAGCAGTATTATCCGCATCTTGTGAAGTATATCACGCCAGTGGTCTCGCCTCTGCAAGCCCACAGCAAGCTACTCAAAAACACCTATGGAGCAGAGATCGGGATCGTCTTCATAGGCCCTTGCGTAGCAAAGAAGAATGAAACCAAAGATATCTTTGATGTCTCGCTCACCTTTGCCGATCTAAGGCGCTGGTTCAATCTCAAAAGCCTGGATTGGACAAAGCTTGTTTCCGGACAAAGCTTTGTTCCCACTAGCGCTGCCGAAGGCGGACTCTATCCCATCGATGGCGGTATGATCGATGGCATCAAATGCTGTAATCCACCCGAAGACACTCTCTTTATGAGCTTTTCCGGAGTACAGGAAATCACGCAGGCATTGGAAGAACTCGACAGCTTTCCGATTGATCGTCCAATCTTCATCGAAGCCCTGGCTTGTGCCGGTGGCTGCGTCAATGGCCCTGGCGTTACCAAACGCGGCTCTACTGCCCAAAAGCGCTACCGTGTCCAGATAGAGACTCCTCCCTCCTCAACCTTATCTCAAGTAGCCCCTCTGGATATCAGCGCAATCTATGCCAGCCGCGAGATCGTTCAGGAGCAGCACACCAAGGCAGAGATTGCCGAAGCCCTGCTTCGCATTGGCAAGAAGAGGGGAGAGGACGAGCTCAATTGCGGAGGCTGTGGATATGATACCTGCAAGGATTTCGCCTCTGCCTTGATCGAAGCCAAAGCCGAGCCCGCAATGTGCGTTTCCTACCTGCGAAAGCTGGCTCAGAACAAAGCCGCAGCCCTGATCAAGGCAATGCCCTCCGGAGTCGTGATCGTAGATGAAAACCTCAAGATAATAGAATCCAATGCTCCCTTCATCAATATCATTGGAGGAGACGCAGAGATCGTGGGTATTGCCGATCCGGATCTGGAAGGTGCCTATCTGGAACGACTGATTCCCTTTCACAATCTCTTTGCCGATGCCATTCGCGAAGGCACAGAGGTCAAGATACAGGATATCCGCTTTGGTGGCAAGATCATTCGACTTACCCTCTTTTCCATCCAAAAACACCTGCTACTGGGCGGTATTCTCCAGGACATCACTGAGCCTGTGATCCAGCGTGAACAGATCATCGAAAAGGCTCAGGAAGTGATGCGCAAAAACCTCACAACCGTCCAGCAGATAGCCTTTCTTCTGGGGGAAAACGCAGCCGATAGCGAAGTCCTGCTCTCTTCCATCGTGCAGAGCTTTTCCTCAAAGGATTAATGATGCCGGATTACTTTCTCGAAGCCGATTATTACCAGATCTGCAAACACGGATACCAGTCCTGTGGTGATAGTTTCTATAGCATCAAGACCCCGGATCGCATCGTAAGCGTGCTTGCCGATGGCCTGGGCAGCGGGATCAAAGCCAGTGTGCTTGCCACTTTGACGACCACTATGGCTGCCGGTTTTATCAGCTCACGAATGGATATCAAACGTGCAGCCGAGGTGATCCTCGAGACCCTTCCCGTCTGCTCCTACCGCCACATCGGCTATAGCACTTTCACCATTATCGATGCCGGTTTCGATGGCAAAGTAAGGATCATAGAACACGACAATCCTCCGTACGCGCTCATCCGCAACGGCGAATTGATCAAGGTGGAAAAGCAGGAAATACCCATCAAGAGCTTCCGCAAGAGCCACCTCTACTACTCGGAACTGGAGCTACAGCCGGAAGACCGCATTATCTATTACTCGGATGGCGTGAGCCAATCCGGTATGGGACTGCCGCATCTGCCGCTGGGCTGGCAGGAGAAACGCGTTGAGGACTACATCCGGGATCTGATCACCGGCAATCCCCGCCTCTCCGCCGGAGAAATCAGCAAGATCATCGCCCAAAAAGCCCGCGAATACGATGGTAACAAGGCTGCAGACGATATTACCTGCGCTGCCCTCTACCTGCGTAATCCCCGCCGCACCCTGGTCTTTACAGGACCTCCCTACAAAAAGGAACACGATCCCATCCTCGCCGAGCTGGCTCAGGAATTTACCGGCAAGAAGGTAATCTGCGGAGGCACAACCGCCGCGATATTGGCTCGCGAACTAGGCACCAATATCAAGGTCAACCTGCGTGAATTACGCACCAATTCAGAGATTCCGCCTACAGCCACGATGAAAGGATTTGATCTGGTGACCGAGGGTACGATCACCCTCTCCCGCTGCCTCTCTGCCCTGGAAGAAGATGCCAATCTCGACACTATGCCGGATAATGCCGTGCGACGCCTGATGAAGCTCCTGCTCGATAGCGATATCATCGAATTTGTGGTAGGCACAAAGATTAATGATGCCCATCAAGATCCTGCCCTGCCCAAAGATCTGGAGATCAGGCGCAATCTGATGAAGCAGTATTGCAAAGTCCTGGAAAAGAAATACCTGAAGTCAACCCGGATCGTCTTTGTCTGATCTGGCTAAAACTATCTAAAGCTTCACTCCCAAAGCATTGAGGATCAGGATCATCAGATAATACGCCCCGATTGTCAGCAGTGCGGAAAGCGCCATTGCCCAGCCAAAACCCATCTTTTTGAGTAGCAAAGGCAAACTGATAAAGAGCACCAGCGAAGGCAAAACCATCCAAAAGACGTTCCTGGATAAGGATGCCACGCTCTCTTTGCTCCCGGTATCCAGCCACAGCCAGACAAGTGCCAAAATGGAGACCACAGGCAGCGATACGAGGATACCGCCGATCAAAGATGATCTCTTGGAAATCTCACTTACAGCTACAATTACAACAGCCGATATCACCGTCTTGATTATGTATTGGTACATAAGTATCCTCTTTATATCCCGTTGTCTTAGTTAATCAGCATCGTTCTGATGGTTTCGTTGTGGTCGCCTTCCAACAGCCTAAAGTAGTAGATACCGCTCGGAAGCCTCTTTCCATCTCTATCACAGCCATTCCAACGCAGTAGTTCATGCCCTGTAATGGCATTTTCAATATTCCAGCTACGCACTAATCTGCCTCTTGTATCAAATGCCAAAAGTCTGGCAAAAGAGATATCCCGGGAGGTAGCGATCGAGACCGACTCTCTAAAGGGATTTGGATACGCCTTCAGGCGGAAGGGAGCAGGCAGATACGGATCGCTATTATCCACCGGCAGATAGGTGTAGACCTCCCGATCCCGGTTTATCCAGCTACCGCTTGAGTGCATTTCCTGATAGATAGACTCTGTCTTTTGCCCGATGCTATTGTAGGTGTAGAGAAAGCGCCCCATATCTTCCCAGGATCTTAGTCCTGTTACTATGCTGTTGTTTTGGATCAGCAGTTCTGCCAACAGGTTTTGGCTGTTGTAGCTATAGATATACTTGTAATATTGCAAGTAGCTCGTAGGCGAACTCCCGTATTCACAGAGAATCTCCGCCAAAAGGTTGAGATTGTTGTAGCTATAATGCATTCTGGTATAGTCTGAAATTCCTGAATAGGTGGTGGTCGTTTCGATCAGGCTGATGCGGTTTTGATTGTCATAGAAATAGCTGCTCAGGCTGGTCTGCTCCTGGCTGCCATCGATCACTGTATAGGTGATCACCAGCCACAGGCGTCCACCGCTATAGACGTTTTCCACTCTGCTATCCAGAGCCCCGTGATTGCTCTCGCTGATCCACCAGCTATAGTATCTGATTTCCTCTATATCCGAGCCCTGATAGATCGTATGGATGGCTCTGCTCTGCTGGCAAGTACCACCGCTATAGAGGTAGTTTTTTTGCAAATATGGCCTCTGGAGATTGTCCAGATGCGTCTCGGTCTTGTGGTAAGGAGTCCAGATTCCTCCGCTGTACTGCTCTTCCAGAGCGGACATTTGAGGCTCCTGCTCCTGATAATCCGTAATGATCCTGCCGATCACCTGCCAAGTGCCGTTCCAGCTATAGATCATTCTGGTCTGTTCATTATTGTCTTTGCTTTCAGCCGGATCAATAGGGCTTTTCGGCAGATACGGAATCTGCGCTATCTGGCAGAGTGCCGGCAGAATCAGCATCGCAATTATCACTATAAAGAGCAATCTTTTCATTGGTTCCCCTGTTCATTACAGATATATTTGTCAATGCTCTTACCTGGGCAAGGACTGTCAAGTGCTTTGTTTGAAAATCCTGCTAAAAGAGATTAGTGTAGCGCTGCCAACCCAGGACTTTGGGCAAGAGCCCAGCCTCGATTGCCTTTTTGATACTGATACAGGGTAGTTCCAGGCTGTGGATCTGATCCCTGGTGATAGTGCTCAAATCCAGCTCCGGCATCGCTTTTGCCATCTTGTACATCAGCTTCAGGTACAGGGAAGACCAGTTTGGCAGCGGTTGCCTGTGATTTTCCCTCAGGGCGTTGTAACGCGTCAGATACAGCCTCATATCCTCTTTGTAATCTTCGGATATCTGGAGTTTGTAGAGATGCCCGGTGATCCTGCCAATCCTTTCATTTTCTTGTGTGCGTGCAGGATAGGTATTGCGCCGGGCATAGACAGTTTGAAAGAGTTTGTTGTAGCAAAAGATCAGATCTCCCGCTCTTCCGCTGAATCCGGTGATGCCATTTTGAAATGCAACTTTCATTTTCTTACCTCGTAATATTTCGTTCTACTATATTACGGATTCCATTTGGGTGCTTTTTGCTTCCATCACTGATTTTTTTTCTATTCTCACTGAAGAAAGTGCGGGGAAGAGGCAAGCCCCAAGCCGGGAGATCCACAGGCCCACACCTGCGATAGACCCGGGATAGGCCCGGGAATCTCCCGGCAATTCTTTAGAAGACAGTGCTTTACGCTTGCCTATTGGGTGCCGGTATGCTAAGTGCATATATCGCAGTTGTTTGATGCTTGTTCAAGCAGGATTCAAGCAGGGTAGAAGCAGGATACAAGCATCCTATCAGGCAGAGGGGATAGGGGAGAGAGGGCTGCCCAAAGCCATTATTGTAGGTGCGTCATCCCGACGCACTGCATATCAGAGCGACAGGAGCTCGCTCCCACATCTCACTCAAAATCAATCCCTGTCCAGCCTGTGTAGGTGCGTCATCCTGACGCACAGCCTATCAGAGCGACAGGATGTCGCTCCCACATTCGCTACCCGTAACCCCAAAAACTAAAAAAGGCATTGACCAAATATATAATGTAAAACTTATTGCAAGAAAGTGAAATTCACTGAGTGAGGTGCTGATTTGGATACTCAGCTATTTACGAACTATTTGAAGGATGTGGTAGATCCAATCCACTATTGCAAGGTGGTAACTGCTCTGGCACATACCATCCGCCTTCAGACAGAGATCGATCCGCTCTATAAACAGGTCGATGAGGAGATGGGAGAAGGAGTTTAACAATGTGTAAAGTCTATAATGTTTATTGTGATGAATCGTGCCACCTGGAGAATGATGGTCAGAAAAGCATGGTGATAGGGGCAGTTTGGGTAGATAGAGAGCATGTTAGAAGCATATCCACGGACATTAAAGCTTACATAGTTGACAGATCTAGAGATCATCAAAGACTGCTAAAGGAATACTACTGCTTTAAAATGGCTAATGCCGCCTATTTATAGACGGCATCGTTACTCCTTCTACATCATGGTAGATGAGATAATTACAATTTATTCGGATCTAACCTGATGTCAAGTCCTTTTTTTTAGATATTCCATTTTGGTATCAACATCATCATTCTTTCGACATACGATCGAATACACCTTGAGACATAAGGAAGCTATAGATAAATCTACGCTCGAAGCGGTTCATATAGATGGAATTGGGGGATAGCATTACCTTTTTATCAAGCTCTATTAGTTTAGTGGTCTGCTCACTAGACAATCTACCGGATTTATATAAAAGGTCAAGTTGCCACCTGGAGATCAGAGAGTCTTTAGTCTTTTCTTCATTTTCCCAGTTATCGCCCAGGTTATTCAGGACGCATTGCCACTGATAGAACTTGTAATCGATATTTGGATTTTCCTCAACGCGATCAGTGTAATGTTCCTGATTGTTTTCTCGATAAAGGAAGATCAGATTGTGCTGATCCAGTAGTTCTTCTATTAAATCACGATACTGGCTGTCAATATTGGAATAGTCGGGATCAGTATAAATGCGCAAATCTGCCTGGATCAGCCTGTAAAGCTGATCCTCTCTGAGATGATTACCCCAATAGACTCTTTGCAGGGCGTTACGCATTGAGTACAAAGACCTATAGTCAGACAGATTGCAATTGATTAGCTCGCAAAGCATAGTATCTTCCCAGATTGAGATATAGGCTTCGGTTCTAAGCTTGAAGTAGTCCAATTGGCTTTGGGTAAATCGATCATTGCCCAAGGGAAGGGCTTGAGGTTTACCGGTATTAGATGAGTCCTCGCTGTACATTTCTACACTCCTTGTAATCCGATTGTTGATAAAGACATACTATGAAATTGCCAAAGATTTGTCAATAAACAAATGCCCCCGCCGAAGCGGGGGCGTTTTCTCTAAGCGGATAGTATGCTCTGGCTATCGATTGGATCTACAGACCAATAGCATACCCTTCCAATTACTACGTGCTTTGCAATATAATCAGCTTCGGCAGCATCAATAAAGCGCAGTTGTTTTATATAAAGCTGTACAGCCCTATACACTGAAGACTGATGTCTCCGAGTCCTGTCTGCAAAGTATTTGATCTTGCCACGCGGAGTAGTAACTTTTGAAACGTAATCATTGAACTTCTCCAACTGAGACTTGCAATCCTCAGCAACGGCAAGGTCATTGTTTTCCGTTGCTATTTGAAGTTTATACGTTATCGCCCTTACAGCTTTCTTGATTTCAGACAGAGTCTTATCATCTGTCATTTCAATAAGCTGGTCAGTTCCTTGCTGAATATAAGCGTCGATCTCCGGTACATAGATGGCATCTGAATCCTGTTCATCGATATACTTTACAGCTGCAGGCTGATCGAGGCAGTAAAGTCGGGTAACATCTATAAGTTTACCCGGGTTAAGACGAAGTTAGGATACATACTTGTATCCCTTGAGCGTGTTAAGCTCGTTGTGCGACATACGACATTCATTCTCCTTACCTCCTTTCTTTTCCCTTTTAGCAAAAAAAGGGTCTTCCATATTAATCCTTTCCCTAATTCCTGACTGATTATTTATGGCAATAGCCATAGATCAGGAGGGTATATGCGTACATTAACGCCATTGCTGTTTTTTTGTCAAGGATAATCACATTTTTTAATGAACTTGTATGTTATTGATTACAAGTAAGATACAAAACAAGCATTAAAAATAGTTAAACTAAATGCTATATCATTAATTGCTTTAAGTATATCGCGTTACGGTTTTGCGTTCAAGCACTATTACAATTAAGAGGATTGAATTAGGACTCGTTATACACTGATTTATATGGCTGTTAGCAGACAGATCGCATATTAAGTTTTATGATGGAAGCAAATTAGAGAGAAATGGAAACCGTAGGATTATAGGGGATGGTAATTCCGACTGCTCAGACTGAGTTAGAGATAGTAAGATCAGTAATGATCATAACTCGGAAGGCAGACTGGAATGACCAAATTTAAAGCCCCTGATTATAGGAGTGATACATGAAAGTATCCTTCAACAATGGAGTATCAAGTTACTCCGGCAAGTATGGTGAGGTTGTGTACTCAAGCTGGTACAACAACCGTCTGTGTATTGGACGTCAATACGTCTATCCGACCCTCGGGGAGCCGCATCAGCTAATGTCCGAGATTTCGAAACACCTGAATGACCTCTACAAAGAGGCTGATCCCCTATACATTCAGGATCTCAAGACTTATGCCGAAAAGAATGCCAGACAAAACCTGCCAAAGTCGTCTAAGCATTTGCGGCAAATGCCCAGCTCGAAATCAATCTTCATCAAGATTATGTGGGCTTGGTACGATAGTGATCCCACGCACATCGATCTGAAGACGATCAGCCTGGCTGATATAATCAGCTTGGAATCGCCAGCCAGATCAGTCTCAAAAGCAGTGGATGCCGGCTACCTTAAAACCGTGACCAATTACACTCAGCTTGACAACCTGATCCTGCAAGGCTGATCGGCGTGAAAGAACCGGGGAGGCATAGCTTCCCCGGTTTTTACTATATTAAAAAAGCTGCTTGACGGATAATGAAACAGAGCAGAGGATGAAAAAAAGCCCTAAGTAAATGAAAGACTAGGAGAATAGATATGAAGAAAGCCCTGCCGCTCATACTGCTTATGATCATTGTGGCACATTTGGGTGCTGTGATTACCGAGACCGGTTCTTTATCCGGTTTTATCTATGGTAATGAGCCCAATAGCGCCTACGACAACTGGTTATCACACGTTTCGGAGGGAATAGCCTCTGCCAATTACAATCTTTATGCTCCATTTGACAGACAGACCAATGGATTTGGTGATTTCAGGATCGCGAATACTACAGAGCTGGCAGATTGGACAAATGTGATCAACCTGTTTACGACAGGACTTTATGATGAGGCTCAGGCTGCGATCGAGACTGCAGCCTTCCCGTATCAGGTAGTGCAATTTATCGATACTGATACCAATCGCACCTATTATTTGCTGCGAGAAACCCTCTCAATGATCTATTACGACGACAATGGCACAGCTGACGAGTATGATGACGAAAACGGCAGCTTTGCTTATGGCTGGGGCCTCTATATCTCCAATCCACAGGCGACAAGGCCTGTGATCGTTACGATCCCGCATCCCTGTGACGATTTCTCCACAGTACCCTTGGGCATTGAGTCATTTAAACTATGGGATGCCAAGTATATCCTCTTCAACGGCGCAGGCAGGGAAGTAAAATGGACAAATCAGGCTCCCTTTACCAATACCAAGTCACTCAGCGATCCTACACGTGTTGCTGCACATCCTTACAACAAAGCTTACCAGGCATTTGCCGATGATATTCGCAGCCAGTTTTCTTTAAGAGAATTCTCTCCTCAGATTCACTCTTACGATTGGAACAGGCACGAAGGAATGGCAAATCTGCAGATTTCTGCCGGTTACCAGAAGTATTGCCCCAATCTGCCAATCCGTGATCTATCCCGCCACAAGAATGATCTGATCCACAAGGGCAGCCACCTGGTCTTTCCGGCTAATAGCTTTGGCATCCATTCAGATGTATATCACGAGGATTACTATTCCGTATTTTATTCCACACACGCTTTTACCTATTCGGATGGGGTGAATGAGTATCCGGTAAACGATCAGATTACTCTGCCTGCCTATTCGCAGAATCAGCAGATGATCTATACATTATCCGGCTGGACAGATTATGATAGCTATGATCCTTTCTTTCATATTGAAATGGACGAACTTCCCAATTGCTACGAACAGACCGAGAACAATCTCAAGTGGTTTTATGGCTGGAATCAGAATCAAGGACGTTGGGACTATAGCCGTACCCATGATCTGTTTATTGCCTACTACTGGAAGTGGGTAAGCGATTTGAACGATCTGATGGATGACCTGTTTGAAATGAACGATGATTCAGCACCCACAGCACCAAGCAACCTGGTGCTGACCAATCCCTCGCTGAATAGCGTGACTCTTAGCTGGAATCGTTGCGATGACTATGATTTTGATAGCTATGAAGTGCTCTATGCTACCCAGCCAATTGGCACGGACAACTTCCAGATCTTTAGACGCAATCAAAATGCCTATCTGGCATCTCAGGCAGCAGAATCAATCACAGTGACAGGGCTCAATAATGCCAATACCTACTATTTTGCCTTGAGAGCCAAGGACAAAAATGGCAATTTCTCAATTGTATCAAACCAGGTTTCGACCGCATTAGCACCAGCTAATATCACCGCAATCTATGCTCATGGTATGGATGACACCATCAGACTAAGCTGGAACGTAAGCGGACAGACTGCCAATCAGGGCTTCAAGATCTATCGCAGAGCAGGCGGTGGCTGGGAGATGATGGATTCCTGGCTCAGCAATCCGGCTCTGGCTCAGGGCAGCACCAGTTACGAGTGGTGGGATAACAACGTAGATAATTATAGCGCTTATATGTACAAGATCAGCAGCACAAATAGCGCAAATACCGAGTATATACACAATGTGCCGGTGGAAGCTATGCCTGTAGCGATCCATACGATCAGCATCCGTAATGCAGCCGGGACTGCTCAGGATAGTATCAGTTTCGCGATCAATCCTTTTGCCAGTGATGGCCAGGATAGTTACTGGGATGTAATCAAAGGCAATCCCAGCGGAACGAACTATGTCTGGAACGCCTTCTGGCAGCAGTATTGGGGCAGCAGCGGAACATCTCTTTCCCGAGAAGTAAAGGGATTTTATGATCTGGATGAGGCCATCAATAGCTGGGTGATGCGCGTACGCAGCGATATCATCGGACAGACATTGTACATCGAGGCTTCAGACAATTTTGGCAGGGCGGAAAAGCTCTATCTGCAGGATGGAGCAAGCTGGCACGACCTGAGCAGCAGTCCATATAGCTTTAGCGTTGCCAATAGCAATGTAAGAACTATGAATCTCTTCTGGGGTAATCTGCAGCCCAAGGCCACTATCGGATATCAACCCAATAGGATCTATCAGGGTGGCACTACTGCTAGCTTTAGCTGGTCTTATACCTATCCCTTCCTGGTGGATCATGCAGATTTGAAGATCATCAATGCGACCAATGAGACCACAATAGCTGAAAATCTGACTACCCAGGTCAATAGCTTCAACTACCTGATTCCGCAGACGGTCGATTTACAGGCTTGCAAGCTTGCAGTCGATGTGACCGCAATCGATGGTGTTGTTACACGGTTTCTTAGCAGCTACACTTTTGGTATGGTGCCGGCAATGAGCTTTGTAAGCAATATGGAAGGCTATAAGATGCGTTCCAATCCCTGGCCGGAATCGTTACTTTCGGTTACTGATGTCTTTGGCAATGGAGCTACAGCAGTTACCTGGATAGATCAAACACCTGTGGAAACAACAGACTTTTTGCCTAGTATGGCTTATTGGATCAATAATCCGGAGCCCAGCTTCTATAGCACCCTCAATCCCGTCTTGAGAGACGAGGTAAGCTATCCTATCTATACAGGATGGAACTTTGTGCCCAATCCGCATCTGCACACCTACCACTTAAAGGATATCCGCTTTGTATTGGGAACTACTGTCTTTACAATGGGCGAGATGCTGTCACAAGGCTTGATATCCCCGGCTGTCTATGTTTTTAGAAATGGGATGTATCAGCAGGTTGATATGATTGAGCCATGTGAAGCATTTTTCGTGAAGTACTATGGCTTGCAGAGTCTGGAGCCTCAGATAAACTTCCTGCCATACCAAGATAAAAATGCCATCTATCCGATTTCCCCAGATTGGGAGATGATGCTGAAGGTAACTGATTCCTCTCAATACTCTGATGTCGTCACGGTGGGAACGAATGCCTTGGCAACCAACGATTATGACTTTTATTACGACTTGCCAAAGAGCTATAATATGCCGGCTAATATGACATATATCAGGATAGAGCGTGAAGCTCAGGCGGATAGTACATATACTGAAAGACACCTTTCGCGTGACTTTGTAAGCGGATTTGGCGATAATCCGGAGGCTACCAAGATATGGAACATAGCTGTTTGGTCACCCTCAGCCGAGCCCTTGAATTTTGATATTC
Organism: Candidatus Cloacimonetes bacterium HGW-Cloacimonetes-2; assembly: GCA_002842035.1. Classification (GTDB taxonomy): domain Bacteria; phylum Cloacimonadota; class Cloacimonadia; order Cloacimonadales; family Cloacimonadaceae; genus PHBP01. Next base: position 97,924 of record PHBP01000002.1, on the reverse strand, counting down.
AGACTCTCAATATCCCTGAGACCTGGACTGTGACAATCACTCTCAATGGAATCAGCCACAATCTATATGATGGCAGCAGCTTTAGCTATCTTCCGGAAGGTGAAGGTTGGATTGAAGGAACGATCAAGATCAGGAACTTCTACGTCTCCAATGACGAAGAGGTGATCCCTGCCATAAGTTCCTTTGTGAACTATCCCAATCCGTTTAATCCAAGCACTACGATCAGATTTAACCTTGCAGAGAAATCACCGGTAAGGCTGGATATCTACAATATCAGAGGCCAATTGGTGAAGACATTGTGCGATGAGATCAGTCCTGCCGGGATGAAGCAATTTGTCTGGAATGGATTAGATACAAATAACAGGACTGTCGGCTCCGGAATCTACTTTGCCAAGATCAGAACAAACAGGACCACAAAGACCTTGAAGATGATGCTGATCAAGTGAGGAAAGGTATGAAGAGAATACTTTTAGTACTATCAGTCCTGATCTGCCTGTCAACCGGGCTTTACAGCGCCAAGCACTCAGCGGAATTCCCCCTGGGGACTTATACCAATATCCGCAATAGCTTTCCCTTCTTTTATCAGAATAGAGAAGAGATCAGCCGGAATCTACAGACTCTGGGCTATAATTCTACTCTGATCGAGACCGATAGCAGGGAAAATGATCTGCCAACTCTCTTTGATATCCTGGATAGATATGGAATTGATGCTCTGATCTATGACAGAAGCTGGTCGAATGATCCAAACAACCTGATGCACTATGCGATTGGAGCGCTATCCACTAATGTATCAAACAGGTTTGAAGCAGAGTTTTCCAGCGAAGCTGATGTAAAACCCGGTGATAGCCAGAAGAGCCAGTATTGGTATGCCTCCAGAGATGAAGCTCATCTACGCAGATTGGGCAGGGCTATCCCGGATACCAGCGCGTCCTATGGTTACGCATGGTTACTTAGAAGGGGAGAGGGCGAAGGCTATGCTTATACCGATCTGAAGTACAGATGGATAAATAAATGGGGTGGTTATAGCCGTGCCAGTAAGCTTTGGGATGTTTTCAAGACCAATCCCCCCGGATATGAGAACCAATACTTCTATGTAAGATATAGAATCAAGATCGACAATCTCGATCAAAACCTCGCTCTTTCCGACACATTGCTAAGCTTCTCCGCCCAAGGGCTCAGGCTGGAAGGAACTGGTTTCTCACGTAATATGACTCCCATCGGGCATAGATCATCAATAAGCAACGGCAGTATCGTAAGACAAACTGATTTGACACTGAGAGATCTAAAAGCAGCAGGTCCTGAAGCTCAATATATTACGGTGGAACTCAAACTGGCTTATGCAGAATTGATCCAGGCAGGAATACTGACAGATGATTTTGATAACAACCCGGCAACTGATCCATCGGGAACTACGCTAAGATTGATCAATCTAAATCCCAGACTATGGTCCAGAGGTAGGTGTGATCTATACCTCGATTGGATAGAGATTGAAAATCAGATCCATTACGATATGAGAACAATGAATAACACCTACCGCAATGGAGTGATTAGACGTTGGGAACAACTGCGTAATCAGAGTAGGGGCAATATCGCAGGAATGTATAGCCACGATGAGCCGTTTCAGGGTATGTTTGAGACTTACAAGACCGTCGAAAATCTATTCAATGGGATTGATGTGGAATTCTTTACAGCAAATTACGACTATCTGAATCAGCAGATGGTGATAGATGCGAAGCAAAAGAAGTATTACAATCATCTGGAAGCTTTTCGGGATATCGCAGAGCCAAGCATTATGGCTACGGATATCTATCCTGTGATACCGGAAATGAATTGGAACGGTCGGGGAGATTCCGAGGATGTACCATTTATTCAGGATTTGTACGAATTTAAAGTGGATAGGTCTTACCGTATGGCAAAGACTTACTCCCTTGAAGCAGAAGGCAGAAAGTTTTATCCGATCGTGCAGACATTTGGACGTTGGGCGAATATCGGAGGAAGAGATCAATGGACTGGCTGGGTGCAAGCGCCTGTTGCAACTCAGAAAGTACTGAACTACTTACCATTGTGCTATGGCGCAGATGGAGTCTATCATTACCGATTCCAAAGCTTCCAAACAAGAGCTGGATACGGCGATCACTCTGTGATGACATCTTACTCAGATCGAGGGCAATACGAGCCGGTAGTGGTCGATTCCATCACCTGGAGAGCAGTTGCTGAGAGTAATCCGAGAGTCAAGCTGTATGGGACGATGATCAGAGGAATGCGCTGGCAGGATACCAGAGTATTAAAGACCGGATCAAACCGGGCGAATACATACGAAAGAGCGATCGGAATCAGCAACATCCATTTGCCATCAGAGACCAATGCACCCTATTCCGGTTACATCCAAGTGGCAAATTATAAGAACCTCGATGGTCTGGATTACCTATTTGTATTGAATCGCAGAGGAAATTACTTCCGTGCCAGTAGTCAATATGAAGAAGCTAAGTTTGTAGCACCACAAGAATATGAGAGGTGCTTCCCCGAGGCTAACCCTCAACAGCTTAACATCAGACTCAGCAGATCTGCAGCTAGATTGACGGGCAAGTATCCTGCAATGTATGATCCTTTTGATGGTACTATGCAAGTGGGATCAGGAAGAAATGTGGTAATCGACCTTCCTGCCGGAGAAGGCAGGTTGTATAAACTAGTGGGGACTATGCCTGAACGATTTCGAGGCAGTAACCAGATCGATGGTGAAGCAATGATAACCGGAGATTGCGTAATGTCACGCAAATCAAAACTCACAATCGGCCAGAACGCCAGGTTGATACTAATGCCTGGAGCAGTCTTAAGATTTGAGAGCAAGGCAAAGTTGATATTAGATGGAACTATTGTATTGATGGAAGGTGCCAGAATCGAATCAGGAGATTCGATCATCAGAAGAGGAAACGGAAGAATTGTAAGCCCGGAACACTGGTCTATTCAAGCAAATGCCAGATAATAGCTTATGAAGCAGCACGAGGCGTATTTTCAAAAGGAGCCCAAGCAGGGATGCAAAGGAAATGATATTTTGTTCTTGACAAAAAAAGGGCTGCCGGAAATATGCCTTCAATCAACGTTATTTGAACAGCGCTGGGGGCGTAGTTCAGTTTGGTTAGAACGTCTGCCTGTCACGCAGAAGGCCGCGAGTTCGAGTCTCGTCGCTCCCGCCATAGATTGGACGCCACTTGTGGCGTCCTTTTTTACTTATATGGAAATCAAATGAAGAACATATCGGCGATCCTGCTTCTAACAATGTATCAAGTCCTGAGTGAATTGATCTATCTAATCACCTATCCTATCATTGTGCCCATATTACGATCAAAAGGTTATATCGCTGCTATCAGACCCAAAGCTCCTGATAGCCAGGGTGGGATACTGGTTCACTGTGCATCAGTAGGTGAGATCAACGCACTTAAAGCACTAGTAAGACAGATCTTGGATAAGTATCCGGAGAAGCAGATACATATTACAACGACTACATTGACAGGCTTGAAGATAGCTTCGCAGATCGATAGCAGGATCAGGGCAGATCTCGCTGTTCTGGACGTTTATCATCTTAGACAAAGGCAGCTAAAGATGATTAATCCCAGCTTGATTTTAATAATGGAAACAGAGATATGGCCGAATATGCTTGCTTGGGCAGCCGGGAAGCAAGTTCCTGTGGTATTCCTCAATGCAAGGATGACGGATAAGACCCATATCCGATATATGCGATTCAGCCGCTTGGTAAGATACTTGGGCAGAGCAATCAAAGAGATCAATTGCCAGACTGAAGATGATAAAGCAAGATTTGAGTATGTATTTGGGATAAAAGCTGAATATAGCGGTAATCTAAAGTATGCCTTGAATCTGACTGACTATGATCGAATGACAGTGAGAAAGCAATGGGGATATCTGGATAGCGACCTAGTGATCTGCTTTGGAAGTAGTCGTCCCGGTGAAGAGCGCTTGATCCTTCAGGTATTTCAAAAGCTCAATAGACAATACCGGGGATTGAAACTGATCATAGCCATCAGGCATCCCAAGCGGATCAAAGAAGTAAGCGAGCTATTAAGCAGTATGGAGTATAGCTTGCATTCCAGTGGAGAGGAGGTAAAACCGATTCATATCATAGATGTCCTGGGGCATTTAAACGAAGCTTATGCTGTTTGTGACTTGGCGATTGTTGGCGGATCATTTTATGACTTTGGTGGGCATAATCCCCTAGAGCCTTCTTATTACTCCAGGGCGATCATAATGGGACAATACCACAACTCCTGTCGTGATTCCGTAAGACAACTCAGTATTAGAGGCGGAATCAAGATATCTAAGGCATCAAAGCTTGAAACAGACGTAAAATACTTACTGGATGATCCTCAAATGAGATCACAAATGGGACTTGCAGCAAAAAGTGTCTTGGAAGAAAACAGCAAATCACTAGATAAGCATTTGGATAGCATAGGAAGATGGATCGGTTAGCGGAATACTGGACCAAACTGGAAGACAATAATGTGAGATGCGATTTGTGTCCGCATTATTGTATCATCCCGGATGGTAGGAGCGGGATTTGCCGTAGTAGAACCAACCATGCAGGAACCTTGTATGCTACAAATTATGCCAAATGTACCGGTATTGCAATTGATCCGATCGAGAAAAAGCCCCTCTACCACTTTAGACCGGGAAGCCAGATTCTATCTTTGGGACCTAATTCTTGTAATCTGGGCTGTTACTTTTGCCAGAACTACCAAATCAGCCTACTGGAGTGCAAGACAATAGAGCTAAGCCCGGAAGCACTAAATGAACTTGTTTTGAGTAATGGTTTGAAACAAGTAGCCTTTACCTATACAGAACCGATTACCTGGTTTGAGTATATAAAGGACTTCGCGTGCCTGGCAAATGGAATTGATATAGTATTAGTGACCAATGGCTATGTAAACATTGAGCCATTGGAAGAGCTCTGTAGCTATGTAAAAGCAATGAACATAGATATAAAATCTGCAAGTGATGAGTTTTACAAACGAGCATGCAAGGGATCAATCGAGCCAGTGATCGCAGCAATAAAGACAGTGTTAAAGAGGAAAGTGCACCTGGAGATAACCAATCTCATCATTCCTACCGAGAATGATGCTCCGGACGATTTTAATCGCTTGATAGAGATTTGCTCCGGGATTAGCAAAGACATACCCATCCACTTCTCGGCTTATCATCCTGCTTATAAAGCGAGGATTGAAGCTACAGAAATTGGTATTGTCATCGAGGCGTGCAAGATAGCATCAGACAAGATGCATTTCGTATATGCCGGCAATATCGGAGTTAGTGAATACATCAGTACTAAATGTCCAAGCTGTGGACAAACACTGATTACACGTGATCGACTTCAAAGCGAACTAATGATTACAGGGGATGGATCTTGTAAGTACTGCAGGTCCGTTATAACAGGTGTGTTTGCGTGAAAAGCATAGTAAAAAACTTAAGCATAGCAGATCTAATCTTGATAACAGTGCTAGTAACCTTAGCAATCGGAATGCTAATTTATAGAAGAAACAGCCCGGACGATGCTATGGTACTGATCTATAAACAAGGCAGATTCAGGGGTGAGTATCCCATAGCAATTGATAGAATCATTAGAATTGATGAGCATAATGCTGTTGAAATCAAAAACGGAAAAGTAAAAATGATAGAAGCGGATTGTCCGGATAAACGCTGCGTAAAACAAGGTGCCAGCAGCAGCTTACCGATCATCTGTTTACCAAATGAATTAGTGGTAGAGATTAGGAATCGTGAGGGCAACAAAGCTTTGATAGCCCAATGAGAAGAGATTAAGTGTTAAAATTCGCCATCTATCCCTCCAATCATGGTTTTGGACACGCTACCAGAATGGCAGCTCTGGCAGAAGAACTAAACAAATATGGTATCTATACCTTTATCCGGACAAATCGCCCCCGCCATCTCTTTGGTGGATTGATAAATGGACTTTCTGAAGTTTCAGAAGCCAATCTGGATTTTGGGGTAAGACACGATGAAGGCTTGACTGTCAACTTGGTGAGAACTAAAACTGATCTGATTGATCTGCTTTCCAACCGTAATACAATTCTGGATACTGAGATTGACTTTCTAAGAGCCAATCAGATCGATTTGATCATTTGTGATGTGCCCTTCCTGGCATGCGAAGCAGCGGCCTATGCTGGTATTCCGGTCTTTGCCATCAGCAACTTTGATTGGTTTTATATCTATGTAACCCTATACAGGACTGATCGGAGTATGCGCACTATATTGAATAAGATCTATGGACTTTACAATATTGTGGATAGAAGCTACAGGCTTCCATTTTCTAGCAATATGAGTATTTGTGGTTTTCCAAATGCAGCGAAGCTAGGTTTGTTAGCGAGAAAGAAAGATCGATACCTGGATATACGTGATAAGTGTGGCATAGATAAGAAGACACCCCTTATATTGGTAAGTAGTGGGGGAGAAGAGGGTCTTCGGATGAAGATTGAGGAGCTGTGTAAGGTCTATAACGGATTAATAGTATCTCCAGATAGCAGTATCGTAGCTTCAAACCATATATATATCTCTAAAGAAGATGATTTCATTGATTATGTAAAAGCAGCCGATATATTGGTGACAAAGCCCGGTTACAGCAGCTTTGCTGAAGCAGCGCAGTTTGGAAAGCCAATCATCTATCAATCCAGACCAGATTATCCTGAAGATGGGGTCTTGGTGATGGGCTTGGACAAGTATCCTGTCAAGTATGAGCTGATTTCGGGAACAAAAGCTGAATGGAAGCGATTGATCAAACAAGCGATTAAACCACGGGATCAGAGAATTCCATCAATGTATCGCAATCGTAATGCTGAGATAGCAGCAAGGATCATTGTAGATTATATAATTGTTAAGAAATATGGTAAACTTAGATCGGTTTATGATATAGGATCGAACAATCTTAATTACTGCCTGTTCGATGCTGACCGTGGTATTCCTATCCACCAGACTCAGCTGAGTACCGGGCTGGGAAGGCATTATGATGGCAGGAATGTTCAGAAAGCAGGGCTTGATAGGACCAAGAGAGCTATCAAGCAAATACAGGCAATTGACAAATCAATAACCTCTGATAAGGATTATCTGGCTACTGCTATTGCCCGTAAGGCAGAGAATATTAACATCATCACAGAATGGATCAAAACCAGGAGTGGGGAAGAGCTTAGGATATTATCCGGGAAGGATGAATCAAAAATGGCTTATTGGGCTGCCAGACCATATTTGGGTGGTGGCAAGAATTTGATCATCGATATTGGTGGACGCAGTATTGAACTCATATATGTTGTGTCGAAGAAGATAGCTCGTTCACAAAGCATTGATATAGGCTTACTCGATCTCTATGAGGAAAGTTGCGGCTTTGACGCTTTTGTAAAAAGGCTACAAAGCTTTGTTGCATGTATCGGAGATAATGTGATTGATAGGGTGATAAGCGTTGGATTGACGACTGCACTTTTGTATCAGGTTATCAATAAATCAGTTAAGCCGCTCTACAGAAAAGAACTGGTGCAAATCTCCAAGAATGATTTATTATATCTTAGAAAGTATGTAGAGGAAGGTAAGTCGGATTCAGGCAAAGCAATCTCCACCAATGTCTCTGATACAGCAATTATGGGGATCAGTTCACAGGCATTAGTCATTTTGCTGGACATTATTAACGCTGATAAGATAATGGTCTGTACTGATGGGATATCTGCAGGTTTTGGCAGATGGAAGCATAGTAAGAGGAAAGATTGAAGTATTATATTGAGACATACGGTTGTCAAATGAACGTAAGCGATAGTGAGTTGATCACTACAATTCTGGATAAAGCCGGCCATTCAGAAGCAGAGGATTTGGACCAGGCTGAATTGATTATATTTAACACATGCTCGGTACGCCAGCATGCGGAAGATAGAGTCTTGGGTAGAATCAGTTGTGAACGCGCCAGAAAGACAGTCAATAGCAGGCTAAAGATTGCGGTAGTTGGTTGTATGGCGCAGAGGATGGGGAAGAGCCTCATAGAAAAAGGAATTGGAGTAGATCTGGTAGTCGGAGTTGATCAGTATCTGAAACTACCCGATATGATTGCGGAATTAGAAGACTCTGCCATTGTCGAACAAGATTCTAAACAGGTTTATGATGATCTGGTTCCAAAGCACCACGATCCACATTGCGCCTTTGTTACTATAATGCGGGGTTGTGACAATTTCTGCTCATATTGTATTGTGCCACATGTAAGAGGACGCGAAAGGAGTCGAGATTATCGTGAGATTGAGTATGAAGTAGAGCAAGCTATCTCATCCGGCAAGTACGATATTACGCTATTGGGTCAGAATGTAAACTCATATCAATACGAAGGTGTTAGTTTCCCGATGCTACTCGACAGGTTATCTGGATTAAACAAGCAATATCGCTTGAGATTTATCACTTCTCATCCCAAAGATCTCTCTGATGAATTGATCGAAGTAATGGCTAGGAATCCTAAGATATCAAAGCATATACACTTACCGATGCAATCCGGAGATAGCGAGATCTTGGAAAGAATGAACCGGAAGTATGATTACAGTCACTATAAAGCTCTGGTAGATAAGCTAAGACGCGCCATGCCCGAAATCGCAATAACAACAGATTTGATAGCTGGATTCCCCGGTGAGACCGAGAGTCAATTTGAAAATACTCTGAAGGCGATTAGCGAAATACGATTCGATTATGCATTTTGCTTCAAGTATAGCAATCGAGAAGGAACAGATGCTGCGGAGTATGATAATCAGGTGTCTGAAGATATTCGACTTCATAGGTTGCAGCGAATGATTGATCTGCAACGGCAGATCACTCTGGAGAAATTCCAAGACAAGATCGGTACTGAGATCGAAGTGTATGTGGAAGCTTTGAGTCGAAAAAGTAATGAACAAGTAAGCGGTAAAACTGATGATTATAAAATTGCGGTTCTTTCGGGCGATGTTGCACTGATTGGTAGTTTTGTTAAGGCTCAGGTAATCGCAGCTACAGCAGGCACCCTGATATGCGAGTAAGCAAGTGCATCAATTGTATTAATCTATGTTATGTAAACCTGCATCGATTGAGCTTAACTGTATGTTGGGGATCGCGTTGGGTAATGCCTCTACCCCATCAACTAATCAAGGTATATAAGGATAAACAAAATGAAGAGTATGACAGGATATGGCAAGGCCTCCAGAAATGAATCTGGAATTAGTCTTGATATTGAGATAAAGTCGGTTAACTCCAAGTATCTGGATTTGAGGCTTTATCTTCCCAGGGAGCTCTCCCCCTTCGAAATGGCTTTTAGACAACTACTAGCGACCAGAATTAGTCGTGGGGCTGTTGAAGTAAGAGCAAATCTTTCCGATCATAGAGATCCTAAGCTTGGCATTAATCAGGCTAAGTTACTGAAGTACTACGCATTGATGCAAGAAGCTTCAAACGTATTGAATATCCCGATGGATGTCACTCTCGCAGAGATAATTAAAGAGCCTGGAGTTATTGAAAACGCTGCTGGATCAGAGGAAGACAAAGAGCTTTATGATCTCTTCAATTCATGTGCTATTGAGGCAATAGATAAGCTTGCTGATACGATGAGAGAAGAAGCTGAGGGAATCAGAGCAACACTCTTGATTTCATTGGATCAGATTGAACGCGGTATATCCGGCATACAAAACTTGATACAACCATACAGGACCGAATTGTTTGAGAATCTAAATACCCGGATAAATGAGATACTAAATGGCTACAAAATAGATAATCTGGAACAAAGGCTGGTTCAAGAACTTGCAATCTATATAGATAAATACGATATACAAGAAGAGATTAGCCGCATCATTAGCCATATAAAGACTTTCAGGGAATGCCTGGCTAAGGATTCCAGTATAGACATCGGTAAATCGTTGAATTTTATAAGCCAAGAGCTACAGAGAGAAGCTAACACTCTTGGATCTAAGTTCTCCACAAAAGATTCTTTCGTGTTTATCCTGATTATCAAAGAAGAAGTCGAGAAATGCAGGGAGATTGTCCAGAATGTCGCCTGATCCAATACTTTCATGGAAATCATGCCCCTTTTTAGAGCGTCCTTACGCTTCTATACTCCTGGTTTCATTCTTGTTTTTAGTGGCCGTTTTGTTATACGGCATTACAATTATTCAATGGGGTTACCCTATTTTCTACTATGGCGGTATGCTGCTCTTGATTTTGAACCTTCTCCCCTACTTCATAGTGACCGAATACAGGTTTTATGAAAGCGGTATCGAGATTACGTATATGCGAATCGTCAAGATTGATAGAAAGTATGGTGACTTCGGTTGCTTCTATCAAGATAAACATGGCATTATGCTCAGCACGTTTAAGATGCCTCGGCGACTTGATAGCTTTAGAGGGCAATCGCTTAGATTCAGTGTTGATAAATCAGAAAGAGCTAAGTTGATTGAGATTCTGCTTGAGAAAGTTGGTAAACAATACTAAGAAGGGATTTTGAAGCTAACAAAAGAACAACGAAAGATCGTTAAAATTCTAGAGGATACTAGCAATAAGGGCTTGTCATACAATGAGATCGTAGTGAAGTGCTCAGCCACAAAAAGCGAGAAATCTCTGTATAAAGCAGCTATAAGCAGTCTGCATGAATTAGGGGTATTGGTCAAGACACAAAAGAAGTATAAGTTAAAGGACTATCACCAGGATGATTCTGTAATTCCTCGAGAGATCAGCCCTCAATTGCTTGAAGGGGTTTTTGACGCTACTTCCCTTTCGCGGAACTACTCATTTGCATTCGTTCGCACTGAGAAAGGAGACTTCTATGTAAGTTCGGAAGATACGCTAAATGCATACCACAATGATAAAGTAGGGATTGAGCCATACTTCAGAGCAGGCAAGCCAGATAGATGCATTGTTAGACGAATCATAGATCGCGCGAATACCAGGATGGCCGGAGATCTCAGATCTTCCGGTAATAAGCTCCTGTTTATATGCAGCAGTCCCAAGATACACAACTGGTTTTCCATTCTGGATACCGGGGGAGCCAGAGAGAATCAGAAAGTGGTACTGGAGGTCACAAATTGGGGTAATCCCAAAACCAGTATTGCTCCATCCGGTAAGGTAATCGAGATATTGGGTGATTCAGGAGATCCAGCCGTCGAATTGATGGCTGTGTTAAGACAGTTTCAGTTGCCCCTTGAGTTTCCTAGTTCTGTACTTGATAGCTTGACATCAATCAGTGATACTATAGGTGAATTTGAATTATCCAAGCGAAAGGACTATCGCGGACTACTGACTTACACTGTTGATCCCTCATCTGCCAAAGACTTTGATGATGCAATCTCTATCCAAAGAATCAATGATGGATGGAGACTCTATGTTCATATCGCCGACGTTGCTCATTATGTTAAACCGGACAGCCCAATTTTTCAGGAAGCAGTTCAGCGCGGAAATAGCTTCTACTTCCCTAAAAAAGTCATCCCTATGCTACCGGAAATGCTATCAAATGGAGTTTGCAGCCTACGCCCCGATGAAGATAAGCTGACGATGACAGTTGTTACAGATTTTGATGGGAACGGTGCTATTCTGCGCCAAGAGATGGTTGAAAGCATCATCCGATCAAATATCAGGCTAGCTTATGAGCAAGTTGATGAATTCTTTGAAAGCGGACTACTTGAGCTGGATTCTGAGATCAAGACAGCCCTGGCAGAATCAAGAAAGCTATCTTCACTATTGTCCCGAAAACGTATGGATGCAGGATACATATTCTTTGACCTCCCGGAGATCGAGTTTCACTACGACTCTGAGGGCTTTCTACACAAGATGAGCCTGGCTGAAGAAACTGAATCACACAAGATGATCGAAAACTTTATGCTAGTTGCCAATGAGTATACAGCAAAGAAGCTGGCCCAAGTCTCCCCCACCGTGATGTACCGTATTCACGAAGATCCTGATTGGGAGAAGCTGGAGAAGCTTTTTGAGACCCTTGGGTCTTATGGGATAGAATGTAGTATCAGGGAAAACCCCAACAAGACTGTTCAGGGTATCCTCCACTCATTACCGAATCCTGATTATCATAGGGTGTTTGACCGGATAATACTGAGAAGTATGAAAAAAGCTAAGTATACTACCGAGCATCAGAGGCACTTTGGTCTGGCAATTGAGTATTACACTCACTTTACGTCTCCTATTCGCCGACTGTGTGACCTTGTGATTCATCACCTTTGCAAGACTTATATCTGTAAATCGCAGACATTTGCCTTCAAGCCAAAGCAAGTAGCTTTCTATGCCACAGTATCTTCAGAGAGAGAGCTACTGGCAGATGAAGCGGAGAGGGAGATCGAACGAATTTACAAGCTAGCCTATTTGAAAGACAAGGTTGGTGAGCGATTTACCGGCATGGTCATAGGTACAAACAGCTCCGGATTACTAGTAAGACTTAATGAGATACCTCTAACAGCTGTCTTACGCTCCAGTAACTTCATTAGCAGGTCATTTGTCTATTTGGACAGAGAGATGCGCTTTATAAACAAGAGCACTGGATACTATTATCAGCTGTTGGATAAAGTAATTGTTCAGATAGTAGAGGTTAGTGATGATGTCTATCTAGAGTTTGCCGAAGAGCCTGATAATCATATCCATTCCGTAGTCAAGACCATCCCAAAGACAAATGGCGGGCGAATATCAATGTCTGATAAGAAGAAGAGACATACGGCAGGAAAAGGGATTGACGTAAAGACACGATCAAAAAAGTATGCCAGCAACAAGACTAAGATGAAACACGGCAGATGAGGATTAATGAAGAAACCAATAGGTATATTTGATTCTGGTGTAGGCGGCTTAACCGTTTACAAGACAATCAGAAACCACTTTGTTGAAGAAGACTTGGTGTACTTTGGAGATACGGCCAGAGTTCCTTACGGACCAAAATCTCCAAATACGATCATTGATTACTCGATCCAAAACTCCAGGTTTCTGCTACAACAGGGGATAAAGATACTTGTTGTCGCGTGTAATACTTCATCAGCCTATGCACTCGACAAGATCAAGGAACTTACAGGTATCCCAATCATCGGAGTTATCGATCCCGGTGCAGAGCAAGCGGCGCTTTACACGAAAAGCAAAAGAATTGGGATTATCGGTACCGAAGCAACCGTGAGATCAGGTGCATATAGTCAAGCGATTACCAAGCTTATTCCTGACGCTGTCGTGTATTCCAAAGCCTGTCCCCTATTCGTGCCAATCGTTGAAGAAGGTTGGCAGGATGGCGATATCACCAAGTCCATAGCAAAGCACTATCTATCATACTTTGAAGACAAAGATATTGATACGCTGGTATTGGGTTGCACGCATTATCCATTGTTAAAGCAAACTATACAGGAAACTGTGGGTGAAAAGATCAGATTGGTGGATAGCGCAGATGCTATAGCTAGCTACCTGAAGCGTTTGATACCGGAAGAGACAGATGGTGCAAAGGGCACAGACAGCTTTTTTGTTAGTGATAACGAAGCGAAGTTCCTTCAGATCTCTCAGAACATACTTGAGAGCCCGATAATGAGCCTTAAGAGAGTTCGATTGTTTGAGAGCTGGTTCACAGACGAAATATAGAAATATTATTATAGAGGTTTATCATGAATCCACTGATTATCACGGCCGCAATTACAGGGGCGGAAACTACCAGAAACAGTCAACCCAATCTCCCCATTACACCTGAAGAGCAAGCCAGGGCTGCCAAAGAGTGCTTTGAAGCAGGAGCCAGGGTTGTACATCTTCATGTCAGAAATGATGATGGCAGCCCCACACAGAATATTGATAGATTCCGTGAAAGTATAGAGGCTATCAGACAAGCGGTTCCAGAGATGATAGTTCAGATCAGCACCGGGGGGGCGGTGGGAGAAGCTTTTGAAAAAAGGCTAGCCCCTCTGAGCTTAAAGCCTGATATGGGTACTCTAAACGCAGGGACTTTGAATTTTGGAGATGATATATTTATAAACCACCCCAATGACATTATCAGGCTCGCAGAATCATTCAAGCAGTATGGAGTCGTCCCGGAAGTAGAAGTTTATGAATCTGGTATGATCGATGTAGTAGCAAGACTTGTTAATAAAGGGATCATTACGCATGAACCCTTGCACATGCAGTTTGTACTTGGTGTCCCGGGAGGTATGAATGGCTCTCCAAAGAATCTGATGTATATGGCAGCACACCTCAAAGAATTGATCCCGACAGCTACCTGGGCTGTTGCAGGTATTGGTCGCTGGCATATTCCTGCCTCAATGGTAGCGTTGGTCACTGATGGCCATATTAGGGTTGGATTTGAAGACAACATTTTCTATCATAAGGGTATTGTAGCAGATTCCAATGCTCAATTAGTGGCGAGAATAGCCCGTATTGCTGATGAGATTGGACGTCCTATCGCCAGCCCTGATCAAGCCCGTAAGATCCTTGCTCTTCCAAATTGAGGTGATTGATGCAGCTAAGTGAAAACGCTCTTAAGGTATTAGATAAAAGATACTTCAACAAAAATGACCAGGGTGAGACCGTGGAAGATTGGGAGAAGTTAATCACCCGTGTTGCCAAGGATATCAGTTCAAATGATCCGGTAAAGTGTGATAAATACAAATCCCTGCTTGATTCAGGCTGTTTCTTGCCAAACTCCCCCACTCTGATGAATGCCGGAAACGATCTTCAACAACTCTCTGCTTGTTTTGTATTACCGATAGAAGATAGTATGGACAGCATTTTTGAAACCGTTAAGAATGCTGCTCTGATACATAAAAGTGGTGGAGGAACAGGATTCTCATTTAGCCGGTTAAGAGAGGCCAATGCTCGGGTAAGATCGACCAATGGGGTTTCCAGTGGACCGCTTTCCTTTATGAAAGTCTTCAACGCTGCTACAGACGCAGTGAAACAAGGCGGAACAAGGCGTGGAGCCAATATGGCGATCCTCAATGTCGATCATCCTCAGATACTGGATTTCATCACCTGCAAAGAAGATCTCAAAGAGCTCACTAATTTCAATATAAGCGTGGGTATTACAGAGTCCTTTATGCAATCTGTCTATTCCAATGAGGACTATGATCTGATCTCTCCAGCTACTGGTGAGAAGAAAGGCAGCTTAAACGCCAGAACCGTCTTTAGCCTGATTGTAGAGATGGCACATAGAAATGGTGAACCCGGCATCATCTTTTTAGATAGAATCAATGAAGCTAATCCGACTCCAAATATTGGCAAAATTGAATCCACAAATCCCTGTGGCGAGCAGCCCCTATTACCTAATGAAGCTTGTAATCTTGGCTCACTGAATCTGGCAGTAATGATCAAGGATAAGCAAGTTGATTGGGACAAACTCAGGGATACAGTCAGAACCAGTGTTGATTTTCTGGATGATGTTATTGATCGCTCTCAGTTTCCATTAGCTCAGATAGATGAGATGGTCAAATCCAATCGCAAGATTGGTCTCGGAGTGATGGGCTGGTCAGATATGCTGTATCAACTCAGGATGCCATATGCCAGTGATCAAGCTGTTGAGCTGGCAGGACAGATTATGGAGTTCATTGATTTCACTGCAAAAGAGCGCTCTATGGAGCTCGCCTCTGATAAAGGCAGTTTCCCCAATTTTGTCGGCAGCATTTACTCCAACGGTTCATTGGATAGAGATGGCATTAGGTGCAACTGGCCTGATCTGATAGCATCCATAAAGAAGAATGGGATTAGAAACGCTACACTTACAACTATAGCACCCACCGGAACAATCAGTATGATCCTGGATACTTCCAGTGGTATCGAACCTCAGTTTTCTTTGGTTTTCGTAAAGAATGTAATGGACGGAGAGAAGCTTCTGTATGTAAACAAATGGCTGGAGGAAGCTCTGGAGGCAGAAGGTTTACTTGATAAAGCTATACTGGATGAGATTTCACAGACTGGCTCAATCTCTCACAACGACAAGATTCCCGCTGCCCTGAGAGAAGTATTTCAAACTGCTCATGATATCAGCCCTGAATGGCATATCAGGATGCAGGCTGCATTTCAGAAATACACAGATAATGCAGTGAGTAAGACCATCAATTTCCCTTCAGATGCTTCAGTAGAAGATATTCGCACCGCTTATGAGATGGCTTATCAGCTTGGGTGCAAGGGTGTGACCGTATATCGGGATGGAAGCAGGGACAATCAGGTACTCTCTACAGGCACTAGTGTAAAAAGCAGCACTGATCCTCAGGTTGCTCCTCGTAGCAGACCGGAAGTCACTCATGGCATTACTCAAAGACTCGAGACCGGCTGCGGCCATATGTATGTAACCATCAATACAGACGATCGTGGTGCATGCGAAGTATTTGTCCAGATGGGAAAAGTGGGCGGTTGTGCTTCTGCCCAGCTCGAAGCAATAGCCAGATTATCATCTCTGGCAATGCGGTCAAACATCAAAGTGGAATCCATCATCAGGCAGCTTAAAGGTATCAGATGCCAATCCCCGATGTGGCACAAAGGCAAGATGATTACCTCTTGCGGCGATGCCGTAGGTCAAGCCTTGGAGCAATTTCTCAATATGAAAGATAAGGGCGAACTGGCATCGATAAAGATAGATGTCTCTGATGAGAAGACTGCGGAGCCGGTATTCAAATCCAGTGCTCTTTGTCCCGATTGCTCTACTACTATCGAGCACGTCGAAGGATGCCTAAAGTGTCCCAGTTGCGGATGGTCCAAATGCTAATCTATTGGAGATATTATGAGGTGTAAACACTGTAATACCCGCTTGGCTGATCATGACGTGTGGTGCGTCAATTGCGGACGCCAGACAGAAGTCCCATCTAAACAACTTTCCGCAATAGCTTCAATGAAGGAAACATGGCATTCCCTTAGTCCCTTGCGGGCTCAATCTATACCTGCTGCTGCAGCTTCGATCATTTTTGGTGTAGTGCCGTTGACCCTAGCCGGGATTGTCTTCACACAAGTTCAATTCAGTTTTCACAGCTCTAATACTATCAACCTACTGCTGGGAATACTCCTCAAGATCATAGTTTTCTCTGTATTCGCACCATTCCTTTTGGTTGCTTTTGCCCATATAGGGAAAAGAGAAGATTACCAGATATCTCTAAAAGACTACTCCCTGGCCATGAAGCAGTATCCTAAATACTTGTTACTTGGTATAGTAACCGGTTTCTATTATGCCTTTATATATCTGATCTGTTTTGGGATGCCCAGCTTTGGCAGTGATCCAATCCTCAGATTGGTCTGGCTGGTTCTGGTCAATTACTGGATGGCGATCATCCTGCCCGTTCCGGCTTTGATGGAGATCAAACAGATCGGCGTTTTCAGAGCAATTCGCCTATCTTACAGGCATTTTCACGATCTTCGCTGGAATCTTTATCTTATGGCTCTGTTGATTGGGATACTTGCCTCAATCGCTACAGCTCTGCTGCTAGTCGGCCTTCTATACATTGTGCCCTTCTTCTGGTTTGCCGTTCGTGACTACACACGTAAACTAATCGATTTTGAATTGCTTGAGTACCACAGATGATAGGAGGGGACTATGAATAGAAAAGAAATTGTCTCCCTTATCGTCCTGATCTTAGTGATATCCTGGGGTGCCTGGAGATACTTCAATCGCTCCTATACTGAAACAAAGACACGTTTTCTTCTGGATACATACGTCGAAATAAGCGCTAGCTCCAAGAACAAGAATGTGGGCAAAGACATAGAATCCGTCTTTGATTACATAGAGAAAATGGAAGCCAAACTTGACGAGTATGATGATGATAGCTGGATCAGTAAGTTTAACAAACTTTCCAAAGGCACTATGGAGATGGATCCTGATGCTTATGAGATACTGGTTCTAGCGGATAGTCTCTATCAACTGACAGATGGAAAGTTTGATGTAAGTATCAAACCGGTCTTTGATCTCTGGGATTTCGGAGGTGAGCAGATATCTATTGAAGACAGTACTGTCGCCAGTCCTCCCGATTCTATGGAGATCAAGCACCAGCTTACAAAGGTCGGTTTTAACCGATTACGATTTAACAACCACCAGATCACCAAAACTGATAGCCTCCAGCTATCATTTGGAGCTATTGCCAAAGGATACATCCTGGATAAAGCCAAAGACTATATGCTGTCAATTGGCTTGACCAAGGGTTACATTTCCTGCCGCAGCAGTATGATTCTCTTTGGCTCATCTATACCCCAGGTGATAATGATCCAGCATCCCAGAAAGCCCAATGAAGAAATTGCTTCATTCAGAATGGATAACTTGTCTTTGGGGACATCAGGTGATTACCAGCAGTACTTTGAATATCAAGGCAGGATGTATCATCATATTCTCGATTCTAAGACAGGCTATCCGGTTGAGAATACCTATTCTGTTACCGTAGTTCACCCTTCTGCTGCCTGGGCGGACGGTTTGTCAACCGCGCTCTTTCTGATGGAGCCGGTGAAAGCTATTGAACTCATCAAGACAATCCCTCAAGCCAACGCCGTAATTTACTATAACAACAACGGAACTACAGTTTCCCTCAAGAGCAAGGGAATGCAGGAGCTAGGACTCAAAGAGAATTTATGACAATCCCTGATATACAATCAAAACCCGATCTTAGAAAGATCACTATCGACAAGGTAGGCGTGAAGGGCATTCAATACCCTATCAAGGTCGAGGACAGAGCTAATGGTTCTCAACCCACTGTCGCCGATCTCAATCTCTATGTAGAGCTTCCCCATAATATGCGTGGCACTCATATGTCCCGCTTCCTGGAAGTTCTCAATCGCTATCACGAAGACAAGCTGATAGAGAGCCTGGAGCCTTTCCTCAGAGAGCTAAAGGATAAACTCAAAGCTGATGCAGCCTACGCAGATATCTGTTTCCCTTATTTTGTAAAGAAATCTGCACCGGTCTCAAAGATAAGCTCTCTCTTGAACTATCCCTGCGAATTCAACGCCAGTTTTCGTGATGAATTCAAGCTGTGGATTGGCGTAAAAGTGCCTGTCACCACGCTTTGTCCATGCTCCAAAGAGATCAGCGAATGGGGAGCGCATAACCAACGCTCTGAGATCACAATCAAGGTGCGCTATACTGGATTCGTCTGGCTGGAAGAACTCATCAGCCTGGCAGAAGAGGCTTCCAGTTGCCCAATTTATCCACTCCTAAAACGGGTGGATGAGAAGTATGTCACTGAAAAGGCATACAACAATCCCAAGTTCGTAGAAGACATAGTGAGGGAGCTGACCCAAAAGCTAGGCTCAGATGAGAGAATACTGGAATTTCATGTTGAATCCGACAATTACGAATCCATACACAATCACAATGCCTATGCTATGATCTCGCGCAGTCTTGATCAGCCGCACTAATCGATGAATTACACAATAGCTCTTAAGATCGGGGATCGTAGCCTCGACAACGGATTCAAGTATATCTATTACAACGATCACGACAATGCCATCGTCTGTTTGCAGGCAATTGTAAGGATCGGCTCTGCTTTTGAAGATGACAATACCCGTGGTTTTTCCCACTTCCTGGAGCATCTTGTCTTCAAGGCTACCAAGAGCTTTCCACACAACAATATTTCGGACTATGTCTCCCTTTTGGGTGGTTCTTTTAACGCTTATACGGATTTTGATTCCACTTGCTACTATCTGCTCTTGCCATCAGAACATCTTACCATCGGCATTATGCTGCTAAGTGAACTGCTCCGTCACACGAGCTTCACAGATATGGATGTAAAGATGGAGAAAGAGATTATCTGCGAAGAGATCAGACAATATGACAATGATCCCGAGATGGCATTTACGGAGTTTATCCAAGCCGATTACTTCCAGCACAATCCACTGCGCTTTCCGATCATAGGTACGACCAAACAAATCAAGAATTCAAAACCAGCAGCACTAAGAGAATTTTACTCCCGCTATTATCGGCCTGATAATTGCTTTCTGGTAGCTTGCGGTCAGTTTGATCCTGAATCTCTAAGAGATAGCATAGATACTTATTTTGGAGATTGGCAAAACCCCAAAAACACATTGGATAGCAGTCTCAAGGATAAGTGGCTTAATCCGGAGCTTAATCCCTCTCGCATTGTCGAGACTCCCATCAAGACGGATAATCCCTACCTCGCGATCGTAGTGCCGGAACTCAGCGATCGGCACCCTGATGGACAGCATACCCTTATTGCGATGCGTTATCTGGCGATTGGCAAGCCATCTCTACTGCACAAACGATTGGTAGAAAAGGAAAGGCTTTGCTCTGGAGTAAGAGTCCTATCCGTAAGTGGTTTACTTTCCGGTATCTCGATCATCCTGCTTAGCCCTTTGGACGCTCGCAACGTAGCTCCTATCATCGCTGCCTTCAAAGAAGAATACCAAAAAGCAATGGACTTTGATCCACCCGGGGATAGTTTTGCTCTGATCCATAAGGATCTCATCCACGGTTGGCTGTATGATTTTGATTCGATGGAATCGCTTGCCTCTGCCATCGCTGCGGATGAGCTATTGGGCGATTATCGCAGGTTGCTCAGTTATCCTGAAGAAATTGAGGGCATTGATCAAGCTGCAGTAAGATCGGTTGTTCAGCGCTACTGGAATAGCTCCAGTCCTGGTTTCTACTCAGCCGGCCTATCCTTTGCAGGACTTGATAACAAGCTCTACCAAGCTGAAACCAAAGCCCAGAGTAAGCACAAGCCAGTATCAGATACAAGCACCACTTCCTGGTTGACTGCATCCGCCAGCAGCAAAAACCTTTCTATGGATATTGCTGAGCTCGCTCCCAATGCCTATTATTGGGTTTTTGAGAATGGCTTCAAGGTACTTCATAAACAAAGCCCATCCAAACCCGTCAGCGGCTTTGCTCTTTCCACTGATATGTCACAATTGATGGAGACACCTGCTACTCGCGGGTATAACTACTTCGCCAGCACCTGCCTGCTCTATGGATCAGAAGAGCATAGCTTTGAACAAATCCAGGATTACTCCAGGCAATGGGGGCTGAATATCCGCGTTTCGCATCAGATGGATTGCACTGGCTGGCGCGGGAAGTGTTTTCGGGCTGATCTTCCCAGAGCTTTGGCATTGATGGCAGAGCTCCTTTTTCAGCCCAGCTACGACCGCAAGCATTTCCTTACTCTCAAACATACTTCCTTGGACAATCTACGCCGTGATAAAGACTTCCCGGTCACCTATGCCTTCAATCGCTGGCTTTCAATGCTTTTTGGCAAGGCGAACAACGTCTCAAGCACTTCAGGACGTTTATCGGATATGGAACGTATAAGCCTCGATGGTCTTCCCAATTGGCACAAATACCTGCGCAACCCCGCAAAACTATCTCTCAGTATCGTAGGCAATCATAGTCCGGATGAAATCTATAGTCTTACAGAGAATCTCTTTGCTTCCCGTGCTGTTCCTGCAGACTCTTTGGAAGCTCTCCCCTACTACCAGACAAGCAGATCTCACCAGATTACTCACAAGCATCACAGCGATCAGGCGGTAGTCCAGATTGGTTCATTCGCTCCCCGAGCCAATGACGAAGAGCTCAATGCCGCTTTCAATATTATCAGCCAAGCCATTGGCGGTGAGATTGGCTCAAGGTTTTTCAATATCCTCAGGGAGAAATACGGTCTTGCCTACCAAGCCGGATTCGAATACAATGCCATATCTTTTTTTGGCTTTTGGTATGCTTTCGCTCTTTGTTCGCCTGAGGATGTAAAACAGGTACGCACTTTGATGAAAGAGATCCTGATGGATGTTCAAAGGAGAGGACTCTCCAAGGATGAGATTAGTATGAGCAAAAGCTATATCCTGGGAATGCAGCGTTTTGATTGCGAAAGTGCCTCCTGGTTAGCCTCATCTATGGCAAACCTGCTGGCTTTGGGCTATCCACCGGATTACTATTTCCACAGGGAAGAGAGAATCAGACAAGTAAGCCCTGAATCCATCTACCAGGCTTCACGAATCTACTTGAACAAGGAAGACTACTTTATTTTCAGTATGGTGTGATTATGATCAGTTTAGGAATAGACATCGGCTCTCGCAATACCAAGATATGCCTCTTTGACACAGTGTCCCAGACCATTATCCACACAGACTACTGCGGCACAGAGGTCAATCCCGTTGACAGCGTAAAATACCTCTTGTCCCAAGTCCCGAGTGATCTCGATATCTCCGCGATAACCCACAGCGCTGTTACAGGTTACGGCCGCCATCTCTGGAAAGATGCTGCCAACACCCTATCCGAGATCAGTTGTCATGCCGCAGGTATCTGCTATTTGATCCCCGGAACACGCACCATAATCGATATCGGTGGTCAGGATTCAAAGATTATTGCATTGGACGATAATTCCCGAGTTGTGGACTTTGTAATGAATGACAAGTGTGCGGCAGGCACAGGCAGATTCCTCGAGATGACGGCTATGCGCCTCGGCTTGGAGATCGGGCACTTATCATCGGTCGCAGCCCGATCAGATCAAGATTATGCCCTTAGCAGTACCTGTGTTGTCTTTGCGGAATCCGAGATCATCGGCTTGATGTCCCAAGCTGTAAGTTCAGCCAATATAGCCCGCTCAGTTAATCGCTCCATTGCCAAGCGGATACATTCCCAGATGGCAGGTCTGGCAAATCAAGAACCCATTGTCTTTACTGGTGGAGTAGCCCAATCAGATGATATCAGATATTGCCTGGAACAAGAGCTAAAGCTCTCCCTAATGCTTCCACCTGATCCCGAAATCACCGGCGCTTTAGGCGCTGCAATACTGGCAGGAAAGAAATGATCAGAGCAGATTATCATATTCATACAGAAGATAGTTACGATAGCAGACTTAAAGCTGTTGATCTGGTAACTATAGCCAAGAAACTATCTTACGATATCATTGCTATTACTGAGCACCTTGATCTACTACCCCAGGAACTGGGTTACTTTGGTGCTCCCTCGCTCTTTAGATACCTGAAAAGACTGGATAATCTGATTGCCGCAAATCCCGATCTATTGATCCTCAAAGGCATCGAGATAGGTGATTACCAATGCCACAGTGACTTTGCGTATCGACTGGTAGAGCAATTTGACTTTGATATCATCCTGGGATCGGTGCATTTCCTGAAGGACCACACCAATCTCGCTATCCCGATCAAGCGCAAGATGGACAAGGCTGCCCTTACCGAGTACTACCTGTCAAATCTGGAGCTGGTAGAGAATTGCAAGATAGATGTGCTTGCCCACTTGGGCGTTTACAAGCGTTTTTACTCTGCCTTTCCCGATGAAAAGCACTGCGTACCGATCATCCGGGATATCTTTAGAACCATTATCGACCGTGAGATTGCCCTCGAACTGAACTATGCCTGCTTTCGCAAGGTCTATCAATCTGTGATTCCGGAACCTTTTTATATAGATCTCTATCTCCAAATGGGCGGCAGATTGTTTACCCTTGCCTCTGATGCCCACCAGGAAGACCATCTGCACGATCATTACGACGATCTACCGGTTGATTTGCTCAAACGCCTGAAGATATCAGACCGCAAGTCCAGAGTCCTGGAATATATCTAAGCATCCAACCTTTTTTAGCTTTTATTGAGCCTCCTCTTAAGCTTAATCGTACGCCACACCCAGGTATCTCCCACGATTCTCCCACAAAGAGGGAGATATGAGGGAGAGAGCTGGCAGATATATATGAGCGAGCTTAAGCAGAGGCTTTGCAAAGTGCGCTCCTATTGATAGGATGCTTCTACCCTGCTTGTAGCCTGCTTGAATCCTGCTTGAAGAAGTATCATCTGTCTATCCGGCAATGCTTTAGCATTGTGTCATGCAAGCGGAGAGTCCGAGGGCTTTTAGTCTGGATGATGGGAGCGATAAAAATGGTGTTCCGATAATGATTTGAAAGCTTGTTCACAAGCAAAAAAAAGCTTGACGGAATCAGTATGGCTTTCAGAGTAAGAACTGAGCGTATTGATACACAAAATCCAAATAATAATTGAGAGAAAGCACGGGTATTGCTGCTTCAATCAAAATCACAAGCGAGGATTGCAATCACAATGAAAGATGTACTTCTAAGATTAGCTATGATCGATGGTGGAATCGTGCTTGATGCAGCCACCGGCAGAGGCGAATTCATTAATACCATCAAAAGCAGTTTCCGTACTTACGAGCAAGTTATCGGAGTGGATAGCTCGGAGAAGTGTGTAAGTTATGCTGAGAAGCTATTCCCCGAAAACAACATTGAAATCTATAGAATGGATCTTAGCTCATTAGCCTTTGATGATGAGCATTTCGATACGATCACCATAGCCAATTCCATCCATCATCTTGCCGATCCGATCGCTATCTTTGGCGAGCTGAAAAGAGTCTTAAAGAAAAAGGGGCTATTTGTGATCAGCGAGATGTATCGGGACGGAGTACAGAGTGATGCCCAGAAGAGCCATATTATAATGCATCACTGGTTGGCATCTATAGACAGAAAATTTGGCATTTCGCACAATGAGACCTTTACTAAAGATGAGCTCATTGCATTGGTAGAAAAGCTAAAACTCAAAAAGACAGAGATATATGATTACTTTCTCCCGGTTGATAATCCCAAAAACGCTCAGAACTGCGACAATCTGATCCGCAATTGCCAGGATGCCTTAAAGCGCCTGGAATTAGCCGGAGATGCAGAGGATTTGATCCGGGAAGGTAAAGAACTGATAAAGAGATTAGGCGATGTCGGTTGCGCAAGTGCAAACCGGCTAATGATAATAGGACACAAGTAAAAGGAGATAAATGATGCTTATAGAAGACGATCTGTTTACACTAAGCCCTGCTCAATTAACAAAATTGGCAAAGAAGCTGGGAATACCCGGCTATACACAAATGCAAAAGAAGGAGCTGATCTTTGCGATGCTTGAGTATCAAGCAGGACAAGAAGGCCTTACCTTCGTCACCGGTTGCCTGGAAATAATGGATGATGGATTCGGATTCTTGAGATTTGCAGCCAATAACTACAATCCGGGGCGCGATGACGTCTATGTCTCATTGACTCAAATCCGCAGATTTGGTCTTAAAACCGGGCATATGGTATCCGGCCCTGTCCGTTCACCCAAAGAAGGTGAAAAGTATTACGCTCTGCTCAGAGTGGAATCCATCAATGGCTTGCCGCCTAATTGTATGCAGGATCTCAGGACTTTTGACGAGCTGACCCCTTACTATCCTACCGAACGGCTCAATCTGGAATTTGACACCAAGAATTACTCCACCAGAATAGTCAACCTCTTCACCCCCATCGGCAAGGGACAGCGCGGGCTGATTGTGGCAGCTCCCAGAACCGGTAAGACCATACTCCTCCAGGATACTGCCAATGCAATCCTCACCAATCATCCCGAGGTGTATCTGATAGTTCTTTTGGTCGATGAAAGACCGGAAGAAGTTACTGAAATGAAGAAGATACTAAAGCCCGGTAACCGCGAAGTAATCAGCTCTACCTTTGATGAATCTCCCAAGAATCACACTGCAGTCAGCGAGATGGTGCTTGAAAAAGCCAAGCGAATGATCGAGCTCAATCAGGATGTAGTGATAGTATTGGATAGTATTACAAGGCTTGCCAGAGCTTATAACAACAATACTCCATCCAGCGGCAAGGTGCTTTCCGGTGGTGTTGATGCCAATGGATTGATCAAGCCCAAGAAGTTCTTTGGTGCAGCCAGAAATACAGAAGAAGCCGGCAGCCTTACGATTATTGCTACCGCTTTGATCGAAACAGGTAGCAAGATGGACCAGGTGATCTTTGAAGAATTCAAGGGAACCGGTAATATGGAGTTGGTGCTTGATCGCCAGATTTCCGATATGCGCTTGTATCCTGCAATAGATCTGATCAAATCAGGTACACGCAGAGAAGAACTGCTGCTCACCAAGAATGAGCTCAATCGTATGTACGTCCTGAGGAAATTCCTCAAGACTGTCAGTCCGATCCAGGGTATTGAGACACTGCGCAAGAAAATGCAGGCAACGGAGACCAATGCCGATCTGCTGAATTCGATGAGTAATTAGATCCGGAGATAGCTCTTGAAGACAAAGCCATATCTGTTCATTACGCTGTTATTGGCTTTCTTATGTGTCTTGGGTAATTTGTCTGCTGTGGAATTGAGGCGGGATTTTGCAGCGCTTAGAACCAGCTTTGAGGCTGGACAACTGGATAATGCCGCCGATCAATTGCTTAGACTGAGGCCGTCAACTGATGAAGAACGAGCCTTTGTACTGCATTATACAGCCTTGCTCAAAGCAGGTCTGGCGGATGCCAAGCCAGTCTTCAATCAAAACATTGAGCGCTATCCCTCTACATATTACGGGCAAATGAGTATGCTGGAGCTGGGGAAGATCCTGCTCCTGGAGCACGACCTTCAAGGATGCCATAGTATCCTGAGGAGGATCACGCATCCAGATATAGTGGATAGACTTTATTGGCAGGCAGTTTGCGCTATGCAGATGGATCAGCACGAGGATTGTATTAGTTTTGCAGACAGCTTCATCAGGTTGTCTGGCACTAATGCCCTGATCGAAAAAGCTTTCTACTTGATGGCAGATTCACAGATGACCTTGAGGCGATACCAAAACGCCGTGTCAACACTGAACAGACTAAAAGATAAGCCAGGTTTGCCCAGTGATGAGCAGTATTTCTATTATCAGCTCGCATCAGCTTATGAAAAAGCAGGGAATATCACAGAAGCGGTGGCAAACTATCGTAGGTCTTATGAATCCAATAAATTTACCCAAGTAGCCTATCAGATAGAAGACAAGCTGTTTGCTCTGAGATCAACTAACCGCAGTCAGGTCGATATTTCCTTCCTTTACCCTTATACAGAGCTCAATATCCCTGTGCCTTCCGATAGCATCGGTACAGCGAATCCGCAGAATACTGTGTCTTTGCCGGTAGTTCCCGGTGGTACGACGCTGGAGCCACGGAGAGTAAATGTCCGGCCCAATAGCGGATATTACCTGCAGGCGGGAAGGTTCTCGGTCGAAGCTAACGCGCTGTCCCGTGCTAATGAGATTTGCACAAAGAATCTCCAATCACTTTACTTTCCAGAACAGCAAGGCGGCAGAAATACCTGGGTCGTAATGAGTGGACCTTTTAGTAGCGCTGCGGAAGCAGAGACTGCCAGAAACCTGCTGATATCACATAATATAGATTGCTTTGCAGTCCGCTATTGATGAGCATAACAAAGACTGAAGACACTAAGCTGACGCCGATGCTTAGGCAATACTTTGAGGTAAAGAAGAAGCATCCGGATAAGCTTGTGCTCTTTAGGATGGGTGACTTCTACGAGACTTTCTTTGAGGATGCCTATACCAGCTCCAAAGTACTCAATATCACTCTCACTACCAGAGGAAAAAACGAAGACAAGCCTGTGCCATTGGCAGGTTTCCCCTATCACGCACTGGATAATTATCTGGATAAACTGATCAAAGCCGGCTTGAAGGTAGCAATCTGCGAGCAAGTGGAAGATCCAAAGAAAGCCGTTGGGGTAGTAAAACGTGAAGTAACGGAGATCATTACGCCCGGAACAGTCTTGGATAACAACCTCCTATCCGGCAGTGATAATGTCTATCTCAGTGCAATCTACTACGAGAATCCGGATAAACTAATCGGGCTCTCCTATCTTGACCTTTCGACCGGAGAGTTTCTTTTTACTGAGCTGGATAAACAAGAGCTGGCAAATGAACTGATGAGGCTCAGATCTGCTGAGATCGTAGTGCCCACCAGCAGTGCAGAGGGATTTGTACAGGCACTCAATTTGGAACACAAGCCGACTGTCACCGTTTTTGATAGCTGGCACTTTCAGATTCAGGAAGCTCAAAGTGTCTTGAAGAAGCACTTTGGGGTGACCAGCTTGGAAGCCTATGGAGCACAAGGCAAGCATTGCGGAGTAGTGGCAGCGGGTGGCGCGCTGGGCTATGTCCAGAGCCTTTACAAGATACCCCTTGATCATATCTCGTCACTTAGCTATTATTCTTTATCCCAATATATGCAATTGGATGAGATCAGCAGGCGCAATCTTGAGCTACTGCGTTCCATCAGATATGGTAATAAGTACGGTAGCTTATTATCTGTAATTGATCAGACGCTCACACCGATGGGCACGAGACTCTTACAACAGTGGCTATTGCATCCTCTACTGGACATTTCCGCTATTATCAACAGGCAGAATCATCTGCAGGATTTGATGAAGCATACTGCTTATCTGAAGGACTTGCGCTCTGTCTTGAAGAACGTCGGCGATATCACCAGATTGGTATCCAGAGTCTCATCCCTGCGTATCAATCCCAGAGAGCTTCTAAGCCTCAAGAACTATCTGCAGACAGCAGTCGAACTTGCTTCACTGGTCTCCAGATTCGATAGCCCTCTTTTCAAAGATTGGATTCACAGACTCCAGGGCTATGATGATCTGATCGAATTGATCGAGACTTCTTTAAGAGACAATCCGCCCCTACAGATTACTGAGGGTGGTATCTTCAAACAAGGTTATACTGAAGAGCTCGACGAACTCCTCAGCCTGATCCACGATGGCAAAAGCTGGATCGCCAGGCTGGAAGAAGACGAACGCAACAAGACCGGTATTCCCTCCCTGAAAGTAGGATACAACAGGGTCTTTGGTTATTACATCGAAGTGACTGCTGTTCACAAGAGCAAAGTACCTGATTACTATACGGCAAAGCAGACCCTGGCTAATTCTGAACGCTATATCTCACCCAGGTTAAAGGAATATGAAGCCAAGGTCTTGAGCTCGGAAGAGAAAATCAAGAATCTGGAGTATGAGCTCTTTAAGCAGATGAGAAGCGAAGTAGCCGGATATACGGCTGTTTTGCAGAATCTGGGTGAATTGATAGGCTTGATTGATACTTATTCTGCACTAGCCTACCTGGCTTGGCAGAACAACTACACCAGACCGGACTTTGTAGAGAATAGAGAGCTAACGATTGTTGAGGGGCGTCACCCGGTCATTGAGAAACTGATCAGTGATGAGTTTATCCCAAATGATACGATGCTGGATTATCCAGATACCAGCATTGCCATCATCACAGGACCCAATATGGCAGGTAAATCCACATACCTGCGCCAAGTAGGTCTCTTGGTGATCCTGGCTCAGATAGGAAGCTACGTTCCGGCTGCTAAGATGAGCCTGCCAATCTTTGATAGAGTCTTTACACGTGTGGGTGCCTCGGATAATCTGGCGCAGGGACAAAGTACATTTCTGGTTGAGATGATCGAGACTGCCAATATCTTACATTCTGCTACGCCGCAATCTCTGATTCTCCTGGATGAGATCGGTAGAGGCACATCCACATTTGATGGTCTCAGCCTTGCCTGGTCTATAATAGAACATATTCAAAAGCATAAGAAAGCTCTTACGCTCTTTGCTACGCATTATCATGAACTCACTGAGCTTGAAAACATCTACCCGGACATCAGAAACTACAACGTAGCTGTTCGCGAGTATGGTGATCAGATGATCTTCCTTAGAAAGATAGAACGTGGCGGAGCAGATCAAAGTTATGGCATCCAGGTAGCCAGGCTGGCAGGAATGCCAGATAAGGTGATCAGACGCGCCAAGGAGATACTCAGAAACCTCGAGGAGCACGAGATCAGCCCCCAGGGGCTGACTGCAGCTATTCGTAAACGTCTAAACCAAAACACACCTCAGATAGATATCTTTGAAGTCTTGATCGACAAGGCAGAAGAAGAGAACGCAATCCTCAAAGAAATATTGGAGCTTGATTTGGACAGCATTACGCCAATCCAAGCCTGGCAATACTTACACGATTTACAAAACAAGCATAAAAAGGGACAACCATGAGAAAACTCATCCTCTTCGCATTCCTTGCTCTGGCAGCACTGATCACCGCCTGCAGCATCAATACAGCCAATTCTGCCGGAGTCGTAAACGGCACTCCTATCCCCTACTCCGAGTTTATGGACTCATATAGAAGCCACTACGAAAACTTCTATACCGAAAACGGACGTCCACCGGATACTGAGGAACGCAAGGCTTTGGAACAAACCACCTGGCTCAATATCACTAAGTTTATCATACTCAAAGACTACTACGACAAATACAATATCAAAGTAAGTCACCAGGAAGTCATTGACACACTGATGGCAAATCCGCCTGATTACGTCCGCAATTCTCCCTGGTTCAAGGTTAATAACACCTTTGACATCCGTGCCTATCAGCAATCTCTAAACTACGATTCCCCATACAATCTCCGCCCTGTACGCAAACACTATTACGACAATGTAATTCCGATTATGAAGCTGAAAGAAAAGCTGATTGATCACGAGTTCCTTACACGTAGTGAACGCAGGTCGATCAATCAGATTTTGGGTGCTCGAGCTGATATAGATTGGCTGATCTTTGACAGCAATAGCCAAAACATCCGCATCTCCGATCTCGATATTGAGGCCTATTACAATGCTAATCTACAAAGCTATTTGAGAGAACCTTTTTACACCCTTCGTTATGCCAAAATCGAAGCAATCCCATCCGATACAGACATAGCTTATACAGAAGCAGTGAGAGACAGCATTATGAGCTTGCTCAGAGAAGGTCAAAGCTTCGAAGTTATCACTCGTGGAGATGCTGCAAGCAGAGCCGGAATCACCATTTCTGATATGGGCTTTCTGTTTATCCCGGATCTGGATAGAGAGATCAAAGCAGCCGTTCTGGAGCTGGCTCCCGGTGCTTTCAGCGTTCCCATCCAAACATCTGAATCGATAGATGTTTACAGGATGGAGCAGCTCACAAGATCGATGGTAAAGCTCACCAAGCTCTCAATGCCAATCAAGGCGAGAGAAGCCAGCATTACAGCCAGCCGCAGACTAGCTCAGAACCTCAAAGAGCTTACTACTTTGGTAGGTTTTGAACGTGCTTGCGATGAGATGGATTTGCCTATTTGCGACGTAAGCAGGGTAAGCCCCGAATCAATCTGGTTGGAAGATGAAGAAGCGCTAAGCTCCATCAATACACAGCTAGAAAGTGTTAACAGGCCAGGAATCCTAGAGCCGGTCTATTCTCGCAAGTTTTCATCCTGGATAGTTGTCGATCTTATGCAAAAGCAAGCCCGTGAGCCAAAGCCCCTGGCTGAGGTGAGAGATCAGATCAATCAGATACTGATTCATACTCAAAAGCTTGATCTTACCAAACAGCAAGCCCGTATCTGGCTGGATCAGAGTGCTCCGGCATATCAACTAAATCCCGGTGATACAAGATACCAGCTCACTCCGATGCGAGGGCAGAGTATAAATGATCCCGTATCAGGCCTGGATCTTCACTTGCTGTATTACAAAGCCCTCAGAGCCCAGCAACGCAAGGAATCCCCTGCATTTTACATCCTGGATGATTTGATCGTGATCCCGATTGTGCGCAGGGTCGAGTATCCCAGATCTTATAATGCTGATCCTGTCATAATGCGAAGACTTTATGTGGAAAGCCTCTCAGAGGATTGGTTCAACAACTGGATCAACCAAAAGGTAGCTGCTGCAAGGGTTCGCATTATCCCTATGAATAGATAAAGGAGTTTGTATGCAATACAGAACTATGCCAAAAAGCCCCGATAAACTTAGCATCCTGGGCTTTGGTTGTATGCGCTTTCCGACCTCTCCCGAAGGAGTGATCGATGAGGAGCAATCGATGGCAATGCTGGAGCATGCCTATGCCAATGGTGTAAACTATTACGACACAGCATATCCTTATCATGGCGGAGCCAGCGAAAGCTTTCTCAAGGGATTTCTTGCCCAGCACGACCGCAAATCTATCTATCTGGCTACCAAGCTTCCCTGCTGGTTGATCAAGGAGCCATCTGATATGATGCGCTATCTTGACGAGCAACTGGACAAACTGGGTACTGATTATATTGATTACTATCTGCTTCACGCTTTGAACAGGAAATCCTGGACAAGCCTGCGCAAGATGAAAGTAATGAAGTTTATGGAACAAGCCCAGGCTATGGGTAAGATTCGCCATATCGGTTTCTCTTTTCACGATGACTATAAGACCTTCAAGAAGATCGTCGATGCCTACGACTGGACTTTCTGCCAGATTATGTTTAACTATCTGGATACTCATTACCAGGCTGGATTCAAGGGCTACAAACTAGCTGAATCCCGAGGAATTAGCGTCGTGGCAATGGAACCTCTACGCGGTGGCAAGCTGGTCTCCCCTATCCCTCCCGAGATTGAGAAGCTTTGGAAGAGAGCACCCAATAAACGCAGTATGGTCGAGCGAGCCCTGCGTTGGGTCTGGAATTGGGAAAACGTAAGTACTCTCTTGAGCGGAATGTCAACAATGGAGCAGCTTAATGAGAACCTAAGGCTTGCAGATATTTGCCCTGTCGGATCTCTGGATGATTCCGAGATCAAGCTTTACCAGAAAGTTCGCAGAGCATATATCAAGCGGGTCCCTATTCTCTGTTCTGAGTGCCGATATTGTATGCCCTGCCCTTATGGAGTGGCAATTCCCTCTAATTTCGGCGTTTACAATGAGGCGATGATGTTCAACGATCAGAAACGCCACAGCCGTGAATATGCGATGTTTATCCCGGAAAATGCCAGAGCCAACAAATGCACGAACTGCGGAGCGTGCGTCCCCAAATGCCCACAAAAGATAGCCATCCCGGATGAGCTGAAGAAAGTAAGAGATTATTTCGCCTGATCTATGAAACTAAAGACCAAGATTCAAAACAGAATAGAATACATCGCTTTCAGGGCAGCAATCTTCAAGCTCAAGTTACTGCCTTATAAACTATCCAAAGAGATCCTCTGTGCATTGTTTTTCTTGATTGGGTACGGCTTGGGAATCCGCAGAAAAGTAGCATCTATCCAGCTAAAGAAAGTCTTTCCCGACCTGGATAAGCGCAAGGAAAAGAGCATCCTCAAGCGGCTCTATCGAATGATGGCGCTGAATTCGGCAGAAGAATATCTCCTCACCGATGAACAACTGATCGCCCGTTGCAGCACCCGTGGTATCGAATACGTTCAGGAAGCTTTTGCTTTGGGACGCGGCGCTATTTTGGGCACTGCACACTTCGGAAATTGGGAAGCAGCCCGCATAATGCCTGCCTTTGGCATACCATTATCAGTCATTACCAAAAAACAGCGTAATCGCCTGTTCAACGATTATACTGATAATATCCGCACTCGTTATGGGGTGGGAGTAATCGATATGCGCAGAGGTCTTAGGGACATCATCGAGCGCTTGAACCGCAATGAGATGGTGGCGATACTGGCAGATCAAAATGCCGGCAAGACTGGCCTTACTTTCGATTTTATGGGTTATCCGGCTTCACACTGGATAGGAGTCGCCAAGCTGTCCCTGCGTTACAAAGTTCCGATTGTGCCGGGATTTGCCCTGCGTACTGATGAAGAAAAGACAATCTTTTGTTTTGAGAAGATGGTCTATCATCCTGAGCTTGAGGACAAAGCCGAAAACTATATAACCGTCCTGCAAGAGCTTGATGACATTCTGATTAAGTATATCAAGCAGTATCCCGAGCAGTGGTTTTGGGTGCACAAGCGCTGGAAATCAGCCTTTGATATGTTCAATTGAGTCCTTTTGCGCCCCTATTTGACCGATTCTTAT
The DNA here is from genome assembly GCA_002842035.1 of Candidatus Cloacimonetes bacterium HGW-Cloacimonetes-2. Lineage (GTDB taxonomy): Bacteria > Cloacimonadota > Cloacimonadia > Cloacimonadales > Cloacimonadaceae > PHBP01. The sequence goes on along the minus strand of PHBP01000002.1, from coordinate 64,348 downwards.
AAGATGCTGATACATAAGCTGCTTCCTGTATGTTCATCCAGGATTCAAGCAGGATAGAAGCAGGATAGAAGCATCCTGTCAAGCAGGAAGCAAGTACTTTTTTTAACTTGACAAAAGGCTATTGACGCTAAAGAAACGATACGAGTTGATGACGCCTTTATGGTGTCCCAAGATAATAATTCAGGAGTGATTAAAATGAAGTATTTTAGGAAGTTAGTTGGAGAGAAATGCTATCTTTCCCCGGTCTCACTGGAGGACGTGGAGAAATATACAGAATGGGTGAACGATCTTGAAATCGGGCAGTTTGTGCTCTTTTCATCTATGATAGTGGATCAGGATGCAGAAAGAGTTATTCTTGAGAAACTGATGCGTTGTAATCACGTCTTTGCCATAGTAGAAAAAGACACGAACAAAGTGATCGGTAATTGCGGACTTCACGAGGTCAATGAGATTCATCGCAGAGCAATCTTTGGGATCTTTATCGGCGAAAAGAACTATTGGAATCAAGGAATAGGCACCGAAGCAACAGCTCTGGCGCTTGATTTTGGCTTCAATATTCTCAATCTCAACAACATCTGGCTGGAGGTTGTAGCCTTCAATCAACGCGCGATCAGATGCTATGAAAAGATCGGTTTCAAACTGGTCGGTACACGCAGGCAGTTTGCCTTTATGGCTGGGGAATATCACGATGTCAAGGTCTATGATATACTCGCTGCTGATTTTGAAAGTCCTTATGTGAAGGAGATATTCAAACGCAGTACATCTGAAGACGCAGGACGCAGCAAGATTACCATCGTCTGATGTTTCGCCAGATAAAGGGACAAGATCACGTTATTAACTTGCTTTCCACGCAGATAGCAAACGACCGGATAGCACAGGCTTACTTGTTTCACGGTAGGGACGGCGTGGGCAAGTTTACTACGGCTCTGTACTTCGGGATGGCGCTGAATTGCCTGTCAGTAAGTGAATTCAGACCCTGCGGTGTGTGCAGTTCGTGCCACAAGTTCCTTAGCTTTGAACATACAGACTTTCTTTATCTCTTCCCCACCACCAACCTGGATATGAGTCTGGATGGAGAGATCAAGAAAGCAGATGCCTTAAAACTCTATCAAGGATATATCCAAAACAAGATTGATCATCCCTGGCAAGACTTCATCTTTGGCAGCTCCATTGAGATTCGCAAGGAAAGTGTTATGATGCTCTTGAAGCGTTTGGAGCTTTCTGCTACTGAGGCCAAGTATCGTATAGTGATCATTGAAGATGCCGATATGATGAATCCCAGCACTGCCAATGCTTTCCTGAAGCGCCTGGAAGAACCCCCTGCAAATACTGTGATCATCCTCATCACTGAGAGGATACAGGCTCTTTTGCCTACAATCCTGTCACGTTGCCAGCAGGTCTTCTTCAAGCCTCTGTCCGCATCTGTAATAGAGCAGATGTTGAGAGAGCGTTTTGATACGAATATAGGTTTGTCGCGTAGTGCAGCCAGGATTGCTGATGGAAGCTTCAAAGAAGCAGCCAGGATCGCCGGAGAAGAAAGTGACAGTATGCGCGAGATGGCTTTTACAATATTGGATATGGCATCTCGGAATGATGAATGGGCTTACTTTAATCTCAGTATCAAGCTGAAGGATCAGCTTAATGCCGAGCTCTGTATGGAACTGCTGAGGTTTCTCTCGATTATCGTAAATGATATAGCCATTCTGCCACACAATCCTGAGTTGATCACCAATATCGATAAGATTGAGCTGCTGCTGGATCTGGGTATGAATTCTGATAACGTGGCAGAAAAGGCTAGGAATTTTCTGCTTAGTTGTGAGGATTTGAGCCGTAAGATCAAAGGCAATGTCAATCTGGGCCTGATCATCAATAAGATATTCTACTCCTTGAGGCTGTTTCTCAGGGCAGGAAACTGATGGCTGATAACCGCAAGCTTGCCAAGAACATTGCCTTGATGTCCTCAGCGGTCTTCTTGAGCAGGATATTTGGGCTTTTGCGGGATCAGGTGATGGCTTTCTTCTTTGGAGCAGGCTTTCTGAATGATGCCTTTAATGTGGCTTATACGATACCAAATCTTCTCCGCAGGCTCTTTGGAGAAGGGGCTTTATCTACAGCTTTTGTACCAATCTACAATGAGATAGGCTCCGAGGGAGACAGGAACAAGCAGTTTGACTTTGCGCTCAATGTGCTGTCTATACTTACTTTGTTCTTAGCAGTACTGACTATCCTGGGGATAATCTTTGCCAAACCGCTGGTAGCTTTGTTGTATCCGGGATTAGCTCCGGAGACTGCATTATGGGCTATCAAGCTCACCAGAATCATCTTTCCGTATTTGTTCTTTATTGGCTTGTCCTCGACTATGATAGCTGTGCTCAATTCACACGATTACTTCTTTATGACTGGGCTATCATCAGCTCTGCTGAATATCGGAATGATCCTCACTGTGGTAGTTCCGCACTGGATATTGGGCATTGAGGGTGAATCTTTGATAGTCTGGGCAGGCTGGGGTGTCTTCCTGGGGGGCTTGCTCCAGACCTTGGTAAACTTTCCCTATCTCAAGAGAATTGGTTATCGCATCAAGCTGATTATCAAGTTCACAGGTACCGCTATCGCGATGATGTGGAAGCGATTGATACCATCTATGGTGGGAATCGGGATCAGGGAGATCAATCTGATTGCTGATAGCATTATGGCTTCATTCTTACCAATTGGCAGTATCACCGCTCTTGGCTTTGGCAATAGATTGATGCAGCTACCGCTGGGTATCTTTGCCATATCCACCGGAACTGCTGTCTTGCCACTGTATTCTAGATGCGTTAGCCAAGCTAAGTACGAAGAGCTCTCGGAGAGCGTACGCTTCTCTACAGTCAGTCTGGCATATATGATACTCCCGGTTACTACAATGATAATGGCTCTTGGCGGAGACTTTGTGGAGATCCTTTTCAGACAGGGGCAGTTTGATAGCAGAGCAAGCTTGATGACTACTCAAGCGCTCTTGTTTTACTCTATAGGATTGATCTTTTATAGCTTGAATCAGACTATTACACCTCTCTTTTATGCAAACAAGGACACCAGGACACCGGTCAAGATTGCTGCCTTCGTTGTGCTACTAAACATCACACTGAACTTTGTCCTGATGCAGTATATTGGGCATCGTGGACTAGCTTTGTCCACGTCCATCACAGCCATGGTAAACTATGTGGTACTACTTATCACTATCAAAAGGAAGTTCACCAAGATATCTTTCGAGGGTATCTGGCAAAACTTGGCAAAAGCACTGATCATCTGTTCGTTGATATTCGTGATCATAATGCTGCTGAACTCAAGCGTAATGGTAAGCGGTAAACTGCTGTTATTGGCCAAAGACGCTATCTTTGCTATATTATGCTTCGTTCTGTTTTACCTCGGGGGATGGATCTTCAAGCTTGATTATTTGGACAATACTCGCAAAGCACTATGGCAGAGATTAACCAGAAGATAAAGGATAAACTCCCGCATCTCCCTACTGATCCCGGCATATATATATGGAAGAATGCCGATGGTGAGATCATCTATATAGGCAAAGCACTGAATCTCAGCAACCGGATCAGAAGCTACCTGGTTGATAGCATCAAAGATCCCAAGACCACTCAGTTAGTTCGCCACATAGCTGATCTTGATTATATAATCACCAATACCGAAGCTGAAGCTTTTATCCTGGAAGCTAATCTAATCAAGACGCACCAGCCCCGATACAACATAATGCTCAAGGATGACAAGCGTTACCCTTATGTGAAACTGAGCCTGGGTGAGCCCTTCCCCAGGATAATGGTCTCCAGGGAGCTTATCAAGGATGGGGGGAAGTACTATGGTCCTTACACGGACGTTCGTTCACTACGCCGCATCCTACGAACTTTGGAGTGGATATTTCCCCTTAGAACCTGCTCACGCGTTATTCCTGAGGACAAGATCCGCTACAAGAAAGCTTGCATCAATTACCAGCTTGGAAAGTGCCCAGCCCCGTGTGTAGGATATATATCCCGAGATGAGTATTTGAAGATTGTAAACCGGTTTCTGCAGTTCTTCAAAGGCAAATACCAGGATCTATTGGATGAATTCCGCCAGGAGATGAATACCGCTGCTGAGAACCTCGAGTTTGAGCAAGCTGCCAAGCTCAGAGACCACATTATCGCCCTTGAAAAGATCCAAAAACGCCAATCCGTCAGCCAGGAAGACGATCGTAACCTAGATATTATCGGCTTCTATATGGAAGAGAACCATGCAATTGCCGTTGTGCTCAAGATGATCAATGGCAAGATACTTAACCAGGAAAACTATCCCCTCAAGAACATCGAGAACACAGACAGGGAACAGATTTTATCAGCATTTCTGCAGATCTACTACGCACCTGTTGAGGACTTTCCCGATGAGATTCTTCTCCCCTTCAGGCCGGCGGAGTATGACAAACTGAACGAGTGGCTCGGAAAACGCTTGATCCTGCCTCAAAAGGGCGACAAGGTCAAACTCCTGGTTATGGCAAAACGCAATGCTTTTAACCTGATCGAAGAACAGAAGCTGGCTCACCTCAAGAAAGCAAACCGCACCATCTTCCCCATTCAAGAGCTCAAAGAGAAGCTAAACCTGCCAAAGCTGCCTCGAAAGATCGTGTGTATGGATATAAGCACAATCCAGGGCACTGATACAGTCTCTTCGGCTGTATTCTATGAGAATGGAAAGCCTAAAAAGAAGAACTACCGTCACTTCATCATACGCAGTATAGATAGTCAAAACGACTTTGCAGCAATGGCAGAGACGATGGAACGCTTTCTGGCAGAGATTGACAAGGATACAGAGCTGGAGCCTGATCTCTTTATTATCGATGGTGGAAAGGGTCAGCTTGGCATCAGCTATCAGATTCTAAATCAATCAAAATATCCCAATATCCCGATTATCTCGCTTGCCAAGCGCATAGAGGAAATCTATACCCCTCAGAACAGCGAACCCCTGATACTATCACGGTCCTCTGCGTCTCTAAGGCTGATAACCGGGATCAGGGACGAAGCCCATAGATTTGCCATCAATTTCCACCGCAGCCGTCGATCCAAACGCACCCTGATCAGCGAACTAGAAGATATCAAAGGCATCGGCGAGCAATCCCGATTCCTGCTACTCAAGAGCTTTGGATCTGTGGACAAAATCAAAGAGTCATCGGTTGAAGAACTGGCTTCAGTAAAAGGGATCGGCGATCTTACTGCTCAGAGAATCTACGACTTCTTTCATCCTGATACGATCAGTGACTCTTGATGAAATCTCCGGTTTCCAGATCTTTGAAAGCCTGTCTGATCTCTTCCGGAGTATTCATCACGATTGGTCCGCGCCAGGAAATCGGCTCATTAAGCGGTTTCCCATTAAGATAAAGGAAGCTCAGCCCCTCCTCCCCCGCTCTGAGGGATATCCCATTTCCATCTTCAAATAGTACAAGCTGGCGATTTCCTGCTTTCTGTGTTCCAAGCAGAGCTATTCCTTTATAAATATAGATAAAACAAGTCGTTCCCATCGGAGCAGGCAATTCTGCTGATGAATTGGCATCTAAAGTGACATCCCAGTACTGAGGATTGGCATAGATATCTTCTACCGGCCCTTTTGTATCACCAAATTGTCCGCAGATCACCTTGACTTCGAGTCCCGGGATGCTTCTGTTGATAGTGATATCACTGGCTTTGATGTCCTGGTATCTGGGCTTGCACATCTTTTCCGAAGCGGGCAGATTAGTCCAAAGCTGAAAGCCATACATCCTTCCGCTGGCATCCGGCTTTGGCATTTCTTGATGAATGATGCCACTTCCGGCTGTCATCCACTGCACCTCACCAGCGTGAATTGTGCCTTTATTCCCCAAGCTATCACCGTGTTCAGCCGATCCTTCGTGCATATAAGTGATCGTCTCAATTCCTCTATGCGGATGCCAGGGAAATCCAGGTAAGTACTTATCTGGATCATCGTTTCTAAAATCATCAAGCATCAAAAACGGATCAAAATCCGGTTTCTGATAGTAACCAAAAACCCTGTGCAGGTGAACTCCTGCACCTTCAAGCACAGGCTCAGCAGTCAATATCTGTCTAATCGCTCGCATATTATCCCCCTGGATCATATTAGTATTGCCACGTATCTAATTGCAATTGTGATAGTTAATCTATAGACTCAATGTATGCATTGATTATCTTGTGGTCAAGCTAATTCCTTGGCCTCCCTTTCATAGGATGCTTGTATCCTGCTTCTATCCTGCTTGAATCCTGGATGAACATCCATCAAGCAGCGTATTTATGAAGTGTTTACGTGCTTTCATTGAATTAGCAGGCAAAAAGGAAGGCGCCTCATACGAGACGCCTTAATCTATCTTGTTATCTAGTAGCGATTAATAGCCGGATGTTGAATTGATGAGAGCTTGGACGCGTGTAATGCGACCGTTGATGTCATTGATCACTTCAGCATCGGTTGTGCGGCTGCGAGCAGCCTGGAGCTGATCCAATGCTCTGCGGAACTGAGTATTTGCCTGAGTCTTGGCAGCATCTCTGTCTCTGCGGAGATTGGTTGCTTGTCTTCCAACAGCCTGTGAAGCACGCTGTTCCAGATCTACGAATCTATTGTAGCTTTCAGTACCACGAGTCTGGGCAATAGTGGCAAGTATCACATAAGAAAGGTAGAGGCTGGGATCTTTACTGATGGCAAGATTAGCATTGGTTTCAGCTTCGTTGTTGCGGTTTGAACCTAGGTAAATGCTGGCAAGATTGAGATAAGCCAGAGCGTTGTTAGGATCGGCATTTTTCAGCCTGTTCATCAGGTCTATGGCTTTCTGATTCATCTCAGCAGTCACGGCAGCCGATCCGGCTTCGCTGGCCTTGATACGATAGAGACTTACCACATTCAGGTATGCCTGTGTACTGGTGGGATTGGCAGCGATAGCTTGCTCGTAGCGGGCAATAGCATCGTCGATGCGACCGCTTCTCTGGTATGCCATAGCCAGACGGCGGGCAATCAGGTCGTTATCGGGGTACTGATTATAAGCGAATTCGAGGTGTTCGATAGCTTCAGAGAAATTGCCCTGATCATAAAGTATGAATGCCAATCGATATTGTGCGACAGCGTATTCCGGATTGATGGCAATCGCTTTGCGGAAGGATTCAACTGCTTTGGGTACGTTGCCATTCTCTGCCCAGAGGTTACCAATATTGAACCACAGCTCTTCATCCTGGTTCTTCTCAGCAATACGGGACATAACACCGATTCTTTCGATGGGCTGATTGCTGGCTTCATAAACCTCGATCAAGGTGTACAAAGGTTGGATATAAGCAGTATCGAGTTCAGCAGCTCTATTGAGTGAAGTGACGGCCTGGGGATAGCGATTGGTCTTGAAATAGACGCTACCCAGGGTATAGTGGGCTTCTTTCTTGTCAGCATCAAGAGAAAGGACATTGGTAAGAGTTCTCTCTGCTTCTGTGTAATTCTCTTGAACATAGAGGTTGAGAGCGATGTCGTACATCTTCTGAACTTCATTGGTGATGAACTGGTCGATCTGGCTCATAAAATCTGTATTCAGAGTAGCCCAGCGGGTCCGACGGTCTTTCACTACGGCAAAGTTCATTTGACGCAGCTCTTTACTCTTGGGGCTGTAGAGGCGAAGGGAAACGCGGAAAGTACTGCTGTTGACAGTGCTAACGTTACCAAGGATCAATAGATCAGCACCGAGTGCTACTGCAACTTCGTCCATTTCTTCGGGCTCAAGACCTTCAACGTCGCGGTAACCGGTCTGCTTGAAGCCTCTTTCGACAGCCTTCATATCGAGCAGTTGATACTGCTCATGCTGTTCGAAAGTAATGCGGAAATCTCTTTTGGTTAGAATGTTCTTTATGTATCTGCTATTGCTGTCTACAGCTTTCACAGGCAGGATAGCGACTTTGGTAACGGTCTGGGCAAATAGAGCGCCGGTAACCGCCATCATCATCACTATGGTCATCAGGACTAGCTTCTTCATTATTCCTCCACCAGTTTAAACTTAGTTTTTTTTCATTGCTTTTTCAAGATACTAATCTGTCAAGCAAAAAGGGCTGTCAGATTAGCTGTGAATATTCAACACTGATCTTATGTTTCTATATTTTATTACTTAAGAACTTGGTAATCCCTTTGTTCTATCTGATCTTTAGGATACGTGTAGCTGGAACAAGAGGATCGCTACCAACGAGATAAAGCCCTGTTGGCAGATCAAAACCACCATCATCCCGACCATCCCAATTGAGGACGCGTTGATCAAGCGTGGATATGCTGCGAACCAATTGTCCTTTGATATTGTAGATATGCATTGTGTGATGAGCATGGGTCTTTTCAGGTAGCTCGATAGTGATGCTGTTTACAAAGGGATTGGGGTATGATTTGATTTGCGAGACAGCCGGAAGGAAGTTGTCTGAGGAACTGCTGGGAATTGGCGAGTAGAGAGCGACAAAGCCATTCTGGTTGGATGGAGACAGACTATCGATCAGATGATTACCAAATCTTGCCTGTCCAAAATGCCAGCCAGCTATTGCCACACGTCCATCAGATAAGAGTCCGACCGCGGATGGAGCTTCGCTATAAGTTCCACCGGCAGGAGCAAAATCTATCACAGAGCCCGGCCTCAGAGCAATAAAAGCATCAGCTTCGCCACTGCTGTTGTAGTCTATGGAGTTGATATTGACAGCTTGTTCAAATGAACCTGTCATTACGGGAAAGTCCTTGTAATCGCAATCTCTGGCTTTATCAGAGCCTTCGCCACCAAAGTAATCCAGATTTACCCACTCGCCGGTAGTAGCATCATATTCCGCCCAGTATACGTCATCAGTGCCAGAATAAGTACTGAATGGAAACGAGCCGATGCTTCCTGTGCCCTGCAGTCTCCCTGCTACCATACCTTTTTGAGCAGAAGATACGTCATATTGAACCGCTATGCTGATCACGAAAGCACCGTTCGAGCCGCTAAGCCACTGGATTACTCCTTGAGAATTGTACTTTGCTACATACATCCCGTTGCCCTGAAGGGTTTCACTATCAAAGACTACGCCTTGTCCGGCAGAGCCTGTTACATAGGAGTTACCGGCTTCGTCGTTGGCAATCTTATAGCCATATTCGACACCCGGAGATCCGGCACTGCGCGCCCAGAGTAGCTCCCCATCTGTATTATACGCTATGTTGAAGATATCGCTACCACCATAGCTCACAAGGCTGGTTCCTCCAGGGAAAATGATGGTATCGGCAAACCAACCGGTTACGTTGATGAAGCCACAGTCATTAACAGCAATACCATAGGCAATGTCGTTCAAAGGACCACCAAAGGATTTCAGCCAGATCAGCTCTCCCTGGGGATTAAGTTTTATGATAAAGGCATCCCAGAGTCCCATAGAATTGACGGTCTGATCCTCACAAGACAGACTGCCTATGAAGAAACCTGATGCATAGACATTACCTAATCCATCGGTATCGACTTCCAGGATTACATCTTCTTGTGTAGAACCAAAGACCTTAACCCATTGCAGTTCCCCCGCAGAGTTGTATTTTACAACAAAGCTATCTGAGAGCCCGAAACCAGCCAGATTCTGGCCATTGATCAGCAGGCTGTCGGCGAATTCACCACCTACGATAATGTTATCAGCTGAATCCACTGAGAGATCCCAAACTCTCTCCATACCCAGTGATCCAAAGCTACTTGCCCAAGCCCATTGTGCACACAGGAGAACAGGAACGAAACAAACCATAATACTAAGGATTAGATTCTTAAAAACCATCAGGATTTCTCCACCAGCAATGAACCAAATCTGTGGACTGTCTGTTTACCTGCTTCATCCTCCAGTATTATCGCACCAAAGGGATCAAGACCAACGATCTTGCCCTGATGCGTGTTGGTTTCTCCTGTAACGGCTGCCTGCCTACCCTTTCCATAGAGGTTGTTATCACAATAATCAAGGTAAGAACAGGGATTATCCAATACAACCGAATCTGCCTGTATCTGATCTATTATAAAAGCCATCAGGAAGCTGTTTGAAACTGAATCCTCCAAGATATCACCCAAGATAGCTGCAGTTTGTTCCAGGCTTTGTTCTTCCAAGCGGTTATTGGTATTGATGCCAATACCGATTATGTATCTTGATTCACTGGTGCTGTATCGGGTGAGGATTCCGGCGAGCTTTCTGTCTCCATAATAGATATCATTGGGCCACTTGATCAGCAGCTTGTCTTCGAGTACGGGAAAGTGCTTCAGAAGCACTTTGTGGACGCAAGCACCTACATACAATGCAAACGATTCCAACATCCTTGTCTCCACCATGTCAAAGCTGAACCACAGACCACCCAGTGAAGAATGCCATTGATTCAAGCCTCGTCCAAAACCCTGGCTTTGTCTGTCTGCACGTATTGTCCAAAGAGCTTCAGGATTTGCCTGATGTAATCTCTCATATTCCTTCATTGTGCTGTCTATGACGTCGTAATGAACTATATTGCGTTTGATACGTCCTCCTAATAGATAAACATGGCATCACCATAGCTAAAGAACCTATAAGCTTCTGTAACAGCTCTGTGATAGGCTTCCCGGGTCATCTCATATCCGGCAAAAGCCGATACTAGCATCAATAGAGTTGACTTTGGAAGATGGAAGTTAGTAATCAAAGCATCTATACTTTGCACTTTCTTCCCTGGATGCAGGAAGATATCAGTCCAAGCTGAGCCGGCTATGATTTCTCCGTCTTTGTAGAAAGATTCCATTGTTCTCAGACTGGTCGTGCCTACTGCTATAACTCTTCCGCCCGTAGCTCTGGTTTCTCTATAGAGATCAGCCAGATCCTGATCGATTACACAATACTCAGAGTGCATTTTGTGCTGATCGATCCGCTCCGTCTTAACCGGCCTGAAAGTACCAATCCCGACATGCAAGACCAGCTCCGCTATCTTGATACCATCACGTTTAAGATCATCTATCAGGTCTTCAGAGAAATGAAAACCTGCCGTGGGAGCAGCTATAGAACCGGTATGCTTGGCATAGACTGTCTGATATCTGCCCTTGTCTTCTGTAACATCTAGCCGTTCAATATAGGGAGGCAAGGGAATGTGACCCACTTGGTTCAGCTCTTCCCAAAAGTCTCCATCAACACTAAAGGCAATTTCTCTAAATCCATCCTCATCGGGAAGTCCGATCTCTCCACTTAGTCTGGGCGAAAAGACCAGAATCTGCTTTTCTTTGAGCCTCTTGCCGGGATGCACCATAGCTTTCCAGATACCCGGCTCAATCTCGTTCATCAAAAGGACTTCTATCCTGGTCCCATTATGTTTGGTTCCAAACAACCTGGCTGGAAATACTTTACTGCTGTTCAAAACCAGCAAATCCCCGGGCATCAGGTAGTCCCTGATATCCTTGAATTTGCGATCTACTATTGATCTCGCAGCTCTATTCAAAACCATCAGCCGTGATTCAGTTCTTTCCTCAAGAGGATACTGAGCTATCAGCTCTTTTGGTAAATCGTAATCGTAAGCGTTTATATCAAATAAGTCCGGGCACATCAAGGTATCCTAAGTCCAACATTCTGTGCAGAACTCAGAGTTGCCACAAACGATCCAAAGGACACAGCGCTATCCAGTTTGACCGGAATCTTGTATTCATCATCAGTAAGCCAAATCAATATCCTGCCGCTTTGCTTAAACACGGCTTCACCAGCCAGCTTCGGCTCGATAACCAGGCACTGTTTCCTGCCAAAGATGGTATCGATTGTTTCTCTTCTATGAACCTTGACTTCTGTCCTCATCGATCTGCCATCTGCAGTAATATGGACAAAGACGCTTCTTCCGGGCGTCAAGCTCTGATGCCTTACCCAAAAGAAAGCACTCAGGATATCCTGAGAACCTGCTACCAGAGGCATTTCCTCTGTGATAAAGGTCTCTTGCCTAAAGGCATACTTCTGATATGTCGTTGTATTTGCTCTGTGATTATAAGTATGAATGCGGTACTGACGATAATTCCCTTCCTGTAAGTTCTTTGAGAACTTCAAAGGCAAGAGGTTGTCCTTTCTCCACCATGATTCGACTCTATCTCTGATCTTGAAAAAAGGATCGAAGAAAGGCTGAGTCCTGGCGCTGATCTTCAGGTGCCAGACCGGCACTCCCTGAAAACTTGTTCCATTGGTTTCGATCGTAGCTTCTGCGGCATTAACCACACCATAGCGAACTGTAAAAACCAGCTTTTCCCCATCTCTAAATGGCGTAGCTGTCAGCCCGATTCCAATAAGCAGCAAGATCATTACTAAGATCATTTTATTAGTCATCTTATCATTCCTTCCACTAATATCTCTTCCCCGCTGAGATTTTGTAAGTTCGGCGATACCAGCATATCGCAGATTTGAGCAATCTCGCTTAGAGGTGTTAACTTACCTGTTTTACTATTCTCAAGGTAGTTCTTAAAGTAACTTTTGCGAAACTCCAGATACTCACCCTGGTAATCTTCTTCCAAAACTGTCTGTAGAGGCCCCGGAGAGATAGCATTCAGCTTGATATCTTTGTTTGCATTCTCCAATGCCAGAGACTTAATCATATTTACCATGGCAGCTTTGGCCGCTGCATAAGCGCTTCCTTTGGCCAGTCCGCTCTGCGTAACATTGCTGCCCATTACTACTACCCTTCCAAAGCCGCTTTCCTGCATCAGGGGCAGAACGAGCTTGCATATATTATAGAATCCCATAACGTTAGTTCTAAACACATCTTCCCAAATCAGCATATCAGTATCCGGGAGTGCCTTTGCATCCGAGCTACGGACAGAAGCAGTATGGATCAGTGTATCAGGCACCATATCTTTGATAACCGGTATCAGTAATTGTGCTAATACCTCCGCATCGCAAAGATCAGCAGCTATAGCCTTGACATAGGGATTATCAACAAGTGTTTTGATTCTATCTTTTCGCTTATGGTAAAGCAGGATCAAGCGCGCACCTCTATCCAAGTAGTGCTTTGCGAGATATGCACCTGTCTGCCCATTGGCGCCGGAGATCAGAATGGTCCTATCTTTCATAGTTTATTGATCCGATCCAGAAGTTTATGGGCAAGTGTGAACTTATCACCTTTCTCCTTGATTGTATCCGTGTTACTGATGAAAATCTGTTCGCTGTGGTCTTTTCCGGCTACTACCAGATCGTTTGCAACGATCAAATCGAGCTGTTTCCTGCTGAGCTTCTCCCGTGCATTTTCTTCAATTTGATCCGTTTCTGCTGCAAATCCAATTATCTTCTGTCCCGATGTTCTACGTTTTGATACTTCTTTAAGGATGTCCACCGTCTGAATCAAGTCGAGACTTATATCATTACCCTTCTTGATTTTGGATTGTGCTACTTCAAGTGGTTTATAATCAGATACTGCCGCGCACATTATGATTGTATCGTGATTGGTTGCGAGTTCCACTACCGCCTTGTGCATATCGGCTGAGCTCTTTGCCAGTATTGCCATACTCAGGTGATAAGGGATTTCATCTTTGATATCTGCATAAACCAAGCTCACTTCCGCGCCTCTTAGCGATGCTGCCCGGGCAATGGACAAGCCGGTCATGCCGCTGGATTTATTTGTGATGCAACGCATCGGATCGATATCTTCGGAACAAGCCCCGGCAGTTACAAGGATCTTCTTCCCTGACAAATCATAGCCATAGTGGAGATAAGTCTTTATAGCTGCAATTACTTCCTGATTGGGAGGGTACTTGCCTTTTCCATCATATCCACATGCCAAAAGCCCTGTGGCAGGCTTCAAGACAAAATGTCCACGCTTGCGCAGGATCGCGATATTGTCCTGAGTTGCCAAATTATCGTACATATGCACGTTCATAGCCGGGATCCATAGTATGGGAGAGGTGCAAGCCAGAAGGGTAGATGAGAGCAAATCATCCGCAATGCCATTCGCTGCTTTCGCCATAATATTGGCTGTAGCAGGCGCAATCACTACGATATCCGCCCAATCTGCCAGATTGATATGCGGAATAGGATCACTATCGTGAAACTGACTATGATGAACCGTTCCGTGCGTGATAGCAGAGAAATTGACCGCACTTACCAGTTCCCTGGCGGAATCCGTCATAATCGTCTTGATCTGCGCACCGCTCTTGTATAGCATACTTGCCAGTTCAATAGCCTTGTAAGCGGCAATTCCGCCACTCACACCGAGTAATACCTTTTTATCCTGTAAATCCATATTCTCATTCCTTAGCTGTTTACGGCTAACCCATTCGAAAAATAGCCGTATCTATACGAAAAGTACAATTCTCACAATTCATAAATTACGTCAACTTAATTCCTTCTCTTTCGATTCCTGCTTGTATCCTGCTTGTATCCTGCATGAACATCCATCAAGCAGCTGTTCTATAAGTATTTATGGAGATACAATCCAAAAGGGGCTGATAGATGGCTGATCTTTAGTGGCTTAGGATTAACCTGCTGATTTTTGGAATCAATGAAGGGAAAGTCTGTTTAGTTTTCTAAGCTCAAAATGACTGCAGATCTCGGTCCCATATAGATTTCTCCATTGCCCCAGCTTCCGCTGTGCGAGCTGGAGAATAGCTCCTTGTAGGGGTAACCCAAGTCAAGTGAGATTGGCTTTTGTAAACGGTTGAAAATGATCAATAGCTCTTCAGAGCTATCTCTTCTGACCAGCTTGAGGCAATCATCACTATCATCGATGAATTCAAGCTCTCCGTGAATCAACGATGGATGCGCCTTGCGAAGACTTATCAGCGTCTTTATCATCGAGCGCAAGTCTCTCGAGAATGGCTTACTTGACCAGTTCCAGTCAAAGGGGCGGCGGTTATCCGGATCGCCACTGCCTTTCATCCCGATTTCATCACCATAATAGATATGCGGCACCCCGATATAGACCATTTGAAAGATGTAAGCGAGTTTGACCAGGTTTTGCTTGTCCTCATCAAGCTCATTGACGCGCCAGGTATCGTGGCTGCCCAATAGATTCATCATAGCCTTGAGCGATTGATCAGGGTATGAATCAATGCCCTCACGCATTCTGCGGATAAACTCCGTCCTGGATATCGATTCTTTGAGGAAATAATCGTGAACCGGCGACTTGAAATAGGCATAATTCATTACGGAATCAAAGTACTTGGGGCTGACCCACTGCTCTGCATTGTTCCAGATTTCGCCTACCAGCCAGGCATCAGCCTTGATCTCTTTGACCCAGCTTCTGAATAGCTCCCAAAACCAATAAGGCACCTCATCCGGAACATCCAGTCTGAATCCATCCAGATCCATATCACCTATCCAGTATCTTACAACACTTTTTAGATAATCGATCAGGCTGGTATTGGGGGCTGCCTCGTTGATATTCCGGATGGTGTTTTCTTCGGGATGCGGACGTGATAGATCATAGTTCAGATCGGGCATATCCTTTATGCCCCACCAGCACTGGTAATAGTCCTTGGGCTGAAAGTCCGTCGGGAGTGGATCGGGCAATGGCCACTTCTGCCAGTCGTACCAAGTCCACCACTGTGAATCAGGGCCTTTCTGGATGCAGTCCCGGAAAGCCCAAAAGGTCTCACCGGTGTGATTGAAAGCAACATCCAGAATGATTTTGATGCCTCTTGAGTGAGCCTTTGATACCAGCTCTTGCAGGTCTTGTTCCGTGCCAAAATGGGGATCGATGCTTTTATAATCAGCGGAATCGTACTTGTGATTTGACTTGGCTTTCCACAGAGGGTTGAAATATATGATCGTTATCCCGAGATCAGTAAGATAATCGAGCTTTTCTATCACTCCACGCAAGTCTCCTCCGTAAAACGACCACCAATCAGGCTTGCCTTTGGGTAGCCAGGGGCTTTGCCTGAGGCCTTTGATATCAGTCCAATCCCTTACCAGGTGATAATACTCCTGATTGGCATTGAGATACTGCCCCTTGGGAGGAGCTTGTTTGCTCTTGGAGTAATAGTCTTCGGAAAAATCAGGATCATTGTCAGGATCACCGTTGTAAAAACGATCGACGAATATCTGATAGATGATGCCTTCCTGCACCCACTGAGGCACCGGAAAGCTATCGGGTTTTACCTTCTTGATCCTGTGATCCGGGCGTCCCAGATCAAGGACTGAATTGAATGTGCCAAAGGGATCGGGTTCTCTCTCAGGATTGGCAGGATCGGTCATCCAGACGCCATCGACGATGAATTTATAGAGATAACGCCCCGGCTGCAGATCAAACTCGCGATGGTAAACTCCTGCATCGTTGATCAAGTCAACGATACGCCAGCCGGTGAAATCCGCGCATATACCTACCAAGTGCTCTCCGGAAGTTGGCGGGGTATAACGCAGGATCACCAATGCCACCTATGCCTTCTTTCTTCCTCGTTTCTTTGGTTCGGGGCTTACCTGGTTCAGGTGTTTCTTCAAGAACTGCCCTGTATAGGATGCTTCCACGTTCATAATGTCTTCGGGTGTACCTTTGGCGATAATACGACCGCCTTCATCACCACCCTCCGGCCCCATATCGATGACCCAATCGGCACACTTTATCACATCAAGATTATGCTCTATCACCAGAACAGTATTGCCCATATCGACCAGCTTTTGGATTACCAGGAGCAAACGGTTGATATCATCAAAGTGCAGCCCGGTGGTTGGTTCATCCAGCATATAGAGGGTACTGCCGGTGCTTAGTTTGGAGAGTTCACGCGAGAGCTTGATACGTTGAGCTTCACCACCCGAAAGGGTAGTGGAAGATTGTCCCAGCTTGATATAATCCAAACCCACATCCATCAGGGTCTTGAGCTTCTGTTTGATGGAAGGGATGCTTTCGAAGAAGTTGTAGGCCTCCTGGACGTCCATATCCAGTACTTCTGCTATGTTCTTACCTTTGTATCTGATCGAGAGGGTCTCATTGTTGTATCGAGTACCTTTGCAGACTTCACAAGTCACGAAGATATCTGCCATAAAGTGCATCTCAATCTGCTTTACTCCTGCTCCCTCGCATGCTTCGCAGCGTCCACCCTTGATATTGAAAGAGAACCTGCCCGGTTTGTAGCCTTTGATCTTGGAAGCAGGCAGCTCGGCAAAGAGATTGCGAATAGGATCAAAGAGCTTGATATAAGTGCAGGGATTGGAGCGAGGTGTACGTCCGATGGGCTGTTGGTCGATAGAGATGACTTTGTCTATGACATCTGTTCCTTCTATCGATGCCATCTTGCCGACTTTGTGATTAGTGCGGTAAAACTTGTTGTGCAGCCAGGGATGCAAGGTTTGATTGATCAGGGAGCTCTTTCCGCTTCCTGAGACTCCCGTAATGCAGACGAGCATCCCTACAGGTATCTCAACATCTATGTTCTTGAGGTTATTGTGAACAGCACCTCTGATCGCTATCACTCTCTCGTCAGGTTTCATTCTTTGCTCTGGAGTGGGTATGCTGAGGCGTCCCGAGAGATATGCACCGGTGATCGATTCCTTGCATTTCTTGAGGTCATCGACACTGCCTTGTGCTACTATCTGTCCACCAAAGATGCCTGCCTTGGGGCCAAAGTCAACAATCATATCTGCAGAGCGCATAGTATCCTCATCGTGCTCTACTACAATGACCGAATTACCCAGATCTCTGAGCTTGAGGAGCATCTCAACCAGCTTGGTATTGTCTCTTTGATGCAAGCCGATACTGGGCTCATCGAGGATATACATCACCCCTACCAATTGCGAACCAATCTGGCTGGCAAGGCGGATACGCTGCGCTTCTCCACCGGATAATGACGGAGACCTTCTATCCAGAGCCAGATAATGCAGGCCTACACTGATCAAGAACCCCAGCCTGTTTCTGATCTCTTTGAGTACTTCATCAGCGATTAGCTTCTGGTTACCAAAGAGCTCCATAGAAGAAAAAAAGTCATAAGCTTGCCTGACGCTCATCGAGGTCACGTCTGCTATGTTATGATGCTTGATCTTTACAGCAAGTGAGGCAGGCTTCAGTTTCCTGCCTTCGCAATCAGGACAGGGCTTATCGCTGATAAACTGCATATAATAGCGCCGCATATCTTCGGATGTTGTTTCGTGCATCCGGCGCTCGAGCTGATTCATAATTCCTTCAAAGCGCATCATAAACTGACCGGAGCCGTGCTTATTCTCCCAGGCTACCTTAAATCTCTTGCCTTTGGAGCCCCACATAAGAAGCTGCTTCACTTCCTCCGGCAGCTTGTACCAAGGATCATTAAGTGAGAATCTGTAGTGCTGAGCAAGGTTCTTGATAGTATTCATTGTCCAGCTGCTCTGCTTGTCCTCCAGCCTGCCCCATGCCACAATAGCTCCATCCATCAGCGATCTTTCGGGATCAGGCACTACCAGATCGGGATCAAACTCCAGTTTATATCCCAAGCCATTACAAGTAGTGCAAGCGCCCAGAGGGCTATTGAACGAGAAATGCTGTGGAGCAAGCTCTTCATAGCCGATATTACACTTGGAACAAGCATTGTGAGAGGAGAGCAAGAGCTGCTCTTTCTCTTCGATAAAGTCTATCTTGACCATCCCTTCGGAGAGCTTCATAGCCAGTTCCAGAGACTCTGCCAAACGCGATTCAATTCCGCTTTTTATCACTAGTCTGTCGATCACTACTTCGATCGTATGCTTGCTTTTCTTATCCAAGACGATCTCTTCGTCGAGGCTACGCACCTGACCATTGATCATCACCCGGATATAACCTTCCTGACGCAATTCATCCAGTTCTTCCTTGTGTTCGCCTTTACGGTTTTGCACCAAGGGTGCCAAGACCTGGATCTTGGTATTCTCAGGATATGCCATCAGACTGCTTACCATCTGGTCGATTGACTGAGAACCAACCGGATCACCACAATTGTAGCAATGTTGCTGCCCCACTCTGGCAAAGAGCACCCTGAGGTAGTCATATATTTCCGTAACTGTCCCCACTGTAGAGCGGGGATTCTTACTTGCTGATTTCTGTTCTATAGAGATTGCCGGAGACAGACCTTCGATATAGTCCACCTTGGGCTTTTCCATCTGCCCCAGAAACTGCCTGGCATAAGCCGAAAGCGACTCCACATAGCGCCTTTGTCCCTCTGCATAAAGCGTATCAAATGCCAGAGAGCTCTTGCCACTGCCGGAGACACCGGTAAATACAATCAATTCATTACGCGGGATCTCTAGATCTATGTTCTTCAGATTGTGTTCGTTAGCACCTTTGATCAATATCTTAGTCTTCAATTTTCTCTCCTGATCGTGATGTCATTTTTCTCATACTATGATCTTGTCAAATCCTTTCGCTGATAATAGCATACCAACTTAATAAATATGCAGTTATTCCACTGAAATGGAGTAGATTATACAAGTAGCTCTGCTTTCACTGCCACAGACTGGTCATTATCGTGGACAGTTTTTTGAAAAAAGGGCTCGATTTTGCTTGACACAATATAGTGATATAATTAGTAATGCGTTTATGAGGTTTCATATGAGAAAGCTACTTGTTTTGACAGTCCTGCTAACGTGCCTTGGCACTGCAGCTTGGGCTTTGTCGATCTTCGATATACAATACACTGCCAATCCTGGCATAGATAATACTTATCCATCCCAATACGTTGGCAGGACAGTGAGCGTTGAAGGCGTCGTCACTGCTACCGGATACCGTGGAAACGGCTTCATCCTTAGCGAGACGGCTGGTGGTCCTTACCGTGCTATAATGGTAATGGAACGCCGCAATTCTGTTCAAGTAGGCGATTACATCAGAATTTCCGCCAAAGTCTCCGAGAGTTTTGGAATGACTTGTCTGGAAGACGTCTCCGCTATCCGCATTCTAGACCGCAACTATCCCCTGCCCCAACCGATGATGATCAGCACCGGCCAAATCTCCAGCGCGGATGAATCCGAGGCTTACGAGGGCGTCCTGGTAAAGGTTCAGAACGTTAGTGCAGCCTCTGCCAGAGCCAGTCGCGGCAGGTTTATGGTCACTGATGGCAGCGGTCAATGCCCTGTGGTGATAAACAGCTTTAGCAATCTCAATATCAATCCCTCGGCTGGTACTATCTTCAGCTACATACAGGGAATCATAGTTTTTGCCCACAGCGAATACTCCCTCAATCCAGTTTCATCCAATTCCTTCAGCCTGGCTGCCCCTGTTTACAATCAGTCCAGAAGCTGGGGAAGAATCAAATCGATCTATAGATAACACATAAAGAGGTAAAGACAATGAAAAAGCTCGTGAAGTCCCTTCTGGTTATTGGTGGAACTGCCCTGGCAGCACATTTCGGTTACAAAGCTTACAAGCGGGTTAATGGCAGCATTAAGCTTTCCAAGTCCTTACCCGAATTCTTGAACAATGTCTATGGCGAAATGCCCAAATGCAGCTTCAAATCCGGATTGAACAATATCTGGATCAAGCTCTATTTCAACCAGGAAACCCTCGATAAACACACTGATATCGAGACCACCGTTCGTGAATACATAGACGACTTCTACCCGGATCTGGGTAAGTGCTCGATCGATATCACCATCGCCGCTCTCGGCACCGAAGAGGAAGAAGAAGATTCCAGCCCCGAAGGCGAAGAAGAAGCCGAAGAAATATAAGTAAATCCCTTATCATAAAGAAGCGGGTCAATTTGATCCGCTTTTCTTATTGCCTGATATCTGTGGGTGTTTCTTTCCTGCCATAACTATCTGCTACTCAACGATCTTCCTTGAGCCCCTTTTCAATTGATATCTCGTAATTCATTGCAGGACAGCTTTATCATGCTTGCTCATGCAGGATTCAAGCAGGGTAGAAGCAGGATTCATACATCTTATCAATGGGAGCGCAGTTCACACAGCCTCTACTAAAACTCGCTCATACATCTCTCCCTCCTTACAGCCACTTTTCTCCCTCTTTGTGGGAGAATCGTGGGAGATAGCTGCTTGCAGTGAACGATCGAGCCTAGGAAAGAAAGAGGAAAAGGCTTAGCCCATTACGCCGTCAAGATGAGGCTGGGAGGGAATAATGCTGATTACCTGCCCCTGCTGGCAAGGGGTCGTAGTAAATGCCCGGATGTAATGATCGGAGAGGAAAGTTGGGATACCCTGATCAATCGATTCGACTACACCCCGAATTGGCGTCTTATTGATTATCATACTGCTTATGTATTCATTCTTTTTGGCGTCTGAAAGCTGCATAAGGGCTCTGGAGCGTTCCTTCTTGACTTCACCAACTATTTGCTGAGGCATTGCAGCTGCAGGAGTGCCCTTGCGCTTGGAATAGGCAAAGACATGCAAATAGGTGAGTGGAGAGCTATCCAGGAAATTCAATGTCTGCTTATAATCTTCAGAGGTCTCCCCCGGAAAGCCTACGATCACGTCACCACCAATGGCAGCATCAGGAAAGATGGAGATCAATTGGGCGAATTTGTCTCTCAAGAGAGCTGTATCGTAGACACGCTTCATCCTGTTTAAAACAGCATCGCAGCCGGATTGGATAGCTATGTGGAAGTGCGGAGCAAGGATCGGAGATGATTTGACAGCCTCAAGCAGTCTCTCAGAGAGTAATTGCGGTTCCAGAGAACTAAGCCTCAGAATCTCTAAGCCATTGATGTTTGAAAGGGCTTTAACCACTTCAGCCAGATCGTTTTTGCCATCCCGGTAAAGCGCAAGATTGACTCCACCCAGGACAATCTCGCGGTAGCCATTGGCAACAAAGAGTTCAGCCTGGGTAATGACATCCTTTAGCTTTGCGCTGCGAATGTGGCCGCGGGCGTAAGGCACCGCGCAGTAGCTGCAATAGTAATCGCAGCCATCCTGTATCTTTTGGAAGGCGCGGCTGTTATCGGACATACTGCTCTGCAGGTGGAAAGCGAATTCGTCCGCCTCCATAATGTCCTTAAATTGATAGCTGGAGTCTTCAATCAGCGCTTTGATGACGATTTTGTTTTGATTATCGACTACAAGGTCAATATCACCCAGCTCCAAGACCTCTTCCCTACTGCGTTGAGAGTAGCATCCCGTAACTATAACTTTAACATTGTGGTGTTTATTCTTATGCTCCAGTGCCTTACGAATCAGATTACGACTTTTGTAGTCTGTGCGGTTTGTCACTGTGCAAGTATTAACTATATAGATATCAGCGTCTTGCTCAAAATCTACCAATTCAATGCTATCCGGATCGAATTGGCTGATAATTCCTGCTGATTCGGATTGGTTGATCTTGCAGCCAAGAGTGCTGATCGCGATGCGGGTCTTCATAATCAATGTATTTTGAGGACTTTGAGAATTGCTTTGGCGTAGATATGGTGCTCGACTTTGAGGACTTTGGCAGCAATGTCCTGCGGGCTGGTGCAATCAGTGATATCGATGGCTTCCTGCAGAACAACCCTACCGCTATCATAATCGCGATTGACGTAGTGGACGGTAGCACCAGAACGCTTTTCCCGAGCAGAAAAGACAGCTTCGTGCACCTTGATCCCGTACATCCCCTCTCCTCCATATCGGGGTAATAAAGCAGGATGGATATTGAGGATTGGGATGGTAAGATCACGGATAAAGCTGATGGATAGTTTCTTGAGAAATCCGGCTAGCGCGATGAGATCGATCTGATATTCATCCAGCAGGGATCTCAGTTTCGTCTCAAAGGTGCTAAGATCCTTGCTGGAGATAAATTCTACCGGTATGCCTTTATCCTGGCAGAGAGTTACAATCGGAGCGCTGCGCTTGGTGACGATGCACAAGGCGATCTCTACCGGATAAGCTCCATTTCGGAAGGCATCGTGGATAGCGCGCAGGTTTGAACCGCGGCTGTTACCGCTGGTGACAACGGCTATTCTGCGGGTTTGAGGTGCAATTCCTGCCATTGTGCTGCGGGTACTTCGCTGGGTGCTTGGTTCATCAAGTCTGTTGCTTTCAGTGTTTTTGGGAAGGCAATGACATCACGGATGGATTCTGCTCCGGTGATGATCATTACGAGGCGGTCAAGACCGGGAGCAATGCCTCCGTGGGGCGGAGTGCCATACTTCAGGGCATCGAGGAAGAAACCAAAGCGATCCTTTAGCTCCTCTTCGTCAAAGCCGAGGACGTCAAAGATCTGCTTTTGGATATCGTAACGGTGGCATCTGATACTGCCTGAGGAGAGCTCCATACCGTTGCAAACGAGATCGTAGAGCTGCCCTAGTATCTTGCCGTAGTTCTCCGGCATAGTGAGCCAGGGGATGTGCTCCTCTCTGGGGAGAGTGAACATATGATGAGCGGGTTCCCAGCGCTGTTGGTCTTCGTTCCAGTTAAAAAGCGGGAAGTCGGTGATCCAGACGAAAGCAAAGCTGTTCTCGGGAATCATCTTCTCTTGAAGAGCGATCTGGTTGCGAACTGCAGCCAATATCTTGCAACTCATCTCCCAAGTATCTGCTGCGAAAGCTATCATATCTCCATCTTGAGCCTTGGTAGCATCCAGCAGGGATTTGGCTTCATCATCGGTGATGAACTTGCTGATGCCGGCATCGAGGCCATTGGCAGTAACTTTGACAAATGCCAGACCTTTACCGCCATTGTGTTTGGCAAGCTCGACCAGTTCATCCTGTTGCTTTCTGGAGTATTTGGCTCCGCCGGGTATGACAATAGCTTTTACAACGCCATTGGCAGCCAAAGCAGATTGGAAGACCGCAAAACTTGATGAGGTAAAGACTTCGGAGAGCTCGACAAGCTCCATTCCAAAGCGCAGATCAGGTTTGTCACAGCCAAATCTGTTCATAGCCTCGTGATAACTAAGCATTTGGAAGGGGATGGCTATATCTATTGAGGATACTTCTTTGAAGATGCGCTGCATAAGGCGTTCCAGCAGGTCGAAGATCTCTTCTTGCGAGACAAAGCTGAGCTCAATATCGAGCTGTGTAAATTCAGGCTGCCGGTCTGCCCGTAGGTCTTCATCACGGAAGCAACGGGCAATCTGGTAATAGCGGTCAAAACCTGCGATCATCAGGAGTTGCTTGAAGATTTGGGGTGATTGGGGCAGAGCGTAGAACTTTCCGGGATGTACACGGCTGGGCACGAGATAGTCCCTCGCACCTTCGGGAGTACTCTTCATCAGGATGGGGGTCTCAAGCTCGTAAAAGCGTTCGTTATTGAGAAAATCCCGGATCACACGGCTTACATTATGTCTGGTGATAAGTATCTTCTGGAGCTTTTCTCTGCGTAAATCGAGGTATCTGTAGGTGAGACGAAGGTCTTCGTCTGCCATAGCAGCTTCATTGAGCTGGATAGGCAGAGGAGCTGTGTCGTTGAGTATGTGGATATCACTTACCAGGACTTCAATCGCACCTGTGGCAAGATTGGTATTAACGTTTGAGCCTTCTCTAAGCTTTACTGTTCCTTCTACGTGAAGTACATACTCGTTACGTACTCTTTCAGCCTTTGAAAAGATAGCTTGGTTAGCAGGATCAATCACGACCTGCACCAAACCTTTTACATCTCTCAGGTCAATAAAGATCAAGCCACCGAGATCTCTGCGTTTGTGCACCCAGCCCATCAGGCTCACGATAGTGCCTGCGTCGTTGTTCCTTAGATCACCACAATAGTGGCTACGCTTTAGCGCTCCCAGATTTTCCAGCATTTATACTCCTATACTTATTGCATCTTGATGGATTCATAGACAGAATCTATCTTCTTTATATCTTCTCCCAAAAACTTGATCATATAGCACTTATCCAGATACTCCTGTGAGGGGTAGATCAGAGGATTGCCGGAGAGCTCAGTGGAAATCATCTCGCTGGCTGCTTTGTTGGGAGTGGCATATTGTGTGTATTCGGAATTGACCTTGGCGTTCTCTGCATCCAAGAGAAAGTCGATAAACTTGTAAGCAAGGTCTTTATTCTTTGAAGACTTCAGGATCACAACATTGTCCATCCAAAGGCTGGTTCCCTCAGCAGGCAGGAAGAAACCCAAGTCCTGGTTTTGCTCCATCAGCTGCAATGCATCACCATTGTAAGCTTGAGCAAGCCAGCTTGTACCATCCTGCACTTCGTTCTTGTAGCTGTCACTATCAAACTGAGTAATGTTTTGATCCCAAACACTGAGAACTTCCCTGGCTTTGGCAATTGCAGCTTCTGACGTGTCATTGAGATCGTATCCGGAATAGATCAGAGCAGCACCGACAACTTCCCTGGCATCATCCAGCATAGTTACTTTGTTCTTGGTTTTGAAGAAATCATTTGCCAGTATGTTCCAGCTTCTTGAAGTGATGATCTCTTCATTCACAAAGCTCTTGTTATAGATCATTCCGGTGAGTCCCCAGAAGTAAGGGATGGAATACTTGTTGCCGGGATCAAAAGTCTCTGCTTTCTGAAGGAGTGCAGGATCAAGATTTGGATAGTTTAAGAGTTTGGTCTTGTCCAAAGGCTCCAAAAGCTCGCTCTGACTCATAATAGTAACGTGGTCACCCGAGGGAAATACAAGATCAAATGACTCTCTGGAGCTCTTGATCTTAATAAGCATATTTTCATTGGAGTCGTATGTGCTGAGCTTTACCTTGCAGTTGTTCTCCTCTTCAAAGCGCTCAATCAAGCCCGGATCGATGTAATCCGTCCAATTGAATACATACAGGACTCTTTGGTCTTTGCCACAGCTTGTAAGCATCAGCATTGCCAGTACAGCAACTAATATCAGCATTATCTTTTTCATTTCCTTCTCCTTAGGCTAGTCTATGGAATCCTGCAACAGAGTAGCTTGCTTGATTCCTTCTGAGAGATTTACTGTGTTCAGGAGTATCCACCCCATCACGAAAAACACAATCAGGGAAAGGATCGACCAACGGATATCTCCAGTTTTATGTGCGATCCATCCGTACAATATAGGACCGATTATTGCAGACAATCTCCCTGTCAAGGCATAAAAACCAAAGAACTCCGCCTGCTTTGAATATGGCGTGAGTTGAGACAGAATTGTTCTGCTGTTTGCCTGGCTGCTACCAATTGCCAGACCTGCCAATAAACCTACATAATAGTACTCCTTAGCACTATCGCAGAAGAATGCCCAGATGACAACAGTTATCCAGATCACCAATGATAGATTTAGCGAGAGCTTGGCATTCCACCTATCTGATACCAGTCCAAAGCCTGCTGCCCCTATGATGGAAGTCACTTGAGCAAGTATGAAATATACTATCATTTGCTGAGTTGTCATCCCAAATCTTTGAATCCCATAGATCGATGCAAAGGCTATCACAGTCGTAATACCATCATTATAGATAAAATAGCTGAATATAAAACGCAGGAGTTGCGGTAACTTTTTAATATGAGTGATAGAGAATCTTATCCGCTGATAAGCTACTCTAAGGTAATTAGTCCTTTTGGATGGACGCCGGAATTCCTTGAGCCAGACAAGCATAAAGCTCGAAAACACCAAAAGATGCAGAGCTATCGCAGGAAAGACCAGCCTTACATTGATCTTGATCAAGACCAACGAGTAGAGCAGCGCCAGCAGTCCGCCCACATAGCCCAATGCCCAGCCATAACCGGATACCTTTCCAATATCCTCAGGCTTGGCTATATCCGGTAAAAAGGAATCATAAAAGACATTAGCGCTATTGAAGCCATAGTTCGCTATGATAAAGAAGAGCATACCCAAAAACACATCACCGGCTTGAATAAAGTACAAGAGAGCGGTAAAGACCGCCGTAAGATAGAGATTGATGAAGAGCAGCCGTTTCTTGGCACGTGAAAAGTCTGCCACCGCGCCCAGGATAGGAGCCGAGATCGCGACCATAGCCATCGAGATACCAATCGCTCTCCCCCACAACATCTCTCCGAGTCCACTATCTCCACCCACCACCTTACCGGCAAAGTAAGCTGAATAGACCACACTCACGATGATAGTAGTAAATGCCGAATTGGCAAAGTCGTACATCATCCAGCCAAAGAGCGACTTCTTTAGCTTCATTTGATCTGCTCCAGATCAATCAAAGCCAGATTGCTCCAGATCTCGTTCAGATCGTGCTTGGGAGAGGTAATCAGGACTTGATATCGCTTGTCAACCAGCATCCTGATCCTCTGTGAGTGATCAAGATCCAGCTCGGCAAAGATATCGTCAAAGAGCATAATCGGCTTTACCCGGGTCAGTTCTTCCACCATCCCTGCCTGCACCAGTTTCAGGACAATCACCGAGATTCGTTTCTGCCCTCCCGAGCCATAAACCTTCAGATCCCGGTCATTGAGCAGCATCTGATAATCATCAAGATGAGCACCTATTAGGCTGCGTTCTGCATTTCTTTCCCGGCTCTCGATTTGTCCCAAATAAGCCAAGTACTCCTCAGTAGTAGCGCTTGTGCCGATTGAATGTCCTCCTGAGCTCTTGTAAGCAACCTTAAGTTGCTTGACCGTCTTTGAAAGGTCTCTGTAACTGGCATCCAACCGCTCATTGATCAGAGCCAGATACTTCAGTCTGTACGCCAGGACCTGCTTCAATGCCTCAATAAAACGGATATCCCAGCTTAGCTTGAGCTCTTTGACATACTGAGTTTTTAGGAGGCTATTACGCTGCTCAACAATATGAAGATAGTTTCTGAGCTGTACAATATACTCCGGGAAGAGCTGCGATATCGCCAGGTCAAAGTATTGACGCCTTGTCTTGGGGCTTCCACCCACCAGGTTGATATCCTCAGGTGCACAATAGATCACTTTCACAGCCTCGAAGATTCTGCTTAACTGCCTGATCGGAAGCTGATCGATATGGAGGTTTTTCTTGCGATTGGCAAAGCTGAAAGTGATCTGCATATTCAGCCCTGTATCCAATAGAAAGTCTGCTTTGATTCGGAAAGCTTGCGCTCCGATCCGCAGTAGCTCATCATCACCGTGAAACCTGATTGATTTTCCCAAGCCGCAATAAGCTACCGCCTCAAGCAGGTTCGTCTTGCCGGAGCCATTCGCTCCCACCACCAGATTCCCGGTGGCAGCAAAATCAAAACTGCCTGAGGCGTAATTACGAAAATCTTGCAGTTCTATGGACTGAAGCAGCAATTCCTAAGACCGTAGCGGCATCAGCAGGAAGGTGAGTTCCTGATTCTCCGGATTCATCTCATTATAGATCATCAAAGGATCTTTGGGAGAACCCAGTAGTATCTTCACCTTGTCAGTGTCAACAGCTTCCAGGATTGAGAGCATAAACTTGTAATTAAAGGAAACGTTGGTGGGTTTGCCCTGATAGGAATAATCTTCCATAAACTGCTTGGCGTCACCGGTTTCTCTATTGCTGGTATTTATCTCAAATCTGTCGCTGTCAATTTCAAAGCGTGTGCGGAGATTGTCATCAGGAGCCACCAAAGCCACACGGCGAATGGCTGTCTTGAGCTTTTCACGATCTATGATCAGACAATTGGGTAGGTCGTGTACAAATGCCTTTTGATACTCCGGATACTTATGCTCCAGGATATTGGTGAAGACGGTGTATTCGCCATAGGCAAACATCATCTTATTGTGTTCCATCACCAGATTGAGCTCTTTGATCTGCGCATTATATATCTTTTGAATGAAGCTCAAGGTCTTTACCGGGATGATCTTTTCTACATAAGACTCTTTGCCGTCGCCAAAGATATTGTCCTCTGAGTCTTTTGCCATTTCCTGGTTTTGCATAAAGTTGTCTCGAACCTTGATCTCTGCGACCTTCCGTCCGTCAGTGGCTGCCATCAGATGTTCATTTTCAAAGATCTTCCAGCATACTCCGGTAAGCACGGCTCTGTTTGTATCGGATGAAACTGCAAAGCTGGTCTTGTTTACCATTCGCTGGAATAACTCTGCATCCATTTTGATCGCACCTTTTAGATTGGTGACGGGGATGATCGGATAGAGAGTATGATCCGCACAAAGCAGCTTAAAGTCGATCTTGCCGCATTGGATCACCAAGAGGTCTTCATTTTTCCAAAGATTGATCACGTCGTCCGGCATACTGGAGATAATTTCGTTCAGATGCCTGGCAGATACAGCTATTGTGCCGCCTTCGATTACAGCCGCCGGGAATTTTACGATTGCAGTAATATCCAGATCCGATGCGGTAATTTGAATCGAATTTGTCTCTGCGCTAACCTCGATCAGGTAATTGGTCAAAATCGGGGTTGTGATCTTTGTGGGCACGATAGCAGCCAGATGCTGTATGTGCTGGATCAAGTCCTTCTTTTCAATGGATAATCTCATTATTCACCCCTTGGATGTTTATTTTCTTTCTCGTAGCAGAAAAAATCCATCCCTCAATTTCGTCAATGATTTTTGCTTGGCTGTCACCTATCCACTGTCTATTCTGTGACCCGCCTCATTCGCTTCCCTTTGGATAGATGCTTGCAGGATGCATCAATCCTGCTTCTATCCTGCTTGAATCCTGCATGAAAAGGCATCATAGGACTGCCCTGCAAGGTTTTATGATTGTATCACCCAATAGGAGGTTTATTGGGGAAAAAGAAAAGCAGGAGCCCAAATGGACGCCTGCTTCTCTATTAATTAAGGGGTTATTTTTTCTTTCCGCCCTTGACTGCGTCTTTGAGTTTCTTGCCAGCTTTGAAGACAGGAACTTTGCGGGCTGGAATCTTCAAGGGCTCTTTGGTCTTGGGATTAATACCTTTACGGGCTTTGCGGGCTGCAACGCCAAAGGAACCAAAACCAACCAATGTGACTTTGTCACCCTTTTTGAGGGCTTCAGTGATGCCTTCGAGGACGGCACCGAGTGCAATACCAGCTACTTTCTGGGATACACCGGCTGCTCCAGCGATCTTTTTAATCAATTCATCTCTGCTCATTTTACCTCCTTTTCGTTCTTATAAAAGAGTTAGAGATAGTATGTTATGAAGAAATGCGCATCTGGAAATTCTGTCAACAAAAAAAATCACTTTTCTGTTGATATAACAGCACTTTAGCTATATCAAGCTCTTATAGTGATGCCGTTATCGATATAATTAGCAATTAGTTACAGCGCTGCATAGCTACGTGGAAGAAAGTGAAAAAATCTTCTAAAAAACTGTAAAATACTTTTTTAGATTGACAAAATCAGCCCTCGGATGAGTATCGCTACAGATGAAAAGAAATGGAGGATACAATGAAAAGAAATAGTTTTCTACTGCTTGGTGGATTGATTATGCTTGCCATGATCGCTGCCTGTAGTTCCGTCCCAAAAACACCCGAGGTGGTCGAACCACCGCGCAATCCGATAGAATTGGCAAAAGAAGCCGCCGGAAACGGTATGGATAATTACGAAGCCGGTTCCTACAATGAAGCTATTACCGCTTTTGAACAGGCTATAGTGCTTTTTGAAGAAGCTGCACCCACTGCCGGCGAATTGGACTCAATTGCGGTAAATATCGAAAGAATGAAGCTCAATATAGCTACATCCCGCAATAGCCAGGCTGAAGAGAGCTTTCAGGATCAGATCTTTGTAGAAGCCATACAACACTATGAACAAGCTTTGGAAATCTACAATGCCCTCGAGCCTGTCACCATTACTTCTGAAGAGCTGGAAGCAAACAAGATCAGGCTCTACAACAATCTTGCGATTACCAATCAACGTGCGGGTAACTTTGAAGAATCTGTCCGGTATTACGACTTGATCCTGGCAAAGGAACCAAATAATGCAGAAGTGCTCAATTTCAAGTTCAACGTATTAAACAACGATATCAGAGACGAGCAGCGAGCTTTCCAAAGCCTGAAAGATTATGCAGACGCCTCAAACGACGTGAATGCATTTATTATGCTCGCCGGCAAGTATGCAGACAAAGGCAATAACGAACAAGCTACTCTTTATTATGAAAGAGCTTTGTCAAGCAGACCCGATGCCAATACTTACAAAGCTCTGGCAAATTTCTACCGTCAGACTACTCAGTGGGCAAAGTCCAATGAGATTCTGCTGCGTTTTGTGGCTACTACGCCGGAACAATCCGAGATGCTGATTGCATATCGTTTGATCGGTGATAACTACAGCAAGCTCAACAATCGTGCCAAGATGGCTGAGTACTTTGAGAAAGCCCTCGCGATCGAAGAAGACTCCCAGATAGCCCTCGCACTAGCCAGCTATTACAATGGCTCTTCAAACTGGAACAAGGTCGTAAGCTTTGCCACAATGGCTCTGCGTGGAGCTCCCAGAAATGCTGATGCTTTACTGCTGAGAGGCAATGCCTACTACAGATTGAACCGCTTCAACGAAGCAAGAACGGATCTTGAACTGATCAGAAACGACGCAAGACACGGAGCAAATGCCACAGCTTTGCTCAATGCCATTGCCAATAGACGTCCCTAATAGATAATTGAGCAGCCAGTTGGCATAGTGCTGACTGGCTGTTTTCTATATTGATGGATTCCAAATTCAAGTCAGACGGCTCGATCAAGTATATCTACGGATTCAATCCCGAGACCAAGCTGGCACGTCCTCTCATCGGAACTTCCGTTCCTGCCGGTTTTCCCTCTCCTGCAACTGATTATATAGAGGGTAGCCTTGATCTGAATGAGTACTTAATCCAGCACAAAGCATCCACATTCTTTGTGAGAGCTGCAGGATACTCGATGATCAATGCAGGGATAGGACCGGATGATATTCTGATCGTGGATCGAGCCCTGGAAGCAGTTCACAAACGTATAGTGATAGCTATCGTGAATGGTGAGTTTACCGTTAAACGCCTCCGGATCGAGAATGGAGAATACTGGCTAGCCCCCGAGAACGATGATTATGAACCCCTCAAGATTGAGGAGGACTCCGCATTTACTATATGGGGTGTCGTTACCTACGTGATTCACAAAGTCTAATCGGTTGAATGCGTGATCGAATAGTCCTTTTCTTGTTCCTTTTCGCCCTGAGTGCAGGCTTGCCGGCTCAGGGCTTTTTTTCGAGGGAAACAATTGAACTCAGTCCATCCACATTGGAGTATAAGCTCCAATACGAAAGGATTGTAGCAGGAAGTGAGATCGTAGTAGCCGGAGCAGATACTCTATTAACTGAACTTTATAGAATGGACTATCGAAATGGACGTTTGGTGCTATCGGCCCTACCGGAAACAGACATTCTTTATATCGAGTATTTAAGAATACCACCGGGTATTGGGCAGGAACTCAGGCTTTATCAGGTGATAAGTCCTGGTGACAGTATGAGAGAAGAAGTATCGTCTCGCAGAAGACTCTTTGATGATCCGGATAGCAACCTGGATATATCAGGCTCGAAGACTTTTGCTCTAACCTTCTCGGACGAAAACGCCTTTGACCTGAAGCAATCTCTCTACGTCAATCTGCAAGGCAGGCTGGGCAACAACGTTAACATCCTGGCTCAGCTATCGGATAGTCAGACCAAACTCAGCCCGGAAGGAGATTCCAGGGAGCTCAGTTCACTTGATCAGGTCTTTGTAAAGATCTTTGGAAGTAACTACGAGCTCGCCATGGGAGACCTCGATTGGCAAAGTGCAGCCACGCGCTTCTTTGATTACAAAACCAGTTTTGAAGGGATTAACGCAGCCTATCTGGGAGACATCAAGGCTCAGATTGGCTATAGTGCAGCCTCAGGAAAGAACGCAGCTATGCGGATTGAGATCATTGAGGGCAAACAAGGACCGTATTACCTAAATTCTGCGGGCTATCAGAGCAGCTATATAGTTGTTGCTGGGAGTGAGCGTTTGTTTCTGGATGGATCACTTCTGGAGCGTGGAACGGACTATACGATCGACTATAGTGAAGGTTCTGTGATGTTTCGAAGACTGGTCTTATCAACAAACAATGTAATGGCGTATTATCAGTATTCGGATGAGAACTTCAAACAGAATATGGTATTCAACTCCTTTGAACTACCCTTGGGCAATCGCTGGCTGTTGAAGCAGAATTTTATGTATCAGGCAGACAGCTCATCGCAGCCTCTGCTTTACTCCTATACAGAGAGTGACCTGGATTCACTGGCTATAGCTGGTGATAATAATGCCTGGGGCAGTGGAGTCTTTGCGGTCGATCCGGGTACAGGAGCTTACAGACTGCTATATACTTCCGATGGTTTAGCTTATTACGAATACGCTCCGGACGACAGTCTGGCAAGTTACAATCTCATCTTTAGCTACGTGGGCTATGGCAATGGAGATTACGAGCAGTTCTCCAGTGGCAAGTTCCAATACAAAGGCTCCGGACAGGGCTCCTGGATGCCTCAGAAACGCTTGTTAGCACCTGTTATGAACAACCATCTCAATGCTGCTTTGGCTTATCGGGGAGAAAGTATTTCCCTGAGCGCAGAGGCTTCCTATACCAGAAGAGATCGAAACACCCTGTCAGCTCTTGACGATACCGATAACAATGGTATCGTACTTTACGTGCAGGGTGCGTGGAAACCAGAGAGCGATAAACTGCAGCCCCAAGTGGCTATAGATTATGAAAGAAGAACAGCCAATACACATCTGGAGACACAGAGCCTCAGCCTCGCAGATGAGATAGATCTTGCAGCAATAGTTGTGGCAGATTCATTGGAGCAGGAGCAGCTTAATCTCAGTACTGCTCTGCTTTCCCAGGCCGGTTGGAATCCTAAGCTGGCTATCAGATACCGCAATGTAAAAGACAGATTCACGCAAAGAGCTCTAAGGATATCATCCTACAATCCCGCCAAAGATTGGTTTCCTGAGATCAACTACCGCAGCACTGTCTCTGAGCAGCTTTACTCAGAGACTGCTGAATACACCGGTCTCTACCAATATCATAGCCTTATTAGTGCCTGGCAATGGAATATCGTTCGTCTTAGACTTGATCTTTTGTACAACCGGCTTGCCTTTGACCAGTTATCAGGAATGCCACCGGCTATAGGCAACTCCTATCTAAAGATCAATCCTGCCCTTAGCCTCACATATAGTAAGAACGCTTCTACCAGCTTGTCCTATCTGGCAGATGAAACGTACATACAGGCAAACGACTGGCAAAAGACATCCACTACAGGCACAATAAACCTGCGCCAGGTGCTAAGCAGTCTGCAGCACAATCTCGATCTGGATTACAGCCACCGCGATATCTCGCGCTTGATTAGCACTGAGCAGGGCAATACGAGCTTTGATCTGATTCGTTTTAGATCAAACCACAATGTCCTAAACAATGCTGTGTCTCTAAGCTCAAACTACCAGCTCAATCAAACAGAATTCTTCCCACGTATCCGAGAGCTGGAATACGTAGGCTTGGGTCTTGGTTATTATGACAGCACAGGAGTCTTCCTGAGCGGAGGTGACTACGACTATACCTATATCACCAGCGATCAAGGCAAGATCAGTTCAGAGCTCACCGCCCAGCTTAACCTGTTTCTAAAGCCTGGTATGTATCTCAAAGACAACCTTAGCCGCAGAATCCAGAGCGATACCAGCATAAACTTGATAGAGATCACGGAGCGTCGAAACGAAGCCCTCAGTTATATATTCTATCCCGGATATGTCTTTGATCCTTTATTCACTATCTACGGTAAGCAGTCCCTTGTAAACAACATCTGGCTCGATCTTTGGCAAAACAGACTGCTCCTAAACCTAACTCTGGATCTGGACAGATCGCTAGACCAGCGCTATCAGGAGCTTTCCCGCAGCTACAACCGCATTATGGCAGGAGAGCTTAGTATCAGGCAATTGCGTAGCGGTAATTACAAACTAAGCTACAGAAACGAATATGAAGACGATAGCCGTTACCAATCTTTGATAAGTATCAACAGCCTAGACCTACTCTGGCAAAGAGTCCTCACACCCCAAAGCTCTATTGAGACCTCTATCAGCTATAGCCTCGAAGATGGCAAGAACGCTCAAACCAACGAGAGCTACATGGTCAATACCTACAGCCTGAGACCGTCAATTAGGACTATCCTCAATCGTCAATACCGCATCTCAGGTCAGATTGGGCTGCAGTACAACGACCGCAGCGGTTCTGACTATCTCTCCTTCCTGCCTGAAAAGCGCGATGGCTTCAGTCTCACCTGGACGCTCTCCGCTATCTACAGGCTGAACAGCTTCAGCAGCTTTACCTTGCAATACAGCGGGAATCAATACCCCTTGCAAGACAGCAAGCATCAACTATCCTTGGAGTTCAAAGCAGAATTATGAACGAACTGATCCTGAACTTAAGCACCATGGACTATGCAATAGTCCTATTCTTTGTCTTCCTCGCCGGTTTGATCGATTCCATCGCCGGTGGTGGCGGATTGATCTCACTGCCGGCATATTGGTCTGTGGGAGTCCCACCGCATTATGCCCTAGGCACAAACAAGTTTTCTTCCTGCTTTGGCACTGTCTTTTCCACTGCTAATTATTTCCGTGCCCGGATGATAGATATACCCGTCGCCATTCTGAGCGCTGTCTTTGCTTTGGTAGGATCCTGGCTGGGAGCTTCAACCGCTCTCAAGCTCTCCCCTACCTTTCTCAATTACCTGCTGGTCGTACTGATTCCCTTGATCACAGTCATCACCCTGATCAACAAACGACTCGGAAACATAGACAACAGCAGCAAACATAAGCCTATCTACAAGCTTGCTCTGGGCTCATTGGCAGGCCTAGTAGTCGGCTTTTACGACGGATTCTTTGGTCCAGGCACAGGCACCTTCCTGATCATCATCTATTCAGCTATCCTACATTACGACTTTGTAAAAGCCAATGGCAATACCAAGGTGGTCAATCTCGCCAGCAATATCGCAGCGCTTACGACCTTTTGGATTGCCGGCAAGATCTACTTCCCGCTGGCAATCCCAGCAGCAGTCTGTGGTATCACCGGAAACATCCTGGGTTCAAAACTGGTAATCCTGAGAGGAAACAAGCTGATCCGCGAGATATTCTTTGTAGCTTTGATCCTGCTCTTTGCCAGAGTAATCTATAATCTCTTCGCTTCATAAGACATTGTGATTGACATCTATTGCCCGGCTTGAATTATTGACTCTATGGATAATGACGATTTGATCTTTGGCGGTGACTTTTTCGATCTCGAATCCGAAGAAGACGCCAGCACACAAAAGCTTGAACTTCGCGAAGGTGAACTGCGCGAGGTAGCGGTCTTATTTGCTGATATCAGAGGATTCAGCAGCATCTCCAATCTCTTTGACGCAGAGACCATCCACAAGAAGATGGATGAGATTATGAAGATTTTTACTCGCTGTATAGTCTTTTATGGCGGGGTAGTCGATAAGTATATGGGCGATGGCATTATGGCTCTATTTGGTGCGCGCAAAGCCACGGAGCAGGATACCGAACGCGCCATCCACGCAGCGATTAAGATGCAACAGCAGCTTCAGCTTTACAACTCTCTGCTTTCGCGTCAACCCGGCTTTGAAACACTCGAGCTTGGCCTCAGGATCGGTATCAACACCGGCTTGGTAAGCGTTGGCGCGATTGGTGAAAAGCGTGGTGATGAATACACAGTCTATGGTCCTGAGGTCAATCTAGGCTCCCGGATGGAATCAAACGCACCGGTAAACCGCATTATGATGCCCCTTGGCACGAAGAAACTGGTAGATCGCATATTTGATTTTGATCACAACGGTCCTGTCACGGTCAAAGGCTTTTCCGAGCCGATCGACACCTGGCTGGTCAAGGGACCAAAGCAGGATAGCTCTCTGCACCGCCGCAATCAGGAGATCCGTTACATTGGACGCGAAACCGAGCTTGCCTTTCTCAAAAGCGTATTCAACGACTCAATGACTGAAAGCTTTGGCAAGCGCGAAGGCAAGATCGCCTGTGTCTCCATTATGGGAGAAGCCGGTCTTGGCAAAACCCGCCTTGTCTATGAATTTGAGCGTGCCCACGATGAACAAATCCGGGCTCTCCACGGTGCTTGCAGTGCCGTGATTCCCTCTCCTCTAAATCTCTTTATCAGTATGTTTGAAAGCCTCTTCCGCATCCAGATCAACGAAGCCCTCGAGATCAAGAAACGCAAGTTTGAAGAGGCAATGAACCGTCTTTGCGCCAAAGCCAATCCAGAGCAACTTGCAGTGCTTTCGGACGTACAACCTCTGATCGCTTTCCTTCTTGAGATCAAATACCCGGATGAGCGCTTGCGCCAAAGCGGAGCAGATCTGCTTAGCCATCTCTCCGGAGCAATCGAGCGCTTCCTGATCGTAGTGATCAATCTCTATTCCGATCAGGATCACCTTATCGTGATCATCCTGGACGATCTGCACTGGATTGACGACGCATCCTCAAACGTCCTGGAAAACCTGCTCAATACCATCTCAAGGGATTTCAGCCTCTCCCGACTCTTTTTCATAATGATGCACCGTCCGGATTACATCGTGCCATCCTTTTTGAATCTACTGATGAACCATCTGGAGCTCAAGCTCAAACCACTCTCCAGCGAAGACATCTCTCTGCTCATACACGAATTTACCAAAGGCCTCGATATCTCCGAAGACACGATGCAAAAGGTTGTGGAACTTTCCGAAGGCAATCCCTTCTTCCTGGAAGAGTGGTGCAATTATATAGA
The DNA here is from genome assembly GCA_002842035.1 of Candidatus Cloacimonetes bacterium HGW-Cloacimonetes-2. Taxonomy (GTDB): domain Bacteria; phylum Cloacimonadota; class Cloacimonadia; order Cloacimonadales; family Cloacimonadaceae; genus PHBP01. The sequence continues at coordinate 26,973 of PHBP01000002.1, read as the reverse complement.
TGATCTGCCAAAGGACAATCTCAAGGATTTTCCCGTACCCGTCAGTCTTCATTCGATGATTCTCACCCGATTGGACAAGCTGGGCCCACAGCTCAGGCTACTTCTGCACAAGGCATCCGTCATTGGGCAGGACTTCTTTGTGGACATACTGAAGATAGTCGAGAAGCGCTTGCGTGAAAGCGATGCCATCGATGATACTCTGATCCGCCTCGAGCAGCAATCCCTGATCCTCAAGATGGTGGATTACGAGCTCAAAGGCTATTCTTTCAAGCATATCACGACTCGTGAAGTTGCTTATCAGACCCTGCTTTGGGAAAACCGCAAGATGCTCCACCAGATCACCGGTGAGGCCATTGAAGAACTCTTTGCCGATCGCCTCGATGAATTCCTCTTTACTCTCTCCGAACACTTCACCAAAGCCGAATTGCCCGCCAAAGCAATTCCTTACTTGCGCAAAGCTGCCGAATTCGCCTCCAAGGTCTATAATAACCGCCAGGCACTCGAGCTTTACAATAAACTGCTCGACCTGATAGGTAATTCTGACCCGGAGCAAAGGATGGAGATACGGTTTAAAGTAGCAGAGATACAGTGGATGACCGGTAACTGGAAGGATGCCATTCCGGCTGTTGAGGACATCCTGGATCGGACTGCTAATCAGGAACTGATATTTGAAGCTCATCGCTTTTTGGGCATAGCAGCCTTTTACAAAGGCGATATAGACAGGGCTCACGAGCAGTTTACAGCTTGCCTGGCTCTCGCAACCGGACAGGACAATCAGCGTCTGATCTGCGTTGCAACCAGCAATATGGGCAATTGGTATTTCCAAACCAAAGACTACGCCAGGGCAAAGGAACTCCAGATCCAGAGCCTGGAGCTGGCTCGCGCCATCAATGACACCCAGCGTCAAGCCAAGACTCTATCCAATATAGGCTTGATCAGCATTGTGGAAAAAGACCTCGCCTATGCCGAGAAGTGCTTTGAAGAAAGCCTCGAAATCGCTGTTACAAATCGCTTTATGAAAGAGGAATCCATCGCTTTGGGCAATCTGGGCTATGCCAAGATAGTGCAGCAGGATCTGGACGATGCCATCCCCTTCCTGGAGCGTAAACTCAGCCTCGCCCAGACGATGAACGATAAACTGGAGCTACTCAAAGCCCTGGGCAACCTTGGTAATATCTATAATGCCAAAGGTGACAAAGATAAAGCACTCCACTACTATTTCCAAATCCGCGATATCCGAATCTATCTCGAGGATGAAGACGGCTTGAAACGAGTGGAAATGGAGATAGCAGAGCTCGAAAAACGGGATTAGATCCCCTCTATCCCTCCCTTTCCTCTGTTAATTCCTAAAGCATTGCTGGACAGCTCAATAATGCCTGTCCAAGCAGGATAGAAGCAGGATAGAAGCAGGATAGAAGCATCCTATCAAGCAGAGACTAATGTTAGCTTTTGGAAGGGTTATTGCATTATAAATTACAATAGTTCAATTGATTTATAGATTTTGAGGGAGGATTTGAGAAATGAAGTATCTTGTGGTGGCACTACTAATGCTATCTTGTGTAGCTTTGATGGCAGAATCCGCTGCAGACAGCCTGGTAGCAGAGAATCGATCCAAGCTGGGTATCTGGGCTTTTGGCGAGTTTGGAGTGGGACATTATAGTGGTGTAGGCCTGAGGAGCGTTCAGGGCGGTTTGGATTTCAAACTTCAGGACAGGATTCTGGTAAAAGGGTACGCATTGCTATACACAGAAGATGTGCAGATGTTTGACGATGCCAAGTATGAATTCTTGGGTTTTGGTATGAGGATAGGTCCTGTCTTCAGGAAGAATAAGGTAAGCCTCTCCCCTACCATAGGTCTGGAAAGCGGCACTATCAGGATTGGAGAAGGCGACTATATCGATGGTTTTATTGGTGCTTACTATACAAGCTATCGCAAAGAGGATATTATCTACGTCCCCATATCGCTGGAGCTACAAGCCCAGATCGGCAGGATTATGCAGCTAACAGGCAGAGCTTTCGTTGCAGTGAACAAGGACTATCCGGTCTTTGGATTGGGCTTTGGTATTGGTTTGGGCTGGATGTGAAAGCTTATTATTAACACGCCTATGTTCATTAATCACTGATTAATGTTCAATGGACGCTGTTCCTTTACTCCCATTCAATAGTTGAAGGCGGCTTGGAGCTGATGTCATAGACCACGCGGTTGATACCTTTCACCTCGTTGCTGATGCGGCTGGAGACGCGCTTCAGGAAGTCAAAGGGTAGCTCCGTCCAATCCGCGGTCATACCATCAACGCTATTCACGGCGCGTAGGGCACAAACGTAGTCGTAGCTCCGCTCATCTCCCATAACGCCAACGGTACGCACGGGCAGGAGCACGGCAAAGGCTTGCCAGGTGCTGTAGTACAAACCACTGGAGACGAGTTCGGATATAAAGACTTCATCTACTTTCTGGAGTAGAGTGACCTTCTGGGCTGTAATCTCGCCCAGGATACGTACTCCCAAGCCAGGTCCAGGGAAGGGATGGCGATGCACCAAGTGGTGAGGTAGTCCCAGCTTTTCACCCACGAGACGAACCTCATCCTTAAAGAGCTCCCGCAGAGGCTCAACCAGCTTGAGGTGCATCTTTTCGGGTAGTCCACCCACGTTGTGATGACTCTTTATGGTTGCCGAAGGGCCTTTGAATGAGACGCTCTCGATCACATCCGGATAGAGGGTTCCCTGTGCCAGCCATTTGGCATTATTGTATTTGCGGGCTTCCTGTTCAAAGACTTCCACAAAAGTAGCTCCTATGATCTTGCGCTTTTGTTCGGGATCACTGATGCCAGCCAGCTTGCTTAGAAAGAGTTCGCTGGCATCAACAAAACGGATATTGAAGCCCGGGACTTTGGCAAAGAACTCTCGTACTCGTTCGGCTTCTTTATAGCGCATCAGTCCATTATCCACAAAGATGGGGATCAATTGGTCGCCAATAGCTTTGTACAACAAAGCTGCTGCCACCGAGGAATCAACGCCTCCGCTGAGACCGAGGATTACCTCATCTGTACCTACCTGCTTTCGGATCGAGGAGATGGTCTCTTCTATAAAAGATGCTGGAGTCCAGTCTGGACTAATACCGGCAATTTCCACCAGGAAGTTTCTGAAGAGCAGGTCGCCACAAGGGCTGTTAACTACTTCTGGGTGAAACTGGATCGCATAGATATCCTGATCTTTGGCTTTGAGTGCTGCATAGGCAGAGTTTCTGGTCTTGCCGAGAATCTGCATTGCATCATTAATTCCGCTGATGGAATCGCCATGGCTCATCCAAACCTGTTCAATATCCTTCATACCTTTGAATAGTTTGCTCTTGTCCAGTATCTCGAGCTCTGCATAGCCGTATTCCTTGTGATCAGCAGAAGCAACTGCCCCTTTAAAATGATCCACCACCAGCTGCATTCCAAAACAGATACCGAGGATGGGAAGTCCCAATTGCCAGATCAGTGAGCCGGGCAAGGGAGGATTATCCTGGGTAAGGCTGGCGGGAGAGCCGGAGAGAATGATTGCCTTGGGGGCTAGTGACCTGATCTGCTCATCGGAGATATTGTAAGGATGGATCTCGCAGTAGATATTTAGGCTGCGGATACTGCGGGCGATGAGCTGAGTGTACTGAGAGCCAAAATCAAGGATAAGGACTGTGCTGTGAGCCATTGTTTCTCCTAATGTATGAAAGGATTGTTTATCTTTTCAGTGCCGATAGTGGTCTTGGGACCGTGTCCGGGGCATACCAAAGTCTGTTCAGGCAGGTTAAAGAGCTTGGTCTTGATCGATGAGATGATCTGGGAGTGGCTGCCACCTGGGAAATCTGTACGGCCGATGCTTTGCTCAAAGAGTGTGTCACCACTGATCAGGTAGTCCTCTGCCAGGAGACAAATGCCTCCGGGAGTATGGCCGGGTGTGTGGATTACTCTGAGCTTGATTGTGCCTGCTTCGAGCATTTGATCGTCTTCCAAAAGGATGTCAGCAGCGCTGTTTGACAAAGGGCTGTCCATATAAGCGCTGAGGTTTTTCTTGTTGTCGGTGAGCATCGGAGCATCAAGACGGTGTATAGCAAGCTGTGCTTTGAGTTTTTCTCTAAACCAGTCATTGCCACCGATGTGATCGCCATGTCCGTGAGTATTCACGATGTAGTGCACCTTTAGCTCCAAGCTCCGGATATGCTTCAACAGAGCTTCATCTGGAGCAGAAGGATCGATCAGGATAGCATCCCGGCTGTCACTATCATAGATAAGCCAGGTATTGGTCTGATAGTATGGCAGAAGTATATAGTCTTGTATGAAAAGCATTAGAGCTCCTTATCTTCGGTGATAATGTATTGACGCAGGGATTCACGTGGGACTTTGTGCGCATTGATAGTATATTCAAAGTCCTTGCCATAACATACAGCTTCTTCATATGATGCTTTGTTTGTATAGCTCAGTACGATATTAGCAGCAAGCTGTATAGTATCGGGATCAGTGATATCACCTTCGAGAATACCCCAGGGACCTAGAGAATCTTTGGCACGAATCAAAACAGAACCGGGGAAGCCCTCATAGAGCACTTCATTCTCGGTGTCAAAACGTCCAAGCACCAGCTTGAGCTGGTTGGACAAGCGAAAGTGTCTGCCGTATTTGAGTAGCTCCAATTCTCTGTTTGTGCCTTCAGAATATTGCAATAGATCAGCCAGACGCAGCGAGTAGTTCACATTGGTCAGGAGACATCCACCCCCGGGAGTAGGATAGAGCGTAATGTCCAGCTCTTTAGCAAGCTGGATCTGTGGTTTACGGCTACGGCCACTGAATGAAAGCAGATCATTCTTATCCACCCACTGCTCCCTGATTGGCAGGGTGTCGGGCAGGTGTTGCTGGCAGAGCGGGCGAACAAGTAAATCACCGTAGCTGGATATCTCGGATACGATTTGCAGAGACTTGCGATTCTGAGACATCGGACGCTGTCCCAATACCTCTCCCGTAATGATGAACGATGCATCATATTCTGCAAGCAAGTCACCGGCAAACTGGATCATTTGGGCATGGCAATCTATACAAGGATTGAAGTTCTTACCATAGCCATAGCGAGGATTCTTGAGCATCTCGAGGTGCTTCTTTGAGATGTCGATGATACGCAGGTCTATATCGTTGTCTTGGGCAGAAAGGGCTGCTTTGGCAGAGGGAAAATAAGGCGCACTGAAGAAGACAGGGATTACTGTGAACCCGAGCTTTTGCATCCACTTCACGGACAGGATGCTGTCCAAACCCCCAGAAAAGAGTGCTACAACGCGCTTAGAGGGCATCTATTGATCCTATTGAACGTAGCTTCATCATACGATCCAAGACTCAAAGCAGGGACTATTCGTCAAGCACAAATCTCTGAGACTTAAAAACTTTTCCTTGACTTTAAGTATCAGTTGTAAAATTGGTCAAGACATAAAGAAATCCATATAAACAAAGGAGTTATAATGAAACGCAAGGTTATTATCATGGGTGCTGCGGGACGTGACTTTCACAATTTCAACGTCTTCTTCCGCGATAACAAAGATTATGAAGTGGTAGCTTTTACCGCTACTCAGATTCCCGGAATCGACGACAAGAAGTATCCTGCCGAATTGGCCGGAAAGCTCTATCCCAAGGGAATCAAGATTCATCCCGAATCTGAAGTTGTGGAACTGATCAAGAAACACAAAGTGGATCTCGTGGTCTTTGCCTATAGTGATCAACCTCACGAAGTAGTGATGAATAAAGGCGCAATGGTCAATGCAGCCGGTGCTGACTTTATGATGATGGGAACCACCAACACTATGGTCAAAACCACCAAGCCGCTTGTGACTATCTGTGCTGCCCGTACAGGTTGTGGCAAGAGCCAGACCACCCGTGCGGTAGTGAAAGCTCTCAAAGCCCAGAAGCTGAAAGTTGTCTCAATCCGCCACCCTATGCCCTACGGTGATCTCGTTGCCCAGAAAGTGCAGCGTTATGCCGAACTCTCTGATCTCAAAAAATACAACTGCACCATCGAAGAAATGGAAGAGTACGAGCCCCACATTATGATGGGTAGCGTGATCTATGCCGGCGTGGACTATGAAGCCATCGTCCGCGAAGCAGAGAAAGAAGCCGACGTCATCATTTGGGACGGCGGAAACAACGACATCCCCTTCTATTGCTCCGACAAGCAGATCAATATCGTAGTAGTCGATCCTCATCGCCCCGGTGACGAGATTTCCTACTATCCCGGCGAGACCAACCTGCATCTTGCAGACGTCGTTGTGATCAACAAGATCGACAGTGCAGACCTTGCTGACATCCAGGAAGTGCGTGAAAATGTCCGCTCCATCAACAAGAAAGCCACCATTATCGAAGCTGCCTCACCGCTCTTTGTGGATCATCCCGAGATGATTATGGACAAGAGAGTGCTCGTAGTAGAAGACGGTCCGACCCTCACCCACGGTGAAATGGCCTATGGTGCCGGCGTGATCGCTGCGGAGAAGTATGGTTGCGCAGAGCTGGTCGATCCTCGTGAATGGGCCGTCGGCGAAATCAAAGAGACCTTTGAAAACTATCCCGAAGTGGGAACACTCCTTCCTGCTATGGGTTACAGCGCAAAGCAGATCAAAGATCTTGAGAAGACAATCAATTCAACCGATTGCGACGCTGTCGTGATTGCCACTCCGATCGACCTTCGTCGCATCGTGAAGATCAAGAAGCCCGCCTGCCAAGTGCAGTATGAGCTTCAAGAGATTGGCAAGCCCACCATAGCTGACGTCCTCAAAGACATCAAGAAAAAGAAGTAATAAATACAATCACTTATGCCATGGGCAGACCTTAGTGTCTGCCCATTTTTCGCTAAGTGAAACAAATAGCCATTTAGCACAGAAAGAGGTAACAATGAAGAAGACAGCCGTTCTTGCTCTGGGCGGTAATGCCATCATCAAAGCAGGTGAAAAAGGTACTATCACGGAGCAATTCAAAAATACAAGGGATTCCTTGGGCGGAGTCGTAGAACTGATCAGTCAGGGCTATGCATTAGCTCTCACTCACGGAAATGGACCCCAAGTCGGCAACCTTCTGCGCCAGCAAGAAGCCGGTGAAAAAGAAGGTCTGGCACCACTGCCATTGGGAGTGCTCAATGCAGCCACCGAAGGCACGATGGGCTATATGATAGAACAAAGCCTGCAAAACCGCCTTCTGCGCAGCGGGATCAAGAAAGACGTAATCACCATAATCTCTCAGGTTGTGGTTGATAAAAACGATCCTTCAATGCTTAACCCCACCAAGTACGTGGGAAGCACCTATTACTCAAGGGATGAAGCCGATGAACTTACTCGCACACTAGGCTGGACATTGAAAGAAGATTCCGGCAAGGGCTACCGCAGAGTAGTGCCTTCACCTATGCCCAAAGACATTGTCCCGGCAGGAATCATCAAAAGCATCGTAGATTCAGGTAACATCGCAATAGCAGTAGGCGGTGGCGGAATACCTGTATATGTAGAAGCCGATGGCAGTTATGAAGGCGTGGATGCTGTAATCGATAAGGATTTTGCTTCTGCTCTTCTGGCGCTGGAAATCGAAGCTGACCTCTTTGTTATTCTAACCGGGGTTGATAAAGTTTCAATAAACTACGGTAAAGAAAATCAGGAAGATCTCGATATCCTTAGCGTTGATGACGCCAAGCGCCACTATCAGGACAAGCAGTTTCCCGCTGGCTCAATGGGACCAAAGATCCTTGCAGCGATTGATTTCATCGAGCGGGGTGGTAAAGAAGTGTTGATCACATCGATCGATAAGATAGTTGATGCCTTCGCAGGTAAGACAGGCACCCGGATCGTAAAATAATCCATATAAGATCTCATAAAGGAATAGAATGCCTAAGTATTCTATTCCTTTTTTTTCTTTATCAGCTGTTTACGCCCCAATACTCCTGATAGAGCTCTCTTAATCACTGGCATATCACCAGCAAATCAAGAGCAAATCAAGTCGAACGCGGTTCGGGGTGAATTGCTCTTGATTTGCTGGTGATATGCTTTTGACTTATCTCAACCAAAGTCTGGCAACTAAAACAGAAAGGTCTAATATTTGTTTATTTGGAATAGGGTTTGCATCATATCCCAAGTATAATAATGAATAAGGCTAGAGGTTTATTAGGTATGAAACGTGTCGTTACAATCGTAGTTTTACTAGCGATGACAATTATGTTAATGGCGGCGAGCCACACTTATCAGCTTGCTGCACCAAAGATCACTGAGCGCGGGGACTACTCCTACATAGAGCTCAATCTGGGTCAGTTGATAGGCGAGCCCGGCACACCGGCTTTGCCCTATATAGGCGCAAAGATTCTTTTGCCCTTGGGGATGGAAGCTACGGATATTCGCATCGAGCGCAAGAACCCGACCAGCTACACGCTTTCCAAGCAGATCGCTCCAATGCAAGCACAATATCCCTTTATGCAGAGTGATTTACCTCCGATGGCACTGCCTGATCAAGACGTTTACGGCTCAGACAGCTTGTATCCATCACAGATTCACAATGGCTTTAGAACGGAATTTCTGGCTGGGCATTCCATCGCCTTTTCTGCGATATGTCCCTTTAGCTACAATCCGCAGGCAAATGAACTGGTCTTTTATAGTACCATTCAGATCAGTTTTGATTATGCAGCCGGGGAAAGAGCTGCCGCAGCACAGAACCTGCTTAAACAAGATCGTTTCACTTATGAACGCCTTAGCCAATCGATTGATAACGACACTGAACTACCTTATTATAACAATCGCACTATGGGCTATGAATACCTGATTATCTGCGATCAAGCCAAGTTTGATCAGTGGCAGCCTCTCAAAGATTTTTATGCACTCAAGGGCTTTAGCGTGCTCTTGAAATCAGTTCAGGAGATTACCGCTACTCAAGCCGGAGCTGATACCCAAGCCAAGATCAGGAATTTCATCATAGATTTCTATACGACCAATGACCTCAGGTATGTCCTGCTTGCCGGCGATACAGACATAATCCCACATAGAGGAATGTATGTAAATATGGGTCAGGGCGGTGAGACCGATGCTGATATCCCCGCTGATATGTATTACAGTTGTTTGGATGGCACGTGGAACAATGATAACGATAATTATTGGGGCGAGATGTACGAAAATGATCTGGCTCCAGAGATTGCCTTGGGCAGAATCTGCTACAACAGCGATGCAGAGATAGCGGCTCAGATCAATAAAATCCTTGGCTATCAGTTTACACCTGTGGAATCCGAGGTAAAGAAAGCTTTCTTCGCCGGTGAATGGCTGTGGGACGGTCCTACCTGGGGCGGTACCTATATGGACGAAATGATCGGCGGTTCATCAATGAATGGATATACTACAGTTGGCGTACCCACCACTTGGGATATCACCACTCTGTATGACAGGACCTATGGTGCTGCAGATAGCTGGGGCGCAAATCAGATCAGACCAATTTTATCACAAGGGCCTAACCTGGTCAATCACCTTGGGCACTCCAATACTACATATACAATGCGGCTTAGCAACAACCAGGTAAGTAGCTCAACGATTACCAATGATGGCGCTACACATAATTTCTCGATCTACTTCACACAGGGCTGCTACTCAGGTGCCTTTGACAATCGGGACACTCAGGTTGGTCAGTATGTAGGTGATTGCGTCACAGAAAAGATGACCTCAATTACCAATGCTGCAGCCGGTATGATTGCCCATTCCAGATATGGCTGGGGAATGCAGGGCAGCACCAATGGAGCTTCCCAGTATCTGCACAGGCAATACATCGATGCTATCTTTGGAGAAGGTATCCACGAGCTTGGCTATACTCTGGTGGATTCCAAGATTGATAATATCCCCTTCGTTACAAATCAGGCTGTGATGTATTGGGTGGTTTATGAGACCAATCTCTTTGGCGACCCGGCTATGATGATTTGGACAGATACTCCCCAACAGGTTGTGGCTCAGATTCCAAACTATTGGGCTGTTGGAGTGAATAGTTATCAGATTGGCACAAATGCTCCGAATGCAGAGCTGAGAATCATCCGCGAAGGAACAACCATCTTTGAAGGATTGGCTGATGCCAGCGGATCTGTAAATATCAACCTGTTGGATAGCCTCCAACCCGGGCAGTATGACATCCATATCTTCGCACCAAACTTTTACAACTATCAAAGCAGCGTTGTGGTGACTGCTTCACAGATGCCTTATGTAGTCTGTAGTGTAACCGGTACAGATAGCCCAAATCAACTGCACCTTACCGGCCATTCTTACAACCTCAATCTCAAGATTAAAAACGTAGGTCTGATGGATCAAAGCCAAAACGGCACGGTCAGTCTTACCAGTAATTCGCCCAATATCGAAGTACTCTCACAGCCAATCAGCTTCAATGCTCTGAGTGCAGGAGATTCGACGATGGTCATTGCAGGTTTCCAGATCAGAGTAAATGGATCTTATCCGGATCTTAGCCTGGCAGGGCTTACTTTCACGAGCAACTTTGATAGTTATACCAGCCAAAGTAATGCTCAGATCAGGCTCAATGCACCGAATGTAGTGGTGACGGGGTATCAGGTAGTCAATAATGCCGGATTGATTATGCCGGGGCATAATCCCAGCGTAACCATCAGCCTGAGTAATACTGGCAGTGGCACAGCACAATCTCCGATGATGCTTATTATGACCGGTGATCCATATATCCAGATATCTGCATCTGATGTCTTTTTCCCAGAGCTTGCTCCCGGACAAACCATTGATTGGCCAAACGCCTTTACCATATCTGTCTCCCCTACTGCAGAAATCGGACATACTGCCAGTATTGACTATGTAATGCTTACTGAAAACGACGCAGAAGAGACTGGAGTGGTTAGCTTTAATGTTGGCTTGGTCAGTTATGGCTTTGAACCTGATTTCCAGAATTGGACAAGCTCTGCATTAAGTAATAACTTTACTAATCAATGGCATCGCAGTTCATATAGGAACAGCACCCAAGGCGGTAGTTATTCTGCCAAATTTGGCGGACAGGGTTCTGCCAGCTATGCAAGTAGCTCTCATGGTGGACTTGTAAGTCCTGTGATGCAGTTGGGTATCAATTCCAGGCTGAAGTTTAACCACTGGATAGATGCAGAAAACCATACTACACCCGGCTATGCCTGGGATGGTGGTTTAGTGCAGATATCCGTCAATGATGGTGCTTGGACTCAGATCACACCTCTGGGTGGTTATACGCACAGGATTTACAATAATGCAGCTTCACCATTTGCTGCAAATACCTATTGCTATTCCGGAGCTTACGACTGGAGAGCTGCTGAGTTTGACTTATCCGAGTATTCAGGTACAGCAAAGTTTAGATTTGTCTTTGGTTCTGATGCTTATGAAGTTGGTGAAGGATGGTATATCGATGATGTCAGAGTCGAAAGCGATAACGTATCCAGTGAAGATGATCTTGCGGGACTGATCCCTGTAAAGCTTCTGGGTAATTACCCCAATCCCTTCAATCCTAGCACTACCATCTCTTTTAGCAGTCCGGCTCTTGCCAATGCTGTCCTGGACATCTACAATCTGCGTGGACAGCTTGTTAAGCAGTATCAGCTAACAAATCTTAGCGCCGGGATACATTCAGTAATCTGGAACGGGACAGACCAGAATAACAGATCTGTCTCCAGCGGAGTATATTACTACAGGCTTCAGGCAGGTAGTTTTGATGCCTCCCACCGGATGATAATGATCAAGTAATGGCTGATAATCAAAAGAAACTAGTAGTTTTGACTGGTGCCGGAATCAGTGCTGAATCCGGCATCAGCACTTTTCGTGATAGCGGAGGACTCTGGGAGAAGCATCGGGTTGAAGATGTTGCCAGTCCTTCCGGGTTTGCGAGAGATCCCCGTCTGGTCTGGCGTTTTTACAAAGCCAGATACCTCCAATCTCTGGAAGTAGAGCCAAATCCGGGGCACTATGCCTTGGTTCAGATAGAAGAGCAACTGGGCGGCAGATTCACACTGGTAACACAGAATGTGGATGGACTGCATTATCGTGCCGGTTCACAAAGGGTATTCGAGATGCATGGACGCCTTAGAACTGCCTTTTGCACAGCGTGTAATACTAAAAAGGATATGTCAGAGCTTGATCTCGAGTTGGACATACCTATTTGTCCAAACTGCCGGGCTGCAATGCGTCCGGATATAGTCTGGTTCGGAGAAATCCCGTACTATATGTATGAGATTGAAAGTGCACTCAAGGATTGCTCCGTATTGATGGTTATAGGTACAAGCGGAGCTGTCTATCCGGCTGCCGGCTTTGTGATGACTGCCAAGTATATGGGAGCCCGCACAATCTGTGTAAATCTGGACAGGCCAGATAATATGATCTTTGTAGATGAGTTTCACAAGGGTAAAGCAGGTGAGATCCTGCCCAATCTGGTAGAGCCTTTGTTGAATTCTCTCGCCTGATTTACGGCTTGATATTGTCTCTCAATACCGTTATAAAAGATTTTCCTTGTCTTAAAACTCAAGCTCTGTTTTATTGCCCAAAAGAATAATTTCAAGAGGAATCAAAACATGCAGCTGTCTAAAAGAGCAAATGAGATTCAGGCATCACCCATCAGAAAGCTGATGCCGTACGCTGTTGCAGCAAAAGCCAAAGGCATCAAGGTCTATCAACTCAACATAGGCCAGCCCGATATTGAAACTCCGGCAGAGATGCTGGAAGTGTATCACAAGTACTCCGAGCCGGTCTTGGCATATGGACCTTCCCAAGGCTTGGACGTATATCGTAAGAGCTTGGTGAAGTATTACGCCAAGCACAATATCGAGCTTGAGGAAGATCAGATCATCGTAACGACTGCCGGTAGCGAAGCAATCACATTTGCAATGATGCTTACCTGTAACGAAGGTGATGAAATCATCGTACCCGAGCCTTTCTATACAAACTACAACGGTTTTGCAACAATGGCTTCTATTCAGCTCAAACCTATCACTACCTATGCAGAGACAGGCTTTGCCCTGCCGGAAGATACTGAATTTGAGAAGCTCATCAACCCCAAAACCAAGGCAATAATGCTCTGCAATCCGGGCAACCCCACGGGAACTGTTTATTCAAAAGACGACATTGCCAGAGTAGCGGCTATTGCCAAGAAGCACAATCTCTATGTGATCTCGGACGAAGTCTATAGAGAGTTTGTTTACGACGGGCTGACTCATAGCAGTATTATGCACGTTCCCGGCTTTGAAGATCAGGCCATTATGGTGGATAGTATCTCAAAACGCTATAGTGCTTGTGGAGCAAGAATCGGCTGCATAGTATCAAAGAATAATAATCTGATGGCTGCAGCTTTGAAATTTGCACAAGCCAGGCTCTGCCCTCCCACTATCGATCAGCTTGCTGCCAATGCTTGTGTCTATCTGCCTGATTCATACATTGAAGGCATCCATACCGAGTATCAGAAACGTCGTGATATCATATTTGAAGAAGTATCAAAGATCGAAGGCGTGATCTGCAAAAAGCCCGAAGGTGCTTTCTATATCATAGCTAAGCTCCCGATCGAGGATGCAGAAGACTTTATTATCTGGCTCTTAAGTGAATTCTCTATAGACAACGAGACAGTTATGGCTGCTCCGGCAGAAGGTTTTTATGCCACTCCGGGACTGGGAAGAAACGAACTCCGCCTCGCTTATATCCTGAATGAACACGACATCCGAAAGGCTATGCACATCTTCAGACTTGGACTAGCAGAGTATAAGAAACTGATAGGATGAAAGACTTACTGAGGACTACCAGAACAGACCTGATCAACGGATTAGCTCATAATATCAATACTCCGTTGAACCTGATACTGGGCTTTGCCCAGCAGGCTCAATCTGCAAATCCTCAGCTTGACCAGCTTCAAAAGATCATCAATGCCGGCCTCAGGATAGATGATATCCTAAATCAGACGATAAAGAATATCCAATTTAGAGAGAGCTTTGAGACAGGATACTACGATTTGATCGAGATAGTTCGCAATCAGATATCTGCTTTGATGAACAACCTCAAAATCAAGCGTGGTCTCGCCTTGAAGCTCACCTTACCGACTGATCCGCTTATGATCAGTACAATCTCAGCCCTGCCTTGCCTGCTTTTCGAACATATCCTGTGCGGACTCTCAGAGCAAAATGGGATACCGCTTGAGATAAGTGTGAAAAGCATAGACAACGATGCCGAGATAACTCTAGTCTGCGAAGATAGGCAGATAGTCTGGCACGATCTCATCCCGGATATGGATACCATTCATAGAGCCCTTCGTAAGCCTGTGGATGTCAAACTCTACCAAATAGAACCCTCAAACACCGGTATCATAATCACGATCTATGATAAATCCTAGCACTAAACAAAGCATATTGGTCGTTGATGACAGCGCTGAGACGCTGGAACTCTTCCTGCTTCAGCTCAGCAACGATTACAACGTATTGACGGCTCAAAACCTCAATACAGCTCGCAGCTTGCTGGGGCAATACCGCTTTCATCTGGCAATAATAGATCTTGTACTGCCCGGGGAGAACGGATTAGACCTGATCCAGGAGATCAAAAACTCATATCCCTTGACCTCAGTGATTGCAATTAGCGGTCAAGCCTCCATCGAGACAGCTGTCCAAGCTATGAAGCTGGGGGCAGACGAGTTTATCGTAAAACCAATTCATAATCTCGATCTGATCAATATCCAGGTAGAAAAGCTGTTGCAGACACAATGGCTGCTCGAAGAGAACCAGAGATTGAACGACCTGATACAAAAAGACATTCAGACCGATCTTATCATCGGAAACAGCCCTGCCATACAGCAGCTTCTGCAAAAAGTAAAGAAAATCTCAAAGCTGGATACTACTGTCCTGATCACCGGTGAAACAGGTGTGGGCAAAAGCGTCTTTGCTGAGCTGATCCATCGTAACAGCCACCGCAAACACAAGAAATTCGTAAGCGTAAACTGCGGAAGCCTCACCGAGACCCTGCTTGAGAGCTTGCTCTTCGGTCACAAGCGAGGAGCATTTACTGATGCCATAAGAGACAAAATAGGTTACTTCCAAGAGGCCAATGGCGGGACTCTATTCCTCGATGAAATCACAGAGACCTCGCTGTCTTTCCAGGTAAAACTACTCAAGGTCCTTGAGACCGGCACCTTCCGAATGGTGGGAAGTGATAGTGATGTCACCACCGATCTGCGTATCCTGGCTGCTTCCAACAAGGATATAAACGATTCTGTCCGAAAAGGCACCTTCAGGGAAGACCTATATTACCGCCTTAATGTTATCACACTTCATATCAGTCCGCTCCGGGAAAGGCGAGATGATATGAAGATATTGGCAAATGCATTTGTCCGAGAATTCTGCGCCAAGTATCACAAGAAAGAGCTAAAGATATCTCCGGCTATGATGTCTTTGATCCTCAATCATCCCTGGAGAGGTAATGTACGTGAGCTTCGCAATGCCATCGAACACGCTGTAATCCTCGCTGAACACTCCATAATCCAGCCAGAGGATTTACCAGAAAATGTTCTGGAGCAGACCACTGAAGAGAAGAAGCAATTTGGCTTGATCGAGAATCTCGACTGGCAAGAGGCAAAACAAGAATTTGAACGTATGTACCTGATATCCCTCCTCAAGCGCAGCAGCGGCAGCCTCAGCCAGGCAGCACGTCTCTCATCTATTCCCCGTGAAAACATCTACAAGAAATGCTCAAAATACAAGATAGATTACAATCAATTCCGCAAACCCCATACATCGGACACAGGCTCAAAGGAAGAGAATTATGAAAACTAAGTGGAAAATCTCCCCCTATCTGTATATCCTGCCTGCCTTCATTCTGCTTTTTGCCTTTAGATTGATCCCCATAACAATGTCTTTTATCGTCAGTTTCTTTGAGTGGGGATTAAAAGGCTCCGGCAGTTTCATCGGACTGGCAAATTATCAGAAGATACTACAGGACGACATCTTCTGGAAGTCTATGCTAAACACTCTGTGGTATGTCATACTGGTTGTACCTGCCAGCGTGATAGTATCCTTGCTCTTTGCAGTGTTGTTGAATCAGATCAAGCGTCTTAGCGGGTTCTTTCGCACAATCTACTTCCTGCCCTATGTGACCTCTCTTGTGGCAGTCTCTATAGTATGGAAGATCATCTTCAACGAGCAGACAGGGCTGGCAAATACTTTCCTTAATTTCATTGGTATTGAATCTCAAAAGTGGCTGTCAGAGCCCACCGGCATCTTCAAGATTATGTTTTCCAGCATCGGGATCAGTATTCCGGAATGGATGGCAGGACCGTCTCAAGCTCTTTTCGCAATAGTGATTATGACTGTGTGGAAAGGTCTTGGATACAACACAATTATCTACCTCGCGGGGCTACAAAACATCCCAAAGACTTACTACGAAGCTGCCGAGGTCGATGGAGCCGGCAAACTGAAACAATTCTTCAAGCTTACAGTTCCTCTGGTCTCCCCCACTACTTTCTACGTCCTCGTTATGACGACCATAGTCAGCTTCCAGGCTTTCTCTCAAGTTTATCTTATGACGGATAAAGGAAGCCCGCTCAATACCACCAAGCTTATCGTATTCTACATTTATGAAAAAGGCTTTGATACTTTGGAGATGGGTTATGCCAGCGCTGTAGCCCTGATCCTCTTTGTAATCATCCTGGGACTTACTATTATGCAAAGACGCTTGGAAAAGCACGTCAACTACTAAAGGAGCAGAAAGATGAACGAATCAATACGTATGACGATTATCTACACCTTCCTGATCATCTTTGGTCTCTTTATGGTTGTCCCTTTTGTATGGATGATCTCGACTTCGCTAATGAATCAAGCAGAGTTTAACAAGCACGATTCTGTCTTCGTCCCCAAAGAGGAATACCACGTATGGAAGTCTCCTGCGGGAGATCATAAGATCCTTCTGGTGCAGGTAGAAAACAAGGAAGCAGTGATCCACACACTGGACAAAGATAACCGCATAGTTGACGAGTACAAGCGAGTGCCTGCTTCCGAGGTTCGCAAGGTAAAGAAAGTTCCCTCCCTTCATTGGGACAATTTCACCCGCGCTTTCAAGAAAGTGCCTTTTGCCACATACTTTGCAAACACACTATTAGTTTCCTTTATTTCACTGATCGGTGTGCTGATTACCTCAATGCTCGCAGCTTTTGCCTTTGGCAGGATGGAATTCAAAGGCAAAGATGCCTTGTTTTATCTCTTCCTTAGTATGATGATGGTTCCCGAACCAATCTATCTGATCTCTTCCTACATTCTATTGGACAAGATCAGTTGGCTGGATACATATCAGGCACTGATCATCCCCTGGTGTGTAAACATTTTCACTATCTTCCTCTTTAGGCAGCACTTCCGTAGCTTGCCAAAGGAGCTTTTCGAGTCTGCCTCCCTCGATGGTTGCAGTACCTTTGGAATGCTCTGGCGTTTGATTATCCCCTTGTCCAAATCAGTCATTGCCACTGCATCGGTCTTTTCCCTGATCGGATCGTGGAATAGCTTTATGTGGCCATTGGTGATGACAAACCGTCCGGAACTACGCGTATTACAAGTGGGTTTGAGTTACTTCAATCAGGAAGCCTCCACCCAGACCACTCTCTTGATGGCAGCTTCGGCATTCAGTATATTGCCGATTCTGATTATCTTCTTCTTTGCCCAAAAACAGATTATTGCCAGCTACGCCAAAGCAGGCCTCAAAGATTAATATGGAGTATAGATGAGTAAAGCCAATTCTATTGCAAGCAATACCAGAGGTAAAAAGCCAAAAGTCTATGAGAAACCAATACCACAGCAGGTAGCAGACGACCAGGTGATCAAACCCCAAGCCCTGGCAAACAACAAGCTCAATCGCATCGTAGCATGGTCTCTCTTTGCCTTTAGTCTCCTAATCTATATGCTTACCCAAGCCCGCACAATGAGCTTTTGGGATAGCGGTGAATATGCCACCTGTATCAGTATTTTGGGAGTGCCACATCCTCCCGGAAATCCCTTTTACATTCTCTTTGGCAGAGCGGTTGTCGCCCTCTTTGGAGGTATCTTCTCGCATGCCGTGATTGCCGCCTTCCTCTCCGGACTCACCTCGGCTTTTGCGGTGATGTTTACCTATCTGATCACTGTAAAGCTTACTTCTATGTTCAAAGTAGGCGACAAGCAGAAGATCTTTGCCGGTGTGATGTCCGCCTTGCTTACTGCTTTCTCATTCACCTTCTGGATGAATGCAATCGAGGCAGAAGTATATGCAGGACTGGTCTTTTTCGTCAATCTTATCCTCTGGCTTACATTGGTCTGGGTGGAAAAATCTGAAGATTACGACCGCCAAAACATACTTCTCTTGATCGTCTATCTCTTTTTCCTGGGCTTTTGCGTACACCAGACAGCCCTGCAGATCGCTCCTGCAGTGCTCTTTATTGTAGCATACCCCCTCTTTCTCAAGGGCAGAGCATCAGAAAACTTCTGGCTCAAAGTATTTGGTTACTCCCTGGCAATGTTTGCTGGCTATCTGATCTTTGGAGCTATCGGCAAAGGTGTCCGGATCGATGATTTCGATAAATGGGGCTTTGCCACCATCGCTATCATCCTGCTATATATCGAGCTAAATGATATCTTTGACAAACGTATCTGGGGGATGGCGATCCTGCTCGTACTGGCAGGTCTTTCATCGCATCTCTTCCTGATGGTAAGAGCTGCTGATCGACCTTTCATCAATGAAGGTCACCCCAGCACCCTGACTATGTTCAGCGACTACGTTTTGCGCAAGCAATATGGCGAGACTTCATTTATGGTACGCCGGGGCAATTTCTTCACAGATCAGATTGGATATCACTTCCTGAGGTATTTTGGGATTCAGTGGTTTCATCAGGAAACCATCAATCAAGCTCTCAAGATCCCCATCTGGCTGATAGCCGGGCTTTCGGCAGTCTTTACAGCCGGCTTGGGCATTGTCGGCGCTTGGTTCCAAAAGATCAATAATCGCCACAGTTTCCGCTACTTCTTCTCTGTGATCATCCTTACGACCATCATTATGGTCTTTGTAATGAATATGTCCAATGCCGAAGTCCGCGATCGTGATTATTTCTTTGTGGTCGCTTACAATATGTGGGCTATCTGGATGGGTATCGGTTCCCTTGCTCTGGTGCGCCTTGCCAAAGCTAAGCCCGCCAGGATAGTCATCGCGGCTGTAATGATTGCTCTAGCATTGGGCAATATGGCAAGCCAATACAAGGTACACGATCGTTCCAAAGAATACATCGCATTGGATTATGGCGTAAACTTCCTCAATTCCCTGGAAGAAAACGCTATCATCTTTACCAATGGAGACAACGACACCTTCCCGCTTTGGTACGCACAGGCGGTTGCCGATCCACACGCTGATCAGACTCCCGTGCTCAAGGGAACGGATATCTTCCCCACTCCTGCCAGTACCCAGGCCATCCAAAAGGCAATGGACTACAAAAATCAGTATCTCAAGGGCATCCGAAAGGACGTCTCCATTGCCAATCTATCTCTGCTCAATACCTCCTGGTATATCAGACAGATAAGAGATAAAGAAGGAATTCTCTTTAATATAGATGATTCCCTTCTGGACGAAATGTACAGAATGCAGATCAGTCAGGAGCTAAGAATTAGCGCTGAGGGTGCAAACCCTCCGATGGAATTTACCGTCAAGTACGGCGAAACAGCCAAGTGGCGTCCTAACGAACGTGGTTACCGCATCTCTGACCTGGCAGTTATGCAGATCATCAAGGATAATTTTGGTAAACGCCCCATCTACTTCGCGGTCACCTGCGAAAGCTATATCGGATTTGAAGACTTTACCCGAAATGAAGGTATGGTGGCTCGCGTCGTGAGCACGGAAGGAGTCGATCAGGTCAATATCCCGCGCCTGCTTCATAATATCGAGAAGGTCTATCAGTACCGCTCTATCGAAGACGACGATGTTTACAAAGATGAGAATATGCGCCGTCTGGTGATGAACTATGGATCAGGATTTGTGAAAGCAGCTATCCACTTCACCAAAACCAAGGACTTTGCTACTGCCGAAAGGTATATTGAGCGCGCCCGCAAGTACATCGATAGCGAAATCAAACTCACTGAGTTTTACGTAACATACTACAGTGAGGCTGGGCGTTGGCCTCAGCTTGATGCCTTTATTGATTCGACTATTATGACCCACCCTATGGCGGATCAGATCTATCCGGGTTACATAGTAGGATTTATGCTGGAAAACCATCCCGAGAAGCTAATGTATTACATAGAGCGAGGGATGCAATTCTTCCCGCTGGATAATTCCTATGCCCAGATGGTGGTCAGCGTTGCGCACCAGTACAATCGCAAGGCAGAGGCCAGAGCTGTCCTGGAGAGAACCAGAGGACGAGTGCAATACGATATTAATCCATACATCCAGGCTCTGGATGCACCTCCCCCGGCAGATAGCCTGTAAGAACTAAAGATAGCCTATAATAGCGGGATTTGATATCCCGCTTTTTCTTTGCCTGTCTCCAGCCTCTGCTTAGGCTCGGTCGCACGTTTCTCCCATGTATCTCCCACGATTCTCCCACAAAGTGGGAGATACGTGCCAGTAAACTGATAGAATTGCGCAGTCAAGTCTAAGGTGAGATATAGCAAGCGCCCCTATTGATAGGATGCTTCTATCCTGCTTCTATCCTGCTTCTATCCTGGATGAACAAGAATGATCTGGCTGTATTGCAATGCTTTAAGACCGTTTCATTCATTGAGAGGGCAAAAAGGACTCGATCTCTGGTATTTGCACGCTTGGTTCAGCTTTGGGAATTGAGGTAGTGAAATTGACATCAAAGAACTAGCAGAATGGCAATTAGTTTCATTGGTCAATATGTCTCGGTTTTGAACCCTCTTGTGGTGGCTGTATATAATTATCAACAGCGCTCAAGGCTTATTAGTAGTATGTAAACAAAGCTTTTGCTTGCACACCAAAACGGGCTGAATAATATATCTTCAAGCCCTAAGTAACGTAGAGACTATTAGGTTTGTTTTTTGGACAAAAAAACAGTTGACAAGTCGAGCTAAGTTCCTATATTTGCTTGATATAGTGTGATGTCGAATTCTGTCCACACCATCTTTGATAATTATTTGCAGTGAGCAGTAAGAAATAGAAGATCGTAATGTGGAACTTAGTTGGAATTAATTATGAAATAAAAGAGGAGTTTCTATATGAAGAAAGCTTTCCTGGTAGCAATGGTGTTGATTGCCGTATTTGGCTTGTTTGCCGAGGCAACGGATTTCCTGAAACTAAGGGGTTCCGAATTTACACCTGAAGTACTCTCGGAAGTTAGCCGTCGCAACGAATTGGTGCGCGGACCATCTTTCAACTTTCCTTCTTCGCCCTACAATTTACCGGCAGGGACGGAGAGATTCTATGAAGATGTACCATGGGTTAAGGATTTTACCGAATACCTAAACCCCGGTTCATATACCGATGTGAACAATCTGGTGATTCTTACCAGCAATCCGGAGCACTTTATCATTACATTTCCGGATCCTATCAATCGCAGGATTATCAGGTTTGAACCGAGGCCCCAGCACTGGTATGGCTCTGAGCTGATAGCTGTTTCTCTGTATGAGGACTATCTGGATGGTACTCATAGCGAGCCTTTCACAGCAATTCTCAGGATCAACGTCACATCAGTTCCCGATGCACCTATCGTGGCGAATCTTCCGGTTGCCAATACTTTCTACGTTGAAGAAGATCACGTTATAACAGTCGATTTCCACGACTATGTGACATGTATTGACTCCGCTCCCACAAACTATGACCTGTTTGTAACGCAAACTGAAATCAGCTTTCCCTACTCCATCAATGTAAGTCAAGCTCCCGGGATCAATGGCAACCTTGTTACCTTTAGCCCCCGGGACAATTTCAATGGCATAAAGAACTTTATCGTTACAGCCGTAGATAGGCAGTCCAATGCTTTCACTGCAGTACAGATAACGGTAGTGGTGACTCCGACCAACGATCCGCCCACGATAGATTCCTATCTGCCTGCCAATCTTAATCTTTCGGTGAACCAGAACGATACGGTAAACTTCAGTGTAGCCGTGAGTGATCTCGATATGAATACACTCACGCATAGCTGGGTATTGAGTGGCAGCTTGTACGGAGTGCCTTTCTCTACAGAACTCTCCACGACCACTACCCTGAATCACCTCTTTGATATTCCAGGTGTATATTCGCTGACTTATACGGTATCAGACGGTTTAGAATCCGATAGTGTTACCTGGAACATCAGCGTAAGCCCCGTCGGACCTCTGTTCAATCCCTGGGGGGGTGTCTTTGATCACGGCATCAGCGTAAGCCTTATGCCTCCAGCCGGATTTGAAGGTGCTACGATTTATTATTCAACTGACGGCACGATACCTACTTCGGGATCGCCTGTCTATATGCAGCCGATCGATATCCCGGCTCTGGGTAATATCGAGAACTTTGTCACAATCAAAGCTTTCTTTACCCATCCTTCGTTCCCGCCTTCGCAAGTAGTAAGCTTCAATTACCGAATCACAGGTCGCGTGGCTGATCCTGTCTTCAATCCGGTCGGCGGATTGTATTACTCGCTCACCAATGTCGAGCTCTCTTGCCCCAATCTGGGAGCATCGATTTATTATACTACCGATGGCAGCGATCCAGTTCCCGGAGCACCCGGAACTTCTTTATATCTCGCTCCTATCCCTGTGCCTACACAGAGCTCGATGACCATCAAAGCCATTGCCACCAGAGCTGATTGGATTAATAGCAATATCATCACACACCAGTACAATGTAACGGGTGTGGTGACTATCAATAGCCATACAATGAATCCTTTACCTCCTGCTGAAGGCACTTGGCTTACGGTCGAGCCCGGGGATTTCATTCCGCTATTGATTCAGGGAGTTACGATGACGCCTCCTTCGGCTACGTTGTATTACACCCTGGATAATAGCGTACCTGGTCCGAGCAATCCTAATTCCTTTATCTACACAACGGGCTCTGTGATTGAGCTCACTTGCCCCACCTGGATCAGGATCAGGGCTTATAATCCGGATTGGCTGCCCAGCCAGACTTTTACGTATTTCTACGATGTCCGCACCAGAACCTCTATCCTTCCTTTTGCCAATGGATCTATCTTTGATCCGGCTCCCGGATATAGTATCAGCGGACATCTGGTAACGATCAGCACAAGCACCAATCCTGCAGGTGCTGCCGTGTATTATACCATTGACGGCACTGACCCCACCGAGAATCCTGCCCTGCTTTATACCGGGCCGTTTATGGTGCATCAGACTACCTTGGTAAAGGTATTGGCACAGTATCCCGATATCTGTCCCAGCGAAATCTACAGCGGAATGTTTACGATTACCGGACAGGTTGATACTCCTACCTTCAGTCCTACTCCCGGTAGCTATCCGACTGCTATAAATGTAAGCATATCCACGCTGCTTGATGGAACAACCATATATTATACGCTCAATGGAGCAGATCCACTGCCTGCCTCTGAATCACCCGATTCATACCTCTATACTGGGGCAGTGAACCTGCCAGCTGGGCAGCATCATATCAGAGCCCGTGCTTACAAAGAACACTGGACGCCCAGCTTGATCAGGGATGGTTACTACAGCGTAGGCGTCTTGCCTGCTCCGACCTTCAACCTGCCTGCCGGAACTTATCCCGATCCGATCACCGTAAGGCTTTCAGTTCCTTCAGTTCCTGATGCATCAATCCATTATACTACGGATGGCACAGAGCCTACGACAGCCTCGACTTTATATGATGATGCCATCGGAATACCCGTTGGGCACCAGCAAGCAATGACCATCCGGGCAATTGCCTGGAAGGTTGGCTGGCAGACATCTTCAATATCTCAGAGAGCTTATAATGTCACAGGAACAGTTGCAGCGCCGGTCTTCAACCCCGGAGGCGGAAGCTATGCTGCCGCACAGAACGTAATCATCACAACCGGAACAGCCGGTGCCACCATCCGCTATACCCTGGATGGTACAGAGCCCAGCCTGGTTAATGGTTTCGACTATACTGGTCCGGTTAATATTGCCACCAGCTCTACTCTGAGAGCCAGAGCTTACCTCACAAACTGGCGTGAATCGGCTATTACAACTGCAGATTATACTATCTTCGGTATCGTTGCCGCTCCTGTCTTTACACCTGGAGCAGGGACTTATACCAGCCCTGTAAACGTATATATTTCGGTCAATCCGCCTGATGCCAGTATTTATTACACGACTGATGGCAGCGCTCCTTCTGAAGTAAATGGAACTCTGTATGTCGCAGGGACTCCCATCAATATCTCTGCAAATACATTGCTGAGAGCTATTGCTATCAAAGCCGGATGGAACTCCAGCGCAATCGTTAGTGCACAGTACAACATCACCGGTCAGGTTGCGATGCCGGTCTTTAGTCCCGGTGCCGGCCAGTATGCAAGTGCGCAAACCGTTACAATATCTACTACAACACCCGGTGCAACGATTGTCTATACGACAGACGGAACCGAGCCCAGCCTGGTTAATGGCTCTGTCTATCTTGCTCCTGTTACGATTTCCAACAATACTACTTTGAAAGCGTATGCTTACCTGGCAGATTGGTTGGATTCAAACGTTAATACTGCAGTGTATGTGATAAATGGCTTCGTAAGTACACCTGTCTTTTCACCGGCTGGTGGATACTACAACGCAGATCAATCTGTAATCATCACAGCCATCCCTGCTGACGCAACTATCATCTATACGACCGATGGTTCCGCGCCTGCAGTAGGAAATGGAACTATCTATGCCGGAGCTATTCCTGTCACTGAATACACCAGGATCAGAGCAATCGCTATCAAAGCGGGTTGGTTGAATTCTGCGGAAGCCTCTGCGGAGTACTTCTTTGTGGTTAGGAATCCCCAGCTCAGTCTGAGCTCCGGTGCATATCCCAATGCACAAAGTCTGAGCCTCACTGTTAATACTCCGGGAGCCACAATCATCTATACTACTGATGGCACTGATCCCGCGGTAGGAAATGGAATCGTGTACGATGGTAATCCTATCACAATCGCTGTGAACACCAATATCAAAGTGATAGCAGTGAAGAACAACTGGATTTCATCATCGATTATCCAAGCTGAGTATATCATCAACGGTCCAGTCAGTACACCGGTCTTCTCAGTTCCGGGTGGAAACTACTACGATGAGCTGATGGTAGCTATAAACACCTTCCCTGCTGATGCAACAATCTACTATACAACTGATGGATCGGAACCAAGCGACATCAATGGATTTATCTATGTGGCACCGATTCCCGTTACTCAGATTACGACTCTCAAAGCCAAGGCATATCGCAATAATTGGATGCCTTCCAATGTAGCTACAGCAAACTATGAGCTCTATGTGAGACCTGTAGGATTTAATCCCAA
Organism: Candidatus Cloacimonetes bacterium HGW-Cloacimonetes-2; assembly: GCA_002842035.1. Classification (GTDB taxonomy): domain Bacteria; phylum Cloacimonadota; class Cloacimonadia; order Cloacimonadales; family Cloacimonadaceae; genus PHBP01. The sequence goes on along the minus strand of PHBP01000002.1, from coordinate 1,558 downwards.
CCAAGGCAGCTATAATAGCGCTCAGAACATAGCCCTCAGCACACCTACAGCTTTGGCTGATGTATATTATACGCTCAATGGAACTGATCCTGATAATATCAGTGGCACGCTTTATGCCGGATTGATCAATCTTACTGATGATACTCTGATCAAAGCAATTGCCTACAGAACAGGCTGGCATCCTTCTGTGATCACAGCCGCAAACTATATTATCGATATACCGCTGCCTGTGGTAGCAGCTCCGATCTTTAGCCTGCCCTCCGGAGTATATGATTCCAGCCAGTTAGTCAGTATCAGCGTTACGACTCCTGGTGCAACTATCCGTTATACTCTTGATGGTACTAATCCGGATGCAGTGAACGGTATGGATTATGCAGGTCCGATCAGCATCAATTCAACTACACAGATCAGAGCTTATGCCTATCTGGCAGGCTGGGTTGATTCTCCGATCTCGCTTGCCAACTATGTGATCATCCTACCGGTTCAGACCGTTGCCACCCCCCTCTTCACTCCGGTCGGTGGCGTTTACAACAACTCTGTCGATGTAGTGATTACGACTACAACACCTCTGGCAAATATCTATTATACACTGGATGGAACTGAGCCTTCAAACCTAAATGGTACTCTCTACTCGGGAGCTATCACAATAACCAGCACTACGACCATCAAGGCGATAGCTTATCGTGCCGGATGGGAAAACTCACTCATCAATAACGCCAGCTATGTGATCTTCATTCCGGTTGAGACCGTGCAGACTCCGCAGCTCTTCCCCGCTCCCGGAACTTATACCTACTCCCCCACGATTACGATCGTGACCACTACTCCCGGTAGCTTGATTATCTACACTTTGGATGGCAGTGATCCAAGCCTGACCAATGGAATGCCATATCTGGCACCGTTTGCTCTGCCTTTGGATTCTACCACTACTGTCAAAGCCATCGCCTTCAAGGACGGATGGAACAACTCTCAGATGGCAGCCGGTACTTATATTGTGACCGGCTCTGTTGCGGATGTAACATTCCTACCAGCCGGCGGAACATACACTTCGATGCAAACAGTTGTTCTGAGCACCGCGACCGAAGGAGCTACTGTCAGATACACCACTGATGGTAGTGATCCCACGGCTCTGTCTCCTGTTTACAATGCCGGTATTGCTCTGGCACATAACACAATCACAACAATTAAAGCCAGAGCTTTCAAATCTGGATGGGCTCCCAGCGCTATTACCCAGGAAACGTATAATATCACAGGTCGGGTTACCATATCTGATCCTGTCTTTAGCCTGCCATCCGGAACATATAACACAGCACAGACGGTCAGTGTCGTTGGTGCATACTTCCCGGCAGATGCAAGTGTTCATTATACGCTGGATGGTTCTGCACCTACGACTGATTCACCGGTGTACACTACTCCGTTTGATATAGCTCTGAATAGCTCGGTAACGATTACGGTAAGGGGATTCAAGACAGATTGGATACCCAGCCCTGTCTATACCGCTACATACACAGTGACCGGCCAGGTACAGCTTCCAGCAGTGGTTTTCACTCCTGCCCCCGGA
>PHBP01000011.1 GCA_002842035.1 Candidatus Cloacimonetes bacterium HGW-Cloacimonetes-2 | reverse complement strand
CCCATTCCGAACACAGAAGTTAAGCTCATCTGCGCCGATGGTACTGCGTGGGCAACTGCGTGGGAGAGTAGGTCGCCGCCATCGCTAACGCCTTTATCTGCTTTATGCAGGGAAACAGCGCAAGATACATCAGACCCCTGCTACTCGGCAAGGATCCTGCCCCAGATCATCATCTGGATGACTGATAGCATAGGAGCAACGAGATAGTTCCCAAACTTCAATCTGCAAGCTGCGAAGCTTATTTGACAACAGAAAATCTGAGCTTATAGTCTATATCTCCAGGAAAATCCAGACGAACAAAGTAGATTCCATTGGAGTAATTTGCCAATGGAATAGATATCAAAGTCTCGGTTCTGTTACTATCGTATTCTTCTAGTAGTTGTCCGCGCAGATTGAATATTTTTACCTGTACAGGATCGATGCCGGGATTAAGAAGATCTTTGATCAATAAATCTCCATTATTGTGGTAAGCAACGAATTTATTGCGTGGAGTGTATGAGCTACCCGGAGAATCCGTATATAATACTAGATCAAAATCGTCACCGGCTGCAATGTGCGGTATTCTAAATTCTTGATCGGTATAGCGAAGATACAAATCCTCCAATGCTTTCTGAGACCCATTTCTTAAAGTAACTCTGTATCGACTAGAGCCATCCATAGGAAGTACTGAAATCACCCGGAGCTCTTCGATTGCCAGCATACGATCAAAAATGTTTTCAATAGTCTCGACCCAAAGTCCTCTATGTGTCTGATAATGATCCAGCATCTGCAACATATTCTCAACCGCGGGACGAACCTGGTATTCTCCTTCTGGAGTAGTAATATAGAAGGAGTTGATACCCGTCCAATTGGTAAAACAGAAATGAGTATAACAAATGTTCAATCCACGATCTATTAGAAGACGATCCAAATTCTCCGGTGTCATCTGATTCTTCATATCAATGGTAATCTGCTGATCCAGATACTCCCAAGTCTGAGTCCTTGTTCTTCCAAAGAACCAAACAGGCTTTTCCAGAGCTGTCAGCTCATAAAGCAGATGTGGCAATCTCCAAGGATCATCAAATGCGTTGAAGGGGTTTGATGCAGGAGTATCAGCCATCCATGCGTATTCGATATTGGATTGATTGATAACATCACCAATGTAGTGAGGACTGCCTACAACCAGGCCATTCCAGGCGAGATCCTCGGGGTTTGTGGGAACTCCGTGATCAATCCAGAGACGTATGTTGTATGGGAGCATATCATTCAACAATGCCTGTGCATTTGAGCCTGGAGGATCAATATTGTTAGCATAAGTATGATAAGATATTGCATTGCCATAACGCATAATATCTTCAGTGAGGGTCTTAAGAGCCAAGTAGTTTTCCCCAAAAGTTGTATGCGATATCTTTAGGTTGTTGGCTATTATCCCTTGATTCATATAAAGAGGGCTGTTGGGATTATTAGTGCCATAATAAACTGCTGCTAATCGATCGTATGATTCTCCATCTGCATCGTTTGTAATTGATACAGCTGCTCTTCGATCGCCCAACCACCGGTTAATCCAAAGTAATCGAGGTTGCTCTTCGAAGATCAGAAAAGACCAGGATCTGGAGTGATCCTGAAGTAGTGGCATGCAATCCCTGGGCAAGTCAGTTGTATTGGATGATTGACGGAATTGACGGAAGTAATGCAGCTTGTTATCGTACAGGACTATACTATTGGGGGTAATGTACTCGACCCCGTAGCAATCTGCATAGTTTGAAGCTACTATCCAGAAACTTCCGTGATGACCGGAGTACTCGATCACCTTATCTGTGTACGGTACGATGTTTCTATTGAACTCCTGGTTGTTACGATTTATAGCTTCCGGACCTTTGTAGCATCTCAAGCCAATATCGTCTGTGTGAGCCATGGTAAGATTTAGATTTCTGATCATCACATCAGTTTGAGCTTGAAGATTAGCTGTCGCTAACCAAGCTTTAGCTCCTAATCCTGGGCGTTCTTTCAATGTGAGTATTAGCAGCATTTCAGGTGATTGGAAGCTCAGCATCAGGCTGTCTCGGTATTCGACGGATGACACCGAAAATGTAACAGGTTGGTAAACATAGTCAGAGACACGTTTCCAGGATTCCAGTTCCAATCGGAAGCTATTCTCACCGATAGTAATCAAGTTAGAATCGGTAAGACTAAGCGCAGAAATCGACGAAGTCAGTATAACAATACCGACTACCAGTACAAGCAGTCTTCTCATATATGGCCCCTTATTGAGTATGTAATATGCTAATGGATCAGTAATAATCTAATTCGGCATCAGTACCAGAAAGTTTAAATCGAAGTTATTCATCATGCTGTTTCCCGAATAGTCTCCCAGTGCTTTTCCTACTCGCAGGATGTAAGAACGGTTTGCTGTGAGATTGGCTGATGGTCTAATACGCAATTGCAGCGGGCTAGACGGGAGTCTTTCGAAAGATAAGTTTTGTGACAGATCTGCAGATAGCAGGTCTAAAATAACAGTGCCGGGATCAATAATCTCGGAGAAGTTCAGTATCAATTCAGGTCTTAATGATGCCACAGAGGTGCCATTACGCGGCACACTGCTGATAACTGAAGGAGCTGTAGTATCAGTCGATGATGAGCCAAAGAAGACCTGTTTAACTACTCGATTATCATTGCCCTTGAGGTCTCTTATCTGATTTAGCACTAGTGTGTAGTTAACAGCCAGCTGAGGTTCCGTAATGATCTGCAGGATTTCCCCATCAAGGTGAGATGCGGTTACGTTTAGAAGACTGCCATCCGGTTTCAGGATTGAGACACTGCCCAAAGAGCTCACTCTCTCAGTGAAGCTGACACGTATCTCACGATTATGTACAGGCTGAATTGAGTTAATCTTGGCTAATACTGTATCGGCATAAGCCAGGTTGATCTCGGTGCTGGCGATACCTCTTACCTGCAGGCGTCCTTCAGCCCAAGGCTCAGCGCCAAAGTCATAAATGCCATTGAGGTTTTTGTCGATGAAAGCACGATAGATGTGCAAGCCGGGATTGAGCTCATCGATGGCAAAAGCACTGGTATCAAGAGTCTTGGAGAGGATCTGTAACGAATCAGGTCCAAAGAGATTGATTTGAACCGGTAATCCCCGGTCGGAAGAAAGCTCGTAATTGATCGTACCGGATAGGCGGTTTCGCTGAAGCTGTCCGGAGACATAGACTAAGCTCTGGTTTTTTGCCAAAGCATTACCCCGGATGTCCTTGATCCTGGTAGTAAGCGTCACGAAGTAATTTGTATTCTCCAGTAGCTCTTCATTAATACGAATCAAGACTCTATTCTTTTCCACTGTAATCTTCTTGTCCAGGATCGGAGGATAGATGTACAATCCCTTGGTAACAGAGCTCTTGTCCAGGTGCTTGGAAAAGCTAAGCTCAATCTGAGAGCCCCTGATGTCTGAGAATTCAGCGGGAAGACTGCTTAGCAACTCCGGTTTCTCTGCATCCAGAGGTCCCCCTGTGGGGCTCTTCCTACTACCGCAGGAGAATATCAAGAGTGAAGTGATGATCAGTATTAGATTAAAAACCTTTTTCAAAGAGCCACTCCTTGGTGATGGCTTGCTTACCTTTCATCTGCAGGATGTATTTACCGAGGACATCGTATTCCAGATTGATCCTGTCAGAGTTCGTCAGTTTGGCAAGATTGGTATTTTCCAATGTATGCCCGATCAGTGCAACTGATAGTGAAGAGCTTGATAGCTCTGCAATGGTCAGGCTGACTCCATTGATGGCTATTGAGCCTTGGGTTACGACCAAAGGCTTGCCATCAGATGGCAGCTCCAGCTTCAGATAGACAGCGTCCTTGATTTTGGATATCGAGAGCACCTTGCTTGTGGTATCAATGTGTCCTTGAAGCCAGTGCCCATCCAGCCGGTCACCCAGACGCAAAGCTCTCTCCAGATTGATTTGATCTCCCTCTTTCCACATTCCGGCAGTGCTCTTCTTCACAGTCTCGTTCATTACCTGTACGGTGAACGCAGAGGTATCAAAACTAAGCACAGTGAGGCAAATACCATTGCAGGCGATTGATGACCCCACTTTGATATCTGTGAAGCCTGAGGGGCGTTTTATCGTGAACAGCATACTGTCCGCTTGATTTCTTCGGCTGATCAGAGGTTCCAATGCTTCGATAATACCTGTAAACATATCAGACCGGGTAGCGACGTTTCCAAGCGTTCGTGAGAGTTACATTACTGCTATATTCCAGATCTCCTCCAAAGGGGATGCCGGTTGAGAGCCGGGTGATCGCAAGCTGTTTATCTTTCAGGAGTTCACAGATATAGTGGATCGTAGCTTCACCTTCCGCGGATGGTTTGAGAGCCAGGATGAGTTCTGACGGCTTTGAATCTTCCACGTGTTTCAAGAGGCCTTCACTGCTGATCTGTTGAGGGCCAAAGCCATCAATAGGGGAGAGCAGATGCCCCAGGACAAAATAACGTCCTTTGAACTCATTCATATTCTCGATGATCTGGATATCAGAGCTGGTTTCCACCACGCACAGGAGGTCATCCTGGCGATCAATGGCACTGCAGATCTGGCAGGGATCAGTCTCTGACAGCATATTACATACAGAGCAGCTAGTAAAGCTCTCGACTGTATTGCGAATTGTGTCAGCCAGTTCCAGAGCAAAACGCTTATCTTGGGCTATTAGGAACCAAGCAAGGCGTTGAGCAGTCTTTCTCCCTATCCCGGGAAATCTATTGAATGCCTGGATTAAGCGTTCCAGGCTAAGGGATATGACCATACTAGAACAGACCTGGGATCTTCATTCCACCAGTGAGTTTGCCCATAGTCTCAGATGAAGCTTCCGAAACTGCGCTATGTGCTTCCTGAATTGCTGCCACTATCATATCCTCCAGCATCTCCACATCATCAGGATCAATTGCCTGAGGATCTATCTTGAGGCTTTTCAATTCGTATTTGCCGTTCATCACGACCTTCACGACACCGCCGCCGGCGCTCGCTTCAAAATCTTTGTTCTCAAGCTCTTCCTGAGATTTCATCATCTCGGCTTGCATCTTCTGTGCCTGTTTCATAAGGTCTTTCATATTCTTTCCACCGGGAAACATATCTACTCCTTAACAAGGTTATTTCTATTGAAAGTAATTATCGGCTTGGGATAGTAAACTGTCAAGCCGAATCTGATCAGGTCTCGAAAACGATCCTGCCGTTACACATAACCAGAGAGGGTCTAGCCTCCAGCCAATAATCGCATCCTAAGTGTTCAAAATCATCCATTACAATAAGATCAGCGAGATAGCCCGGTTTGATAGTGCCAAGTACATCATCGGTTTTGTTCAGCTTGGCAGCACCCATTGTATATCCATAAATTGCCTGATGCTGACTTATTGCTTGTTCTGCTTGCCAGCTTTCTGAAGCAGGATTGAGGGCGTATTTTCTCTGAACTGCCGTATATATACCCAGGAAGGGATTGATCGTCTCGATTGGCGCATCTGAACCAAACCCATAAGCCGTACAATTTGCAATGATATCTTTGAAGCAATAAGCTTGGGTCTTGATCTCCTGCCAGTGCTTTTCAATCATCGGTACATCATTGGCCAGATGCACGGGCTGCATCGCACAAAAGGCTCCTGATTCCTTTAGCAAAGGCAATTCTTCCGGACGTATGGACTGCACATGCTCTAATCTATGGCCGGGATTTGGGTATAAGGTATTGATTTGTTTATAGATACTTAGTACTTGATGCACAGCTCTTGTCCCAATTGCGTGAACGCTCAGGGCAAAGCCTTGAGAGACAGCTTGCTGCGCTTCACTCAGGAGTTCCTCATCGCTATAACGGAGAATGCCGGTTTGCCTGGTATTTGTGTAGGGTGTGAATATTGCTGCCGTCTGAGATCCCAATGCTCCGTCTGCAAAGAGCTTCATCCCGCCAATCCTGAGCCAATGATCACCACTATGAGTCATTAGTCCTTTTGCTGCCAGGGCTACAAGCTCTTCAGGCGGGAAATGCCATGTGTAACGCATATCCTGATATCTCTGTGAATCCTCTTCCAGTAAACCCCAACTGAATGCACCTTCCATTGTGTGTATCCCTGTGATACCGAGTGAGTGTGCTTCATTTACTGATTCACGGATAGCCCTGAGCAAGATATCTCTATCGGGCTGTACAATGAAAGGCTCCAGGTTGTCAGATGCCTTTTCATAGAGAATGCCATTGAGCTTTCCTGAGGCATCTCTGCCTAGCTTTCCACCTGAGGGATCAGGAGATGATTCAGTGATTCCGGCAATCCTGAGAGCGAGGCTATTACAAAGTTTGGCATGATAATCTTTGCTCCAAAGGGCTACCGGCAGATCAGGGAAGATACTATCAAGGAATGCATTATTCAGCATTTCGGGATGATCCAATATGTTCTTGTCCCAACCACCACCCAATACCCAGGCTGTGTTTATTCTTTCTCTAAATCCGGTAAGCTCAGTTCTGATCTCATCCAAGGACTGGCAGTTCGAGAGATCTACCATAATCCTGCGCTTTGCCATTTCCACAAAATGTGTATGGGTATCAGTGAAGGCTGGTAAAACGATCTTTCCTTTCAAATAAAGCAGTTCTGGTGTAGTATCTGCCAGTGATATACACTCGCTGAACTGACCGATGTGCTTGATCGTGTTCCCGCTTACCAGGATAGATTTACCGCTGTGGATGCTAGCTCCAGAGCTATCGTAGTACTTGCAATTCAGTAAGACGTAATTCATCTGTCCAAACCCTCTGCTAGCACTTTCAGTCCTTCGATTAAAAGAGGCTCTTCCAGTGCAAAGTTGATACGGATCAGCCCGCGGCACAGCTTTCCAAAGGCAGAGCCTGGGACAACAATGAGTCCCCTGGCTGCCATTTCTTGTGCAAAAACAAGGTCATCTCCGTGAATATCGATCATCATATAGGGCCCTGCCTGCGGGATAAAGACCCTTTCCGGATTGATATGCCTTAGCAAATAATTGCCTGCAAGTTCTTTTGATCTGTATAGCTTTGTTCGAATATCATCTGCAGCTTTCATCCCTTCATAAGATAGAGCATAAATCGCCAAGTTCTGCGAGAGCCAATGTGCACAAGTGGAGACGTATTGTTTGGCTTTGGTGGCGGTCGTAACAGTCTGTACATCAGATAATATCCAGCCCAGTCTCCAGCCACTCATACAATGAGATTTGGACAAACCACCCAATACAATACAATGCTCAAACAAGCCGATCGCACTCTCTTGTCTTTCTCCAAAACTCAGCTCTCGATAAATCTCATCAATAATGACTATGATCCCGTACCTGTTTGCTATCTCTGCCAAACGAGTCAATTCACTTTGCTTAAAGTACTTACCGCTGGGATTCTGCGGGTTTGAAAGCAGCAGAAACTTGATTCCCATACTGAGGATCTGTTCCCAGCGATCCCAATCCACTGTCTTCAAATCTGCCTCAAAACCGAGCCGTACCACCGGTAATCCCAGTAAGCCTGCGATGGCAGGATATGCAGTATAATCAGGATCTGGGATAGCGATCTTATCGCCTGGGTTACTCAAGGAAAAGAGGCTAATGAATATAGCTTCTTCCACACCGTTGGTCACACAAAGCTGCTCGGGGCTGATATGGCTCCCGTAATATGCTGCAATCGCTTTTCTCAACTCTGCCAGCCCTGCATTGGGAGTGTAAACAGCATCACCACTTTCCAGTAGTATATGCGCTTGTTTCTTGAGCGCTAGAGGCATCGGATATTGTAGCTCACCCAGAGCCATATTGATGGAATTGGGGGCAGCCTGCGCCATCACCTGCCGGATCAGGGATAGCTCTATCCCGTTAAATCTATCAGCTTCAATCAATTTCTGCTCTCAAATCGCGTTCCAGTTGAACCGAGATATCGGTCTTGGCATCGCGATATTTGATTATGATCGGACAATAGACCTGAAAGCCCGGATGCTGCTTCATCTGGCGTGAACCGGGAACAATCACCGCATCTTCCGGTATCGTAAATGAGCCACCGGAATCTCGCTCGAGATAGCGATTATTTACTGCGTCATAGATAGGTGTGGAGCTTGTGATTATGGTTCCGGAGGCGAGCACAGCTTTGCTGCGTATGATGATACCTTCATAAACTCCTGTATTGCCTCCGATAAAAGCATCATCTTCAATGATCACCGGACGTGAATTGATCGGCTCCAATACTCCCCCAATCATAGCTCCCGCGGAGAGATGCACATTCTTGCCAATCTGGGCGCAAGAGCCGACTAGGGCATGGGAATCTACCAGCGTACCACTATCCACATAGGCACCGATATTGATAAAAGCCGGGGGCATAATTGTAGCACCGGGAGCAAGATAAGCCCCATTTCTTACAGAGCTTCCGCCCGGGACTATCCTTACCTGGTCAGCGAGCTTAAACTGCTTTTCGGCTATAGTATCCTTGTCAAAGAAAGGCTTTTTATCACTCCAGGGGAGTTCTGCCAGTACACCCATCCGAAAACCGATCAGGATACCCATCTTGACCCAGTTGTTCACAATCCATTCACTGCCCTGCTTCTCGCAGCTGCGCTGCTTTCCACTATTGAGGGCGTCTATAAAGCTATAATAAAGCTCTCTGTCCTGCTCGGTATAACTTGCCGGCTTGGCATCGTATAACGCTATGATTTTTTCTTTCATTATCTTAACCTTGTTTTATTGAATTGAATAGACTGTCCAGCGCATCTCGTAGAATGCTCCTGGCGCAGGCGAAATTCAGACGTTGAAATACCGGATAATCTCCATACTTCATCCCGGGATCCAGTGCAAGCTTTGCCTTATTAACCAGCAGGTCGTTCAAAGCCTCTGCATTCATACCCAGCGCTGAGAAATCCAGCCAAGCCAGATAAGTACCTTCCGGATTGTTGATCCTGATCTCTGGCATTTGCTCTCGGAAGTACCTATAGACAAAATCACGATTCTCTTCGAGGTATTTGACTAAAGCCTCGAGCCAAGCTTCTGATTCCAGATAAGCTGCTTCCAATGCCTTGATTCCAAAGCTGTTGCCTGTAAAAAGGTGAAGCTTTTCATTAAAGCTATTGAGCTGCTCAAAGAGCTTCTTTTCGGGAGCAACTATTACAGAGGTCGAGAGCCCTGCGACGTTGAAACTCTTGGCAGGGGAGAAGCCGGTGATGGTGATCTCGGAGAAATTATCCAAGCTGCTGATCGGCACGTGTCTGTATTCACTATAAACGAGATCCGCGTGGATCTCGTCACTAAAGATCAGGACATTGTAGCGCATACATATCTCTCCGATCGCTCTCAGCTCTTCCTCGGTAAAGACTCTTCCCACAGGATTATGCGGATTGCAGAGGATCAGCATCTTTGCCTGTGATGCCTTGCGCTCCAGGTCGTCAAAATCTATTCTGTAATGGCCATCAAGCTCGATCAAACGGTTGTCCAAGAGCTTTCTGCCGTGTCCCATAACTGCGTGGTGAAAGGGTCCATAGACCGGAGACTGGATGATTATGCCATCACCCGGATGAGTAAAGGTAAGGACTGCCAGATTGATTGCCGGCACTATCCCCGGGCAACTGATTATCCATTCGCGGCAGATATCCCAGTTATAGCGATGTGCAGCCCAATAGATGGCAGCTTCATAGTATCTATCCAGACGTAGATTATATCCAAAGACCGGATGCTCAGTCCGCTGTGCCAAAGCTGCCTGAATCTGCGGCGATACCGCAAAATCCATATCCGCCACCCACAATGAATAGAGATCGTCCCTGCCAAAGAGCATCTTCAGAGCATCGTATTTAAAGCAGCCCGATCCTTTCCTATCTATCACTCTATCAAAGTTGTAGCTCATCCCTCTCTCTTGTTTTGGCTCAGATATTCGCAGGTCTGTTTCATCTTTTCGGTGAGTGTCAGGTTTGGCGCCAGTTCGTAGATACCCAGGATTATCTCCAGAATCTTGGGAAAACTCGCCTTGGTTCTAAAGGTCTGATCTTTGGCATTCTCATCTGTGTAATAGATATAGAGGTAATAAGTTATGTTTCTCTGCAGTTCTATTGACCTGATCTTATCATAAGGTATCAGGATCGACTTTTTGGCAAGGAAGGCCAGCTGGAGCTGCTCATCCCAAAAGGTTACTGAATTCAAGCCCAGCAGATGCTTGAGCAGTGCATCCATCCCTACAAAAAAGATCACAAAGGGTAAGAGCTTGAAAAACAGCGGTGTATCTCCGCGCACGTGAAATGCGATAAAGTAAACAGAGTAGGCAGCTATCGCACCCGAAAGCAATATCATAAAGCCCCGGATCAGGATGTGGATACGATAACGTACCGGAATACGATTGCGTATTGATTCAATATCTAATTGAGGCGGCATTGATACTCCTTCCAGAGCTTGTTAACGCTATCCAGGACAAGTTCCTTTACCGGGACGTTGTCAAAGAGGTTGTGATTGTCCTGTTCGCCATGATAATCACTGCCTCCGGTGAGGTATAGCCCTTTCTTCAGAGCCAGCTGGGTAAACTCCTCGATCTGATACTGGTAATGATCAGGATGCCAGACTTCGATCCCATCGATGCCCAGATCGATCAATTCTTCCATAAATTCCGGCTGTGCCAGCTTTCCCGGGTGAGCCACCACTGCGAAACCTCCGGCATTTTGGATCAGCTTGATCACTTCTCCCACCAGTAGCTCAGGTTTGTGCACAAAAGCTGGTTTGTTGTTGCCGATATACTTGTCAAAAGCTTCGTTCTTATTCGCCACATAGCCGCGCTTGACCATCGCCTGGGCAATATGGGGTCGCACGATCAATTCCCTGGCGCCGGCAAAGGCTACGACCTCATCCAGGCTGATCTCCATCCCGAGTTCAGCAAGCTTTTCTATCATCAGGACTGCCCTGTCGCGCCTTCCGCTCAAGTACATATCGGTCATCTCCGCCAGTTCGCGATTGTTCATATCATAAGCATAGGCAAGCATATGAACGTCGTAACCTTTGTGTATGGAGGATATTTCCATTCCGGGTAATATCTTCAGCGGCAGTGACTTAATATCGATATGGCGATAGGCTTCGAAGGTATCGTGATCTGTAATCGACAACAGGTCCAGTTTGATGTCAATAGCTCTGTCGATCAGCTTTTTGGGGCTGAGAGCTCCGTCGGAGACGTTAGTATGCAGATGCAGATTGATCCGCTTGATTCGATCTATTGTTTTTACTATCATATTCATAACTTATCTGTTGACGAATTTCTGCTTTTATAAAATCCGTCAATGAGAAAGTTCTGAGAGCTTTCAAAACCAGATCATTAAAGGAAAAACAATGCAATACGATCCGATCAAGAACCGTATCAATGCAATGATTACATACTCTGCCTCCTTCCGCAGATTCTTCTTTTGGCTGCTCGATATGCTGCTACTCCGGCAAAGCTATATCAAAAGAGCCATCAGCAAATACTTCAAGCGGGATGAGGACTTTCGTTTTTACGATGCCGGAGCCGGTTTTTGCCAATACAGCTACTATATCCTGAAGCGCTATTCTCACGCCAGAGTCTTTGCAACTGATCTCAAAAAAGACTACTTACAGAAATTTGCCGGCTTTGCCCGTGCCTATTTTGGTGACCGTTTCCATTATCAGGAAGCGGATCTGCAAGTCTTTGTGCCCAAATTGCATTACGATCTCGTTTTAGCGATTGACATCCTGGAGCATATCGAAGATGACAGGGCAGTTCTGAAAAACTTCTATAGCTGTATGAATCCCGGAGCAAAGCTGATCATCTCAACACCTTCAGATCTGGATGAAGCAGCAAAGTTTACCGCCGAACACGTCCGGCCCGGCTACAACAAGCAAGAGCTGGAAGATAAGCTGAACGACGCAGGATTTATTTTGAGAGAAAGCAGTTACAGCTATGGCAAATACGGTGCTCTGGCGTGGCGTCTTCTGATGAAGTATCCGCTGCAAATGCTCGCCCAATCCAAACTTGCCCTTGCAATCCTACCCATTTACTACCTCTTTGTCTATCCTGTCGCCTTTGTTTTGAACAAACTCGATCTGGCAAATCACAATGCCCAAGGCACAGGGCTCTTTGTTGTGGCAGAAAAGGCATAATCATCAGTAAAGTATAGATATAATAAGAGCTTAACTTATCCAGGGAGAACAGTATAATCTCCCTTTTCTTATCAACTATATAGTAATATCCCTAAGGCTATAGTGCATAATATCATATGATTAGAGAAAGCCATATCAAGTAATACCTTACTACTATCTCCTTACTCCCTTACTCTTTGTTAAGTAAGCTCTCATAGAACTCACCTATTGCTCCATCCATCCTCATTGAAAGGATGGATTACTGGCTTGTGTTGCTTTGGAGACTCCCTGGTCGCCACTAGGGAATCACTAGGGGATCACTAGGGGATCACCAGAGCATCCAAGCAGGAAAAGAAAACCTTCCGAAAGCGGGTAAGCTCAACCGGCTCGCCTTCTCCCGGAAGGATAGGAGTTTGGGTTCTACAAATAAGCTTTAGGCAAACATCGCAGCGACGTCGTTATCGGCATCGGTGGTGCACTGCAGGCCGAAAGTATCGATAATGACCTTTGCCACATTGGGTGAGAGGAAACCGGGCAGGGTCGGTCCGATCTTGATATTCTTAAATCCCAGATAGAGCAGGGCAAGCAGCACTGCTACAGCTTTCTGCTCGTACCAACCGATAGCGAAGGAGAGCGGAAGCTTGTTTACATCATCCAGGCCAAAGGCTTCTTTGAGCTTGAGCGCGATGATTGCCAATGAATAGGAATCGTTGCACTGTCCGGCATCGAGCACGCGGGGGATACCGCCGATATCGCCCAAAGGCAGCTTGATATAGCGGTACTTGGCGCAACCGGCGGTGAGAATGATGGTATCCTTGGGAAGCTTCTCAGCAATTTCTGTGAAGACCTTGCGACTGGGCATACGTCCATCGCAACCACCCATCACGACAAAGCGCTTGATGGCTCCGCTCTTCACGGCATCCACGACCTTATCGGCAAGGGAAAGCACTGTGTGGTGAGCAAATCCACCGATGATTGTACCTGTCTCGATCTCTTTGGGAGGCTGGCAGGTCTTGGCAAGTTCGATAAGCTCGGAGAAGTCCTTTTTGCCACCTTCAGCGCGCAGCGGGATGTGCTTGGCGCCGGGATATCCGGTCATACCGGTGGTGAACAATCTGTTCAGATAGGTATTGTGATCTCTTAAAGGAACGATGCAATTGGTAGTCATCAGGATAGGACCGTTGAAGTTCTCAAAGTCCTCAAGTTGATGCCACCAGGAGCTACCGTAGTTACCTACGAAGTGCTCGTATTTCTTGAAAGCGGGATAGTAGTGAGCGGGCAGCATTTCACTGTGGGTGTAGATATCGACACCGCTGTCCTTGGATTGCTCCAGGAGCTCTTCAAAATCTTTGAGGTCGTGACCGCTTACGATGATGCCGGGACGGTTGCGCACTCCCAGATTCACCGTGGTAGGCTCCGGATGTCCATAGGTCTCGGTATTGGCTTTGTCCAGCAGAGCCATTACTTTCACGGCATTCTCACCGGTCTTGAGCACGAGGCCGACCAGTTCATCAGCACTGAGGCCGTCATTGATAGTGGCAGCTAGACCTTCCATCAAGAACTTATTGACTACATCGTCTTTGTAGCCCAGCATAGCGGCGTGTTCGCCATAAGCGGAGATACCTTTGAGGCCGTAGATGATGGTTTCACGCAGGGAGCGTACATCTTCGTTTTCGGTGCTGAGCACGCCAACTTTCTGGCCAAATTCATAATACTGCTCGGGAGTGATATCAAAAGTAACGGCATCGGGGCAAGTGTCACAAGCACCGCCCAGGATATCACAAAGCTCTTTCTTGCGGGCATTGCGCAGCTCGATGGCTTCTGCAATCACGCCTTTGATCTGGGCTTCGTCCCAGTTTGCATTGGTAATGGTGCGGAAGAGCCCACCCATCACAAAGAGAGCGTCGCTTGGATAGTAAACGCCTTTCTCGTTCAGCTTTACAGAGACGTGGGAAATACCCTTGAGGGTGTAAATCAAAAGATCCATCAGATGACACAGGGTGTCCTGTTTTCCGCAGACACCGCGCATTGTGCAACCTATGTTGCGGGATGTTTCCTGGCATTGGTAGCAAAACATACTCATTGTTCGTTTCTCCTTTTATATTTATGGTTTGGGCATTTTGATGACGAGTATCCGGAGCAGCCCGGAACCGTTGTTGGTGATGGCGTGGGGGATCTCTTTGGGGCTGTCTATGGTCGTATTGACCGGGAAATCTGCGGTTTCATCCCCGATTTGGATGGTGGCTGTTCCTTCCACCACGAAGAATGCGACGTTTACCGGTGTCTTATGAGCCGGCAGATGAGCACCGGGCTCGAAAGCGATGTGGACGATTTCTCCTTCCGGAGCGCTGTACAGCTTTGTGCCGACCATACCGTTCTTACTCAGCACAGGGGCGATATCGGAAATACTTCTGCTAATCATTGTTCTCTCCCGGATCAGATGATTTTGCCATCTACTGAGATGACGTTTACTTTTACAAAGTGCATTTTACCGGCTTGTTCCAAGGCACGTTGCACGATAATCTCTGTGCCTCCGCAGCAGGGAACTTCCATTCTTACGATTGTGACGCTTTTGATAGTGTGGGTCTTAAATATCTCTGCCAGCTTCTCGATATAGCGCTCCAAGTCCTTATCCAGCTTGGGACAGAAGGTGATGACCTTTTTGCCGGCGAGGAATCTGCGGTGATAATCACCATAGGCATAGGGAACGCAATCCGCGGAGATCAAGAGATCTGCATTATCAAAGTATTGAGCGCTGGGATTGATCAGGTGCAATTGCACAGGCCACTGGCTCAGCTCGGATTCCACTGCTTCTGTGGAGGCCTGAGGCTTGCGCTCCAGGCTCTTGCTTTGCTCGCTGGGACAATTGCAGGCAGGTGCGATCTCCATAATCTCATAGTTCTTGCTATTCAGTCCTGCCTCATCCAGGGCTTCGAGCGCTTGCTTGTAAAAACCTGTCTCTCCGTGGCTCTTGAGGTGGTGCAGATGTGCTTTGATAGTGTTCTCTCCCTGAGGGATGATGTTTTGGTGCATCACCAGTTTTTCATCATAGGGCTCAGCTTCGCGCTCTTCCACGTGAATGGCTCCCTGCGGACAAGTGCCGATGCAAGCCCCAAGTCCATCACAAAACAGGTCGCTGATCAGGCGGGCTTTGCCATCGATAATCTGCAAAGCACCTTCGGGACATCCCGGAATGCAGGCTCCACAGCCATTACAAAGTTCCTGATCGATATTGATGATCTGTCTCTTCATTGTTTTACCTCTATTAGTTCTATTATAGTATCGAGTAATGCTGTGCCTTCAGCTTCCAGATCAAAGACTTGCCTACTGAGATTCCATTGCATCACGATAAAGCGCATAGAGCCCACCACAATGCGGAATATCTGATTGGCATCCATATTTTGGCGGATCAGTTGTTCAGATTGTCCACGCAGGATATAGGCAACAACCTCGCTTTTATGCTTGTGCATAATCATTTGGTAGTGATCGGTGAAGGCAGGGGTGCTGGTGAAGATCTCTTCAGAAAACATCACCTTGGCGAGGGCAGGCTTACCGGAAAAGAGCTTGTAACGATCCAATACAAAACGGCGCACGCTCTCCACAGGATCAAGTCCCCCGGTGCGGATATCATCCAGTACCTGGCAAGAGAGCTTTTCAAAGTATGATAGTATCATCCGCATCAGATCATTCTTACTCTTGAAGTGGCGATAGAGAGCAGCCTCGGTCACGCCGATGGCGGATGCCAGATTCTTTGTAGTGAGCTTGTCCAGCCCTTGCTCGGCGATGATCCTGATCGCGCTCTCGACCAATTCCATCTGTCTCTTCGTTAGGTTCATTCTCTCTTCCTTCTGAATGTAAGTAAGCATTCACTAACCAAGCTAATCAAGGGCGTAATCTTGGCAAGAACTTTTTTTAACGAAAAAAAGCTTGACACGGGGTAATTGACTATATAGCAATAGAATGTGCTATGGAAAAAACTTCTGATAGCATAAAAAAACCCAGGAGCAGAATATGATTAGAATAGTAAAAGCAGACAGTATAGAAGCTATCCCCAATTCACTCGATCAAGCCCAAATAGTGGAATTTCTACACACTCATCTCGATCGCTTCAGAGATGATAAAGCTGCAATCAGCAAGGCTATCGACTATGCCTTTTCGGATCAGGCCGGCAAGGGTGGATACCTCTTATTGGCTCTCGATAACGAGCGTCTTGCCGGGGCTCTTGTGATGAATAAGACGGGTATGCAGGACTTTATCCCGGAGAATATCCTGGTCTATATCGCAGTGGATGCTGATTACCGGGGCAAGGGCATCGGAACAGCCATCCTGAGAGAAGCCTTTGAAACCAGCGAAGGCGGCATAGCTCTGCACGTAGAGTATGACAATCCAGCCAAAGCGCTCTACGAGAGGCTGGGTTTTAGCACCAAATATGCCGAAATGAGATGGCATAAGGGCTCTTGAGATGGCTCGCTTACTCGTCCATAAAGAGCGCATTCTGGATAATATCCGCAAGCTGGATAGTCTCCTGAGAGCTCAAAACAAGCAGTGGACACTAGTCGTGAAGGCTCTGGGAACTGATAAACGAGTCCTCGAATCCATCCTGAGCGATCCTGCAATCACCAATATCGATTCGCTCGGTGTAAGCCAATGGAGGACACTCAAGCTGATCAAGGAGATCAATCCGGAGCTCAGAACGATGTTTATCAAGCCTCCTTCTGCCCGCAATGCCGACAAGATAGTGCGCTATGCGGATGTATCTCTGAATAGCTCTCTGATCACGATTACCGCGCTCAACGAAGCCGCGGAAAAGCAGGGCATCATACATCGCATCATCGTAATGATAGAGATGGGCGAGTTGCGTGAGGGAATCGAGCGCGAGGGCTTGATCCCCTTTTACAAAAAGCTCTACCGCTTGAAAAACATTGAGGTGATCGGTCTCGGCACCAATCTGGGCTGTATGGTGGGCATCCAACCGACCTATGACAAATTGATCCAGCTCGTACTCTACAAGCAACTGCTCGAAGCCAAATTTAAACACAATCTGGACTATGTTTCGGGTGCCAGTTCCATTACCCTGCCGCTGCTCGAAAAAGGCAAGATACCAAAGGGGATCAATCACTTCCGTATCGGCGAGGCTGTGTTTTTGGGCACTTCGCCACTGAACAACCAGCCTTTCTTGGATCTGCATACCAATGCTTTCACCTTTGAAGCCAGCATCCTGGAGCTCTATCGCAAGGACAAACAGCCGGACGGAGTGATCTCAGACGCGGCGGTGGGGCATAGGGAGCTATCCGATGGCACTCCGGATGAGCCCGATCCTCACAGTAGCAGTTACCGCGCCATAGTCGATTTTGGCATCCTGGATGTAGATGCCGATCATCTTGTTCCATTTGATCCCGGCATCCGCTTCTTTGGCAATAGCTCCGATCTCACGGTCTATGACCTGGGCGAAAATCCCAATGGCTATGAGACCGGAGATACCATCTATTTCAAGCTAAAGTATCTGGCTTTGGCAAAGCTGATGTATTCCAGATTCGTGGATAAGAGCATTACCGGCGATCTGTAATCCGCCCCGTATGGGCAGTTACACCTCCGGATACAGCTCTTTCATTCCCTCAGCACAAACCGGCAGCTATCGGATATAGATTCCAGCCTTTTACAAAGCAATCGCGGATGTATTAGCCGCTGCAACTCAGAGCTCGCGGTCAAATGAGGCATAGTCATTTACAACGGGCAGCAAACCCGCCTCCACCGCTCTTTTGATACTGATCACAGGTAGTGAACGCTGATAAATCTCCTGCCGGGTGAGGCTCTTGAGATCGATGCTGGGATCGCGCTTTGCCAGATCATACATCAGCTTCATATAGAGATTACTCCAGGTAACGAGGCTTTTCATACTTCCCCTCAGCGCCCGGTAGCGCACAAGGTAAAGGTAAAGATCATCCTTGTAGCCCTGGGAAGGCTTTAGGGAAAAGAGATTAGCGGCAGTTGAGCCGAATTTCCTGTGCGATTCCGTAAGGGTGGGATACACACGCCGGCGGGCATAGATCTTGCCCAGGGAGCGGTTGTAGCAAAAGACCATATCGTCAAACTTGCCTACGTAACCGCCGATACCATACTTGAAAGCTACTCTCATCAGTAGTCTCCTTGTACCAATGTCATGCCAGTGTCTTTGTTCATCTTCATCTCCATCTTCGGGGAAAATACATCCCTCTATAATACTACGGATTCCATTTAGCCCGTTTTTGCTTCCTTCGTGTGATTTTTTTGTCTTTGTGCCCAGGCTCTATGGCACTAAAAGCTTTTACTGATGCTAGTTGCGGATGTAGCAAGGGGCTGCATTATTATTTTCGGTATTGCCCCTTAGGCGCACCTTAAGCTCCAACGCGCAATTCTCTATGGTATCTCCCTCGATTCTCCCACAAAGTGGGGGATAAGTGGGAGCGAGGTGGGAGGGATGTGCTATGAAGTTTAAGGTGAGATAAAGGATCGGTTTAGCAATGCTTGTATGATGATACGATCCGTCTTTTGGCATATATACGAACTTTCCCCTTGCCCGCTACTCAATCCATTCCTATCTTATCATTGTGGTCTGCGAGAGTCCACAAATAATCCACCAAAAGAGAGACAAAATGCGTCCCAACAAAGCTGAACTTATCGAGATGCTGAGCCTGCACAAGCCGGATGAGCTCGAAGCCCTGTATAAACAAGCCTATCAGATCAAGAAAGAGACTGTGGGCACCAAGGTCTATTTCCGCGGGATTGTCGAGCTGAGCAATATCTGCACAAAGAACTGCTATTATTGCGGCATTCGCAAGGATAATAGCAACAACAACCGTTATATCATCTCCAAAGACGAGGTGCTGGAAGCGGCGGAGTGGGCTTGGAAACAGAATTACGGCTCGATGGTGCTACAATCCGGAGAGCGTGAGGATGCCTGGTATATCAGCTATGTCAACGAGCTTTTGCAGGATATTCACGAGCTGAGCAGGGGAGAGCTGGGGATCACGTTATCCCTGGGCGAACAGACCGAGGAAACGCTCAAGCTGTGGCAAGCGAGCGGTGCGCATCGCTATCTGATCCGCATCGAGACCAGCAATCCGGAGCTTTACAAGCAGCTTCACCCGGCGGATCATTCCTTTGAACGCAGATTACAGACCATCCGTACACTCAAGAAGCTGGGCTGGCAGACAGGTACCGGTGTGATGACCGGACTCCCGGGGCAGAGCGTGGAAGATCTTGCCAACGACATTTTGTTCTTTTATGATGAGGATATCGATATGCTGGGGATGGGACCTTTCATACCGCACAAAGATACTCCTCTGGGGCATTTGGTGGAAGGCTTTGATCAAGAGCTTGCCCTCGAAAACGGGCTCAAGCTGATCGCGACCTGCCGCATAGCCCTCAAAGATATCAATATTGCCTCTACTACCGCACTGCAGGCACTCAATCCCACCGGACGCGAGATGGGGCTTTTAGCTGGCGCTAATATCATTATGCCAAATATCACCGATACGAAGTATCGCTCAAATTACCAGCTTTACGAGGGTAAGCCCTGCCTGGACGAAAACGCCTCCGAATGCGTTCATTGTCTGGAGCGAAGGATAGAATCGATCGGCGAGACCATCGGCTATAAAGAGTGGGGTGATTCTCCGCATTTCAATAAGAGGCAGTAGGAAGCCTCGATTATCCATTTGCAGCCTCGAATCCCGTAGGTGCGAACTTGTGTAGATATCTAACGCCCCTTCAGTGCAAACGCACTATGCAATGAACACGCAAAGCTATCTGTAATGCCGTATGTAGGGGGCTCATTCGCTGTTTAACAGGTAATGCTGATAAGGCAGGATATACATCAGGTAAAGCGTAGCACAGACTCCACTGAGTAAAAAAATCAATGCCAAAGGCTGAATATTGCCATAATCTGCCAGTCTATTCTATTGACAGATAAAGTCCGTTTCAGATAATGGAATCTCTGGAAAAATCAAGTGGAGATATGAATGAGCAAGCAAAAGAAGACGGCGATCGAGCCGACTCGTGAAGAAAATTATGCAGAATGGTATCAGCAGGTAATCAAAGCCGCGGACTTGGCTGAAAACAGCGATGTACGCGGTTGTATGGTAATCAAACCCTGGGGCTATGCCATTTGGGAAAATATACAGAGGGTACTGGACGGGATGTTCCGTGAGACAGGGCATCGTAATGCCTATTTCCCGATCTTTATACCAAAGAGCTATTTTGAAAAAGAAGCAGAGCACGTAGAGGGCTTTGCCAAGGAATGCGCGGTCGTGACTCATTCCAAGCTCGAAGACGACGGCCAGGGCGGGCTCAAGGTAGCCGGAGAGCTTACAGAGCCTTATATAGTGCGGCCTACCTCCGAGACGATTATCGGAGCTTCCTTTGCCAAGTGGGTAAATTCCTATCGCGATCTGCCTCTATTAATCAATCAGTGGGCAAACATAGTGCGCTGGGAAATGCGCACCAGGCTCTTCCTCAGAACAGCCGAGTTTCTATGGCAAGAAGGCCATACCGTGCATGAAAGCCGGGAAGACGCTATGGAAGAGACCCTCAAGATGCTGGATGTCTATGCCAGCTTTGCTCAGGACTATCTCGCCATACCTGTGATCAAAGGTGAAAAGACCGAGGGAGAGAAGTTTCCCGGAGCCGTGAATACATATTGTATCGAAGCAATGATGCAGGATAAGAAAGCCCTGCAATCCGGCACTTCGCACTTTTTGGGGCAAAACTTTGCCAAGGCTTCCGGGATAAAGTTCCAAAACAGACAGAGTGAATTTGACTATGCCTGGACGACCTCATGGGGAGTCTCTACCCGCTTGATAGGTGCCTTGATAATGGCGCACAGCGATGATAACGGCCTGGTTTTACCGCCCAAGATCGCTCCCTCGCACGTGGCAATTATTCCGATCTATCGCGATGAGACCGAAAGAGAGCAGGTGATGGTACTTGCCAGAAGCATCGAGCAAGATCTGAAGGGAAGTCAGTTTGAAGATATCAGGATTTATACAGAACTGGATGATCGCGATCTTACCTCCAGCGAAAGAAACTGGTATTGGATCAAGAAAGGTATTCCTTTGAGGATAGAGATAGGTCCCCGTGATGTGGCAAGCGGAGCCGTAATGGTGGCGCGCAGGGATCTGGAGCCTCGTGATAAGAGCTCTGTGGCTGTTGGCGATCTAAAGGAGTACATCATCAGAACTCTCTCCGAAATGCAAGCCGGTATCTATGCCAGAGCATTGAAATTCAGGGATGATAATATCGTAAAGATAGATGACAACAAAGAGTTCTATAGCTTTTATACGCCCAAAAACGCTGCGGAGATTCACGGAGGCTTTGCCTTCTCTCCCTGGTGTGGATCAGTTGATTGCGAAGAAAAGATCAAGGAAGATCTCAAGGTTACTGTTCGCTGTATCCCCTTTGAGGGGCAAAATGAGGATGGTAAGTGCATCTGCTGTGCCAAGCCCAGCAAGCTGAGAGTGATTTTCGCAAAGTCATATTGATAATGACAGCCATCATATCCATAGGAAACGAGATCTTATTGGGCAGAACGCTCAATACGAATCTGCAATATCTGGCAACGGAGCTGGCTGCTCTGGGGCTGGAAGCGGAATACGCCATTACGATCAAAGACGATCCCCGGGAGATTGGCAAAGCGCTTGCCTATTGCTGGGAAAATTATAGGATCGTGATCTGCACCGGTGGCTTGGGACCTACGGATGATGATATCACAAAGAGCTCTATAGCGGAGTTCTTTTCTGCCCCTCTAATACACGATGAAGCGGTCTGGGAGCATGTGCAGAATCTCTTTTCCCGCCGTAATCAGCCTACCCCGCAGACAAATCGTAATCAAGCCTTGGTGCCCCAGGGCTTTGAAGTTCTCAGAAACGATATGGGTACAGCTCCGGGATTGCATTATTCGGATAATTCCAAGAGCTTTTTCGCTCTGCCCGGAGTGCCGCTGGAGATGCAGTGGCTCTTTGAGACGCATATCAGGCAGAGATTGCGTGGTTCATATAACAATAAGCCTCTGGTCGTAAGCAATATGCACACCTGGGGGATATCGGAATCGCTATTGGCGGAGAAGCTGGAGCATTTCCCCTGGCCGCAGGAGATCAAGCATGCCTGGCTTCCTCAGACCGGGAGGGTGGATCTAAGGCTCTATGGATCTGATGAACAGCTGATAGAAAATACGCGAAAAGCACTAATGGAAGAGATTGGCAGCTATGTCTGGGCAATTGACGCTCAATCCCCTGCCTGGCAGCTGGGACAATTGCTACGCTCCCAAGGCCTGAAACTGGCTGTGGTAGAATCCTGCACAGGCGGGCTATTGGGAGATATGATCACCGAAGTGCCGGGGGCCAGTGACTATTTCCTGGGTGGTGTGGTCAGCTATGCAAACCGGATCAAAGAAGAAGTACTGGGCGTACCGGCAGAGATTATTGAGAGTCTGGGAGCTGTAAGCGAAGAAACCGCTCTGGCAATGCTCAGTGGATTACAGAAGCTTTCCCGGGCAGATCTGGCAGTCTCGATTACCGGAATTGCAGGTCCGGATGGAGGCAGCCCGGAAAAGCCGGTCGGCTTGGTCTGTTTTGCCTTTGCCTGTAAAGACACAAAGTATGCAAAAACTATGATATTCAATGGCTCGAGAGTCTCGATCCGCTTTAAAGCAGCAGAATATGCTATATTAGAACTGATAAGATTACTGGAAAGTAGGTCTCTTTGAATATACTGATAATTGGTAGTGGGGGTAGAGAGCACGCAATAGCTGATGCCTTTGCCCGTAGCCCCAAAGTAAAAAAGATTATTGTCTCACCGGGGAATGATGGTATCGGAGGTATTTACGAATGCGTAAAGCTATGTAGCCACCGGGATATAGCGGATTACTGCGAGACAAGCCGGATCGATCTGGTTTTTGTAGGCAATGAACAGCCTGTTGAAGATGGGCTTACGGATTTTCTGAGAGAGCGCGGGCTGCGGGTTGTTGGACCATCTCAAGCAGCCGGTAGGATAGAAACCAGCAAGGCTTTTGCCAAAGATCTGATGCAGCGGCACAATGTGCCCAGTGCCAGATATGGCAAGGCTAATTCAGCCGATGAAGCAAGAAGCTTGATAGCGGAATTTGGCTATCCGGTCGTGATCAAGGCGGATGGATTATCCGCGGGCAAGGGTGTGTATATTCTGGAAGATTCCACAGCGATGGAAGATGCCCTGGGGGCTCTTTACAGCAAAACAGACAAGGAAGGAGTAATCGTTGAAGAGTTTTTGAGCGGGTGGGAGCTATCTTTATTCGCCATCACAGATGGAACTGATTTCTGTACGACGGTTTTTTCACAGGATCATAAGCAGCTTTATGACAATGATATGGGACCAAATACCGGTGGTATGGGCGCGGTCGCACCACTCGAAGAAGGCGAAGCCTATCGGGAACAGATCGAGCTTGAGATCATCAAGCCGGTGATAGACGCTATGAGAGAGGAAGCTTATCCTTTCTGCGGCGTCCTGTACTGCGGATTGATGATTACCCGTGAAGGTCCCAAGGTCTTGGAATTCAATTGCCGTTGGGGTGATCCCGAAGCCGAAGCAGTCTTGCCACTATTGAAAACCGATATGGTGGAAATATGCGAGGCAATAATCGAAGGGAAGATATCAGAGATCAGATTGGAATGGAAACCGGGTTGCTCCGTGACGCTTGTATTGGCATCGCGGGGATATCCTGCCAAGCCGGATACCGGGTATCCTATCCGGATATCCGATCCTCTGGAATCTATCATCTCTTATGCAGGAGTAAAAGCAGGTAGTGATTGCCTGGTAAACAACGGCGGAAGAGTGATAATGCTCACAGCCTTGGGCAAGGATCTAATGGAAGCCCGCAAGATAGTTTATACCGATGCGCAGAAGATCGATTTTGATGGTAAGTACTACCGCGGTGACATCGGTTTGAGATCAAACACTTTTAGCATAGGTCTGGAGTAATAATGAAAAGATATATATGGCTAGCCCTGGTAGTCCTTCCTGTATGGGTTTTTGCTACCGGGATCACACTGGTAAGCCAATCTCCGTCTCAGGTAGTAATAGATTTTGAGATGCCGGATTATGAGATAAGGCAAGTTGATGAGAATGGTGCAGTATGGCATCAGATTATCTCAGAGGATGGCAGCGTTTTTGGAGACGAGGGATATCCCAAGCTGATTAGTTTTAGCACTGCAGTGGGAATTCCAGTCGAAGGTGATATCAGTATCAGTATTCAAACTGATCAGATGAATATCAGACCCGGCGTAAACCTGATGCCAAATCCCAGGATGGTTCTAACAGATGACGAACCGGACTATGTATTCTGGCAAGACAACCGGGCTTATAGCAGGGCTGCCGCATATCCGGAACTCGTAGTCGAGAGGGGAGAGGCTGCTTTCATAGGAGACAGACGCTTCGTTCCAATCAGCATACGTCCTTTCCAGTACCGGGCTACCAGCAGAGAGCTGCTTGTACACTCCAAGTTAAGGATAGTTATCAGTATTCATGGCGACACCAGGGCCAGTGGAGACTGGCAGATAAGCGATAATCCCCTGGATACTGCCGCGAATAGCTTCTTTATAAACAATTCGAGCTCTCAAAACTGGAGATTGGCCAGAAGCAGAGCTGATGATTATGAGAGCCCAAAGACTGGAACAAATATCACTGCCTTGCAATTCGTTGTGGATAGCGAAGGTATCTACAAGATTACTTATCAGTATCTAAAGACCTATATGTCGATGATGCTGGATTCTCTGGATATCAATCTGGAATGGAATGTCGATAATGTAGATCCCAGGTATTTGGAGCTTAGAAACGAACAGGGACAAGTTCCAATCGCCTTTTTCGGAGAATCGGATGGATACTTCAATCCGGGTGATTACTTTGAGTTCTATGGCGATAGGCACTATGGTGATACTGGCTATCAGGATGATTATACTGCTGAAAATGTATATACGCTGAGTCTGATAGATAAGTTTGGCGCTAGAATGATGGTTGAGAATGGCGGCTTGGTCAATTCCAACCAGTTGCAGTTTGTTATTCCGGATGCTTTTGAATCTTCCATACATATCGAGCAGCAAAATGTAAGCGATAAGCTGGGTAATAAATGGACATCCGGTAATCCTGATTTCTATCGTGAAGATCTGTGGTTTTGGAAGAAAATCAGCGCTCCAAACCTTGATATCATCCCCTTTGAGTTGCAATATCCCAAGGATAGTACGATTAGAACCGGCAGCGCGAAGGTAATGCTGCATGGCTTGACTTACTCCGATCAGATAATACCCGGTCAGTTTGATCACGATGCCACAGTAAGAATCAATCAGGCTATGATCAATTCACATAGCTGGGTGGGGCAAAACGAAAAGCTCTTTACAAATCAGAATCCCATACCCAATTCATTCTTTACGCATGGAACAAACTATCTCTATATCAGCCTTTCCGGCAATACCGTAATGGGTGATAGAGAGCAAGTGATGCTGGATTATGCGGATATAACATATTGGAGAGAGTACAAAACCAATCAGGATTGGATCAGCTTTACTAAGCCATCCAACCGACCGGGAGGCCTGTTCCAATTCCAATTGGAAGGCTTCTCTCAAAACAATGTGTCTGTTTACAAAATTGGCTCTAGCGTTTTCAATAACCTACAGATCGAGCCCTTTAATACGGACGGCATCGCGCCCTGGACGGTGACTTTCCAGGATAGCGTTTTTAGTAACTCGGTAAAGTACTATGCTGTAACCGAGTCTCAGAAGAAGCTTCCCAAGAGCATCAGGCTCAATTTCCCCTCAGATTTGAAGAATCCAGGCAATAGCGGTGATGTGGTTGTCGTTATACCCAGGCAGTTTATCCATTCTGAGGGCACTCAGACTCTGATGGATCTGTGGGAGAGCGAAGGACACATAGTAAAGATTGTGGATATACAGGATATCTACGATGAATTCAATCATGGAATTGTATCGGCAGAAGCGATCAGAGACTTTACCAAGTATGCCTATAACAATTGGGCAAGTCCAAGAATAAAACACTTGATTCTGATTGGAGAGGGTACAGACGATACCCGTGATAATAGTCCCTCCAGGATTTATAACCAAATCCCCGTGAAGAAGACTTGGACATACAAGCACGGGGCGACTGCAAGCGACAACTGGTTTGGTTGTATAGTTGGAACTGATATTGTAGCAGATATATCAGTGGCGAGAATTAGTATCTGGAAGCCGGAACAGATAGCTGATTATGCCGCCAAAGCAGTCAAATATCGTTCCGAGCCAATGACAAACAGGATTTGGAACAGCCATATTACTCTAACTGCAGGAGGAAAGATCTCAGATGGAAACGATATCTTTTCGGTGCAATCCGAACGGATTAGAAGAAAAAACATCCCGGATCATTATAGGGTAAGCAGAATTTATACGACCACACAGACTGTTTCAAATGATTACTTTGGCGGTACTTTCAATCTGAAAGATGCGATAAACTCCGGTACTAGCTATCTGCAGTTTATGGGACACGGTGGTGGACGCGTCTGGGCTGATTACAACCTGTTCAATTTCAACGATGTAGCTACGCTGAATAATCAAGTATTCCCGATTGTTATGAGTTTGGCGTGTTATGCCTCGGCCTTTGATACCAATGGAGCCTCATCGATCAGTGAAGCTCTTGTCCTGCAGCCCAATAAAGGCGCTATCGCGACAGTTGGTTTCTCCGGTTTGGGTTATCTGGATCAGGATGAAGATTATGGCTTGGCAATTACCGAAGCGCTTTTTGAAAATGACTTTTCCAGCGTAGGTGAAGCAATGATCTTTACCAAAGCCAGGTTCTTCACAACAACCAGTTCGATAGCGCCTAGATACGCTTTGACCAATGGAACAGCCTATCTGGGTGATCCGCTGATCAAGCTCAGGAGACCACAATCCGGGATACCAGTGACTGCTGATAATCTCAGCCTTAATCCCGGAGATACTCTGAGAGTAAGCGCGGAGTTCCCGGAAGGGGTTAGCGCTGCCAGACTGCATATTATGAAAGATAGCGGAAAGATAATCAATGTGCCGTTTGACTTACCGGTGATACAGGGAAGTTATAACGCGTCATACGTAGTCCCGGTGAGTGGTGGAACGAACTTTATCCGAAAGATTAACGTTACAGGCTATTCCAGCGATCAGGAGTATGTAGGCCTGTCTGCCTTTGGAGTGGGACGCCCCAGCGTTTTTCACAACAACTTGTTTCCGGCCAATCCAAGCTGGAGAGATTCTACCGGCTTTGCAGCGAGAATCTTTAGCAATGAGCTCGTCTTGTCCCTGATCTGCAAAGCCCGTACAGACAGCACAGGTCTGGAAGCCAACTGGGTAAGCCTGCCGATGACTGCCGATGCGCAGGATTCACTACTTTATCGCAGCACCGGGTTCCTGCCTGCTCAGAGAACAGGTAAGGAGATCTTTTATAAGTATGTTCTTACTACGACCGAGGGAGTGTTTGAATCCAATCTCTACAACTTTGTCTCGGCAGGTCCTGATCTCTTTCTCAGAGATATTGCTCTTGAGGCGGATAACGACCAATTGAGGCTCAAGGTGCTGGTGACCAATATCGGCAATGCCAACTCGACAAATACCGATCTCAAGCTTTATTATACGCCTAGCGGTGGCACTCAGACCCTGCATACAGATCGGATACTAGCGCCCGTGGCAGTGAATGTAGAAAGGTGGGAATACATCGATTTGGCAGGTGTGCCCGGCGCCAATCTGAACTTTGAAGTAAACGTAAACTATAGCAATGCCTTCCCTGAATGGCATATGTTCCTCAATACAAACAACTCGATCACTCTGGCTCTTCCCTTCAATTACCAATTCGTTGGTAGTGCAGGGGCAATTATGAACAGCGTAGATACCAACCTTAGTTGCGAAATCCCGCCAGGTCTCGTTCCGAGCGGTGGTAGCTCAATGTTCTCGATCAATGGTCTCTCAGCACTGGAGCCGAATTTGCAGCCCGATATCTATCCTGTCAAATTGAGATCACCAGCTCCGGGTACTAGTAATTTCAATTCTATACCCTATGAGATTAAGACTATGGATAGCAGCTTGGTTGATAGCCTCGGTATCTTTGCGAATGGCAGACGAGTAAAACTAACGTTCTACTACAATACTACCGATTCACTCACACAACAATATGAAAACCAGAACATCTACAATGTGTATCGCTGGGATTCCACTTACCGGAAATGGATGCGGCAGGGTGGTAATGTGTCTGCTGTTGGAGATCTTGTAGTTTTTGAGGTAAACCGCCAGGGTATCTATACTATCTATCGAAATCAGGATAGGACGGGTCCCTCAATCGACGTAAACGTACAGGATCAGGAATTCACTGTTGGTGGATATGTCTCAGGAACGGGAACTATATCTCTGCTACTCAGTGATGCGAATGGCATCAATGTGGTTGAGAGTTCTATTCGTCTGTTTATCAACGGAGAATTGGTGCCTGAGGATGATTATGCTATCGCGATCAATAGCGATAACATCAATAGAATCCCAATTAAGTATCAGCTCAATCTTCCCCGAGGAAACTACACCTTATTGGTGGATTGCAGCGATGTGAATTCAAACTTCAATTCGAGAGCTATTCAGTTCTTTGTAAACGATCGTTTTGATATTCGTAATATCGGCAACTACCCCAATCCTGTAGTTGGAAGAGCTCAAGATCCCAGAAATGATGGCAGAACGAGATTCACTTATGTTTTGACAGACAATGCTGACGAGGTGACGATCAAGGTTTATACCGTTAGTGGAAGGCTGGTCAAGACATTCTCCGGATTACCCACCGGTGTGGGGTATCACGAATATCCCCGAACCGTTTACGGTTGGGATTGTAAAGATGAGCAAGGCTTCACGCTGGCAAATGGAGCTTATTTCTACAAAATCATTGCCAAGAAAGGCTCGAGAACTCTGGAAAAGACCATGAAAATGGCGATCCTGAAGTGAGGTTATCATGAAGAGAATTATAATTACACTAGCCACATTGCTGCTCTTGGCACCGCTCTTTAGCGGAAGATATGCAGGTGATTTTATGTCGATAGGTGCTGGAGTACGAGCTCTTGGAATGGGTGGTGCATATTCAGCCATTGCCAGCGATTGTTCCGCAATCTATTGGAATACAGCAGGAATAGCTCAGATGAAGAAAGCAGAAGTATCCGCGATGCATGCTTTCCTGTACGAAGGTCTGGCAGCTTATGACAATGTTGCTTATTGCCAGCCACTGCCAAATGAAGTAACGATTGGGATCAACATAACGAGGCTTTCAGTGGATGACATCCCATATTTTGATGAAAGCTATTTGATCGGAACAAACGTGGATCAGAGAATCAATGATAGTGCATATCATTTGCCCGGAGTGCCGGACGGAAAGTTCAAGAGCACAGATGATCTATTCCAATTTGCTTTTGCAAAGCTGATTCACTACGATGCTAATATGGGCTGGCTCTTTTTTGAAGTACCTTTTGATATCGCCCTGGGAGGAAATATTAAGTATATCAAAAGATCTCTGCACAACCAGTTGGGAACAGGAACCGGTTTTGATTTTGGGGTATTGGTCAAAACCGATATGGGGGTGGTTTTTGATATGGATGAACTGGGTGATATCAGTTTTGGGGTGAACTTCCAGGATATCTCCGGCACAAATATCAATTGGGATACAGCAACCGAGCACAGTGACGAGATTCTGTTTAATACCAAGTTTGGTATCGCTATCGAACAGCCCATTCCATCACTTAAATCTGCTTTGAGATTGGCTTATGATTACGATTATGTATACGAGGGAACCCAGCACTTTGGCGCAGAATGGGAGTATGACGATCTTGCCTGGTTGCGATTGGGTTATTACGACAAGAATTTTAGCTGTGGAGCATCGGTAAAGCTCTATGGCGTTAATCTTGATTACGCATTAATCACCAATCCTGTAGGCCTGAGTAATAGAATCGGCTTGAGGATGAACTTCTAAGGGAGTAGATTATGAAAAATCTCTTAATATTAACCGTTCTGGCAGTGGCGCTATTGGGGATGGTCGCTTGTGCCGGCGAGGATAATCCTGATACAGACAATATACCGCCTGTACCCCCAACTTTGATCCCACATCTGGGAGATACTGGAGACAATTACACATTTGTCCTTACTGAAGAGAACAACGGACTGGACACCGTACCTGAAGGCAATTGGATCAGAGTTACGTGGAATCCATTTATCGATACTGATCTGAGCCATATCAAGATTTACAGGTATGACAATATCAATCCTGTGCCAGCATTGATAGATTCGATTATGGCAAACAGAGTGGAATATCTGGACTCCAGATCGCAGCTTGAGGAAAGAGTGATCTATTCCTATTTCATTGATCTGGTGGACACAAGCGGTAATTCAGCCAGAAGCGATACTGTGTCGTATGGTCTCCTGGCCAAGAGCATGCTGATCGGCCCCGACAACAATGCGACAGTGGCCCCGGGGAATATTACCTTTTCCTGGAATAGAAGCGGTTTTGCCTCCAAATTCCGAGTATTGGTTTGGGATGAAAATTACAACTATGTATGGCATCAGGATTTGGTGGTCTCTGCTGAAGAAGATCCACTCTGGATAATCTTCCCGGTAAACCTTGCCCAGGAGCATAGCGGAGAGAGCTTGCGCTGGAGGGTGGATTCCTTCGATTGGGATGAAGAGCTTCAGGGCTTTATGGGCTCTGAATCTCAGGAAAGAATAATGCACATACAATAGAATAGGGTAGATTTATCAGCCCTGATATACAGAGAGAAATGCTTGCAGCGATATAGGCTGCGATCACCAAGTGAAGCCGGCTTCAGTAAAACTTCTTGACTGAAACGGGCTAAAAAAGATGATAACACAAAATTGATAAGAGGATACAGTGAAGAGATTACTGATTGCGCTGATTTTATGCCTGGCTTTGGGCTATATCTTTGCACAAAGCGATGTTGGCTTTGTACCGACCAACAACATCTCAGCCTATACCTATGATGGAGTCCGTTCGGGAGTGGCGACCCTTAAAATGAATACCTATATCCTGGGACAAGTTTATAAGCCTGGCTTGTATGTTGTTCCTGATGATATTGATTTCCTTACCCTGTTGGCCTTGGCCGGCGGACCCAAAGAGGATGCCAAGCTCTCCAAGATCAGAATAATCCGCCCTACTGCAGAAGGCGGGAATCGGATTATATGGGTGAATTTCAAAAGGTATATGGAAACAGGAGACGAAAACCTGATCCCCAAGATCATGCCGGGCGATACTGTTGTCTTATCCGGAACGATCTTCTATGCCTTTAGCAAGGTGGCAGATTTCCTTTCCAAAGCTGCGATTGCCCTCAGCGTCTATAATCTCATCACCAATATTAAATAGGAAGCGGTATATATGGAGAATCAACACATCAATCCAGTAGTTCAGGAAGAGATAAAACTCTCTGATTATTTAAGAATTATTGTCCAATACCGCTATCTTGTAGTCTTGATATTCACTCTTGTATTGGCTGCCACAGTGATCTATACTGCCCGTCAGCCCAAAGTATATTCTACTTCATCCAGAGTGCTAATAGAGAATCAAAAGAATACCTCAGACCTAATGCTCTTTGCGACTCCCGGGGTCGGAACTAATGCACTGAATAATCAAATCGAAATGATGAAGAGCTTGCCCCTGGGCAATAGGGCTGCTGAGATTATGAAGAAGCACAGGGATTGGGAGTCGTTCCCGATTTCGCAAAGCGCCAGTCCCGGAGCATTCATCAAGGCCAGGATGAAAGTAGAATCAAAACGCGAGACAGACATTCTGACGATTTCCTATGAATCGACCAGCCAAAGTGAAGCCCAGGCCGCTGTCAATGCAGTAGCTGAAGCTATTCAGCAAGAGAATACACTGTATGCCAGGCTCGAATACACCACTGTCCGCGAGTTTTTGGAAGATCAGCTCGATGCTATATCTCGCAGATTGCAAAGCTCAGAGAACGACTTGCGCGAGTTTAAAAATGCCAATCAACTGGTTGAGCTCTCTGCAGAAACGCAGAAGCTGATCGAACAATCTGCTGAAGTTGAGGCGCAGTACGAGCAAGCACTTACCGACCAGGCGGTGAAAGCCAAGACGGTTGAAATGCTGCAAAGACAACTCTCGGAGCAGGATTCACTGATAGTCAATGTTGAGAATATTCTAAACGCTCCTTACGTAAATGAGCTTCGCAGGCAGGTGATAGACACCCAGGCTTTGATCACCAATCTTGTCACAAAAAACGAATACCCGCTGGATCATCCACAAATTGCTCTTCTTAATGCTGAGTTAGACAGATCAAAGGCAAATCTTGATCTGGAAGTTCGCAAGATGGTTGCCATCCAGATGCAAAGCGATCCGGTTGCTACTCGCAGCGATCTCCTGAACCGTATTGTACAGGCAAGAATCGAGCTGGAAATGGCTCGCTCCAGTGTAAGCGGTCTCGAAGAGACCAAAGAGATGTATGCTCAGAGAATGATCACACTTCCCAATACCGAGCTGGAACTTGCCAGATTGCGCCGTAATCTGCTTCTTGACGAGAAGATCCACGGTATGATGATGGAGAAATACGAAGATGCCAAGATTGCCGAACAAGCCAAGGTCGGCAATATCCGCATCATTGAATACGCTGATCTGCCACGTGTGCCAATCAAACCGAGAGTGTCTATGAATATCCTTGTAGGCATCATCCTGGGCCTTGGTCTAGGTATTGGTGCTGCTTTCCTGATCCACTCTCTTGATAACAAGCTTCGCACTTTGGACGACATGGAAACTTTCGTCAAGCTTCCGATAGTCGGTACTATCCCTGTGATTCAGGAATCTGAAGCTCGTATCGAAGAATTCAATGAACTGATCGAGAATGCAGAAGGCGAGAATAAAGAACGACTGATGAAATCAATGCACTTTGTTTTGATGCAATTGATCTCGCATTATGCTCCCAAATCTCCCATTGCAGAAAGCTATCGTACCCTGCGAACCAATATCCTGGCAAAGAAGCCCGAAGGAAGCACAACGCTTTTGGTAACCTCGTCCGGTCCCAAAGAGGGTAAATCAACCTCAATAGTAAATCTTGCCATTACATTCTCTCAGATGAACAGCAAGGTTGTCCTGATCGATATGGATATGAGACGTCCTATGGTGCATAATAAATTTGGCATTGAGAAAGAGAACGGCCTCAGTGATTATCTCATCGATGCTGATGTCAAGATCGAACAGGTGGTCAAATCATCTGGTATAGTAAATCTTGATGTGATAACCAGCGGATTTGTACCTCCCAACCCATCAGAATTGATCTCTTCTGCCCGTACCGATATGTTGATTGCAGAGCTCAAAGAGAGATATGATTTTATCCTCTTTGATACACCTCCTATCATCGCTGTTACCGACGCTCTGATTCTCACCAAGAAAGTCGATATGACCTTCGTGGTGGTTCGCTGTGGCCAAACTGAGAAAGGTATCATCAAGCGCACCAAAGAACTTATGGAAAATATCGATGCCAAGATTGACGGTATCATAGTGAATGGTATCTTCGTTCACAAGTACTACAGCAAGCAGAACTACTACTATTATTACTACTATTATTACTACTACTACGGCGACGAAGCCCCACGTAAACAAAAGAAAGATGTACGTCGCTTCCTACGCAAAAATAAATCTGTTTCTTGAAGTTCTGGCCAAACGGCCGGATGGCTTCCACGAGGTCAATACTGTGTTTAGCAGTATTGACCTTTGTGATTTTATCAGATTTGCTTTGACAAAAAAGCCCTTGGTAAAACTATGGGCTAATATAGTGGAACTTAGCTCAACTGGCAATCTGATCTATCGTATTGCTGAGTTTATGATGAGAGAATTCAAACCCTCTCAGGGAGTTGAGATTCACTTAGATAAGCATATTCCCATAGCTGCCGGTTTAGGTGGCGGGAGCAGCAACGCAGCTGTTACCATAATGTGCCTTTCCAAGCTATGGGGCATTTCGCTGACTGAGACTGAGATTAATGAGATAGCAGCAAGTTTTGGTTCAGATATCAATTACTTCCTGACTGGCGGAACCGCCAATGGAAGAGGTAGAGGAGAATCAGTAACAAGCTGGAGTAATATCAATTTGGATAAGATCCTCTTGGTTAATCCGAATCTTCATATTTCGGCAAAAGAAGCATATAGCTTGGTAAAGGTGCCTTCCGAGCCTCGCAAGTGGGAGCAAGGATCCACTATTAGCAATTGCTTCAATCGTCTGGAAGATGGGATCAAATCCAGTTATCCGGTAATAGAGACCATTATCAAACGTTTCAGGAGCTATAATCCGCCCGTGGCGATGATGAGTGGAAGTGGATCAACCTGCTTTGCCATATTCGATTCTCTTGAGGATCTTGTTGAATGCAAAGCCGGATTTGACCGAGATGGATATTGGACAAAACAAGTAAGAACAATAGGTAAAGAAGAGTATCAAAGTGTTTTCAAAACTCAAATTGATCACCGGTAACGCAAACCGACCTCTGGCAGAGGAAGTAGCACGTTATGCAGGTATTCCCCTTGGGGATATCGACCTGTTCAAGTTCTCAAACGACGAATCGTTTGTTAAGATCAACGATAACGTCCGGGGAGCTGATGTCTTCATTATCCAGCCTACCTGTTATCCTGTCAATGACAGTCTGATGGATCTATTGATCATGATAGACGCATTGAAACGAGCTTCAGCTCAGCGGATCAATTGTGTGATACCATATTATGCTTATGCAAGATCAGACAAAAAGGATCAACCCAGAGTACCGATCACAGCCAAGCTGGTAGCAGATCTGATTACTGTCGCCGGAGCTGATCGGGTGATCACGGTTGATCTGCATGCCGAGCAGATTCAGGGATTTTTCAATATCCCAGTGGATCACTTGTTTTCGATGCCGATTTTTACCCGCTATTTCAAGAGCATCCTCAATACTGAGGAGATTGTAGTCGTATCTCCCGATTCTGGAGGTGCAAATAGAGCCCGTGCTCTGGCTAAGCGGCTCAATTGCGGATTGGCAATAGGCGACAAGAGACGTAGCGGTAACAACGACCAGACTGAGTTACTAAACATCATCGGTGAAGTCGGAGGTAAGACTGCTATTCTCTTTGACGATATTATCGATACCGGTGGCAGCTTGATCAAAGTAGCCAATGCACTGGACAAACAAGGTGCCAGCAGGATTTATGCAGCCTGTGCGCACGGAGTCTTATCCGGTAATGCCATCAAAAATCTGGAAGATTCTCCTATCGAGAAACTCTTTATCACCAATACTATCCCGCTAAGCGGAGAGAAGAAAATGTGCAAGAAAGTAGTTCAGCTATCCATAGCGGAGATGCTGGCGATTGCAATCAAGAAGATACACATCGAAGAATCAATTAGCATACTGTTCAGATAGTATAGAAAAAAAGAAGTGGAGGAATATAATGATATTCAACCTGAATGCGAGCCCACGCACTACTCAGAGAAAGTCTGATCTGACCGAACTGAGAGCCAAGGGCTTAATCCCTGCCGTTATCTACGGCGCGGGTATCCAATCTATGTCCATTTCTCTCAAAAAGTCAGAATTTGCTCAATGCTTCAAAAAGAGCTTTGGCGAAATGGCTTTTTACGAGATCGAAGTGGAAGGTAAGCAGTACCACACCTTGTTGAAAGATAAGCAAAATCATCCTGTAACAAGGGAATTTTTGCATCTTGACTTCATGGTGATCGAAAAAAGCAGCGCTGTCGAAGTTGATATTCCCATCAAATTCATCGGCGAAGCAGCCGGTTTAAAAGAAGGCGGTATGATGGATGTCATCATGCGTACTGTAAAAATCAGCTGCAAAGCAGATCAGATCCCCGAAGATTTGGAGATCAATATCAGCGCCCTTAATGTAGGCGATAGCCTTCACGTAAGCGATTTACCCACCGGTAATTGGCAGTACAAAGATAATCAAGACAACACTGTCGTAGTGATACACGCCAAGAAGACTGCCGAAGCCGAGCCAGTTGCTGCTGCCCCTGCTCCTGAGAGCAAGGAAGACTAAGAAAGCAATGCGCCTGATCGTAGGACTAGGTAATCCCGGTAGTGAATATGCCAATACCAGGCACAATATCGGTTTTATGGTCCTTGATAAGTGGGCACAAGATCACGGCTGTGGATTTGCCAGGCAATCAAACTACGAAGTGCTGAAGTACAGATCGGTGATCTTGCTGAAGCCTCATACGTATATGAACCTATCAGGCAAAGCCGTCAACGAGGCCATCAACAAATGGAACCCGGAAGAAATCCTGGTGATTTACGACGATCTTGAGCTTCCTGTTGCCAACATCCGTATCCGTACGGGGGGAGGTGATGGAGGTCACAACGGAATCAAATCACTGGCGGATTATGTTCCGACTGATACGCTGAAGCGTATTCGAATTGGTATTGGCCGCAGTGAAAACAGCACAGCCAGAGATTATGTCCTGGAGCCGATCCCGGCTACAGAGACAGCTCTCTACGAGGATTGTATCCAGCTCGTAAGCCAATTTCTGGATACCTATATCCGAACAGATTTCAGCACTATGCTGGATGAGTTCAGCAAATGGAAAAAATCCTATTCCGGCAAGAACGAAGCCGGAATCACTAGTCCAAAGGAGGAAAAACGTGACTAAGGATTATGAACTGATGGTGATTTATTCACCGAAACTCTCTTCTGAAGAAGTTGAGCGTCTGAACGAGACTATTCTCACTCAGATCAAAGATAATGGCGGCGAGATCATCAAGACCGATGTATGGGGCAGAAGATACCTCGCTTATCAAATCAATAAGCACAACGAAGGATACTACTATCTGAACTATTTCAAGCTCGAATCAACTTCTATTAAAAACGTCAAGAGCGCTTTTAACATCAACGAGCAAATCCTTCGCTATATGGTCGTAGCCAAAGAAAGCTAGGAGGCAGCATGGCAGATCTCAAACTCCCCAGAATCAACAAAGTGATGATTAGTGGTAGGATTACCAATGATCTGGAACTAAAGTACACTCCCAAAGGCACATCTGTATTGCGTTTCACCGTTGCGGTAGATCGTAGATACAAAGACGACACAGATACTTGGCAGACAGCTACCTCCTTCATCGAGGTTGTTGCGTGGTCAAACTGGGCTGATTCGGTCGTAAATAACTGTCACAAAGGCAGCGCGGTTATCGTTGAAGGACGTCTGGAATCCAGAACCTACACCGATTCCAACAACCAAAATCGCAAAGCTTGGGAAGTAATTGCTGATTATATCCATTTCCTTGAGTGGAAACCCAAGGATGGAGCGCATGGGGAAACAGGATCAGACGAACCGCCCCTGCCTTCTGAAGACAGCATGAGCTCTCACACTACAAAAGATGATGTGCCATTTTAAAGGAGATTATAATGAACATGACAGATAGAAAGAAACGCTTCACACGCAAGAAATACTGCAAATTCTGCGCAAACAAGGAACTTGTAATCGATTACAAGAATCTCGACCTGATGAAACAATACATTTCCGATGTGGGCAAGATTGAACCTGCCCGTCTCACCGGAACTTGTGCAAAGCATCAGAGAAAGCTTACTGCCGAGATCAAACGCGCGCGTCAGATGGCGTTGATTGCCTACGTGATAGAATAGATGTTTCTCATTCCCCTGGTACTGGGAGCCTTGGCTCTGCAATTACCTTTCATAGCGATAGTGCTATTATTGCTCTATTTGGCCAAAGTAGCTGATATCGGATTACAAAGACCATTGGTCGCGCTGGGTGCCTTTTTTATCATCCCGGTGATCATACTGCTCTTTGATCCTTCATACAGCTCAGCCTTGCCGGCTCTGGATTCGATGATGGGCGTAGGTTTGCCTGCGCTTGTCTTTATCCTGGCTTTAGCTCGCTGGCGCCGAACAACCTCGGCGATAGCAGCTGCCGCAGTGAGCTTGGTGATCTACGGATCCCTACGATCGGTAATCTTCTCTGCTCATTTGGCAGAGATCCAAGCCCTGGCTCAAACCCAGCTTCAGGAGTGGATGCCCCAGCTATTCGAGCAACAGCTGTATAGCCAATCGATCCAGATTATGAATCTGATAATGCCGGCATTATGGATTGCCTTTCAGATCATCGGCCTGTTCCTGGGCTTGATGCTCTTTCACCGGCAGCTCCAGATGCCCTTTATCTGGGCTCAAATCCAATTTCCATGGCAATACAATCTGCTCTTTATCCTTGCCTTACCCCTATATCTGATCAAGGACTTGCATATTCTGCTGCTCACAATAGTGATAGCAGGCAGCGTCCTGCCCTTAATACAGGGGATAAGCCTGATCATAAACTACTTGTCGCGGACCATTTACAACAAAGTGATCCGGGCGGTACTACTAATCGTATTACTCATAAATTCGATTTCATACATCTTCATAACCATACTTGGCTTTGCTGATATATGGTTAAATCTGCGTAAAATAGAGACAGGAGGAAGTCCCGCATGAAAGTCATATTACTCGAAAACATAGAAAAAGTAGGAAGTAAAGGCGAGCTGATCAACGTCAAACGCGGCTTTGCCAGAAATTACCTAATCCCCAGAAACTACGCGATATACGCAACTCCCCAGAATATGAAAAAGCTCAGCGCTATTCAGGCCAATCTGGCTGCTGAAGAAGAAAAACGCGTGGCAGAGCTAAAAAACCTTGCCGAAAAATTGAATTCTCTTAGCTTGGTCTTCGCTCGTAAAGTTGATGAAAACGAACATATGTTTGGCTCCGTTTCGGAGAATGACATCATCAACGAGCTCAAAGCCCAGGGATTTGACCTGAACAGAGCCCAGATCCTGATGGAGAAACACATCAAGGAGCTTGGCGAAATCAGCGTTCCGGTCAAATTGCACAAGGATATTACAGCTAGTCTGAAGATCACGGTTAACAAAGAAGATTAATTTGGGAGGATCCCATGAATGAATTATGGTTCAAGATCAAACAAGTAGGAGCTTTTATCCTATTTATACTGGTCTCGTCCCTGATTGGATTGGTCACAGGCAAGCCCATTATGATGGTAGCCTATGGCCTGTTCTTTTTACTGGTACTGGTTGTGGTGTTGTTGCTCTCCAAGAAGAGCCAGCGTCACTTTGAGATCAAGGTAAAAGACAATTCGTTGCTTCACAAAGTAGTGGGCATAGTATTGGCTCTTGCAGCTTTGGTAATACCTGTAATCACCGTGAAATGGAGTTCACTTATCCCCATCACGGGCGAGGTAGGTGCTTCCATTTTGATGCTGGCAGCTGGCCTTACAATTGCCTTCCTGGTCTTGATCCTGGGAGCTCTGCACCTGATGAATTCCAAGCAGGATAGCCAGACTATTCAGATTGCAGGATACATCGCCATTATCATAGCCAGCTCAATTCCCGGAATCGCTATGCTCTTTGTCGATCGTAGTACTGCCGGTATAGGCTCTGCCTACTATGTAGCTCTGGGTGTGCTGATCCTGGGTGTAAACGGCTACAACCTCATCACCAAGAAAGACTAATCAGCTATACAATATGAACAGGTTATTCGGAGTTTATCTTGCTCCGGATAACCTGTTGTCTTTGAAACTATAAATGCTATACTGATAATGGTAGCACTCAGCAACCACTGATTGATAGAATATGAGCAAGAATACTCAGAATCGAGCAGATAGCTTTGCAAATGACTGCAGGCAGATCATTTTTCGCCTGGCAGGGGAACGCTATCTGGGATTTGTAAAGCTATATATGGCTTGGCCTGCAGTAGTAGGCCCCCTTTTGGCAGAGAAATCAATGCCAATCAAGCTTGATGAGCAGATTCTTTATGTCGCTGTTAGCAACAACACCTGGATGCAGGAGCTGGTCTTGCTTAAAAACAAGATTAAGCAAGAGCTCACGAAGAAAAGCTCCGTAGCAGTAATCGATATAATTTTTACGATTAGGACGCGCAAATGAACAAGCCACAAATAGCAGTATCAGTGCTTTCGTCGGATTTTGGCCACTTGGCACAAGAGATTGCTTCGTTAAACATTAGCGGAGCGGATCTCTATCATCTGGATATAATGGATGGGCACTTTGTCCCCAATCTCAGCTTTGGTAATCCCTTGGTCAAGGCTATAGCACCATTGGCAATGCTTCCTTTGGATGCACATCTGATGGTCACGAATCCCGGTGCTTATGTCGAAAGCTTTTCGCAGATGGGGGTAAAATACTTCAGCTTTCATCAGGAAACTGTCTATCATCCGCATCGCCTGATTCAGGAGATCAAAGCAGCAGGGATGAAGGCAGGCATCGCGCTCAATCCTGCCACACCCTTATCTACTTTGGATGAAATCCTCCCTGATGCTGATTTCATCTTGATTATGAGTGTCAATCCCGGCTTTTCGGGACAAGCTTTCATCTCCAATATGCTGCGCAAAGTCGAGCATCTCAAGGAATCTATCACCGCTCAAACCCTCAGCACGCTAATTCATGTCGATGGTGGTGTCACTGCAGATAATGCACGCGCTCTAATCGATGCGGGAGCCGATATCTTGGTCTCCGCATCTTACGTCTTTGGCTCGGGAGATTATGCCCGGGCTATCAGCAATCTAAAAAACGCATAAGGTAGTATTATGTTTAGCAGTTTATCTGAAAAACTGGATAAAGTATTTCGCAATCTCAAGGGCAAAGGCTATCTCACAGAACAGAATATCAAAGACAGCATGCGCGAGATCAGGCTGGCTCTTCTGGAAGCAGATGTCAATTTCAAGATCGTAAAGAACTTCATAGTCGAAGTTGAAAAGCGCGCTCTGGGTCAGGAAGTAATGAAATCCCTATCTCCGGGGCAACAGGTGGTGAAGATCGTCCACGAGCAATTGATTGACTTGATGGATACCGATGGCTTTGAGCTCAAAGTTTATAACAACAAGCTCATCAAAGTGATGATGGTTGGCCTGCAAGGCTCCGGAAAAACCACCGCTTGTGCCAAACTTGCATCTCTTTACCGCAAGAAAGGCATCAAACCGATGATGGTAGCTTGCGATGTCTATCGTCCTGCTGCCATAGATCAATTGAAGATCTTGGGTAAACAGATCGATATCCCCGTGATCAGCGAAGATAGCAAAGATGTGATCAAGATTGCCGATTCCGCCTTAAACGCTGCATTCAAAGATATGAGCAATCTCCTGATCTTCGATACAGCCGGACGCCTTCATATCGACACAGAGATGATGGATGAAGTACACCGTCTCAAGAACCATATTAAGCCCGATTACATTTTCTTTGTGGCGGATGCTATGACCGGACAGGATGCAGTGACTGTAGCCAAAGAATTTGATGACAAGCTTAGTTTTGATGCTGTCATCCTCACCAAACTGGATGGCGATGCTCGGGGTGGTGCTGCCTTATCCATCAAAGCCGTCACAGGTAAGCCCCTTGCCTTTGTGGGAGTAGGGGAGAAGATCAGCGATTTGGAGATATTCTATCCAGATCGTATGGCTTCGCGTATCCTGGGTATGGGTGATGTCTTATCCCTGATCGAAAAGGCTGAAGAAGCTATCGATGCGGAGGCCGAGGCTAAGCTTGCCAAGAAAATGCTGAAAAACCAGTTTACTTTCAACGACTTTCTGAAGCAATTGCAGAGTATCAAAAAGATGGGACCGCTGGATTCTATTATCAGGATGATACCCGGTTTGGGCTCAAAGCTCCCGGCTGATCTCAAGATTGATGACAATGCTCTCAAACACGTGGAAGCAATCATCCAATCGATGACGGATAAAGAGCGCGAAAATCCCCAAATAATCAATGGTTCAAGACGTCTGCGCATCTCCAAAGGCTGCGGTAGGTCAGTAATGGAAATAAATCGCCTCTTGCGCCAATTTGAAGATATGAAAAAGATGATGAAGCGTTTTTCCAGTGGCAAGGGAATGAAAGGGATCAAAGGCATGCCCGATTTCCCGATGGACTAATCTTTTGCCAAAGAACACATAAGTGGCTTCTGCTCAGTTCTACAATCTGATCCGCACTTATCTGGACTATGACCGCTTGCATCAGGCAGCCGGTGCCTGGCTGGATTACCGGCTCTCTCTGGCAAGCAGGAAACCCCATCTAAGGCATTATCCCCCCGCAGTGATGCTTGAGCCAACTAATCACTGTAATCTGCAGTGCCCGATGTGTCCTTCCGGTAACGGAACACTCACCAGAGAGCGAGGCTTTATGCCTTGGGAGCGTTATCAAAAGATAATCGATAATATCTACAAAAAGGTAGGCCTTCTGATCCTTTGGAATCAGGGCGAGCCTTTTCTACATCCCAATTTCTATGATATGCTGGATTATGCCAATCACAAAAAGCTCTTTACCATGATCTCGACAAATGCCTCGCTGCCACTTGATTTGAAGCGGTTGCACCTGGCAAAACCCGGTAAACTGATTATCTCTCTGGACGGGATCTCTGAGGCCACCTACAATAGCTATCGGATCAATGGTGATCACAAGCAGGTGCTCGAAAACCTACGTGCAATGTCTCAAATACCCAGTCTTAGGGCTGCCCTAGTGTGGCAATTCATAGTGATGCGCCAGAATGAACACGAAGTTGCCCAAGCGATGGATATTGCCAGAGAACTAAAGATCCGACTGGAACTAAAAACCGTACAGATTTATCATCCTGACGAGATTCCCTTTTTACCATCCAATCCAAGCTACAGCCGCTACAAGATCAAGGGCGGGGAATTCCGGATCAAGACCGATCTGCTCAATCGTTGCCGTCGATTGTGGACTCAACCCGTAATCAATCAGGATGGTGAGTTCTCAATATGCTGTTATGACAAAGACCTCGCAATTCCCATTGGGAATATTGATACTCATAGCTTTGAAGATCTTTGGTTTGGAGAGAGGATGAATAGGATGAGGCAACAGATCCTGACTGATCGCAAGCAATTGCCAATCTGCCAAAACTGCGGAGAAGGCATAGTACAGCGAATCAAAACCTGAGCAGTTTGTCTCAC
Organism: Candidatus Cloacimonetes bacterium HGW-Cloacimonetes-2; assembly: GCA_002842035.1. Lineage (GTDB taxonomy): Bacteria > Cloacimonadota > Cloacimonadia > Cloacimonadales > Cloacimonadaceae > PHBP01. Next base: position 44,100 of record PHBP01000011.1, on the reverse strand, counting down.
AAACTGATATCCTGCATACAGACTGAAAGCTATACAGGATAAAGCTTTTGCTGAAGTGGATATAAATAATCCACACAAATACAGAGAATTGTAAAAAAACTTGTGGACAGAAAATGGCTGGGATTTTTCTATGTACTCAATAAAGGGATCCATTTCATTCCAAGAGCCATTTCCTATATTCTGGGACTGCCTTTCGAATGTCAAATTCCCAAACTATAGGAGAATACAATGCCAGACAAAAACTTAATTTGCAAAGACTGCTCAAAGGAATTCACCTTCACCGAAGGCGAACAAGAATTTTACAAAGAGAAGGGTCTCACCAACGAACCCCAACGCTGCCCCGATTGCCGCAAAGCCAAGAAGCAATCATTCAATCGCAACAACAACTACGACCGTCGCTACTAAAAATAGCGATTGCCAATATTAAGAAACCGTCGTCCTTTAGGGCGACGGTTTTTTGTATCTTGGTACACTAGTCTTTGATACTAATATCAATCCTCTTTGATCAATAGCAGTTTTCTCCCAGCAAGCAAGCTCCCATTTTGCTTATTTCTTACCGAATCGATACCCCTGCCTAAAGAGCGCTTGTTATCGTCACAGCCTGCCCAGGAAATGGCATAACAATCAAGGGTAACGTTGCTAGTCATACTTTTCAAGTAAAGATTCTCTTTGGAGGAGAATCTACCCATTATGGTCATCAGGATTATCGGCTTGAGCTTCGCGGAAATGCAATGTCATAATTATGCAATTATAGCTTGACGATTGATAGCTGCTTCATAAATCTTGAAAGAAGATCGAATAAGCTAAGTAAATACCCCAAAGGGAGTCGAAGATATGAAATGCTTACTGTGCCTTGCAGCCAAGATAAAGAGCACTGCTCCAGTGGTGGTGCTATGCGCGCTATTCTTCAGCGCAATCCCTCTTTGCGCCACTGTTTACACGATTCCCAACTTCACGTGGCTGATCGATACGGCGGATGTGAATGGAGATGGCTTCAACGATCTTCTTATGAATGCCAGTGGTGGTATCTGCTATCTGCAAAACAATGGCGACGGCAGCTTTGCCCCCTATGAGATCATTATTCCCGGCGCTGTTACGCTCTTGGCTTGCTGCCAACTGGACAACCAGGCCGGAGCGGACATCGCTGTATTCCGGGTTCATAGTGGAAACATAGTTACCCCGCTTCAGTACGAATTCTATTACAACGGTGTTTTTACTGATCCGGTAACCTTTCCATTTGTGGGTGATTTCACCTTTGGCTCCTCTTACAAATATGCTCATGGCGATTTCAATGGTGATGGGCTGCAGGATATAGCGGCTGCGGGATTTACCCACCATCCGACCAATCAATTTTACTGGTTCTATATGTATAACCTTGGCAATCAGCAATTTTCCGATCCGGTTTGGGGGCAGCCCACCAATAATTGGGTTCGCGACATCAGGGTTGCCGATGTCAATGGTGGAGGTTGTGACGATATTGTTTATCTGGATTCCTCAATTTTCATTCTGTATAGCGATGGGATCGGTTTTGTGACTGACGAAATCTATGGAAACTACCACTATTTATCGGTAGTTCCGGCTGATTTTGATCAGGATGGGGACAAAGACATCCTGGCAAATAGTTGGGAAGGGGGATGGAACAATCATCACCGCTATTACGAAACAATTACGCCGGGAAGCTATCAACTCCACGATCAGGTGTATCAGCACAATTGGGGAGATATGTTTGCCGCCAAGCTGAATACGGACGATTATCCCGATTTGATCACCATCTATGGCAGTGGATTTGCAGTATATCTGAACCAGCCGGATTGGACAACCGCTTTTCACTCCACCTATACTATACACTACGAAAATGCCCGTTTATATGGGGTGGTGGGCAAGTTCAACAACGACGAATATGACGACATCGCCATAGCTTGGAATATTGCCACGCAAGACAATCTGCACATTCGTTTCTGCAATGGGGATGGAAGCTTCAGGGAAAATCCGGTTTCAAACCAGGATGAGCTGATACTCCTTGCTCAAAGCCAGATAAGCTGCTATCCCAATCCCTGTAAGGACTTTGTTAATTTCAACACCGATCATCTTGTTCGTGGAGCCAGATATACCATCTATAATACAAAAGGCCAAGCGATTCGAAGCTTTGCGCCTGATGATGAAGAGTTTGTCTGGGACCTGAAGGATTCTACCGGATTGCGAGTAAGCAGCGGTATCTATCTGATCAAGAGCGGGCAGGATAACAAGGCTACAAAGTTCATTGTTTTAAGATGAGGAAATCCCCCCAAAACTGAGTTCATACGACTATTTCTGAATATCGGCCACCGAATACACTGAAAATCTCAAGAGCAATGTAATTCCCCACTCTCTCCCTGCAAAGAATCTATAATGATGCATTAGTAATTCTTTAATGATACTTTAATCCGATTAGAGAGTCATTAAAGAGTCACTAGAGATTCCTTTAGGGGAGATAGTGGTAAGAAACGGGGTTTCTAATTGATAAGTCCCTAAATATCGACAGGTCTATTCCAAAACTATCTGATGATTTCATTGGGCTTAGGACGAACTTGTTGACAGAATCTTGCCGGATGGTAGATAGAATCTATGGAGATTATTATTGATATTTCTTTGGGAGGATGGCTTTGAACAATAGAGGCTACAAGATGGTCGCAATGCTGCTATTGCTTTTGTTGTGGGCTTGCAGCAGCAATGCCGATACAGTGTTGAGGGGAAAGGTGGTCTCGATTTCGGATGGAGATACTTTCCGGCTATTGGTACGTGGAAGAGAGCTCAGAATCAGACTTAGCGGGATCGACTGTCCGGAAAGGGGACAGGCATTTGGCACACGTGCAAAGCAGTTTAGCTCGCAAATGATCTTTGGCAAGCAGATTAGTGTACGTTCCGAAGGTAAGGATCAGTATGGCAGGGAATTGGGCTGGGTCTATCTGCCGAATGGACGCTGCCTGAATCACGAGCTTCTGAAAGCAGGTCTGGCATGGCATTACAAGAAGTATAATAATGATCCTGCCCTTGCCAGGATGGAGCAAAATGCAAGACGCGGGAGGCTGGGCTTGTGGGTGGATAGAGCTCCGATCCCACCTTGGGAATTTCGCCGGGCAAGGCGCAGATCTTAAAATAACTTGACTAAGTCATCACAGCATAATAAACTGAAACAAATGAGATTTTTCGAAGGAGTTTGATTATGCCAAAGCTTCCCAATATGTTGGATATGGATATGAAGGGCAAGGTCGTCCTGATCAGGATGGATCATAACGTGGTCAAAAAAGGCAAGATCAAGGATAGTATGCGGATCGATGCCACAATCCCCACTCTCCTGCACATATTTAAAAAGGGTGGATTGCCCGTACTAATGAGCCATGTGGGTCGCCCTTACGACAAGAAAAGCGGAGAATTCAATATCAGTAAAGATGATGCGGTGGAGCCGATCGTAGCATACCTTGAGGAAAAGCTGCAACTCAAAGGATTAGTGCCGGATTGCGGTGCGGAAGGCAAGAGTCCGATCGTAAACCTGAAAGCCATCCCTGCAGCTATCGATCGGCTCAAAGCAGGGGAAGTGGATTTTGTCTATCTTCCCAATACCAGATGGTTCAGAGGTGAGGAAGCCAAGGACGAGAGTGCCAATGCTATGGCAATTAGCCTGGCATCTTTTGCGGATCTCTATGTGAATGACGCTTTTGGCAGCTGGCAGGCACATACCAGCACCTATGGTTTGCCCAGGCAAATGCCCGCAGCTGCAGGCTTGCTCTTGCAAAAAGAGATCAAGTATCTTCAGCAGGTCTTTGAACCGCAACGTCCCTTTGTCGCGGTGGTGGCTGGATCGAAATTTGATACCAAGATCGGACCGCTTTCTTCGCTGATCAAAATAGCAGATCATCTGATCCTGGGCGGAGTAATCTACAATGCTTATCTCTGTCACAAATACGGGATCAGCATCAAGGGAGTCGGAGCAGATGATATCGCGCAGGCAGCCAGGTTTTGCGAAGAAATCGGTGATTATCAAAGCCGGATCGTAGAGCTGCCCTTGGTAATTGAATCCGCTGAATTGGATTCGGTGAGCAGCGCCAAAGCTATCAGAATAGCCGATCTGAAACCAGGCGATAGCCTGAGCTATGTCCTGGATGCAGCACCACAAGCCTTTGAAGGAAAGATCAGTGAGATATTTGCAGATGCAGCGACTGTATTTGTCAATGCGGTGATGGGGCTGACGCCGGTTTTTTATGAAGGCACCAAAGCGATGTATCAGATGATTGATGCCAATAAGAAGGCAATGAAGCTGTTTGGCGGTGGAGACACGATCCAGGATTTCAAGGAAATCCTGCCGGGTGTATTTGCCAAGGCGGTTAATGACCCGGGATATTACTTCTTTACAGGCGGCGGAGCCATTCTGGATGCTATCCAACAGGGTTCTGCTTTCGGTATGAAGCCGGTGCAAGCTCTGCTGGAACAGAACTGATAGAGAAAAGTGCTTGTCAGTTTTGGGCTTTTTAGGTTTTTTGCCTCCAAAGAACGAGAATTAGATAATTTTATATAAAAGCAAAGGAGCACACAGTGGATACAGACAGAAATGTCGAATTGGATTTACTAAGTGAGTTTCCGCCTCCCAGTTGGGAGGAGTGGCTCAAAGCAGTGGAGGATACGCTCAAAGGAGCGGATTATTCCAAGGCAATGTTTACCAAGACCTATGAAGGTATCAGCCTGAAACCGATCTATCGCAAAGAAGATATCCAGGATCTGGATTTTTGCACGGCTGAACCCGGCACAGCGCCATATCAGAGGGGAAACGACCCCATCCGCAGAATCAACGAAGGATGGCTGGTGGCTCAGTCTTGCTCGGAGCCCGATCTTGAGAAGCTCAATAAGATACTCCTGGATGAGCTTTCACGCGGTTTGATGGCGGTGAATCTGGAGCTTGCGAAAGCAGATCGCCCGGGTGGAGTTAAGCTCGAGACAATGCAAGACCTTCAAACAGCACTCAAAGGTGTTGATATCACTGCAGCACCGCTGTTTATCCAGCTTGATATGAAAGATCATAAGCTACTGGAATTGCTGGAAGAATATGCAGTCGCCAATAGTATCGATCTGAAGAATCTGGAGGCCGGAATTGGCTTTGATCCGACCGGGGAGTTTGCCAGAAAAGGCAGCCTGCCAATGGCTCTGGATAAGGTCTGGGATCAGATCTGCAATTCTGTAAAGTGGGCTGTTGCCAAGGCTCCCAAAACCAGAGTAATGAGTATCGACGGCACTGTCTATGAAGCAGCCGGATGCAGCAGCAGCCAGGAGCTGGCATTTGTGCTCTCCACTGCCATAGGTTATATCAATGGCTTACAGATGGTGGGATTTACCATCGATGAGATTGCCCCACTCTTTCAGGTAAAGCTCTCACTCGGCTCGAATCTCTTTATGGAGATAGCCAAGATTCGTGCCTTCAGATTGCTGTGGGCAGAGATGATCAGAGCTTTTGGCGGAAATGAACGGTCTCAAAAGATCTGGATTCACGGACGCAGCGCGCGATTTAATAAGAGCGTTTATGATATATATACCAATGTGCTCAGGACGACTACAGAAGCTTTCTCCGGTGTGATCGGAGGAGCAGATAGCCTGGAGATAGGCTGTTTTGACGAGCTGATCAAGCCGGGAGATGAATTCTCCAGAAGGATAGCACGCAACCAACAGATCCTCCTGGCAGAGGAATCGCATCTGAACAAGGTGATCGATCCTGCAGGCGGCTCTTATTATATTGAAAGCCTTACCAATGAACTTGCCAATCTTGCCTGGAAACAGATGCAGGAGCTGGAAGAGGAAGGCGGGATGATCAAAGCCCTGAGGGCAGGCACTATCCACGAGAGAATCGCAGTAGTAGCCAAAGCTCGGATCGATGCGGTCAATAAACGCAGGGATGTCTTCGTGGGCGTCAATATGTTTGCCGCTGCAGATGAAGTAGCGATTAGCCCGAGTCAAGGTAAGCTTGTCACAGAAGAGATAGCGGTCAGCCTAGATGCCGGTGCCTTGCCAAAACTGAGAGCTGTACAGGCTATCGAAGCGCTAAGAGCAAGAGTTAATAATGCCAAGCAGATTCAGGATACCAGCATTATGCTGATCAATATGGGCAGCTTGGCAGAATACAAAGCACGTGCAGACTTCTCTACCGGGTTCTTCCAGGCAGGAGCTTTCAACGTTGAAGGTTCGCAGGCTTTTGCATCAGTCGAAGATGCAGTTAAGGCAGCCAAAGCAAGTAGCGCAGCGGCATATTGCATCTGCTCCACTGATGATAATTACAAGAGCCTGGTGCCGGAGCTTTGCGTTGCCCTAAAAGGCAAGCCTCTCATCCTGGCAGGATATCCCGCAGATATGGTGGAAAGCTACAAAGCTGCAGGCATAGACGTCTTTATCCATATCCGGGCGGACTTGGTGGCTACCTTGAATGACTTACTGAACTTGATGGGGGTGAAATGATGACACCTGATTTTACAAAGATCACACCTGCTTTCCTCAAGGATCAAGCTCAACAGGCAATGCCGGATAAAATTTGGAAGACTAATGAACAGATCCCGGTAAAGCCTCTTTATACAAAGCAAGACCTGGAGCAACTGAAGCATCTGGATTATCTTTCGGGTATTGCTCCCTTCCTGAGGGGGCCCTATCCCACAATGTATATTCAAAGACCCTGGACTATACGCCAGTATGCCGGATTTTCCACTGCGGAAGAGAGTAATGCTTTTTATCGCCGCAACCTCGCAATGGGGCAGAAGGGGCTATCTATAGCCTTTGATCTTGCCACTCATAGAGGCTATGATTCTGATCACGAGAGAGTGATAGGTGATGTCGGCAAGGCCGGTGTGGCGGTTGATTCCATCCTGGATATGAAGATACTCTTCGATAAGATACCACTGGATCAGATGTCGGTCTCTATGACGATGAACGGAGCTGTGATCCCGATTATGGCTTTCTATATCGTCGCCGCCGAAGAGCAAGGGGTAAAGCCTGAGCAGTTGCAGGGAACGATCCAGAATGACATCCTCAAAGAGTATATGGTGCGCAATACCTATATCTATCCGCCTGAAGCCTCGATGCGGATCATTGCAGATATCTTTAGCTATACATCCCGCTTTATGCCAAAATTCAACAGCATCAGCATTTCCGGCTACCATATGCAAGAAGCCGGAGCCACGGCTGATCTGGAGATGGCATACACGCTTGCAGACGGACTGGAATACGTACGTGCCGGCATCAAAGCCGGTATAGATATTGACGTCTTTGCCCCCAGACTCTCTTTCTTCTGGGCTGAAGGTATGAACTACTTTATGGAGATAGCAAAGCTACGTGCAGCCAGAGTGTTATGGGCAAAGATCATCAAAGGCTTTGATCCCAAGAACCCGAAGTCGATGGCTCTCAGGACACATTCCCAGACCTCCGGCTGGAGCCTCACAGAGCAAGACCCTTACAACAACATCACTCGCACCTGCATAGAGGCTCTTGCAGCCACAATGGGACATACCCAGAGCTTGCACACAAACTCCCTGGATGAGGCCATTGCTTTGCCTACTGACTTCTCTGCACGCATTGCCCGCAACACCCAGCTCTATCTCCAACACGAGACGATGGTCACCAAGGTGATCGATCCCTGGGCAGGCAGTTACTACCTGGAAAGCCTTACAGATCAGCTTATGAAGCGCAGTTGGGCTCACATAATGGAAGTAGAGGAACTGGGCGGAATGGCAAAAGCAATCGATACCGGCTTGCCAAAGATGAGGATAGAAGAGGCTGCAGCCCGCAGACAAGCAAAGATAGACAGCGGTGCGGATACAATCCTGGGCGTCAACAAGTACAAGCCTGAACACGAGACGCAGATGGAGATCCTCGAAGTTGATAACACCGCAGTGCGCGAAGCTCAGTTAGCCCGTCTTGCCAAGCTGCGCAACGAGCGTGACAACGCCAAGGTATTAGCTTGCCTGGATGCCATCACAAAGGCTGCCGAGAGTGGTAGCGGAAACCTGCTGGAACTGGCTGTCGATGCCGCCAGAGCCAGAGCTTCCCTGGGAGAGATATCAATGGCTATGGAGAAAGTCTTTGGACGCCACCAAGCCACTATCAAACTGATCAACAACGTATATAGCAGTGAGTATCAGAATATGGACGAGATAGAAGCAGTACGCGCGCTAACCGATAGGTTTGCCGAAGAAGAAGGCCGTCGTCCCCGCATCTTGATTGCCAAGATGGGGCAGGATGGTCACGATCGCGGTGCCAAGGTCGTTGCAACCGCCTATGCCGATATGGGATTTGACGTGGATGTCGGACCTCTGTTTCAGACTCCTGCCGAGACAGCTCGTCAGGCAGTCGAAAACGATGTCCACATCATCGGTATGAGTTCCCTGGCAGCAGGTCACAAGACGCTTCTGCCGCAATTGATGGAAGAGCTGAAGCAACTGGGACGCGAAGATATTATCGTGATTGCCGGAGGAGTAATCCCGGCACAGGATTATGACTTCCTTTACGAGCATGGCGCCAGCGCCATCTTTGGTCCCGGAACCCAGCTTCCCAAAGCTGCAACCACGATTATGGAAGAGCTTTTCAAGCGCTACTCCATACAGGCATAATTGATGGACGACAAAAGCAGAAAGCCGGAATGGACACCGGAGCATGCGGGCAGCGAATTTGCCAGCCGCGTAGTTGCTCCCGGTCATCCCGGTAAGGCCAAAGCCAGGGAAGTCCGTGCCTCAAGGCTATTCGATCTGGATAGCATCGAGCAGGGCGTCCTGGGCGGAGACCGCACTCTGCTTTCCCGCGCCATCACTATCATAGAAAGCAATTCACCCAAACATTTCGAGCAAGGGCAGGAGCTACTGAAACGGCTCCTGCCTTACTCGGCAAATTCAATCAGGATCGGCATTACCGGCACTCCCGGCGTGGGCAAGAGCACCTTTATCGAAGCTTTTGGTACTTGGCTGATCAATCAGGGCTACAAGGTGGCAGTTCTTGCCATCGATCCCTCTTCCAGCCTCTCCAAAGGCAGCATTCTGGGTGATAAGACCCGGATGGAAAAGCTCTCGACACATCCCAATAGCTTCATCCGTCCTTCTCCCAGCGGAGGCGTATTGGGCGGAGTTGCCCGTAAGACTCGCGAGAGTATTGTGCTGTGTGAGGCTGCCGGATATGAAGTCATCTTAATCGAGACCGTCGGAGTGGGGCAGAGCGAGACTACCGTCCGCTCGATGGTAGATTTCTTCCTGCTGATGCAGATCTCAGGCGCAGGCGATGAATTGCAGGGAATTAAAAAAGGCATTATGGAACTGGCTGATCTCTTGGTCGTCAACAAAGCTGATGGAGACAACATCCAGCGAGCGGAACGAACCCGGATCGAGCTCAACAATGCCTTGCATTATCTGCGCAGATGCACTCCCGGCTGGACTACCGAAGCGCTTAGTTGTTCTTCTCTTACCGGAGCCGGTATCCCCGAGATTTGGGACAAGATAACAGCTTTTCAAAAAGAGACCAAGGCATCAGGTGTCTTTGTTGAGAGGCGCAAAAAGCAAGTTTCAGAGTGGTTTGAAGCCTTGCTCACCGAGGCTGTATTGGCACGGTTTTACAGTGATCCGCACACCTTGGTCAAAGTCCAAAGCGTGCGACAAGGCGTGTTGAGCGGAGAGTTACCGGTCGTACTGGCAGTCAGTATGCTCCTGGAAAGCTAAGACTTACACTCTCCCCAGCAGATTCATAATCCCAATCCCAGCAAGCTTTCTAGCCATCCAAAATATGTCCCTGTCACCAGCTTCCCTATCCAATCGACGTGTCTAAGTTATTGGGAAACAATCTCGATGATGCCTGTTCAAGCAGGATTCAAGCAGGATAGAAGCAGGATACAAGCATCCATCGAAGGAGGGGGATATGAGCCTCTCTCGAAGCAGCCACCTGTACAGCCCCTGTGAATCCCCTGTGATTCTGCTGTGAGACAGGGGATTCTCAGCTGCTGCGCTGGCGCTGCACAGGTGGCTGCTTTGAGAGAGACAAGACTGCCTGGTGCTAAGGCTTGCAGGGCAAGCTTTAAGGATTGATCAGCGTCCGAGTGGATACCTGAGCCAAGAAAAAATAGGGCTAAATTGCAGTTGACTAAAAAAGGCTCTTCTTTAAAGTTGGGGAAAATAACAAAAAGAAAACTGGAGGTCTCAATGAGAAGAGCAGTTGTCGTATCTGCCAAGCGTACCGCGATCGGAAGCTTTGGCGGAGTGTTCAAAGATGTATCCGCTGTAAATCTTGGCGTTACAGTACTCAAAGCAATCCTGGGCGAGACCGGGATCAAGCCTGAGCTGATCGATGAAGTGATCATCGGAAACGTCTGCGGAGCCGGTTATGGCCAAAACATCTCCCGTCAGGTCGCCATTGGCGCTGGAATCCCCAATCATATCCCCGCTTTTACAGTGAACAAGGTCTGCGGCTCTGGTATGAAGGCGATCAGTCTGGCAGCATTAATGATCGGTAGCGGTGAGGCTGATGTGATCATCGCTGGCGGCACCGAGAATATGAGCCAGATCCCTTACGCGCTGATGGATGCACGATGGGGTGCCAGAATGGGCGATAAGTCCATTATGGATCTGATGGTTCACGATGGGCTGACGGACATCTTCAACAACTATCATATGGGGATCACGGCAGAAAATCTGGCAGAGAAGTTTAATCTCAGCCGCGAAGAACAGGATAGGTTTGCCGCTCTCTCGCAGAATCGCACGGAAGCTGCAATGGCATCCGGACGCTTTAAAGATGAGATCGTTCCGGTAATTATTCCCCAGCGCAAGGGCGATCCGATCGTGATCGATAAAGATGAGTTTCCCAGAGCCGGCGTTACTGCTGAGGGTCTTGGCAAATTGCGTCCCGCTTTCAAGAGCGATGGCACAGTGACAGCCGCCAATGCGAGCGGTATCAACGATGGCGCTGCTATGATCCTGATGATGAGCGAAGACAAGGCAAAAGAGCTGGGTTTGCCTATAATGGCGTATTTTGAGAATAGCGCTTCCGCGGGCGTTGATCCGGCGATAATGGGCTATGGACCTGTCCCGGCGATCAAAAAAGTCCTGGATAAGACAGCAAGCAAGCTGGAAGATATCGAGCTTGCCGAGCTCAATGAGGCGTTTGCCGCACAGTCTCTGGCAGTCCTCAAGGGCTTGGAGCAAGAAGGTATTGGCAAGATAGATCCCGAGAAAGTAAACGTCAATGGTGGAGCTATCGCGCTCGGTCATCCGATCGGTTGCAGCGGTGCCCGTATTGTGGTGAGCCTGCTTCACGAGATGAAGAAGCGTGGGCTTCACAAAGGCTTGGCATCCCTCTGCATCGGTGGTGGGATGGGAATCGCAACGATCTGGACAATAGAGGAGGATTAAGTGGCAGATAAACTCAATCTTACAAAAAGTATGGCAATGTTTGAAGATGCCAAGCGCTTGGCTCCCGGAGGAGTCGCAGGCATTCGCAGACCTTACAACTTCGTTCCCGGCGAATATCCAATCTTCTTTGATCATGCCAAAGGCGGTCGCGTAACCGACGTCGATGGCAATGAATATATTGATTACCTTTGCGCCTATGGTCCGATTATTCTGGGTTATCGTGAAGAAGAGGTCGATAATGCAGTGATCGAGCAGATTAAAAATAAAGGATTCTGCTTTAGCCTTACTCAGGAGATCACCAATACCCTGATCGAGAAGCTGATCGATTGTATCCCTTCTTGCGAGATGGCAGCTATGGTCAAGACTGGCTCTGATGCTACTACGATAGCGGTTAGAACTGCCAGAGCTTATACAGGCAAGACCAAGATCGCGCGTTGCGGATATCATGGCTGGCACGACTGGTGCGTAGAAGTAAAGGGCGGTATTCCGCAGAAGCTCTATGAAGATATCATCGAGTTCCATTACAATGACCTGGATCAACTGGAAGATATCCTCAAAGCCAATTCCGGAGATATGGCAGGAATCATTATCACACCAGTGGGTCATCCCCTGGCTGCTGATGTGCAGATGCCTGCTCCGGGTTACCTTGAGGGAGTCCGCAAGCTTGCCGATCAATATGGCTGCGTGCTGATCTTTGATGAGATTCGCAGTGGTTTCAGATGCTCGATCGGTGGAGCGCAGAAGTACTTTGGAGTAACACCTGATCTCACAACGGTAGGCAAAGCAATGGCAAATGGTTATGCCGTTGCAGCGCTAGTCGGCAAGAGGGAGATAATGAGCGTGATGGTTGACAAGGTCTTCCTGTCCTCGACTTTCTTCCCCAATACGGATGCCCAGATCGCAGCTCTCAAGACGATTGAGATCCTCGAGCGTGATAAGGTACTGGATGATATCGCTGCCAAGGGCGTATGGTTTGGCGAAAGAGTTCAGAACGTGATAAATGAATCAGGCATCCCTGCTGCATTCAGCGGTTCACCCTGGATGCCCTTTGTGACTTTCCCCAAAGATGAGACCGGGTTGTATAAGAAGCTCCGTAACGAGTTTTACACTCAGCTTATCCGCAGAAAGGTCTTCCTGCAGCCTTACCACCACGGCTATATCTGCTATCGTCACAGCTATGATGATCTGCAGTACACAGTAGATATGATCAAAGAATCTTTGGCTGAACTAAAGCCAATATGCTAGATTGACTTGAGGCGGGATAGCAGTCCCGCCTCTTTTTTTTATGAACACAATTACCGGGAGTGATTAATGGCCAAATACATATTCGTAATGGGCGGGGTTTTATCTTCACTGGGGAAAGGCATTGCAACAGCATCGATAGGTCTGCTGCTGAAGTCTATGGGTTACAAGGTAGGCTTGCAAAAGTTTGATCCTTACCTGAATGTTGATCCGGGGACTATGAGTCCCTTTCAACACGGAGAGGTCTTTGTGACCGATGATGGTGCGGAGACAGATCTGGATCTGGGGCATTACGAGAGATTCGTGGATGAAGCCCTCAGCAAACACTCAAGCTGCAGCGCAGGGCAGATTTACGAGAGCGTACTGCAGAATGAACGCAAAGGTGTCTATCTGGGGAAAACCGTTCAGGTGATCCCGCATGTTACCAATGAGATCAAGAGCCGTATCCAAAAGCTGAGTGACAAGTATGATATCGTGATCACTGAGATTGGCGGAACAATCGGTGATATTGAGAGCTTGCCCTTTGTGGAAGCGATCAGACAGCTCAGGCTTGATCTGGGTACCGACAATACACTATTTGTGCTCTTGACCTATGTGCCATATATCAAAGCAGCGGGTGAATTGAAGACCAAGCCTACTCAGCATAGCGCCGTAAAACTCCGCGAGATAGGTATTCAGCCGGATATACTCTGCTGTCGTAGCGAAAAGCCGTTTGAGGATGAGATTTATGGAAAGATAGCTCTATTTACCAACGTCCCGACGAAGAACGTGATCAATGCGATCGACGTCAAATGCGTCTATGAAGTGCCGATGACCTTCCTCAAAGCTGGACTGCCGGAGCTGATATGCAAGCACTTTCAGCTGGAATGCAAGCCTATGCATCTGGATGATTGGAATGAATATTTGCACAATAGCACAAATCCTACAGACAAAGTCACCATAGCCGTCTGCGGTAAGTATGTAAAGCATCAGGATGCTTACAAGAGTGTCGAGGAAGCCCTCAGACATTCGGCTGCTTTTCACAAGAGAAAGCTGGTCTTAAAGTGGGTGGATTCGGAGAGAAACTTCAAGCCGGGTGATTTGAACAAGGAATTTGCTGATGTAGATGGCATCCTGATCCCTGGTGGATTTGGGATTCGTGGAATTGAGGGTAAGATCGCTATTGCCGAATATGCCAGAACTAATGATATACCGCTCTTTGGGATATGCCTGGGGATGCAGGTTGCGGCGATTGAGTATGCCCAAAACGTCTGCGGATTGAAAGATAGTAATAGCACCGAATTTGACGAGACAGTGGCGCATCCGGTGATTCACTTGATGGAAGATCAGCTTTATATAGATAAAGTTGGCGGCACTATGAGGCTGGGTTCTTATGATTGCTTGCTCAAGAAAGACAGCCTCTCCTACAAGGCTTACGGGAAACAACTGATCCACGAACGTCATCGCCACCGCTATGAGTTTAATAATGCCTATCGGGAGATAATGGAGCAAAAAGGAATGCGTATTGTCGGGACTTCTCAGGATAATCTCCTGGTCGAGATGATTGAGCTGCCTGCGAAAAAGTTCTATGTCGGAGTGCAGTTTCATCCCGAATTCAAGTCGAGACCAAACAGACCACATCCGCTATTTAGAGATTTCGTAAAGGCGGCTATAAAGTGAGACTACGGACATCTAACAAGTGATCGTGGGTCAGCTTATCCTTACTGCTTCCCTATAGACAAAAGCAAATCAAGAGCAAATCAAGAGGAAATCAAGTCGAATGACGTTCCACTTGATTTGCTCTTGAATTGCTTTTGATATCCGATAGTCTATGCAGTAAGAAGGGAGAGTGCAGCCTGCAAGAATCCCTTTATCAATCGGTCTTTATCTACAATATCTCAATCAATTAGTACATACAAAGCACTTGGCAGAAAAGCATCAGCAAGTTATGATGTAAGCGGTTCTTCATACGGAACAAAGCTTGACAGAGCCTTTAGTTCTCAGATAAATCCCTCAACGAGGTGTCAGTACCAGGATTGAGGTCTTGCTACACACAACGAGAGACCATCAGAACAGAGAGTTCAAGCTATATAAACTGAGAGGACAATTGCTGCGAACCATCCCGGTAGATACGACGAACAGCACTACCCAATCTCTTGAGTGTGATGGTTGAGATTTCCGGGGTGAGTTCTACGCAAATGGAGTATATCCGGCAGTACTAAAGACCGGTAAGCAGCTTGCTGTCCGATCAAAGATAAGCTTCATCAGATAAGGTCACGTAATTTATTGCAAGATTATCAAGTGATTTCATCCAGGCTATCTTCATATATTACAAAAGATTCTGATAGTCTGACAGTGTGCTGTTGACGTCTATCAACGTCTATCATGGCTATTATCGACGTTTAAGGGTCTTTTTCTCTTGCGCAATAGTTCCAGCCTTGGATGCTGAGATATCCTTAGTGTTCATCGGTTTTGGATTAGGAATTTGTGTATCTGATTTTTGACCAATTCCTGTGTAATTGGAGTTTGATTGTTCATACGCTTCAGGTTTAGTTTTTTCAAAGCTGAGAGAATTGGCATCAGAGCAATATTGCTATTGCTCTTGACGGGATTTGTGTCCCTATCTTGCTATAGCTGTAGTTCAAAGGATACTGAGAGCACGGATGGACATCGTCACTATTACAATTCCCGCTCCCGAAGAGATTATCGGGTTGTACGTTTCTTACCTCAATGGACTCATCAAACTCAGTTCGCCGGTTTCTATGTAGCTCTTGAGAAAGGTATCTATGAGCGCTTTGGCCTGGATGTGATAATCCAGAACGGTGGGCCTAATGCTCCGGTGATTCCGGCGCTTAGTACAGGCAGTACTGATTTCTCAACATTGTTTTTACTTACTGCGATGCGCCACAACAGAGATGGTAAGTTCCTGGTAAACTTAGGCCAGATCTCCCAGAAATCTTCATTGATGCTCGCTGCCAAGCGCGAGCGCGGTATTGAGAGCATTGAAGATCTAAACTACAAAAAGATAGGTCTATGGCATTCAGAATTTAGAGATCTCACCAATATATTCTTGCAGAGGAACAAACTCGAAGTTCAGGTCATTCCGATTGATTACTCGATCAATCTCTTTCTCAAGGGCCCGATTGATGCGATGAACGTGATGAGTTACAACGAGCTTCACCGTATCTATCAAGCCGGAATCGATTATGAGGAGCTGTTTCTGGTAAGAATGAGCGAACAGGGTCTGGATATTCCAGAGGATGGTATATACTGCACAGAAGAGTTTTTCCTCAAAAATAAAGAACTCAGCAGAGATTTTGCCGAAGCCACTATGGAAGGCTGGCTGTATGCAATCAACCACGAAGAGGAAGCTCTGGAGATAGTCCTGGATATAATGCGCAGAGACCATATCCCTGCAAACCGACCGCATCAGCGCTGGATGCTGCAGGAGATGAGAGATATAGTACTGGCAAAGCCCGGTGTAGTTGGCAAGCTCCAAAAGGACTCGTTTGACCAAGCTCAAGCCCTGCTGCTGGAGAATGGCCAGCTTACCACTCCTATTGAATACAAGAGGTTTGTGCCCAATGCTCCGTAGGCTCAGAAGCAAAAGCCTTACCTACCAGGTAGTGGCATTCATCTCTCTGTTTATTCTACTGATCACGGTAGTGCAGATCTCTGTGACGCATTTCCTGATGAGCGGAGTTATGAGAGCAAACGCCTCAAATACCGTCTCTCTGCTTGTGAATGAGAATATCAATCGTATCGAGGGTAAACTCTCCAGAATCCAGCTTCTGGCCCGTAATATACGCTATTCTGTGCAGGCAGGCTTGATCACCGGAGAGCAGTTTCAGCTTATGGTGGCAGCAGCCCTGAGAGAAAATCCTGACATCAGCTCATTGTGCATGGCTTATGAACCGAGCATCCAAAATCAGCCGCGAGCCCAAGTGTATTTTGTTAGAAATACTGAACTGGTTGTGAATATACTTAATCCAGAGGAATATCCCTATGAGGATTGGTATCAGATACCGATAATGAGCGGTGAACAGCGCTGGTCTGAGCCCTGGTATGACAGGGCTGGCAGTCAGACTCTGATCAGTTCATATTCTATTCCGATAATCAGTAATGGTCGATACATCGGCATCCTGCGGCTCGATACCCAGCTTTCAAAACTACAGCAGATGATCAGTACCGACTCTCGCCAACAAATCGGTAAGATGCTACTCCTCACCAACAACGGCACATTCGTTTCCAGCCAGATCGATAGTCTGGTAATGAATTACGGCATATTCTCTCTGGCAGAAGAATACAATGATGAAGAACTGCGCAAGATAGGGCAGGATATGATCTATGGACGTAGCGGTGTGCAGAAACTGGGCGGTAAGCATATGTTTGAGGATTACTGGATTACCTACGCTCCGCTCAAATCCAACGGTTGGTCTTTGGCAGTGCTAATGAGTGAGCGGACCATCTTCCGGGATCTGAATCTACTGACTCTGATCCAGGGTATTGCATCTGCAATTGCTTTTCTCTTGCTTGCTGTAATACTCTTATTGCGTATCAGGCACATCAATAAACCACTTTCAGCACTCACAGCCGCTGTGGAACGAGTGGGCTCCGGAGATTTCGATACTGTGATCCCTCATTCCAGCGATTTCTATGAGTTACAGATGCTTACCAATTCATTCGAGACGATGAGAGATTCACTCTCGGATTATATCGAAAACCTGCGAAAGACTACCGAAGAAAAAAACCGCATAATGACCGAAGTTCTTTTCGCATCGACCATCCAGCGCAACCTGATCCCCAGAAACGTCTCGACAAATCAGTTCCACGATTGCCTCAGAATCCATGGGATTCTAGAGCCGGCAGGGGACATCGGCGGCGATCTGTACGATTATTTTGCCATTGATGATAATACCTTCTGCTTTGCTATCGCTGATGTGGTAGGAAAAGGGATTGTGGCTGCAATGACGATGACGATGGTAAGCACCCATATACGCGCCAAAGGTGCCAGTTTCCAGACGCCACAGGAACTAGCTGCTGATCTGAATAATTTCCTGTGCAGCAATAATATCGAATCAAATTTTGTCACTATAATCCTCGGTTTTATCGATCTCAAATCCGGCAGATTGAGCTATACCAATGCCGGGCACGTTCCGCTATTCATCCGAAAAGCAAATAACCAGTACCAAAAGCTTGCCGAGACGCATTCCACAGCATTGGGAGTGTTTCCTAATCTAAAGATCGGAGGTAGCAGCTTGCAACTTGATCCCACGGATGAGATCATTCTTGTAACCGATGGCATCACCGAGTCGATGAGTAGCAGTGAAAACTTCTTTGGGATAGAACGCCTTGAGGAGACAATCGCCAAGCTTCAGAATCCCAATCCCGAAACCACTGCCAAGGCGATCCTGAGCGCTGCACGCAAATTTTCCAATCCTGATAAACAATACGACGACATTACAATACTGGTCATTGAGTTTTCCCACCCCAAGCACTGACGGGATATATTGAGTATCCTGGCTAAGACCGCCTTCATCCATTCTGCCTTCCTTTTGAATACTGCCGTGAATCCTTCACACTACATTGGCGATTCCTTGGTACTCACAAGAGGATCACCAGGGGATCACCAGGGGATCACCCAAGCATTCAAGCAGGGAAGAATGATTGTGAGTAACTAGTCCGGGAGAATACTATCTACGGCTGATTGCACTTACAGGGCAGCCATCGTAGTCTTGTCCATTGCCATTAACGCAGATGCCGCAACTGATACATTTGGACTGGTCAATTACAGCCTTTTCTCCCTGCATAGAGATAGCTCCCGTCGGGCAGGCTGAGACACATAATTGGCAGCCGATGCACTTGGATGAATCGACCCGATAGCTCAAGACGGTCTGTGCAGGAGGATTGGGTTTTTGCGGATTGCGATGGGGAGGGCTCACAATCGGACTGGCTGGTTGCGCAGGAAGAATTGCAGCTACAGAATCTGCAAGTGGTATCTCTATTGGCCTTGGATCATTTTTTCTGATTGGGATGCCATCGACGCAACGTCGGCAACCGATACACTTGATGGGATCGATAACAGCTTTTCCATTTACCATCGTGATAGCATCGACCGGGCAGACTTTTTCCAGATCCCGGGGGATAAAAAAGCCTTTGGCAATCATTATTTGGATGATGCCCAAGCTAAGAAGGGCGACTATCAGGATGATCTGAAGAACGTGTTTCATAATTCCTCCTTGCAATCGGGATTCAAACTTCCCTTAGGGCATCTTTGGGCACATATCTCACAGTGGATGCAATTGGCATCCTCCACATATTCGTATTCACAGAGATTGATATTCATCGGGCAGTATAGCACGCAGAGCCTGCAGTCGTTGCAACTCTCCAGATTCCGTTGAATCATCAGGCGTCTGATGCCAAAGAGCTTGCCCAATGCTTGAAAGATATTGAGCAGAGCTGCATAGGGGCACAAAAAGCGACACCAAAAGCGCTCGATAAAGAGTCCGGCTACCAGGATCAGCGCAAGTAGTGCCAAGCCCGGAATGGCAAGTCTGGGAAGCATCGAGAGGGCATAGAACGGACAGAAGCGGATAAACAGATAAGCCAGACCTGCTATGGCAGAGATCACGGTAAATGCCAGGATCAGGTACTTTAGGAATGCCAGCTTGTGCTCTATATAAAAAGGCACTCGCTGCTTCATACGATATCGTCTGCTGCGGAGCTGATACAAAGCTTCCTGAATGCTGCCAAGGGGGCAGATCCAGGAGCAAAACTTCCTGCCGAGAAAGATCGATGAGATCAATATAGCAAAACCAAGCAGCGTGCTAAAAAGGAATATCCCGGAGCTCAAGCCCAGTAACTGTTGATAATTCAAGCCAAAGCATACAGAGGCGTAGGGACAGGCATTGTGGATGGCTTTCTTGCCAACTATGATTACGAAAGCCAGGATTGCCATCGACAAGAGAAAGAATATGCTCTGAACAATCAGTCTGGATGCTGTACTACGCTTTTTCATTTGTACATTGTTCTCAGAGTCTCAATTCTTTCTCGGAAAGCGGGGCTTTCTTTCACGGGATTAGCAAATCCTGATGAGAGATCTTCAAAGAGATCACGCTTTTCTGCCTGATAAATACCCAGATAGCTGTGATCCTTATCCTTGGCAAGACGCATGGCTTCGTAGACGTCTGAGGGGATTTGATCCAGCATCTTGATTCTGCTATTATAGTATTGATACGTGTTGTTGTAGCTTACGCAGGGTTGTAGTACTTCGATAAAAGAAAAGCCTCTGTGCATCACTGCTTTGACGAGGATTTCCGCCAAATGTTTGGGATTTGCAGAGTAAGAACGAGCCACGAAGCTCGCACCGGCAGCCAGAAGCAGAGGGATAGCATCAAAGGGTTGTTCCGCACTGCCCTGAGGAGTTGACAGACCTCTGAATCCGATAGGACTTAGGGGTGAAAACTGCCCGGTCGTAAGCCCGTAGTTACCATTATTATGCAGGATCAGAGTCATATCCAGATTACGTTTTGCGGCAAAGAGAGTGTGTTCCAAGCCTTCACCCAGACTATCACCATCACCGCCAAAGCTTACGACAGTGAGCTCAGGATTGGCCAGCTTGATACCGGAGGCTGTAGCCACTGCTCGACCGTGGAGCCCGTATATTCCGGAGATATTCAGGTAGTCAAAGATCTTTCCATGGCAACCGATGCCACAGGTGATCATCAGTTTTGCAGGATCGAGTCCCTGGTCAAAAAGCTGTTTGAATCCGGCTTTTACTGCGTTGAGTATGCCAAAGTTTCCACAAGCAGGACACCATGTATTGGCTTTTGGGGTATCAAGATTACGCATCGAAAGCCTCCTTGATCTTTGTTGCAAGCACCAGAGGATCCCAAGCTCTTCCATCATACTTTAGGATGTTTTGTCTGGTCTCGAGTCCGATCTTCTCTTTGAGGAAAGTGGCAAAACGCGGCTGGGAATTGTGCTCAATTACCAGCGCAGGGCTATCTGTGTAAGGCAAAAGTTGATCTACGGGTAAGGGTTCAAGGTAAATCGGGACTATCAGTTGATAGCTATCGTCAAGATTCTGCAGTGCTTCACGAATCTCGAGAGCGGTCGAGCCATAGGCAAAGATTCGGCGAGATCCTGAGCCATACACAGCAATCCGTGGATAACGGGCACAGGCTAAAGCAATGTGTTCGCGTTTGCGATCACGCTTATCCTTCATTGCGACCATAGCGGCAGCTTGATCGGTGCGCAGACCGCTTTCAAGATGCTCGTGTGAGTTCCATTTGATGATCTCTTCCGATGGGGGAAACAGCATAGGGGAGATGCCTGAATCGGTTATCTGGTATCTATTGTAAGGCTCTAAAGCATCGTGTATCAGTCCGGTAGCTTCGCATGCATCGCCTAGAGGTAGGCGAATGCTCTGGGCAGATTCGGAGAGATGTTTTTCCGTTAAAAGGATTACCGGAATCTGGAATTCCCAGGCCAGGCTTAAGAGTTCTGTAGCCAGGCTGAATGCTCTTTCCATAGTATCGGGTGATGCTACTATCCGGCTGAACTCACCGTGGCCTTGGTTTAGGGCAAAAAGCAGATCTTCTTGGGCAGTGTAAGTGGATACTCCAGTGGCTGGTCCGGGGCGGGAGGATAAGACGCACAAAAGCGGCGCCTCCGAAATCCCTGCCAGCGAGAAGGCTTCCTGCATCAGGGCAAAACCACCGCCGCTGGAGCCTACAGCAGCCTTCGCACCACCGACTACCGCTCCCACTGCCATATTGGCTGCAGCGAGCTCACTTTCAGCGTGTATAGCTTTGACACCAAGCTTGGCAGACATAGATGCCAGGAAATGCAATAGCGACGATGCTGGGGTCATAGGATAAGCAAAATAAGTGTCAAGACCAGCAGCCCAAGCACCAAGCCCGATGCACTGATTACCGCTGAAAAGATGAAGCCCCGGAGCTTGAGAAATAGCATCGGGAAGTTTGCTCTGTGCTTGTATCAGCGAATAAACCTGCGATGCAAAGCTTAGATTCTCTTCTATGTTCTTTTTGTAAGAGATCTTGATGATTCTCAGCATCAATTCATTATCAAGTCCCAAGTGCGCACAAAAGATCGCCAGTCCACCCAAGCTGGGGTTGCTGGGGTTTTTGTAGTGCTCTTTCATCAGTTTGCTGAGTTCGATGCCTATGCCTTGCTGATGGGTTTGTTCGCTGGAATTGTAATAAATGAATCCTCCATCAGCCAGGTCATTGAGGTGTTGGGTATAGCTTAGCTCATCAAGGCAAATAATCAGATCGGCTTTGTGATATGCATTATGGATCACAATTGGAGAGAAACTTACAAGGCTATAGTTGTGCCCGCCTTTTATCAGGCTTTGGTAATCGTCCATCTGGAAGCTGTGAAGTCCCAGCTGCAATCCTGTGGCAGCAATCACCTGGGCAAGTTTCTTGACTCCTTCTCCGGCTTTGCCGCCAATTAAAACAGTATATGTATCAGGTCTCAAATCATTCTCCCGTAATTATGGTTCATTCCAACAGGGGGAAACTCTGGTTTAGTGTCAATAAAAAGATGATCTAGTAAGCAAGAGCGAGGTTAATACTGAGCCGCCAATCCAGCGAGTTAAGGCTATCTCCGATAGGATTAAGATTGATTTCGAGTACTGAACTGCTGTTGAATTTGTATGCTGCTGCGAGCAAGAGGCTGTATTCATTCCAGGTGCCCCAACTTATGCGGGGTTGGAGCATCCAATAGAACGAGTGGATATCATGCCTTAGGGTGAGCCCGGCTGTGAATCGCTCTGTAAGTGAATTAATCAGGTAGTAGTCTTCTTCCTGATAGCCGTATTCACTTCGTTCGTATGCTATGAGGGCATCCAAGAGAAAGGCAGAGTCGTTTGGCGTCCGGAAAGGTAGCTCCAGCCACCTGAGGTCCAGTGAACGAGCTACGAATGGGTAGCTGTCAAAAACCAGATTGTAACGAGCACCAAACTGACGATAGAGTCCATTGGCTTCTGTGTTGTAGAGGAAATCCGTAAAATCCACTCTCACTTGATAGTTTTGCCTGAGAGCCAGGCGATCACCCAGCAAGATGCTACATTCAGGGAGCAGGCTCAAGCTTTTGATCCTGGTATTATTGCCGGAGAGCAGGCTATCGATATAGACATCGTCCTTAATAGACCAGAGGAAGTGGGTACCAAGACGGATTCGATCCTTATAATAATGTTTCCAGCTCATCTTCATCCCAAACTGGCGAAGATCGTTATCCAGCCTGTGGTCGTCATAGGGATAGCTGGTGCGTTGAAGATCAATACTGGCGCCGACACTCAGTGAATCACCGGGTAGATACTCCCAGATCAGATTTGAGCCGAGTAATCTCAGATCTGAGTGTCTGCTGGCATTGGAGAAACTGAAGTCCTTGATCGCATAGCTGTGATTGAGAGTTATAAATTGTCTCAGGTTTTGAGTAGGTCTAAATTCTGTAATCAGACTGGCTTGATTTTGGAAGTCTGCGTTGTTACGATTGATGTTTTGGTCCAAGCTGGTCTTGCGTTGAGAATAAGTATTGGATATCTTAAACCCAAGATAGTCACCTGCATCAATCTCCAATCGGTTATCCGAGATCAGGTTCCAGCGTTTCTGCCTATCTGTGATAACGTAACTACTAAGCTGACCTGTATTTTCTTGGAGGGTGTAGAGCTTATCATTTCTGCTATTCAGGCTAAAGAGCGAATTCAGATAGGCAGCACCCAGACTCTGATCCAGGTATGCATTGACGCCATAGATTTGATAATCTTCCCAATCAAGCTGTTTGATATCCAGATTACCGCTCAATCCAAGGTAGCCAGTATTTGACACATAGCCGTAGGAAGCCCTGCTTTGAAACTGATATCCATCGCCGTTTAGCTCGGCAGTATTGACATACCTATCCTGCTCACGTTTCAGGTAACCATTAATCTGCGCATTGAAATTGAGGCTATCCATAGGTGAGATATTGAGTCCATACCCCATATATGCCGTCCTGCTACGGAAAGCAGCAAGCTCTGTTTCGAGATCATTCTTGTCAAAATGATAGTCAAAGCCACTAAGCATACTGTGGCTCAAGATGCCCTGTTCCACCCCGAGAGCCATTTCCAGATTGGCTCGGCGGGTATTTTGATTGAAGTTTAATCTGGTCTCGTTTGAACTGATACCCTTGACTTGAAGGCTGGTTTTCTTTGCAGGAGAAAGCTTGTAAAGGAAGAAGTTATCGATTATTCGGACGCTGTTGTTGTTGTAGAGGTAGAAATCTAGCGAGCTATTTTGTGCTTTCAGAGCTGTAAGTGAGAGCAGCAATAAGATCGCAGAGATCAATAAATTCCGTTTCACTAAAGGTTTCTCCCCTACGGGTAAGGTCAAACCGGCTCTGTTTTTCGAGCGCTGCAAGCTGAAGTTTGGTCATCATATGCAGCAGATTGTTGCGCAGAGTCTTCCTGCGATGCTGGAAGGCATGGTGAATCAATCTATAGAATAGCTCCGGATCTCTGTGCCGGGGACTATCCTGTCTCGGGCGCATTACTATCACGGCAGAATCCACATTGGGAGCAGGATCAAAGAAGACCCTGTTTACTTGAAGCCCGATCTCGATATCAAAGACCAATTGCATCCGGATAGTCATCAGACCGTAGTCTTTGGTCCCCACCTTGGCTGTCAGACGCTCTGCAACTTCCTTTTGCACCATCAAGACTACCTTATCGAATCGAGCACGATGCTCCTCCAGCCTTGAAAGCAGGGGAGATGTGATCTGATATGGAATATTGGCTACCAGCTTGACATTTTGGGGTGATTGATCCAGCAATTCTTGCCAATTGACCCTCAGGACGTCGCTCCTGATAAGATTGAGCTTGTTGCCAAATCTCTCTTTTAATGGTTGCTCCAGACGTCGATCCAGCTCAAAAGCAGTAAGATCAACGTCATAAGCCAGTATCTCATTTGTGAGGATACCTTTACCGGGACCTATCTCCCAGATCCGCTCTCCATGTTTTAGATCTGCCAATGCAGCAATTTCAGCGGCAATTGAGCTGTCATTGAGGAAGTTTTGTCCCAGTTCTTTGAGTGGCTTCAAGCTAGAAACCTACGCCCGGTATAGCGGTTATAACGAAAAAATAGGAAGACAATCATATACAAATCTGTCATCTTCCTATTTTTCAAGATTGATTTATACGCTCAGTTTTTCAGCTGGAGTGCTTTTGCAAACTTTGCAGACTTTCACGGTCTTGTCAGCAGCTTTTATATCATAAAGTAGCTTGACACCGGTACGTTTGCAAACGGGGCATTCGCCTCTGCCGTGTAATGGTAGGCTGTTCAAGCCTTTTCCACGATGATTCTTGGCCATTTCTATCTCCTTGATAATACTCTTTTTATCCTAATTGATCCAGATAATCGGAAGCTGCTATTACGTCAATACTTATTTTCAACAAAGACTTTGTAGCTAAGCAATATCAACAAGACAGGTCAAGGGAGATTAACGATTATTCAGCATAACTCGTGCTTTATCTGAACAAGATGGCGAAATGTCTTGACGAAAAAAGGGAGTACTTTTTTGTGGCATAACTGCGGGGTGTAGCGCAGTCCGGTTAGCGCACGTGGTTTGGGACCACGGGGTCGGAGGTTCGAATCCTCTCACCCCGACCAGTAAAACAATGTATATAGCAGTGGGTGATTAGCTCAGTTGGGAGAGCGCTTGCTTTACACGCAAGTGGTCGGGGGTTCAAGTCCCTCATCACCCACCACTCTCTTCAGTCCTGCCTCATTCCCCTGATATTTCCCTTGACCAAATCCCCCATCTTGGCATATTCACCCCCTCAGGCTGCAATTGTATTTTCTTATGGAGAAATAAATGAGAATAGCTGTCACCGGTGCCAATGGTTTTGTAGGTAGTGGGCTATTGAGTTACTTCAGATCAAAAGGATATGAGCCTCTTGCTCTGGTACGCCCCAGTGCTGATACAGCCCTTCTGGGTGATATCCCCATCCGCAGAATAGATTATAATAATCCCAGCAATCTTGCCGAGCTTATCGCTGATGTGGACATACTTATCCATAATGCTGGAAAGACCAAAACTCTGAGCTATCAAGAGATGTTGGATGCCAATCTGGGACTTACTCAAAAGCTCCTGGACGCAGCCAATGCCAGCCCTAATTTGCGTCAATTCATCCTAATCTCCAGCCTTGCCGCTTCACGACCCACCAGCCCGGGAAAGCCCGTTATTGAGAGCGATCCCTCCGCACCGCTTACCTGGTATGGCAAGAGCAAACTACTTGCAGAACAGCATCTTGCCAAAGAATCTACTCTGCCATATACCATCATACGTCCCTGCCCGATCTACGGCCCGGGAGATCGTGACTTCCTTGAGCTTGCCAGGATCTGCAAGAAAGGTTATATAGTGAAGCTCGGCTTCAAAGAGAAGTACTCCAATATGATACATATCAGTGAATTGGCTGATTTGATCAGCCGTTGTATGAACAATCCCCAAGCTTATAATCAGATATTCTTTGCTGCGGATGGCAAGACCTATACTCAGACAGAGATCAGTCGTGCCATGGCTGATGCTCTTAATGTGAAGACTATGAATATATTCATACCCACCCCTATTGCAATGCTAGCATTCATTTTGGGCGATCTGGCGGGCAAAGTACTGGGCAAACCCCTGATCGTCAATCGCGAAAAGATGAAAGAATTCATGGCAGAAGCCTGGCTCTGCAGCATCGATAAGGCAAAAGAACTGCTAGGCTACGCTCCCGTTCCCGATCTCAACAAACACATCAAGGAGACCATTCAATGGTACAAAGAAGCTTCCTGGCTCTGATACTGCTAATCCTGGCTTTTTCACTCAACGCCCAGATCACGGACGAAGCTGCGACTGAAGACACACTGGAGCAAGAGCCTGTTTCTACAGAGACTGCTACCGAGCCCCGGCTTCCGAAGGTAGATCGCGAGCAGGTGGAAACCTGGATTGCCTTAGACAGGGATTACCGCAATCCTTATCTTCACGGTATGTTGAGAGAGCCCAGTACTAACTACAATTCACTGGATATCTATCGCGCCAATTACCACTCTCTGGGAATCAACAGCAAACGCCTGGGCATCAGAAGGAACGGCTTTTCCCTCTTGCCGGGATTGTGGTCTGAGGCATTGTATTTACAGGTCTATGACAATTTCTCCAGGCAAAGTCTGCGTCTTGGCGAGATCAGCTTTAGTGAAGACAAGTATCCATATCCGGTTATGCTTAGCAATATCCAGGCAGCCCTCGGAGATTATGAGTACAATTATGCACGTGGAAGTGTAAAGAAAACAGGCTTGTTTGGCAATACCGGATTGTACAACAGCTTTGATTTTCTGGTGCAAACAGGGCTCTGGACGGGGCTGGATCACGATCAGAGCTCGATCCGTGATTTTTTTGAGCTTGATCTGGGAGCGGTAAGCTTTGAGATGGAAATCCTCTCCTGGGCTCAGGACAACAGCTCGCAGGATCTCTTGCCGGTCTATTGGGGAGCCACAAACATATCTCTGGATCATAAACTGAGTCATTTTTATCTCGGTATGAATTGTAATGGGCTCGATCTCGGGATGCTTTTAGCTTCTGAGACTATTATCCTGCCCGGAGATAATATCCGGAATCGATACTGGCAATACCGGGTATCCAAGGACATTGCCCTGGGCAAGCATTCGCTGGATCTGGCGTATGAACGAGCCAATCAACGCCTGGACTTTAGTCCGATCAACACGGCTGGTAGCAGGAGCTTTAAGGACTTAATCAGGGCAGATTACGACTACAATGGTGAACTCCTCAAGGCACAGATATCCGGACGTTTCTACGATTGGGAAGATCCTGCAGCCCAGGCTAAGTTGTCTATCCATCTTTTGGGGCTCAATCCCGGGATTTATGTATCCTACAATGGTTTGGAACCCAGAGCATTCATGGTGGAAGATGCCTTCTTTGGTGGTCTTGACAGAGACGCACAGGAGCAATTCATTACCAGCGACTATGCCGCTATTCTGAATACTGATAGCTACTATGGTATTAGTGCCCGGCTACAGGGCGGTTTACGCAGCTTCAAAAAGGCTGGGGTGGCGATCACTGGGACTGGAGACTATTCCACACAGCAAGATCTCCCTTATTTCGATCTGATGCTGGGTTATGGCAGGAGCTTTGGAACGATAGATCTATCACTAAAGCAGACAGTCAATTACCAGTCTCAGGATGAAGCACAGCAGTCCTTTATGAAACTCACCGAGATCCCTCAGTGGCGTTATCAAAGCAGTATGATCCTGCAGAAGAACCTGCCCAGGCATAATACCATCAGGGCAGGACTTTCCATCTGGGGGCACAGCGACTACTACTTGCCGATCGTTACTCCCGTGCTGATCGAGGGCTCTGCCATCACTGATATCTGGGCAGGCGTCCAGATCAGCCGTCTCTTTGATTTCACGGTTGCCTTCAAAAACATCTTTGATACCGATCTCTACGCGACCTATCCGATCCCACGATCCCTCCACGCCAGTCTGAGCTGGTACTTTTTGAATTAGCTAAGTAATACTTATTTATCTGTAATATAATACTATAGTGCCGATTGATTCCAGTCGGCACTGTTGTTAATCTCCTGGAAAACTAACCTCTACTATCATCTCTACAAGACTTTAGCCTCCCTATAGAACTCGCAGGTCAAAGTCAGGCATTGGGCAGGCGATCCCTAGGTCGCGACCTGGGAATCACCCGGGGAACACCCGGGAATCTCCCGGGAATCTCCCGGCCATTCTTAAGGAGCGGGTAGGGGAAATAGCGCTATAGATAAGGCTTTAAAGCGTATTGGGAAATGCAGTCCCTTTACCCGTGAATTAAGAATCTGAACTGCTGGCTTGAGCCATTATTAAAAAAATTAAAATAGAGCTTGACATTTCTTAGGTGCTGATTATATTAGTCTTCAGATAGTCAATAATGAGATTGAAGGTTCATATGAAGATAGCAAATTGTCCGGTTTGTCACAATCACCTCGAGGTGAAGGAACTATACTGCTCGCACTGTGATCTCAGCTTGAGGGGTAGCTTCGAGAGCTCTTGGTTTGCCGCTCTAAACGCTCAGCAGCTTGATTTCGTGCGTCTTTTTCTGATGGTTCAAGGTAATATCAAAGAGATGGAAAAGCGCTTGAACATTTCTTATCCCACCGTCAAAAACAGGCTGGCGGAGATCATTCGCCAGATCAAGGGAACAGAGCCTGAAGAGGCTGATTTCAGCGATATAATCAATGATCTGGATGAGGGATTCATCTCGGTCGATGAAGCACTTAACATGATTCAAACAAGGAGAACAAAATGAAAACTACTTATTTTGAAAAGGCTTATAGCTTTGACGAAGCCAATCGGCTGAAGATCGTAAACAATATGGGGCCGGTCTCCGTGAGTCAATCAGAGACTGATCAACTGATCATCGTAGCAAATTTTGGAGTAAAATCGGACGAAGAAGAGCAGGATTTTGAAGACTACTTCAAGCTTGTGAATAAATCCGGCGATATCACGATAGATCTGGATGAACTGGATGATAGCTTTGATCGGGGAAAGATGTCTGTCCTCAAGATAGAAATAATGATCCCGAAGCTTAGCAAGCTGAAGCTGGAGGGGGAAAACTATCCTTTCTCGGTCAATGGTGTGGAAGCAGATATCGAAATGGTGATGGAAAATGGTCCGGCGGTGTTCTCGAACTGCACAGGCAAGATGCATCTGGAGAGTGAGAATGGTCCTATCAAGATCCACAATCTGAAGGGAGATCTCAAGGTTGTAATGGAAAACGGTCCACTTTCCACGGATGGTCTGAGCGGCGATAGCCTCAAGATTGAAAGTGAGAATGGCGCAATCAAGATGCGTTCCTCCGCTTTTCGTGAGGTAGAGGTCAGAAACGAGAATGGTGTAATCTATTATGAAAGTCTCCCGGTCGAAGATGCCAGGATGAATTTTGAGAATGAGAATGGTGTGATCAGCCTGATTCTGCCCGAGATGTGGGGATTTGAGATCACCGCGGAGAGCGAAATGGGCGTGATCAAAAACAAACTTGGCGTCCCATACGAGAAGCAGGATGACAGCTATATCCTCAAGACAGGAGAGAATCCTGCCATTATCAAGATTAAGACAGAGAATGGCGTGATCAAGCTGGCTTATGACCGTCACCTCAATCTGGACTATCTGCGCAGCAAGCTGGATCAGCTAAAAGTTGCTCTGGCAGGAGCCAAGGGTTTGGAAGACAGGGAAGATATTCGAAAGCTTGTGGAAAACCTGATCACCTATCTGAACAAGGGTTTGGATGCCATCCCGGAAGAGAAGATCAAAGAAGCCATCCAGCAAGCGATTGCCAAGCTCAAAGAACTGGCGGAATCTCCCAATCTTGCTGATGCCAAGGAAAAGCTCAGCATCAGGGTTGAGGCGATTGGAGTAGATCTGCAGAATGCCTATCAGGAGTTTAGCAAGAGCTTCCAGGAGAAGGTCAATGCGGAGTCTATCAAGGGCTTCAAAGATAAGATAATGGGCTCGGGTTTTGCACACGTGGTTGATCCCGAACTTGGTGATAAGATCACCGAAAAGGTCTTTAAAACAATCCGCAAGGTAGCTCCTGGCGTCTTTGATCTCAGAGCTGCCGAGAAAGAAAACATCGCAGAACAAAGCCGGCTGAAGATACTTGAGATGCTGGAAAGCGGCAAGATTACAGCGGAGGATGCGGAGCGACTACTCAAAGCAATCGGCAAAGAATAGTCTTGACAGAAGATGGCGGCTGAAAAGCTTTGCCCAAATACGGTCGGGATGTAGCGCAGTCCGGTTAGCGCGCTCGGTTCGGGACCGAGAAGTCGCTGGTTCGAATCCAGTCATCCCGACCATTACTTGATTATTCGGATATTAATGCTCCGGCTATACCGGAGCATAGTTCTTACAACTGCAATTTGACCTATAGGTGTTACCGTGAGCAAAAGCAAAGAAGCCAAAACTAATTACCTCAAGCTCCTCCTCCCGTATGTGAAGAAGGACAAGGGCTTGCTTTTATTTGGTCTTTTTGCGATGCTTGTGACCTCGGCACTAAGGCTGCTTGATCCCCTCATCCTGGCTCATATCATAGACAAGAGCATTCCAAACAACGACCTTACAGAGATGTTTCGCTACGGTATCTTCTTTGTTGTCGTGGTAATCTTTTCCGGTCTATTATCATATCTGCAGATCGTGCTGCTCTCAAGGCTGGGAATCAAGATCATTACTCAGTTTAAGTCAAGCGTCTTCAAGCACCTTCTCAAGCTCCCCATACCTTGGTTTAACCAACAACCCGTAGGCGAGCTGATTGCCAGGGTGGAAAGCGATAGCGAGCGGGTGAAAGTGCTCTTTAGCGAGCTTTCCATAATGATAATCGGAAATATGCTGTTCTTTGTTGGTGTGTTTGTGGTTCTCTTTACCAGGGAGCCCGGGATCACCGCCCTGATGGTGCCTGCCATTTTGGTCTCCATTGTAGTGTATTGGTTTCTAATCAAGTATCTATCCAAGTTTTACAAGCGTATCCGCGAGCGTTATGCTGATATCACGGCAAAGATTACCGATTATGTGCAAGGTATGCAGTTGATCCAAGTCTTGAATCAGGAAGAGCGGGTGATCAAGGAGCTGGAAGAATCCTCAAAGGCCAAGAAGAATCTTGAGACCAAGACATCTTTTATTGAGTACGGTTCTCAGGGTGTCTTCATGTTCATCTTCAACGTCGTCTTTGTGGTGGCTATCATCCTGATTTCCGCTCCCAAGATACTGGTGGGGGCAATTACCCTGGGTACTTTGATCATCTTTGTGCAATACATGTACAGGATGATCTGGCCTCTTATGCACATATCCGAGAACGTAATGCAGATCCAGAGATCCTTTGTATCTCTGAAAAGAATACTGGAGCTTACCGAACTGGGTACTGAGGATGAGCTCTTTACAGGCTCAAAACAGCCAAGCTTCGACCACGAAATCGTCTTTGAAGACGTCTGGTTTGCCTATAAAGATGAAGAGTGGATTCTCAAGGGCGTTAGCTTTACCATACCCAAGGGAAGCCAACTTGCCCTTGTCGGTGCATCAGGCAGCGGTAAGACGACTGCGATCAGCCTGCTCTGCGGCTTTTATCCCATCCAAAAAGGACACATCCTGATCGATGGACAGGAGCTTTCTTCTCTGGACTTTCGAGCCTGGCGCTCCAAGATCGGACTCATCCTGCAGGATATCTTCCTTTTCCCCGGCTCAATCCTGGAGAATGTAAGAGTTTACAACGACGAAGTGCCGGATGAAGACGTGCACAAGGCTATAAACATCGTTCAGCTTGACGAGTTTATCCACAATCAAGAGCTGGGCTTGGATGCAGAGCTGGCAGAGCGTGGGCAGAACATCTCTCAAGGTGAGAAACAGCTCATTTCTTTTGCCAGAGCCTTGGCTTTTCATCCCGAACTGATCATTATGGACGAGGCTACTGCGTCGATTGACCCGCAGACTGAAGCCAAGATCCAACGCACCATGAAGACTGTACTTTCAGGCAAGACTGCCGTGATCGTGGCGCATAGGCTTACCTCTGTCCTCGAGGCTGATCAAATCCTCTTCTTCAAAGATGGCGAGATCATCGACCGAGGAAATCACCATGAGTTGATGCAGACTTCGGAAGAATACCGCAAACTGGTTGAACTGCAAATGCTCTCGGAGGATAAGAGTGAATAAGAACCTTCGCTGGATCTTCCGTCAATGGGCTACTCAGAAGTGGTTCATCGTGATAATGGTCTTCTTTACATTGCTCTCTTCTGCTGTATCTATCGCCTTCCCTATGATCTTCCGCAGTTTGATCGATATCCTCAAGGATCTTCCCGCTGCAGAGATACTCAAAGCCGATCCCGTCCAATACAAGGCTGCAATGGACAAGATATGGCGCGTGATTATGCTCTTTTTGGCAATAGGATCGGCTCAGTTGATCACGGGCTTTTATCCCTCTTTCAGAGCCTTGGTCAATCTTAGGTTTGAACACGCTCTCAGGCTCTTTTACTTCCGCTTTATAGCCAAGAAAGACTATAGATTCTTCCAGAAATACCGTACCGGTGATATTGTTACCCGTCTCACGGATGACCTATCTGAATTCCCCAAGATCAGTTGGTTCCTCTGCTCCGGTATATTTAGAGCCTTTAACTCATTCAGTATGATAGCTTTCAGCTTGGCTGTGATGTTTTCGATCAATTGGAAGCTGACCCTGTTTTCGATCTCACCTCTGCCTCTGATGATGGCTGTGTTTTATCTTACATCGGATCGGCTTTACAAGAACTTTGAGCGCAATCAACGCGCTATCAGCGATATCAATTCCCAGCTTGAGATGAGCTTTTCCGGGATCAGAATAGTTAAAGCATTTGTTTCAGAAGAGAAGTATAACCGCTTCTTTGACATAGCATTGGCAAAACGCTTCAAGACAGAGATGAGCGTCGTAAAGCTCAATGCCATCCTGCATCTGATATATGAGTATATCGACTATTTTGCTCAGATCGCGGTCATCCTCTTTGGTGGATATATGGCAGTCAAGGGGCAGATCTCGGTCGGCACCTTCTTCCTTTTTTACACCTATATGAGTATGATGATCTATCCCTTGCTGGATCTGCCTCAGCTCTTCGTTTCGGGCAAGCAGGCTTTCGTCAATATCGACCGTTTGGAGGAGATGAAGGATGAGCCCAGCTTCTGTGAAGCAAGACAGATGGGAGAGCAGCTCAGCAGCTTTGAAAGCCTAACCTTCCAAGGAGTTGATTGCCAATACTTTGATAAGACGGAGCCTGTGATCCGGGACTGCAGCTTTGAGCTCAAGAAAGGCGAGCGTATGCTGATCCTCGGCTCTACCGGAGCAGGGAAATCCACTATTGCCAATATGGTGGCAGGGCTAGTTCCGCCCAACCACGGCAGCATAATGGTAAACGGTACAAACCTCGATCAGATTGATCTTGCCAGTTTCCGGGAAATGATCGGTTTCGTACCGCAAGAGCCTGTACTCTTTGGTGGCAGCATCAGGCATAATATTGGCTTTGTCTCCAAAGACTTATCCAATCAAGATTACGACACTGCCGTGCAAGCTTCTCAGCTCAAAGCTGAGATAGGTGACTTCCCGATGAAGGACGAGACCATAGTCGGATCAAGAGGTTTGGGTGTATCAGGCGGACAGAAACAGCGGATTACCATTGCCAGAGCTTTGGCAAAGAAGCCTGAACTGCTGATACTGGACGACATCACTGCCTCTCTGGATGCTGAGAATGAGGAAAAGCTCTGGAACGATATAGACAAGCACTATGAGGGCATCAGCGCCATAGTGATCTCGCATCGTCTTTCGACCCTGCGTTATATCGACAGCGTCCTCTACATCGATTCTCAAGGCCATTGCCACAAAGGAAGTTACGAAGAGCTGGTCTTTAATAACAAGGACTACCACGACTTCCTGCACGAGCATCTCAAGAAGTAAGCTCAACACCATTCTTATCAATCAATTAAACTTTATCTACAGGATCGATCTATCATTTCTATACATAGTGTCTTTGTGATACCTGTTCCTGGGTGTGACCCGATTGAATCCCTATGGTCTAAAGCAGATCACCAGCAATTCAAGAGCAATTCAAGTCGAACCGGGTTCGACTTGATTTGCTCTTGATATCGGCTTGATATCCGGATGATCAAGGGTGAGATAAAGTGAAGAAAGAAAGCCTAAGTGATACTAAGACTTTGCTTGGGATACACTTAGACTTTGATAACTAGCTTACTTTGTGAGGAAATATATCCTGGCAGCTTTACAGATGATCTCCAGATAATCGAATGCCTCATCCAAATCTTTGCCAAATGCCAAAAGACCGTGCTCCCTCCAGATCAGGGCTTTGCAGTTTGATACACAATCCGCTGAAGCGATTGCCAGCTCGATACTTCCCGCTTCTTCATAAGGAGCGAGTGCAATACCTTCACTGAGATAGTATTTCATCTCTGGCAGAGTATCGAGCAGAGCTTTGCAAAAACGCTCCTGATCAGAATACAGCTCGGACTTTGAGACGGCAATAACCTCATCAGGATGCACGTGGAGCACTACCATGGGTGAGCTCTGTCTGCCCAAAAACATCTTCTGAAGGGCTTTGTGGCTGTTCCATTCGGAAGTGGGTCTTGCTCCTATGGGATAGATGCTGTCCTGATTATCAGCTACACAGATCAAGACGAGCGCTGCCATCGGATCACTCGATATCTGGCGATAGCGAGATCCTGTGCGGGAGACCAGATAGTACTGGCCGGGATCAGCATCCTTGATCAGGTATTGGTCAATCAGATCTTGCGTGATATTCACCGAAACATTACCGGCGTTGGCTTCTGCCCAGCCCATCTGCCAGATGCGCGAAGCAATGTCGCAAAGAGTGGAAATCAGATGAGGCAGCCTGACGGGGACTGCCTCAAAAATGTATTTTAGGTGATTGCTGTTCATTCGCCTTTGGAACTCTTATCCCGGCAGATCTTCTCCACTTCGCGGAAATTGACCTTTCCGGAAGCCATCATCGGGATATCTTCTATTACTTCAAAGAGTTTGGGGATAGCGATAGCTGGGAGCTCTTTTTTGAGCTGTTTAAGGACTGCGTGTTGGTCAAAATTGCCTGTGGTAACTGCCGCGACTACATCTGCTCCCTTGGTGGGATGAGGAACGTCCACAACGCAGCAGATGATGTTCTCCGGCAGAAGTTTGGAGAGAACTTCTTCGACTCTGACCAGGGAGACCATCTCACCGCCTACTTTGACGAAGCGTTTGAGCCTGCCTTTGTGCCAGAGATAACCATCTTCATCGATCATTCCGATATCACCAGTCTCATACCAGCCATTGCGGATACGCAATGAGGTTTCTTCAAGATCGCCAAGATAGCCTTCCATAACGTTATCGCCTTTGACCAGGATCTTTCCTTCCTGATTTGGGCTAAGGATCTTATCGGTATTGACGTCCACGATACGTACCTGCACACCGGGGATCACTCTCCCGATACTGCCCATCTTGTGATTACCGGGGTAATTCACGGAGATCACGGGGCTGGTTTCGGTAGCTCCGTAACCTTCATAAACGGGGATATTATGCTTTTTCATAAAGCCTTCAAAGATCTTATCCGGCAGTTTATCTGCTCCGGACATCGCCAGTCTCATCGTGCTGAAATCTCCGGGCTTTGACTTTTGCAAATAGCCGTAATAGAAGGAAGGCGTGGCAGCCATAAAGGTTGCTTTGTATTCACGTACCAGATCGCTCACGGTCTTGTATTCCAAGGGGTTTGGATAGGTCACCATCGTAGCACCCATCAGGGCGGGAAGCCAGAACTGGGTGGTGAGCCCAAAGACGTGAAACATCGGCAGGATAGACATATAAACGTCGTTGTGATCCAAGGTTACCAGCTTGGGTACGGCATCCACGTTTTGCAGGATATTCCGGTGAGAAAGCTGCACAGCCTTGGGTTCTTTCTCGCTACCGCTGGTAAAGAGGATTACGGATACTTCGTTCAACGGGCCGCTATGAACCAGTTTCTTGAGAACCGAATAGGGTAGCTTGCTCATCAAAGCAGCTTTCAGCTTGGATAGTGCTGTCACTTTGAGCAGGATATCCTCCACAAAGATCATATGATCTATGGGCTCAAGCCCAAGCTTATCGAGCAGCTTCTTACTGGTGATGATGGTCTTGAAGTTGCATTTGTTGCGAGCATACTTGCAGTTTTCGATAGCTCCGGTGGCATAGTTTATCATCACAGGGATCTTTCCATTGAAGAGAGCACCGATCACGCCCAGCATAGCTCCCATTGAAGTGGGTAGGAGCATTCCGATATACTTGCCGGGGATACCTGCCAGTTGTTCTTTGAGGATCAATGAAGCGATCAGCATCCGGCCATAGGTGTAATCTTTGTCCGTAGCTTTGTCTATCACAGCCATTCTGTTAGAATGCTGTTTCGCGGATTTAATGAACCGTTGGTGGAGTTGTTCCATAATGTACCTCTTAGTTTATAATATGCAGCCAGTCTTTGAGCAAGAATTCCAAACGTCCGATCAGCAGTGATATACGAGCCATAACTGTATAGCCAAAGGACGCTCCAAAGCTTACCATCAAAAACCACATTCCAATCTTGGATGGGACTGCGTATGCTCCTTCTTGTTTCTTACTGAAGTAAAAGAAATATATCCCGCAGATAGTGCCGATGATCAGCAGAAAGTTGCCTATCGTAGTCTGTAGCGATCCGGGAACAATTGGATTGATCATCGTTGCGGTCATTTGTTGGATCAGGTCACTCTTCATATATCTCAGCATACTGATACCGGCTGATACACCGATCACCAAGGCGATTGGATAGCGTGAAACCCACTGTGTCTTGGGATGCAGCCTCATCAGCATCATTACGCCCAGGGCAGCCGGGATCAGGAGGATCAGGTTGCCGCTGAAATCGGTTACAAGTTTGGTGAAGAGATTGGGCAGAAGTGTATTGTATACGATATAGATCAGCCAGTAGGCAGCCGAAAGGCCTACAAAGACCTGCTCTGCCAGCTTGTAAAAGGGATTGTCCTTGTAGAGGAAACTGAAGATACTAAAGGTAAAGAAAGCACCCAGATACAATCCGAAGACACTCATAAACTCAGCCATCAGTTCACCTCCTCGATGTTTACTTTGCGGGCTTTCTTCTTTGCCAGAAAGACCTTTATATTACCGATTGCGATGAAGATCAGTATCAGTAAGTGGGCTACTGATTGTGAATCCATCTTGGCTGTGGCAGGACCATCAACTCCGATCAAGCCTTCATACTCCGCGGCTGCCTTGAGACCTCCCAAGAGCCCTATAAGCTGGTTTTGACTGTTGATATAGGGAATAAAGCCCGGTGCTGAGATGGCAGTAGTGCCACCGGTAACAGGCACTCCGAACATATCGTGAGCAGCCATAATCCACTGCTTGATGCCGGGATCGCCGGATGACATCGAGGCTATGTATGCGATATCTTTGATCGTCGTAATTTTGGCAAGGATGGGGATGCTTTTGTACTGCATACCGGATGTATCTGTGGGGTAGATCTCCGCCATCGAGCGTCCCATAGCCTGAATGGTGACCATTCCGCCTACCTTATAGCCCAGATTGACGTAATCTTCACCATAGACCTTACCTGGATACTTTGCCATTACATTGCGGAAAGCCTGATCAGCCAATTGAGGACCCTGAGGCCATAAAGCAGTAGCGATGATCTTGTGTCCCTTTGACCAGGCATGCTCGATCATAGCCTCTGCCATTGGTTGCAACTCCGTCATCGAGGCTGGATCATAGTCAAAAGAGATGATGGCAACTGTTCCAGCAGGCATCTTATCAACCAGGTTGTGTGCCATTCGTACATGGGCAGAGCTTTCTGTCTTCCAGCCGATAGGGAAGAGGAGGGGCAGCATCACTGCCAGAAAGAGCACCAAATAGATTATTCTGCGTTCTGCGAGAGGACTTAGCTTCATTTGTCACCTCCCAGATAGCTGCGCTCTATACCCAGTATTATTCTGAGGCTGCTGCCTATTATACCCAATGCAGCACTGATCATAATAGCTCTCTGAGCAGCAGAATTAGGAAACTCCATTATGAAATCAGTGAGCTTGGGCAGATGCAGGAAGCCGATCGAATCAGGCAGCCAGCCTGTTAACATCGCTCCAAAACTGCTCCTGCCAAGGATAACGATCACAGCTGTAATCATCAGGAGATTGGATTCAAAACTGCGGATGATAAAAGCCCTGTAGGCAGCAGAAGCGATATAGAAAGCCAAGAGGGAAAACATCGTTGCAGAAAGATGCTGATA
Source organism: Candidatus Cloacimonetes bacterium HGW-Cloacimonetes-2 (assembly GCA_002842035.1). Taxonomy (GTDB): domain Bacteria; phylum Cloacimonadota; class Cloacimonadia; order Cloacimonadales; family Cloacimonadaceae; genus PHBP01. The sequence goes on along the minus strand of PHBP01000011.1, from coordinate 5,631 downwards.
GACATATTCAAAGAGATAGTCAAAGGGCTTGAGTCCCAGCCATGCCTGGATTGATTCGCCATTGCCAAGGATCCCGCGGGTCTGTTCCATACCCCACAATGCGCCAACAATCAGCATAGTGGCAAAGCTAATCAAGCCCGCCAGATAGAAAGGCCAGTCCTTGACCTTGTTTTTGATCTTGGTGCTATTCACTCGGATCAGGCTTACTTGACCCAGTAGCATTGCAAAGCCGGAAATGATCATAATCCATTGCTCCAGGGTCTTGTTGATCGAGCTGAAGGGTCTGTGCGGGATAAACTCAGACAATATTACAATTAGGCCGGCAAATAGTACGAGCAGCAGAGGTAAGTTCTTCTTCATTTCACAGCCCCCTTATCCCAATTCCTTGCTGAAGAACGATACAAACCAGTTCTGCCCCAGGATTTCCATCAGGATACCGATTACTATCAGGACTATGATCAAGAGTTTGCCAAAGTCGTGTCCTTTGAGGCTGCCTAATTGCTGGGGATCTTTGGAGAGGTAGGCAGAAGCAGCAAAGAGCTCTTCGCCTATCAGTGTATAATCGCAGGAGACTACAAAGAAAGGAAGCTGATGAGCCTGTGCGGTACCTGCAGTCTGGATGGCACCGGTGCTAAAACCCGTCTCTGCCAGAATCAGCGATTCGGCATAGAAGGTGCCCAAAAAGAAGTTTGCAGCAGGCTGTTCACGCACCATTATGCCATCGATACCTGCCACATAGCCAAATTGATCATCAGTAAGATAAAAAATGTTTTGTTCCTTGTAAGTATCGGCTTTGTTTGCCCTGAGATAGGCTTCCTTGACTACTTCACGGGAGGCAGAAAGCACCATAGAGAACCTGCAGGGGACGATCAGATCGGTATCATATTCTGCAGCTTTGTATGCCAGATGGCTTAGGATGGTCATACTGGCAATGGTCTGTATATCATCCAGATCTCCGATACCGGGCACGAAGAGGATTGGCTTGCCTTTCTCGGTAGCTCTGCCAATTGCTTCATCCATCGAATCCAAGCCGTTGATTCTCCTGATAAAGAGGTCTTTTCCGCGCCTTGCCAGGAAGATATATATCAAGATAGCGGCACTGATGGCTATCAGCATTAAAAGAAAGGAGAGCTTATCCAGATAGAACCACTGCTCTTTGGGAGTCCCTGTTGCATAGATTGTTATACCATCATCAGCAGATAGACGGTATTTGTAAGCCTCATTCGGATTGAGCTCTTCGTCCTTCAGCTCTCCCGATGCTCCCGCAAATGTCTCCATATCCTGATAGACACCAAGGCTATCGGCTTTGGCGATAACTATTGCAGTACTATCAGAAAAACCACTCCACTTCAGGATCAGGGCATTTCCCGCATCGTGGGGAGCATCCTCAATCCGAAAGATACCAATAGCCTGTAGCCCGCCAGTTGCCATTACCAGGGCAAAAGCCAGCCAAACAGGCGTTGCAAACCTTGCTTTCATAAAGCTCCTTACTTCGTCATCAATTCCAATATCTTGGCAGAATGTGTTCTCAGACTGCTGAGATCAGCATCACTCAGCGTAGCCGAAGCAGCTTTGCTCTGAATCTCTTCTATCTTGATCACCTCGTCATAGATCAGACGGAAATAGTCTTCTGCGATCAGATCAGGACTCTCGACCAACTGCATATTCTGCAACAAAAGCTGCCAAAACTCAGCCTGTAGCAATATCTTACTCTGATCCATCCGGTCTGTGCTCTTGAGAACATCTATAGCCAGAGCTTGTATTCTGCTCCATTCTCCCAATTGCATTAGAGAATATAGCTCATAACTATTGGTTTCCCAAAGCTGAGCTTCATATTTCTTGCGGAGATCATCCATACTGGTCGCCAGTTCTGCCCAGCTATTATCCCTGACCATTCTTCTGACCTGGTCTTTGCTCTCCTGTTCAATATCACCGAGCATTGTCGTAGCGGCTAGTGCAGAGAGCGCCGTAAAGTTCTTCTCAAATCTTACTTTGTCAGCAGTATGGCTTGCCATCATCAATTCAGCGCTGATCACACCAATTGCAAAGTAGTCTCTGTAGATTCCTCCGCCCGATTGATAAGGCTCGGTGGAGAGGCTGGGCAGGATTTGATTTATGCTTAAAATCTTAAGTTGTTCGGTGATTAGTTTGATCGAGGGAAGGGGAGAGTAGTTCGTAAGTTCCTGGGCAATTTCCTTGGCGGGTAGCTTCTTTTTATCTTTGTCACAAGCCGGCAGAGCGATCAAGAGGCTCAGCACTATCAAAAGGTATGTGTATTTCATAAAACTCCAAGCCCGTATATCTTACGGACATAATGCTGTGATTACGGGGTATGGAAACTGTGATAATCACCCCTGATGCCAATGCTTTTACGTGGCTCTTATCGTGTCAATTTCTTTTTTGGATGTGCTCAGATATTCTTGAGATCGTTCCATGCCTTTTGACATTCAGTACAGAGATGATACCGGCAGTGACGATGATATAGCTCGATCAGCCCTTGTTGGTAAGCAGCACGTGTGTTGATCTTGCTTCGCTGATTCTCGTTGATATGCTTGCTCATAAAGCGGGTAATGTGGTTATCGTCAAAGGCATCTGCACTCATCCAATCTGCCAGAATGCGGTCTCTTTGGGTATAAAGAGCGTGTTTATCGTAATACAGATAGAGAACAGGCAGATAGATATTGATCAGCATCGTATTGATCAGGCTCTTTCCCGGGCGGGGCATCTTGGGCTCGGTCGGACACGCAAACAACTGCATAAAGAACTTTAGCCTCTGTTTGTGATCGCTGCATTCGGCCTCGATTACAGACAGGAAATAGCTGAGAGTACCTGTGCCCAGGCTATCGTAAATCAGGTTTAGGAGAGCTATCAGCCTGTACACCGGATGACTCAGAGGCCTGATCCGGAAAAGCTGCCAGTCTGTAGCAAGCCTGCGTGCATAGTGATGTTGCAACTCGTATATTCTCCAAAGCTCAGCAATGTAATCTCCCGGCAAGAGCTTTCCGCATCTGGAGAGCAAACCGCTGGAGCACAGGAAGATACTGATTAGTTCTTCGCGCTTGAGCCCGTCCAGGTACCATTTGCGGATCATCGCGATCGGAATGCTTTGTGCCAGGCCAATCAGATTAAGTTTGTTTTTGTCATAGCCCATAGCCTCCATCATCCCCTCATAGAGCAATTGGTCAAAATCACTGATCGAGAGCATCGCATTGAATCTGCGTACTTTACTGTGAAATCTCAGCTTGCCGTATAGACCCAGGGTCACGATCAAGCTGTCGTTATCGATTGCTGATAGGAGTTCACAATAACGGTTCAGGCCTGCTTCCTGCTCCGGGATGTGTTCTGCCAGCAGCTTTTGGATATCTTCGGATAGCTGTTTGTCCAGTTCCAATATCTCGATCGGTGTACCATCTGCCCTGATAGTATAATCCTGGGCTTGATTGTGCTTTAGAACTACGTGCAGGATTACAGAATCGTAATGATAGTCATCATCGTGGGAATGTGCCTGCCAATCTCCTGTCTTGAGATGAATCTCCACATTGCCCTTGATGGCTTCATCCCCGATCTGCAGGATAACGTTGCAAAAGTCCGGACCACGGTTTGTATTGAACTGCCCTTGATAGACTATCTTGATCGGTTTGCCCGATATCGTCTTCAGGTCTGTCTTGAGGTGGCCTGCGTCCCAGATATGGTATAGAAACTTCTCGTCCATCAGAAATAGCGCTGCAACATTGCGTAACGTGCTCTTGCGGAGGGCGACTTATGATAGGTCTGGGGTGTGTATTTTATGGGATTGGTTATGATTGAGATCAGCTTCATCGATTGTGTGCGGCCTAGTTTGCTGCAGCTTTTGCCATAGTAGGCATAAGAAGCAGTCTCGATGCCATATATTCCCTTGCCCCATTCGATATAGTTCAAATATAGCTCCAGCATCCGCTTCTTGCTCATCAGGGCTTCCATAATAATTGTAACCTGAATCTCCAGATACTTTCTAAAATAGTTGCGGTGAGTGGTAAGGAAGAGTGATCTGGCAAGCTGATTGCTGATGGTACTGGCGCCAAAGCGTATCTTCCCGGACTTCTGGTTACGCCGGTGTGCCTCTTTGATCATCGACCATTCAAAGCCAAAGTGCTTGTAGTAGTTGCCGTCTTCCAAAGCGATCAGCATATTCTGGGTGCGCGGCGGAATACGCTCCAGCTTGATATATTCGTGGTCTTGAATCTGATAACCCCGCTCTATCCATCTTGAGATCATCAATGGCGTAAGAGGCGGATTTACCAGGCTATACAAGAGACATAGGAAAGCGATGATTCCCCAAAACCAGAGATGGGCAAACAGGATAAAGCGCAGTATGCGTATTGGCAGGGAGCGCTTTTTTATGCTGCGGTGGACGGGAGTTTTCTTCTTGCGGATTGCCATTTGGCTATGTCTATACTTCTTTACAGAAAAGAGGCGGCAACAGATTTCAATTCCGCTACCGCCTGATTAGCATATCTATAATAAAGAGTTATTTCTCTGCCTGGACTTTGTTTACATAGTCCGCAAGTCTGGCTTTGCGACGTGAAGCAGTACGCTTGTGAATCACGCCTTTCTTGGCGGCTTTGTCAAGCTGGGAATAGAGATTTGATAACATAGTTTCTCTTTCTTCGACCGGCATATCTGCCAAAATCTTCTTGGAAAGGGTCTTAATAGTTCTCTTGACATAATTGTTGCGAGCCTGACGCTTGGCATCGGTCTTCATTCTCTTACGGGGCGATTTGTGTTGTGGCATCTTATCCTCTTTATATTTTGTTAAACATTTAAACCAAAAATAAATGAGCCTATTTCATGTCAATCTCTTTATTGAATTTCTTCTCTTGATTTCCCAAAATAATAGATCGATAAGTACTTACGTGAGCTCCGCCAATACTCAGCTTTCATAGCCTGATAGTCCTTTCTGTTTGCTAAGCATTGTCTTAGGACTGGATACCGGTACTTCTGCCTTATGGTGAATACACTCCGAACAAGATCTTGTCTAAGCTAACTAATATTAATTGCTACCTTACTACAGCTTTTCTATTGAGTCAATATCCTATCTGGCAGCAGATTAACTAAAGCGCCCCTGTAACCTCCCATTAGATGAAACAATCATAAAGCATTATAAGACAGCTCTATGATGCCTGTTGAAGCAGGATAGAAGCAGGATAGAAGCAGGATACAAGCATCCATTCAATAGAAGCGCATTAGCCTTTCTCTTAGCAAGCACCTGTACAACTGCTGGTTAGCAGCTGTGACTCTGCTGTCCCACAGGGGATTCACAGGGGATGCTCAGGGGCTGCACCCATCTGAGCTTCGAGTGAGACAAGGATTTGGTAATAGCGAGGAGGGTAAGTACCTGTTCCCCCCTTACCCGCCATAGGATCAGGATGATAGTGCCTTATGAGTTATGGTAGCATTTATACTGCTTAATAATTCTTGACAGGATGCAGGCAAAATCAAGAATATGACTTAGGATGAGATTTAGTAAAAGTATGGTCAATGGCCTGTTATAAATCGAGTATAGGGGCGATTAAGACTCCGGTATATCGATGCTAAGATTGCCGGTTGTTTAGATGGTATCGCTACACAGATTGAACGTGTCAATAAAGGGAG